>CAVTOO010000008.1:0-229966 GCA_963736355.1 uncultured Alphaproteobacteria bacterium | reverse complement strand
AGCATGGATGAAGCTAGCGATCCGGTTATGGCAATTCCAACTCTTGGTATCGGCCAAGGCGTCAAAGAGCATGGTCAACTAGACGGCCATCCATACATTCTCGAAATCGATTTCGAGGTGGTGATGGCAGAGATCGGCAAGTGGTGCATTCTTATGGAGCACGCACCTTCCGAGAAGCCATTTATCGAAATCTACGATACCAGCGAGGCCAACGCGATCTTTGATCCCGTTTTTAAAGAAAAGGCTCTAGGTATCTGTCACAAGGCTGCCGAACGATTGCGCGCTCGCATTGCTGCGGATTGGCCACGACGATCGACAAAGCCTGACGCAGACGGTCAGGCTGAACATCCGTTGTCGAAAGGCGTTAGCAATAGATGGCATTGCCTCCACTGCGATGGTGCATTTGATGCATCGCAATTGGCAGGAAACATGTGGCATTGTCCAAAATGCAGCGCGAACCCGCTGGACATATTTGTCGAACCATTTTGGAAGAGCGCTTCCTAAAGATCATCTTTGACTGGCGGGGCGCGGTGCGCCCCGCTTGTTTCACGCGAGGGACCGGAGCCTGAGGACGGCAAACGCAGGAAGCCGCTGCGCCCGGCCCCATTCACACCGACGCGAACGACCCGGCGAAGCGGCCCGAGCGGATGGCGTAAAAATACGATGAAGCGTTTCGGCCAGCCATCCGAGGTGGCGAACACCGTGCTGTTTCTCACGTCGCCCGCGGCGTCGTTCATCACAGGCACGATTGTGAATGTGTCGGGGGGACGGTGAGCGAGGCGCGATCGGGAAGTTTACCGCCGAAAGTATACGATCATTGCTTGAAACGATGCTCGCGATGCCATTGCAAGAAGGCGGGATGCGGACGATCGAGAGATCGCGATGGAGCGAAAGCATGACCGCTTGGATTTATAAGCGATCGAATACCCTGAAGATCGTTCACTTGTCGTGAGATCAAAATTTCAAGGTTATCGGACAGACCAAGCAGCCCGCGGTCAAACATCCAATGTAGCGTACCCGACAAGGCGAGGCCGTTACTGACAATATCGGGGCCGCTCGACTCGACAGGCCGGATGTGAGCTGCCGCGACCTCTGCGCGCCCCCCACCATTGATCAACTTAAGACCGCTAATTGCACAGCGCTCGGAGTAGGCTCGCAACACGACTCGACGGAAAATGCGATCGCGAACAATCCGAGACGAAATAAAACTTACGCGATCGCGATCCTGCTCGAGTGTGAATGGTGCACTATCTTCCTTTAAGCCTTGCAGGGAGGAATTCTCATCAACTCTCGGCAGCAGCCGATCGTCCTCCCGAACTCCTAAAGCAATAATGCGATTGAAGTCATCAGCCGACAGTGGACGGACCGCAGATTGAGCACGACCAGAGATTCGTCCCTGCTCGTTCAGCACTCCTCGTTCAACAACGCCCGAGGAATCTTGGAAGGAACTGCATTCACGAAATCAAGATAGCTTCCTGGCTCAATCAGGGCAAAGTACATGCCGGCAGATCAGTGTCGGCGACAACCCGCTCGACTTTTGCTGTTGCAAAGTAACCGCGCGTGTCCGCAATTTTGCTGGGCTCATAATAGACAATCCAGTCGCCTATGCAGGCCTCTACGCGACCAAGATATTGACTAGGAAATTGATAACGCTCTGCTGGACTGTCGTCATAAATAGAGTCCGACCGATGAATAAAAACACCGTGCCCCATGGATCGTATTCCAGCCTCAATATGACTTCTGAGCAAAATTAAAGCCGCTGCGCGAGCTTCTAGGAATCGACAGGAAGCTACTCCCTGCCACCCTCGGCCAGCTCAATATTCGCAATATACAGAAAATGGCGCGCCCGAAGAGATTCGAACTCCTGACCCCCAGATTCGTAGTCTGGTGCTCTATCCAGCTGAGCTACGGGCGCGTTTTCGGACGTGCATGGAAAGTCGGGGCAACGTCCGCAGTGTCCGGGCAGATGACGCCCGAAGCGGGCCTTTGCTAACGGCTTAAATCCGGCTTGGCAAGGGCGGCGGCGGCCCGGCCATGGCGGGAAAACGCCTCAACACATTATTTTTGCACGGGTTTCCTGTGACGGGCGGGTCGCGGGCCTGAATGTCAGGCGCGGCGACGCGCGCTCAAGTCCACCGGCTGGTCGGGAATGGCGATGCGGAAGGTCGCGCCGATGGTGCCCTCGACCAGATGAATGTCGCCGCCATGGGCGCGCACCAGTTCGGCGGCGATGGCCAGGCCCAGCCCCGTGCCCCCGGCCCGCGCCGAGCCATGGAACGCCTCGAACAGATGCTCGCGCGCCTTCGCCGGCACGCCGGGGCCGCTGTCGGAAATCTCGATGATGGTGACCGCGCCCTCGCGCCGGCCGGCGATGCGGATATGCGCCGACGTGCCCGCGCTCACGCTGGCCTCCAGCGCCTGCAGCGCGTTGCGCGCGATGTTCAAGAGCACACGGAACAGCTGATCGGGATCGGCATCGATCACCACCGTGCGGTCGATGGCGGCGATCCACATCACCCGCGACTCGTGCGAAAGCCCAAGTGAATCCCGCACCTCCATGACGATGGGCTCGAGCACGATGGAGCGGCGATCCGGCGGCAATTCCTGCGCGCGGCCATACGACAGCGTGGACTGGCAGAAGGCGATGGCGCGCTCCAGCGTGTGCATCAGCTTCGGCGCGAAACGCTGCACGCGCGGATCCGGCACGGTGGAGAGCTGATCGGAGATGAGCTGCGCGGACGCAAGAAGATTGCGCAGATCGTGGTTGATCTTCGACACCGCGAGGCCCAGCGCGGCGAGACGGCTTTTCTGATGCAGCATCGAGACCAGATCGCGCTGCATCGAGGAGAGTTCCCGCTCGGCCATGCCGATTTCATCGTGCCGGCCCGACGGCTCAATGATCTGCGCGGAGCTCTCGGGATTGCGATGAAAGGCGACGAGATTGGCGGTGATGCGCCGCATCGGCCGCACGAACAGAAAATGCAGCGTCAGATAGATCAGCGGGCCGATGAGCGCGATCATCAAGAGCGATACGAACAGCACGTTCAGCGAGAAGCGATACAGCGCCTCGCAGAGCGGCTTCTCGTCGAGGATCACTTCGAGATATTCGGCGCCGGCCGGGCCGGGGCCGACGACGCGCATGACGCCGTTGCCGGTCTCGGCCATGACGGCGAAGGTATTCACCACCGACTGCCAGGGCGTTTCGTTGCGGATATCGACGACGTCCTCGGGCGCGACGGGCATGTCCGACATCGCCAGGAGACGGCGCTGCTGACCCATCTTCAGGGCGACGGCGCGCGCGCCGATGGATTTGAGAACCTGCTGCGCCACGTCTTCCGGCACCATGCCGCTGGGCGCTGCGTCGAACACCAGCGCGGCGGTGTGGGCCGCCGCCAGCCGATCGTTCAGCCAGTTCATGCGGCGGTTGGCGATGGAGGGCACAAAGACCAGGACTTCGGCGACCACGACAAACAGCATGGTCAGCCCGATCAGCTTGGCCGACAGCCCGAACCGTCCCCACAGGGGCGTGGGCGCGGGGTCTGGCGCGAGGGTGGTTTGATCGGTCATGGCTTTATTTAGCTGTATGATGCGCCCGCCGGCCTGTGCGGTCAAACCGCGCAAAGCACGTTAATCCTTGAAAATCATGGCCGAATTGGCCCCTTCGGACCGCCCCGGACGTCCGGCCCTACATTGACTTTTCGGGCTGTCGTCCCTTATAAGCCGCCCCAGAGCGCCCCATTGCCTCGGTCCGGCCGGAAACGGTCGTTTTTTCGGGCTTTTGGGCCATACCCGACCATTCAATAGAAGCCGGCCCTGCCGGCAGCGGAGACGAGCCGTGAAGCGTACCTATCAACCGAGCAAACTCGTGCGCAAGCGCCGCCACGGTTTCCGTGCCCGCATCGCGACTGTCGGCGGCCGCAAGGTTATCGCCGCTCGCCGCGCGCGCGGCCGCAAGCGCCTGAGCGCCTAACGTCTCACGACATTGCCATGGATCGAATCCGGCAACGGGCGGATTTTCTCGCCGCTGCCGGCGGCGCGAAAACGTCAGCGCCCGCATTCATCCTGCAGGGGCGCCAGCGCTCCGATCCCGGCCCGGTTCGCGTCGGCTTTACTGTTTCCCGCAAGGTTGGAGGCGCGACCGAACGCAATCGCGTCCGGCGGCGCCTGCGCGAGGTCGTGAGACTTAGCGCCGCAGAGACGGTCATGCGGCCGCATTGCGATTATGTGATCATCGGACGCCGCACTGCCCTCGACCGCAGCTTCAATCTGATGCAGGACGATCTGCGCTCAGCGCTCGCACGCCTCGAACGCGATCTGGCCAGGACCGCGCTCAAGACAGAGACAGCCTCCAAGACAGCTTCGCAGACCGGATCTTCGACAAAGCCTGCCGACAACCAACGAAACGAGACTGAACGATGAGCGACCAGAAAAACATGATCTTGGCCATCGTGCTCTCGGCGATGGTGCTGCTCGGCTGGCAGTTCTTCTTCAATATTCCGCAGGCGGAGAAGCAGGCCCAGCAGGCCAAGATCGCGCAGCAGCAGCAGGCGCAGACGCCGGGTGCTGCGCCGGGTTCGACGACGCCGCAGCCGGGTGCCGCGCCGGGCAGCGCCCCGTCGCTGCCGGGACAGGCGCCGGTGGCGTTGCAGCCGGTGACGCGCGCCGCCGCAGTCGCGGCCTCGCCGCGCATCAAGATCGAGACGCCGCGCGTGTCGGGCTCGGTCAATCTGAAGGGCGGCCGCATCGACGATCTCGCGCTGACGAATTATCGCGAGACGGTCGATCCGAAATCGCCCGCCATCGTTCTGTTGTCGCCGTCGGGCGCGCCCAATGCCTATTACGCCGAATTCGGTTTCGTCGGCACGACCGGCGCAACGACGAAATTGCCCGACGCGGAAACGCTGTGGCGGCAGGACGGCGCAGGCCACGCTGACGCAGACCACGCCGGTGAAGCTGTCATGGGACAATGGCGAGGGCGTCACGTTCCGCCGCACCATCACCGTGGACGACAATTATCTCTTCACCGTGACCGATGCGGTGAGCAATGCCTCCGCCGCGCCGGTGTCGTTCTATCCGTTCGCGCTGATTTCGCGCCACGGCACGCCCAAGACCGACGGCTTCTACATTCTGCATGAGGGCCTTGTCGGCGTGCTCGGCTCCGAGGGCCTGCAGGAATTCACCTACAGCAAGATCGAAGAGAAGAAGTCGGTGCCGTTCAAGGTCACCAATGCCTGGCTCGGCATCACCGACAAATACTGGGCGGCGACGCTGCTGCCGAAGAACGACGCAGCGCTGCAGGCGCGCTTCTCCTCGACCCTGCTCGGCTCTACCCGGACCTATCAGGCCGACTATCTGCTCGATCAGCAGACGATTGCGCCGGGCGCGACCGCGACCGTTGAAGGCCGCGCTGTTCGCCGGCGCCAAGGAAACCCGCGTCATCGACCAGTACGAGAAGGCGCTGCAGCTCAACCGCTTCGAACTTCTGATCGACTGGGGCTGGTTCCACTTCATCACCAAGCCGATGTTCTGGGTGATCGACTACTTCTTCAACCTCGTCGGCAATTTCGGCGTCGCCATTCTGCTGGTGACGGTGCTGGTGAAGGCGATCTTCTTCCCGCTCGCCAACAAGTCCTACGCCTCGATGGCGAAGATGAAGAATGTGCAGCCGCAGATGGCGGCGCTGCGCGAGCGCTATCCCGACGACAAGATGAAGCAGCAACAGGAGATGATGGAGCTCTACAAGCGAGAGAAGATCAATCCCATCGCCGGCTGCCTGCCGATCCTGATCCAGATCCCGGTGTTCTTCGCGCTCTACAAGGTGCTGTTCATCACCATCGAAATGCGCCACGCGCCGTTCTTCGGCTGGATCCGCGATCTCTCCGCGCCCGATCCGACCAATCTGTTCAACGCTGTTCGGCCTGATCCCGTTCGACCCGACGCATATCCCGCTGTTCGGGCCCTACCTCGTGCTCGGCATCTGGCCGATCATCATGGGCATCACGATGTTCTTCCAGATGAAGCTCAACCCGTCGCCGCCCGATCCGACGCAGAAGATGATCTTCGACTGGATGCCCCTGGTCTTCACGTTCATGCTGGCGTCGTTCCCGGCCGGCCTCGTGATCTACTGGGCCTGGAACAACACGCTGTCGGTGCTGCAGCAGAGCATCATCATGAAGAAGAACGGCGCCAAGATCGAACTGTTCGACAACATCAAGGCGATGTTCGCGAGCAAGAAGACAGAGCCGTAGCGGATTTTGGAGGGGCGTCGGGCGATGGCAAAGACCGCCCTACAATCGCAGGGAAATCGAGACCGGCCGCAAGCTGTTCGCGGGCGAATGGCAATTCCAGTGGGCGGCGGCGAAGGCCGACGGCCTGCCGCCGATGCAGGGCATCGAGATCGCCTTCGCCGGGCGCTCCAATGTCGGCAAATCGAGCCTGATCAACGCGCTGACCAACCGCAACGGGCTGGCGCGCACCTCGAACACGCCGGGCCGCACGCAGGAATTGATCTTCTTCGGTGGCCCGAAGGATGCCGGGCTGACGCTCGTGGACATGCCGGGCTATGGCTACGCCGCCGTCTCCAAGCAGAAAGTCGCCTCCTGGACCGCGATGATCCACGAATATCTGCAGGGCCGGCGCAATCTCGCCCGCGTCTATCTGCTGATCGACGGCCGCCACGGCTTCAAGGACGTCGACAACGATATCCTGGCGACGCTCGACCGCGCCGCGACGAGCTATCAGGTGGTGCTGACCAAGACCGACCAGGTCCCGGCTTCGGAACTCGAGGGCCGGATCGCCGAGATGCAGGCGACGCTGGCGACGCACGCGGCCGCGTTCCCCGAGATTCTGGCGACGTCGTCGAAGGACTCCGACGGCATCAGCGACCTGCGCGCCGCCATTGTGCGGCTGATGGACGAGAAGAAGCCTGAGGCATGCGCTCCGATCTTCCGCGCTTTGCGTAGCCCCACCAATCAGCTAAAACGGCCGCGTTCCAGAGTCCTCGTCCGCCGCCCCGGAGCCGCCATGACCGACCCGAATTCTCCCCATAATTCGGCCCCCATTACCTCTGCGCTGGAGCAGGCCCGGATTCTCTCCGAGGCGCTGCCGCATATGCAGCGCTATGACGAAGAGACCGTGGTCATCAAGTATGGCGGCCACGCCATGGGCAACGAAGAGCTGGCCAAGCAGTTCGCGCGCGACATCGTGCTGCTCGAGCAGACCGCGATCAATCCGGTGGTCGTCCATGGCGGCGGACCGCAGATCGCCGCCATGCTCAAGCGCCTCGGCATCAAGTCCGAATTCGCAGCAGGCCTGCGCATCACCGATGCCGCCACCATCGAGATCGTCGAGATGGTGCTGGCCGGTTCGATCAACAAGCAGATTGTCGGCTACATCAACGAAGCCGGCGGCAAGGCCGTGGGCCTGTGCGGCAAGGACGGCAACATGGTGATCGCCGAGAAGGTGACGCGCCAGATTGTCGACCCGGATTCCAACATCGAGCGGGTGGTCGATCTCGGTTTCGTCGGCGATCCGAAGAAGGTCGATGTCACGGTGCTCAACCAGATCCTCGGCCGCGAACTGATCCCGGTGCTCGCACCGATCGCGACCTCGGTGGACGGCCAGACCTACAACGTCAACGCCGACACCTTTGCGGGCGCCATCGCCGGCGCGCTCAAGGCCAAGCGGCTGTTGCTGCTGACCGACGTGCCCGGCGTGCTCGACAAGTCGAAGAAGCTGATCAACGAATTGTCGATCAACGACGCGCGCAAGCTCATCGCCGACGGCACGATTTCCGGCGGCATGATCCCGAAGGTCGAGACCTGCATCTACGCGCTCGAAGCGGGCGTCGAGGGTGTGGTGATCGTCGACGGCAAGGTGCCGCATGCGGTGCTGCTCGAGCTGTTCACCGATCACGGCGCCGGCACCCTGATCCACAAGTGATCCGCGGCGCGCTCCTTCTTCTGGTCCTGCCGCTGGCGTTCGCCACACAGGCGCGCGCCGATCTCAAACTGTGCAACCGCATGAGCTATATCGTCGAGGCCGCGGTCGGCATCGACGATCGCGGCACGACGGCGACGCGCGGCTGGTTCCGGATCGATCCGGCGCAGTGCCGCGTGGTGGCGCAGGGCCAGATCGGCGCCGAGCGGCTGTTCGTTCATGCCCGCGCACTGCCGATCTATGGCGCCACGCCCAAGCAACAGGGCGACGCCAACATTTTCTGCGTCGGCACCGGCGATTTCATGATCCCGTCGGCGCGCAATTGCCGCGGCGGCGCAAGCGTGACCTTCACCGAGATCAAGCCTGCAACCGGCGCGGATGGCCATTCCAGCGCATATCTTGCGGAAGACGCCGGCTATGACGACGAGCAGGCCCGCTTCGCCGCGATCCAGCGGCTGCTGGTGATCGGCGGCTACGATGCCGCCCCGATCGACGGCGTCGACGGTCCGAAATCGCAGGCGGCGCTGACGAAATTCCTGCGCGACCGCAGTCTCAGCGCGGCGAGCGTGCAGTCGGAGAATTTTTTCCAGACCATCCTGACGGCGCTGCAGTCGCCGACGGGCGGCGGACTGGCGTGGTGCAACGACACGCCGCATCGCGTGATGGCCGCCGTCGGCGTGGATGACGGCAAGGCGACGACGACACGCGGCTGGTATCGCGTCGATCCGGGCAAATGCATCAACGCCGATATCGGCATCAAGCCGCGACGGCTGTTCTCATTCGCGGAAGCCGTGGACACCGACGGACGCCCCTTGCAGGTGAATGGCCGCGCGGTCAATTGGGGCGGCGCATCGACGCTGTGCACGCGCGAGAGCAAGTTCGAAATCGGCGAGCAGAACGATTGCGCCGCGCGCGGGCTCGCCACCACGGGGTTTGTGCCGGTCGCGACCGACGCGACGCAGACGCTGCGCCTGAAGATGCCGTAGCGCCGTTGTGCTACATTGAACACTGGATGCCCGCCTTCGCGGGCATGACAAAGCAGAGCTGAAATCTTGTCATCCCCCGCACCGAAGCCCACGCCACGCAATTTCAGTCACGTCGAAACGTGGGTGTTCGATCTCGACAACACGCTGTATCCGCATCACGTCAATCTGTGGCAGCAGGTCGATACGCGGATCCGCGATTTCGTCGCCGATTTTCTGAAAGTGCCGCACGAGGAAGCCTTCACGATCCAGAAGGACTATTACAAGCGCTACGGCACGACGATGCGCGGATTGATGACGGAGCACGGGCTGCGTGCGGATGAATTTCTCGAATACGTCCATCTCATCGACCATTCGCCGCTTGAGCCGAACCCGGCGCTGGGCGCGGCGATCGAGAAACTACCCGGCCGCAAGCTGATCCTGACCAACGGCTCGCGCGAGCACGCGCACAAGGTGCTGGAGCGGCTGACGATCACCGGCCATTTCGAGGATGTGTTCGATATTGTTGCGGCCGAACTCGAGCCGAAGCCGGCGGAACGCACCTATCATCGCTTTCTTGAGCGCCACGACGTCGATCCGTCAAAAGCGGCGATGTTCGAGGATCTGGCGCGCAATCTCGAAGTGCCGCATCGCCTCGGCATGACGACGGTGCTGATCGTGCCCGACGGCACGAAAGAAGTGATCCGCGAAGATTGGGAGATGGAAGGGCGCGACGCACATCACGTCGATCACGTCACGGACAATCTCGCGGGATTTTTGAAAACGGTCTTCACCTCTCCCTGAAAGGGAGAGGTCGGAACGCGGAGCGTTCCGGGTGAGGGTCATTTGGCTTTAGCGGGCACAAGACCCCCACCCCAACCCTCCCCCTTGCAGGGGGAGGGAGAACTTACTTCGCTTCCGCCAGCAGATTGTTCAAATCCAGCCGCTTCGTGACCATCTCGAGATGGCCATCCGCCGTGCGCGGCCAATCCGCCTCGGCGCGGTCCCAGTACAGTTCCACACCGTTCTGGTCGGGGTCGCGCAGATAGAGCGCCTCGCTGACGCCGTGATCGCTGGCGCCGTCGAGCTGGATGCCGGCGGCAATCAGCCGCTTGAGCGCATCCGCCAGCGCCGCGCGTGTCGGATAGAGAATGGCGATGTGAAAGAGGCCGGTGGTACCCGGCGGCGGCGGGCTGCCGCCCGCGCTCTCCCAGGTGTTGAGGCCGATGTGGTGATGATAGCCGCCGGCAGCGATAAACGCCGCCTGCGTGCCGCGGCGCTGCATCAGCGAAAAGCCGAGCACGCCGCAATAGAAATCGAGCGCACGCGGGATGTCGGAGACCTTCAGATGCACATGGCCGATGCGCGTGCCTGCCGCAATCGGGGCTGCCGCCGTTTCCATTTCCTTCAAGGCCTGTGTCATCGGTCGCTCCTGTCTTTTCTCGTTCAGACGCATACCTAGGGGCGAAGCCGCTGCAATTGAAGCCCGCCCCCTGCAGGATCGCCCTTGCATCCCTGCAAGGGCAGCTTGACTCCGCCTGCCGTTGCCCCGAAAACCCGAAGCCCACCCTGACATGATGGAACGAGCCGATCCATGCCCCACGCCCAGCTTGCCACGACAATCGAAAAAGCCTTCGACAACCGCGACACCATCAACGCCGCGACGAAGGGCGAAGTCCGCCAGGCCGTGGAAATGGCGCTCGATCTGCTCGACAAGGGCGAGGCACGCGTGGCCGAACGCGGCGCCGACAAGGCCTGGCATGTCAATCAATGGCTGAAGAAGGCCGTGCTGCTGTCGTTCCGCCTCAACGACATGGAAGTGATTTCCGGCGGACCGGGCAAGGCCGTGTGGTGGGACAAGGTCGCCTCGAAATTCGACGGCTGGGGCCCGACCCAGTTTCGCGACGCCGGCTTCCGCGCCGTGCCGGGCGCCATCGTGCGCCGCTCGGCCTATCGTCGCCAAGAACGTCGTGCTGATGCCCTCCTTCGTCAATCTCGGCGCCTATGTCGATGAAGGCACCATGGTCGACACCTGGGCCACGGTCGGCTCCTGCGCGCAGATCGGCAAGAACGTGCATCTGTCGGGCGGCGTCGGCATCGGCGGCGTGCTTGAGCCGCTGCAGGCCAACCCGACCATCATCGAGGACAATTGCTTCGTCGGCGCGCGCTCCGAAGTCGTCGAAGGCGTCGTCGTGCGCGAAGGCTCGGTGCTGGCGATGGGCGTGTTCATCTCGCGCCACCACCAAGATCGTCGAGCGCGACACCGGCAAGATGCATATCGGCGAAGTGCCGCGCCTACTCGGTCGTCGTGCCGGGCTCGATGCCGGGCAAGGCGCTGCCGGACGGATCGCCCGGCCCCTCGCTCGCCTGCGCCGTGATCGTCAAGCGCGTCGACGCGCAGACGCGCTCCAAGACCTCGATCAACGAGCTGCTGCGGGACTGAGACGATGAGCGGCGAGACGTCCGCGACCGAGCTTTCTCCGACCTCGATCACCGCTCTTCTCATTTTCCGCGGCGTGCTGAGCCGAGGGCGCTATTTCATCTGGCTTGGCGTCGCGCTGCTGATTCTGGTTGTCGCGTTCGGCTTTGCGGCGAGCGTGATGAATCCCACCGGCGGCGGCGCGCCGTTTCTGGCTGTTCCGTTTCTCCTGACGTTCCTGTGGCTGCACATTGCGATCCTGATCGCGCGATTGCGCGATGCCCGCCGCTCGCTGTGGCTGACGCTGATCTTCATCCTCGGCCCCGTGGCCTGGTTTGCGCTGACGATCGAACTGATCGAAACCCCGGGAGGCTGGATGCTGCTCCTGCTCGGCTTCGTGATTTTCTATATCGTGCCGGGACTGATCCGGCGCAGGGACGAAGCGACGCCCGCATAATTGTTGCGCAGTCGACGCTTGCCGTTTCGCCAGTTCTGACGCGCTCATCCACAGATACCTCAGTAAACCTCGCTGCGAATCCCGCGGGAGCTTGCCTTTTGGCGGGCCACCGATCAGTCTTTGGCATTGCGGGACGCAACGAAGCCAAAGGATATTTCGATGGATATTTCGACCCTGCTCTTCACTTTCACCGGCCGCATCAATCGCGCCAAATACTGGCTCGGTGTGGGCGTGTTGATCGCCTACTGGATCGTTGTCGGCATCGTTCTGTCGATCCTGTTCTACGGTCTCGGCGGGCCCGGATACATTCTCGCCATTGCCGCCGGTGCTGCCGCGACGATCGGCGCCATGTGGGCCGGCTGCGCAATCGGCATCAAACGCCTGCATGACCGCGCCAAGAGCGGCTGGTGGCTGCTGATCTTCTGGGTCGTGCCCGGCATCCTCAGCGGGGTCGGCACCGCGGCGGGCAGCTCTCTCGGGATGCTGTTCAGTCTTGCCAGCCTCGGCATCTCGATCTGGGGTTTTGTCGAAATCGGCTGCCTGCGCGGCACCGAGGGATCGAACGAGTACGGCCCCGATCCGCTGCCGCCGCAAGACTGAGCCTCCAATAGCTGGCATTGCCGGCCTCGCCCTGTGCCGGAGCGCCTTTCCGAACGGAAGCGCTCCGGTTTTTTATGGGAAGAAATTTGCGAGGAAAACCGGGTCCCACTTTTCCGGAAAATGCTCTAACAAGGACCCATGAGCGCAGATCCCGTTGCCCTGACCCGTGACCTGATTCGTTGCCCCTCGGTGACGCCGGCCGATGCCGGCGCGCTGGGGGTGATCGATTCCGTGCTGAAAGCAGCGGGCTTTACCACCCATCGCGTCACCTTCAGCGAAGCGGGCACCGCCGACATCGACAACCTCTATGCGCGCATCGGAACCAGCGCGCCGCATATCGTCTTCGCCGGCCACACCGATGTGGTGCCGGCGGGCGACGAGGCGGCGTGGACGCAGCCGCCTTTCGCCGGCGAGGCCAAGGACGGTTTCCTGTTCGGACGCGGCGCCGTGGACATGAAGGGCGGCATCGCCTGCGCGATGGCCGCCGCGCTCGATCATCTCGCCGCGCAATGGCGGCCAGCCGAAGGGCTCGATCTCGTTTCTGATCACCGGCGACGAGGAGAGCGTTGCGATCAACGGCACGATCAAGCTGCTGAAGTGGGCGGCCGATCGCGGCGAAAAATTCGACCACTGCATCCTGCCCGAGCCGTCGAACGCGACCGAGCTCGGCGACGGCATCAAGATCGGCCGGCGCGGTTCGCTGTCCGGCACGCTGACGATCCAGGGCAGGCAGGGTCATGTTGCCTATCCCGAGCGCTCCGACAATCCGATCTCCGGCATCGTGCGCCTGATCGCGGCGCTGACGGCGGAGCCGCTCGACAATGGCAGCGAGCATTTCCAGCGCTCCAACCTCGAATTCACATCGGTCGATGTCGGCAACAAGGCCGGCAATGTCATTCCGGCCAAGGCCGTGGCGCATTTCAACATTCGCTACAACGATTGCCACACGCAGGATTCGCTGCGCGCGCTGGTCGAACAGCGCGCCGAAAAGGCGGCCGGCAACGCGGTGCGCTGGTCGATCGACTGGGAGCCGTCGAATGCCGATGTGTTCATCACCCAGCCCGGCCCGTTCACCAGCCATGTCGTCGATTCAATCCGCGAAGTGACCGGACGCGAGCCGCATCTCAACACGCTCGGCGGCACCTCCGATGCGCGGTTCATCACGCATTACTGCCCGGTGGTGGAGTTCGGCCTCGTCGGCCAGACCATGCATCAGGTCGACGAGCGGGTGTCGATCAACGATCTCGGGCGGCTGACGGCGATTTTCCGCGGATTTCTCGCCCGCTACTTTGCATGAGTATCGTCGTTCTCGTGGCATTGCGCGACGAACTCGACGAGGCGCGCGCACCCGACGGCGTGCGCGTGATCCATACCGGCGTCGGCAAGGTCAATGCGGCGAGCGTCGCGATGGCGGCGCTGCTCACCCATCGCCCTGCCCTCATCGTCAACTACGGCACCGCAGGCAAGCTCAGCCCCTCGCTCACAGGCCTTGTCGAAGTGTCGCGCGTGATCCAGCGCGACATGATGGCGATGCCGCTGGCGCCGCGCGGCACGACGCCGCTGACCGAGGGTCCGCATGAACATGAATTCATCCTTCGGCACCGTGATCTGCGGCACCGGCGACAGTTTCGTCACCGCAGCCGACCCGTGGCTGACCGACAACGGCGTTCACATCGTCGATATGGAATTGTTCGCCATCGCCCATGTGTGCCACCGCCACGGCACGCCCTGGCGCGCATTCAAGTTCATCACCGACGACGCCAATGAGGGCGCGGCCGACGAATGGACGGCCAATCACAGAAGCGGACAGGATCTGTTCTGGGAGGCGATGGCGCGCGAGGGGTTGGGTGGCTAGGCGTCATGACCGGCACGTGCATCCGGTCACCCGATCTCCCCTTCAACCTGAAAAATGGATTGCCGGCCTGTCAGCCCGGCAATGACAGCAAAATCATTCGCCGCTCTGATCAGCTTTCATCGCAACGCGCAGCGCCTTCGGGATCGGCCGCGCGCGGCCGCCCGACACGAAGGCGACGCGCACCTGCGCTTCGAGCAGCACCTCGTCGCCGCGGCGCACTTCCTGCTTCAGCGTGATCGACGCGCCCTTCACCTCGGCCGGAACCGTGACGATCTCAAGCACGTCGTCCATGCGCGCGGATTTCAGGAATTCGATCTGCATCGAGCGCACCACGAAGGCGAAGCCCGGCGCTTCGCTCTCGGCCTCCGCGAACAGCGCGTGCTGGTCGGCGCCCAGCAGCCGCAGATAGTTGGTGCGACCGCGCTCCATGAAGCGCAGATAATTGGCGTGATAGACGATGCCGGTGAAATCCGTGTCCTCGTAATAGACACGGATCTGCATGACATGGCGGCCATGCTGGATGATGCCGTCGAGGGACGAAGCTGCGGGCTGCTGATCGGTCATGATGCCGGATTACCAGCATTTCCGACATTTACCAAAACGATCTCCGGCGGGATGCCGAACCGGACCGGAAAAATGCTCATGCCGAGGCCGGCGGAGACAATCAGATCGCATTGCTCGCGGATATGGCCATAGGCATAGCGGTTCTTGTAGCGCGATGGCACCACCGGCGACCAGCCAAGCAGGCGCACCTGCCCGCCATGGGTGTGCCCGCTGAACATCAGCGACACGCGATCCGGCACACGCGGCATCACATCGGGCTCATGCGCCATCAGGATGACCGGGCTGTCGTCGGTGATTTTTGCCAGCGTGCCGGCGAGATCGTCGACACCGATGGGGCGATCCGGACGCTGGCGGCGCATCGGCAAGAGTGCGATCTGGTCGCCGAGGCCCGCGATCCAGAACGGACGGCCGTCTTTCGCCAGCCGCACGGCGTCGTTCTCGTAAACCGGAATGCCCACGGCCTCGAGCGCGCGGCGCGCAATCGTCGGCCCTGCGCCGTTGCGCTGCGCGGTCTTGTCTTCCCACCAATCATGATTGCCGAGCACTGCATGGACGCCGAGCGGCGCACTCAGCTTGGCGAGAGCTTTCGACCAGTCCTCGGAATGAACGTAGTCCGTCACGACATTCATGCCGGAAACGAAATCGCCGAGCAGCAGGATCACATCGGGCTTAAGCGCGTTGGTTTGCTCGACGATTGACGGCGATGCGTTCAACTGTCATCCACGGCTTGCACGCATGAATATCGGCAATCACCGCAATGGTGAGATTGAGGTCCGCGGACCAGCGCTTCGGCGTGAACGCGTAGCGCGTGACGCGGGTGAAAAACGGCTCGCCGAAAATGCCGTAAAGCGGCGTGGCGACGCCGACGGCTCCGAGAGCGAGAAACCATTTCAGGAATTTTCGACGTGAAATCATGAATGACAATCAAAGCCCGCAAGCGACGCCAGATGCCGCGATCATTCGGGCGAAATTCAGGTGTCGTCCTCGCCGCCGAACATGCCGAACTGCGACGGATCGCGCGCGGGTTCGGCGAGGCCGAGATGCCGGAACGCATGCGCCGTGAGCAGCCGCCCGCGCGGCGTGCGCTGCAGGAATCCGCATTGAATGAGAAACGGCTCGATGATGTCTTCGATGGCGTCGCGCGGCTCCGACAACGCCGCCGCCATGGTCTCGACGCCGACCGGCCCGCCGCCATAGTTCAGCGCAATCGCCGAGAGATAGCGGCGATCCATGGCATCGAGCCCGGCGGCATCGACTTCGAGCGCGCTCAGCGCCCGGTCGGCGATAACGCGATCAATGGCCGCGGCACCTGCAACGGAGGCAAAATCGCGCACACGGCGCAGCAGCCGGCCCGCGATGCGCGGCGTGCCGCGCGAGCGGCGCGCGATCTCGTTGGCGCCTTCCGGGGTCATGCCGATATTGAGAACGCGCGCACCGCGCGTGACGATGCGCTCCAGCTCCGTCTCGGTATAGAAATTGAGCCGCACCGGAATGCCGAAACGGTCGCGCAGCGGATTGGTGAGCAGCCCTGCCCGCGTCGTCGCGCCGACCAGCGTGAACTTCGCCAGATCGATCTTCACCGAACGCGCGGCCGGCCCCTCGCCGATGATGAGATCGAGCTGGAAATCTTCCATCGCGGGATAGAGGACTTCTTCCACCGCCGGATTGAGGCGATGGATTTCGTCGATGAACAGAACATCGCGCTCTTCGAGATTGGTCAGCAGCGCCGCAAGATCGCCGGCCTTGGCGATGACCGGGCCGGAAGTGGCGCGGAAGCCGACGCCCAGTTCGCGCGCCACGATCTGCGCCAGCGTGGTTTTGCCCAGACCCGGCGGACCGACGAACAGCACATGATCCAGCGCCTCGCCGCGCTTCTTCGCGGCGTCGATGAAGATCTTGAGATTGCCGCGCGCCTGCTCCTGCCCGACAAACTCAGACAGCTGCTGCGGACGCAGCGAGGTGTCGCCGTCATCCTCGTGACGCTCGGGCGTGACGATGCGGGGCGCGGTGGTCATCGAGCGGCACTCACTTCGACAATTCCTTCAGGCCCAGACGGATGAGCTGCGCGGTCTCGGCGCCCTCGCCCGCCGCACGCGAGGCGGCGGCAATGGCGGCGGACGCCTGCGCCTGAGCATAGCCGAGATTGACCAAGGCGGACACCGCATCCGCCACCGGGCGCGGCGCGCGGTTGTCGTCCATCGCGCCGGAGAGCTGCACCAGAGCGGGATCGACACTGGCGAAGGCCGGAACCTTGTCCTTCAGTTCGGTCACAATGCGCTCGGCCACTTTGGGGCCGACGCCCGGCGTGCGTGCGACCGCTGCCTTGTCGCGCAAGGCAATCGCGTTGGCGAGATCGGGCGGCGTGAGCGTGCCGAGCACCGCGAGCGCGACCTTGGCGCCGACGCCCTGCACGGTCTGCAACAGGCGAAACCATTCGCGCTCGTGATCGGTGCGAAAACCGAACAGCTTGATCTGGTCTTCGCGCACGTAAGTTTCGATCGACAGCGTCGCCGCCTCGCCGGCCTGCGGCAGCGATTGCAGCGTGCGCGTCGAACAATGCACCTGATAGCCGACGCCCGAGACGTCGAGGATGACGTAATCGTCGGCGAAATCGATGACGCCGCGAATTTGCCGATCATGCGACACTCCGACTCGTCCCCTCCCCCTTGTGGGGAGGGGTTGGTGGGGGTGACCAGCGAAGATCGCATTACGACCCCCTCCCCGACCCTCCCCCACAAGGGGGGAGGGAGATTCGCGTTTCGATCATGACGCAGCGACCTTCTGCAACAGAATGCGCGACTGGCGATGATGCGCGTGCGTAATGGCGATGGCGAGCGCGTCGGCGGCATCGGCGGTTTTCGGCTGCGCCTTGGGCAAGAGCACGCCGAGCATCATGCGGATCTGCGCCTTGTCGGCATGGCCCGCGCCGACGACGGTCTTCTTGACCTGATTGGGCGCGTATTCGGCGACGGAGATGCCGTGCTTCGCCGGCGCCAGCATGGCGATGCCGCGCGCCTGACCGAGCTTGAGCGTGGAGGCGCCGTCCTTGTTGACGAAGGTCTGTTCGACGGCGGCCTCAAGCGGCGCATGATCGGCGAGCACGCGGGCAAGCCCGTCATGCAGCGCGAGCAACCGCGTGGCGAGATCGTCGGCCTCGGAACTCTCGACCGACCCGCAGGCGACATAGATCAGGCGGTTGCCCTCAACGTCGATCACGCCCCAGCCGGTGCGGCGCAGGCCGGGATCGATACCGATGATGCGAATCAGTCGGGCGGACATGGTCTTTTGATACAGGGAGATTTTCATTTTGACGCGTTTTCTTCACGCGAACCGGTTCCCGCTTCGCTCGAAAACGCTATGGGGAATCAGCTATTTCGCAGGCGCACTGGTGCGCCAATTGGCCAGAATGACGCCGCCGGTGATGGCCGCAATCGCAATCATGGCCGGAACGGACGGCCATTCGCCGAGCATCGGAATCGCGAGCGCCGCCGCCCAGACCGGACTCAGCGCGGCCATGGCGGAGGCTTCCGCCGGGCCGAGCAGCCGGATGGCCATGCCGAACAGATAGATGGCGACGACACCCGAGGCGATGCCCTGCACCAGACCCTGCACCGCGATCTCACGAATTTGACCAGCCTCCACCGCAGCCAGAAACGGCATCAGGCAGAACGGCAGCATGCAGCAGCGCAGTCCAGGTCGAGACCACGGCAGCCGCTTCCAGTGCACCCATCCGGCTGCGGCCGAAGGCGATCACGTAGATCGCCCATGACGTCGCCGAGACGATGGCGAAGAGGTGCCCGAGCGCGAAATGGCCGGAGCCGGTCAGCATCGGATAACCGACCAGCACCGCCGTGCCGAACCCGAGCAGCGTGAAGCCTGCAATCTGCGCGCGGGTGAACCGCAGTCGCTGGGCGAACCAGACCCACAGCGCGACGATCAGCGGCGGCAGGCCGGGCAACAGCGGCTGCACTTCGGCCACCGGCGCGAGCCGCAGCGCCAGAATTGAAAAGATGAAGAAACCGAAGCCGCCCGTCAGGACCATCGCGGCGAGCACCGGCCACGACACGCCCTTCGGCAGCAGCCCGGTGCGCCAGACAACAGGCAGAAGGATCAAGGGCGGAATGATGAAGCGGACGAAGACGAGAACCGGCAGATCGAGCCGTTGCGCACCCATGCGCGAGAACGCCGACCACGACCCCCAGATGACAACGGTGGCGGCTGCAGCGGCAAGACCGAGAATGAGACGGCGTCGCGCGCCGGTCGCGTCAGTGGGAGACAAAGAGCTACATTCTTAGTTGTGATTGTTATGCATGATCCGATCCGAAAACCGGTTCCCACTTTTCGGGATCATGCATTCATCTTTGCGACAAGCGCATCCGACACTTCGAAATTCGCATAGACGTTCTGCACGTCGTCATGCTCGTTGAGCAGCTCGATCAGCTTGATCAGCTTTTCGCCGGTTTCGTCATCGACGGCAATGTTGTTCTGCGGCTTCCAGGTGAGCGCGGCCTTGCGCGCTTCGCCGAATTTCGCCTCGAGCGATTTCGCGACATCGCGAAACGATTCCTGCGAGGCGTAAATCTCGTGGCCGCCCTCGCCCGACACGACATCGTCGGCGCCGGCATCGATGCCGGCTTCCAGCATGTCGTCGGCGGACGCTTTCGCCGCGTCATACTCGATGACGCCGAGGCGATCGAACATGAATGACACCGCGCCGGTCTCAGCCAGGTTGCCGCCGCTCTTGGTGAAGTAGGAGCGCACGTCCGAGGCGGTGCGATTGCGGTTGTCGGTCAGAACCTCGACGATGACGGCAACGCCGCCCGGCCCGTATCCCTCGTAACGAATCTCGTCGTAGTTCTCGCCGTCATTGCCGGCGGCCTTCTTCACGGCGCGCTCGATATTGTCCTTGGGCATGTTCTCGGCGCGGGCGGCAATGATGGCCGCGCGCAGGCGCGGGTTCATCGCCGGGTCCGGCGTCCCCAATTTGGCGGCGACGGTGATTTCGCGCGCAAGCTTGCCGAACAGCTTGGACTTCATCGCGTCCTGCCGGCCCTTGCGATGCATGATGTTCTTGAATTGGGAATGGCCGGCCATGGTCGTGATCCTGAAGAAGGCGGGAAAGCGAGAGGTTTATAAAGCGCCGATTGAGGATTTCAAAGGGCGTCAGGCGGCCCAGAACGCCGGGATGGCCTCTTCCAGCCGGCCGCCCAGCCGCACCGGCGCGAGGCGCAGCGCGAGGCCGGTCTTGTCGTCGGTTTCCAGCGCGACACCGCTCAGCGAGCCCGGGCCGTTTCCGGGCTCGTAGCGGCCGGAGGGGATACCGGTGAGAAAGCGCGACATCGGCTCATCGCGGTCCATGCCGATGATCGTGTCGTAGTCGCCGCACATGCCGATATCGGTCATGAACGCCGTGCCGCCCTTGAGGACGCGATGATCGCCGGTCGGGACATGCGTATGCGTGCCGACCACGAGGCTGGCGCGGCCATCGCAGAAAAAGCCCATCGCCTGCTTCTCGCTCGAAGCCTCGGCGTGAAAATCGACCAGAATTGCATCGGCGGCCTGCCGCAGCGGACAGGCCTCGAGTTCGCGATCGACGGCGGCAAACGGATCGTCGAGCGGCTCCATGAAGACGCGGCCCATCGCATTCATCACCAGCACCCGCGCGCCGTTCTTGGCCTCGACGAGCGCGGCTCCACGGCCGGGCGCGTTGCGCGGAAAATTCAGCGGGCGCACCAGTGCGGGCGCGCGCCCGATGAACACCATCGCCTCGCGCTGCTTGAAGGCATGATTGCCAAGCGTCACCGCATCGGCGCCGGCGTCGATGAACTCGTCAAAGATGGCTTCGGTGATGCCGAAACCGCCGGCGGCGTTCTCGCCATTGATGGCGACGAAATCGAGCTTCCAGCGCTTGATCAGATTGGGCAGACGCTCGCTGACAACCTCGCGTCCGCTGCGCCCGACGACATCCCCAAGAAACAAAATCCTCAACGTCCAAGCTCCTGAGCTCTACGAAAATCAATGACGCCGGTCTCGGTCAGAATGAGATCGAGCCGCGCGTCGTATTCATCGGTATCAATCTTTTCGGTTTCCTGCGCGGCAAAGGCAAGCCCGATGGCGGTGATAACCTTGCGGCTTCGCAACGCCGCAAGCGTGCGGTCGTAAAAGCCGGCGCCATAGCCGATTCTGTGGCCGAGACGATCGAACGCTGCCAGCGGCACCAGCAGCACATCCGGCACCACAGGCTCGGCATCTTCAGTCGGGCTCCAGCATACCGAAAGCGGCCGTGACCAGCGGATCGCCCGGCACCCATTTGCGGAACGTCAGCTGTGTGTTGCGGCCGGTGACGACGGGCAGTGCCAGCGTCGCGCCGGAAGCCGCGAGACGCAGCATCAGGGGACGCGGATCGAGTTCGCTGCGCATCGGCGCGTAACCCGCAATGACGGCACCGCGCGCAACGGCAATCGGAAAATCGCGCAATGCGATGGACGCAGCCGCAGCCTCGCGCGCGGACGCGGGGATCGCATCGCGGCGCGCGAGCGCGGCAACACGCATGGCTTTCTTGTTTGTCGAGGCGTCGATGTTCATCAGCGATGTCCTCGCGGCAACCTAAAGACGTGGATGCCCGGCACAAGGCCGGGCATGACGAAATTCGGGCCGAAGGAAATGAAAGTGCGAAGCCACGATGGCCGTTGGAGCACTCGATCCCGGAGTTCCCTACGAAAGTAGGTGGGCGCCATATGTCCGGGCCCACGGGCCCGGCCAGGGACAGCTCCCTTAAGGATCGATAAGGCCCCGGGGATAACGGCTCCTGACGCGCCCCGCAGCTTCGCCTTCACAATGTAGTCCCGCGCGGCAAGGATCGCCAGCGCTCAGGCGGGGATTAATCAAGGCAAACTAAAGATTTAGCCCAGCGCCACGCCATTGCCGACGCGGCGATTAAGCGTCTGCGTCAGGCGCTCAATGCGGTCGGCGGCGGAATTGAAGGCGGCTGCAATCGCCGCCTGAGTCGCCTTGTTGCGGTCAACGGCGCCGATCCGTGCGTCCTGCAGGGCGGCGAGTTCTTCCTCGAGCCTTCGAATGCGAACGCCCGCGTCAGACAGTTCGTCGGCGATCATCAGCGCGGCCATCACGGTCAGCCGCGCATCGCCGATCTCGCCGAACTTGCCGCGCAATTCGGTGACGCGAATTTCGAGATTATGCGACAGGCGCAACAGCCGGTCTTCCTGGCCCTCTTCGCAGGCCATCCGGTACTGACGGCCGTTGATGCTGACATTCACATGCGCCATCGCGGAACCTTCATGAACTTTCTCTTGCGCATGATCTTTTCGGAAAACCGGTTTCCACTTTTCCGGATCATGCTTTAGTCTTCTTTGCCATCGAGCACGTCGCGTACAGACCCGATGGCGGCGTCGAGCCGCTTGGCGACGTCACGATTGACGCCTTCGAGCGCGCGCGCCTGCGCCGTGATCACATCCAGTTCGTTGGTGAGACGCGAACGATCCGTGCCCAGCGCGTGGATGCGCTCCGCCAGGCGCTCTTCCTCGCCATCGGCCTCGCGGCGGCGTTCGACCGCCGCTTCCAGCGCCTCGAGGGCCGCCATCAGCCGTCGCGTCGCCGCCTCGATGGCATTGGTGTCGCTGTCACTCACGCAAGGCTGTTCCCGGGCTTTTTGGATCGCAGTCGGTTTGGATCGCAGTTGGAACGGACACGCGGCGAGGCGCAAAAAATGCGCCTCGACAACGGGTTAGGCCGCGAAGCTTAACTTTCGCGGCATGGCAGCGTCAACGCCGACCAAAAGCTATGCACCGCAATGGGGACATCGACCAAAAGCCAGCCCCGTGGGCCTTGGACTCAAGGCGGGGCAGGTGGTATCCACCGCCGCAGTTCAGGGCCAAAACCGCACCAAAACCCTATTGGGGCGGGCACTTCGTCACCTTCACCCGCGACAAAATCAGGATCTCCATGACCGCGTCTGTCGATCATTCCCGGATGGCCAATGCCATTCGCGCCCTTGCCATGGATGCCGTTGAGCAGGCGAAATCCGGCCATCCCGGACTGCCGATGGGCGCCGCCGATATCGCCACGGTGCTGTTTACGCAGGTTCTGAAATTCGACGCGGCCGATCCGCAATGGCCCGATCGCGACCGTTTCGTGCTGTCGGCCGGCCACGGCTCGATGCTGCTCTACGCCCTGCTCTACCTCACCGGCCATGAAGTCGATGCACGCTCGAGCAGATCAAGAAGTTCCGCCAGCTCGGCTCGATGACGCCGGGACATCCCGAGAATTTCATCACGCCGGGCATCGAGACCACCACCGGCCCGCTCGGCCAGGGCATCGCGACCGCCGTCGGCATGGCGATGGCCGAAAAGATGCTCGCCGCCGAGTTCGGCAAGAAGGCCGTCAACCACTTCACCTATGTGCTCGCCTCGGACGGCGACCTGATGGAAGGCGTGTCGCAGGAAGCGATCGCCATGGCCGGCCACTGGAAACTCAACAAGCTGATCGTGCTGTTCGACGACAACGGCATTTCCATCGACGGCCCGCTGTCGCTGGCCGACTCGGTCGACCAGGTGAAGCGTTTCCAGGCCGCCGGCTGGCGCGCAGAACGCATCGACGGTCATAATCCGGAAGCCATCGCTGCAGCGATTGCGCGCGCGCAAAAGTCAGGCAAGCCCTCGCTGATCGCCTGCAAGACCATTATCGGTTTCGGCGCACCGAAGAAGGCCGGCACATCCAAGGCCCACGGCGAAGCGCTCGGCCCGGACGAGTTGAAGGCCGCCAAGGAAAATCTCGGCATCGCGCTGGAGCCTTTCTCGGTTCCCGCGGACGTTCTGAAAAGCTGGCGCGACGCCGGAAGCCGTGGCGCGGCCGCGCATCGCGAATGGAATGCGGTGATGGCCACGCTGTCGAACCGCAAGCGCGCGGAATTCGACCGCCGCCTGAAGCATGAGCGGCCGGCTTCGCTCGCGAAGGCGCTGCGCGCTCACAAGAAGGCGCTGCTGGAAACGCCGCAGCATATCGCCACGCGCAAGTCGTCCGAACTTGCGATTGAGGCGATCGTGCCGGCGATGCCGGAATTCCTCGCAGGCTCGGCCGATCTCACCGGATCGAACAACACCAAGGCGAAAAGCCGCGATTGCCTTCGGCGCCAAGACCCCGAAGGGCCGCTACATCCATTACGGCATTCGCGAGCACGGCATGGCTGCGGCCATGAACGGCATCGCGCTGCATGGCGGCTTTGCGCCGAACGGCGCGACCTTCCTGGTGTTCGCCGACTATGCCCGGCCGGCGATGCGGCTGTCGGCCCTGATGGGAACCGGCGTCGTCTATGTGATGACCCACGACTCGATCGGTCTCGGCGAAGACGGCCCGACCCATCAGCCTGTCGAACATCTCGCAAGCTCTGCGTGCGCATCCCCAACATGCAGGTGTTTCGCCCGTGCGATTCCGTCGAAGTGGCGGAATGCTGGGAGCTCGCGCTCAACCGCACGGACGGCCCCTCGGTGCTGGCGCTGACCCGCCAGAACCTGCCGCAACTGCGCACCGACGTGAACGTCAATCGCAGCGCAGCCGGCGCCTACGAACTCGTCGGCACCGCAGGCGGCGAGGCGCAGGTGACGATCTTCGCCACCGGCTCGGAAGTCGAAATCGCCGTCGGCGCCCACAAGCTGCTGGCGGAAAAGGGCATCGCGCGCGCGCGTCGTCTCGGTGCCGTGCATGGATATCTTCCTCGCAGCGCCGAAGGCCGAGCAGGACAAGATCATCGGCAAAGCCCCGGTCCTCGTCGCGGTGGAAGCAGCCGTGCGCCAGGGCTGGGACGCCGTCATCGGCCGGGACGGCGTGTTTGTCGGCATGACAGGCTTCGGCGCCAGCGCTCCCTACAAGCATCTTTACGAACATTTCGGCATTACTGCGAAAGCCGTGGCAGAGGCGGCGCAGGCGCGGCTATAAGGAACGTAAGGAACCTCCGCCGCGCGCAAACGTTGCGCTCGAGGCGCTAAATTTGACTGAAATTGAAGGAGAAAAGCATGGCAATTCGGGTTGCAATCAACGGGTTTGGCCGCATCGGCCGCAATGTTCTGCGCGCCATTCATGAATCCGGCCGCAAGGACATCGAGGTCGTCGGCATCAACGATCTCGGCCCCGTGGAGACCAACGCGCATCTGCTGCGCTTCGACTCGGTCCATGGCCGTTTCCCCGGCGATGTGACGGTCGACGGCGACTTCGATCACCATCGGCAAGAACAAGATCAAGGTCTGCGCCGTGAAGGACCCCTCCACGCTGCCGTGGAAGGATCTCGGTGTCGATATCGCGCTGGAATGCACCGGCATCTTCACGGCCAAGGATAAGGCGTCCGCGCATCTCACCGCCGGCGCCAAGCGCGTGCTGGTGTCCGCGCCCGCCGACAATGCCGACTTGACGATCGTCTACGGCGTCAACCACGACAAGCTGACGAAGGACCACCTCGTCGTCTCCAACGGCTCGTGCACGACGAACTGCCTGGCGCCGGTCGCCAAGGTGCTCAACGACCTGGTCGGCATCGAGACCGGCTTCATGACCACGATCCACGCCTATACCGGCGACCAGCCGACCCTCGACACCATGCACAAGGATCTCTATCGCGGCCGCGCGGCGGCGATGTCGATGATCCCGACCTCGACCGGCGCGGCCAAGGCCATCGGCCTCGTGCTGCCGGAACTGAAGGGCAAGCTCGACGGCGTGTCGATCCGCGTGCCGGTGCCGAATGTGTCCGTGATCGATCTCAAGATCGTCGCCAAGAAGGCGACGACCATCGAGGAGATCAACGCGGCGATGAAGCGCGCAGCGTCGCAGGAGCTCAAGGGCATCCTCGGCACCACCGACGCGCCGAATGTCTCGATCGACTTCAACCACGATCCGCACTCCGCGACGTTCCACATGGACCAGACCAAGGTCATGAACGGCACGCTGGTGCGCGTGCTGGCGTGGTACGATAACGAATGGGGCTTCTCCAACCGCATGAGCGATACTGCGGTGGCGATGGGGAAGTTGATCTAACCGATTTGCGGGAACCGCATCATGATGCCGGAATGGCTTGCCATTGCGATTGTCGTGACTGCGGTTCCGGCCCTGGTTTATTGGTATTTCAGCGTCACCGAATGGAAGACCATTGATCGCGGCGGCCGCGGTGGAGATGGCGGCGGCGGCAGCACCAATGATGATGCCGATGGCGGTAGTGACGGTGGTGGTGACGGCGGCGGAGGTGGTGACTAAATGAGTAACTTTCGCACCCTGAATGACGCGCAGTTGGCCGGCCAACGCGCGCTGGTGCGCGTCGATCTCAACGTGCCGATGGAGAAAGGCGAAGTCTCCGACGCCACCCGCATCGACCGTGCGTCGCGTACGCTGAAGGAAATTTCCGACAAGGGCGGCAAGGTGATCGTGCTGTCGCATTTCGGCCGGCCCAAGGGCCGCGATGCGAAGGAACTCGCTGAAGCCGCTGGTCGGCGCGCTGTCGCGCGCCGTCGGCCGCCCGGTCGCCTTTGCCGACGACTGCATCGGCGATGTGGCCGCCAAGGCCGTCGCCGCGATGAAGGACGGCGACATTCTGCTGCTCGAGAACACCCGCTTTCATGCGGGCGAGGAAAAGAACGACAAGGGCTTCGTCGCAGAGCTGGCCAAACTCGGCGATCTTTACGTCAACGACGCCTTCTCCGCCGCGCACCGCGCCCATGCCTCGACCGAGGGCCTTGGCGCCATGTGCTGCCGGCCTATCGCCGGCCGCAACATGGCCGCCGAACTGACCGCGCTGGAAAAGGCGCTCGGCAAGCCGAAGAAGCCGGTCATCGCCATTGTCGGCGGCGCCAAGGTCTCGACCAAGCTCGACCTTCTGGAAAATCTCGTCACCAAGGTCGATGCGCTGGTCATCGGCGGCGGCATGGCCAACACCTTCCTGCACGCGCAGGGCATCGGCATCGGCAAGTCGCTGGCGCGAACACGATCTCGCCGACACCGCGCGCCGCATCATGGCCAAGGCGTCGGCGGCGAAGTGCTCGATCATTCTGCCGGTCGATGCCGTGGTCGCCTACCATTTCGAGGCCAACGCGCCCTCGCATGCCTACGGCCTCGACGCGATCCCGACCGACGGCATGATCCTCGACATCGGCCCGCAATCCATCGCGCGCGTGAAGGCGGCGATGGACGATGCCGCAGACGCTGGTGTGGAACGGGCCGCTTGGCGCCTTCGAAATTCACCCCTTCGACAAGGGCACGATGTCGGCGGCGTACTACGCGGCCGAGCGCACCAAGGCCGGCAAGCTCGTCTCCATCGCCGGTGGCGGCGACACGGTGGCCGCCCTCAACCAGGCCGGCGTCGGCGACAAGCTTCACCTATGTCTCCACCGCAGGCGGCGCCTTCCTCGAATGGATGGAAGGCAAGAACCTGCCCGGCGTTGAAGTCTTAAGAGCCAAATAAACCATGCGGCACCATGACCGGCGTTCTGCCCGGTCAGGTGCTTGAAATCGACATTTTCAGAAGTTAGCAAACCACAGAGCCTTGAACGCGGAGAAACCCATGAACCTCGCAGACCTCAACAAAGTGGCACAGGCCATGGTCGCGCCCGGCAAGGGCATTCTTGCCGCCGATGAATCCACCGGCACCATCAAGAAGCGTTTCGACGCCATCGGCGTGGAATCGACCGAGGACAATCGCCGCGACTATCGCGAGATGCTGTTCCGCTCGGAGGCGATGGCCAAGTACATTTCCGGTGTCATTCTTTATGACGAGACGATCTGGCAGAAGGCCAAGGACGGCACGCCGCTGATCAAGCTGATCCAGCAGGCGGGCGCGGTGCCCGGCATCAAGGTCGACGAGGGCACGCAAGGCTTGCCCGGCTGCCCCGGCGAAACCATCACCATGGGCCTCGACAGGCTCGCCGAGCGTCTGAAGAAATATTACGATCAGGGCGCGCGCTTCGCGAAATGGCGCGCGGTGATCGATGTCGGCGCCGGCATTCCGAGCTACGCCGCGATCCACACCAACGCCCATGCGCTGGCGCGCTACGCCGCGCTGTGCCAGGCCGCGCAGATCGTGCCGATCGTCGAGCCGGAAGTGCTGATGGATGGCGATCACGACATCGATCGCTGCTTCGAGGTCACGGAATTCGTGCTCAAGGAGACGTTCCAGGAGCTGTACTATCAGCGCGTGCCGCTCGAAGGCATCGTGCTCAAGCCGAACATGATCGTGCCCGGCAAGAAGAGCGCCAAGAAGGCCTCGGTCGCCGAAGTCGCCGAGAAGACCGTGAAGCTGCTCAAGGCCTGCGTTCCGGGTGCTGTGCCCGGCATCGCGTTCCTGTCCGGCGGACAGTCCGACGAGGACGCGACCGCGCATCTCGACGCCATGAACAAGATCGGCAATCTGCCGTGGATGCTCACCTTCTCCTATGGCCGCGCGTTGCAGGCCGCGCCGCAGAAGGCATGGTCGGGCAAGGCGGACAATGTTGCGACGGCCCAGCGCGCGTTCACGCATCGCGCGCAGATGAACGGGCTGGCCAGCATCGGCCAGTGGAAGTCCGATCTCGAGAAAAAGGCGGCCTGAGACAGCAATGGCGGCGCGCGATAACCCTGACATTCGCCCCGCGCCGCGTCTCTATCTCGCAGCCGCGGTCACCGGCGATGCGGCCACGCTCGGCCGCACGCTCGCAGAGCTGGTCAAGGAAGCCGACGTCGCGGCCGTGCTGCTGCGCAACGCGACCGCCGACATCAAAGCCATCAAGACGTTGATCGCGGCTGTTCAGGCCGCGGGCGCCGCAGTCCTCATCGACGGCGATGCGGGCCTGGCGCAGACGCTCGGCGCCGATGGCGTGCATGTCACCGGCACGGCGTCGCTGAAGGGCGCGCTGGATCTTCTGAAGCCCAACGGCATCGTCGGCGTCGGCGGATTGAAGTCGCGCCACAACGCCATGACGGCCGGTGAATCGCTGGCGGACTACATGCTGTTCGGCGAGCCGGACTCGAACGCCGTGCGGCCATCGACCGAGGCGATCATCGAACGCGTGGCATGGTGGGCGGAACTGTTCGAGCCGCCCTGCGTCGCCTACGCCGCGACGATCGACGAAGCCCGTAATTTTGCCACAGCCGGCGCCGATTTTGTACTGGTGGCCGATCTGGTGTGGAACGATCCACGGGGTGCGCGCGCCGCGTTGATGGACGCGGCGGCGGCGATCCGGCAAAATGCGTCGGAGACCGGTTCGAGTCAAAGTTGAGGCCTTGCGGATGCGCCTGCGCTACGCCGTGCTGCTCCTGATCCCGTGCTGCCTCGCTGCGGCGCCGGTCGCAGCACAACTGAGCCTGACGCCGAAAGCACCGTCGGAGGCTCCCGCCAAGCGCGTCAAGACGGTGCCCGCACCTCGCCCCGCGGCGAAGGCCTCGCCCAAAGCCAACACCAAACTCAACGACGCGGCGAAATCGCTCGACGACAAAGCAGCCGCTAAAAAATCGGCGACGCCGCCCCCTCCGGCCGCGAGCGATCCCAGTCTCGATCTCGCTTATGGCGCTTATCAGCGCACCGACTATGTCGTGGCGCGCGAGATCGCGACCAAGCGTGCAACCGAACAATCCGATCCCTATGCCATGACGCTGCTCGGCGAGATGTACGCCAACGGCCAGGGCGTGCGGCAAGACGATGCCAAGGCCGAGGGCTGGTACAAGCAGGCCGCCGAGCGCGGCAATCGCGAAGCCATCTTTGCGATTGCGCTGTTCCGGCTCGCCGGACGCAATGGACCTGCCAATCGCGATGAGGCGGCGAAGCTTCTGGCGACCGCGACCAAGCTCGGCCATCCGCTGGCGGCTTACAATCTCGCGCTGCTCTATCTCGAAGGCGAAGTGTTTCCGCAGGACTTCGCGCGCGCCGCCGAACTGCTGCGCCAGGCCGCGGATGCAGGCAACGCGGACGCGCAATATGCGCTCGCGGTCTTCTACAAGGAGGGCCGCGCGGTGCCGCAGGATCTGGCGGAATCCACGCGCTGGCTGCGCGCCGCCGCCGACGCCGACCACATCGATGCGATGGTCGAATATGCGATCGCGCTCTACAACGGCACCGGCGTCGGACGCGACGAAGAGGCCGCCGTCAGCCTGCTGCTGAAGGCCGCGCGCAAGGGCAGCGCCATCGCCCAGAACCGGCTGGCGCGCGTGCTCGCCACCGGCCGCGGAGCGCCGAAAGACGAGATCGAGGCGCTGAAATGGCACCTGATCGCCAAAGAGGCCGGAAACGGCGATCCCGCCCTCGACGCCATGCTGGCCTCGCTCGATCCGGCGGCCCGCAAGAAGGCCGAGGAAGCCGCTCTGCGCTGGTTCAACGGCAAAGCCAAAGGCTCTTGACGTCCCCCTCCCCAGCGGGCACGACCCCATCCTCATTCCAGCGCGACGGCCCAAAATGCTTCATTCCGCCCTCCTCAATGTGATGGTCAAGGCCGCGCGACGCGCCGGCCGCGGGCTGAAGCGTGACTTCGGCGAAGTCGAGAACCTGCAGGTCTCGCTCAAGGGTCCGGCCAATTTCGTCAGCGCCGCCGACAAGCGCTCCGAGGACGTTCTCTACGAAGAGCTGATCAAGGCGCGGCCGGGCTACGGCTTTATCGGCGAAGAAGGCGGCACGCGCGAAGGCGCCGACAAGGCCAATGTCTGGATCGTCGATCCGCTCGACGGCACGACAAATTTCCTCCACGGCCTGCCGCAGTTCGCGATCTCGATTGCGCTGCGGCGCGAGGGTCAGGTGATTGCCGGGCTGGTTTACAATCCGGCCACCGAAGATCTGTTTCTCGGCGAGCGCGGCAAGGGTGCCTATCTCAACGACCACCGCCTGCGCGTGGCCGGACGCCGCAAACTGAATGAGGCTGTCGTCGCCTGCGGCCTGCCGCATATCGGGCGCGGCGATCTCGAATTGTCGCGCGCGGAAATGATCGCGATCCAGCCGGAGGTCGCAGGACTGCGCCGGTTCGGCTCCGCCGCGCTCGATCTGGCGTTCATCGCCGCCGGCCGCTTCGACGGTTACTGGGAACGCAATTTGTCGCCCTGGGATATCGCCGCCGGCATGCTGCTGGTGCGCGAAGCCGGTGGCTTTGTCACGACGCTCACCGGCAATGACGACGTGCTTGAGGTCGGCGACGTGGTCGCGGGCAACGAGTTCATCCACGGCGACCTGCTGAAAATCCTCAAGGGCGTCCGGGTCTAGCCTTCGGCCTTTAGACGCGGCGGCCGCGGAAAGAACGCGCTCGTTCGCCGCCGGTAATCGCGAAAGGCCTCGCCTCGCGTGCGCAGCATGTGATCCTCAAGCGGCGGGATGCCGGTCACATGCACCAGAATCCAGTACATGAAGGCCGGGCCCAGAAGCGCCGCCCATCCCCACAGATAGCCTGACGAGATCGCGATCATCGGCCAGGCCAGCCAGATGAGCCACTCGAAGAAATAATTCGGATGGCGCGACCAGCGCCACAGACCAACCTCGCAGACCTTGCCTGCATTGGCCGGATCGGCGCGAAAGCCGCGAAGCTGAAAGTCGGCAATCGCCTCGCCGACGACACCGATCGCAACAATCAGCACACCAATATAGTCCTGCACATCGAGGCCGGGCTTCGGATTGTGCGCCGCCACGAACACGGCAAAAACCAAAGGAATGCTGCCGGCCGCCTGATTCTGCAGGAACACGAACATTCTGGCGCGCGCGTTGCTGCCCCATTGCCGTGCGTACTCGGCGTAACGCGGATCGTCGGTGATCTTTGTCGTGCGCAGCGCGATGTGGGAGCCGAGCCGCAGCGACCACACCGCGATCAGGGCCGCAACCAGCATCTGGCGCGCGGAGATCGGCGCGGAACCCAGCGGCGCAAGCGCGGTGACCGCGCCGACGGTTCCCACCGCGAAGGTCCAGATCGTATCGACCCAGCCGGAATTGCCGGTGCGCTGCTGCACCATCCACGCGACGGCCATGAAAACGGCCAGCATCAGTGCAATCGCGATCAGCGCGACGATATATTCAACCATCATATTCATCGGATACCCTGCTGCGGCCGCCGGCCTGCCCCACTGGCAGAGATACGCATGAAATCGGCGCGGGTTTCACGCCCGCCGTCAACTAAGTGCCTGAGCAATCAAGGCTTCTTTCGTACGAAGCGAGGAATTTGTGTATGGCGCTCTTTCCTCGCGCCGCTGCTGTGCCATATTGAGCGCAGATTCCCACCGAGGTGCGGCGGCCGATGGCGAAAGAACGCGACAAGACTGCGGAGGTCACTTTGGCGAGACTGTCCTCGCCGCGCATTTTTCTCGTGCGCATGCTGGTGTTCCTGATCCTGTGCGGGCTCATCGTCATCGTCCTCAACAAGCAGATCTGGACGGCGTTCCTCGCCAATCCCGGATTGAACGGACTGATCATCGCAGTCCTCATCATCGGCATCATTCTGACATTCCGGCAGGTGATGCGGCTTGCGCCTGAAGTCGCATGGGTCAACTCGTTCCGCATCGCCGATCCAGGTCTCGCGCAGGATCGTCAACCGGTTCTGCTGGCGCCGATGGCGGCGATCCTCGGCGACCGCGTCGGTCGCATGGCGATTTCGCAGCAGACCATGCGACATCTGCTCGACTCCATCGCAACCCGCCTCGACGAGTCGCGCGACATCTCGCGCTACATGACCGGGCTTCTGGTGTTCCTCGGCCTGCTCGGCACGTTCTGGGGCCTGATCGAAACGGTCGGCTCCATCGGCAAGGTGATCGAGGGACTGCAAGTCGGCGGCGAAGCCGGCAGCGTGTTCGATGCGCTCAAGGACGGTCTCGCCCGGCCGCTTGCCGGCATGGGCATTTCGTTTTCATCGTCGCTGTTCGGTCTGGCCGGATCGCTCGTTCTCGGCTTTCTCGATCTGCAGGCGGGTCAGGCGCAGAACCGCTTTTATACAGATCTGGAAGACTGGCTCGCGGGCACGGTCGGCCAGTATACCGCTGGCGACGGCGCCCCGATCGCCGCGGCAGCTCCGGGCACCGCGGCGATGTCGGCCGAACTGCGCACAGCCATCGACAAGTTGCGGACTTCAATTGAAGACGGCGGATCGGGCAAGACCGCGACGACGGCCATGGCCAACCTCGCGGAAGCCATTCAGGGACTGGTGCAGCACATGCGCGCCGAACAGCAGATGATCCGCGAATGGGCCGACACGCAGGGCGAACAGGGCAAGGAAATCAAGAAGCTGCTTGAAGTGCTGACGCGCGAGAAGCGAGAGACGCTGATGGCCCTCGCACGCGGCCGCCGCAGCGAACGCGGATTCGATTACTGGCCCGGATTCGTCGACGCGCTGTCGACGCTGATCCTCGGCATCATCTTTCTGTTGTCGGTGTTCGTGGTGGTGCAGTTCTTCCTGTCGCAGGAAGTGACCACGAAGGATCAGGCGCTCGACCGCCTCAACGCCCAGATCTCGCAGCTGACGCAACTTCTGTCGCTGGAGAAGACCGGCAAGATCACGCTGGAAGATACGATTGCGCAAATGCGCGCGAGCCTGGCTGCCGCAGAATCCGAGCGCGACCGCGTCAAGGGTCTCTATGACGGTCTCGCCGGTGCAGGCAGCGATGCCGGCAGCCGCGCCACCGAACTCGGCAAGGCGCTCGATTCCGAGAAGCAGGTGTCGCAGCGCGCCATGGCGCAGATCGAATTGCTCAACCAGCAAATCTCGGCGCTGCGCCGCCAGCTGGCCGCGCTCGAAGACGCGCTGGATGTGTCCGAGAAACGCGACCGCGAATCCCAGGCGCGCGTCGCCGATCTCGGCCAGCCGCCTCAATGTCGCGCTGGCGCAGCGCGTGCAGGAATTGTCGCGCTACCGCTCGGATTTCTTCGGCCGGCTGCGCGCCATTCTCGGCAACCGTCCCGACATCCGCATCGTCGGCGACCGCTTCGTGTTCCAGTCGGAAGTCTTCTTCGACACAGGACAGGCGATTCTTCTGCCCGACGGGCAGGCCGAACTCGACAAGCTCGCAACCGCCTTGATCGATCTCGATCAGCGGATTCCCTCCGAAGTCGCATGGGTGCTGCGCGTCGACGGCCACACCGACGTGCGCCCGATCAAGTCACCGCAATTCCCCTCCAACTGGGAATTGTCCTCGGCACGTGCGATCTCGGTGGTGCAGTATCTGATCTCGAAGGGTGTCTCGCCGCAACGGCTCGTCGCGGCGGGCTTTGGCGAATTCCAGCCGCTTGAGCAGGGGACCACGGACGACGCCTATCGCCGTAACCGCCGTATCGAATTGAAGCTGACGGAACGCTGACGCTTACGCCTGCTCGAATTGCAGCTTCGCGAGGCGCGCATAGAGGCCGCCGGCCGCGGCCAGTTCGGCATGCGTGCCCTCTTCCACGATGCGGCCCTGCTCCATCACCACAATGCGGTCGCAGGACAGAACCGTCGCCAGACGATGCGCAATCACCAGCGTGGTGCGGCCCTGCATCAGCTTTTCCAGCGCGGTCTGCACCAGCGTCTCGCTTTCGGCATCGAGCGACGACGTCGCCTCGTCGAGCAGCAGCAACGGCGCATCGCGCAGGATCGCGCGCGCAATCGCCATGCGCTGGCGCTGGCCGCCCGAGAGCGTGACGCCGCGCTCGCCGATCATCGCCGCATAGCCTTGCGGCAACCGGCGGATGAATTCATCGGCCTGCGCCTGCTCGGCAGCGCGCTCCACGGCCTCGTCCGAGGCCTCAGCTTTGCCAAAACGGATGTTGTCGCGCGCAGTCGCTGCAAAGACGACAGCATCCTGCGGCACGAGCGCGATGCGCTCGCGCAAGGCGCGCGGATCGACAGCGCGAATATCGACGCCATCGAAGGCAATCGAACCGGCAGAGGGATCGTAGAAACGCAGCAGCAGATGAAACAGCGTGCTCTTGCCCGCGCCTGACGGGCCGACAATGGCGACCTTCTCACCGGCCTTCACAGTCAGCGACACGCCATCGAGCGCCGCATGCTCCGGCCGTGTCGGATAGAAGAACCTCACATCGCGCAACACGACATCGCCGCGCGGCGGCTGCGGCAGAGCCTGCGGCTGCGCGGGCGCTGCGATCTGCGGGCGGATGCCGAGAATTTCAAACAGGCGTTCGGCGGCGCCGGAGGCTTGCGAGATCTCGCCCCAGACCTGGCTCAGTTCGCCGAGCGCACCGGCCGCGAAGGCGGCATAGAGCACGAACTGGCCGAGCGTGCCCGGCGTGATGAGGCCGGTCAGCACATCGCGCGAACCGACCCAGATAATGGCGACAACACCGGCAAAGACGAGAAAGATGCCGATGGCTGTGAGCGCGGCGCGCGCCTTGATCGACAGGCGCGCCGCCGAAAAGGCGCGCTCGACATCCAGCGCGAAGCGCGCGCGCACCGGGCGCTCGCTGGTGAAGGCCTGCAACACGCGCACGGCGCCGATCATTTCCGACGCATAGGCGGAGGCATCCGCGAGCGTATCCTGCGCGCTGCGCGACAGCCGCCTGACCCAGCGGCCGAACGCGACCAGCGGCAGCACCACAATGGGAATGGCGCCGAGCACGAAGAACGACAGGCGCGGGCTCGTCACCGCCATCATCGCCGCCGCGCCGATGAACAGCACGAAATTGCGCAATGCGACCGACACCGAGGCGCCGACGGCGGCCTTGATCTGCGTAGTGTCCGCCGTCAGCCGCGAGACAATCTCGCCGGTGCGCGCGGCGTCGAAGAACGCCGGCGACAGCGCGGTGAGATGACTGAACACGTCGTTGCGCAGATCCGCGACGATGCGTTCGCCGATCGTCGTGACGAGATAGAAGCGCAAGGCACTCGCCACGGCCAGCACCGCGACGACGCCGATCATCAGCAGGAAATAGCTGTTGATGCGCTCGATATCCGAGGCATTGAAGCCATGGTCGATCATCTGGCGGACCGCCAGCGGCACCGCCAGCGTCGCCAGCGAGGCCAGGATCAGGGCGGCCAGCGCCGCCAGCGCCCGGCCCCGGTAGCGCCGGACATAAGGCAGCAGGCCGACCAGCGGCCGCAGCCGGACCGCCCCCTTTGGCGGCGCAGCCAGAGGCAACGGCTCGTTTTGCTTAACAGATTGATTATTATCAATTATTTCCATCAACGCGAAAGCCTTGCCGCCCGGGTGCTTTGATATGCCAAGCGCTCAGGCCCGAGGCAATGCAATGCATCAATCGCGGCCTGCGGCCCAGGCCAGCCCTGCCTTGTCTCCCGGGGGACGCTGGGATATAGAGCGCGCAATCCCGCGCCACCGATCCAGCGCGCCAGCTCATTCACGGGCATGGCTTCACGCCCTGCTTTGACGAAGGTTCCGCCATGAAGTCCGAGACCCATCCCGAATACCACACCATCAAGGTTGTCATGACCGATGGCACCGAGTTCTCCACCCGCTCGACCTGGGGCAAGGAAGGCGACACGATGCAGCTCGACATCGATTCCAAGTCGCACCCGGCCTGGACCGGCGGTACGCAGCAGCTGCTCGACCGCGGTGGCCGCGTGTCGCGCTTCCAGAAGAAGTTCTCCGGCTTCCTCAAGGACGACAAGGCCAAGTAAGCCTCACGGCAGCCTTCGTCCCCTAGACGGCCTCAAAACAGCAAAACAAAAAAGCCCTCGCAAGCGAGGGCTTTTTTATTGGTTCGCGGCTTTACCGGCGCGATCCTGAAACACTCACGCGCTGCGTTCGAACGCCGCCCGAAGCAGGCCGAGCTGCGAATTGACGGCATTCTCGCGGGCTTCGGTCACTTCCGTGACCGGCGCGTGAATGGTGGCGTCGAGACGGCGGATCTGACGCTGCAACGTCATCGAACGCTCGATGAGATTTTGCAGGACTTCCGGCAGCCGCGCGACGGTGTCTTCGGGGCCCGGATCCGGCGCGCTGAACTTCACCTTGGTCTTTTCGCGATTGGCCTGCTGCAACGACATCTCGCCTTCCTTCACGGCGCGATGCAGAAGCAGCCACGACGCAAGCTGCATCAGGCGCGTGGTGAGGCGCATGCTCTCGGTGGCGTAAGCGAGGCTCGCAGAACGATCGAGCGCCTTGGCATCGGTGCGGCCCTGACCGTCGAGATAGGCGGCTGTCTCTTCAACCAGCGCCATGCCCTCACGGAACAATCCGGCAAATCTTGCGGAGTTCGCCAGTCGTTCACTGAACGACACCAGGCCGGGGTCACGGATGCTTTTCTCGGACATAGTTAACGTCCCACGCTGCTTTTGACTTGTATGCTCAACAAATCATTGCAGTGCGGGGACCCCGAGTCCACCCTCGATCGCGCGAACCTGAGCGTATGGTTTCCGGCGCGCGATTTGCGCCCGCGATCTGTCCCGCGAAGGAACAAAAAAAGAGCCGCCGTTGCCGGCGGCTCAAGTTGATAACAGGGAGGCGTCAAACAGAGTGGACAGGAGCCACTCGATGTCCAGAAGCTGGACACACTTCAAGCATGAGCTGGAAAGCTTAATCTTGTGTAAATGACGCAATTCCTTCGGGATTCATTCAGGATTTGGTGACAAGCGGCACTTCGGTTCAATGCGCTCTGGCTAGCGGAAAAACTTGTCGGCGGCAGAGCGCGTGGCGCGCTTGGCCGTGATGGAGACGGTCAACCGCTCGATTTCCGCCTTCAGCAACCCGACGCGCGCCTCCAATTCCTCGACCGACAGCAACGACAGATCCTGACCGATCTCATGGGCGATCTTTTTACGCGGGCGATCGTCATCCTCGCTGGCCATTTTCGCGCTCCTTTTAGCCGTCCGATCCTGCCGCAGCGGGGTCGATCTCACAAGCAACGCTCCGCAGACCGAAATGCCGCGGAATGGCCGCAATTCGGACCGCTTAAGTCGGGTCTGCGGGACGGTTGAATCCTTGGTTTTCCCTGCCTTTCGTGGCATTTATCGCCGGTCCCCGCAGGGGAACCTCAACCGGAGCGTCTCGTTTGGTTTTTGTCAGGTTCCTAGCAACCCTCGCGTTCGGCTTTGCCATCCTCGCGAGCGGTCCGACCGCGCATGCGCTGGACGCCATCAGCGTGCGTCCGGATGCGTCCGCCATCGATCTGACCGATGCGGTCGAGCGACAGAAGACCGAAGTGGATCGCATTCAGGTCTCCACCGCGCAGGGCACCGACGGCATCGTGCGCCGCATCGAGGTGCGCGCGCGCGAGGGCAACACCAACTGGGTGATCTTCGCGCTCTCCAATAATTCCGACGATCAGCTCGACCGTCTCATCGTCGCGCCGCATTACCGCATGGTGTCGTCGGGACTGATGTGGCCCGATCTGGGCATGTCGCGCATCGTTGCGATCACGCCGTCGATCGGCGACCGCCCCGACCGGCAGGAATTGGCCATCGCCGATGTGTTCCGCGTGACGATCGATCCCGGCGCCGTCGTCACCTTCGTGATGGAGATGCGCACCGAGCGGCTGCCGCAGCTCTATCTGTGGGAGCCCGACGCCTACAAGGACAAGATCAACTCGTTCACGCTCTATCAGGGCATCGTCATCGGCATCGCCGGACTGCTGGCGCTGGTGCTGACCATCCTGTTCGTCGTCAAGGGCAGCGTGATGTTTCCGGCCGCCGCCGCGCTCGCCTGGGCCGTGCTGGTTTATATCGGCGTCGACTTCGGATTCTGGGGCAAGGTCTTCGACATGTCGGCCGGCGCCGAACGCGTGTGGCGCGCGTCGGGCGAAGCCATCCTGGCCGCAACGCTGCTGGTCTTCGTGTTCGCCTATCTCAACCTCAATCGCTGGCACGTGCGCTACTCGCACATCACCTTCGGCTGGCTGATCTTCCTAGGCGTCGCTGGTGGCGCTGGCGCTGTTCGATCCGCCGGTGGCCTCGGGCATTGCGCGGCTGTCGCTCGCGGCCATCGCGATCTTCGGCTTCGCGCTGATCGTTTATCTGTCCACGCACGGCTTCGACCGCGCGGTGCTGCTGATCCCGACATGGTTCCTGCTGGTGGTGTGGGTGGCCGCGGCCGCCGCCGCCGTGCAAGGCTATATCACCAACGACATCGTCGGCCCGGCGCTGCTCGGCGGCCTCGTGCTGATCGTGATGCTGATCGGATTTACGGTGATGCAGCACGCTTTCGCCAGCGGCGTCACCAGCGGCATCGTCTCCGACGTCGAGCGTCGCGCGCTGGCGCTGACCGGCGCGGGCGATCTGATCTGGGACTGGGACGTGTCGTCGGACAAGGTGTACACGAGCCCGGAAACCGAGAGCCTGCTCGGCCTCAAGCGCGGCACGCTGGAAGGCCCGGCCGCCAAGTGGCTCGAAGTGCTGCATCCGCTCGATCAGGATCGTTTCCGTGCCGCGCTCGACAGCGTGCTGGATCAACGCCGCGGACGGCTGGTGCAGGATTTCCGCCTGCGCACGCCCGACGGGCATTTCATGTGGTTCTCGCTGAAGGCGCGCCCGGTGGTCGGCTCCGACGGCGAAGTCGCCCGCGTCATCGGCACCCTGACCGACGTCACGGAAAACAAGAACGCCGAAGAGCGCCTGCTGCACGATTCCGTGCATGACAACCTCACCGGCCTGCCCAACCGGCAATTGTTCATGGATCGCCTCGCGGCGGTGGCCAACTTCGGACAGACCGCACCGAACATTCGCCCGACCGTCATGATCATCGACCTCGACCGCTTCAAGCAGGTCAACGACTCGGTCGGCATCGCGGTCGGCGATTCCATCCTGCTGACGCTGGCGCGGCGCCTGACGCGCATTCTGAAAGCCGCAGGATACGCTGGCGCGGCTCTCCGGCGATCAGTTCGGCCTGTTGCTGCTGTCGGAGCGCGATCCGGCCAAGATCACCGGCTTCGCGGAAACCATCCGCAAGACGATCCGCGCGCCGATCGCCTTCAACGATCGCGAAATCTTCCTGACCGCATCGATCGGGCTCGCGCTCAGCGACGCGCAGACGCCGGCATCCGACGACATCGTCAAGGACGCCGAGCTTGCGATGTATCATTCCAAGCGCATCGGCGGCGACCGTATCGACGTGTTCAAGCCGGCCATGCGCGCGCGCAAATCCGACCGGCTCGCCATCGAATCCGAATTGCGCCGCGCGCTGGAGCGCGAAGAGATCACCATTCTGTACCAGCCGATCGTGCGGCTGGAGGATCGCGGCATCGCCGGCTTCGAGGCCCTGGCGCGCTGGGATCATCCCAAGCAGGGGCGCATGTCGCCGTCGGAGTTCATCAGCATCGCCGAGGAAACCGGGCTGATCGTCGATCTCGGCCTGTTCATGCTCGACCGCACCGCGCGGCAGCTCGCGATCTGGCAGAAGGGCATCCGTTCACCGACGCCGCTGTTCGCCAGCGTCAACGTGTCGTCGCGGCAATTGCTGCGCCACGACCTGATTCACGATTTGCGCACGGTGCTGTCGCGTTCGGCCGTCGCCAAGGGTTCGCTCAAGCTCGAACTGACCGAATCTCTGGTGATGGAGAACCCGGAACACGCCGCGCAGATGCTGCAGCGTATCCGCGAACTCGGCGCGGGCCTGTCGCTCGACGATTTCGGCACCGGGCATTCATCGCTCGCCTATCTGCAGCGCTTCCCGTTCGACACCATCAAGATCGACCAGTCCTTCGTGCGCATGACCAATCGCGGCACGCGGCCGGTGATTCTGAAATCCATCATCGCGCTGGCGCACGACCTCGGCATGGATGTGGTGGCCGAGGGCGCGGAGACCGATTCGGACGCGGTCGAGCTCTACCAGATGGGTTGCGAGTACGCGCAGGGCTTCGCCTTCGGCGAGCCGATGTCGGCGGATGCCGCGCAGCGCATGCTGAACGAAGAGCGCAGCATGGAAGCGGCGAAATAGCCGCTTCCCGTTCCAGTCATTGCAGAATTCAAGCGTGGCCTGAGTTCGCTCGACAGCATGCCAAGATCGATGCCGATCTTGCGCAGCGCGCGATCATATTTGCTGTCGACATCGGTGCCGAAGATCAATTCCGGATCGGCCGGACAATGCAGCCAGCCATTACCCTGGATTTCGGTTTCAAGCTGGCCCGGCGCCCAGCCGGCATAGCCAAGCGCGAGAATGGCCTGACGCGGACCGGAGCCGGCGGCGATGGCCTTGAGGATGTCGAGCGTCGCGGTGAGCGAAACGCCGTCGTCGATCGGCAGCGTCGAATTCTCGATGAAGAAATCGCTCGAATGCAACACGAAGCCGTGACCGGTCTTGACCGGACCGCCGCGCAGCACCTTCATGGTCTCGACATCGTCCGGCAGGCGGATCTGATCGTCCTCGCGGATGATCTTCAAGCTGCACGAGAAGATCGGGAAAATCGATGGTGCCGGCGGGCTGGTTGACGACGATCCCCATCGCACCTTCGGCCGAGTGGGCACACACATAGATGACCGAGCGCGCGAACCGTTCGTCGTCCATCGCCGGCATCGCCACCAGCATCTGCCCGTCGAGATAGCCGGGTTCCACTGACGACGGCGTCTCGGACGTGGCACCGGATTGGGCACCGGACTTCGGGCCAGCCTTCGCACCGGCCTTGGCACCGACCTTGACGCCGACAATCTTCGACAGTTTGCGTGCGCTTGTCATGAAGCAGCCTCTCGCAGTGCACCCATCCTGATCGCAAGGATTCGACCTGTCAAATCGGCCGCCTTGGCGACCGGGATCACGTGCAGTTCAATGGTTAGTAACCCCCTCATGCGATATGAACACCGCATGATCTCAGCGAATTTGTCGTGCAGACGCCCGGTTTCGATTCTTGCGTGCATCGTGGCGCTGGCGGCCTCCGATTCGGTCTATGCCCAGACTTATCGCCCAGGACAGTTCCGCCTGGGTGGGTGACAAGTATTCATCGCTGCGCCTTTTGTCAGGTCCGCAGCAGGGCAAAAATCTCACCGGCGGAATCGAGATCACGCTCAAGCCCGGCTGGAAAACCTATTGGCGCACGCCCGGCGATTCGGGCATTCCGCCGCGGTTCGATTTTTCAAAGTCGGACAATGTCGAGACGGTGACCGTTCTGTGGCCGGCGCCGATCAAGTTCCCCGACGGCGCGGGCGGACATTCGCTCGGTTACAAAGATGCTGTCATCGTGCCGCTGCAGATCGTCCGCAAGGATGCAGCCGTGCCGGTGACGTTGCGCGCCAATGTCGATTATGCGGTTTGCGAAAAGCTCTGCGTGCCGGTTCAGGCCAGCGCCGAACTCAAATTTCCGGTGACTTCGCCGTCCACGAATGTGCGACTTGCGGCAGCGCTGCAAAGCGTGCCGAAGCCTGCGAAAATCGGCGATGGAGATCTGACGATCCGCGCGGTTCGTCGCGAGGGCGACAAGAAGGTCATCGTCGAGACCAGGGTTCCGCAAGGCGGCAGCGCCGAATTGTTTGTCGAGGGACCGACCCATGACTGGGCGCTGCCCCTGCCGGTGGCGACCGAAACGCCGGCTTCCGGGCTGTGGCGTTTCGCCTTCGATCTCGACGGGCTTCCTGCCGGCGTGAAAGCGGCCGGTTCGGTACTGAAATTCACGCTGGTCAGCGCCGATCGCGCCTACGAATATCGACGTCGAGCTGCCGTGAGCGCGCCGCGCCGTTGTCAATGACGGCGACCTTCTTTATGACAAACTACCCCCTTTCAGGAGAACTCCCATGACCATCAAGGTTGGCGACCGGCTTCCGGCGGCGAAATTCCGTGTGATGTCGGCGGAAGGTCCGGCGTGGAAAGATAGCGCCGAGATCTTCAAGGGCAAGAAGGTGGCACTGTTCGCGGTGCCCGGCGCCTTCACCGGCACCTGCCACAAGATGCACATGCCGAGCATCACGATGAACGTCGACGCCTTGAAGGCGAAGGGCGTCGACACCATCGCGGTGACGCGGTCAACGATGCATTCGTGATGAGCGCATGGAAACGTGACACCGACCAGAAGAACCAGGTCGAGTTTCTCGCCGACGGCAACGCCGAATTCGCCAAGGCGATCGGCCTCGACGCCGACATGAGCGGCGGCGGCATGGGCACTCGCTCCAAGCGCTACTCGATGCTGGTCGAGGACGGCGTGGTGACGAAGCTCAACATCGAAGAGAAGCCCGGCGTCGTCGAGATGTCCGGCGGCGACACCCTGCTCAAGCAGCTCTGAGTTTTTCGAGAGAATTTCAGCCGGCGGTGCGATCGATCGCGCCGCCGGTTTTCTTTTGCCTCAACGCCCGCGCGCTTCCACGAGGCCTTCGCGCGCGAGTTCGTCGGCACGTTCGTTGAGATCGTGCCCGGCGTGCCCCTTGACCCAGTGCCATTTGACGTCGTGCTGGTTGAGCGCGGCATCGAGCCGCTGCCACAGATCGATATTCTTGACCGGCTTCTTGTCGGCGGTTTTCCAGCCGTTGCGTTTCCAGCCATGAATCCAGGTCATGATGCCGTTGCGGACATACTGGCTGTCGGTGTGCAGATCGACGCGGCAGGCCTTCTTCAGCGACTCCAGCGCCGAGATTGCCGCCATCAACTCCATGCGGTTGTTGGTGGTGTGGAGCTCGCCGCCCTTCAGCTCTTTCTTGAGCTGGCCGAATTCGAGAATGACGCCCCAGCCGCCCGGCCCCGGATTGCCGGAGCAGGCACCGTCCGTATGGATGATGACATGCGGCAGGCCTTCGGCTTCGGTGGACATCAAGCGAGTGCACCCGAGGGCGCGAGGCCATAGTCGCGTGCGCTGTTGACGCTCTGATGGAAGCGCAGCTTGCGGACATATTCCATCGGATCTTTCGGTCGAACCAGCGCACCCGGCGGCACGTTGAGCCAATCCACCAGCCGCGTCAGCAGGAAGCGCAAAGCGGCCCCGCGCGCCAAGAGCGGCAGCGCGTCGAACTCTTCCGCTGACAAAGGCCGCACGCGGTTATAGCCGCCGAGCAGCGCGCGCGCCTTGGTGACGTTGAAGGAATGATCGGGCTCGAAGCACCAGGCGTTCAGCGTGATCGCGACGTCATAGGCGAGCGTATCGTTGCAGGCGAAATAGAAATCGATTACGCCGGACAGGCGCTCGCCGAGAAAGAAGACGTTGTCGGGGAACAGATCGGCGTGGATGATTCCGGCCGGCAGCGACGACGGCCAGCGCGCTTCGAGAAAAGCAAGCTCGTCGGCCAGAGACTGGCGCAGGCCCGGCTGCGATTCATCGGCGCGAGGCGCGGCGCTGTCATAGAGCACACGCCATCCGGCGACGGACAGCGCATTGGCGCGTTGCATGGGGAAATCGAGCCCGCCGAGATGCAGCCTGGCCATGGCCTCGCCGACGGCGGCGCAATGACCGACATTCGGCCGGCGCGGCCACATGCCTTCCAGGAAATTGATCAATGCGGCCGGGCGCCCCGCGAGCGTGCCGAGCGTTTTGCCCTCGCGCGTGACCACCGGCTGCGGGCAATTGATGCCACGCGCGGCGAGATGCGCCATCAGCGACAGGAAGAACGGCAGATCGACCGTGGCGACGCGCTTTTCGTACAGCGTCAGGATGAAATAGCCGCGCTGCGTGTGCACGAGAAAGTTCGAGTTCTCGACGCCCTCGGCGATGCCCTTGTAGGACAGCAACTCGCCGAGGTCGTAGCGATCGAGGAACGCCGCCAGTTCATCCGCATTGATGTCGGTATAGACGGCCATGCCCTACTCCGCCGCGCTGTTTTGCGCGCCGTCGGCGGCCGCATCCTGACGCAGCGGCCGCGGCAGCGGGAAGAACACGCCCTCTTCGGCCGCCGACACGGTCTCGACGCTGACATCGTAATGCACCGCGAAGGCGTCGATGATTTCCTCGACGAGGATTTCCGGTGCGGAGGCGCCGGCGGTGATGCCGAGCCGCGTGAGACCCGACAACTTCGACCAATCGAGATCGGCCGCCCGCTGCACCAGGAGCGACACGCGGCACCCTTCACGCTCGGCGACTTCGCGCAGGCGCTGCGAATTGGAGGAGTTCGGCGCACCGACGACGATCATGGCATCGACGTGCGGCGCCACCTGCTTGACCGCGAGCTGGCGGTTGGTGGTGGCGTAGCAGATGTCTTCCTTGTGCGGGCCGACGATGTGCGGAAAGCGCTCCTTGAGCAGCGCGACGATTTCGGCGGTATCGTCGATCGACAGCGTGGTCTGCGTCACATAGGCGAGTTGTTCCGGATCGCGCGGCTGAAACGCGGCGGCGTCCGTCACCGTCTCCAGAAGCTTCACCGTGCCCGGCGGCAGCTGGCCCATGGTGCCCGCGACCTCGGGATGACCCGCATGGCCGATCAGCACGATCTCGCGGCCGCGGCGAAAATGAATCTCGGCTTCGCGATGCACCTTGGTGACGAGCGGACAGGTGGCGTCGAGGGCGAAGAAATTGCGACGGCCGGCCTCCTCGGGGATCGATTTCGGCACCCCATGGGCGGAGAACACCACCGGCGCGGTGGTCTGCGGAATTTCGTCCAGCTCGTCGACGAAAATGGCGCCCTTGGCCCGCAGGCTCTCGACCACATAGCGATTGTGCACGATCTCGTGGCGCACATAGACCGGCGGGCCATACAGCGTCAGCGCCCGTTCCACCGTATCGATGGCACGCACCACCCCGGCGCAGAAGCCGCGCGGCGAGCAGAGCAGAACGGTCAGTTTCGGCTTGGCCGACATTGTCTCACTTGTATTTGGCGCCGCGGGGCATCCGGGCTGCCTGTTCCAAAAAAAGCTAAAATCACGGCCGATTGAAGCCCTTTGACCCACCCCTGGCGGATTGTCCGGGACCCCGGATTCTGGTCCAGATTTGTTAAGGTCTTGGGCCGCATCGGCCAATCCTGTCAAGTTTCAAGGGAAGGCGCCCATTGCGCCAGCAGCCCCCAAACGACTATATTGCGGCCAATCCCCGTCATCGCTGATGACAACGGCTTCGCCTCCGAGAGGCGGGCGAAGCGCAAGAAACCTTTGTCTGTGGAGATAGGCCCGTGAGCAACATTCCTTTGATGCCCAAGGCAACGGCCGTCTGGCTGGTCGACAACACCGCTTTGTCCTTCGACCAGGTCGCGGACTTCTGCAAAATGCATCCGCTTGAGGTGAAGGCGATCGCCGATGGCGATTCCGCGCAGGGCATCAAGGGCCTCGATCCGATCGCGACCGGCCAGTTGACGCGCGAAGAAATTCAGAAGGCCGAGGGCGACCAGGAATACCGCCTCAAGCTCGCCGATCAGAAGGTCACGCTGCCGGAGCCCAAGCGCAAGAAGGGCCCGCGCTATACACCGGTGTCGCGCCGCCAGGATCGCCCGAACGCGATTCTGTGGCTGGTTCGCAATCATCCCGAATTGAAGGACGCGCAGATCATGCGCCTCGTCGGCACCACCAAGGCGACGATCTCCAGCATCCGCGAGCGAACGCACTGGAATGCCTCGACGCTGACGCCGCTCGATCCCGTCACGCTCGGCCTGTGCTCGCAGATCGATCTCGATTTCGAAGTGCAGCGTGCCGCCAAGGAAAAGCCGGCGCCGACTTCGTATGGTGGAGCCACGCTGCTGCCGGCCTCGGAGACCACCGCGCGCAAGGAAGCCGAAGAGGAAGAAGCGGCCGAGCAGCGCGAAGGCGGCGACCTCAATGTCGACGCCGTGTTCGCCAAGCTCAAGAAGATCGGCGGCAAGGCCAACGAACAGCCCGACGACGAGTAAGGTTTGTGTTGCTGTCATCGTCCGCGAAGGCGGACGATCCAGTACACCCCGGCCTTTAAGAAGGCTTACGCTTACTGGATGCCCGCCTGCGCGGGCATGACAGTATGTGCCCTACCCCACCCCGTGCGATTTCAGCGCGCCGCCGATCTCATCGAGGATCGCGGGATCGTCGATTGTCGCCGGCATCGTCCATGGCTCGCCATCGGCGATCTTCTTCATGGTGCCGCGCAGGATCTTGCCCGAGCGGGTCTTGGGCAACCGCGCCACCGTGATCGCAAGCTTGAATGACGCGACAGGGCCGATACGCTCGCGCACCAGCGCCACGAGTTCCTTCTCCACATCCGACGACGCACGCGCCACGCCGGCCTTGAGCACGGCAAAGCCGCAGGGCACTTCGCCCTTGGTGGCATCCGCGACTCCGATCACCGCGCATTCGGCCACATCGGGGTGCGCCGCCAGCACCTCCTCCATGCCGCCCGTCGACAGGCGATGACCGGCGACGTTGATGATGTCGTCGGTGCGGCCCATCACATGAACATAGCCGTCATCGTCGATGAAGCCCGCATCGGCGGTTTTGTAGTAGCCGGGAAATTCGGCGAGATAGCTTTCACGGAAGCGTTCGTCCTGCTGCCACAGCGTCGGAAATGCGCCCGGCGGCATCGGCAGTTTCACCACGATCGACCCGATGGTGTTGCGCCCGAGTTCCTTGCAGGATTCATCGACAACGCGCACGTCGTAACCTGGCATCGGCACGGTCGCCGAACCGTGCTTGACCGGTAGTGCACCCAGGCCCAGCGGATTGCCCGCGATGCACCAGCCCGTTTCCGTCTGCCACCAGTGATCGATCACCGGCGTCTTCAGTTTGTCTTCCGCCCATTGCACCGTCGGCGGATCGGCGCGCTCGCCGGCCAGAAACAACGTACGGAATGACGACAGATCGTACTGGCCGATCAGCTTGCCATCCGGATCTTCCTTGCGGATGGCGCGGAACGCGGTCGGCGCGGTGAACAAGCGCCACCGCCTTGTGCTGCGAGGCGACGCGCCAGAATGCGCCGGCATCGGGCGTGCCGACGGGCTTGCCCTCATACATCACCGACGTGCAGCCATGCAGCAGCGGGCCATAAACAATATAGGAATGGCCGACGACCCAGCCGATGTCGGATCCGCACCACCACACTTCGCCGGGATCGATGTCGTAAAGATTCTTCATCGACCATTTCAGCGCGACCATGTGGCCGCCATTGTCGCGGACGACGCCCTTCGGCACGCCGGTGGTTCCGGAGGTGTAGAGAATGTAGAGCGGATCGGTCGCCAGCACGGGGACGCAATCGGCGCGTTTGCCGGCTGCGATCGCGGCATCGCGCAAGCTGCCCCAATCGTGATCGCGGCCCGCCGTGAGATCGGCCGTCTCCTGCGGGCGCTGCAGGATCACGCACGCCGAGGGTTTTGCCGTGGCCATCGCCACGGCCTCGTCGAGCAGCGGCTTGTATTTGACGATACGGCTGGGTTCCAGACCGCAACTCGCCGAGAACACCACCTTCGGGTGCGCATCGTCGATGCGCTTGGCCAGCTCAGCGGCGGCAAATCCGCCGAACACCACCGAATGCACCGCGCCGATGCGGGCGCAGGCGAGCATCGCGAACACCGCTTCCGGCACCAGCGGCATGTAGATGATGACGCGGTCGCCCTTGCCGACACCGAAGTCCTGAAGGATCGCGGCCAAGCGTTGCGACCTCGAACAGCATCTGCTCGTAAGTGAATGTCGTTGTGAGGCCGGCGACGGGTGAATCGTAGATCAGCGCCGGCTGCTTCGCCCGGCCGCGCGCGACATGACGATCGAGCGCGTTGTAGCAGGTGTTGCACGATGCGCCCGCGAACCAACGGCCATAGACCCCCGCCTGCGGGTCGAACACCTTGGCGGCCGGCTCAATCCAGTCGATCTCGCGGGCCGCCTCCGCCCAGAAGCGTTCCGGATCTCGCTGCCAGGCAGCATAGACCTCGTGATAGCGGCTCGCTTGCGCGTCCATGCCGATCCTCCCGGTGACCCGCCTCTTCGGGCGGTATGAGCCATTATGTCACGCTCGCCTGCACGCATGACAGATCCCGGTTCCACTACCAGTGATCCCGATCAAATCTGCATTATCCTTTTGTCGCAGCCGCTATTCGCGAACGATTTCAGCGCCTTGTGGCTTTTGCAAGCAGATGTCCTGCACAGGCGGCGCTGTGATACCAACATGGCATGCTTAGCTTTGAACTCGCTGTCGTCACCGTTCTCATTGTCATCAACGGCCTTCTCGCCATGTCCGAACTGGCCATCGTGTCGTCGCGGCCGGCGCGGCTCGCCGCAATGGCCGAGAAAGGCGTCACCGGCTCGCGGCGCGCACTCGTGCTGGCCAGCGATCCGGGCCGTTTTCTCTCCACCGTGCAGATCGGCATCACGCTGGTCGGCGTGCTGTCGGGTGCGTTCTCCGGCGCCACTTTAGGCCAACGCCTGACCGGCTGGCTCACCGAGCAAGGACTGTCGGCGACGCTCTCCTCGACCATCGGCGTCGGGCTCGTGGTCACGCTCATCACCTATGCGTCGCTGATCATCGGCGAACTGGTGCCCAAGCAGATCGCGTTGCGCGATCCGGAGGCGGTCGCGGTGAAGGTCGCGCCGGCGATGACCATGCTGGCGCGGGTCTCGTTGCCGCTTGTCGCCGTACTGGATTTCTCAGGCCGCACCATCTTGCGCCTCGTCGGGCAGGGCGCACAGACAGAGGACAAGGTCACCGAGGATGAAATCCGCTCGCTGGTGCGCGAAGCGGAAGATGCCGGCGTGCTTGAGCCCGGCGAGCGCGAAATGATCGCGGGCGTCATGCGGCTCGGCGACCGGCCGGTCGGCACCGTGATGACGCCAGCGCGGCGACGTGGACATGATCAATCTCGGCGCCATCGCCCGACGATATTCAAGCGGTCATCGCTGCCTCGACGCATTCGCGCCTGCCGGTCTTCGATGGCGAGACCGGAACGACGCTCGGCATTATTCAGGCAAAGGACGTGCTCGATGTTTATCTGGCGGGCGGGAAACCGGACTTCCGCGACCTGATCCGCGTCGCGCCGGTGATCCTGGATTTTGCCGACGCGCGCGACGCCATCAAAATCCTGCAGACATCACCGGTCCACATGGGACTGGTGCATGACGAGTATGGCGACTTCCTCGGTGTCGTCACGACCAACGACATTCTGGAATCGATCGTCGGCACATTCCAGCATGAGGACGGACCGGCGGAACCCGCCATCGTGCGGCGCGACGACAAATCCTACATCGTGGCCGGCTGGATGCCCGCCGACGAGTTCGGCGAGACGCTGTCATTGCCGATGCCGGAACGCGCCGACTACCACACCGTCGCGGGCTTCATGCTGCAGAATTTCGGCGTGCTGCCGAATGTCGGCGACAGTTTCGACTGGCAAGGCTGGCGCTTCGAGGTGATCGATCTCGACGGCCGCCGCATCGACAAAATCCTGGTGAGCCGCGTGGCCAAGCCGCGGCGCGCAACCTGACAGCGCCACACGCCCTAACAAGCCTTGAACGTCACCGTGCCGTCGCCTGCGGCGGGCCCGAGAATATCGTCGAGACTTTGGCATTGCCCCTGAATGCAGACGCGCCATGCGGCAGCGTTGCGCGAATTGGAAAGCACCAGTTCGGGCAATGGCGGCCGCTGCGGCCTCCACTGCCACCAGCCATCGACCAATTTCGCCTCCGGCGGCGGGTCCATGCCCGCGCCGCTGCCCTTGATGCGCGCCTCGACAATCTCGAGCCCGCGCGATGTTGCGATCCAGTCTTCCTGCCATTCGGTCTTCTGCACCGAGTGCGTCCAGGCCAGCGTAAAGCCCGCGACCTGCAGCGCCTTGAGGACGCCGCCCGCAACAATGCACGCGCTCATGGAATTGCCGGGCTGCTTTTGAGAGGTGCATTCCAGCGCAGCCACGCAACAAGCGCCGCCGCGCCGGCAAAGCCAAGCGCATCGCTATAGGCAAACTCGCCCAGCAGCAGGAAGGCGGCAGCGAAACGCGGCGACACGTTCCGTGACGCTCATGCGCGCAAACAGAAATCCAATGGCCGTCATGCCGAATAGCGCAATGGCGACACATGCCTTCACCACCGCATAGACGACCGCGCCGTAGAAGCCGAGCTTCGCTTCCATCGGATCGCCCGCCTGCAGCATCAGCGCCGGCGAATAGACCGCGATGAACGGAATGACGTAGCCCGCCAGCGCAACCCGCATCGCCTCCCAGCCGATCTTGTCGGGATTTTCCTTGGCGATCGGCGCTGCCGCCAACGCAGCCAGTGCCACCGGCGGCGAGAGATCGGCCATGATGCCGTAGTAGAACGCGAACATGTGACTGATGATCAGCGGCACGCCGAGCTTGGCGAGCGCGGGCGCGGCCAGTGCCGCGACGATGATGTAGGTCGGGATCGTCGGGATGCCGGTGCCGAGCAGAATCGACAGGATCATGGTGAGAACCAGCGCCAGAAACAGGCTGGTCTCGCCAAGGCCGATCACCCAGGACCCAAACACGGTGCCGACGCCGGTCTGCGTCATCATGCCGATGATGGTGCCGACGATGGCGCAGGCGATGCCGACCGACAGCGCCGATTTCGACGCATCCGCCATCGAATTGCGGCAGGCCACCAGCGTTTCGCGGCCACCGCGCGTGAATGCGTTCGCCAGAACCAGCACGGCGATCACCGCCACGACCGACAGGATATCGATGCCGCGCCGGAGCAGCGCACCGGCGACAAGCGCAAGCCCGACCCAGAAAATGACGCGCAGAACGGTTTTCGGCAGATCGAGCGCGATGCTGGCGCCGAGAATGAGGCCGACCGTGAGCGCGAGCCCCATGGTGCCGGCATAGAGCGGCGTGAAACCCTCGAACAGCATGAACACCAGCACCGCGAGCGGCAGCGCCAGATACCAGCGCTGCGACAGCGCCTTGAGCGGGTTCGGCATGTCCTCGCGCGACATGCCGACGAGGCCATATTTGCCGGCTTCCAGATGCACCATCCAGAACGCGGAGGCGAAATAGAGAATGGCGGGAATGACGGCGGCGCGCACGATGGTGGCGTAATCGACGCCGAGCGTCTCGGCCATGATGAAGGCGGCCGCGCCCATCACCGGCGGCATGATCTGTCCGCCCATCGAGGCGGTGGCCTCAACACCGGCGGCAAACGCGCGCCGGTAGCCGAACTTGATCATCAGTGGAATCGTGAACTGCCCGACGGCGACGACATTGGCGACGCCGGATCCGGAGATCGTGCCCATCAGGCCGGAGGAAAACACCGCGACCTTGGCCGGTCCGCCGCGCGTGCCGCCGAACAGGCCGAGCGACACATCGTTGAACAGATGAATCATGCCGGCGCGTTCGAGAAACGATCCGAACAGGATGAACAGGAAGATGTAGGTCGCCGACACATAGATCGGCACGCCATAGAAACCTTCGGTGCCGAACGACAGATGCGAGATGATCTGGTCGAAGCCATAGCCGCGATGATTGAACGGCGCCGGCAGATACTGGCCGAAGGCCCAGTACAGCAGCACGACGCCGCACATGACCGGCAGCGCATTGCCCATCATGCGGCGCGTCGCCTCGAAGATCAGAACGGCGAGCAAGGTGCCGGTGACGAGATCGAGCGTCGAGGGATCACCGTCGCGCAGGATCAGGTCATTGTAGAAGACATACTGATAAAGACCGAGGCAGAAGCCGAACACCCCGACGAGCCAGAACAGCGTGCGCGCGGCCGTGGACTTCGCGGTGAAGTTGCCGAGCATGCCGAACGACAACAAGAGCAGAAAGCCGACGTGAATGCCGCGCACCGCCTGCGACGGCAGACCGTGCCAGGCCGAAATCGCGACTTGAAAGACGGCGAAGGCGATGGCGACCGCGTAAGCCAGATGGCTCCAGTTACCCGGCCCGAAGCCATCGGGGAAGCCGTGCTCGAAGGTGTCGAGGGCGGGATTGGTTACGTCGTCGGTCGCAGTTTGCTTGTCCATACCATTCCAAACGGATCCCTCTCCCTGCATCGCAGGGAGAGGAAGAGATAGGTTTTGCTTTTACTTGATGAGGCCTTTTTCGCGATAGTAGCGTTCGGCACCCGGATGCAGCGGAATCGGCGAGCCCTTCGGCGCGCCTTCAACGGAGATTTCCTTCGCAGCAGCGTGGGCGCTGGCGAGGTCCGGCAGATTCTCGAACACCAGCTTGGTCATCTGATAGGCGAGATCGTCGGACACGCCGCTATGGGTGACGAGATAGTTGATGACGGCGGCCGTCGGCACCGGCTTGTCCTGGCCGCGATAGGTGTTGGCCGGAATATTGACCGACACAAACGGAGGTCCGATCTTGTCGACCGTGGCTTTCGGCACCGCAACCACGACGACGTCGTTGGCGGCCGCAAGATCGCGGATCGAGGCGACACCGAGGCCGGCCGATTGCAGCGTCGCGCCGAGCTGGCGGTTCTTCATCAGATCGACGGATTCGGCGAACGGCAGATACTCGACCTTGCCGAGATCCTTGTAGGTCATGCCGGCGGCCGTGAGGATGGCGCGGGTGTTCAATTCCGTGCCGGATCGCACCGCACCGACCGACAGGCTCTTGCCCTTGAGATCGGCGAGCGTGGTGATGCCGCTTTCCTTGGTCGCAACCAGCTGGATGTAGTTCGGATAGATCGCGCCGAGCGTGCGCAGCTTGCCAAGCTTGGCCTTGAAGCCGGCCTCTTCGTCGCCATCCCATGCGGCTTTCAGCGAGTCGCCGAGCGTGAAGGCGATCTCGCCACGGCCCTGCTCGAGCAGCTGCAGGTTTTCAACCGAGGCGCGCGTCGCCTGGACCTGCGTCTTGATGCCGGAAATCTTGTCGCCGTAGAGTTTACCGAGCGCGACGCCGAGCGGATAATAAACGCCGGATGTGCCGCCGGTGAGCACATTGACGAATTGCTGCGCCTTGGCGGGTGCAGCGGCGAACACCGCCGCGACAACCAGTGCGGGCGCGACAAACTTTTTTGTGGACTTTGCAAGCATCAAGACAGCCTCCCATGAACCCTTTTGTCCAAACTGAAGGTTGCGCCCGGCGAGGTCAATACCGATCGACCCTCACGGCGATGTAGACGAAAGGCCGAAGGCCAAAGCGCGGCTGCGCTATAGTGCAACGCAAAGATCACCAGCGAAGGGGAAACGCATGGGCTACGTCGATCCGAGCCGCGAACGCTACCTTGAGTTCCGCGACTTTCCGCGCAAGGGACCGTTGCACATGCTCAATCTGGTCCGTTTCCGCACGCAGGCCGCCTATCCGGACGGCCGCCAGGCGACCGGCGCGGAAGCCTATGCGGCGTATGGCCGCGAAAGCCAGCCGGTGTTCGCCCGCGTCGGCGGGCGCATTGCCTGGCGCGGAACTTTCGAATTCAACCTGATCGGACCGGAGGACGAGCGCTGGGACGAGGTATTCGTCGCCGAATACCCCTCGATGGAGGCGTTCGTCGAAATGCTGCGCGATCCGGTCTATCGCGAAGCGGTCAAGCATCGCCAGGCGGCGGTCGAAGACTCACGGCTGGTGCGTTGCGCGCCGGCTGCCGCCGGCACGCAATTCGGCTGACGATCAGACAGCGACCGCCGGCACTTTGCCGAACCAGTCGCGCATGATGTTGATGTCGCCCTGCGTCAGGCCATGGCCTGCGGGCAATGTGCGGTGATCGACGGTCGCGCCGGCACCCTGCAAGCAACGCGGCGAGCCGTGCGGCATTCTCCGCCGGAATGATCGGGTCCATCGCACCCGACAGGATCGTCACCGGCATCCCGGCCAGATCGCCGGCCGGGGCATCCGGCAGCGGCACCATCGCACGCAGCAGCATGGCGCCCGCGAAGATTTGCGGATGTCGCAGCATCACGGCCGCTGCGATATTCGCCCCGTTGGAAAAGCCGAGCACGACCGGAGCCGCGAGGCCGTAGGCCTTGCGCGCTTCGCCAACGAAAGCTGCGAGTTCGTCGGCGCGACGGCGTACGTCGTCCTCGTCGAACACACCCTCCGCCATCCGGCGAAAGAACCGCGGTGCGCCGCCTTCCAGCACTTTTCCACGCGGCGATACCAGCGCGAAGCCGGGCGCGACGAGGCGCCCGACATCGATCAGATCGTTCTCGTCGCCACCGGTGCCATGCAGCAGCAGAACCGGCGGGCGATTTGCATCGCCCGCCTCGTAGCGGTGAACAAAGGACAAGTCAGCCATCGTCACTCCGTTAGGCGATCGGCGGCAGAACCGCCTCGATCTCGCGGCGATGCTTCTCGAGGAAGCGCGGCAGCTTGAGGCTCTTGCCCAGCGTCTCTGCCGGCTCGTCGACGGCAAAGCCCGGCTGATCGGTTGCGATCTCGAACAGCACATGCCCGGGCTCGCGGAAATAGACCGAACGGAAGTAATTGCGGTCCTTCTGCTCGGTGGCGTGAATACCGTGATTGTCGGCGAGCTTCTTCACCATCGCCGCCTGCTCGGCATCGTCGGCCGCGCGGAAGGCAATGTGATGCACCGAGCCTGCGCCCGGCCGGGATGCGAGAAAGCCGCCCGCCTCGCGCAGATCGACGAAGCCGCCACAGGGCGCCTTCTTCGCGTGATAGCGCGTGACATTGCCCTCGCGCGCGGTCTCCTCGAAACCGAGCACGTCTGTCAGGATAGCGCCGGTCGGCGCGGACTTTTCCAGCAGCAAACTCACGCTGTGAAAGCCGCGAATGGCGTTCTCCGACGCGATCTCCTGCGTCCATGCCGGTTCATGCATGACGCCGGGCACAGCTGCGAGCGCAAGCCGCGTACCGTCCGGGTCCTGGAACGACAGCACGCTTTCGCCGAAGCGCTTTTCGATCGTGGAGTGCTTCACGCCGCGTTCGATGAAGCGCTGCAGCCAGAAGCCGAGCGAAGCTTCAGGCACGCGGAACACAGTCTCCTGCGTTTCGCCGATGCCGAGGCGGCCCGCCGCCGCATGCTCCCACGGAAAGAAGGTCAGGATGGTGCCGGGATGGCCGACCTCGTCGCCGTAGTAGAGGTGATAGGTGCTGCTGTCGTCGAAATTGACGGTCTTCTTGATCAGCCGAAGGCCGAGAACGCGGGTGTAGAAATCGGCATTGCGGGCCGCCGGCCCGGCAATCGCCGTGACGTGATGGATACCGTGAGTCATTTTGGGAGGTCTCCAGCGTGAGCGCGCAAAGCCTGCGCGAGCTTTGTTCCCCAAATAGCGTCGCAGCGGTTCCGTTAAAGGGATCAAGTATTGCAATTTTGCAAACTATGGTGTGCAAATACACTAATTGATTTGCAAATTCGAAATATGCATCTTCCGGCCATGACCAATTCCGGTCGCGGAGATTTCGCCATGATCGACAACCGCCTTGCCCCCTACGGCCTCTTCGCCCTGCGCGCCGCGCTCGGCATCATGTTCATCGCCCATGCCTGGCTGAAGTTCGGCGTCTTCACGATGCCCGGCTTCGAAGGCTTCCTCACCTCGGTCGGCCTGCCCGCCTTCCTCGCCTGGCCGATCATCCTCGCCGAATTCGCCGGTGGCGTTGCCATCCTGCTCGGCGTCTGGAGCCGCGCGGTCTCGCTCGTGCTGCTGCCGGTCCTGCTCGGCGCGCTCGTGATCCACGCGCCGAACGGCTGGGTCTTCAACGCCCCGAATGGCGGCTGGGAATATCCGGCTTTCCTTGCGGTCGCCGCGCTGACGCATATCCTCGCTGGCGACGGCGCCTTCGCGCTGAAGCCCGTCTCGTTGCCCAACAGCGTCGCGCAGCGCCTCAACCTGCAATCGGCCTGATCGCCGGCGCGTTACGAAAGGTCCTCATGGTCGAGCCGTTCAAGAATCTCGCCTGGGACGATTTTCGCCTGGTTCGGGCGGTGGCAATGGCACGGGGGCTCCCCGGCGCCGCCACCGCCCTCGGCGTCAATCATTCCACCGTGTTCCGGCGGCTCGGCCAGATCGAGGAGGCGCTCGGGCGCAAACTGTTCGAACGCCACCGCGCCGGCTATGCGCTGACCGCCACCGGCGAAGACATGGTGGCGCTGGCTGAGCGCTTCGACGACGAGATCAATTCCTTCACGCGCAAGATCGACGGCAGTGAGATCGTGCCTGAGGGCGAATTGCGCGTCACGACGAACGACTCGCTGCTCGTCGATGTGCTCACGCCAATCTTCGCCGCCTTCCAGCGCGCCTATCCGAAGGTGCAACTCGACATCATTCTTGCGAACCAATCACTGAACCTCGCGCGCCGCGATGCCGATGTCGCCATCCGCGCCACCGACAACCCGCCCGACACGCTGGTCGGACGGCGCGTGGCGCGGGTCGCCTGGGACTCTACTGCCGGGCGCAGGATTATCCGCGGCTCAAGAAGCTGAGCGAAGATGACTTGTTCAAGGAGCGCTGGGTGTCGCTCGGCGACACGCTCGGCCAGTTCAAGCTGGTCAAATATGCCCGCGCGCATGTCGCGCCGGAAAACACGGTCTACAAAATCTCCACCGTGCTCGGCCTGTTCGAGGCCATCGAGAGCGGGATCGGCATCGGCCACGTGCCCTGTTTTGTCGCCGACAGCCGCAAAGGGCTGAAACGCCTGTCGATGCTCGACAATGAATTCGGCACTGATCTGTGGCTGCTGACGCATCCCGATCTGCGAGCCGCCGCACGCGTCCGCGTGTTTCTGGATTTTCTCGCCGCTGAAATCGGCAAGCTCAGGCCGCGGTTCGAGGGAAAAATCAGTGCGTAAGCGTGCAGGATAAGGCGATCCCGCTCATGGTCCTACATCAGGAAACTATCTCATGATCAAAGAGATCGATGCACTCGAAACCATTTCGCTTTTCGTCGACGACCTGCCGCAGGCCAGACGCTTCTATGCGGCCATATTCAACCATACGGAGGTCTATCAGGACGAAAGCTGCTGGATCATGAAGGTCGGCGGCGTCATGATCAACCTGCTCCGTGCATCGGCGGCCGGTGAGGTCATTGCGCCGCTGACGCCTGGCCGCAATCAAGGGCCGCGCGCGCTGCTCACCGTCAAAGTCGGCAATGTCGATTCGGTCTGCGCCGAACTGGCGGGGCTTGACGTGAAGTTACTCAATGGGCCTATCGATCGCCCGTGGGGACGCCGTACCGCGGCGTTTGCCGATCCGGACGGCAATGTCTGGGAAATCGCACAGGACATCCAGAAAAGCTGACGGCCTCCGCTTACACCCCATCCAGAATGATGATCGTCGGCTCCTTGGGCAGCGTGTCGAGCGAGATCGACAGCGAGCGCTCGAAGCGGCGGTCGATGGCGAACTGGTTTTTCATCCGCGCCATGAAATCCTCGATCGGCGTGCCGAAGCGATGCATCGGCAGAACCACCGACGAGCGCAGCTTGCGGACGATCTCACCCATGCCGTCGAGCGACATGGTGAGCCCGCCGTCGATCGGCACCATGAGGATGTCGACGCGGCCCATCTCGGAGATGTGCACGTCTTCGAGGCGGTGATGCAGATGGCCGAGATGGCCGATGCACAGCCCCGCCACTTCGAAAATGAAGATCGAATTGCCGTCGGCCTGCACGGCGATGCCGGAATTGCGCGCGACAAAGCCGCGGATGTCAGTCGTGACGTTGCGCACCAGCACGTCATCGACGGTGAGATAGTGTTTCGCCGGGCCGTTGTTGCGCCCAGCCATGGAGCACATGACGGATGCGCGGATCCGGGTTGAGCGTGTAATGGGTGGAGTGCGCCCGGTTCATCGTCGCGACGTCGGGCAATTTTCCGGGCACGTGATAGTGGCCGCTGTAATCCGTGGCGATGCGGATGCCGCCCGGCGTATCGATCACATAGGTCGAATGTCCGGCATAGCTGATGGTGACGGCCGGCCTGGCGGCGACGGGCAAAAACTGCGGCGCGTCGAGGCTGGCGTAACGCGCGTTCGGCAGGCGCTGCGCCATGGCGAGACATTCGCTGGCGACGGCATTGCGAGGCTGCGCCTGGGCGCGGACATGGTGCGGCATAACGGCCGCAAGCACGCCGATGGCCACCGCCCAGATCAGGACGCAAGCCCTGGACCGCCGCACCGAGGTACCGAACCGGATCATCGCATGCACTGAGGACCTCCCGCGCGGGATCAACCTGCAGCGCACAATAACAGGGAAAGCGCGCTTGCGCACCGCCGCCCACAGGATGCCGTGGCCAAAGCGAACGAATGCTGTAACTTGCACGTGATCCGTTCGAGTCGCCCATGATCAAGTCCGGGGCATTTGCCTCCTATGTCAGCACCCTGAAAGCGCCCTTCCAGCACACGGTCTTCCGCCGTGTCTGGATCGCCAGCCTCTTGTCGAATTTCGGCATGCTGATCCAGGGTGTCGGCGCGGCCTGGGCCATGACCGAGATGACCACCTCCGCCAACATGGTGGCGCTGGTGCAGACGGCCTCGTCGCTGCCGATCGTGCTGCTCTCGATCCCCGCCGGCGCCATCGCCGACATGTACGACCGCCGCCTCGTCAGCCTCGCGGCCACGTTCCTGACCTTCGTCGGCTCGATCGCACTGGCCACTCTCTTTTATCTCGGTCTGGTGACGCCTTATCTGCTGCTGGCGTTCTGCTTCATGATCGCGAGCGGCACCGCGCTGTTTGGCCCGGCCTGGCAGGCCTCGGTCGGCGAACAGGTCCCGCCCGAAGCGCTGCCCTCGGCCATCGCGCTGAACAGCATCAACTACAATATCGCGCGCAGCTTCGGCCCGGCCGTGGGCGGCCTCATCGTCGCGGCATCGGGCGCCATCGCCTCCTTCGTCACCAATGCGGTGCTCTATCTGCCGCTGATCTTCGAACTGTTGCGCTGGAAGCGCGTGCAGGAACCCTCGCGCCTGCCGCCGGAACGGCTCGGCCGCGCCATCGTCTCGGGCGGGCGCTATGTGATGCATTCGCCGTCGATCCGCACGATTTTGTTACGCTCGCTGGTGATGTGCACGGGCGGGGCGTCGGCGCAGGCACTGCTGCCGCTGGTGGCGCGCGACCTGCTCAATGGCGGCGCGCCGATGTTCGGCATTCTGCTCGGTGCGTTCGGCTTCGGCGCCGTGATCGCGGGACTGAATGTCGCCGAAGTGCGGCAGCGCTTCACCGCCGAGCAATCGCTGCGCGCCCTGGCGCTGATGATGGGCATCGCCATCGTCGTGATGGCGCTGAGCCCGTGGTGGTACGTGACCGCGATCGCGCTCGTCGCCATGGGCGGCGGCTGGATGATGTCGCTGGCGCTGTTCAACATCGCCGTGCAGTTCTCCGCGCCGCGCTGGGTGTCCGGCCGCGCGCTTGCCGCGTTCCGAACCTCGTCGAATCTCGGGCTGGCGCTGGGCGGCTGGATGTGGGGCTATACCGCCGACATCATCGGCCTCGACAAGTCGATGCTGCTGTCCGGCGGATTGATGCTGGCGACGGGCGTGTTCGGAATGTGGAGCCCGGTCGCGGCCATCGGCAAGCCGAGCACCTCGGCCGAAGCGCTGGAAGACCCGGAAGTGCGCCTGGCGCTGACCGGTCGCAGCGGACCAATTGTGGTGGAGCTTGAATACCGGGTGCCGCTCGACAAGGCGCGCGACTTCCACAATCTGATGCAGGAAGTGGAACGATCACGAAAACGCAACGGCGCTTATGGCTGGTCGATTGCGCGCGACGTGACCGACCCCGAACTGTGGACCGAGCGCTATCATTCGCCGACGTGGCACGACTATCTGCGCCAGCGCGGCCGGCCGACGCAGGCCGAGCGCGATTTGAGCCGGCGCGCCGCGGACTTCCATGTCGGGCCGGAGCCGGTGCGCATTCGGCGCATGCTGGAGCGGCCGTTCGGCTCCGTGCGCTGGCGCGACGACACGCCGGATCGCGCGGCGCAGACGGTCACGCCGCATCACGATTGATGCTCCGGAAAAGTCTGGAAACAGAAACGGCCCGCCTCCCCCAAGGCGGGCCGTTTCCTAAGCGATCCCTCTGAGCGTTGTTACGCGATGGAGTCGCTGTGTCGTGGCGTGGTCTTGTCCGAAAACCGGTTGCCGGTTTTCAGGATCACGCATTGGCCTCTTTCCATACGCTGTCGTCGATGAGCGTGGCAAGCTGTTCGCGCGTGCGCGGCTTGCGGCCATTCTCGGTCGCGACCCAGACGTCTTCCTCGACCAGCACGTCGAGCAGATCCTTGGGCATGCTGGGCGTGAAATTGTGATGCGGCCAGGCGCGGCGCAGCAGGTCGATGTCGTAGCCGGAGACCTTGGCCATCAGCGGGAACACCGGCTCGGGGTTTTCACGCAGTTGCTTCGAGCACTCGATGATCTTGCGCGAGAATTCGACGATCTGCTTGCGCTTGACCGGATCGGCGAGCTTCTCGGCCGTGGTGTGGAGGTTGAACACCTCGCGATAGAGACCCTTGGTCCGGAACTCGATCGCGTCGTCACCGAGACGATCGACGGCATCCTGCGCGGCCGGCTCCCAGATGGCGATGGCGTCGACTTCCTTGTCGACCAGCGCACGGGAGATTTCCATGACCGGGGCGAGCGGAACGATGGTGACGTCGCTTTCCTTCAGGCCGACGGTGGCGAGTTCCTTGACGAGATAGAACGCCGACGAGGTGCGCGGGAAAGTCCCGACCTTCTTGCCCTTGAAGTCCTTCAGCGAGTTGATGCCGGCAGAGCGGCGCGCAACCAGGCGATAAAGACCCTCGGTGACGTTGAACAGGATGCGCAGATTGGGATTATCGACCGAGAAGCGCAGCGCCTGCGTCTCGGCATTGGTCACAACATCGACCTCGACATTGGTGTCCTCGTCGACCAGCTTCTGCGCCGCTTCGTTCTTGATCGCGGCAGCCGCCGGGCTCATCGACGCCGGTGCCTTGACGAGATGGGCGATGTTGCCGTGGTGCACGGTCTCCTTGCCGCCGGTCATCTGATCAACCGCCAGCAGCAACGGGGCGAGCTCCATCACGTAATGCACACCGTAAACCTTCAAATCCATTTTATGGTCTCCCGTTGTCGGCCGGATCTGTCGAGAAGGCGCGATTGTTAGCGACGCGGTCGGCGAGCGACAATGCTGCGTGCTGCGTGGGCGAACGCGGAAAACCGAGCGAAATTCGGTATTTCAACCATCGAAAAAAGAAAAATCGGACGCCGTCCTAGTGTGGTGGTTCAAAAGTTCGCTCCAGTGCCTCCGCGGGTTCGTCGAGCGAACTTCTGAACCTAAACCACACTAGCTTCATAGACTTGCTAGTGTCCCTTGGATTCCGAAGTTCGCAATAGAGGTTGCTGCAATGGCATGCGAACTTCGGAATCGGGACACTAGTTTCGGACCAGCGCCAGCGCGCCGTTCTCAAGGCCCATGACGAGCATCGGGCGTCCGCCGACGCGCGCAACACCGATATTGGTGACGATGCGTGCGGGCAGTGCGACACGGGCGATATCGCGCGGCTGCGGGGCAAAACCGATCAGACGCAGCGCACGCCGATCAAAGGACGGCACGGCGAGATCGGCGCGGCCATCCCCGTCGAAATCAGCCGTAGAACTCATGCCGAGGACGCGCGAGCCAATGACATGGTTCGACACATCCGACAGCTCGGCGGACTTCTTCAGGCCGCCCTCGCGCCACGACCACACCTCCAGCCGGCCGACGACATGGGGCTGGCGCACAATGGCAATATCGGTTGCGCCGTCGCCGTCGAAATCGGCGATGCCGGCGGGATTGAGCCAGGCATTGGCGCGACCGACAGGCGGCGTCTCGGCAACGATCTCTGCCTTGTTCGCATCGATCACTGCCAAGGCCGAACCGTGGTCGAGATAGGACTTCACGACGACAACCCTGTCAGCGCCGCCGATGGATGCGATGCGCGGCTCAAGATCCTCAAATACGGCATCGGCTCCGAGGCGCAGCGTCTGACGACTTCCGTCGGAGCGCACAATGATCAGGCTGCCGGCCTCAATGGCATCGCCCAGCACGCCGTGACGATAACGATCCGTCGGCCCGGCAAGCCAGGCCCGCGCGATAGCGCCCGTACCAACAGCGACGCGTGAATCCGCCAGCCCGCCCGGCGGAATAACAGGACGCGACAGTGCGTCGGCAGGCTCAAGCCGCAAGGAATCGCCGACGATGCGGTACCATGTCTTGCCGATCCCGATGCGGACGTCGATACCGCGCACCTCCACGGCCTCGATCCGTCCCGGCGCCGGCACGATCTCCGCCCTCCACTCGGCTCGCGCAAGCGCACAGGTCGACAGCAGCAACAGCAGAGCAAGCTGCGGCGTCCGCGACATGCTCCTCACGCCTCGCCGCGTGCCGGCGACTTGCGTTCGATCGCAAGATCGATGCCGCGCAACACTTGATCGAGGGACGGGCGACCCCACGGCGCACTGTTGCGAGAGGCATAGAACAGCGTCCCGTCGGGTTTGACGAGAAACAGGCCGGGCTCGACGAACTCGGGCGGTTCGCCGTCGCGGATCGCGCGCGAGACGAACAATTCCCATTCGCGGGCGCTCGGCAACGACAGGCCGTAGCCGATGCGAAGGTTATCGAGATTCCATTCCGCCTTGGCCTGAAGGGCGCGCTGGCGCGTGTCCGCGCTGACGGCGACCACGGACACGCCGCGACGTGAAAACTCGCCCAGTTTTGCTTCGATCTCGCCGAGATAAGCCTTGCATAGCGGGCAATGCAGACCTCGATAGACAACGATCATGTCGAAAGAATCAGGACTGACGGCACCGAGACGCCAGATCGTGTCATCGATGAGATTGAAGACGAGGGATGGAGCGGGCAGGCGCGGCTTGATAGTCACGATAATCTCTCCGTGGGCAGTGCCTTAGAGATGGCGAGAAGTCGAATGGCAATACAATGCAATTCTTGCCTTGACCGCACACAATGGCGTCAGTGCGCATACTCGCTGCGGCCCCGCGGCGACGCCCGACCGTCGCATTAAATCTTGGCAAGGTTGACGCCACCCGCTTGACGGCCAATTGCGCCCATGCGTCGGTTTCGCAACCTGAAAGCGAGCCGTCGCCATGATGCTCAAGCCCTATCTGCTGCGATTTCACCGCTGGATCACGTTTGTCTTCGCTCTGCCGCTCCTTGCCGTGATCGGCACCGGCCTTGTCCTGTCGTTCGAGCCCCTCGCGCAGCAACTGTCGCCGCCGAAGCCGATGACCACGGCGCAGGTGGCCGGATATCTCGAGCGCTTCGATCCGCAATCGCAGGCCACTGCGCTGACGATCAACACCTACGAGCATAGCCTGACGCTGCGGGGCGTTGGACCGGATGGCGAGATCGAAATCGATTTGCGCACCGGCGAGGAGATGACCGAGGAAAGAAGTTTTTACTGGTCGGACGTTTTCCTGACAGCGCGGCGCATGCACGAAACACTGCTACTGCAATTGCGCGGGCTGGTCACGGCATCGACGGTGGCGATGCTCGTGATCATCACGCTGGGCATCGCCATGGGCTGGCCGCGCCTGCGCAACACTCTGGCGGGATGGCACAACGTATCGGCGTGGCTGACGCTGCCGCTCCTGATCCTCAGTCCGCTGACGGGACTGGCTATCGTCATGGGCATCACGCTGAGCACGCCTGCGCCGCGTTCGGAGCCCGGAGGGCGCGTCAGCATGATCAATGCCGTTCGTGCTGTCGGCGCACAATACGATATCGCCGGATTGACCTCGATCCGCGCGCGCGGCGGACGACTGATGGCGCGCGTCTACGATGGCGGCGAGTTGCGCGCGTTCGCCGTGACAACGCGTGGCATCGAACCGCTGCCGCGCAACTGGACCCGTCTCCTGCATGAAGGAAACTGGGGCGGGCCGCTCGGATCGATCCTCAACCTCATCGTCTCGGTCGTCCTGCTGGGATTGCTCGGCACCGGACTGACATTGTGGCTGCGCCGCAAACTGCGCCCGCGCCGGCGGGTGCGCAGCAACGCAGCCGCAGCTCCCGCGGAATAAGGCAAAATCAACCCAAAGTTGTCGCAAAACGCGCCACACCCGCGCCATGCGAGCCTGTCCTTTGATCCCATATCGTTCCCCGCTATTCTGGCCCATATTTCAGACGAATGGCCGGCGCGATGCCGCGCTTGTCCTCAAGGTGGAGTCTCTCGCATGAACCGCGCCGTCACCGCCGCGCTCGCTGTTTTGCTCGCAAGTTTCGTCATGCCCGCGGATGCGCAGATGCGTCCCCAGAGCCAGGAAGATCTCGGCGATCAGCCGGGCTACGTGCCGACCGAGGACGAAGAACAATTGCCGGCGATGTATCAGCGCCAGGCGGTATTCTTCCGCAGCAATGAGGTGCCCGGCACGGTGGTCGTCCACACCGCGGAGCGCTTTCTCTACGTCGTGCAGGGTAACAACCGCGCGATCCGCTACGGCATCGGCGTCGGCCGCGACGGTTTTCAGTGGGGCGGGCTGAAGAAGATCGTCCGCAAATCCGAATGGCCGGACTGGACGCCGCCCGACGAGATGATCCAGCGCCAGCCATATTTGCCGCGCTTCATGTCCGGCGGCCCCGGCAACCCGATGGGCGCACGCGCTCTTTATATCGGCGGCACCGTGTACCGCATCCACGGCACCAACCAGCCGCAGACCATCGGCTCGGCCGTGTCGTCAGGCTGCTTCCGCCTGACCAACAAGGAAGTCATCGATCTCTATGAACGTGTGCAAGTCGGCGCGAAGGTGATCGTGCGCCACCAGCCGGAGGTTTGATCATGCGTGCTTGCACAACGCTGTTCGCGACCGGTATCGCACTGGCAACGCTCGCCTTCATCCCTGCCGCTTCGGCGCAGACGCTGAAGGCCGTGCAGGCGCGCGGCGAATTGCTCTGCGGCGTCAGCCAGGGGATCGAGGGTTTCTCGGCCCAGGACGCGAGCGGCAAATGGTCCGGCCTCGATGTCGATTTCTGCCGCGCGCTTGCGGCGGCGATCTTCAACGACCCGACAAAGGTGAAATTCACGCCGCTGTCGGCGCAGAATCGCTTCGACGCCCTGAAGGCGGGCACCATCGACGTGCTGGCGCGCAACTCGACCTGGACGCTGTCGCGCGAAGCCTCGCTCGGGCTGATGTTCGGCCCCGTCACCTATTATGACGGCCAGAGCTTTCTGGTGAAGCGCGCGCTGAACATCGACACGGCGCTCGAACTCGGCGGCAAGAGCGTCTGCGTGCAGACGGGCACCACCACCGAGCCGAACCTCGCTGACTTTTTCCGCGCCAACAAGATGGAGTATCGCGCGGTGACGTCGGGTTCGCCCGCCGACAGCCTGGCCGCTTACCAGGCTGCGCGCTGCGATGCGCTGACCTCCGATGCCTCGCAGCTTTACGCCGAGCGCGCGAAACTGCCGGCGGCGGCGGATCATGTGATCCTGCCCGATATCATCTCCAAGGAGCCGCTGGCACCCGCGGTGCGCGCCGGCGACGACCAGTGGCTCAACATCGTCAAATGGGTGCACTACGCCATGGTGACGGCGGAAGAGCTGGGCATCGGTTCAACGTCCATCGAGGCCGCGCTGAAATCCGACAAGCCCGATGTGCGCCGCTTCACCGGCGCGGAGGGCAATCTCGGCGAACAGCTTGGCCTGACCAAGGACTGGGCGGTGCGGATCGTCGGCAAGGTCGGCAATTACGGCGAGATGTTCGAACGCAATGTCGGCTCACCCTCGCGCCTCGGCATCCCGCGCGGCATCAACGCGCTGTGGACGCAGGGCGGGCTGCAATACGCCCCACCGGTGCGGTAGAACGCGCGCGTTCACGATCCTAACCTGGGTTATGACATCCGTCCCGGCCGCTTTGACGCAAGTCAAAATGGCGAGCGAATCTGCATGTTGGCGTGGCGCTATTGCTTCTTGCGGATTCGCTCAATAGGGATTGCCCATGGATGCGGAATCGACTGAAAAGCGACGAGCCCAGCCGACCATCAATCAAGACGTCCCCTTCCAATTCGACGAGCTGTTTTTCTCACGAACCGACAAGCGCGGCATCATCCTTGCCGGCAACAGCGTCTTCCAGCGCATCAGCCTGTTTGACTGGGATGAGCTGATCGGCAAACCGCATAACATTATCCGCCACCCCGACATGCCACGCGCGGTGTTCTGGTTGCTGTGGGAGACCATCGGCGGCGGCGAGCCGATCGGCGCCTATGTCAAAAACCGCGCCAAGGATGGACGCTATTACTGGGTGTTCGCGATCGTCACGCCGATCGACGGCGGATACCTCTCCGTGCGGCTGAAGCCGAGCGCGCTGCTGCCGCTCGTCGCCGAGGAATACAAGACGCTCGTCGCCGCGTCGGCGCCGACGCGCATGAGCCCGAAGGACTCCGGCGCGCTGCTGCTCAAGCGGCTAGCGGAACTCGGCTTCGAGGATTACGCAGCCTTCATGGCGGCGGCGCTCAGCAACGAGATGGCCGCGCGCGACAAACAATTGCAGCGCGAGCCCGACCCCATGATCGCCAGTTTCGACGGGCTCGTCACAGCGGCGAAGACGCTGCTCGACCATGCCGGGCGGATTTTCGACGCTTACGAGAAAAACCAGTATGTGCCGCTCAATCTCGGCATCCGCGCGACCCAGCTCGGCGAAAGCGGCTCCACCATCGGCGTCATCTCCGCGAACTACGAGGCGATTTCGTCGGAGATCCAAAGCGGCATGGGCCGTTTCGTGGCCTCGGCGCGGCAGGTCCTGCGAACCATCAATGCCGGACAGTTTCTGTTCTGCACGGCACGGCTGCAGCACGAGGTCGTGGAGGTTTTTCGCACCGAGGCCTCCTCACCCGACGCCTCGCATGAACAGGAAATGCAGTTGCTAGAGGATCAGCAGAAAGCCTACCAGGACAAGGCCTTGCAGGGACTGCGCTCCATCGCCCAGCAGACCGACCAGTTCCGCGAGGGCTGCATCGAGATGAAACGCCTCGCCTCAAGTCTCGAAGTCACCCGCGTCATGGGAAAGATGGAGGGGTCGCGGCTTGCAACGTCCAGAGATAGCGTGGGCGAATTGATCAACGATCTCGATGCATTTCAGAACGTCATCGCCGACGGGCTCAAGGAGATCGAGAGTGTCAATCACGTCATCGAAGCAACCATGCAGCGCATGCTTCGGCAGGCCACGGCCGAAGCGAAACTATAAAACAATGTACGAAGGATGCCAGTCGAGCTGCGACCTCAGACGCGATCGCCGCTTGCGGCGAAGGCCGCGCGCAGACGGCCCTGCACATTCGACAGATGCATGCGCATCGCGGCGCGGGCGGTCTCCGGATCGCGCCGCGAGATCGCGGTCTGAATGGCGCGATGCTCGACATTGACGCGCGCCAGATAGGCCCGCATCGCCTCCGCATCGTCGATGCTGACGCCGAACCGCGTGCGCGGCAGCAACTGCTCACCAAACATATCGAACAGAATCTGAAACTGCGGATTGCTGGTCATGGCGGCAATGGCGCGGTGAAATTTCGTGTCCCAGTCAGTGGCGCTGCCGCCCGCGCTCACCGCCTTGTCCATGCCCTCGATCGCCTCCATGGCGAGTTCGAGTTGTTCCGGCGTGCGCCGTGTCGCGGCGAGCGCTGCCGCCTCGCACTCAACGCAGGTGCGCAGTTCCAGAAGATCGATTGCCTCTTTCAGGCTTTCGAATTTCGGCCGCGTGACCGGATAAGGCACCGAGCGCGCACCAAGCACGAACACACCGATGCCTTGCTGGGCACGCACGACGCCGTCTGCTTTCAGGCTTGAGATGGCCTCGCGCACCACGGCGCGGCTGACGCCATAGGACAGGCCGAGTTGTTTCTCGGTCGGAAGCTTGGCGCCGACGGAAAATTCGCCACGGCCGATACGGTCGCCGATTTCACGATAGAGCCGCTGCGACAAGGGTTCGCGGCGGGTCGAAGACGGGTCCTGGGCGAGATCGGGTGGCATGGCGAAAGCTATTTCCTTTGGGTCGCAGGGGGTGGACGCGACCAGCGCCGCCCTCTCGGACGACGCACCTTATGTCTGACAACTAGGCCGTCTTCGTCAAGACATCAGACAAATTTGTCAGAGCAGTTGACGGACATCTCGTAGCCGTGAGACGCCGTCGAAAAGTCGAATGCATATAAATATCAGACGATTGCCCCGTATTTGATGGCATTCTGCGATTCTTATTGCATCCGCTTCTCGATCTTTTGTCCTAGTTGTCAGACAACTTAACGCGTGTTAGGCAGCCTCATCGAGCGAGGCTGCCCCATGCATTTCGATGAGCTCAAGGCGACGCTGGCTTCAGGACTTTTGTCGTTTCCGGTGACGGACTTCGACGACAGAGGCGGATTCGCCGAGGCCCCCTATCGCGCACGCGTCGCCTGGATGGGCGGCTTTTCGCCGGCCGCCCTGTTCGCCGCCGGCGGCACCGGCGAGTTCTTCTCGCTCACTGCCAACGAACATCGCGATGTGACGCGCGCGGCGGTTGCGGCGACGGAAGGCAAGTTTCCAATCATCGGCAGTGCCGGCGGAATCCTCGCCAATGCGATTGAGCAGGCGCGCGAAGTCGAGAAGGCGGGCGCGGCCGGGCTTCTCCTGTTCCCGCATTATCTGACGGAAGCCTGCACCGAGGGCATGCTCGCCTATGCGCAGGCGATCTGCGACGCGGTCGGTATCGGCGTCATCATCTACAATCGCGGCACATTCCGCCTCGACGGCGATGCCCTGTCGCAACTCGCCGAACGCTGCCAGAATTTCATCGGCGTCAAGGACGGCACCGGCGATCTCGAACTCGTCATCGGCATCCGCGCCAGATTAGGCGACCGCGTCGGCTATTTCGGCGGGCTGCCGACGGCGGAATTCCGTCGGCAACCAGATGATCGCGCAGCGCTCCGGCGTCATGATCCTGATGTCGTCGATCCGCGCCTTCAATGTCGAGGCCGGGCAGACCGTCTATGGCGCGACCAAGGCCGCGATCACGCAGATGACACGCGGGCTCGCCGCCGATCTCACCGAGTATAACATTCGCGTCAATGCGTTTGCGCCGTCGATCGTGGCCACGCCGCTCAACAAGCCGATCCGCGACAATCCCGAATGGAATGCGGCTGGCCAATCGCGGCGCGCTCGCGCGCTGGGCCGACACGACCGAGATGGTGGGGCCTGCGATCTTCCTCGCCAGCCAAGCCTCGTCCTACATGACCGGCACGACGATCATGGTCGATGCCGGCTGGTCGGCCATCGACGGGCGCTTCAAGCCGCCAGTGTGAGCGGGCGCAGCTTGCCCTCGGCCGCGGCAAATTCCGGACAGCATCAAGGCGGCAGCGTCGATTGCTCGTCGAGTTCCCGCGACGGAGTTGCAAACAGCGCCGCGGCGAAATCCAGAAACCGCTGCCAGGGCGATGGCCCGCCGACCTGCACGGCCGTGGCCGTTGCAGCCGCCCTCCGCGACACAGGCTGGCCGATCCCCTGCGCGATCCGCTCCGACATGTACGGAAAGAACGGGTTCGCCGACAGGCGCAGCAGGAAATCGAGATCCGTGATCAGGACGTTGCGTTCTCCGCGAGGCGCCACCGCGCCAAGGTTCGCGCCGAACTCCGTCGTCTCCGGCGCAAACCCATAAAGCGAATTGTTGGCCGGAAACGGGACCGCAATATGCGACAGCGAGTAGATGTCGCGCGGATAGGAGATGGCGAGCGGAACCGTTGCCTGCTCGACCGTACCGGCCTCGGTCGTGCGCGCCACGGCCTCGCTGGTCTGTTCGCTGGCGTTGCCGACGACGGCGACGCGATAGCGCCGGATGCCCGCAGGCATGAGGCGTTCGATCTCCACCCTGGCGGACTTGCGCATCAGCGATTCGAACTTGACGGCGCGGTTGACGTCGAACAGCACCAGTTCGCTGCCGTTGGCGGGAAGACGGTCGTAGAGCGACGACACCAGCGCCGGCGTGCTGACGGTGAAATCGACGACCGACTGGAATGTAAGAATCGGCGGCATGCGACCGATCGCGCCGCTGCCGGCATATTGCAGGACCTGCTCCTGCAATGCCCGCGACAGCCGATAGGATTGCCGCGCGCCGTTGACCGGAAAGGAGTTGTACTTGAAGGGATTGAACTCCGGCACGATGCCGAGCCACGCGGACTGGGCAAAGGCCGGAAGGATCGCCGGCAATCCGGCCAGCCCGGCGAAACGGGCAAAGCGCGTGACGCCGATCATCGGCGACAGCAGAACGAGCCGATCCGGCTGCGCTAGCCTCGATCGTCAAGCGCATCGAGCGCGTATTTGACCGCGAGCGCACCGCCATTGGAGTAGCCGACGATGTGGAGCGGCAGCGGCGCCGGCCCGGGCGACGGCCTCGCGCACGCCGAGGCGCGTCGCGGCCATCCAGTCCTCCCATGCCGCCTTGGTCAGGGCAGCCGGCACGGTGCCGTGACCGGGCATACGCATGACCACCGCGACGAAGCCGTGATCCCGGTAGAGCGCGCCAGATGGCGGAGGCTGTAGGGCGCGTCGGTCAACCCGTGGAGAAGCAGCGCGGCGCCTCGCGGCGTTCCCGCGGGCTCAAGCACGTAGGAGCGATTGAAGTCCTGGGCGAAACGTCCCGGATAAAGCGGGCTGCCCGCGAAATACCGGTTTGAGGCGACGCGCTGGTCCGGCGCCAATCGCTGTGAGACTTCGGTGCGAACGCTCTGGAAGATGCGGGCCTCCTCGGCGAGGTAACGGCCCCAGTCCGCATCCTGCATCTGCGCCGATGTCATCTCGCGCGGCACATAAGTGTGCCAGGTCGAGAGCGAAGGGCCCCGCAGGCTGAGGACAACCCGTAGCCCGAGGAAAACAGCCAGCGCGATCAGCAGACCCGCCGATGCGTATTTGACGACCCGGAAAACTTTGCGATTCATGCGCTCGCCCCGTTGACCAGTACCTGCCACGTCATTGCTTATCTCATAAGCAATTGCACAATTACACGGCGATTTTCTGCTGTGATTTTAAGCAGCAACCCAAATTGATTAATAGATGCACATCTGTAGTATGCCGCTGCGGATCGGTCATCGGTTGCTGTGATTTCAAACCAGTCGATGACATAACCCAACGCAGGGTTTCCCAAAACATCATTGGCAAAAGACGACGCGGCTGCGCCAGCAGACGCGCGGGCTGTTGCGCGCAATCGCGCGCGACGGGGCCCCGCGCGCCTGCATCTGCGCGGTCCGTTGAACAAAAGGTTCGGGGGATATGGTGCAGATTGCGACACCGGCGCGACGCAAACTCGTCATCATCGGCAACGGCATGGCCCCCGGGCGCATGCTCGAGCATCTGTTCGAAGCCGCAAGCCCGACCGCTACGACGTCACCATCTTCGACGCCGAGCCGCGCGTCAACTACAACCGCATCATGCTCTCGCCGGTGCTGTCCGGCGAGAAGTCCTATGAGGACATCGTCATCCATGACGACGCCTGGTACGCCGACAACGGCATCACGCTGCACGAGCGGCGAGACGGTCGTCGCGATCGACCGCGAGCGCCGCGCACGGTGCGCGCCAATCCGGCGAGGTCACCGCCTACGACAAGCTGGTGATCGCCACCGGCTCGGCGCCCGTTCATCATTCCGGTGCCGGGCCGCGACCTGCCCGGCGTCCTCACCTTCCGCGATCTCGACGACGTCAACGCGCATGCTCGCGGCCGCCGCAAGCCGGCGCGCCGAGCGGTGGTCATCGGCGGCGGCCTGCTCGGGCCTCGAAGCGGCGGCCGGCCTCGCCCTGCGCGGCATGGACGTCACCGTCCTGCATCTGATGCCGACCTGATGGAGCGCCAGCTCGATCCCGCCGCCGGCTACCTGCTGAAGAACGCGCACTCGAGGAGCGCGGCATCGAGATCCTCACCAAGGCCAAGACCAAGGCCATCCTCGGCGACGGCCAGGTCGAGGGCGTCGAGCTCGACGACGGCCGCATGCTGCACGCCGATCTCGTGGTCATGGCCGTCGGCATCCGCCCGAACGCGGCGCTCGCCAAGGACGCCGGGCCTCGAGGTCAATCGCGGCATCGTCGTCGACGACCGCATGCGCACCTCCGATCCCGACATCTTCGCGCTCGGCGAATGCGTCGAGCATCGCGGCCAGCGTCTATGGCCTCGTCGCGCCGCTCTACGAGATGGCCAAGGTCGCTGGCGCGCGACACTCGCCGGCGACGATGCGGCGGCTTTCGCGCCGTCCGAGACCGCCGACCAAGCTCAAGGTCACCGGCGTCGACCTCTTCTCGGCCGGCGATTTCGCCGAAGGCGACGGACCGCGAGGAAATCGTGCTGCGCGACGCCGTCGCGCGGCGTCTACAAGCGCGCTCGTCCTGAAGGACGACCGCATCATCGGCGCCGTGCTCTACGGCGATACCGCCGACGGCGCCTGGTATCTTCGACCTGCTCAGGAAGCGGACGCCGATGTCCGACGATGCGCGACACGCTGATCTTCGGCCAGGCCTTTCAGGGCGGCGCCGCGCTGGACCCTGCTGGCCGCCGTTGCCGCCCTGCCGGACGACGCCGAAATCTGCGGCTGCAACGGCGTCTGCAAGGGCGACGATCATCGGCGCGATCACCGGCAAGGGCCTGACCACCCTCGACGACGTGCGCGCCCACACCAAGGCCTCGGCCTCCTGCGGCTCCTGCACCGGCCTGGTCGAGAAGCTGCTGCATGGCGACGCTCGGCGACGGCTACAACCGCCGCCGCCGTCCAGCCGATGTGCAAATGCACCGATCTCGGCCATGACGAAGTGCGCCGGCTGATCGTCGCCAAGGAGCTCAAGTCCATTCCCGCCGTGATGCAGGAGCTGGACTGGAAGACCTCCTGCGGCTGCGCCAAGTGCCGGCCGGCGCTCAACTACTACCTGATCGCGCGACTGGCCCGGCGAATACGAGGACGACGACCAGTCGCGCTTCATCAACGAGCGCGTCCACGCCAACATCCAGAAGGACGGCACCTTCTCGGTGGTGCCGCGCATGTGGGGCGGCATGACCACGCCCGACGAGCTGCGCGCCATCGCCGACGTCGCCGACAAGTTCGACATTCCCGACCGTCAAGGTCACCGGCGGCCAGCGCATCGATCTGCTCGGCGTCAAGAAGGAAGACCTGCCCGCCGTCTGGGCCGATCTCAACGCCGCCGGCATGGTCTCGGGACACGCCTATGCCAAGGGCCTGCGCACCGTGAAGACCTGCGTCGGCACGCGACTGGTGCCGCTTCGGCACCCAGGATTCGACCGGCCTCGGCGTCAAGCTCGAGAAATTCATGTGGGGCTCGTGGACGCCGGCCAAGGTGAAGATGGCGGTCTCCGGCTGTCCGCGCAACTGCGCCGAGGCGACCGTGCAAGGACATCGGCGTCATCTGCGTCGACAGTCGGCTACGACATCCACTTCGCCGGCGCCGCCGGCCTCGACATCAAGGGCACCGAGCTGCTCGGCCACGTCGACACCGAGGACGAGGCGCATCGAGATCATCGTCGCCGCGATCACCCAGCTCTATCGCGAGCAGGCGACGCTATCTCGAACGCATCTACAAATGGGTCGAGAACGCGTCGGCGCTGGAGTCGATCCGCGCCGCGATCTTCGACGACCACGACAGGCGCGCCGCGCGCTGCTACGAGCGCTTCGTCGATCTCGCAGCAGCTCCGCGCAGATCGATCCCTGGGAGGAACGCGTCGAGGCAAGGACGCGCATGAGTTCACGCCGCTCTCCGCGCTCGAATTCGCACTGCACCGCAGGCCGCAGAATGAGCGCCCGATGAAGCAACAGAACCTTCTGGATCGAAATCGGCCCGCTCAACGACATTCCGCGTCGCGGCGCGCGCAGCGTGCGCACGCCGCGCCGGGAGCATCGCGTGTTCCGCACCGGCGAGCGACGAGGTCTTCGCGCTCGAGAACAGCTGCCCGCACAAGGGCGGCCCGCTTGAGCGACGGCATCGTCCACGGCGCAACGGTGACCTGTCCGCTGCACAACTGGGTGATCTCGCTCTCGACCGGCACGGCCCAGGGCCGACGACGGCGCGCGACAAGGGTCAGGCGCGACGACACGCCTGTTCCTCGGTGCATGATCGTCCCGGCAATGGCCGCGGATCGAGCTCGACACGAGCGTCGCCGCCGCACCGTGACCGTTCTCCCAATCTCCGATCGACGTCAACACTCAACAGGAGACATTGCAATGGCCTATCTCGCGCCTTCGGAATTCGTCACCAAGATGGTCGATGCCGGCGAATCCAAGATCTTCATGTCGACCCGCGACACCATGATCCGCGCCTATATGGCCGGCGCCATCCTGGCGCTCGCCGCGGCCTTCGCCGTCACCATCAACGTCCAGACCGGCCAGCCGCTCGTCGGCGCGCGTGCTGTTTCCGGTCGGCTTCTGCATGCTCTATCTGTTCGGCTTCGACCTTCTGACCGGCGTGTTCGTGCTGGCGCCGCTGGCGCTGATCGACAAGCGCCCGGGCGTGACGCTCGGCGGCGTGCTGCGCAACTGGGGCCTGGTCTTCGTCGGCAATTTCGCCGGCGCCTTCACCGTCGCCGTGATGATGGCGATCGTCTTCACCTTCGGCTTCACCTCGCCGCCCGACAAGGTCGGCACAGGTCATCGGCACGATCGGCGAGAGCCGCACCGTCGGCTACGCCGCGCACGGCGTCGGCGGCATGCTGACGCTGTTCATCCGCGGCATGCTCTGCAACTGGATGGTGTCGGCCGGCGTCGTCGGCGCGATGATCTCGACCACGGTCAGCGGCAAGGTGATCGCGATGTGGATGCCGATCATGCTGTTCTTCTACATGACCTTCGAGCACTCGATCGTGAACATGTTCCTGTTCCCGTCGGGCCTGCTGCTGGGCGGCCAGTTCACCGATCATGGACTACCTGATCTGGAACGAGATCCCGACCGTGGTCGGCAACCTCGTCGGCGGCCTCGCCTTCACCGGCCTGACGCTGTACGCCACGCACGTCAGGACCGCGCCGAAGCGCGCCGTCGCGCAGCTGATCGCCCGCATCGACTCGTTCAGCACGGATCAGCGCAAGCTTCCGCGAGGAGCTCCGGTGGCAGATGGGCCTCAGCCTCTCACGGGTGAGGCCCATGCTGCGTCTGGTCGATGGACATGCCGCGCGAACTGAAAATATCGATCGGGCAGCATTCCGACGAGGGTCGCAAGGAGACCAATCAGGATTTTCACGGCGTCGCTGATTCCCGGACGAGCCGCTGCTGAGCCTCAAGGGCATCGCCATCGTGCTGGCCGACGGCATCAGTCGAGCAGCGGTCAGCCGGATCGCCAGCGAGTCGGCGGTCAAGGGATTTCTCGACCGACTATTACTGCACCTCGGAATCCTGGTCGGTGAAGACCTCGGCGCAGCGCGTGCATCGCGGCGACCAATTCCTGGCTGCACTGCGCAGACGCGGCGCAGCCAGTATGCCTACGACAAGGACAAGGGCTACGTCTGCACGCTCAGCGCCATGGTCCTCAAGTCGACCACCGGCGCATATCTTTCATGTCGGCGACAGCCGGATCTACCGCGTCGTCCGGCAACACGCTCGAGCAGCTGACCAACGACCATCGCGTCGTGGTCTCGTCGCGAGCAGAGCTATCTCGGCCGCGCGCTCGGCGTCAATCCGCAGATCGAAATCGACTACCAGAGCGCTGCAGCTCGAGACGGGCGACGTCTTCGTGCTGGACGACCGACGGCGTCTACGAGCATGTCAGCGACCGCTTCATGGCCGAGGCGATCAGCGACGGCGCCGCGATCTCGACAGCGCCGCGCGCAGACATCGTCGAGCGGCCTACGAGCAACGGCAGCACGGACAATCTCACCGTCCAGATCGTCAGCGATCGACGCGCTGCCGCGACGGCGAGGCCAGCGAAGCTGTTCGCGACAGCCGTCGCGAACTGCCGCTGCCGCCGCTGCTGGAGGCGCGCGCGGTGTTCGACGGCTATCGCATCGTGCGCGAACTGCACGGCTCAGCAGCCGCAGCCACATCTATCTCGCCGTCGACACGACACCGACGACGCTGGTCGCGCTGAAAATTCCGTCGATCGATCTGCGCGACGATCCCGGCCTATCTGCAGCGCTTCATGATGGAAGAATGGGTGGCGCGGCGCATCGACAGCGCCGCATGTGCTGAAGCCCTGCCTGCACATCGCGCAAGCGCAACTTCCTCTACGTCGTCACCGAATTCGTCGAAGGCCAGACGCTGACGCAATGGATGATCGACAATCCCAAGCCCGATCTGGAAACGGTGCGCGGCATCGTCGAGCAGATCGCCAAGGGTCTGCGCGCCTTCCACCGCAAGGAAATGCTGCATCAGGACCTGCGGCCCGGACAACATCATGATCGACGCGACCGGCACGGTGAAGATCATCGATTTCGGCTCGACGCGGGTCGCCGGCGTCGTCGAGGCCGCGCCGCCGGCCGAGCCGCGACGATATCCTCGGCACCGCGCAATACACCGCGCCGGAATATTTCCTCGGCGAGGCGGCTCGCCGCGCTCCGACCTCTTCTCGCTCGGCGTCATCACCTATCAGATGCTGACCGGGCGGCTGCCCTATGGCGCGGATGTCGCGCGGCGCGAACGCGGCGGCAGCAGCGCAAGCTGAGATACGCCTCCGCGCTCGACGACAACCGCGACATTCCGGCCTGGATCGACGGCGTGCTGAAACGCGCCGTGCATCTCGACCCCGCTCAGCGGCAGGATGCGCTGTCGGAATTCATCGAGGATTTGCGCGCGCCGAACGAGCGCTATCTCGGCACGCCGCCTTTGCTGGAACGCAATCCGCTGCTGTTCTGGAAGGGCCTCAGTCTGATCCTGGCGCTGGTCATTGTGTTTCTGCTGTACTGGCAGCATCTGGGATCACGCTGAGCGGCGTTCATCCGGCGACGGATTTGTTCCATCGCGTGCGTGAAATTTCCCTGGAACGCTCACGACAATCGAGCGTTAGGTCTCCAACAAAACTTCAAAGGAGACTGCAAATGCCCATCCTTCTTTGGCTTCTCGGCGTCCCGCTCAGCCTCGTCGTCATTCTGGCTTTGACCGGCGTGATTTAAACATCGGCCTGTTCACCGAAGCGCTTGCGAGGCGCTCAAACGAAAACGGGGTGGCGCCTGCGCGCCACCCCGTCCGCCTGCAATTCAGATTGCAGAATTAGTCGATGTACAGGTTGTGCTTCTTGATCACCGGACCCCAGGTCGCGACTTCGTCCTGGATGGTCTTGGTGAATTCGGCCGGCGAAGATGTCTTCGGCTGATAGTTCGCAGCCTTCAGCTTCTCCTGATTCGCCGGGTCCTTGAGCACTTCCGCGACGGCTTTCGCCATCTTGTCGGCGATGTCGGCGGGAATGCCCTTCGGGCCCTGCAGGCCGTACCAGGGAGCGGCCAGAATGTCGAAGCCGAGTTCCTTCATCGTCGGCACATTGGGCAGCAGCGGCGAGCGCACCGTGCCGAAGGTGGCAACGGGCGTGACCTTGCCGGCATTGGCCTGCGCGACATAGGTCGGGATTTGATCGCCGATGAGATCGATCTGGCCCGACATCAAGTCCGGCAGCATCTGCGGCGAACCCTTGTACGGCACCATGTTGAACTTGACGCCGGTGGCTTCCTCGATGCGCAGTCCGAGCATGTGAGCGTAGGTGCCGGCGCCCGGATGCGCGAGCTTGATCGATTCCGGGTTAGCCTTCGCCTTCGCGATAATTTCCTTGAGGTCCTTCCCCAGGCCGTTACGCGCGACGAGAATCATGTCGGTCTCGTTCGTCATCGTAATCGACGTGAAGTCCGTCAGCGGGTTGTAAGGAAGATTACGGAAGCTCACCATGTTGTTGGCGGCCGGTCCCGGCGAAGTGTGAATCCATGTGTAGCCATCCGGCGCGGCCTTGGCGACATAGGCCTGACCGATGTTGCCGGTAGCACCCGGACGGTTTTCGATGATGATGGTGTTGCCCCACTTCTTCTGAAGCCCATCGGCGATGATGCGGCCGAGAACGTCGGCGCCTGTGCCCGCGGGCCAGTTGACGACGATGGTCATCTGCTTGTCCATCGGCCACGCCGCAAACGCGGATGTGGCGGCGGCCGCGGTCATGGCCGCTGCAGCGACAATGGCTGTAACTGAGTGACGAATAAACTTCATATGTTCCTCCTGGCGCATGCCGCGGCGTTTCCCGCTGATTCAAAGGGCAATGGCCTGCGCGCAACCTATAGGAAGCCCCCCGGCGTGGGCCAGCCGTTTGAGGTTTATTTCAATCAATGAAACCGAAAATTGGTGACAGGCGGCGCGTGCTTTGTAGGCATTAAGGTAAAAACATCAATAAATCCGGGCCTTACTGGAAATCCGCGGCATTTTGGCCGCGGCACCTCGCCGGTCGATAGGTCAGGTGATTGCCCGAAGTGGGTGCGCGATTTGGGAACCGGCACGGCCGGCGCGTTAAGACGGACGCCGCAGCAGTGCGAAGCACACGGTGGAGAACGTGACAAACCCGGCCAGGATCGCAAGCGCGGCGGCATCTGATCCGCGTTCGATGACAATGGCGATCACCAGAGGTCCAAAGGCCTGCGATCCCAGGCTGACGAATCCAAAAATGCCGGCGACCTGCGGATAACCGACATGACCGAACATCGCGAGCGGCAGCACCCCGCGCGCAATGGTCAGGACGCCATTGGCAATCCCCATCAGCACCACAAAGGCGATTGCCGCCGGTATCGAGAAGCCCGCGATCAGCGCGACGCTGAAGGCGGCGACGAAGGTCACGATCGCAACGCGCGCAATGTAGAGCGGATGCGAGCGCTGACCGACAATCAGTTCGAACAGCCGGATCGCCAACTGGACGGGACCCGTGAGCGTTGCGATGGCAACCGCCGTGCCCGGATCGATACCGGCGCGCTGCATCATCGGAATGAAGTGCGCGAGCGTGGCAGAGATCGTAAAGGCGTAGGCCGAGAAGCCTGCGACCTGCAGCCACAGCGGCATGCCGCGCGGCGGCCACACCGCACGAACGGGCTCCGACGGTGACTGCACGGTGTCAGCCGTCTCCGCCGTCGGGCGCGGGAGGACGAAAGCCACCAGAGGCGCTGCAACCAGCGCGAAAATCGCCGCGTAGACGATGAAAGGCGTCCGCCAGCTTCCGATCTGCATCAAGTGATAGGTCGCAAACCAGCTGATCGGGCCTGCGAGGCCCGCCATCATCGAGATCAGCACCATCGGGCGCCCGCGCCCGGCTGCGGAAAATCTGCGCGAGCGTCACGTAGCTCGGCTCGGACAACACCAGCGACATGCCGACCCCAAGCCATATCCATGCGGCGACAAAGGCGATCCGATGAGAGACCATCGTCAGCGCCAGGAGACCCGACGCCGTGACAAGCGCGCCGATTGCGATGGCAACGTGTCCGCCGTGACGACGCACGAGTCTCGTCGCAAACGGCGAGCCTAGTCCTGCGACAATCAATCCGATGGTCACGCCGCTGACGGCAAAGGTGAGCGACCAGCCGAGATCAGCCGCAAGATTCGGCGCGGCCAACGCGGGCGCATAGAACGTCGCGCCCCAGCCGAGCATCTGGATCAGGCCGAGAATCGGAATCGCGCGGCCACGGCCACTGAACGTGTCAGGAAGAAAAGACATTGATCACATCAAGGAAGCGCTTTTGGTGTCGCCGGTTCACAGCCAGAAAACTCATTGCGCTCGCAACACCAGTGCAGCCCCGGAAGCGGATGCTTCACCGAAGCTGACTGCCCGACCACCTCCGTCAAACGCGTCACGCAGAAAAGCGAATCTGAAAATCATCAGGAGAACAATTCCGGCGTTATCCAGTCACAGGAAGACCAGACGCTATGACATGCGCAAAAACGTTAGGTCCGCGAAGCGTGACCGTGTGAAATCGCGATTGGGGAGATCGAGAAGAAATGGGGCCCCGGGCTGACTCTAACTTGCGTTCCAAGCCATTGCTATTGCTAAACAATCTGAATACGCAGAAACTAGCTACCCACATTCCTACCCGCAGGAGCGTGAGCTGCGATGAGGCGATATGATGCGCTATGGGACACTAATCTTCGGGACACCCTAGATGGCGCTAAAGAAGAGAATCTCGGACGAAAAGGAGCAGGCTCTCGTCTTCGAAATGATGGGTCGCATTCTGAGCGAATGGCGTTTCTTAGAAGACAATTTGGAGGCGGTATTCGACGCGCTTGTTGACTCGCCACCGCAACCTTCCATCCGCAGTTTACTACTCAATCAATGGCTTTCAGGCTCGCCTGCGGATCATCGACATACTGATGAAGTTCCGGTTTGCTCCCCAAAACAAGACTGCAAAGCAGCCCAAGCGACTGCGGGAATGGACGAATTTGCGTAAACGAGTGAATGCTCTCGTGCCATTACGGAATATTGTCGCTCACACTCACGTACATCCTATTTACAATTTCAAAACGTCGAAGGGGACACGTAGGCGTCAGCGCAGCTCATTGCGTCCGTCGATTTTCGACGCGTCACTTGCTGTCCGCTACAATCACCCGACGCTGTACCTGAAAGATTTGACAAGAATCGATCGACGAATAGAAAGAACCTGGACGTCTATAGAGAAGTTTTGGAGCAAGCTGCCTCAACACAAAAGCAGGCGGCGAAGCTAACCACCATTTTCAGTCGACTTCTTTATCACAGAGGCAAACATCTCTGCTGCGCTGCGCTTTAGGCCGTTTACGTTCAGCCTGTCGCTCTTTGAACTCCTCGTAGCGTTCAGCCAAATCGTAGACGTATTCGGTGATCGCATAAACGAAGACCTGCAGATCTTCAGCATCATCGCGGGTAATTGACACTCCCTCCATGTCAGGGTCGGCAGCAAGAATTGCGAAAAGCATGGAGGTGCTGGCTCCAGTCAAACAAGCGATTATCGATTATACCCTTCTCTTTTAACTGCTTGATCCCGTCCGCGAGCATCAGCCGTTTCTTGCTGGTTCCCTCTCTCAATCGCTTTTTTCTCTTCGCGCGTGAATAATACATCTCTGCAAAGACCTTCCAGCGCGCGCCCGAACATCACGCAAGCTGCAAGGTTTGCGTTACCTTGTAACGCGATGTCGGCTTCAGTCAGTGAAGTTGTAACGGTGTTTGGAATACGAAAACTTGCAAATGTCTTTGGCGGCTTTGGATGCACACGCACCGGATCAGACCAGACGTCCATCTCGTCACCTTCCCAACCTTTAAAGCTGGTCTGTCGAGATTGAGCAGCGATCGGAGTTTTACATCGCGGGCATTTACCGATAAGCAGTCTCCAGCCGTAAGGCTCTCCAACCTCATCGTCGAAGCCGGTATCGTCTGCGCTGCCACTTTCTTCAGCAGCGACTTTCGCCTTGCAGACAGGACAATCATGGTGCCCAGGGGCGGGATCGAACCACCGACACTGCGATTTTCAGTCGCATGCTCTACCAACTGAGCTACCTGGGCGCCGGGTCCCGCGAACGGGATACCTTGGAAGAGCGCGCGTTTATAGGGGCGCTGCCGCGGCGTGTCCAGCCGGTCGGAAAAGGTCGTTAAATCGGCCTGATTCCTGAGGTTTTGGTCGGGCGACAGGCCAGTCAACACGGCAGATCCGAGCAGGGGATCATGCCCCCCATCGCCGTCCTCGTCCTCCTCCGGCTTGCCGGGCACCACATAGCTGCCCGAGAGCCAGCGGTTGAGATCGACATCCTTGCAGCGCGCGGAGCAGAACGGCCGGAACTCGACTGCCGCCGGCCGCCCGCAGATGGGGCACGGCTTGCCGGGCGCGAGATCGGGGCTTGTCTGTTTGGGCGTTGCCATGCCGCCTCCTTTGACGATCAAGCCGCGCTGTTGACCCAGCCGGCACGGATCGGGAAGCCCTCGCCGTCGAGCAGCGTCATGGTCTCATGCAGCGGCAGACCGACGACGTTGGAATAGGAGCCGACCATTTTCACGATGAAGGACCCGGCAATGCCCTGCGCGGCGTAGCCGCCGGCCTTGCCCTGCCATTCGCCCGACGCGAGATAGGCGCTGATGTCTTCTTCGGTGAGCCTGCGGAAACGCACGCGCGTCTCGACGAGGCGCTGGCGGAACGCGCCCTTGGGCGTGACGACGCAGATCGCGGTGTAGACGCGATGGTTGCGGCCCGACAACAGCCGCAGGCATTGCGACGCCTCATCGATCAATTCGGCCTTCGGCAGGATGCGGCGGCCGACCGCGACCACCGTATCGGCGGCGAGCACGAAGGCGCCGCGCAATTCATCGTCGAGCTCGACGGATCTCAGCGCGGTGTTGCCCTTGGCGAACGCCAGGCGGTTGGCGCAGGCGCGCGGCAGCTCGCCCTTCTTCGGTGTCTCGTCGACATCCGCCGGGCGCAACGCATCGGGCTCAATGCCAGCCTGGTTGAGCAACGCCAGACGGCGCGGCGAACCGGACGCGAGCACGAGTTTGGGACGGACGTTCATCGGAAACCTCTTTTGTTCCGTCTAGCGGAAGAGACGGGCCGGGACAACCGGCCTATTCGACCGGCCCACTGCCTTGAGAAAATCTGGCACGAATGCGTTCCATCAGTTGATCGCGGACCTCGCGATAGGCCATGAGGCGCTGATCGCGGCTGCCTTCGGTCGCGGTGGGATCCGGCGTCGGCCAGTATTCGACGTCGGCCGCGAGTCGCCGGGTCAGATCGAGCGCGACGTGATGGGCTTCCGGCGACAATGTGACGATGAGATCGAAATTGAGACCTTCCCAGTCATCAAGCTCGGCAAATGTCATCGGCTTGTGACCTGAGATGTCGATCCCGATTTCGGCCATGGCCTCGACCGCAAACGGATCGAGCGCATCCGTGCGCGCGCCCGCGGACCCGACATAGATCGCGCCCGGCATCATCTGCCGCAACAGGCCGGCGGCCATCGGCGAGCGCACCGAATTGAGCGCGCAGGCAAACAGCACCGATTGCGGCGCGCGACTCCGCAACGTCGCGATCATGCGCCGGCTTTCTCGTCGCGCATGATCTGATCCGAAAACCGGTTCCCACTTTTCGGGATCATGCGCCCTTCCAGTGCAGAACGGAGATCAGCGTGAACAGGCGGCGCGCGGTTTCGAAATCCATGCGCACCTTGCCTTCCAGGCGCTCCATCAGCGTGCGCGAACCGTCGTCATGGATGCCGCGCCGACCCATGTCGATGGCCTCGATGCGCTCAGGGCTCGCCGTGCGGATCGCCTGATAGTAGCTGTCGCAGATCATGAAATAGTCTTTGACGATGCGGCGAAACGGATTGAGCGACAACAGATGCGCGACAACCGGTGTTCCGTCCGCGCGGCGGATGTCGAACGCCAGCCTGTCGCCGGTGATGGCCAGATGCAGCGCATAAGGCCCCGACGACGCGCCCTCGGGCGCAAACAGATTGGCTTCGATCAGATCGTAGATCGCAACCGCGCGCTCATGTTCGATGTCGGGACCGGAACGGCCGATCGAGGCCTCGTCGAGCGTGACCGCGACGATGCGGTTGTTGGCGTCATCGTTGGACGACGCGCCGGTCATTTTTAATTCATCCGTATAGCGACCGAGCGCGCATGCGCGTGCAGCCCTTCCGCCTCGCCGAGCGCGATTGCGGCAGGTCCCAGCGCGCGCAGTTGTTCGGCGCCCGTGCGCAGCACCGAGGTGCGCTTCATGAAATCGAGCACGCCGAGGCCGGACGAGAACCGCGCCGAGCGCGCCGTCGGCAGCACGTGGTTGGAGCCGCCGACATAATCGCCGATGGCTTCGGGCGTGTGGGACCCTAAGAAAATCGCGCCGGCATTGGTGATGCGCTCGGCGAGCGCTTCGGCATCGGCCACCATGATTTCAAGATGCTCGGCGGCAATCGCATTGGCGAGCGGCACGGCGTCCTCGATATCGGCGACGCGGATGATGGCGCCGAAATCGCGCCAGGAGGCGGCCGCGATGGCCTTGCGCGGCAGCGTCGCCAGCTGGCTTTCGAGCGCGCGCTCGACGCCTGCGGCGATCTCATCAGAATCGGTGATCAGCAGCGCCTGCGCGCTCGCATCGTGCTCGGCCTGCGCCAGAAGATCGGCGGCGATCCATTGCGGATTGGCGCCATCGTCGGCGATGACGAGCACTTCGGAGGGGCCGGCGATCATGTCGATGCCGACCTTGCCAAACACCAGACGCTTGGCGGCGGCGACATAGGCATTGCCGGGGCCGACGATCTTGGCGACCGGCGCAATCGTGGCGGTGCCGTAAGCCAAGGCCGCAATCGCCTGCGCGCCACCGACGCGATAAATCTCGCTGACACCGGCAAGCTTCGCTGCCGCCAGCACCAGCGGATTGAGTTTGCCGTCGGGCGACGGCACCACCATGACGACGCGCGGCAACGCCGGCGACCATGGCCGGCACGGCATTCATCAGCACCGATGAGGGATAAGCCGCCGAGCCGCCGGGGACATACAGACCGACGGCATCGATCGCGCTCCAGCGTGCGCCGAGCTCGACGCCGAGGCCATCGATGAAGCGATCATCCTTGGGCTTCTGGCGGCGGTGAAAGGTTTCGATCCGGTCGCGCGCCAGATGCAGCGCGGCCATCGTTTCCGGCGCGCAGGATTTCTCTGCCGCATCGATCTCGGCGGCACTGACGCGCATCGTCGCGGCCGTCAGCTCAAGCCGGTCGAATTTGCGCGTCGCCTCGATCAGCGCCGCATCGCCTCGCGCGCGCACGTCATCGACGATGGCCCGCGCGGCCGCCTCCACGTCGGGGGAGACTTCGCGCTTCTGGGCCAGGAGCTCGTCAAAGCGCCTGGCGAAATCGGCAGATGATGAATTGAGGCGAAGGGGCATGGCGAATGAACAATGCTGATCTGGCGTGTATTGAGGGGTCTTTGTAGTAGCAAACCGTCAACAATCTGTCGCCGTCATTCCACCGCCGTTGAAACCTCGGCAAGGCCGAGATCGGCCAGTTCGCATTCGAGGCATTCGACCTCAAGCCGCAGAACGCCGCCCGAGCCGAACAGCAGCGCCACCGTGCCGCCAGGGGCAGCGCCGGGGTGGAATTCAAGGCCGAGCAGATGCAGCTCGATGCCCGGCTGCGTCATGTCGATGCCGCGGGACTGGCAGGCCAGCACGCGGTCGAAGCGCAGCGCCGACACCAGCTTCCGGCACTGGACCTTGCCGGCGACGATCTCGTCCAGATCCATGCGATTGATGCCGAGAACAAGACGCTTTTCCGCCGGACGCCAGCGGATTTCGCCGACGCGCAGCGCGGAGTCCTGCACATGCGTGGAGATCACCGCGAGATCGTCTTCGTCGAGTGCGATGAGACGCCGCGCATCCATAAGCTAAGTTCTTTCTCTTGCGCATGATCTTGTCGGAAAACCGGTTCCCACTTTTCCGGATCATGCGCTTAACCCGTAATCCGCTCGATGCTGGCGCCGCACGCCGAGAGCTTGTCCTCGAGGCGCTCGAAGCCGCGATCGAGATGATAGACGCGGTTGACGATGGTCTCGCCTTCGGCCGCCAGTCCGGCGATGACGAGCGACACCGACGCGCGCAGATCCGTCGCCATCACCGGCGCGCCGCGCAGACGGTCGACGCCCTCGATGGTCGCGGTCTCGCCGTCGAGATGGATGCGCGCACCGAAGCGCGCCAGCTCCTGCACATGCATGAAGCGGTTCTCGAAGATCGTCTCGGTGATGTGCGAGGTGCCCTTGGCGCGCGTCATCAGCGCCATGAACTGCGCCTGCAGATCGGTCGGGAAGCCGGGGAACGGCGCAGTCGATCACATCGACCGGGCTGATGCCCGCGCCGTTGCGCGAGACACGCACGCCGTCATTGGTCTCGGTGACCTTGACCCCGACTTTGGTCAGCACGTCGAACGCCGACTGCAGCAATTGCGTCCGGGCCCCGAGCAGATTGACATCGCCGCCGGTCATGGCGACCGCCATGGCGTAGGTGCCGGTCTCGATGCGATCGGGCAGCACCGTGTGGCGCGCGCCGTTCAGCTTGGTCGACACCCTCGATGATGATGGTCGGCGTTCCGGCGCCGGAGATCTTCGCGCCCATCTTGTTGAGGCAATCGGCGACATCGACGATCTCGGGCTCGCAGGCCGCATTTGTGATGCGCGTCGTGCCGTTGGCCAGCGAGGCGGCCATGAGCGCGACATGCGTGCCGCCGACACGGTGACCTTCGGGAAACGCAATATCGCCGCCCTGCAATCCCTTCGGGGCGCGGGCGATGACATAGCCGGCGTCGATCTCGATCTGCACGCCGAGCTTTTCCAGCGCGTCGAGCAACAGATCGACCGGACGCGTGCCGATGGCGCAGCCGCCCGGCAGCGAGACCTTCGCCTCGCCCATGCGCGCGAGCAGCGGCGCGATGACCCAGAAGCTGGCGCGCATCTTCGAGACGAGTTCGTAAGGCGCGGTGGTGTCGACGATGCTGGCGGCGGAGATGTGGAGCGTCTGGCCCTGATATTCGCCGTCGCCGGGCTTCTTGCCGGCCGTCATGATGTCGAGGCCGTGGTTGGACAGGATGCGCTGCAGCTGCACGACATCGGCCAGACGCGGCACATTATCGAGGATCAGCGTCTCCTTGGTCAGAAGACCCGCAATCATCAAAGGCAGCGCGGCATTCTTGGCCCCGGAGATGGGGATTGTGCCGTTCAGGCTGTTGCCGCCGACGATGCGAATGCGATCCATGGAAAACCTCTGGTTCCTGCGGGGACCGCAGCGCCATTGCCACGCAATAATTTCGACTGGTCTAGGACCAAGCCCCCGCCATTGCAAAAGCTTTGAGGGCCAAAAATGGCTATTTTGCCGGCAAGCCTAAGCCCTGATTGACGAATCCCGCTCTCAGGAGCGGCCGGCGTCCGAGGGCTCCGCCGGGGGTTTCGATCCGTCCCCCTCGGAGGCATCCGAATCGGCCCGGCGCCGCTCGCGCGCCTGCGATTTGCGGCGTTTGAGGTTGTCGCGCAGCGCCTGCGCCAGACGCGCCTGACGGGGGTCAGATGGCGGTTTTGAGCGGTCGGAGGTCGATTCTGTCATGGTCGATAGGCCCGAAAAACCCTGACGGCGGCCCTGCTTGCACCCCGCCGCCCCTTGTGGCAAGGATCGCGCCGTTTCCGGCCCTATTTCAAGCGCCGTTCGCTCGATTTTCCGCCGGTTTCGCTGCCGTAGCTCAGTGGTAGAGCACTCCATTGGTAATGGAGAGGTCGACAGTTCAATCCTGTCCGGCAGCACCAGTTCGGCAACCGCGCGTTTAAGGGGATGCCGCAAGGCCCGTCTTCAGGTGCGCGACGGCCCGGGCTAACGCATCGGCGGCATCCGCACGCCGCAAGCTCGGTCCCTCATGGTTGAAGGCGTGACCAGCATCGGAATATTCGACCAGCGATATGAGCGGCTGCGGCGCCCGCGTTTTGCCGGCGGCCGCCAGTTTGCGTGCGAGATCGATCTTGCAGCAGTCCTTGTAGGTATCTTTCACCGCCGCAAGGATCAGCGTCGCAACCCTGGTTTTGTCCGCGAAATCTGCCGGGTCCTTGATGAAGGACGTATAGGGATAAAAGGCAACCGTGGCTGCGACATCATTCGGCATCCGCGCGGCGTATGTCAGCGCGGCGCCGCCACCGAGCGACGCTCCGACGACGCCGATCTTCCCATTGCGAAGTCTGTGGCGATTCGCGAAGCGCCTTGATGGCAGCCACAAACCCCGGCAATCCGGCGTTGTTCGGTTTGAAGACATCGTTCCCGTCGATCAGCGAAACATGAAACCCTTGGGCGGCAAATTGCTTGGCGATCGGTACGTAATTCGCCGGCCCGCCTTGACCCGAGACGAAGAGCAGGCCCGGGCCCGGGCCGCCCGGCGGGACGAAGCGCTGCGCGGAGGGTGCCTGCGCCAAGGCGGGGGCCGCAATCATCAAGGAGAAAATCACAAGCACACGCGGGAACCAACGGGACGTCATCTGAAGACCTCGCTACGAAATCAATGCCCGCGTCGAAGACAGGCGCTACAAAGAGTGACCGATCTCAGAAATGCCGTCTATGGCAATGTGCATAAGAAGTGTGTCGGTGAGGATCGGATAAGGATCCCATGAACTCCGGAACTTTTTCGCCCACGATCCGTTGGAGCTGCTCATGACCGCACCCTCCCTCCTCCGCCTCGCACTCTGCATCGCCCTGTGTCTCGCCGTCGGTGCGGTGGGGTCGTATTTCACCACGTCTGAAATTCCGACCTGGTATGCGACCCTCAACAAGCCGGGCTGGACGCCGCCGAACATCGCCTTCCCCATCGTGTGGACGACGCTCTACGTCATGATGGCGGTAACGCTGTGGTTGCTGTGGGATCGCGTGCCGCCCTCGCCCGCGCGCACCACGGCGCTGGGCTGGTTCGCGGTGCAGCTTGTGTTGAATGCGATCTGGTCGCCGCTGTTCTTCAGTGCGCATGCGACGCGCGCGGCGCTGATCGTCATCGCGCTGCTGTTCGTCGCCATCGTGATGACCGATCCGCACGACATGGCCGCTCAATCGCCTCGCGGCGGCGCTGCTGATTCCCTACGCGCTGTGGGTCGCCTATGCCTCGACGCTGAATGCAGGCATCGTGGCATTGAACTAAATTGGCCGCCACTGCGACAAAGATTACAGGCGGCCGGATTTGTGCCGTTCTGGGAAAGGTCATGCCATGAGGAATTTCGGGACTTTCGCCTTGCTTCTCGGCGCCATTTTTATTGCAACGGCGCCCGCCGCCCACGCCCAGCGCGCGCCCGCGGAGATCCAGAAAGACTACGATCAGTTCATCGGCAAATTCCGCGGCGCCTTGAAGGCGAATGACGCGGCCGCCGTGACCGGAATGACCAAGTTTCCGTTCTACTGGGACGAGATGCGGGACGCGGCCTATTTCCAGAAGAATCTCTACAGCAAGATCTTCACCGCGAAAGTGCGCGCCTGCCTCGCACGCGGCAAGGGCTTCTATGACCGCGCGCCCGACGGCAGCGTTAATTTCACCCACTTCTGCGGCGAGGAGACGTACCTCTTCACCAAGACGCCGGACGGCTTCCGCTTCCTGGAAAGCGGCGTGAACGACTAGGCTCGAGACTTCACATCCTGAACACGCCGAACTTCGAATCCTGGATCGGCGCGTTCAATGTCGCGGCGAATGCAAGACCCAGCACGTCGCGCGTTTCCGACGGCAGGATGATGCCGTCGTCCCACAGCCGCGCCGTGGCGTAATAGGGCGAGCCTTCTTCCTCGTAGCGCGCGCGGATCGGGGCCTTGAACGCCTCTTCCTCGGCTGCGCTCCACTCCTCGCCCTTGGCCGCGAAGCCGTCGCGCTTCACGGTCGCGAGCACGCTCGCCGCCTGCTCGCCGCCCATCACCGAGATGCGTGAATTGGGCCAGGAGAACATGAAGCGCGGCGAAAACGCGCGTCCGCACATGCCGTAATTGCCGGCGCCGAACGAGCCGCCGATCACCACGGTGATCTTGGGCACCTGCGCGCAGGCCACCGCCATGACCAGCTTGGCGCCGTCCTTGGCGATGCCGCCTGATTCCGCGCGCTTGCCGACCATGAAGCCCGAAATGTTTTGCAGAAACAGAATCGGAATGCGGCGCTGGCAGCACAGTTCGACGAAATGCGCGCCCTTCAGCGCGCTTTCGGAGAACAGCACGCCGGCATTGGCGACGATGCCGATGGGCATGCCGTGCAGATGCGCAAAGCCGGTGACCAGCGTCGGGCCGTAGAGCTTCTTGAATTCGTGAAACTCCGAGCCATCGACGAGACGCGCGATGACTTCGCGCACGTCATATTGCTTCTTCAGATCGGTCGGCACGATGGCCTCGAGATCGGCAGCGGCGTATTTCGGCGCGATGGGAGCCAGCATATCGAGCTTGGCGCGCGCGCCGACGCCGAGATGACTGACGATGCTGCGCACGATTTCCAGCGCTTCCGCGTCATCCTTGGCGACATGATCGACAACGCCGGACTTCCGCGCATGGACATCGGCGCCGCCGAGTTCGTCGGCGGTCGCGACCTCGCCGATCGCGGCCTTCACCAGCGGCGGCCCGGCGAGGAAGATGGTGCCCTGCCCTTTGACGATGACGGTCTCGTCCGACATCGCCGGAACGTAAGCGCCGCCGGCCGTGCAGGAGCCCATCACGCAGGCGATCTGCGGCACGCGCAGCGCAGAGAGATTCGCCTGATTGTAGAAGATGCGGCCGAAATGATCGCGGTCGGGGAACACGTCGGTCTGGTGCGGCAGGTTGGCGCCGCCGGAATCGACGAGATAGATGCAGGGCAGAAGATTGTCGCGCGCGATCTCCTGCGCGCGCAGATGCTTCTTCACCGTCATCGGATAATAAGTGCCGCCCTTGATGGTGGCATCGTTGCACACGATCACCACGTCGCGACCCGACACGCGGCCGACGCCGGCGATCATGCCTGCGGCGTGAATGTCGTCGTCATAGAGGCCGTTGGCGGCCAGCGCGCCGATCTCCAGAAACGGCGTGCCGGGATCGAGCAGCTTCGCGACCCGCTCGCGCGGCAGAAGCTTGCCGCGGCCGAGATGCCGCTCGCGCGCCTCCTTGCCGCCGCCCTGCGCGGCGGCTGCGCGTCTCTCGGTCAGCGTGTCCTTGAGCGCGGCCCAGTTGGCGCGAGTTTGCGTAGCCTCGGGCGACGAGAAGTTGAAGGACGACGAAAGCACTGTCACGTTCGAAAGCCCCATCCCAATATCAGCCGTCTTGTTGCCGCGGCTTTCGTTCAAGTCGTTTTGGCGAACAATTCCCGTCCGATCAGCATGCGCCGGATTTCGCTGGTGCCGGCGCCGATTTCGTAGAGCTTGGCGTCGCGCAGCAACCGCCCGGTCGGATAATCATTGGTGTAGCCGTTGCCGCCCAGCAACTGGATGGCGTCGAGCGCGAGCTGCGTTGCCTTTTCCGCCGCCAGCAGAATTGCGCCCGCCGCATCCTCGCGCGTGGTCTCGCCGCGGTCGCAGGCCTTCGCCACGCTATACACATAGGCGCGGCAGGAATTCATCGCGACATACATGTCGGCGACCTTGCCCTGCACCAGCTGGAACGTGCCGATGGGCTGGCCGAACTGCTTGCGCTCATGGATGTAGGGCATCACCACATCCATGCAGGCCTGCATGATGCCCGAGGGACCGGCGGCCAGCACTGTGCGCTCATAATCGAGACCCGACATCAGCACATTGACGCCGCTTCCCGCGCGGCCCAGCACGTTGGCGTCCGGCACCTCGCAATCGGAAAACACCAGCTCCGCCGTGTCGGAGCCGCGCATGCCGAGCTTGTCGAGCTTCTGCGAGGTGGAGAAGCCCTTCATGCCCTTCTCGACAATGAAGGCGGTGATGCCGCGCGCGCCCGCCGACGGATCGGTCTTGGCGTAGACCACCAGCGTTTCCGCGATGGGGCCGTTGGTGATCCACATCTTGGTGCCGTTGAGAATGTAGCGGTCGCCCTTCCTGTCGGCGCGCGTCGTCATCGACACCACATCGGACCCGGCACCCGGCTCCGACATCGCCAGCGCGCCGACGTGATCGCCCGCAATCAGCTGCGGCAGATACTTCTTCTTCTGCGCGTCGCTGCCGTTGCGCCGGATCTGGTTGATGCACAGATTGGAATGGGCGCCGTAGCTCAGGCCGACAGCGGCGGAGGCGCGGCTGATCTCTTCCATCGCCACGCAATGTTCGAGATAGCCGAGCCCGGAACCGCCGAGTTCCTCTTCGACCGTGATTCCGTGCAGGCCGAGCGCACCCATTTTCGGCCACAGGTCGCGCGGAAAGACGTTGGACCGGTCGATTTCGGCCGCGCGGGGGGCGATTTCGCCCTCGGCAAAGCCCCGCGTCGTCTCGCGCAGGAGATCGGCGGTCTCGCCAAGATCGAAATTGAACGGGCGGGCGCTATTGGCCAGCATGGGCACAAGTCCTCCGGCAGGACGTCCATCAGCCTAGGAGGAAAGACCAAAGCTCACAACCGCGGCGTCGTCCCGCCGGATCGGGCGGCAATAATGATCCAGATCAATGCCTTGCAGGCACCGTCCGGGCGACAAAGTGTGCAGGGCTGAGGTCACGGATTTGCGGCTCGACAATTGAACTAGAACCAATCTAAAAACGTCTCATCACGGGTCTGGCCCCAAATCTCAATTCGGGCCAATCCGCTGACAACCACCGGAATAAAGGCCCGCTGGAATGAATTACGAGCGTTTCTTCGATCAGGCGCTGGAACGGTTGCACGACGAACGTCGCTACCGCGTGTTTGCCGATCTTGAACGGCTGGCGGGGCGCTTTCCCCGCGCCGTCTGGCACAGCCCGGCAGGTCCGCGCGATGTCGTGATCTGGTGCTCGAACGACTATCTCGGCATGGGCCAGCACCCGAAGGTGATCGGCGCCATGGTCGAGACCGCCACGCGCATGGGCACCGGCGCCGGCGGCACGCGCAACATCGCCGGCACCAACCATCCGCTGGTGCAGCTCGAGCGCGAACTCGCCGATCTCCACGGCAAGGAATCCGCGCTGCTGTTCACCTCCGGCTACGTCTCGAACCAGACCGGCATTTCGACGCTGGCGAAGCTTCTGCCGAACTGCATCATCTTCTCCGATGCGCTCAACCACAATTCGATGATCGAAGGCATCCGGCAGTCCGGCTGCGAGAAGGTCGTGTTCCGTCACAACGACGCCGATCACCTCGAGCAGCTTCTGCGCGCGGCCGATCCGGCGCGACCCAAGCTGATTGCCTTCGAGAGCCTTTATTCCATGGATGGCGACGTCGCTCCCATCGTGCGCTTCTGCGATCTCGCCAAGCGCTACAATGCCATGACCTATATCGACGAAGTGCATGCGGTCGGCATGTATGGCGCGCGCGGCGGCGGCATCGCCGAGCGCGACGGCGTGATGGATCGCATCGACGTTATCGAAGGCACGCTCGGCAAGGCGTTCGGCTCGCTTGGCGGCTACATCGCCACCACACGCAAGGTCGTCGATGCCGTGCGCTCCTATGCGCCGGGCTTCATCTTCACCACGGCGCTGCCGCCGGCGGTCTGCGCCGCCGCCACCGCCGCGATCCGCCATCTCAAAACCTCGACCTGGGAGCGTGACCGCCACCAGGAGCGCGCCGGACGCGTGAAGGCGGTCCTCGCGTCCGTCGGCCTGCCGGTGATGCACAACTCGACGCATATCGTGCCGCTCCTGGTCGGCGATCCCGACCTGTGCAAGCGCGCCAGCGACATGCTTCTGGAACAGCACGGCATCTACATCCAGCCGATCAATTACCCCACCGTGGCCAAGGGCACGGAGCGGCTGCGCATCACGCCGTCGCCCTATCACGACGACGCGCTGATCAATGCGCTCGCCGAGGCGCTGGTGGATGTCTGGCAAGAACTTGGCCTGCCCTTGCAGGCCGACCGGCTGGCGGCGGAATAAACCCGCCGGCCACGGCAAAATAGCCAAGAATCAGGTCGCAGCCGCCGCATTCCGGCGCTAAATTTGCCCCCGCACGGCCATACGCGCCGCCACGGATCAGGGCATGCTGCAGAACTGGGTCGTCGTCGTCATCGCGCTCGGCTATATCGGCTCGCTGTTCGTCATCGCGAGCTATGGCGACCGCTTCCGCGCCTTCCGCCACAGCCAGCGGCGGATGCTGATCTATCCGCTGTCGCTGGCGATCTACTGCACCTCATGGACCTTCTTCGGCTCGGTCGGGCTCGCCAGCCGCACCGGGCTTGAATTCCTTGCCATTTATCTCGGCCCGATCATCATGGTGGGGCTGTGCACGCCGCTGCTGCGCCGCATCGTGCAGCTCGCCAAGACCCACAACATCACCTCCATCGCCGATTTCATCGCCGCGCGTTACGGCAAGAGCCAGGCGGTCGCCGCGACCGTGGCGCTGATCGCGATCATCGGCTCGGTGCCCTACATCGCCCTGCAATTGAAGGCGGTGGCGTCCTCGCTCGAAACGGTGATGGCGCCGGGCGCGACGACGGGCAGCGGAGAACTGCCGCTGATCGGCGACCTCGCGCTGGTCGTTGCGCTGACCATGGCCGTCTTCGCGATTCTGTTCGGCACGCGCCATACCGACGCGACGGAGCATCAGGACGGCCTCATTCTCGCGGTCGCCGCCGAATCCATCGTCAAATTATTCGCATTCCTCGCCGTCGGCATCTTCGTGACGTTCTGGATGTTCGACGGACCCTGGGACCTTCTGGCCAGCGCGCTCAACAACACCCAGGCGCGCCACGCCATCGACCAGCCCCTGCCGATTGCCAACTTCCTGGCGATGACGCTGCTCGCGTTCTTCGCCATCCTGCTGCTGCCGCGCCAGTTCCATGTCAGCGTCGTCGAAAATTACGACCATGCCGAGATCGCACGTGCGCGCTGGGTCTTCCCGCTCTATCTCGTCGCCATCAATCTGTTCGTCGTGCCGATCGCGCTCGCCGGCATCGTCACTTTTCCGGCCGCATCCAACGGCGACATGTATGTGCTGGCGCTGCCGCTCGCGGGCGGCTCACCGACCATTACCATCATCACCTTCATCGGCGGGTTGTCGGCGGCAACCGCGATGGTGATCGTGGAGTTGGTCGCGCTCGCCATCATGGTGTCGAACGACCTGATCGTGCCGCTGGCGCTGCGGCGCGGCGCGGGCACGCTGACCGATCACGGCAATGTCGGCAGCCTGCTGCTCAAGATCCGGCGCGTGGCGATCGTCGCCATCATGCTGCTGGCCTATCTTTATTACCGCGTGTCGGGCAGCGCGCAGCTCGCATCCATCGGCCTGTTGTCCTTCGCCGCCGTGGCGCAATTCGCGCCGGCTTTCTTCGGCGGACTGGTGTGGAAGCAGGCCAATGCGCGCGGCGCCATTGCCGGCATGGCGATCGGTTTCGCCGCCTGGGTCTATATGCTGCTGCTGCCGAGCTTTGCCGATTTCCGGCTTTCTCAGCGCGACGCTTCTCAGCCAAGGGCCGTTCGGCATCGCCGCACTGCGCCCGCAGGCGTTTCTCGGCCTCGACCTGCCGCCGCTGGTGCATGGCGTGGTCTGGAGCCTCGGGCTCAACATCGCCGCCTATATCGGCTTCTCGCTGATGCGCGCGCCGTCTTCCATCGAGCGGCTGCAGGCAGACGCCTTCGTACCCTCACAGCTCACGCCGATCGCGCCGAATTTCCGGCTGTGGCGCTCGTCCGTCTCGGTGCAGGATCTGCTGGCGATGACGAGCCAGTATCTTGGGCCCCAGCGCGCTCAATCGTCGTTCCAGACCTTCGCGCAGGAGCGCGGCATCGCGCTCGATCCGGCAGCGCCGGCCGATTTCCAGCTGTTCCGCCATGCCGAGCACCAGATCGCCTCGGTGATCGGCGCGGCCTCATCGCGCGTCGTGCTGTCGCTGCTGCTGCGCCGGCGCACCGTATCGGCCAAGGCCGCGCTGAAGCTTCTCGACGACGCCCAGGCGACACTGCAATACAACCGCGAAATCCTGCAGACGGCGCTCAACCATGTCAGCGAGGCCATCGCGGTGTTCGACCGCGAACTGCACCTCGTCTGCTACAACAGGCAGTTCGGCGAAATCCTCGGCCTGCCGGCGGCCATGAGCCAGATCGGCGTGCGGCTCGAAGACATTCTCAGCACGCTGTCGACGCGCAATGCGATGCCCGACGAAGACATGGACTACTTCGTGCGCCAGCGCGTTGCCGCCTACACCCATGCCGAGGAGCCGTTCCTCGAACGCTTCCCTCATCTCAACCGCGTCGTCGAGGTGCGGCCGAACCGCATGCCGGATGGCGGACGCGTGTTCACCTTCACCGACATCACCGCAAGCGTCGAGTCCGCCGAGGCGCTGGAACGCGCCAATGCGACGCTGGAAAACCGCGTGCGTGAACGCACGGAACAACTGACGCGGCTGAACTCCGAACTCGCCCGCGCCAAGGGCGCCGCCGAAGACGCCAATTTGTCGAAGACGAGATTCCTTGCCGCCGCCAGCCACGACATCCTGCAGCCGCTCAACGCCGCGCGGCTCTATGTCACGAGCCTCGTCGAACGCCACAATGCCGGCGACGAGGCGCGGCTGGCGCGCAACATCGACGACTCGCTCGAAGCGATCGAGGAAATCTTCGGCGTCCTGCTCGACATTTCGCGTCTCGATGCCGGCGCAATGATGCCGACGGTGACGAATGTGGCGGTCGGCGATTTGCTGCGCGCGCTCGAGGTGGAATTTGCGCCGATGGCGCGCGAGAAGGGGCTGAAGCTGACTTTCATGCCCTGCTCGCTGAGCGTGCGCTCCGACCGTGCGCTGCTGCGGCGCATGCTGCAGAACCTCGTATCCAATGCGATCAAGTACACCACGCAGGGGCGCGTGCTTGTCGGCTGCCGGCGGCGCGGCGATATGCTGCGGATCGACATTTACGATACCGGCGTCGGCATCCCGCACTCCAAGCGCGCCGAGATCTTCAAGGAATTTCACCGGCTCGACCATGGCGCCAAGATCGCGCGCGGGCTTGGGCTTGGCCTGTCGATCGTGGAGCGCCTCAGTCGCGTCCTCGATCACGCCATTCTGGTGGACTCCGACGGCGCCACGGGCTCACATTTTTCAGTGACCGTGCCGTTGGCAGTCGGCGTTACGCAACCCGCGATGACGATTTCAGCGCCGAGGCCGCCGCAGAAATCGCTGCAGGGCAAGCTGATCGCCTGCATCGACAACGACCCGGCCATTCTCGACGGCATGCGGACGCTGCTCGAGGGCTGGGGCGCGCGCGTCATGACATCGCTCGACCCGGCGAGTGCGATGGACGAGATCAACGAAAGCGGCGACCGGCCGCTCGGCTTGCTCGTCGACTACCATCTTGATCGGGGCAACGGCATCGCCGCGATCCGCGACATCCGCCGGGTGTTCGGCACCACAATGCCGGCCATCCTCATCACCGCCGACCGCTCGCCGCATGTGCGCGAAGCCGCGACGCGCGAGGGCGTGATGGTGCTGCACAAGCCGGTCAAACCCGCGGCCTTGCGCGCCTTGCTGTCGCAATGGCGCGCGCCGGATGTCGTGGCGGCGGAATAATCTACTTAAAAGCTTCAGCCTCGCACCGGCGCGCCCTGGCGCCACTGGTCGCCGGAAATGCGCGCGGCGGCGATGACGGCCTGCGTCCGGCTTTCGACGCCGAGCTTCTGCAGGATGGCGGAGACATGGGCCTTGATGGTCGCCTCCGACACGCTGAGTTCGTAGGCGATCTGCTTGTTCAGAAGACCGCTCGACAGCATCATCAGCACGCGAACCTGCTGCGGCGTCAGCGTCGCCAGACGATCGCGCAGGCGGCTTGTCTCCGGGTCGGCGGGCGAGGACAGGTCCACCTCTCCGGGAACCCACATCTCCCCTTCAAGCACCTGCTTGACCGCGTTGCGCAATTCCTCAATGCCGAGCCGCTTGGGGATAAACCCCGACGCCCCGAAATCGAGGGCGCGGCGCACGGTCTGAGCATCGTCGCTGGCCGAAACGATGACCACCGGAATCTCCGGATATTCGGCGCGCAGGTAGATCAGGCCCGAAAAACCGCTCACTCCGGGCATCGCCAGATCGAGCAGCACCAGATCGGCTTCGCGCTGCTTTTCAAGCAGCGCCGTCAGCTCCTCGAACGAGCCGGCCTCATCCACCTGGGCGGAGTCAAAAATGCCGGAGACCGCTTCCCGTAGCGCGCCACGAAACAATGGATGGTCGTCAGCGATGACGAGTTGGTAGATCGACGACGATTGCACCACGTCACCGCCCAGTTGTTGAAGCAGCCGACAGATTACAGGAATTTCGTCGGACACGCAGTCCTTTACGGCACCCCACGATTATATTGCAGCGCAAAAATTCCATGTCCCTACATCGCACCCTGATCGAGCATGGCCACGGCCGCCGCCGCCGAGTTCAGCGCCTTGCGCAATGCCGAAGCCTGCGGTTTGCCGAGCCGCCTGATCTCGACCCGTGTGGACAGGGGCACGCCCTGCGCGTGATCCTGCAATTGCTGCGACAGGATCTCGCCGAGAATGATCCGATGCGCATCGACCATGGCTTCGATTTCCTCCGGCGAGCCGATCCCCATGGCGGCGACGCCGCGCAGCCGGTCGGGCGTGGCGCGCTCGCGCACACCGTGGCGGATCGCAAGCGCGCGGCCGGCGATGAGAATTGGCATCAGCCCGCCCTTCTTCAGATCGGTGCGGCCATTTTCATCGACACGAATATTGCCGAACATCGTCAGAGGCGGCCGCCAGTCTGCGGCCGCGAGCGACAGCATCTTGATGAAATCAGGCGACTGCCGGGCACGCGTGTGAGCGAAATCCCAGATTGCCTCGCCGAGCGAGCGGTCGCCGTGGACGGCCACGCCGTCGAAAAAGATATCGACATTGAGCAGATCTTGCGCGCCCTGGCGACCGATCCAGCCATCGACAACCGCCTTCCAGCCGTCGAGGCTATGGCGCCATTGCTGATTCCTGGCCATCACGCCGCCCTTGCAGAGCACAACGCCGGCTTCGTCGAGAATCTCGTTCATGTGCTGCGCCATCGCCGCGAACCAGCGATCTTCGCGGCCTCCCGGTTCGCCATGCGCAAACACGATCGCGTTGTCCTGATCGGCGGCGAGCAGGCTTTCGCCGCGTCCGGCGGAGCCGAGCACCAGTACGCAGTAAGCCGACGGGGGTGTTCCTTCGCCGGCCTCTGCCATCCGCTTCTCGGCAAACTCCGCCGCCTTGGCCGTCATCGCGCAAATCTCGGAGCTGATAATGGCCGCGACGTTGCGCGGATCAATGTCCTCCGCCAGCAACGAGTCCGACATCGGCGCGAGTTTGCCGAACGCCGAAGCAAGATCGGCCGCATTCCTTGCGCTGTCGATCTCGTCGCCGACGATCAGCGCCGAACTGGCGCGCTGGCGCAGCAGGTTACGCAGGGTCAAGGCACCGACAATCCGGCCGTCGGCGTCATGAACGCCGAGATGCCGGAAACCGAGACGATCCAGCCGTGCCGTGGCGCGATAGAGAAAGGCGTCCGCCGGCACTGATTGCAACGGCGTTGTCATGATGCTGCCGAGCGGCGACGACAGAATCGAGGCGCCTCCGGAATTGATCGCACGCAGAAGATCGCGCTCGGTGACGATACCTGTCTCGCCGCCCGCCCCCTGAATGAATGCCGAGCTGACCTTGCGCTCGACCAGAATCCTGATGCCTTCGGCAATTGGCATCTCGGAAGCCACGATCAGTGGCGGCGCGCTCATCACGTCGCGCACGCGATGCCGGTAGGGATAACTGTCGATTCGCAATAGCGCGCGTGGTGCCTGCCCCGGGGCTTCGGCGGCCATGAAACCGCCGGCCGCGCGCGTTTCCTGCTCGGCAAGACGAAACGACGACGCCTCCGCCTCGGCAAGCGTGCGAATGCCTTGCTGGCGCAGCATCGGCAACAGGGCACCGAAAACCCTGGCCGTGGCGCGGGCATCGCCGGGCGCGGTGTGGCGGGCATCATTGTCGATGTCGAGCCAGGCGCAGAGCCGGTCGAGATCGTAGTGAGCGAGTTGGGGCGCGGCGATTCGCGCCAGGTGGCGGATGTCGAGCACACGTGGCCGCCGCCACGGCAGACCGGCCAATTCATGCTCCCGCCGGAGAATGGCGAGATCGAACTCGATCGAGTGGCCGACGATGACATCGTCGCGCTGAAAGGCCTCGATACGCCCGGCCGCAATCGCAAAACCGGGCGCATCGCGAACATCGTCGTCAGAGATGCCGTGAATGGCGGTCGTCGCAGGCGGAATCGGAACGCCGGGATTGAGCAGCGTGGCGAATTGCTCGCTTTCGATCAGTTCGGCCCCGCGAATGCGGATGCCCCCGAACTGGATCATGCGCGCGCTGCGCGCATCGAGCCCGGTGGTTTCAGTATCGATGACGACGGCATCGAGCGCGGTGAGCGGCGGCGACGGGCTTGCATGTGCCATCGCAGAACGTCTTTCGTGTCAGCGTGAAACCGCCGCGCCATCGGGCAGCAGGGCTTTTGTCAACGTCGCCGCATCCATGCGCGTCGAAAGTTCGTCGTGAATGTTGCACAGCGAGACGCGCAGATAGTTGCGGATGGTCTCATAATCGCGGCCGCGCAGGCTTTCATGAATGGGCATCAGCGCGAAATAGGCCTCGGCAAAGCGTTCGGGAATGTCCTTGGCGTGCTTGACGGCGTGAATGCCGATCAGATCGAGATCGAGAGCGAGGCGCGCTCTTGCGCTGTCCCACTCCGATTGATCCATGCCCCCCGGCACGGGGTATCGATCAAACACAGACAGAACGATGTCGGTCATAGCATCAAGAAGGGCGCGGCGCTCGCTTCCGGCATGCGGACGCAACAGCCCCTCCGCAACCTCTCCGACCATCGCAAGCCCCATCGGGAAGGCCTGCCAGCGCGCACGCGCGATCGATTCTTTGAATTCAGGTTCTGAGAACAGAACCTTGGAATAGTGCCCAGCGCGCGCGCTGGAATATTCGAACATGCCTTTCTGAATTAGAAAGGCGGCATTCCGATCGATAAAGTCGGCCAATTCCACTTTATCCCTGATCGCCGCCTTACGTCTGAACATATCCAGAAATGCCACGCACGCCTCCCGTTCGGCTCATGACCGGACATCTCGCCATGCACCGTCATGCCTCGTTGCACCTTCTTACCTCTTCCGCGCGCAGACCACCATGTGCTTCGCGTGCACTGCGACATGGCTTGAGGTCGGCGGCGCCTAGACGAAAGTCTGTAGGTGAAACCACCGGACCCGGTGCTATCGTTTTGCAAAACAGCCGGATAGCCGGCGTTGGAAACGACCGAGGAGGCGCGTGCTCGCAGAGCCGAACCTTCTCCTTATGACACTGACGACTGATGCCCGCGCCATCCGGCAATTTTGCGGGCGATAACCAATTGGGGAGCGGTTCGCATGGACACTAAAGAAGAAGCACACTGGAGAAAGACGTCGAGGCTGATGTTCACGCATCTCGGCGTCTGGTTCTTTTTCGGCTACGTCATCCACATTTTTGTCGTGCCGCTCAACAAGATCACGATTCCTATTCTCGGCTTCCCGCTCGGCTTCTACATGGCCGCGCAGGGTTCGCTGATCGTCTTCGTGGTTATGCTGTTCTTGTTCGCTAAGCAGCAGGACAAGATCGATCGCGAATTCGGCTTTGCCGAAGACGACGAGTAAGGGAGAGCAATCATGGCGACCCAAACTTCCGGCGGCAGCTCCGATTTCATCAAAAACCTCGGCAAGATGTACGGCACCTATACAGGTGGCTTCCTTGGCTTCATCGTCCTGCTCGCAATCCTCGAGCAAATGGGCGTGCCGAACAAGGTTCTCGGCTATCTGTTCGTGTTCTTTACGCTCGCGGTGTACGCCATCATCGGCGTCATGACGCGAACGGCGCAGGTGTCCGAATATTACGTGGCAGGGCGGCGCGTGCCGGCCTTCTACAACGGCATGGCGACCGGCGCCGACTGGATGTCGGCGGCCTCGTTCGTCGGCATGGCCGGAACCCTGTTCCTGCTCGGCTATGACGGCCTGGCCTGGGTGCTCGGCTGGACCGGCGGCTTCGTGCTGGTGTCGATCCTGATCGGCCCGTATCTGCGCAAGTTCGGCGCCTACACGGTTCCGGACTTCATGGCCTTCCGCTTCGGCGGCAACGTCGCCCGCATGGTGGCGGTGATCGTGCTGGTGGCCTGCTCCTTCACCTATGTGACGGCGCAGATCTTCGGCACCGGCCTGATCGCATCGCGCTTCCTCGGCATGCAGTTCGAGGTTGCGGTGTTCGCGGGTCTCGTCGGCATCCTGCTCTGCGCGATGCTGGGCGGCATGCGCGCGGTGACCTGGACGCAGATCGCCCAGTATGTCGTGCTGATCATTGCCTACCTGACGCCGATCATCATCCTGTCCACCAAGAAGTACGGAATTCCGATTCCGCAGCTGACCTACGGACAGGCGATCGCCGACATCACGGCGCGCGAAGGACAGATGTTGCAGACGGGCTTGGCGACGGTGGCGAATCTGAAGCCGCATATCCAGCCCTTCTTCAACTATTCGCCGCTGAACTTCTTCGCGATCATCTTCTGCATGATGGTCGGAACGGCATCCCTGCCGCACATCCTGATGCGCTACTTCACCACCCCGTCGGTGCGTGAGGCGCGGCAGTCGGTGGCGTGGTCGCTGCTGTTCATCTTCCTCCTGTACTTCTCGGCGCCGGCCTATGCGGCGTTCTCGAAGCTCGAGGTCTACACGAACATCATCGGCCGGGATCTCACCGCGATCCGGCCATGGCTGTTCACCTGGGGCGAACTGGGGCTGATCCAGATCTGCGGCAAGAATGCCGCGAATCTCCAGGCGGTGCTCGATGCCTGTAAAGCGGTGGCCGGTCATGCCGGCGTCGTCCGCCTGCAGGACTTCGTGATCAACACGGACGTGATCGTGCTCTCCACCCCGGAGATCGCGGGCCTTCCCTATGTGATCTCGGGCCTTGTGGCCGCTGGCGGCCTCGCGGCGGCGCTCTCCACCGCCGACGGCCTTCTGCTCGCCATCGCCAACGCGTTGAGTCACGACGTCTACTATAAGATGATCGACCCCAACGCGCCGACGATCCGGCGTCTGACGGTGGCCCGCGTTCTGCTGTTCTTCGTTGCCGTGGCCGCAGCCGCGACCGCAGCGACAAGACCGGCGGACATCCTGGCCATGGTCGGCTGGGCGTTCTCACTCGCCATGGCCGGCAACTTCCCGGCACTGGTGATGGGCGTCTGGTGGAAGCGCACGACGGCGACCGGCGCTGTAGCCGGCATGATCGCGGGCTTCGGCCTGTGTCTCTTCTACCTCGTGTGCACGCGCTACTTCCCCGGCTACGGCGTGGCTTATTTCGGAATGAGCTCGCTGTACAACCCTGCCACCGGCGCACCGCTGGTCAACATCGCCCAGGCAATGGCCTTGCCGACCGCGATGGACACCTGGGTAACGCTGGCTCATCCGATGGCCAACAAGGTTGGCTGGTTCGACCTCAGCAACATCGCCTGCGGCCTCCTGGGCATGCCCCTGGGATTCGCGGTGATCTATGTGGTCAGCCTGATGGGCAAGGAACCGTCGAAGGAAATGCAGGCCTATGTGGACGAAATCCGCAAGCCACGCGGCCGCACGGTTCTCGAGGAAAAGACCTGACGTCGCATCCCCGCGACGTCTGATGGGGCGGGGCCTTCGGGCCCCGCTCTTTTTTTGAGGATCGGTTGCGCCCTTTCGGCTAAGAAGGGCGGCTTTCGCAAAGGAGCACGACCTCTTGCAGAACCTGCAATACATGTTGTCGACCTGGCATTTCCAGCTGCCGAACTTCATCCTGGCCGCGGTGATGTACACCATGCTCGGCCGCGCCATGCTCGGCCTGTTCGTCGATGCGGATTCGCCAAACTTCATCTGGCGGTTCTTCTGCAAGATCACGGACCCCGTCGTCTCGACCTTCGCACTGGTGACACCCAAGGCGGCCGCGCCGGTGGTGCTGTGGCTGTTCTGTTTCGTATGGCTGTTCTGGCTGCGCGTACTGATGTTGGGGCTGTTTCTAACCCTCGGCGCGCTGCCGCAGACAGGCGGGTGAATTCGATGGAACGCAATTACTATTATATCGGCATCGCCTTCTTCGGCATGATCAACGGAATGTACAATCAGGTCGCGCTTCTGTTCGCGCTGATCCACGCCCAGATTCTCGCACCGTCGCTGCTGTTCGGAAGCACGGGACTGACGCTGATGTTCTCTTCGCTGATGGTCTCGACGGCAACGATCATCATCGCGGGCGTTCCGGCGGCGATCTATGAAAAATACGCCGGGCTGAAGGACGACTCGAACGTCGTCTCATTGTGGATCTGGCTGGCCGGCACGGCGCTGCTGACGCTGCCGGCTATCGGCAATTTCTTTCAAATTGGCTTGTAGATTCTTCACTGGATTGTGAGGCACCACCACTCCGGCGCGGACTATCGTTGGGCATCTGTCGATCGGGCACGACCACATGCTTGATGAGATGCGAAAGGTCGCGTTCGAGACCGTGATGCGAGGCTGCGGCTTCGGATCGCTCGCCATTTTCTGCGTGATGTTCGGCCTGTCTTTCGAAGGGCGAATTGCATTCAAGGCCGGCGGCGTACTGACCCTGGTGATGGTCTTCATCCTGATCTTCAAGGCCTACGAAGCACGCATCAAGGACTATCGCCGCACGGAAATGTGGCTTTATCTGTCCAAGGAGCAGCGCCCGCCCAAAGGCATCGCGCAATGGGCGAGTTCGCTGGTGCTGTGGGATACCTATCTTCTGTTCGCGCTGTGGACCGCCGCGACATCCATCGTCATGTGGATTCTGGCGATTGTCTTCACGCTGGTCGGGCGCTGATCCTCAAGCAACCTGATCCCTTAAGCGACCTGCCGGGCCTTCATTGTGGCGACGATTTCGTCATTGGGCCGCGCCTGACTGAACAGGAAGCCCTGCGCCTCGTGGCAACCTTCGGCACGCAACCACGCCAGTTCCGCTTCCGTCTCCACGCCTTCGGCCGTCACCGTCGCACCCAGGCCGATGCCAAGCCCGATAATCGCGCGCACGATGGCGCGGGCATCGGGGCTCGCATCCACGCCTTTGATAAAGGAGCGGTCGATCTTGATCTTGTCGAACGGGAAGCTGCGCAGGTAGCTCAGCGATGAATACCCCGTGCCGAAATCATCCATGCAGACACGCACGCCGAGTGCGCGCAGGGCATGCAGGGTCGCCAGCACTTCTTCGCTGCGCTCAAGCAACAGCGTCTCGGTGATCTCGAGTTCGAGTCGCGAGGGCGCCAGTCCCGATTCCTTCAGGACGTTCATGACGGTCGCGAGCAGATTGCCGCTGCGGAACTGCAGCGGCGACAGATTGACCGCGACACGCGCCTCGTTCGGCCAGTTCGCTGCGTCGAGACAGGCACGACGCAGAATGGTCGTGCCCAGCGAGCCGATCAAACCTGTTTCCTCGGCCACCGGTATGAATTCCACCGGCGGAATCATGCCGCGTTCGGGATGCGGCCACCGCGCCAGCGTCTCGTAGCCGGAGACATGGCCGCTCGCGATGTTGATCAATGGCTGATAGTAGGGCCGCAGCACACCGCCGGCGATGGCCGTGCGCAGATCCGCTTCGATGCGGCGGCGCTTCTGCAGCAGCGCTTCCATGCCGGGCTCGAAGAAGGTGTAGGTACCGCGCTCGCCTTCCTTGGCGCGCATCAGCGCCAGATCGGCGTTCTTCAGCAGCGTCTCGACATTGTCGCCATCCTGCGGACCGATACTGATGCCGATGGAGGCGCCCGCCGAAATCGCATGGCCTTCGATCAGATAGGGCTCGCTCAGCGCCGAGATCAGCCGCGTCGCAAGGCTTTCGGCATCCTCGATACGCGTCAGGCCGACATCGATGACTGCGAATTCGTCCGTGCCGAGCCGCGAGATCAGTGCCTTGTCGCGCAGCGACGACTGCAACCGCAGCCCCACGCAGCGCAGGAACTTGTCGCCGATGTCGTGCCCGAACGCCTCGTTGACGTTGCGGAACTTGTCGATGTCGATGCACAAGGCAACTGCGAAACGGCCCTTGCTCATATCCCGGATCATGTCGTCGCCGTGGCGACGCACGACTTGCCGGTTCGCGAGCCCCGTCAGCTCGTCGTGGTCGGCGAGATAAGCCAGGCGCGCTTCGGCCAGCTTGCGGCTGGTCATATCGATCGCGGCGATGAGGCGCGCGCGGCGGCCTTCATACATTGCCTGCCGCGAATAGATCGCGACATCGATGAGATTTCCGTCGGCGCGCACATGCTTCCATGTACGGCCAAACTCCTCGTCGGCTTCCATCTGCGACCACGGCACTTCCGAACGGAACGCCTGCAGTTCCTGGAAAGTCTTGGTCAGAAACACGTCGCGCTGATAGCCATAGTGAATCAGCGCGGATTCATTTACCGCCAGAATGCGATCGTCTTCGACCCCGCACAAAAGCATCGGCACCGGATTGCCCTCGAACAGCAACCGGAACGAGGCCTCACGCTTCTTCATCTCGGTGATGTCGACGCGCACACCGATCACGCCGCCGTCGCTGGTGATCTGCTCCTCGATCATGATGGTGCGACCATCGGCCAGCAACTGCTCGTGGCGCTGACCGCCCGGCTGATAAAGTTTGGAGAGGCGCTCCTTGATCCACTCTTCTTCGCGGCCGACCGCTTCGGGATAGTCGCCGCGCGCCACACCGACGCGCAGCGTATCTTCGAGGCGGACGCCGGGTTTGAACAGATCGGCGCTGCCTTTGTAGATGTCGGCGTATTTTCTGTTCCAGAGAATGTAGCGGCCTTCGGCATCGATGAAGACGACGCCTTCCGGCAGAAGCTCAATGGCTTCGCGCAAGCGTGCATGCGCGCGGTCAGCCTCGGCCATCGCCGCTTCGGCTTCGGCGCGGACGCGCTTCAACTCACCTGAGGCGACCGCCTTGCGCGGGCGGCGCGTCGAAGTGCCGGATTTTCTTCCGGGTTTGCTTTTTGTCGTTCTCGACACGCGCGGCATCAGGCCACTCCACTCAGGACCCGTCTCTCATGCGCGAATTGTTTGAACAAAAAGTATCGCGAAATCATGCGGATAGCCGCTGTGAAACGTCGGACGCAGGAGAATTCGGTAAGGTCTGCATAATTTCTGGGCGGTGCCTGCGCACATAGATCAACGATCCGTAACAACACCCTGCTGAAACCGGTCGAAACGCGCGATATCGGCTTGAAATTGCATTCTGTGCGACAGAGCGAAAATGTGCCGGTCGAAATTTCTTCAGGCACGCCCGAATCTTGGTCAGTTGAGCGTGCGGTTAATGAATACTGCACTGCGCAGCTTTTTGCCCAATACGCAGGCACTTTTGGATGGGGTATATCTTCCGGCCATGACGAATTGCAACCTGATCCCTCTCCTCACCGGATTGATGCTGGCCGCGCTCGGGGCCGTCGCGCACGCGCAGGATAAGGGCAGCGTCACCCGGCGTGTCCTGCCGGCGCTGGCCAATCCCGAACGATCCGGCACTCCCAGCCAAGGAATTGTTCGGCCGCAAGGACGAGCCCGTGCCGCTCGCCGCGCGCGCCATCGGCTTCTACGCGAAAGGCTGCCTCGCCGGCGCCAAGGCGCTGCCGATCAACGGCCAGACCTGGCAGGTGATGCGGCTGTCGCGCAATCGCAACTGGGGCCATCCCGAACTCGTCGACATGCTCGAACGCCTTGCGGCCAAGGTGCCGAAGGTTGCCGGCTGGCCCGGGCTGCTGGTCGGCGACATGTCGCAACCGCGCGGCGGACCGATGCTGACCGGACATGCCAGCCATCAGGTCGGACTCGATGCCGATGTCTGGCTGACACCGATGCCGAAGCGCGAACTCACGCGGGTCGAACGCGAAGAGATGTCGGCGGTGATGATGGTGCGGGCGGATCGCAAGGATATCGATCCGTCGGTCTGGACGACGGCGGCCACACATCGATCATTCGCGCAGCCGCCGAAGATCCGCGCGTCGAGCGCGTCTTCGTCAATGCGGCGATCAAGAAAGCGATCTGCCGTGAAACCGCAGGCAGTCCGCGTTCATGGATGAGCAAGGTGCGGCCGATCTACGGACACGACTATCATTTCCACATTCGGATCGCATGTCCGCACGGCAGCGAAGGCTGCGAGGCGCAGGCCGCAGTGCCAGGCGGCGATCGGCTGCGGTTCAGAACTCGATTGGTGGTTTTCGGATGCCGTGCTGCATCCCAAGCCGCCGAAGGTGCCGCCAAAGCCACGCCCGCCGCTGACGCTTGCACAACTGCCCGACGCCTGCCGTCAGATCGTGCGGATGCCGTAACGCATGGCCCCGAAAAGTGGGAACCGGTTTTCGGGTCAGGTCATGCGTCGAGAAAGAATCTACCGCGCGGCCAGTTTGTCGGCGAGATAATTCAGCCCCTCGATCAGGGCCGGACCACCGCACAGCGTATAGCGGCTCGGCAGATCGATTCTCCGCGACGACGGATAAAGCGCGCGCAAGGCCGGATGCGTCAGGAACACCGCGCCCTGATCCGCGGCAACGCTCGGTTCGTCCTTCAACACCAGAATGTCGGGCTTGATCACCAGAAGATGCTCGAGCGAGACGAAGCCGCCGTAACCCGTCGGACCGCCGACGGGTGACTTCAACCCGGCGATGGCGAGCATCGCAGCCGCAAGACTCTGCGGACCGTTGGCATAGCCGCCACGCTCGATGATCAGCGCCGTGCGCGACGTGGCTGCGCTTGCCGACCTGAGACGCTGAGCGGCTTTGGCAATGGACTGCGCCATCGCCTCGCCGCGTTCAGGATGACCGACCCAACGCCCGACTTCGCGCGCTTCGCTCATGGCCGCATCGAGATCCGAGACAAGACCGATGGTCGCAACCGGCATACCGAGTGCGGCCAGCATCGCCTGCGTCGGCCGATCGCTCGGGCCCGTGATGACGAGATCGGGGCGCACGCCGATGACGGATTCGGCACTCCAGTCCAGGCGCGTAAACCGTGCGCCTTCAGCGGTCATCACCGACAGAGCGGGGTTGACGGAATAGGGCGACAGTCCTGCGATCTGGTCGGCATCCGCCAGCGCCAGGATCAGCTGATCCGAACACAAATTAAACGAGACGATCCGTTGCGGCGGCGCCTCGCCCCGCGCCACGACTGTGAGCGCCAGCGTGGCGACAAGAGCGCGAAACACCGCACGAAAGAGGCCCGCTCCGGGCAGCGTCGTCTTGAACATGGTCGCGCCTTATGCCACGGCAGACGGGCCGCGTCAGCACATGCGCGATCAGGAAGCTGGACCTTTCGACCATGATGACCCGACCGGGTACCGCCGTGACGCTGAGCCTCGCCGTTCTGGTGGTGGCCCTGTTCGCAATGTCGCTCGTCATCGGGCCGGCCAACCTGTCGCTGCGCACGACCCTTTTTGCGCTCCTGAACGGCAACGGCGTCGAGGGCCTGATCGTGCGCGATATCCGCCTGCCGCGCACGCTGCTCTGCGTCCTGATCGGTGCGACATTCGGCATTGCCGGCGCGTCGCTGCAGGGGCTGCTGCGAAATCCGCTGGCCGAGCCGAGCCTGTTCGGCGCACCGCAGGCCGCCGCCGCCGGCGCCGCCCTCATGATGGCTTTCGGATTTGCAACCGCGACATCGCTGGCGGTGCCGATCATGGGCATTGTCGGTGCGCTGATCTCGGTTGGCGCGCTCGTCGCCATCGCCGGGCGTCGCGCATCGCTCACCGTCACATTGCTCGCCGGCCTTGCTATTGCGAGCCTTGCGGGTGCCGCCATCGCGCTGATCCTCAACCTTGCGCCAAACCCCTATATCGCCCTTGAGATTTCGTTCTGGCTGCTCGGCTCGATGCAGGACCGCAGCATGGACCATGTCCGGCTCGCCGCCCCTTTCATGCTGGCGAGCTGGGTTCTGCTCAGTCTCAATGCGACATCCTTTCGCGCGCTGACGCTCGGCGAAGACGCCGCAAGCTCGCTCGGCGTCAACGTGCCGCGTGTGCGCGCGATGGTCGTCTGCGGCGTTGCAATCGGCATCGGGTCGGCGGTCGCGGTGTCCGGCGCCATCTCCTTCATCGGCCTTGTCGCGCCACATCTGGTGCGCCGCGCCTACGGCTTCGATCCAGCGCGCATTCTGCTGCCGTCCGCATTGGCGGGCGCAGCGCTGCTGCTCGCCGCCGATATCATTATTCGCCTGACCGGCGGCCCCAACGAAATCCGCATCGGCGTCATCACCGCGCTGATCGGCGCGCCGTTCTTCATTTTCATGATCTTCAAGGAACGCTACGCCCTGGAGGACGCTGCCTCATGAGCGCGCCGCTCCTTCAGGCCACCGGCGTCACCGTGTCATTGCGCGGCCGGGCTATCGTCCGCGATGCATCGCTGGCGCTGCGCGCCGGCGAGTTCACGATTCTGGTCGGCCCCAACGGCGCAGGCAAGACGACGCTGGTGCGCGCGCTCGCAGGGCTGATCCGCAGCGAAGGCGCGATCACGCTAGGCGAAAGCGCGCTATCCAGTCTCGGTGAGAAAGAGCGCGCGAAGAAGCTCGCTTATCTGCCGCAGGGCCACATCTTTCACTGGCCGCTCGCAGTCGCGGCTATCGTCGCGCTCGGACGCATGCCGCATCGCGACGCCTTCACGCCGCTGACCGACGCCGATCGCAGCGCCGTGTCGCGCGCCATCGCGGCCACTCAGTTGGAAGCGTTTGCGACGCGACCGATCACGACACTTTCCGGCGGCGAACGCGCGAGGGTGGCGATTGCACGCGCGCTCGCGACCGACGCATCGATTTTGCTGGCGGACGAACCGACAGCGTCGCTCGACGCGCGGCACCAATTGAAGGTCATGGGCCTGCTGCGCGACGCCGCGCACCGCGGCACGGCTGTGCTGGCCGTCATTCATGATCTCGCGCTCGCAGCGCGTTTTGCCGATCGCGTCATCGTCATGAATGACGGACGGATTGTCGCTGACGATGAGCCCGCGCGCGCGCTGACGGCCGAACGCATCGGCGAGGTTTTTGGAGTGGCCGTGGGCCGCATGGACACGCCGGAAGGCCCGGCGCTGATTCCCTTGAGCCCGCTTTGATTTATTTCGGCAAAGCCTGAGCGGGCGGCGCAGGCTCGTGGGGCTCGTCGCGCGGCGGCGCATCGACCGGGCGATCCGGCGGCAGCGGCACGCCGACCGGCAACGGCTCCCACACCTCCCACTGGCACAGCCGAAAGCCGTTGCGGCGTTGTGCCAGATCAAGATGGATATGGTCTTCGTGATACCAGTCCGAGCCTGGCCCAAGCACCGTTGTGAAGCGCGCGCAGACCGATGCCTTCACACGCTCGCGCAATTCAATGGCAAGCGTGCGGTCGGTGAGCGACAGCATGCGTCCGTCGGCGAGGCGGAAGCCGCGTATGTCAAGCGCGTTGGCTTTGCCATGTTCGCTGATCTGCGCGCCGACCACGCGATTGCGGCCCCGGCAGTCGTAGGAATCGAAGTTGTCGATTTCGCGCAGCGTGGTGTCCAGTCCTGCCACCATCGGCGTGACGTCATCGCGAACCCATTGCGCGACGGCGGTCGCCATCGAACATCGCAACGTGGCCGCGGGCTTCATCGGCACGCGCGAGGAATCCGGCAGCACGATCGCCTCAAGCCGCACCAGATCGGTCGCGCCGCATGCACCGGGGCCCGTGATCGACGGCACAGGTGTCGCGATGGCAATCTGTGACGTCAGCGCGAGCAGGCACTCCGATGGCGGCTCGGGCTGCGCAGGCGATGCGGGTGTTGCAGTTCAGGCAGCAGGCACCATGGGCGATGCCGCTTCCGGCGGGCGAGGACGCGGCAACGGAACGGTTTGTGCGGCGACAACATCACACATCAACAACAATGTGATGGCTAAGGGCACAAGCCATGCTGTGACAAGCCGAATCCGGCTTGCCGGGCATGCCGGGGCAGCATTATGGAAGGCGCATGGCATTGTCATCGATCCTAGTGTCCCGATTCCGAAGTTCGCATGCCTTCGCAGCAAACCCTCGTGCGAACTTCGGAATCCAAGGGACACTAGCTAGAATATAAAACTAGTGTGGTTTAGGTTCAGACGTTCGCTTGAAGAGCCCGCTGAGATACTGAAGCGAACGTCTGAACCACCACACTAGATGGCAAACGCCGCGGTGCCCATATGGGTTCCCTCGCCGCATGATTGCCAGAGGCAGATTACACGCATGGCGCGCAGGCTATCCGCCCCCTACAACACAGAACCGCGCTCGGCGCTGGCCGTCTGGTCGCGTCATCTCGCTTTGTTCTCACTGATTGTGACGATTGTTTCGATCATCGTCGTGCGTTTCGGATTTCTTGAATTCCGCCCGGCGCTGATGACCTTCGCGGGCGCGCTGGCCCTTGCGGGGCTTTCGATCCTGGTCGCCATCGCTGCCTTCGCCTCGATCTGGCAGACCGGTGCGCGCGGATTCGGCGCCATTGCGCTGGCGCTGTTCATCAACGCCCTCATTCTGGCCTATCCCGCCTATCTCGCCCTGCAATACAGCAAGCTGCCGGCGATCCACGACATCACCACCGACGTGCTCAATCCGCCGCGTTTCGAGGTTCTGGCACGCCTGCGTGTCGGCGACGGCGCCAATACCGCCGCCTATGCCGGTCTCTATTCCGCCGAGCAGCAGCGCATCGCCTATCCCGACATCGAGCCCCTGATTGTGGAGACCACGCCGCAGAAGGCCTACGACACCGCGCTCGACCTCATCACCAAGCGCAAATGGCGCATCGTCGATACGCGACCGCCGCAGCCGCGCCGCGCCGGTCATATCGAAGCCATTGCCTTGACGCCCGTGATGGGCTTTCGCGACGACGTCGTCGTGCGCATCGCCGCCGACGGCGAAGGCACGCGTATCGATCTGCGATCATCGTCGCGCTATTTCGAGCACGACCTCGGCAGCAATGCCGCGCGTATCCGTTCGCTGATCGCCGATATCAGCGACAATATCGACAATTCGCCGGTGCCTGCCGTGACGACGCAGAAGAAGGGCGCTCAGACCGGCAAGGGTCCGGCCAAACGATAAGTGCCCTCGCGCGAGGGATATTCGCTGTCGGTTGCAACGACGCCGCGCGCGCACAGATCTTCCAGATGCGCCAGAACCGACGAACCCGCCGCGCGCACCAGCCGCGGATCGAGGCCGATATAAATGGCGCGCACCAATGTCGGGATATCGGTCTCGCCCTTGGCGAGCCGGTGCAGGATCGAGGCCTCGCGCGCCTTGCGGTGCGCGATACAGCCGCGCACGAAACGCGGCGCATCGCGGATTTCCGGGCCGTGGCCCGGCAGGTAAAGCCGCTCGTGGCGCAGGGTGAGCTTTTCGAGCGAGGCCATGTAATCGCTCATCGATCCGTCCGGCGGCGCGACGACGCTGGTCGACCAGCCCATGACATGGTCGCCGATGAAGATCATGTCGCGCTGGTCCCAGGCGAAGCCCATGTGATTGGCGGCATGGCCGGGCGTCGCGACCGCCTCGATGACAAAGCCGTCGCCTTCGACAAGATCGCCGTCCTTCAGGAACATGTCCGGCACGAATGCCGTATCGCCGCCGCTTTCCATCGACGGCTCGCCCGCGAACGCCGGCCGCGAGGCGCGATGGCGGCCTTCGGCATAGACGGTCGCGCCGGTCGCAGCCTTGAGGCGCGGAGTGTTGGGCGAGTGATCGCGATGGGTATGCGTGACGAAAATATGCGTCACGGTCTCGCCGCGCACGGCATCGAGCAGTGCCCTCGCATGCGCTTCGTCGTCCGGGCCCGGATCGACGATGGCAACCTTGCCGCGACCGATGATGTAGCTGACCGTGCCGGTGAACGTGAAGGGCCCCGGATTGCCGCACAGCACGCGGCGCACGCCGGGCACGACCTCCTCCACCTGACCGGCAGGCAAGGGGAAGTCGCGGTTGAAGACGAGATCGTCGTCGCTCAAGGCGTCACTCGCAAAAAAAATTAGTCGAACGATTCGTGGCCCGTGATCTCGATGCCGAAGCCCGACAGGCCGAGATAGGCATGCTCGCTCGACGACAGATTGCGGATCGAGGACACGCCGAGATCGCGCAGGATTTGCGCGCCGACACCGACCTCGCGCCACTGACGGCGGCGATCGTCATCGCGGGTCGGCGGCTCGCCTTCGCCGAGCGGCGTCACCGGCACACCGGCCGCGCCGTCGCGCAGATAGACCAGCACGCCGCGGCCTTCGGCCTTGATGCGTTCGAGTGCACGACGGACTTTGCTCGTCGATCCGCCGCCGGACTGCAATTCGTCGATGATGTTCGGCTTGTGGAAGCGCACCAGCACATCGCGACCGTCGCCGATGGGGCCCAGCACGAAGGCGAAGTGAAAGACCGGATCGAAGGGCGAGCGATAGGCGTGCCCCTGCAGCGTTCCGACGGGGCTGACTGTGGTGAAGGAATTGACGCGCTCGATCAGCTTCTCGCGCGCCTGACGATAGGCAATCAGATCGTCGATGGTGACGTGCTTCAGCTTGTGCTCGGCCGCGAAGCGCGACACCTGCACGCCCTTCATCACCGTGCCGTCGTCGTTCATCAGTTCGCTGATGACGCCGACCGTCGGCAAACCAGAAAGGCGGCAAAGATCGATCGCGGCCTCGGTGTGGCCCGAACGCATCAGAACGCCGCCATCATTGGCGATGAGCGGAAAAATGTGGCCGGGACGGGCAAAGTCGCTGGCGCCCGCATTAGGGTTGGCGAGCGCGCGGCAGGTCGCGGTGCGCTCCTCCGCCGAAATGCCGGTCGTCATGCCCGGCTTGTAGTCGATCGACACGGTGAAGGCGGTGGTATGCGCAGAATCATTGTGCGCAACCATGGGATCGAGCCGCAGGCGGCGCGCATCCTCGGAGGTCACAGGGGCGCAGACGATGCCGGAGGTATGGCGGACGATGAACGCCATCTTTTCCGGCGTACAGAGAGTCGCGGCGACAATGAGATCGCCCTCGCCCTCGCGGTCGTCGTCATCGGTGACGACGACGATCTCGCCTCTGGCGAATGCCTCAAGAATATCGGGAATTGAATCTGCCATCGTCTGTCGCGGCCCTTGTTGCGGAGCCGTGTTGTTGGCCCTTCGCGTGCGCCCCTCAGATAGACGCTAATGGGCGGGTGCGCCAGCAAGAGGCCATGCGCCAGACGCCGCGCGGCCTTGTCAGAACGGCCCGTTCCGGGCACAAACCCGTGCCGGGCAAGTATCTTTAAGAATCGGGGATCAATTCGCCGGATGGAGTGGTCGGAGTGGCAGGATTTGAACCTGCGACCCCTGCGTCCCGAACGCAGTGCTCTACCGGGCTGAGCCACACTCCGACACGAAGGCGGCTCTTATAGCCTCGCCTTGCCGGGGCCGCAAGAAGCTGGAAGTACGGGATTTGATGATGACCGTGGGTGTCGGAACCGAGCTTTTGGCCGCGAATGCAGCCGCCATTGGCAGGGCTGCGCGCCAGCTCGCGGAGGGGGGCCTCGTCGCCTTCCCCACCGAGACGGTCTATGGGCTCGGCGCCGATGCAGCCAATGCACAGGCCGTAGCGCGGCTTTACGCGGCCAAAGGGCGTCCATCCTTCAATCCGCTGATCGCCCATGTCAGCGATCTGGCCGCCGCCTCCCGTATCGCGCGTTTTGACGCCGCCGCGCTCGGCCTCGCGAACGCCTTCTGGCCGGGCGCGCTGACGCTTGTGCTGCCGAAAACCCCGGATTGCCGCGTTTGCGACCTCGCCACGGCCGGCCTCGACAGCATCGCGGTCCGCGTCCCTCGCCACGATGTGGCCGAGGCGATCCTGGCCGCCTTTGGCGGGCCGGTGGTCGCGCCCTCCGCCAATGTCTCGGGTCATGTGTCACCGACCCGAGCCGAACACGTCATGGCCGATCTCGACGGCCAGATCGACCTCGTGATCGATGGCGGGCCGACGCCCGTCGGCGTGGAATCGACCATCGTCGCCTGCCTCGACTGAGCCGACGCTGCTGCGGCCCGGCGGCATCGCCCGCGCCGATATCGAACGCGTGCTGGGCCGACCGCTCGTTATCGCGCCGGAGCTGAAACAGAACGAAAGCCCGCTCGCGCCCGGCCTGCTGGCGTCTCACTACGCCCCGCGCACCCGCGTGCGGCCCGATGCCATCGACGTCAAGCGCGGCGAAGCGCTGCTCGCCTTCGGGCCGCAATTGCCGCCCGGCGCCGAGCATGCTGTGAAAATTCTCAATCTGTCGCCCCAAGGCGATCTGGTGGAAGCGGCGGCGCAATTGTTCGACCATCTGCGCGCGCTGGATGCGAGCGCAGCGTCGTGCATCGCCGTGATGCCGATCCCGGACGACGGCCTGGGAGAAGCCATCAACGACCGGCTCGGCCGTGCGGCCGCTCCGAAAGGAGCGACGTCGTGATTCCGCTCGCGCCAGATCTCGTCGCGCAATTCTCCCGCATTGTCGGCGACCGCTATGCAATGACCGACGAGAAGGCCATCGCTCCCTACATCACCGAGGAGCGCGGCCTCTACACGGGCCACACGCCGCTGGTGCTTCGCCCTGCCTCGACGGAAGAGGTGTCTGCGATCTGCACGCTCGCCAATGAGAACGGCATCGCGCTGGTGCCCCAAGGCGGCAACACCGGGCTGGTCGGCGGGCAGACGCCGCATCAAGGCGAAATCGTCGTGTCGTTGACGCGCATGAACCGGATTCGCGAAGTCGACAAGCAATCCAACACCATGACCTGCGAGGCCGGCGTTGTGCTCGCAATCGCCCAGCAGCGCGCCAGCGAATACAATCGCCTGTTCCCGTTGTCGCTTGCGGCCGAAGGCAGCGCGACCATCGGCGGCAATCTCGCGACCAATGCCGGCGGCACCAGCGCGCTCGCCTATGGCGTGGCGCGCGATCTCGTCCTCGGCATCGAAGTCGTGCTCGCCGACGGACGCATCATGCATGCATTGTCGAAGCTGAAGAAGGACAATACCGGCTACGACCTGAAGAACCTTTTCATCGGCTCGGAGGGCACGCTCGGCATCATCACCGCCGCGACCCTGAAGCTGTTTCCGACGCCGCGCACGATTGAAGCGGCGTTTGTCGGCCTGCCAACGCCCCAGGCGGCGCTCTCGCTCTATGAAATCGCCGCTTCGCATGCGGGTCCGATGCTGACGAGCTTCGAACTGATGGCTCGCGTCGCGATTGAATTCGCCACCCGACATGGCGACAATCTGCGCAGCCCGCTCAGCGGCACCCATCCATGGTACGTGCTGATTGAAGTATCGGCCAATGACGACAGCGCCGGCGCGGCGTTAGAGACGATCCTGACCGAAGCGCTCGAGCGGGGGCTCGTCACGGATGCGGCGCTCGCGGCCAGCGGTGAACATCGCAAGGCGTTCTGGCGGTTGCGCGAGTTCATCTCCGAGTCGCAGAAGTTCGAAGGCGGCTCGATCAAACACGATATCTCGGTGCCGGTCGTGTCCGTGCCCGCCTTCATCGACGAAGCGAGCCACGCCGTCTTCAGGCTCATTCCCGGCTGCCGGCCCTGCCCGTTCGGACATCTCGGCGACGGCAATATCCATTTCAATGTCAGCCAGCCCATCGGCGCCGACAAGGCAGGCTATCTCGCGCGCTGGCAGGAAATGAACGACGTGGTGCACGCCATCGTGCACAAATTCGGCGGCTCGATCTCCGCCGAGCACGGCATCGGCGTGCTCAAGCGCGATCTTCTGCCGCGCGTGAAGGACCCCGTCGCGCTCGATCTGATGCGCACGTTCAAGCGCGTGCTCGACCCCAACAACATTCTCAATCCGGGGAAGGTCGTGTGACGCTCGCCATCGCGCCGATCACCGACGCCGATATCGAGGCGACGATCGCGCTCTGGCAGCGTTGCGGCCTGACGCGACCGTGGAACGATCCGGCCGCCGACATCGCGCTGGCGCGCAAAGGCGATAATTCAACCGTGCTGCTCGGCCGCGAGGGCGGAGCGCTCGCCGCCGCAATCATGGTCGGCCATGATGGCCACCGCGGCTGGGTCTATTATCTGGGCGTCGATCCCGAGCGGCGCGGCCAGGGACACGGTCGCGCGATCATGAACGCCGCAGAGGACTGGCTGCGCCAGCGCGGCATTCTGAAGCTGATGCTGATGGTGCGCGCCGAGAACACGCAGGTCCAGGCGTTCTACGATTCCATCGGCTATGATGAACAGCCCCGCACCATCTACGCCAAGTGGCTCGACGGGCGCGAGCCGTCGCCCTAGAGACAAAACAGGCGGTCCGGCGCAAGGCCAAACCGCCTGAAGTCAGTCACGGCTGGAAGCTTAAGACGGCCGGCTCAAATTCACTGCGCGCCGGGCTCGCCGCTCTTGAACTCTTCCTTGTCCATGCGCTCGGTCAGGACGTTCGGGAAGATCATCCCGAACGAAACGATGCTGATGACGATCCGGCCCCAATACCAGATCTCGGTTCCGACGCTCTTCTCAGACATTGCGGCATTCTCCCTTGTGATGTTCTCTCGTTAGTGGCGTCGCGCCGGACCGCTTCGCGGTTCAGCGACGTCACTTCTCGTCTTCGACGAAAACTTCTTCGCGCTTCCTGGCGACAGCCGGCAGAAGCGTAATGGTCAGGAGGATCGCCGCGATGCTCAGCATGACCGCGCTGATCGGCTTCTGCACGAACACCATCGGGTCGCCGCGCGAGATGATCATGGCGCGGCGGAAATATTCCTCGATCATCGGACCGAGAACGAAGCCGAGCAGCAGCGGCGCCGGCTCGAACTGCAAGCTTGACCAGCACGTAGCCGAGCAAGCCGAACATCAACCATCAGATAGATGTCGAAGCCCGCAGCGACACGCTGTACACGCCGACAGTGGCGAAGGCGATGATGGCCGGGAACAGCACGCGCTACGGAACGTGAGCAGCTTCACCCACAATCCGATCATCGGCAGGTTGAGGATCACCAGCATCGCATTGCCGATCCACATCGATGCGATGACGCCCCAGAACAGCGCAGGCTGCTTGTTGACGAAATCCGGACCCGGCGTGATGCCCTGAATGATCATGGCGCCGACCATCAGCGCCATCACGGCGTTGGACGGGAATGCCGAGCGTCAGCATCGGAATGAACGAGGTCTGCGCGCCGGCATTGTTGGCGGCCTCAGGACCCGCGACACCTTCGATCGCGCCCTTGCCGAAGCGCGAGGGATCCTTGGCGAAGCGCTTTTCGATCGAATAGGAGCCGAACGACGCAAGCAGTGCGCCGCCGCCCGGCAGCACGCCGAGGAGCGAGCCGAGCGCCGTGCCGCGCAGCACCGGCAGGACCGACGCCTTGAACTCTTCGCGGGTCGGCATCAGGCTGGTGATCTTGCTGACGACGAGCGCGCGTGTGCGCTCGCTTTCCAGGTCGCTGAGGATCTCGCAGATGCCGATAGACGCCGGCGCCGAAGGCGACGATGGCGATGCCGTCGGCGCAGACCGTCGAAGCCGAGCGTGAAGCGCGCCGAGCCCGAATAGATGTCGGTGCCGACCGAGCCGAGCAGAATGCCGGCCATGATCATGCACAGCGCCTTGAGCACGGAGCCGTTGGCGAGCGTGATCGAGGCGATCAGGCCGAGCGTCATCAGCGCAAAATACTCGACCGGGCCGAACAGCAGCGCGAGTCGAGTCATCGGCATCGCGAAGACCGCGACCAGGAAGGTGGAAACGGTGCCGGCGAAGAACGAACCGAGCGCCGCGATGGCGAGCGCCGCACCGGCGCGGCCCTTCTTGGCCATCTGGTGGCCGTCGATGGCGGTCACCGCCGATGAAGCCTCACCCGGCAGGTTGATCAGGATGGCCGTGGTCGAGCCGCCATATTGCGCGCCGTAATAAATGCCGGCGAGCATGATCAGCGAGGCTTCGGGCGACACCTTGAAGGTGATCGGCAGCAGCATCGCGATGGTCGCGAGCGGGCCGACACCCGGCAGCACGCCGACGGCGGTGCCGAGGAACGCGCCGATGAAGCAGAACAGCAGGTTGATGGGCACCGCTGCCGTCGAGAAGCCCAACCAAAGATGACCTAGAAAATCCATTGTACGACCCCAAGCCCTGTAGTGACGCGATGCGAGCGCGATTCAGACGCGCGCTCCCTTCGGAGCTGGCGCGTCGCGGCAAATCTCATTGGAACGGAAGGATGCTGCCGTCGCCCCACAGCGAAATCGGCATCGCCAGCATGTAGTAGAACAGCAGCACCGAGAACAGGATCATGCCGACGGTGGTGTAGATCGCCCACTTCCATGTCATGCGCTGGCTTGACCAGGCCGACAGCATCACCATCGCGGCGACGGCGACAACGAAGCCAAGCGGCCGCACCAGGACCGCAAACAGGATCGGGCCGAGCATCACGAATGCGATCGAGCGCAACGGCGCGATCTCGATCGGCTCACTCGTCCGCCCGAACGACAATAAGATCATGATCAGACCGAGCGCCGCGAGGACGATAGAAATCATCAGCGGGAAATAGCCGGGGCCCATGGCGCGGGCGCTGCCGAGCGAGAGACCCTGGGGCTTCAACACCAGCCACGCGAATCCGACTGCCAGCGCGACCATCAACACGCCAGCCAGGATGTCCTTCCTGTCGACAGAAATTCCCGGATGAGATTGCCTGCTTGGCATAGCGTTCCCTTCTCCAAAACATCGTTTTTGACGACGGCCCTGACGAGGCCTTGCCAAAGACACTGCAACGGACGTGCCATCGCATCGCGTGGCAACGTCAGCGCACTTTTCTCAATGGAATCAGGGAGTGTTATTGCGCGGCACAAAAATCCGCCGACGTTTCATCGGCTATTTTTCGCCGACGGGTTTGACGTCATCGGCAAGTTTCGGCCGATCCGTCGTCCGCTTTCGGTCAATGCCGAAGCGGGCCATCTTCTCACTTAGAGTCCGGCGCGGTATGTCGAGCTGCTCGATCACCGCGGCGACGCTGCCGCCGGCCTCCGCGAGCGCGCGCTCGATGAGGCTGCGTTCATAAGCTTCAACCTGCTCGGCCAACGACTTGCGCTGATCACTGATCGCGCCCTGCCCCGGCCACAGCGGAGCGCCGGGAATGCCGAGCACATATCGCTCGGCGGCATTGCGCAATTCACGCACATTTCCCGGCCAGCGGTACGTCATCAGTGCCGCGAGCACCGATGACGGCACCGGACGCGCCGTGCGCCCTTGCTGGTGTGCCGCGGACGCGGCGAAATACTCGAACAGCAGCGGAATATCCTCCGGCCTGTCGCGCAGCGGCGGAATGACCAGTTCCACCGTCGACAGGCGGAAATAGAGATCCGACCGGAATTGCCCTTTTTCGCCGGCGGCACGCAGATCGATCTTGCTCGACGCGATCGCGCGAACATTGACCGCGATTTCCTTGTTGGAGCCGAGTCGCTCGACAACACGATCCTGCAACGCCCGCAACAGCTTGCCCTGCAGCACCAGCGGCATGCTGTCGATTTCGTCGAGAAACAGCGTGCCATGATTGGCGAATTCAAACTTGCCGACACGCGCCTTCAGCGCATGGGTAAAGGCGCCGGCCTCGTGACCGAACAACTCGCTTTCCGCCATGGTCTCCGGCACGGCAACGCAATTGACGGCGACGAAATTTTCTTTGGAGCGCGGGCCGAAATCATGCAGGCAGCGGGCGACGAGATCCTTGCCGCTGCCTGTCTCGCCATAAACAATGACGCTGGCATCGACGGCGGCGAGTTCCGCGATCGTGGCCCGGAGTTTCTCGATCTGCGGCGATGTTCCGATGATGCGCGAACTGAGCGACTGCCTGTTGACCGACGAGCGCAGGAGGCGGTTTTCCAAAACCAGACGCCGCTTCTCGACGGCGCGCCGGACCACGTCGAGAAAGCGTTCCGGCACAAAAGGCTTTTCAATGAAATCGTAGGCACCGAGGCGGATCGATTCCACTGCGGTCTCGATGTCGCCATGGCCGGTGATCATCACCACCGGCAGATCGGGATCGATCGCCTGACTCTGCTTGAGCAATTCCAGGCCATCGATCTCCGGCATGCGCAGATCCGTAATCAGGATGCCGGTGAAATTCGCGTGCAGGCGCGGCAGCACGGCGGAGACCCGCGCTTCGGCAACGACATCGAAGCCGGACAGCTCCAGCCACTGCTTGACGGCTTCGCGCATCGGCGCTTCGTCGTCGACAAACAGGATGGTGATTTTGTCAGCCATTCGCTGCCTTCTCGAGACTGCCGGCGAAGGGCAGTTCAACCGTGACCTCGGCGCCACCACCCTCGCGGTTCACCGCGCGGATCTGCCCTCCGAAGTTCTGCACAATTCCATAGGTGATCGAGAGGCCGAGACCAAGGCCTATCCCGACGGGCTTGGTGGTGAAGAACGGATCGAAGATCAGGCGCAGATCAGCGGCCGCGAATGCCGGAGCCGTTATCGCTGACGCGCAGCAACGCGGTCTGGTCCTGCCGCTCGACCGTGATGCGGACCGCCGGGCTGTCGACGTCGGCGACGGCATCGAGCGCATTGCGCACAATGTTCAGGACCGCCTGTTCGAGCTGCACGGTGTAGCCGCTGACGAAGACATCCGGCGCGAGTTCAAGCCTGACATCGACCCGCTCCTCGGCGATCTGGCTTTCGAGCAGCAGCAACGCGCCCCTGACCGCCTCGGAGACGTTGACCGCCTCGGGCATCCCGACTTCGCTCTTGCGCGCGAACATCTTCAGATGCGTGGTGATATCGGCCATGCGCTGCGCGAGGCCATTGATCAGATCGAGATTGCGCGCCGAAGAATCGATCTCGCCGCGCGCCATCAGCACCTTGGTGCTGGCGACAAAGGTGCGGATAGCAGCGAGCGGCTGGTTGATTTCGTGCGCGATCGCCGCAGACATCTGCCCGAGCGCGGCAAGCTTTCCGGCCTGCACCAGTTCGTTCTGGGTTCGGAGCAAACGCAATTCGGCGCTGCGCCGTTCCTCGACCTCGCTCAGCAGGGAGATATTGGCGTCGCTGAGTTCCTGCGTGCGGTCGGCGACCACCGCCTTGAGGCGCATGCCTTGACGGCGCTCCACCACCAGTGCGCGCTGGCGCTGAAAGCTGATGAAGAAGAGCGACAACGCCAGGGACGACAACGCGCCACCGATCAGCGCGCCGTCTCGCGCATCGCGGTCAACCGCGGTGATGTCGGTGAGGCGATGAATGGTCCAGCCATAGTCGGCGAGCGGCAGGGTCTGGTAGAAATAATTCGCATGGTCATCGACGTCCGCGCGCCGGACGATCTGACCTTCGTTTCGCTTCTCGATCAGTTTGAACAGCTGCGTCGGCTCGCCCGGGCGTTCTTCCGCCAGCTCGGGCAGAAAGCGAGACTTGTAGCGTGGATCGCTGGTCAGAAAGACGATGCCGTTGCGGTCGGTAATCATGACGCGCTCGCCGGCGCGCGACCATGCCTCCTCCAGCGCGTCGAAATCGATGCGCGCGACGGCCACACCCACGACATCCGGATTGCGCACGGCCACGGCTACGAAATAGCGGATATGATCGCTATTCGGATCGAAATCGACGAACGCGCTTTTGCCCGTGCTCGTTGCGATTGTGAGATAAGGCCGCGGCGCCAGCGTCTGGCCGACAAGCGTGTCAGTGGCATCCCAATCGTCGGCAGCAACGACGACATTGGCGGTGTTGACAATATAGAGACCGCGCGCATCGGCTTCGCGGCTGATCTGCCGCAGCTTCTTGCTGATCTTGAGGAAGGATTCGATATGCCCCCTGGCCTGCAACGCATCGCCCACGTCGGGGTCGAGCGACATCATCAGCGGCAAGTGATCCTGCCGATTGATCTCGCTTTTGATCGCATCCGAAATCAACTGTCCACGCTGCTCGCTGACCACGACCGCGGACTGAAGCGCTGCTTCGCGCCAGTAATGCCGCGCAGCCAGGCTCACACCCGCGATGACGGTCAGCGAGATGGCGAGCGGAACGAAAATCCTGGCCTTGAACAAATGGGCATCCGGATACGCGGTGACAGGGACGGGCACACTAGCAAATGCCGATCGCCTGCGCCCACAGCAACGAACGCAAATAGTTGATCGGCCGTGATTAAAACAGCGATTGCTGGCCGCCATCGTCCGTCCGGCGCCGCGGCTTAGGCCGCCGGGCTGGCGGCTTTTCGGACGCGGCAGACGATTCTGCGACCTGCGCGGTCGCGCTTGTCGCCGCCACGATCAGTTCCGGCCCATCGGATGCGGCGCGGCTCACGGCCTGCGACACCTCGTGAAAAGCAAAGAATCCGGGCCGTGACGGCACCAGCAGAGACGCCGCCGTCTGCGCATCGACGTGAGCGCAGTCGAGCCACATGTCGAAGGCATCAGTCGCAATCACCACCGGCATGCGGTCATGAAGGGCGCGCAAATCCGCGTTCGCCTCTGTCGTGATGATCGCGACCGTGTCGAGTTCCTCGCCATTGGGGCCGGTCCAGCTCTCCCATATTCCGGCGAAAGCCACCGGGCCGCCGCCCGCGGGATGAATAAAGAACGGCCGCTTGCGATCGCCGGACGTCTGCCACTCGTAAAAACCATCCGAGGGCACAAGACAGCGCCGTCGACGGAATGCATTTCGGAAAGATGGCTTCTCAAGCACGCTGTCGGCACGCGCATTGAACAGAAGTGCGAAGCTGCGCGGGTCCTTGACCCAGGACGGGATCAGGCCCCATCGCATCAGCCGCAGACGCCGCTGACGCTCGTCGAGCGTCACCACCGCAATCGGCTGGCTCGGCGCGATGTTGAAGCGCGGCGGAAATGTCGCCTCGTCGTCATAGCCGAACAGGTTCCGCACCGCGTCGGGCGGCGATGTCAGCACAAAGCGTCCGCACATCCATCAGGACCTTTCCGTTGCCGCCATCATTTGCCAGATTGCCGGCCTGTCATCCATCCGATTCCATGCAAAGCCCACATGACCCTTCAACGCCCCCAGCTCGCCGTCAGCGCCGCGATCTTTCGCGACGGCAAGGTGCTGGTCGTGCGGCGGGCCCGCGAACCGGCGCGCCGTCTTTATACGTTACCGGGCGGACGGGTCGAAAATGGCGAAACCCTCCCCGAGGCGGTCGCCCGCGAAGTGCGCGAGGAAACGACGCTGACGATCGAGGTTCTGGGTCTCGCCGGCTATCGGGAAATCCTGCCGCGCGACGGCCACAACGGCCATTTCGTCATTTTGCCTTTTGCCGCGCGCTGGCTGGCGGGCGAGGTCACGCTCGACGCGGAGTCCGACGATTTTCGCTGGGTCACCGAGGACGAACTCGCCGGACTGCCGACCACACAGGGCCTTGCGGACGTCGTCCGCGACGCCAAGAAAATGATCCAGGACCATGATCTGGACCCTTGATCCGGACACCGGACCGCTTGCGGATGACCGGGCTCGGGGGCATATCTCCGTCATGCTGACCCGCATTCTCGCCGCCTCTTTTCTGTTCGGATGCCTGCTGACCGCGCCCGCGCGCGCGCAGGATGCCGCACCGTTCGATTCCGGACTGCAGCGCCTGTCCGAGATTCTCGGCAGCCTGCATTATTTGCGCGAAATCTGCGGCAGCAATGAAGGCCAGAAATGGCGCAACGAGATGCAGCAATTGATGGATGCCGAGACGCCGGCCGGCGAACGTCGCGCGCGCATGGTGGCGAGTTTCAACCGCGGCTATCACGACTTTCAGCGCAGCTATCGCAGCTGCACGCCGGCGGCATCCACAGCCATTACGCGCTATCTCGCCGAGGGCTCGAAAATCTCGCGCGATTTGACCGCCCGTTACGCCAATTAAGCCTGATTTTCCTGCGTTTCACGCATAGCCGCATCCCGCAACTGACGGCCGTGAAATTAACCTTTCCTAAAGAACCTGCTCGCCGCTTTCGTGGCCCGTGCTAGAGCTTTGTGACAGGGACAGCGCGGCCGTTCACGGTCGTCGGCTCAAGGCGAATGTGCCGGGGAATTCATGACTGCGAAAATGTTTGCTGCCGGCGCGCGGGATCTTCTTCCCGATCAGGAGCAGAAGCAGGCCGCGCTCGGTTATCTCACCGAAGCATGGGCTGAAGCACGCCTCGATGGCGTCGATAATGATTGCCTGGCGCAGGCCAGTCTCTTCACCGCCTTCGCCGAACTCGTCGCCACCTATGGCGAAGAGCCCGTGGCCAAACTGGCCGAAGGCCTGCCCGCGCGCATTCGCAAGGGCGAATTCTCGATGGTCACTTTCCAGCAGTAATTTGATCGGCGCTTATGCGCATTTTTCTTGCGCATGATCTGATCCGAAAACCGGTTCCCACTTTTCGGGATCATGCGCTCAGCGTCTCGCCGAAGCGCAATGCCTCGCCCTTTGAGGCCGCCGTCAACTCACCCTGCCACATCACCTGATTGCCGCGGACGATCGTGCCGACCGGCCAGCCCGTGACGCTGACGCCGTCATAAGGCGTCCAGCCGGCGCGCGACGCGACCCATTTGTTGGTGATGGTTTCCGTGCGCTTCATGTCGACGATTGTGAAATCCGCATCGAAGCCGACCGCGATACGGCCCTTGCAGGCGATGCCGAACAGCCGCGCCGGGCCCGCGCTGGTCAGATCGACGAAACGCAGCAGCGACAGCCGCCCCGCATTGACGTGATCGAGCATGATGGGAACCAGCGTCTGCACGCCGGTCATGCCCGAATGGGTGGCCGGATACTTATGCTCCTTCTCCTCGCGCGTATGCGGCGCATGGTCGGAGCCGAGCACGTCGACGACGCCTTGATTGAGCCCCCACCAGATGCCGTCGCGATGCGAGGCATCGCGCACCGGCGGATTCATCTGCGCATAGGCGCCGAGCCGCTCGTAGCAATCCGGCGCGACCAGCGTCAGATGATGCGGCGTCACCTCGACAGACGCGACATCCTTGTGATGTGCGAGAAACTCCATCTCCTGCTTGGTGGAGATATGCAGCACATGGATGCGCTTGCCGTATTCGCGCGCGATCGACACCAGCCGCCGCGTCGCGATCATCGCCGCCTCCGCGTCGCGCCACACCGGATGCGAAGAGGGATCGCCCTCCACGCGCAGGTGCATGCGCTCCTTCAGCCGATACTCGTCCTCGGCATGGAACGCCGCGCGGCGGCGGATCACCTTGAGAATCTTGCGCAGGCCTTCGTCGTCTTCCACCAGCAGCGAGCCGGTGGACGAACCGATGAACACCTTCACGCCGGCGCAGCCCGCGGCACGCTCCAATTCCGGAAGGTCGCCGGTATTCTCGCGCGTGCCGCCGACATAGAAAGCGAAATCGCAATGCATGCGATGATGTGCGCGCGTGATCTTGTCGGCGAAGGTCGCCGCATCGATGGTGAGCGGATTGGTGTTCGGCATCTCGAACACGCCGGTGACGCCGCCCATCACGGCGCTGCGCGACCCGGTCTCCAGATCCTCCTTGTGCGTCAGGCCCGGTTCGCGAAAATGCACCTGCGTGTCGATCACGCCCGGCAGGATATGCAGACCCTTGCAGTCGATGGTTTTCGTCAGCCGACCATTGCCGCAGATCGCCGATCGCGACGATCCGCCCGCCGGTGACCGCAATATCGCGCCTTCGCCTCGCCGTCCTGATTGACGACCGCGCCGGAGGTCAGGAGAATCGCATCTTGACAGGTCTTGGCGTCGAAAGCTGGGCCATGGAACCTCGTTGTGCGCGCGCGGCGATTGGGCTTGTCGTTGCGATCCCAGCGCCTTACGTTCCGTCCAAGCGTCTGGCAAGAGACTTATCCAATGAAAGCGGCGTTTTTATCCGATCGCGGCATCGTCAAAGTCACCGGCGAAGACGCGCGCGGACTTCCTCAACGGCCTCGTGACCACCGACATGACGCAGGTTCGCCCCGGCATCGGCCGGTTCGGCGCGCTTCTGACGCCGCAGGGCAAAATCATATTCGATTTTCTCATGACTGAGGCGCCTGGCGGGCATGGCGGCGGCTTCCTGCTCGATTGCCCGCGCGCGCTGGCTCCGCAGCTCGCGCAACGGCTCAGCTTTCTACAAGCTGCGCGCCAAGGTCACGGTCGAGGATCTCTCCGATTCGCTCGGCGTGCTGGCGCTCTGGCCGGACGCCGGTGAGACGCGCCCGCGGAGCTCCCGCTCGATCTTTCTTTTGCCGATCCGCGCCACAACGATCTCGGCTGGCGCGTGCTGCTGCCGGAGGACGTCGCGGACAAGGCGGCGATTGTGCTGGGCGCGACGCTGGCTTCGGCCGATGACTACGACGCCCATCGCATCGCGCTCGGCGTGCCGCGCGGCGGCGTCGACTTCATGTATGGCGACGCCTTCCCGCACGAAGCCAACATGGATCGCCTGCACGGCGTCGATTTCGACAAGGGCTGCTATGTCGGCCAGGAGGTCGTCTCCCGCATGCAGCATCGCGGCATTGCGCGCACGCGCATCGTGCGCCTGTTGCTCGATGACGCTCGCGCCGGAAGCGCGGCATCGATGTCTTCGCCGCGGACAAATCGGTCGGCACCATGGGATCGTCGGCGAACGGACGAGGGCTAGCGCTGCTGCGCGTCGATCGCGTCAGCGACGCATTGAAAGGCGGCGCTTCGCTGAGCGCCGGCAACATTCCCATCCGCATCGCGTCGCACGGATGACATCCGCGTCGGCACCACGGCGACGACCAAGGTAGCCGGATGAGCGTGTCGCGGCTGCATGACGACGGGCTGCGTCGCTGCCCGTGGCCGGGCGAAGACCCGCTCTACGTCGCCTATCACGATCACGAATGGGGCGTGCCGGAATACGACGACCGCGCGCTGTTCGAGAAGCTGATGCTCGACGGCTTCCAGGCCGGCCTGTCGTGGATCACGATCCTGCGCAAGCGCGACAATTTCCGCAAAGCCTTCGACAATTTCGAGCCGGAGAAGATCGCCCGCTACAATGCGCGCAAGGTCGACGCGCTGATGAACGATGCCGGCATCGTGCGCAACCGCGCCAAGATCGAAGGCGCCGTCGAACAGCGCCAAGGCCTATCTCGACATCATGGAGAAGGTCCGGGCTTCTCGAAGTTGCTGTGGGACTTCGTCGACGGCAAGCCCGTAAGGTCAACGCGTTCAAGACCACGCGACAGCGTGCCGGCCGAGACGCCGGTCTCGCGCGCAGATGTCGAAGGAACTCGCGGCGCGCGGATTCAAGTTCGTCGGCCCGACCATCGTCTATGCCTTCATGCAGGCGATCGGCATGGTCAACGACCATCTCGTCGAGCTGCCATTGCCACGAGACGTGCGCTGCAGCGCGCAAGCCGTCCGAAGCAAGCGTCCAATGACGACGCACCCAAGACCGCTGCCAGCCACGCGCCTGGCAGCGCATGCTGTCGGGCCGCCGGCTCGACCTGCTCGACCCCTCGCCGCTCGATATCGAGATCGAGGACATCGCCCATGGGCTCGCGCGCGTCGCGCGCTGGAACGGCCAGACGCAGGGCGCGCATATCTTTTCCGTCGCGCAGCACACGCTGCTGGTCGAGGCCGTGCTGCGGGCGCAGACACCGCGCGTCGACGTCCGCGTGCGGCTGGCGGCGCTGCTGCACGATGCGCCGGAATATGTCATCGGCGACATGATCTCGCCGTTCAAGGCGGTGCATCGGCGCAGTCCTACAAGGCGGTCGAGAAGCGCCTGCTCGCCGCGATCCATATTCGCTTCGGGCTGCCGGCGACCCTTGCCGGCTGAAATCACCGCGCTCATCAAGGCCGCCGATCGGGCGCCGCCTATCTCGAGGCGACACATCTTGCAGGGTTCGCAGCCACGGAGGCCCGGCGCTTCTTCGGCAAGCCGCCCCGCCTGCCGGTCACCTCTGAGCGCGACTACCTGACGCCCTGGCCTGCCGGAAAGGCCGAGACCCGCTTTCTCCAGCGCTTCCGGGCGCTGGCTGTTTCCTCGCCGAACTAGCGTCGGCCCAGCTTTTTATCGAGCATGATCTTGCCCGAAAACCGGCCCACTCTTCGGGATCATGCTCGGTCCATCTTCCGCTGCCTGAGCGGGCATCCTATAACGCCGTCATGATCCATGTGTGCTCGCTGGCGAAACTGCCTGACACGGTCGAAGCGACCGGCGCCCGCCACGTTATTACCGTGATGGGCCGGGTCGATCAGGTGACGCGGCCGGCAAGCATCCATCCCGACAATCATCTCCTCGTATCGATGGACGACATCATCGCGCCCGTGGAAGGCTTCAAGCCGCCGAACGCCGCGCATGTGCACGAATTGATCGCCTTCGCCCGGCGTTGGGATCGCGCGGCGCCGCTGGTCGTGCATTGCTACGCCGGAATCTCGCGCTCGACCGCGACCGCCTTCGCCGCCGCCTGCGCGCTCAATCCTGGGCGCAGCGAGGCCGAGATCGCGCGGATCATTCGCGACGCCTCGCCGATCGCTTTTCCCAACCGGCTGATCGTGTCTCTCGCCGACGACTATCTCGGGCGCGAGGGCCGCATGCTCGCCGCTCGACGCAATCGGGCCAGGCTTGCACCGTGCTCGAAGGCGAGCCGTTCCGCATCGATCTCGAGTGAGTTCCGATGTCACAGGCGCCGCTCACTCCCGATCGAAGATCGGCCTGACCGCCGCCATCGTCGCCATCGAAGCGGATGAGCCGCTCATCCTTATTGCCTCGGGTGACGGCGGAGAGGCACGCCCCGGCCTGCCGTTCGGCGCGTTCAACCCGCTGACACACCGCACCTTCGACATCGGGCTGCGCGTCTGGGTGGAAGAGCAGACGGGGCTGTCGCTCGGCTATGTCGAGCAGCTCTATACGTTTGGCGACCGTGGCCGGCATGCGCGGCCGGACGATCCCGCGCACATGGTCTCGATCGGCTATCTCGCGCTGACGCGCGTCGGCGACAACGCATCCGCACTGCGCGTGCCGGGCGCGAGCTTCGAGCCCTGGTACCGTTTCTTTCCGTGGGAAGACTGGCGCGAAGCGCAAGCCTGCGATCATCGAGACGACGATCCTGCCTGCGCTGATGGCCTGGGCCGAGTGAGACCGAGAAGCCAGATCCCGCCCGCGCGTCTGTCGCGCCGCGATCGCGTCCGGCTCTTTTTCGGCACGACGACGCGCTTGGGACGAGGAGCGCGTGCTCGACCGCTACGAACTGCTCTACGAAGCCGGACTGGTCGAAGAAGCGCGGCGCGACGGCCGCTCCGCCGCGCTGGCGCGCAACGGCAAGCCTGCGTGCTCGGCGTGGCGATGCGCTTCGACCACCGCCGGATTCTGGCCACCGCGATCGCCCGGCTGCGCGCCAAACTGAAATATCGCCCGGTGGTATTTGAACTTTTGCCGCCGGAATTCACACTCACTGAACTGCAGCGCACCGTGGAGGCGATTTCCGGCCGCCATCTGCACAAGCAGAATTTCCGCCGGCTGGTCGAAGCCGGTGCGCTGGTCGAACCGACCGGCGATGATGTCGACACAACCGGCGGGCGGCCGGCCGCGCTGTTTCGCTTCCGGCGCGAGGTGCTGCAGGAACGGCCGGCGCCCGGCCTGCGCGTCCGCAGGCCGACGCTGAACTGATTTTTATGCGAAGCTCCGCGCCGGGCCGATCGCCCTGGAGGCTGGATGTTCGAATTTCTTGGCGCTGGCTGATTGCCATCGTCGCGCTTATCTTCGCGCGCAAGGCGCTCAACCAGATCGGCCTGCGACGAATGCGTGTCGCGGCTCGAGCGCGATGGACGCGACGCCCGGCGCATCGACGGCCGGACTGGTCCGCCCCCATCCGTCTGGCACCGCGCGCCGCGTCGCCGAGCGAAATCGCCCACCGCGCCTGAGCACGCGGCAGCCGGCCATCGCCTGAACTCCGCGTCGACGCGACGACCTGCGAGCGCGGAGAGCCCGCGCCGACCGACGCGACCGAGGCGGCTGCGGTACCGCCCGCAGCCGCCGCCGCAACCGAGCCGGCCCCGGCTTCGAGGAACGCATCGGCACCCGCTGGGTGGTGTGGGTCGGCGGCCTGACGCTGGCGCTCGGCGGCTTCTTCATGGTGCGCTATTCGATCGAGGCCGGCCTGCTCGGCCCCGGCGTGCGCATCGTTGCTCGGCGGCGCTGTTCGCGCTGGCGCTGCTGGCGCCGGCGAATGGACGCGCCGCAAGGAGAGCATCTCGCAGCGATCGCGCCGCTGCCGATCGCCAATATCCCGGCGATCCTCACCGCCGCCGGCACCGCGGTCGCGTTCGCGCACCGTCTACGCCGCCTATGCGCTGTACGATTTCCTCGCTGCCCGCCACCGCCTTCATCCTGCTCGGCACTGGTGGCGCTCGGCACGCTCGCCGCGGCGCTGCTGCACGGCCCGGCGCTGGCCGGCCTCGGCGTCGTCGGCCGCCTTCGTCACGCCGGTGCTGGTCTCGTCCGACAAGCCGGACTTCTGGGCGCTCTACATCTATCTCGCCATCGTCACCGCGGCGGCGTTCGGGCTGGCGCGCATCCGGCTGTGGCGCTGGCTCGCGGTCACCACCATCGCCTTCGGCTGCTTCTGGACTCTGCCGGAATTGCCGAGGTCGACGATGGTCGCGCCGCACGCGTTCCACGTCATCGCAGGCTTCGTGCTCGCCGCGCTGCTGGTGGTGTGCGGTTCCTGTTCGGTCCGCCCGCCGACGAGGCCAGATCGAGCCGATCTCGTCCGGCTCGCTGGCGGTCTATCTGTTCGGCGCGACGCTGATCGTGCTGCCGCAGCGTCCATGCCGACACCGCCATGATCGTGTTCGCGCTGCTGGTGGCCGGCACGCTTGCCGTCGCATGGCGCGCGGCAGCGGCCACCGGCGCGGTCGGCGCCGCCGCCGTGTTCGTCGCCATCGTGTTCTGCCGAATGGGCGTCCGCGGCAATCCGGACATGCTGGTGCTGCCGGGCGGCCCGTTGCCCGGCATCGGCGCCGATGCCGACCGACGGCTCGGTCGACGCTGCATCTGATCGCTCGGCCGCGATCTTCGCCGTCGGCTTCGGCGTCGCGGATTTCTGGCGCAGGGCCGCTCGCCAGCAGCGCCATCATCCCGGTGGTCTGGTCGGCGGCCGGCGGTGTTCACGCCGCTGGCGCTTCTGATCGCGCTCTATGCCCGCATCGCGCATCTCGACCGCTCGATCCCGTTTGCGATCCTGGCCGCGTCGCTGCTGGCCGCGGCCTTTGGCGCCGCGACCGAAACTGCTGCGCCGCCGCGACAGCCGGCCCGGGTCTGCCGATCTCGATCGCGCTGTTCGCCACCGGCGCGCTCGCCGCGCTGGCGCTGGCGCTGACCTTTGCGCTGGAAAAAGGCTGGCTGACGATCGCGCTGGCGCTGATGTCGCTGGGCACCGCGTGGATCTCGACTGCAGCGGCCGATTCCGTTCCTGCGCTGGCTCGCCGGCGATCCTCGCCGGCATCGTGGTGCTGCGGATCGGCTACGAGCCGCGCATCGTCGGCGACGCGGTCGGCACCACGCCGATCTTCAACTGGCTGTTGTGGGGCTATGGCATTCCGGCGCTGTCGTTCTGGGTCGCCGGAGTCCTCCTGCGGCGCCGCGCGCGACGATGCGCCGCTGCGCATGGTGGAATCGGCAGCGATCCTGTTCACGGTGCTGCTGGTGTTCATGGAAATCCGCCATGCCGTCAACGGCGGCGACGTCTACCGAACCTACAGCCGGTCTCACCGAGGTGGCGCTGCAGGTCTGCGTCGCGCTGGCGATGGCGATCGGGCTGGAGCGGCTGCGGATCCGCACCGGCAGCATCGTCCACAATGTCGGCGCGATCCTGCTCACGGTGTTTGCCGGGCATCGTCGCATGTCTCGGTGTCGCCTGCGGCTGCTGATGACCATCCTGCCGTTCGGCGGTCGATGTCGGCGGCGCGTTCTTCAACCTGCTGCTGCTCGGCTACGCCCTGCCCGCGGTGCTGGCGCTGCTTGCTGTCCGTTACGATCGCCGGCCGCCGGCACGCCGCCTATGCCAACACCATCGCGGCGGCCGCGCTGCGTGCTGGCGCTGACCTATGTCACGTTGGAGATCCGCCGGTTCTATCACGGCCCGGTCCTGGCCACCGGCGCCGACCACCGGTGCCGAGCAATACACCTATTCGATCGCGTGGCTCGGCTTCGGCGTCGTGCTGCTGCTCGGCGTCGGCATCTTCGTTCAATCGCAGCGCGCGCGGCTGGCGTCCGCCGTCGTGATCGGGCTGACGATCGCTGAAGGCGTTCCTGATCGACATGTCGACGCTGACCGGCGTCTACCGCGCGCTGTCGTTCATGTGCCTCGGCCTGGTGCTGGTGGCGATCGGCTGGCTGTACCAGCGGATCCTGTTCCGCCGCACGACAGCATCGTTGAGCGAAGCGGAAGCTGGTTCGCAATAAGACCCGGCGCAAAAAAACAAGCCCGGCTTTGATTTGATCAAAGCCGGGCTCGGGCAAACTAACGCAGAGAGACTTGATTTAGTCCTGCGACGACCGAAGTTCGAGCGCGGCCGTCTCGGGGCGCGAGACGCTGCCGGTTGTCAGCGGTGCGGCGTTGGCACGGGAGCGTGTCAGCGAGCGCGCCATGCGGACGCGACCATTGTCCTTGCCGACGAAATCGCAATAGGCGAAGCCCATGCCGGATACGGAGCCGCGGAACGACTGCGCGTTGGTCTTCACAAGATTGAAGCAGGGCTCGAAAAACATGCCCTTCATCGAGGCGCAAACTGCTTCGCCTCTGACTTGCAGTGTGTTCGGTGGAAGCTGCACGTAGCGGGTGGGGCCGGCGCCGGCGAGCTGAATTGAGCCCGCGACCGAACCGTCGCTCATGATACGGCCTGCGCCGCGCGTGCCTTCGAAGCAGTTGAAGGAGAAAAACTTGCCCGCCACGAATTTGCGGGCTTCATCGGCCTTCAGGGTCTGGGCCTTCACCGGCGCCGAGACCAGAAACGTGGCAGCCGCCACCAGGATAAATCCCCAAGTGCGCACAAACATCGCCCATACTCCAACTCAACAGACGCCCGGAGGCGCCTTTACAGAACACTTACCATAGCAACCAAGGCAACTTTGGCGCAGTTTCGTCGATAAAGTCTGAACGTTCTCAGGAAATCTTTACCACGATCCGGCCGCGGACCTGGCCCGCAACGATGCGGCTGCCCGCCTCGATGACGTCGTCTAAGCCGATTTCGCTAGTCATTTCAAGAAGCTTGGCACGGTCAAGTTCCCGGGCAAGGCGGCCCCAGGCCTCAATGCGCTGGGGAATCGGTGCACGCACGGAATCGATGCCCAAAAGACACACTCCGCGCAAAATAAACGGGGCGACTGAGGATGGCAGATCCATCCCGCCCGCGAGGCCGCAAGCGGCGATCGCGCCCCGGTATTTCGTCGTCGCCAGCAAATTCGCCAGCGTAGTCGACCCGACATTGTCGATGCCGCCGGCCCAGCGCTCTTTCTCAAGCGGCTTCGGTGCGACAGCGATCTCGTTGCGATCGATGATCTCGGCCGCTCCGAGATGGCGCAGATAATCGCCCTCGTGCAGACGGCCGGTTGACGCGACGACATGAAAGCCAAGCCGTGCGAGCAGCGCGATGGCGACAGAACCGACACCGCCGGCAGAACCCGTCACGACCACCGGCCCCGATTGCGGGCTGACACCATGGCGCTCGAGCGCCATCACCGCGAGCATCGCGGTGTAGCCAGCCGTGCCGATTGCCATGGCGTCACGTGTCGTCAATCCATCGGGCACGCGGATCAGCCAATCGCCCTTCACGCGCGCCTTCTCGGCGAACGCGCCGAGATGACTTTCACCGACACCCCATCCATTGAGGATGACCTTGTCGCCCGCCTTCCAGGATGGATGCGTTGATTGCGTCACGGTGCCGGCGAAATCGACGCCGGGGATCATCGGAAAACGCCGCGCGATCGGCGCCTTGCCGGTCAATGCGAGACCATCCTTGTAGTTGAGCGTCGACCATTCGACGGCGACGGTGACGTCGCCATCCATCAGCTCGGCTTCGTCGAAGGTGCCGAGTGCTGCCCGCGTGCCGCCGTCAGTCTTGTCGATCCTGATGGCGCGAAATGAAGCCATGATGCTTCAGGCCGCCGCTGCAATCGGCCGCGCCACCGGCTTTTCGACGATCGGCAGATTGATCAGCGCCGAGGCAACGCCGAAGAAGATCGACAGCCACCACACCGGATCGTAGGACCCCATCCGCTCGAATGCGATGCCGCCGATCAAGACGCCGAGGAAGCCGCCGACCTGATGGCTGAAGAACGCGAAGCCGAACAGCATCGCAAGCCAGCGTGTGCCGAACATCACCGCCACGAGACCCGATGTCGGCGGCACGGTCGAGAGCCATAGCAGACCGGTCACCGCGCCGTAGATGATGGCGGTCGTCGGAGTCGCGGGCAGCGTAATGAAGGCAATGATCGACAGCGCCCGGGCGAAATAGATGATCGACAGCAAATAGCGCTTTGGCATGCGGGTCGCGAGCCAGCCCGACGAGAGCGAGCCGACGATATTGCAAAGGCCGATGACGGCGATGGTCCACGCGCCGATCTCGTTGCTCAGGCCGCGATCGAGCAAGTATGCAGGAAGATGCACGGTCACGAACGCGAGCTGAAAGCCGCAGGTGAAGAAGCCAAGCACCAGCAGCACGTAAGAGCGATGACCGAAGGCTTCCACGAGCGCCTGCCGCGCCGACTGCTTTGCGCCGGCGCCTTGTCCGACCGGCATCTTGTCGGCAGTCGGAGTCGCCAGCGCAATCGACAGCGGCAGGATCAGCAGCAGCAGGACCGCGAAGACGAGCAGCGAATTCTGCCAGCCCGTGCCATCGATCAGGAAGCGCGCAAACGGCGAGAACAGAAATTGCCCGAAGGATCCCGCGGCCGTGCCTGCGCCGAACGCAAGCGAGCGCCACTTCTCCGGCACGAGCTTGCCGAACGCGCCGATGACGAGATTGAACGAACAGCCCGACAAACCGAAGCCGATGAGAACGCCGGCCGAGAGCGTGAACATCGTCGGCGTCGTCGAATACACCATGATCGCGAGGCCAGCTGCGTAAAGCAGCGCGCCGCCGCACAGAACGCGGATGGTGCCGTAGCGATCGGCGATCGCGCCGGCAAACGGTTGGCCGACGCCCCAGAGAAGATTCTGGATGGCGAGCGCGAACGAGAAAACGTCGCGGCCCCAGCCATTGGTGGAAACAATTGGAAGCTGGAACTGGCCGAGCGAGGAGCGCGGGCCGAACGCCAGCATGGCGATCAGACAGCCGAAAACCACGACGATCATCGGGGTGCGCCAGGAGGCGATGGGAGAAGACGACGCGGGTCCGGCAACCGACATGAGCGCTTCCTGACGTTTGGGTGTTTTTGGGTGGTCCGCGCGAGTCGCGGAGAAACGGAGATTAGGGCTTCAAGCGGCGCTGCCAATCCACTTTTGGAATTATGTCAGCATCGCTGACATGCATTTTCGCGTTTCGCATGACGGGTACTGGCAAGGGCAATAGGAACGTGCTATATCAGATTTGCTCGTTATGAGAATAATACCTCAGCGGAGCAACGCGGCCATCTTCCGATCCGGCCGCGAAGACCGGGCGATCCATTGTACGCAAAGCTGCAAGCAAAGGGGCCCCGCTCTGCGGGAAGTAAACGTCGGTCCATATATGCTCAGATTGAGCAAATATGGACCGGGGACTTAAAAGTTCTGGCTTCGAGGCGTCTCGAAAGGGCGCTCGAGCGTTGTGACCAGGGAGGTCATGCCATGCCGATTACCGAAGTGTTCGGTCCGACCACCGACGCGAATGCCGGCGCCGTGCCGGGTTCCGCGCGTGCGGGCGAACGCAACTTCCGCCCCCTGCCCGCGCCGCCGCTGGAATGGAATGCCGAGGTCGAAGCCGCGACCGCGCATCTCTACGACAAGGTCAAAACCGTGATCCCGCCGGTCGAGTGGCCGTTCATGGCGCCCTACGTCAAGGCGATCAACGACCTGAAGAAGGAGCGCGACGCGGTCATCCTCGCGCATAATTACCAGACGCCCGAGATCTACAACTGCGTCGCCGATTTCGTCGGCGACTCGCTGCAGCTCGCCATCGAGGCGACGAAGGTGAAGCAGAAAGTGATCGTCCAGGGCGGCGTGCACTTCATGGCCGAGACCTCGAAGCTTCTGAACCCCGAAAAGACCGTGCTGATCCCCGATCTGCGCGCGGGCTGTTCGCTGGCGTCCTCGATCACGGGTGCCGACGTGCGCCTGTTGCGCGAACGCTTCCCCGGCGTGCCGGTCGTCTCCTACGTCAACACGTCTGCCGACGTGAAGGCCGAGACCGACATCTGCTGCACCTCCTCGAACGCGGTCCACGTGGTCGAGAGCCTCAACGTGCCGCGCGTCATCTTCCTGCCGGACGAATATCTGGCGCGCTATGTGGCGTCGCAGACCGACGTCAAGATCATCGCCTGGAAGGGCCATTGCGAAGTGCATGAGCGCTTCACGGCGGACGAACTCAATGCGTACCGCGCCGCCGATCCGTCGATCCAGATCATCGCGCACCCGGAATGCCCGCCCGACGTGATCGCGGCGGCGGACTTCACCGGCTCGACCAAGCACATGATCGACTGGGTGCGAAACCATCATCCCAAGCGCGTCGTCATGGTCACCGAATGCTCGATGGCCGACAACGTGCAGGCCGAACTGCCGGACGTCGAGTTCGTGCGGCCGTGCAATCTGTGCCCGCACATGAAGCGCATCACGCTGCCGAAGATCTATGACAGCCTGCTGAACATGCGCGAGGAAGTCCTGATCGACCCGCTGATCGCCGACAAGGCGCGCCGCTCGGTCGAGCGCATGATTTATCTGAAGAGCTGAGACGGTGCGCAGCGCTCGCCGATGCCCGTCATGCCCGCGCTCGTCGCGGCATCCCGTCAAATCCGGGATCGACGGGATGGCCGGGACAAGCCCGGCCTGACGATAAGAAAGTGACATGACTGGCCACGACATTGCTTCGCTGCGCGTCGATGACGTCGTCATCGTCGGCGGCGGGCTCGCCGGACTGTTCTGCGCGCTCAAACTGAGCCCGCGTCCCGTGACCGTGATCTCGGCCGCGCCGCTCGGCTCTGGCGCATCGACCGCATGGGCGCAGGGCGGCATCGCCGCCGCCGTGGCTGAGGGCGACAGCGCCGAGTCCCATGCGCGCGACACGATTGCCGTCGGTGGCGGCATCGTGGACGAAGCGGTTGCGCTGGGCCTTGCCAATGAGGCGGCCGCGCGCATCGACGATCTGCTGCGCTATGGCGTGCCGTTCGACCGCGACCTTGAAGGACGTCTTGCCGTGGCGCGCGAAGCCGCGCATTCGGCGCGCCGCATCGTGCATGTGCGCGGCGACATGGCCGGCAAGGCGATCATCTCCGCGCTGGTCGACGCCGTGCGCAAGACGCCGTCCATTCACGTCATCGAGGGCTGCGTTGCCGAAGCGCTGCTGACCGACGGCAACACCGTGACCGGACTTCTCGCGCGCATGGCCAAGGACGCCTCGCCCGTGACGTTCCGTTCGCGCGCCATCGTGCTCGCGACCGGCGGCATCGGACATCTGTATGCGGTGACGACCAACCCGGTGGAAGCCAGCGGGCTCGGCATGGCCATCGCCGCGCGCGCAGGCGCGGTGATCGCCGACCCTGAATTCGTCCAGTTCCACCCGACCGCGATCATGGTCGGCCGCGATCCCGCGCCGCTCGCCACCGAAGCGCTGCGCGGCGAAGGCGCAATCCTCATCAACAAGGCCGGCGAGCGCTTCATGGAAAAGGTGCACCCGCTCGGCGAGCTGGCGCCGCGCGATATCGTGGCGCGCGGCGTGTTCGCCGAAATCGCGGCGGGCCGCGGCGCGTTCCTCGACGCGACCAAGGCGCTCGGCGCCGAATTCGCGGAAAAATTCCCGACCGTTTACGCAAGCTGCCTCGCGGCCGGCATCGACCCCGCGACGCAGCCGATCCCGATTGCACCCGCCGCGCATTACCACATGGGCGGCGTCGCCGTGGACCAGCACGGCCGCGCCTCGCTCGACGGATTATGGGCGGGCGGCGAAGTGTCCTCCACCGGCGCGCACGGCGCCAATCGTCTGGCATCGAACTCGCTGCTTGAAGCCGTGGTCTATGCCGCGCGCATTGCCGAAGACATCGACGGCAAGCCGTTCCCGCCGTCGCGCACCAAGCTCGTTCTGCCGACGCTGCCGCGCGGCGCGATGCAGTCCACCACGGAAACCGAACTGCGCACCCTGATGGCGGCGAAGGTCGGCGTCATCCGCGACGGCGACGGCCTCGCCGACGCGATCCATCGCGTTGATGCCATCGAGCGCGGCGCGACCAGCACCACGCTACGCAACATGGCGAGCGCCGCCCTGCTTGTTGCGGCAGCCGCATGGCAACGCCGCGAAAGCCGTGGCGCGCATTTCCGCTCGGACTATCCGGCCGCCGACGAAGCGCAGCGCGTGCGCACGATGATCACGTTCGCGCAGGCGCGCGACATCGCGGCGAAATGCGGCGGCGTGGAAGCGCCGCGCGAAAAAGTTCGGTTGTAGTACTTCAGCCTTCCGCTTGTCGTGGCCGGGCTTAGGCGTCGGGGATCGCTGTCGGTCACGACTCGCCGATGCCCCATCCCCGATCATGACGGCACAGAGACGAGCGTCGTCAGTGCTCACCTAAGCGAGATCGGCTCGGAGACAAGCCCGGCCATGACAAGTTGATAATGAGAGCCAAACAATGACCCCCATCCTCCCTGCTCCATCCCGACGCGTTTCTCTCGCCGCTGGCGATCGAGGACGCGGTGCGCCGCGCGCTCGACGAGGACCTCGGCCGCGCCGGCGACGTGACATCGACGGCGACGATCCCCGAGACCGCGCAGGCGCGCGCGATCATGGTCGCGCGTCAGGCCGGCACCCTCGCCGGGCTTCCGCTCGCGATCGAGACCTTCAACCGCCTGTCGCCCGACATTCGCATCGAGGCGCATGCGCGCGACGGCGCGGCGGTGGCCAAGGGCATTCATGTGCTCACCATTCAGGGACCGGCGCGTGCGGTGCTGGCGGGCGAGCGCACGGCGCTGAATTTCGTCGGACGTCTCTCGGGCATCGCGACGCTGACGTCGAACTATGTGCGCCACACCGCGGGCACGAAGCTGCGCATCTGCTGCACGCGCAAGACGACGCCGGGCCTGCGCGCGCTTGAGAAATATGCCGTGCGCTGCGGCGGCGGCTTCAACCACCGCTTCGGCCTCGACGATGCGATCCTCATCAAAGACAACCACATCGCGGTGGCGGGTGGCGTCAAGCCGGTGCTGGAACGCGCGCGCGCGGTCGCGGGCCATCTGGTGAAGATCGAGATCGAGGTGGATTCGCTCGACACAGCTGCGCGCCGTGCTCGACACGGGCCTGGCCGATGCCGTGCTGCTCGACAACATGGACATGGCGACGCTGACAGAAGCGGTGAAGATCAACGCCGGGCGCGTGAAGCTGGAAGCCTCTGGCGGCGTGACCGAGAGCACGATTGCCGCGATTGCGGCGACGGGCGTGGACTATGCATCGTCCGGCGCGCTGACGCATTCGGCGCCGAATTTCGATATCGCGCTGGATATCGAAGTTTAAGACAGGAACAGACTCCGCGAGCCCCGGCGTCGATGTCGGCAGGCATGTCCGCAGTGAACCGCGGAATGTCGCAGCGCTTCCGAAACTTATGCCCCTCGTCGTGATCGCGAAGGTTCCATCATAGCCCCGCGCGCTCTTCACTTTTTTCCGGGATGTCAACCCATAAGACGGCTGGAAATTTGCAACCGGTGCTGCCTTAACTCTACCTCGCATTGACGTCGCGACGTGGAATCCGAGGGGGCCGCCGATGCGTGCTTTAGTTCGATACGGAGCGTTCGCGCTCGCCAGCATGATCATTGCGATCGCCGTGATCGCGCCGTTCGGTGCCAGCCTTGTCGAGCAATGGTCGCGACGCGATATCGAATTGCGCTCCGCGCTTATTTTCAATTCCGTCAATGCGCAGTTGACGCAATTGATTGCCGCGGACGCAACTCCCGACATCGAAAGACTTTTCGAACGCGTCTCGCTCGACGAAAGGCTGCAAGCCATCGGCTATTGCGACGCCGCAGGCGAATTGAAGTTTCGCAGCAAGCAGATGCCGGCCGCCTTTTCATGCAAAGAGGTCACACGCGACAAATCGCAGAAGCTTTTCACGCTGAATGCCGCCGGTCGTCCGATCGTCGCAGCAGCATTTCCGATTTCGGCGACGGCACTCGGCGGCCATCTCGTCCTGCTGCACGACCTGACATTCGCAGAGCAGCGCGCCGAGCAGGCCAAAACGTGGCTGCTCATCGCGCTGATTGCCGTGGCGCTGGTGGGAGCCGCGCTGGCGGCGCTGGTCGCACTGATGGTCGTGCGCAATTGGCTCAAGGGCATCCGCCGCGCCGTCGAGGACGTCAGAAGTGGAAATGCCGCCGCGGGCGACAATGCCGGGCTCGGCCGCGAGCTGAACCGCCTCGTCTCCGAGCTTGCCGAAACGCAGCGTTCGATCGACACCACGCATACGAGCTGGAATCCCGATGCGCTGCGGCTGATCCTGAAGCAGCAACTGCCCGACACGCAGATCATGGTGGTGTCCAACCGCGAGCCCTACATCCACAATCAGACAGACAGCGGTTTGAAACTTCAGGTGCCGGCAAGCGGGCTCGTGGCCGCCATCGAGCCCGTGATGCGGGCTTGCGGCGGAACATGGATCGCGCATGGCAGCGGCAGCGCCGACCGCGAGACTGCCGACCGGAACGGGCGCATCGGCGTTCCGCCGGATAATCCGCTCTACACGCTGCGCCGTGTCTGGCTGAGCGACGAGGAGCAGGAAGGTTACTATTACGGCCTCGCCAATGAAGGATTGTGGCCGCTATGCCACATCGCTTTCGTGCGGCCGGCCTTCCGGGAGTCGGACTGGCATCAGTACAAGGCGGTGAACGCACGTTTTGCCGAAGCCATCGTGCAGGAAGCCAAATGCCCCGATCCGGTCATTCTCGTGCAGGATTATCATTTCGCGCTGCTGCCGAAGATGATCCGCGAGAAGCTGCCGCAGGCGACGATCGTCACCTTCTGGCATATCCCCTGGCCGAACTCGGAAGTGTTCGGCATCTGCCCCTGGAAGGAAGAGATCATCGCCGGGCTTCTGGGTTCGACCGTGCTCGGCTTTCACACGCGTTTCCACTGCAACAACTTCATGGAGACGGTGGACCGTTTCATGGAAAGCCGGATCGACAGGGAACGCGGCTCGGTCACCGCCTCGGGTCACGAGACCTTCGTGCGCGCCTATCCGATCTCCATCGAATGGCCGCCGGCGGGACTGCGCGATCAGGCCAGCGTGGAGCAGTGCCGCAAGGCGGTGCGCGCACGCTACAACCTGCCCGACGACGTACGGCTGGCTGTGGGCATCGAACGGTTCGACTACACCAAGGGAATCGTCGACCGGCTGCAGGCCATCGACCGGTTCCTGTCCGCTCATCCGGAATGGAAGAACCGCTTCGTGTTTCTGCAGGTCGCGGCGCCGACGCGCAGCAAGCTGCCGGCCTATCGCAATCTTCACGACGAAGCCGAGGCTTTGGCAGCTGATATCAACGCCCGGCACGGCACCGAGCGCTATCAGCCGGTGAGGCTGATGGTGGAACACCACGAACCTGCCAGCGTATTCGAACTATTCCGCGCGGCAGACATATGCATAGTCTCAAGCTTGCATGACGGCATGAATCTTGTCGCCAAGGAATTCGTCGCGGCGCGGGACGACGACAAGGGCGTCCTGATCCTGTCGAGCTTCGCAGGCGCCTCGCGCGAGCTCTCCGAGGCGCTGATTGTCAATCCCTACGATGTCCACGCCGTGAGCGAGACAATTCAGACTGCGCTCCTGATGCCTGAAGCCGAACAGCGCCTGCGCATGCGTGCGATGCGCGACCAGGTGCGAGCGCGAAATGTGCACCGCTGGGCCGGACAGATGCTGCTCGATGCGGCGCAACTGCGGAAACGGCAACGGATCCTGACGGCATCGCAGGGGCACGGCGCGTTCAGTGCACCGGCGCGAGCCGTGGGGGAATAAAGCCGCTCGCGTTTCACACCGTCGTCATCTCCGGGCTTGACCCGGTGAGCCGGTTTTTCGGGCAAAACAACAAAGCAAGATGGATTGCCGGGTCAAGCCCGGCAATGACGAGCAATTATTGGTGTGCCGCGTATGATGGATGCCCGGGACATAGGCGAGCGAAGCGACGCCGTTCTTGGAACGACCATGCCCGGGCATGACGGAGAATATGTAGTTAGGCCGCGCCACACCTCGACCGTCATCGCCGGGCCGGCGCGGAGCGCCGTGACCCGGTGATCCAACTTTCTTTAAAGCATCAACTTGCGATTTCGTCGTAAAGGTCGCGCCAGTGCGGATTGGATGCGAGAATTAAATCCAACTTCCACTGACGGCTCCAGCCCTTGATATTCTTTTCGCGCTGGATGGCAGCGACCGCCGTGTCATGGCTTTCAAAATAGACGAGCGTTTTGATGCCGTGGCGCTTGGTGAATCCCTCGGCCAAACCTTCCCGATGTTCATACACGCGGCGAACGAGATCGTTCGTCACGCCGACATACAGCGTTCCACGCGGCTTGCTGGCGAGAAAATAAACCCAGTAGCTCATAGGCGTATTGGCATAAAGATGGATCACCGGGTCAAGCCCGGTGATGACACCGAATGCGGTGAGAGCCCTCATAAGATGAACCTCTCAAGAAGATTAAACTCTTCACGGCGATGGACTCAGCCTCCCCGGCGGGTCTATTTTCGGGCCAACGATACAGACGAAGCTCTTTCTTTTGACGCGTTTTCCTCACGCGAACCGGTACCCACTTCGCTCGAAAACGCTTATCACAGGCGGGGAACTCAACTGACCAAGGAGAAGGAACTCCGCATCGCGCTGGTCTGCTTCGGCGGCGTGTCGCTGGCCGTGTACATGCACGGCATCAGCAAGGAGATCCTCAAACTGGTGCGCGCCTCGAGTGCGCTGCATGCGCTGCCGGGCCGCGCCGAACGCCTGAAAGCGAACTTCTTCGACACCGCCGACCGCACCGATCCCGAATACGACACCGACGAGATCTATTTCGAGCTGCTGCGCGACATCGGGCAGACGCTCGAATTGCGCGTGGTGGTGGACATCATTGCAGGCGCCTCGGCCGGCGGCATCAATGCCACCATGCTGTCGCGCGCGCTCAGCCACAACCTGCCGATGGGCGCGTTGCGCGAACTCTGGCTCGACAATGCCGATATCAGCAGTCTTCTCGCACCCGAGGCGCGCGCCGGCGCCGGCAGCAAGCTGGTGCTCAAGCCCATCGTCTGGCTCTTAGGCGCCACCGGCCTGTGGGAAGCGATCAAGGACCGCGAAGTGCGCAGCAATTTGTCGCTGTTCGTGCGCTCGCGATGGTTCAAGCCGCCGCTCTCGGGCCCGCGCATGGCCGAGCTGATGTACGACGCGGTCACCGCGATGGGCCGGCCGGCCGATCCGCAGGCGTCGCTGCTGCCGACCGGCCAGCGGCTCGACCTGTTCGTGACGGTGACCGACCATTACGGCTACCAGCAGCCGATCCGCATTCACGACCCCGCCATCATTCACGAACGCGAGCACCGGCACGTGCTGCGCTTTCGCTACCAGCGCCGGCTGGGCGGCAATATCGACAGCGATTTCATCTTCGAGAATGCGGCGGCGCTGGCCTTTGCGGCGCGCGCGACCTCGTCGTTTCCCGGCGCGTTTCCGCCGGCGCAGATCAGCGAGATGGACGAACTCGTGGCGCGCCGCGGCGCCGGCTGGCCGCTGCGCGAGGATTTCATCGCGCGCAATTTCGAAGGCTACGCCCGCGCCAATGTCGATCCGGCCAGCGCCTGCTTCCTCGACGGCAGCGTGCTCAACAACCGGCCGTTCCGCGAAGCGATTTCGGCGATTCAAGGCCGGCCGGCCTACCGGCAGGTCGATCGCCGGCTGGTCTATATCGATCCCGACCCGGCGCCTGCGGCCTCGCCCGCCCGCCGCGAGATCCCGGGCTTCTTCACCGTGCTGAAGAGCGCGCTGTCCGACCTGCCGAGCGCCGAGCCGGTGACCGACGAACTCAACTGGGTGAACAATCACAATGACGGCGTCAGCCGCCTGCGCGAGATCATCGACGCGGCGCGGCCGCAGATCAGCCAGCTTGTCGCCAGCGTCGTCACGGAGCCCTTCAGCGGCGAGATCACGGCGACGCAAGTCCGCTCATGGCGCGAAGAGGTCAATGCCCGTGTCGCGCAGGACGCGGGCTTCGCCTATCAGGGCTATGTCCGGCTGAAGCTCGCGTCGGTGCGCTCCTTCGTCAGCGGCGTGATCGCGTCGCTGCGCGGCGTGCAGCCGCGTTCTCCCTTCGCGCAGGCCATCGAGGAGATCGTCGATGCCTGGGCGTCGGCGTCGGACATCGTCTATGGCAAGGGCGGCCAGCAGGTGGTGAATCTCGAGACCGCGACGGCCGAGGGCGAGGTGCCGCGCTGGGTGACATTCCTGCTCGCCTTCGACGTCGACTATCGCAAGCGGCGGCTGCACTTCATGATCGAGGGACAGAACCGTCTCTACCAGATGTTCGACGAGCCGCAGTATCAGGGCTACGAGCGCAAGGTCGTCGATCTGTTCAAGCGCAGCCTGTACGAGCGCCTCGACACGCTCAATCGCTGCGAGCGGCCGGAGCGATTCTCGGCCGGGACGTCGGATCTGGTGGCACAGCTGTTTCCCGCCGGGCCCGCGCCGAGAGACGCGGAAGACCTCAAGCGCTATGCGGCCGCGTTCGTCGCGCGCCATCGCGACCGCCTCGATCGCCTGATCGAGCACCTCGCCACGGAGATCAATCTCGATGCCAGCACCAGCGACCTCGATCTCCTGGCGGCGTCAACCGATCCGGCGCAATGGCATCCGGAGGCGCGGCGCGAGGTCCTGACCAACTATCTCGGCTTTCCGTTCTGGGACGTGCTGACGTTCCCGGTGATGACCTGGCGGGAAACCGGCGAGTTCAACGAGATCCTGATCGACCGCATCAGCCCGCAGGATGCCAACACGCTGTCGGCGTTCAGCGGCTCAAGCAGCCTCAAGGGCACGGGCTTCGCGCATTTCGCCGCGTTCTTCTCGCGCGCCTATCGCGAGAACGACTACCTGCTCGGGCGCATCCACGCGCTGGACCGGCTGATCGACATCATCTGCAATTGCGCGCGCGGCGATATGCACCACGACGCAAAGGCGATCCTTGCGCTGAAGCAACGCGGCTTCACCAGAATCCTCGACGCCGAGGAGAAGCACCTGCCCAACAGCACGGCGCTGATCGCGAAATTGCGCGCCAGCATCGCGGAGCTGAGCGCGGACGCGCCCGCGCGCTGACTGCCGCAGTCAGCGGTTTGCGCGAATTGCGCCGACATTGCGGCGCGGATCATCACCAAAGTTTAATGTGGCGGACGGAACGCAACGGCCTGTTGCGTGATTATGTCGTATTCCCACCGATACGCGTTCAACCCGATATGAGTTCAGGAGTACGACCGATGACATTCAAACTTGCCTTGATCGCTACCGCGCTGGCGGGATCGATGCTGATCCCCGCAGCCGCGACGACGCCGGCATCGGCAAGGACCGTCCTTCTCCAGCAGCAGGGCGTCGCGCCCGGCGGCGGGCAGTGGAACGGCAATCGCGGCGGCGGATGGAACCGCGGCGGATATCATGGCGGCTATCGCGGAGGCTATTATGGCCGCCGCAGCTATGGCTGGGGTCCGGCCGCCGGCGCGTTCGGCGCGGGCGTGTTGCTCGGCGGCGCGCTCGCCGCACCGCCGCCGGTCTATTACCAGCCGCAGCCGGCCTATGACGAAACCGAGGCCTACTGCATCCAGCGCTTCAAATCCTACGATCCGGCGTCGGGCACCTATCTCGGCTATGACGGATTGCGGCATCCGTGTCCGTAACACGTACTCTGCTGTCATCACCGGCCGGCGCACCCGATCTCGGATTGTCCGAGATCGACATTTAAATGCTCAAGTCCCCTATAGCCGACCTGAGTGCGCCGTACCCGGTGATCCAGCTTTCTGAAAGCGGGATGCCCGGGTCAAGCCCGGGCATGACGCGAGTGTGTTCGCCGGACGCGCGCCGCTTTTTATTTCCGCTTGCTCATTTCAGTTTGCACAAATCCTCGCCAAGCAGCCGCCGCAATCGGCGTGGTAGTTTCACCGCGAGTGATTCTTGCAGGAGCATCCCATGCACAAGTTGCGTATCGCGGCGCTGATCGCGCTGACCGCCCTTTCCACGCTGGCGATTTCGGAAGGCGTGCGCCGCGCCGTGGCGCAGCAGCCCTCGACGGCGTGCGAGGAAGAAGTGTCGGACGCGCAGGACGAGATTGCGGAGTGCCTCGAGAGGGCGACGACGCTGCAGCAGGCGAAGGCGTGCGGGGATATTTGAGGCGGGCTCGTTCCCCTCCCCCAATCGATCTCGGATTTATCCGAAATCGATCATGATAGATGCCGAAGTCGGGCAGGCCCGACTTCGGATGGGGAGGGAGTTAAGAACCTCAGTCCTTCACCAGCGTCACATCCGGCGCGTCGGGGCGCTTCATGCCGACGACGTGATAGCCGGCATCGACATGGACGATTTCGCCGGTGACGCCGCGCGACAGATCCGACAACAGATACATGGCGCTGTCGCCGACTTCCTCGATGGTGACGGTGCGCTTCATCGGCGAGTTGTATTCGTTCCAGCGCAGGATGTAGCGGAAATCGCCGATGCCGGACGCGGCCAGCGTCTTGATCGGGCCGGCGGAGAGCGCGTTGACGCGGATGTTCTTCTCGCCCAGGTCGGCTGCGAGATAACGCACGCTGGCTTCCAGCGCCGCCTTGGCGACACCCATGACGTTGTAATGCGGCATCCACTTCTCGGCGCCGTAATAAGTCAGCGTCAGCATCGAGCCGCCATCGGTCATCAGCTTCTCGGCGCGCTGCGCCACCGCCGTGAACGAATAGCAGGAGATCAGCATCGTCTTGCTGAAATTGTCCTGCGTGGTCTCGACATAGCGGCCATCGAGTTCGTCCTTGTCGGAAAAGGCGATGGCATGAACGACGAAATCGATCTTGCCCCAGGCCTTGCGCGCCTCCTCGAACACCGCATCGATGGTCGAAGGGTCGGTGACGTCGCAATGGCCGAGCACGATGCCGCCAAGCTCCGCCGCCAGCGGCTCGACGCGCTTCTTCAGGGCGTCGCCCTGATAGGTCAGGCCGAGCTCCGCGCCGTGCGCCCGGCACGCCTTGGCGATGCCCCAGGCGATCGAGCGGTTATTGGCAACGCCCAGCACGATGCCGCGCTTGCCCTGCATGACCCCTGCCCCGTCAGCCATTTCTCGCCCCTTTTTAGACGGGCATGATCCTGATCCGAAAACCGGTATCCACTTTTCGGGATCATGCCCCCGCACGTCGTTGTTAATGGCACAGGGCAATTTCCCCTTCAAGTTGCCGGACTTTCTGGGTTTTCAGCCCGATTGGAGAGGAATACGGTCGGCCGGACGGGGTTTTCCTGATGGGCGCGGCTTGCGCCGCCCCGCGATGACGGAAGATGACGGAAACAGCCGCATGAGCGCGTTTCGACAGAGCGTAGAGACGATGATCCCGGCGCTGCGGCGCTATGCGCGGGCGCTGACCCGTGACGCCGACATCGCCGACGATCTGGTGCAGGACACGCTGGTGCGGGCACTGCGCTCGGAGAAATTGTTCCATGGCGGCGACTTAAGAAGCTGGCTCTACACGATCCAGACCAATCTGAACCGCAACCGCCGCCGCTCGCTGGCGCGACGGCCGACATTGATGCCGCTGACCGACACCGCCGAAGACGCCGGCGGAACCGAAGCGGAGGGGCGCGACATCGCGCGCGCGCTCGCCGCTCTCGTCGAGGACCAGCGCGCAGTGCTGCTGCTCGTGGTGCTGGAGGGACTTTCCTATCGGGAAGTCGCCGACATTCAAGGCGTGCCGATCGGCACGGTGATGTCGCGACTGGCCCGGGCGCGCGCCCATGTGAAGGCTTCGCTCGATGGCGAGCGGCCGGCGCTGCGGCGCGTGAAGTGAATGAGCATGATCCGGAAAAGTGGAAACCGGTTTTCCGAAAAGATCATGCTCAAATTTGAAGAGCCAAAGCGTGATGGCTTGAAGAACGCCATCACGCGTTGGAACGAGGAAGAAAAAAATGACCGAACGTGACATCGCCGTGACCGAGGACGAGCTGCATGCTTTCGTCGACGGCGAACTGGCCCCCGACCGCCGCGCCGCCGTGGAAGCCTGGCTCGCGGCCCATCCCGAGGACGATGCGCTCGTCGCCTCCTGGCTCGCCATCGGCGACGCCGTGCGTGCGCGCTATGCGAGCGTCGCCGACGAGCCGGTGCCGAGCCGCCTCGATCTCAATCGCCTGGCGCGCATGCCGCGCGGATGGATGATGGGCGCGGCCGCGGCCGTGCTGGTGGCCTTCATCGCCGGCGGCAGCGTCGGCTGGTTCGCGCATGGCGCCGCCGCCTCTCCCATCACGCGCGATCTCGCCGAGACGCTGAGCGACGAGGCTGTCGCCGCGCATCGGCTTTATATCGGCGAAGTGCGCCACCCGATCGAAGTGCGCGCAGAAGAAGCCCATTTGATTCCGTGGCTGTCGCGGCGACTCGGGACAGCGCTGAAAGCGCCGGACCTGTCGGATTTCGGCCTGCGGCTGATGGGCGGGCGTCTTCTGCCCGGCATCGAAGGCCCGGCGGCGCTGTTCATGTACGAGACCGCGACGGGCGAGCGCGTGACGCTGTATTCGACGCCGCTGAAGGCCGCCGCGACCGCGTTCCGCTATCGCGAGGGCGACAAATACGCCTCCGTGCGCTGGGTCGCGGATAATTACGGCTGGGTGGTGAGCGGGCCGCAGGACAAGGAGCGGCTGAAGAAAGTCGCCACCGTCGCCTATCAGCAGATGGAAAACCGCACGCGCTGAGATCCGGCGCTGCAGGTCAGCTCATGGCTCACGCCCTCGTTCAGCTCGCGGTCGTGGCTATCTTCGGTGTGATCTGGTCGCCGCCATCCGCCGGCATCTGGTCCTGCGCAACGGCGACTGGCACTTCGCCGAGGGCCTGCGCGAGCGGCGCTTTGTCGATGGCCGCTGGGAGTATCGGGACATTGGCGGCGGATCGACGGCCGCGCATCAGCAGATGGAAAATTGTGAGGGGCGGTGACCCCCACCCCCGACCCCTCCCCACAAGGGGGAGGGGAGCAGAAACGGCGTCGCTTCGGTGGTCTCGATCAGTAAGGCAGTGCCTCACCAAGCGAGATGGCCGGGACAAGCCCGGCCATTATGATTTTCATTGAAGATTATTCCATCCCGCTGCGCGGGTTGAACGATTTGGTGTCGCGCCATGTCTTCATCAGCGCCTCAAGCTCGGCATCGGCGCCGTCGGGCAACACGATCTTCACGGTGACGAGCAGATCGCCCGCGGTCTTGCCTTTGGGCACGCCCTTGCCCTTGAGGCGAAATGTTCGTCCGCTGGATGTGTTCTTCGGAATTGAAAGCTCGACCGCGCCCGACAGCGTCGGCACGCGCACCTTGGCCCCGAGCACCGCTTCATCGAGCGAAATCGGCAGATCGAGCCGCAGGTTTTCGCCCTCGACCTGAAAATGCTTATGCGTCGCGACATTGACGGTGAGCAAAACGTCGCCCGGCCGATGGCCCTGCAATTCCTGGCCTTGTCCCTTCAAGCGAATCTGCTGGCCCGAGATGAGGCCGGCCGGAATCTTGATATCGAGCTCGCGGCCATTGGGAAGCCGGATGCGCTTGGAGGCGCCGAGCGCGGCTTCTTCCAGCGTGACGGTGATCGCCGCGCTGACATCGAGCGCGCCATCGGGGAACGCGGCATCCTCGAACTCGAAGCCATGAGGGCCGCCGCGCTGCGCGCGTCCGCCGAACATACCGCGCAGAATGTCGTCGATGCCGCCGCCGGCGAACCCGCCTTGCGGACCGCCCTGAGGACCGCTGCCCTGCCGGAAGTTGAAGTTCTCGAAGCCCGCGCCCTGTCCGCCGCCGGGACCGCCGCCGAAACCCTGAAAGCGCGGCTTGCCCTCGGCGTCGATCTCGCCGCGGTCGAACTGTTTGCGCTTGTCGGCATCGCCGACGATCTCATAGGCCGAATTCAACTCGGCAAAGCGCGACGCCGCCTTCGGATCGTCCTTGTTGGCGTCGGGATGCAGCTTCTTGGCGGCCTTGCGAAAGGCGCTCTTGACGTCGGAGGCGCTGGCCGATTTCGGCACGCCAAGCACCTGGTAGGGATCGCGCATCGCGGTCAGGTCCGGTGGGGGAAAGGCCCGTCAGAGAATGGTTTCACGATCGCTTTTATTTGGGAAGGCAGCGGGAAATCCGCAACTGCCAAAACGGCCCGATCAGGCGCGTTTCCATTGTTTTAAGCTGCGGACCTGCCATTTGCCGCCGCTTTCCCGGCAGGCTTCGCCCTGCAGCCAGGTCTCGCTGCGCTCAAGCACGTGGCTCGCCAGAAAATCACGGCAGATGAGCCCGCCATCGGTGTAGGCGGTGGCGAGAGGCGTCACCATGCCGCGCGCGCCGGTCTGGGGATTTTCCCAGGGCTGGCTGAGATCTTTCTGGGTGGCGTCGGTGCCGCGTTCCAGCACCGAGGCGGCAGCCGCACGGGCCAGCACAAGGTCGCTCTCGGCCAAGCCCGCCTGGGCGAAGGCGGCCACCGGCACGATCGAGCCCGTGACTTCCTTGGGTTCGTCCTTGTCCTTGAATTTGCCCAGAGATCCGAGCTGCCAGGACATGCTGCAGCCGCCGGAAAAGGCGGCCAGACCCGCGACGACGAGAACACGCGCCGCAACCGCCGGTAGGCAGGCAGAGGTCAAGCGCTTATAAAGGCCCGACGAACGCACGAGACTGAAAGGGTGGCGCAACAAGCGCACTCCACATGAACGATACACCCAAGATAGAAAGCACGGGCGGGTTAACGTCCGGTGATTTTACCGACGCCGCAGAGCCGATGCGGCTGTTCGAGATCGTGGTTTGCCGAGGCGAAGGCCTCGGAGCCCAACGATCCGGACGCGATGGCGCTGGCAACGGTCGACGCAGACGGCCTGCCCGACGTCCGCATGGTGCTGCTCAAGGGCTTCGACGAACGCGGCTTTACGTTCTACACCCATGTCGATTCCGCCAAGGGGCGCGAGATGACGGCCACGCCCAAGGCGGCGTTCGTGCTGCACTGGAAGTCGCTGCGCCGTCAGATCCGGGTGCGTGGCGCGGTCGAACCCGTCAGCGACGCGGAGGCGGATGCCTATTTCGCCAGCCGGCCGAAGCAGGCGCAGATCGGCGCCTGGGCGAGCAAGCAGTCGAAGCCGCTGGAGAGCCGCTTTGCGTTCGAGCAGGAAATCGCGAAATACGCCGCGCGCCATGTGCTGGGCACCGTGCCGCGCCCGCCGGGCTGGAGCGGCTTTCGCGTGATCCCGCAGGAGATGGAATTCTGGCACGACCGGCCGTTCCGTCTGCACGACCGCATCGTGTTCAAGCGCGACGGCGAGGGGTGGAGCAAGACGCGGCTGTATCCGTGACGAAGCGCGAGCCTTTGCTGTCGGTGGCAGCCAAGTCGTTCCGGCTGGCTTTCATGTCAAAGCCGGTCAAACGCTCATGGGTAGAGCTTGGTGACCGTTGGACGCTCGCGTTTTCCCTGGGGCAACCGCACGGATCGGAGGCGCTGAACGTCAGCGTCATGATCACACCACTGACGGGTCGCAGGACAAGCAATGTCCATAATTTCACGCCCGATGACTTCGCCGCGATCGAGGACGCGATGCGGCAGACGCAGCTCGCCGCGCGTGGCATCATCGACAAGCCGCCCATGCCCGATCAAAAACCGGATTTGTGGGAGCGACTATGGCTCTGGCTGAACCACCGTTCGCACTTGAAGCCGACCTTCGCCGTCAATCTTGGCCCATTCGCGATCTCGTTGCGCGAAGACGAAGATCGGGACGTCAAGGAAATATGGATGACATTCGACGGCGGATATCTGTCGCTCACGCTGAGCCTCGATGAACTGGACGACGTGCGCGGACAAGCGCGCTCCATCGTGCAGACCGGCGACGTGAACCTGCCATGACTGTAGCGCCCTGCCCGTAACGCGTCATTCCGGGACATCGCGAAGCGATGGACCCGGAATCGATATCCCCTGTGGCAATTATGGCCGCGGCAAGAGATCGGTCGCTGCGGAGTATGGATTCCGGGCTCGCGCCTTCAGCGCGCCCCGGAATGACGGCAGCAGCGCGCTCCTCACCATGAGGGTCACTGCCAGCGCGCTACAGCCACCGCTTCCATTTGAAGAACAGAAACGGCCCGATGCCGGCGCAGACCATCACCAGCAGCGCCAGCGGATAACCGAGCGTCCAGTCGAGTTCGGGCATCATTCGGAAATTCATGCCGTAGATCGAGGCGATCAGCGTCGGCGGCATCAGCACCACCGCCATCACCGAGAACAATTTGATGATGTTGTTCTGCTCGAGATTGACCACGCCCAGCATGGCGTCGAGCACGAAGGTGATCTTGTTCGACAGATACGAGGCGTGATCGGACAGCGATTGGATATCGCGCTGCATCGTCTTCAGCGTCGCGCGCGCTTCCTTGCTCCAGCGCATGCCGTCGGCTTCGGCTGCAACGAACAGCACGAGCCGGCCGACCGAGACCAGCACTTCGCGCACTTTCGAGGACAGATCGCCCTTGCGGCCGATGGCGATGAGGATGTCGCCGTAGCGGCGCGCATGGCCGGTGCGGGCGCCCTCGGGCTCAAAAATGTCGTGCGAGACCTGATCGACGGCCGAACCGACGCGCTCGAGAATGTCGGCGCAGCGGTCGATGACGGCATCGAGCAATTCAAGCAGCACGGTTTCGCCCGACACGCCGGTCGGGCAGACACGCGCGAGCTTGTTGGAGACGATGGCGAAGGGGCGCGGCTCGTCGTAGCGCACGGTGACGAGGCGGTGATTGGCCAGAATGAAGGTGACGGCGGTGGTGCGTGGGCTTGGCGTATCGGCGGCGCACATCAGCGTCGCCGTCATGTAGCGCGCACCATCCTCGATATAGAGGCGGCTGGAGATCTCGATCTCCTGCATTTCCTCGCGCGTCGGCACCGCAATACCGACCAGCGCCTCGACGGCGTGGTCCTCGGCGACGGTCGGCGACACGAGGTCAATCCAGACCGCAGCTTCGGGCACGGTGCCGCCTGCGGGGATATCGACCCGGCTCAGGGTGGTGCCGGAGGGAATGTAGGCAGAGAGCATGACGTCTCCCGGGGGCTGACAACGGTCGGAACAAAGGCCCGACCGCCAATGCAGCCGATTCCAATGAAAATTCAACCCGTCACGGCGCGTTTAACCACCGTGGCGGCAGGACTGATCACAGATCCGGCACTTGCGGCAAAATTGCCACAGGTTGGCCGCTGCTTCGCAATCGCGGCAAGACGACGCTGGAATTAAGGCGATCCTTCAGGATATTCATACAGCATCGAATGCGCGGGAATCGCGGCCCTTCAGTCGCTCCCGCCTGTCGCACGCGACTACAGTAGGATTTGAGACGATGCGAATTGCGTCCCTTCGCCTGGTCAAGTTTGGCGCGATTGCAGCCCTGGGCCTTGCGCTCTCCGGCTGCATGACGGCGACGGTCTATGAGGCCGCGCCCGAGGCCAATCTGAAGCCCCGCGACAAGGAACAGTTCGCCAAGGCGCGCTTCGCCAAGCCGGTGATTCCGGAGCCGTTCCGCCGCGCCATCGTCGATTATCACCGCAAGGAAGCGCCCGGCACGATCGTGGTCGATTCCGACAATCACTACCTTTATTACGTGATGGAGAACGGCAAGGCGATCCGCTACGGCGTCACCGTCGGCGAAGAAGCGCTGGCGTTCTCCGGCGTCGCCAAGGTCGGCAACATGCAGGAATGGCCGCGCTGGACGCCGACCGCCGACATCCACAAGCGTCTCGCAGGTCTGCCCGCGCAGGTTCCCGGCGGCATCGACAATCCGCTCGGCGCGCGCGCGCTCTATCTGTTCCAGGGCTCGAAGGACACGCTGTTCCGCATCCACGGCACCAACCAGCCTGAGTATATCGGAGAGTTCGATCTCGTCGGGCTGCATCCGCATGACCAACGAAGACGTCATCGACCTTTTCAACCGCGCCAAGATCGGCGCCGTTGTGGTCGTGCTGGAGCCCAAGCAGGGCGACTCGCCGACCAATCCGAAGCTTGTGATGCAGGGCGCCTTCGCCGAAGTCGTCCCATCGGAATTAGAGATTTTCGGTTTGAGGCGGTGTCCTCTCAAACCGCGATAAGTGATCCGGCGGGGGCCGCAGAACCAGATAACTGGACAGGCAAAAACCCGGCTCCGAGACATCGGAGCCGGGTTTTTCTGTTTCTGGGCTCGGCGTCGTGCCCGGGCATAGCCGTTTGAAGAACGGCGTCGCTTCGCTCGCCTATGGCCGTTTGAAGAACGGCGTCGCTTCGTCTTCGGCATCCATCTTTAGCGGCAAGCATGTTGCTGACTTTCGGAAACTGGATCACCGGGTCTCGCTGCTTCGCAGCGGCCCGGTGATGACGGCGGAGAGTATCCGGCGCAGACGCCGCTCGCTTGAACTCACGGCGCGAAGATGAACTTCGCCGCGAACAGCACGGCCAGCACCAGCACCGCGGGCTTGGCCTCGGCGACCTTGCCCGACAAAATCTTCGCCAGCGCGTAAGTGATGAATCCAAGCCCGATGCCGGTGGCGATGGAATAGGTCAGCGGCATCGCAATCGCCGCGACGACCGCCGGCGCATATTCGGTGATGTCTTCCCAATCCATCTCGGCGAGGCCCCGCGCCATGACGCAGGCGACATAGAGCAGCGCCGCAGCCGAGGCATAGGCCGGGATCATGCCCGCAAGCGGCGAGAAGAACAGCGCCAGCAGGAAGAACAGCGCGACGAACACCGCCGTGAGACCGGTGCGGCCGCCTGCGGCGACGCCCGACGCGCTCTCGATATAGCTCGTCGTCGTCGAGGTGCCGATGGCGGCGCCGAACATGGCCGCGAACGAGTTGGAGATCAGCGCCTGCTTCATGCGCGGCAGATTGCCGTCCTTGTCCAAGAGCCCTGCCCGCTGCGTCACGCCGATCAGCGTCCCGGCGTTGTCGAACACGTCGATGAACAGGAACGAGAAGACGACGATGATAAAGGACAATTCGAACAGCCGCGAGAAGTCCATTTGCAGACAGCGTCGGCGCCAGCGACGGCGGCATCGAGACGAACCCGCCGAACGTCGTAAGGCCAAACGGCAGGCCGAGCAGCGCGACGACGAGAATGCCGATCAGGGTCGCGCCGATGATGTTGCGCGCATTCAACGCAACGATGAGGATAAAGCCCAGAAGAAACAACAGCGGGCCCGCGGCCTTGAGATTGCCGAGCGTCACCAGCGTGGCCGGGTGATCGACGACGACGCCCGCGCTTTCCAGCGCGATGATCGCGAGAAACAACCCGACGCCCGCAGATATCGCGAATTTCAGATTTCGAGGGATGGCGCCGATGATGTATTCGCGAATACGAAAGATCGACAGCAGGAAGAACAGCACGCCCGAGCAGAACACCGCGGCCAGCGCCTGTTGCCAACTGTATTTCATGCCAAGCACGACGGCGAAGGCGAAGAAGGCGTTGAGCCCCATGCCCGGTGCCAGCGCGATGGGATAATTGGCGTAAAGCCCCATCACCAATGTGGAGACTGCGGCGGCGAGGCAGGTGGCGACAAACACCGCGCCCTTGTCCATGCCCGCATTGCCGAGAATATTTGGATTGACGAAGATGATGTAGACCATCGTCAGGAATGTCGTCAGACCTGCGATGAATTCGGTGCGAACGGTCGTGCCATTCGCGCTCAGCTGAAAGTGCTTCTCCAGAAAACCGGTCTGCTCGCTCATCAACATGCCCCCGCTATGCGAAACGCGCAGTGGACATGGTAAGCGAGATCGGCAAGATTGCGCCTCGGAGCGAGGGGTTATCCACCGCTGGCAATGCCGCGGTTATGAGCAGGATTTCAAATGTTCGCCGAGGGCACCCTCGACCCCGTCATGCTGGCTCGCATCCAGTTCGCTTTCACGATTTCCTTTCACATTATTTTCCCCTCCTTCACCATCGGCACCGCGGCGTTCATCGCCACGCTGCTGGTGCGCTGGCACATGACCGGCCGCGAGCATCTGCACCGGCTGGCGCGATTCTGGACGAAGATTTTCGCGGTGTCGTTCGCGATGGGCGTGGTGTCCGGCATCGTGCTGTCCTACCAGTTCGGCACCAACTGGAGCCGCTTCTCGGTGGTGACCGGCAACGTCATCGGCCCCCTGATCGGCTACGAAGTCCTCACGGCGTTTTTCCTCGAGGCGACGTTCCTCGGCATCATGCTGTTCGGCTGGCAGCGCGTGCCGCCATGGCTGGTGACGCTTTCAGCCGGAATTGTCGCGTTCGGGACGATGATTTCCGCGTTCTGGATCCTGTCCGCCAATAGCTGGATGCATACGCCGCAAGGCTTCGTGATGCGCAATGGCGTCGCCTTCCCGACCGACTGGCTGGCGATCGTCTTCAATCCGAGCTTCCCGTATCGCTTCGCGCACATGCTCAACGCCGCGTATCTGACGACCTCGCTGGTGGTGCTCGCGGTCGGCGCGCGTTACCTGCTGGCCGGACGCCACGAGGCGGAAGGCCGCACGATGATGCGCATGGCGGTCGGCATGATCGCCATTCTCGCGCCGCTGCAACTCATCATCGGCGACCAGCACGGCCTCAACACGCTGGAGTATCAGCCCGCCAAGGTGGCGGCGATGGAAGGCCACTGGGACGGCAGCAAGCCGGGCTCGCTGGTGCTGTTCGCCTGGCCGGACGAGGCGACCGAAACCAACCGCTTCGAGATCGCGATTCCGAAGGGATCGTCGCTGATCCTGAAGCACGACCCCAACGCGCTCTACAAGGGACTGAAGGATTTTCCGCGCGATCAGCGGCCGCCCGTGCTGGGACCGTTCTTTGCATTCCGCATCATGGTGGGGCTTGGCTTCGTCATGATCGCACTCGGCCTTGTCGGCGCGTTGCTGTGGGCGCGCGGCAAACTGTTCACGGCGCGCCTTTATCAACTCGCGGCGTCGCAATCCTGGTGGATGGGTTTCGTCGCCGTGCTCGCGGGCTGGTTCGTGACCGAAAACGGCCGGCAGCCATGGCTGGTCTATGGCGTGATGCGCACCGTCGATGGCATTTCGCCGGTGTCGGCGGGCTCGCTGCTGACGAGCCTGATCCTGTTCGTTCTGGTGTACGGCGTCGTGTTCGCGATGGGCATCTACTACATCAACCGGCTGATCGCGAAGGGCCCGCAGGGCGGTGCGGTGCAGCCGGCGACCGAAGGCACACCTTCACGACCGCTCTCGGGCGCGGCCGAAGGTGGCCGCGACGCGCTGGAGAGCTAAAGGCCATGACAGCAACGATGGGCATGGAATGGTATCTGCCGCTGATCTGGGCCGCGCTGATCGGTGTCGCGGTGGCGCTCTATGTCGTCCTCGACGGCTTCGATCTCGGCATCGGTATTTTGTTTCCGTTCGCGCGCGACGAACACGACCGCGACCGGATGATGAATTCGGTGGCGCCGTTCTGGGACGGCAACGAGACGTGGCTTGTGCTCGGCGGCGGCGGATTATGGGTCGCCTTCCCCACCGCCTACGCGATCATCATGCCGGCGTTCTATCTGCCGGTGATCATCATGCTGCTGGCGCTGGTGCTGCGCGGCGTCGCCTTCGAATTCCGCTGGCTCGCGCATGCGCCCTCATGGTGGAACCTGGCCTTCGCCGGAGGTTCGACGCTGGCCGCGTTCAGCCAGGGCGTGATTCTGGGCGGATTGATTCAGGGCGTCACATTCGAGAACGGGCAGTTCGCGGGCGGCACGTTCGATTTCGCAACGCCCTTCGCGTTGCTGTGCGGCATCAGCGTCACCTGCGGCTATGCGCTGTTAGGGGCGACCTGGACCGCGATGAAGACCGAGGGCGACACCGCCGAGCACGCGCGCGCGCAGGCGAAGATGCTGCTGCCCGCCGTGCTGGTGCTGATGGGTGCGGTCAGTCTCGCAACGCCCTTCATCGACGCCCGCATCGCCGCGCGCTGGTTCTCATGGCCGAACATCGCCTATCTCGCGCCGGTGCCGCTGGTGACCGCGGCGGTGGCGTGGGCCGCGTGGTACTGGATCGGCAAGAAGCACGACATCCGGCCGTTCGTGGCCGTGATCGCGCTTTTTCTGCTGGGCTATTTCGGCCTCGCGGTGTCGATCTTCCCGCTGCTGGTGCCGCCATCGCTGACGATCTGGCAGGCGTCGGCCGCGCCGGAGAGTCAGATCTTCATGCTGATCGGAACGCTGGTGATGCTGCCGGTGATCCTCGGCTACATCGTGCTGGTGTACTGGCTGTTTCGCGGCAAGGTCGGCGATACCGGGATGTATCACCACTAACAATGCTGCCCATCCTTCGAGACGCCCTGCTGCGCAGGGCTCCTCAGGATGAGGCTTCGAGCCGCGGCTTGCGACCGCCCACAGGACGAGCCTCCTACTCGGGGCGAAGTCTATTCCTCATCCTGAGGAGCCGCGAAGCGGCGTCTCGAAGGATGAAGGCCCCGGCGTTCCGCTTTATCCGCCGCGCGGCCGCACGATGGCCCAGCCGACACGCGGCAGCGGCTCGCGCCCCTGATTGAAACGCTCGAAGGCGCGCGGCACTTCCGGCACGAGATTGGGGAAACGACGCCTGATCTCGGCGGGCGGCGCGCCCGCCGTATCCTGCGCGCGCCACACCACGATGCCGCCGGTCTCCGAAAAGCGCTCCGGCGATTGCCAGGGCGTACGCTGCGGTGTCGCGTCGAGCAGAAGATGCGGCCGGCCGGGCGCGGTCAGTGCGATCAGCAAGGCGAGATCGGGATCGCCGGCCACCGCCGGAAGACGCCGGCCCGTGCGCCGCTCGAAACTGTCACCGAAGAAGCGCCCGATCTCGGCGGCCGGCTGCGATGTCTTGACCGAGGCGGCAGCCGTCCATGGCAGCAGCAGACTGACGCCGACAATGGCGATGGCAGGCGCCGCGATCAAAGCGGCCCAGACCAGACGCAACACCCGCTGCCGGCGCAGATAAATGACCTCGCCCGCGATCAGCACGATGAGCAGGCCCATCATCAGCAACGCCACGCCGGCACCGCCGACGACATGATCGAGCCGCTGCGCCGCGCCGAGCAGGCTGCCGACGATGAGCGGGGCAAGCGCGAAAAACACGATGAAATAGCGCGCAAAGGCGGACAGAGGCGGGCGAATGACCACCGGCACGTCATCGGCGTTCGATCCGAAGCGCGCGATATTGAGCACGACAAGCAGCAATGCGCCGGCAAGCGTGAGCACGAGCAGGCCGACGAGATTTGGCCAGCCGGCCAGATTGGCCAACAGCGTTTCCAACGGAGGAACGGATTCAAACAGACCGTTGCCGCCATTGCGAACGGCCCACAGCGCATGCGGAAAGGCGAGCGCAGCGATGACGATGAGCGAGTACCAGGGATCGACCAGCCCCAGCATCTGCCGCCCGCGCCGTGTCGCCAGCGTGAACAGGACGAGCAGGCCGACCAGCATCAGCGCGGCGTAACTCGTCAGCAGCAAGAGGCCCACTTCGATCGACAGGGCGAACCATGCGTTGCGGCGGCCCTCGCCGATGGCACGCCAGTAATGCAGCAGCGTCAGCGCCCAGAGCGGACGCAGCAGCACATCGGGGCCGAACTCGACGCCGGGAAAACCGAAGGCATTGATCGTGAGCGTCAGCAGCACGGCGACGACGGCCTGCTGCGGACCGAACAGGCTTCGCCCCAGCGCGAACAGCGCCGCGAATGTGACGACGAAGCTCGCCTGCGCCAGCAGATAGACCCCGAACATGTGATTGCCGGTGAATTTGAATGCGATATCGGCGAGCCAGAACGCCAGCGGCGGACCATCCGGCGTGCCGAGCTGATATTCGCGGCCGACCGCCAGCACCATCGCCGTCTCGCCCGGCGGCGACGCGTAGAACAGCATCGGCACGACGAACCACAGCAACGCCTGCGCCAGCACGGCGGCCCAGAACACCACGGCGGGCCGCGACCGGATCAGTTCGATGACGAGTGATGTAAAGCGCATGCGGGTTCGCGGGACTTGATTGGGCAAAACTTGATTGAGCAGAACTTGATTAGCAGAACTTGGCCGGATTTGGGGGCTCAGTGATAAAGCGGGCGCGGGCTACGTGCAATGATCAGGACGTGGCCGCAGATTGAGGCATCGGCACGGCCGCCTGCCGTTCAAAAAGAGCCGCGATGGGAGCGAAGGAGCGCCGGTGATGGGTGCACGGCCCCAGTTCCCTGAGCGCGGCCATGTGCGCCGGCACGCCATAACCCATATGCCGCTCGAACCCGTAGCCGGGATGTTCAGCCCCGAGTTGCATCATCAGCCGGTCGCGCGCGACCTTGGCGACGATCGACGCCGCCGCGATCGAGGCAATCAGGGCATCGCCGCCGATGACGGGCTCGCAGCCGCAGGCGACATCGATTCGATCGCGCCCGTCGACGAAGACATGATTCGGGGCATCGGCCAGGCCGCGCACCGCCCGCGCCAGCGCCCAGAGCGAGGCGCGCAGGATGTTGTCGCGGTCGATGCGCGCGGGCGATGCAATCGCCACCGACACCGACGCGCTGGCGCAGATCTCGGCGAACAGCATCTCGCGCTGATGCGCTTTCAGCTTTTTGGAATCGTTCAGCCCTTGCGGCACGCGGGCGGGATCGAGAATGACGGCGGCGGCGACCACGGGACCTGCGAGCGGACCGCGGCCGACTTCATCGCAGCCCGCGACCGGCCAGACGCCCTGCGTCAACAGCGCGGCCTCGCGCTCGAACGTCGCGGCGGTGCGCGGCAGGCGGATTCTGGCGGATGATGAAGCGGCGGAACTCATTGGCGGCACAGTGCCGCCGGCGCGCGGCCCAGGCAACTGCTTGTTGAGCATGATCTTGTCCGAAAACCGGTCCCCACTTTGCGCTAACGCGGCCGTTCCGGTCGGGATCATGCTAATCGGGCAGCGACAACAGCCCATCCGCACCGACGACGATGCCCGGCGCGACGACAGCCTCCCACAGATGGCCGTCGGGATCGGCGAAATAGCCGCGATAGCCGCCATAATCGGTCTCACTGGCACGACGGCGCAACTCGGCGCCTGAGGCCAGCGCATGCGCCATGACCGCATCGACCTCCTGCCGGCTGTTGCAGTTCCACGCCAGCGTCACGCCGCGAAAGGCTTGAGGCGCTGGCTCTGAATCCGTGGCTGCATCCTCGGCGAGTTCGCTCCACGGAAACAGCGCCAGCACGCAGCCGCCGGTTGCGAAGAACGCGACAGCCTCGCCGGTCGCACTCATTTTGCGCTCGAAGCCAAGCGCCGCGTAAAAGGCGATGGCACGGCGCATGTTGTCGACGCCGAGCGTGATGACGGTGAAGCGGGCTTTGATGGCGGGCACGGATACAGGTCCTATTTTTCGTTGGCCGGCGCGGACACATTCAACATCGTATGAATAAGCTCGCAGACGCCGGGCATGTTCTGCAGGATATCATTATTCCAGACACGCAAAATCCGGTAGCCGTCGGCCTCGGCCATTCTGGCGCCAGCCTCATCGGTGTTCGCCGCGTGGATGCCGCTATCGACTTCGATAATCAGCTTCGCACGATGACTTGCAAAATCGGCGATCGCTCCGGCGATCACGACCTGCCGGCGAAAATGCATGTGACCGAATTCATGACGAAGCCGCTGCCACATCTTGTGGACGGCATCAGATGGATCGGCGCGGCGCGCTGAATCGCTCAGAGCCTGACCGACATTGCGATGGGCCCAATGACGCGCATTGCCCTGATGCTTCAAATGAACCCCCGGCCCCGCCTGTCGATAAAAACCTAAAACAAATCCAGTTGCCCGCGATCGGACGAGGGCGAGCGAAAATGCTCGGTCGAGAATTTCCAGCGCCGCGCATTGAGGCCGAGCTTGTCGCAGGCGATATCGAAACGGCGGCCGATCATCCATGCGACAGGCCCCGTGCCCTTCATCCGCGTCGACCATTGCGAATCGTAATCGCGCCCGCCGCGCATGTCGCGGATCAGCGTGAAGACGTGGCGATAGCGATCGGGATAATTGGCGACCAGCCATTCGCGGAACAGGTCGCGCACCTCGAGCGGCAGGCGCAGCAGCACATAACCGGCACTGACGACGCCGGCATGCTTGGCGGCGTCCAGAATGCGCTCGATTTCCATATCGTTGAGCGCGGGGATGACGGGGGCGACCATCACCGTGGTGGGGATGCCGGCGGCCGACAATTGCCGCAGCGCCTCGAGCCTTCGCGCGGGCGTGGCGGCGCGCGGCTCCATGGTGCGCGCGAGTGCGGGATCAAGCGTGGTGACCGACAGCGCCACCTTGGCGAGATTGCGCGCGGCCATGCGCGACAGAATATCGATATCGCGCATCACCAGCGCCGACTTGGTGACGATGCCGACCGGATGGCCGGTGCGCTCCAGCACTTCGAGAATGCCGCGCGTGATTTTGTGCTGCCGCTCGATCGGCTGATAGGGATCGGTGTTGGTGCCGAGCGCGATCATGCGCGGCACGTAACCCGGCGCCGACAATTCCTTTTCCAGGAGCGCCGGGGCATCCGGCTTCATGAACAGGTTGGATTCGAAATCCAGCCCGGCCGACAGCCCGAGATAGGTGTGGGTCGGACGCGCATAACAATAGACGCAGCCATGCTCGCAGCCGCGATAGGGATTGATGGAACGGTCGAAGCCGATGTCGGGCGATTCGTTGCGGGTGATGACCTTGCGCGCGGTGTCGATGCCGACGACGGTCTTGAACGGCGGCAGATCTTCCAGACTTTGCCAGCCATCGTCGAAGGCGACGCGCGCCTGCGCCTCGAAACGCCCGCTCGCATTGCTCTGCGCGCCGCGACCCCGCCGCCGCTCGCGATCAATGGCGACATCGATCTGTGCAAACGGCGCCTCGCCCGCAGCAGGCGGGGCCGGAACGGCGCTTTGGGCAGCACTTTGGGCAAGTCGGGATGAGCGAGCCATGGCCTGACTTTAGCAGGCTTAAAGAACAAAACAAGAACACAAACATACCCGCCCCCAAAAAAAGACCCGGTGAACCAAACCAGAGGAGCCCCGTTAGCGACCAAGACAGTAGTGTCCCGCAATCAGGTGTCCTCGATCAGGAGCTTCCCATGCGCAAAATTCTCTTCGCCGCCGCCGGTCTCGTCCTTGCCGGCGCATCGCTGACGCCGAGTGCGCCCGCGCAGGCCGACGCCAACGCACCCTGGTGCGCGCAGCCCCGCGACAACGGCTATTCCCGGATCTGTGACTTCTACACCTTCCAGCAATGCCAGGCCTATGTGTCCGGCATCGGCGGCGTCTGTTCGGAGAATTTCACGACACACTTTTCGCAGCCGCGCTATTTCGCGCCGGAGCGACGTGCACGTAACGAGCACCGTCAACGCGTGCGTTACTATTACGCGGATTAAAAACCCATCCAGATTGATTCAAACGCGGCGGCGTTCGGGCAAAACCTGAACGCCGCCATTTCTTTTGTTCGATCACGACACCTCACGATCCGGTGAGATGGTGAAACGAATTGGCTTGTCGTTCCGTCTATGGGGTGTTGCCGATGCAACATTCGATTCAAGAAACTTTTCAGGAGAACAACATGCGTAAGATCATTCTCAGCACCGCCTTTGCGTTCATGGCAACCGCGGGCGCCCTTTCCGTCTCGACTCCGGCCAGCGCCGTTGCGAACAACGCGTGGTGCGCGTCGTCGATCGAGGGCAACAACTCGCTCGATTGCAGCTTCCAGTCGCTTCAGCAGTGCCAGGCCTTCGTGTCCGGCCGCGGCGGCCAGTGCGACATGAACGTCGCGAACACCCGCAACTGGCAGAACACCCAGGCGCGCTTCACGGGTGCCTATGCAGCCGTCAGCCCGTTCAATTCTTACGAAGACACCAACCGTCAGCGTCCGTAAGACCCCGCACCAGAGCGCTTTCACGGCTTTTAAGCCCGTGAGAGCGCTCTTGTCGCGTTTTGCCCGTTTCAAAGGCACTTCCGGCGTTTTCCTTAACGCTCAAATGCATCCTCAATCCGCAGTCCGGCACTGCGTGCCGGTTTCCACACCGGCGGAAAAGCTCTAATCGTGCAGTCTCCGGACTTCCGGTGAGGACCGCACGAGAATGCTCAGCGTCGTTATTGCTGCCGAGACAACCGACTGGCCCGTGGTGTCCACGCTGGCCGCGCTGGTGCCTGCGGCAGCGCATGGCACCGTGCGCGATGTCATTCTGGTCGATCGCCACGGCAGCATGGCGATGGAGCGCATCGCCGATGTCGCGGGCTGCCATCTGGAAAATATCTCAGGCCCGCGTGGTGCGGCGCTCGCCAAGGGCGCGTCGATTGCGCGCGGCCCATGGCTGATGTTCATTGCGCCCGGCGCCGTGCTGGAGCCCGGATGGGCCGATGACGTAACGCGCTTTGTCGAAGCGATGGAGCATGACGGCACGATGCGTGCGGCGACCTTCACGTCCGTTCCCGATCCGCATGAACCTTTGACCGTGACGGCGCGCCTGCGCGCGTTGCTGCATCCCCTGCGCACCAATAGCGACGGGCTGGTGATCCGCAAATCGTTCTACGAGACACTGCGCGGCCATCGCACGGAAGCCGCCAACCCCGAACGCGATCTGATCGCGCGCATTGGGCGCAAAAATCTCGTCAAGCTGCGCGCGCAAATTATCGCGCCGCCGCGCGAGCAGCAGCCGAACTAGAGATTCCCAGAGCTTCGCTATTTTGCTTTGTCGCGCCGCAGGTGCTCGTCGAGACGCGGCATGATCTCGACGAAGTTGCAGGGTTTGGTGCGATAATCGAGCTGGGCGGCGAGAATACCGTCCCAGCCATCGCGGCAGGCGCCAGGCGATCCCGGCAGGCAGAAGATGAAAGTCGCGCCGGCCACGCCTGCGGTGGCGCGGCTCTGAATCGTTGATGTGCCGATCTTGGCCTGGCTGAGCGTGTGAAACAGCACGGAGAATCCCTCCATGCGCTTCTCGAACAAAGGCTCGATGGCCTCGGGCGTCACATCGCGGCCGGTAAAGCCGGTGCCGCCGGTGGTGATGATGACATCCACCGCCGCGTCAGTGATCCACGCCTCGACCTCGTCGCGGATCGCCTCAATTTCGTCGGGCACGATGGCGCGCGCGGCGAGTTTATGACCGGCGCCGGTCAGGCGTTCGATCAGCGTGTCGCCCGACTTGTCGTCGTCGAGCGTGCGCGTGTCGGAGACCGTGAGCACCGCAATGCCGAGCGGCACGAAGGAACGCGGTGCTGGCTCCGTCATAACCTACCCTCCGTCATTCCGGGGCGCGCTGAAAAGCGCGAGCCCGGAATCCATACTCCGCAGCTTTTCGACTTCTGCCACGAACATAACCATCACAGGGGTTATGGATTCCGGACAGCCGCTTTGCGGCTTCCGGAATGACGTGCGGAGAGGCTTTGCTCATTCTTATAGCTGCGCCGCCTGGAAGGTGTTGCAGGCCTGCACCGAGCCGTCCTTGTAACCGACCATGAACCAGCGCTGGCGCTGCGCCGCCGAGCCGTGGGTGAAGGAATCCGGCACGACGCGGCCCTGCGCTTTCTTCTGCAGCGTGTCGTCGCCGATCGCCGCCGCCGTCTGAAGGGCTGCTTCGATATCGCCCGGATCAAGGAACGCGCGCTTCTTCTCCTGGCGATTGGCCCAAATGCCGGCAAAGCAATCAGCCTGCAACTCGACCATGACCTGAAGCCGGTTGGACTCGGCCTTGTTGCCCGTGGCCTTCTGCGCCTGCTGCACGCGCGACAGAATGCCGAGCTGGTTCTGGACGTGATGGCCGGCCTCATGCGCAAGAATATAGGCCTGCGTGAATCGGCAGGCCGGGCCGGTGCAACCGCGGAAACGGGTCTCGATCTCGCGGAAGAAGGTGGTATCGACGAAAATCTGACGGTCGGGCGGGCAATAGAACGGGCCCATCGCGCTCTGCGCCATTCCGCAGCGGCCGCCATTGGTGGCGTTGCTGAACAACACGAGTCGCGGACCGCGATAAGTCTGGTTGCTGGACTTGAAGATCTCGGTCCATCGGTCGTCGATCTCGCCGAGCACGCCGGCCATGAAGGACCCCATCTCGTCGCTGGGCGCCTCTCCGCGCCGGCCCGGGCGCGCGACGCGGCCATCCGGATTGACCGGAGCACGTTCCATCTGCTGCGTCGGGGGGCCGGTGAGGATTTCAGCGCCGCCAATGAGGATTCGAGGATCGATGCCGAGCGCCCAGCCGACCAGGCCCAGCACGACGATGGTGCCGATGCCGAGACCGCCGCCACCGCCCATCGGTATGCCGAAACCGCCACCGCCGCCGCCAAAGCCGCCACCGCCATCGTCTCCACGGCGATCATCGACATTGTCGCTGCGGCGAAAATCATCCCAGCGCATCGCACTCTCCGTTCACGCCCCCGCCCCGGACACGATTTTCCGGAAAATAAGGGTCTGTCTGCCGATAAATAGCGTGCCCGGCAAATATTGCCTAGTGGCACAAACGCGCGGTTCGGGCGCGCGAGACGCGCCAAAGTCCCCCGCGCATTAACATTTGGCCGCCACGACGGTTCCGTGACCGCGACGGCATTATGCACCATCTTTATCGCGCGACGCACGCAGAACATTCGACGCAGCCGCACCGTTTCGCATTCGCGCACGCATGCGTTCGCAGCAATCGAATCGTCCGTGCGAGTCGCTGCGCATGCGCGCAACGCCCAAGGCGTTAACAAGCGCACGCGCATGCGCGCGCTCGCGCATCGTCGCGCATGCATGCAACGCGACAATTTCAAACGCACTGCAATTAAGTCGATTTTTACTTTGCGAAGGCATGATCCCTCCCAGTCGGATTGTTGGTCCCGCGTCGCCGACCGCGTCGCCTGAGTCAGAGTTCTGAATCATGGTAGTGTCGCGTCGCGGGGCGTCCTCACGGACGCCCCGCACACATTTTGAGTCTGCCCGCTCGTCGCGCATCGTCGTCGGCGATTGCATCGCCGAGATGGCCAAGCTGCCCGCAGCATCGGTCGATCTCGTCTTCGCTGATCCGCCCTATAACCTGCAATTGCAGGGCGACCTGAAGCGTCCCGACGATTCCCATGTCGATGCCGTCACCGACGACTGGGACAAGTTCTCGTCCTTCAGCGCCTATGACGATTTCACGCGCGCCTGGCTGCTCGCCTGCCGCCGCGTGATGAAGCCCGCCGCCACGCTGTGGGTGATCGGCTCCTATCACAACATTTTCCGTGTCGGTTCGATCCTGCAGGATCTCGACTTCTGGATTCTCAACGACATCGTCTGGCGCAAATCGAATCCGATGCCGAATTTCCGCGGCCGCCGGTTCACCAATGCGCACGAGACCATGATCTGGGCCGCGCGCGGCGCCGACGCCAAGGGCTACACCTTCAACTACGAAGCGTTGAAGGCCGCCAATGAAGACGTGCAGGCGCGCTCCGACTGGCTGATTCCGCTGTGTACCGGCGACGAGCGCCTCAAGGACAAGAACGGCAAGAAGGTTCATCCGACGCAGAAGCCGGAAGCGCTGCTGGCGCGCGTGCTGCTGTCGTCGTCGCGACCGGACGATCTGATTCTCGATCCGTTCAACGGCACCGGCACCACAGGCGCCGTCGCCAAGCGCCTCGGCCGCCGCTATATCGGCTTCGAGCGCGATCCCGTTTATGCCAAGGAAGCCGAAGCCCGCATCGCTGCGATCGAGCCGCTGCCCGAAGCCTCGCTGAAGCCGTTCATGACCGCGCGCGACGCCCCGCGCGTGGCGTTCTCCGAACTGATCGAGCGCGGCATGATCTCGCCGGGCACGGAATTGTTCGATTCCCGCAAGCGTCACAACGCGCTGGTGCGCGCCGACGGCGCGCTGTCTGTCGGTGAGAAGGTCGGATCGATCCACCGCATCGGCGCTCTGGTGCAGGGCGCGGAAGCCTGCAACGGCTGGACCTTCTGGCACATCGAAACCAAGAAGGGCCTCACCCCGATCGAACTCGCTGCGCGCGGAAATCCGCGCCGGCATGGGCGCGAAGTAGCGATCGCCGTCCTCACGGCGGTGTGCTTACGCCTAAAGTTCAAGACCTCTTGCGATTTGTGCAGTGCGCGATCCAAAGCGCAGGCTATTCGCATGGGCTTCTCGCACGCGCGAAGTGATGCAGCCTCGCGCACATTCCCGACAACACCGCCCGCTTTCCATTATTCCCACTTGTCAAACCGTCGCTTCGGTTCTTGACTGACGATCACCGATAAAAAAGACCCGCACCAAGAGCGGGCACGCATGCGACCAAGGGCATCTCAGGGAGGTGATCATGTCCAAGCGTAACGACAACAAAACCACACGACGACGTTTCTTGACGGCAGCCGCAGCCGGCGGCGCCGTCATCGCGATGCCGCAAGTCAGCCGGGCCCAGACGGCAGTTCTGAAAATGCAGGGGTCGTGGGGCAAGGCTGACGTCTTCAACGAAATGGCGGAAGACTACGTCAAGCGCGTCAACGATATGAGCGGCGACCGATTGCGCATCGACTATCTCATCGGTGGCGCAGTGGTGCATCCGTTCCAGGTGCTTCGACGGCGTGCATGGCGGCCAGATCGACGCGGCGCACACCGTGACGGTCTATTGGTACGGCAAGCACAAGGCCGCGTCGCTGTTCGGCACCGGTCCGGTGTTCGGCTTCAACGCCAATGAAGGCCTCGGCTGGATTCACAATGGCGGCGGCACGCGAGCTGTTCGAAGAGCTGCAGACCCAGATCATGAAGGTCAACATCAAGAGCTTCTTCGCCATGCCGATGCCGACCCAGCCGCTCGGCTGGTTCAAGAAGCCGATCACCAGCGACGGCCGATCTGAAGGGCCTGAAGTACCGCACGGTGGGCCTCGCGGCCGACCTGTTCCAGGCGATGGGTGCGTCGCGTCGCGCAGCTTCCGGGCGGCGAAATCGTGCCGGCGATGGAGCGCGGCGTCATCGACGCGCTTCGAGTTCAACAACCCGACCTCGGACCGCCGCTTCGGCGCGCAGGACGTCGCCAAGAACTACATGCTCGGCAGCCACCACCAGGCGACCGAGTACTTCGAGATCATGTTCAACAGAGGCAAGTTCGACGCTCTGCCGAGCCGAGCACCAGGCGATCCTGCAATATGCCGCCGAGGCGGTCTCGTCCGCCAACGAGTGGAAGGCGCATGGACTACTACTCGAAGGACCTGCAGGAGCTGATCACCAAGGACAAGGTCAACGTGGTGCGCACGCCGAAGTCGGTGTTCGATGCGCAGATCAAGGCCTGGGACGGACTGATCGCGCACGCTCGCGCAGGATCCGTTCATGAAGAAGGTGATGGATTCGCAGAAGGCCTGGGTGCGGCGCGTTGTCTACTACGGCATGCTCAACTCGACCGACTACAAGTGGCGCCTTCGAGCATCACTTCCCCGGCGTGCTCAAGGCCTGATCGACACTGCAGCACGTTTGCAAATGCGGCCGGGCGGCGCATCTGCGCCGCCCGGCACTCTGACAGGTGGCGGCATCCAATCTGCGACTCGCCACGGGGGCAGCTCGCATGACAAGACTTCTGCTCTTCATCGACGCGCTCAGCACGTGGGTCGGCAAGGCCTTCGCCTGGCTGATCCTCGTGCTGACGCTTGGCGATCAGCTACGAGGTGTTCGTGCGCTACGTGCTGCGCGCGCCGACGACCTGGGCCTTCGACATCAGCTACATCACCTATGGCGCGATGTTCCTGATGGCCGGCGCCTACACGCTGTCGCGCAACGGCCATGTCCGCGCCGACGTGCTCTACCGCCTGTGGAAGCCGCGGACGCAGGCGACGATGGATCTCGTCCTCTACATCCTGTTCTTCCTGCCGGCGATCGCGGCGCTGATGTATTCCGGCTGGAACTACGCCGAGAATGTCGGTGCAGTTCCGCGAAGTCAGCATCTTCAGCCCGGCCGGCGTTCCGGTCTTTCCGCTCAAGGCGCTGATCCCGATCACCGGCTTGCTCCTGTTGCTGCAGGGCATCGCCGAAATCATCCGCTGCATCGTCTGCATCCGCACCGGCGAATGGCCGCAGCGCCTGCACGACGTCGAGGAGACCGAAAGCGTCGATCATCCGCGAACATCAGCAGCAGGCGGAATCTGCCGCGCGCATCGCCGTTGCCGAGGCAGAAGGGGAGCTGCGCGCATGACCGATCCGCAAATCGGCATGTTGATGCTGGGCCTGTTCATCTTCATCATCATGCTCGGCTTTCCGATCGCCTTCACGCTGATGGCGATGGGCGTCGGCTTCGGCTTCTACGCCTACTACACGCCGGACAGGAGTTCTTCGACAACCGCGTCTTCACGCTGCTGGTGCAGAAGACCTTCGAGGTCACGTCGAGCGACGTGCTGGTGGCGGTGCCGCTGTTCCTGTTCATGGGCTATCTGGTCGAGCGCGCCAACATCCTCGACCGGCTGTTCTACTCGCTGCAGCTGTCGATGAAGAACGTGCCGGGCGCGCTCGCGGTCGCGACGCTGATCACCTGCGCGATGTTCGCGACCGCGACCGGCATCGTCGGCGCCGTCGTCACGCTGATGGGCCTGCTCGCCTTGCCGGCGATGCTGCGGGCCGGCTACGACGTCAAGCTGTCGGCGGGCGTGGTCTGCGCCGGCGGCTGCCTCGGCATCCTCATCCCGCCGAGCATTCTGCTGATCGTCTACGCGCGCGACCGCCGGCGTCTCGGCGGTCAAGCTCTATGCGGCGGCGTTCATTCCCGGGCTTCCTGCTGGCCGGCCTCTACGTCGTCTACGTGATCGTGCGCGCGATGATCAATCCGGCGCTCGCGCCGAAGCTGCCGCCAGGAGCAGACCGACGTTCCGTTCGGCGACGGTGCTCTGGGCGCTCGCTGACGTCGTTCCTGCCGCTCGCGCTGCTGATCGTGTCGCGTGCTCGGCGCGATCCTGTTCGGGCTTGCGACGCCGTCGGAGGCGGCCGCGCGTCGGCGCGCTCGGCAGCATCGTGCTGGCGGCCGCCTATCGCTCGCTCAACTTCGAGCGATGCTGCGGGAATCGGTCTACCTGACCGCGCGCGCCACGGCGATGGTCTGCTATCTGTTCATCGGCTCGTGGACGTTCTCCGCGGTGTTCGCCGTGCTCGGCGGCCAGACGGTGGTCGAGCAGTTCTTCGCTGTCGCTCGAACCTGTCGCCGACCGGGTTCCTGCTGCTGACCCAGGTCATCATCTTCCTGCTCGGCTGGCCGCTGGAATGGACCGAGATCATCATCATCTTCGTGCCGATCTTCCTGCCGCTGCTGCGACGATTTCGGCATCGACCCGATCTTCTTCGGCATCCTGGTGGCGCTGAACATGCAGACCGCGTTCAACACGCCGCCGGTGGCGATGGCGGCCTTCTACCTGAAGGGCGTCGCGCCGCCGCAGGTGAAGCTCACCGACATCTTCAGCGGCGCGCTGCCGTTCGTCGGTCATGGTGTTCCTGACCATGGTCGCTGGTCTACATCTTCCCGCGGCATCGCGCTGTGGCTGCCGGACTACCTCTACGCGACCGCGATGACCGGCGCGATGCCGATCGGACGACTGCATGAGCTGATCGCGTCTCAGCCGAGCGAGGCGGCCGGCGATATCCGCGACGGCCGCATCAGCGTCGGCCGAGCTGGTCGAGCGATTGCCTCGACGCGCATCGACGAAGTCGACGGCGACGATCGCAGGCCTGGGCGTTTCTCGATCCGCGACCACGCGCTGGCGCAGGCGCGAGCGCGCCGACGAGCATCGCGCGCAGGGCAAGGCGACTCGGGCCGCTGCACGGCGTTCCGGTCGGCATCAAGGACATCTTCGACACCGCCGACATGCCGACCGAGTTCGGCTCGCCGCTGTGGGCCGGTCGCACGCCGCGGCGCGACGCGACCGTGGTGGCGCGGCTGCGCGCGGCCGGCGCGGTGATCATGGGCAAGACGGTGACCACCGAATTCGCCTATTTCCATCCGGGCAAGACCAGAAATCCGCACAATCCGCGAGCGCACGCCCGGCGGCTCGTCGAGCGGCTCGGCCGCGGCGGTCGCCGCGCGGATGGTGCCGCGGCGCGATCGGCTCGCAGACCAACGGCTCGGTGATCCGCCGGCCGCGTTCTGCGGCGTCGTCGGCTTCAAGCCGACCCATGGCCTGATCCCGCGCAGCGGCGCGCTGCTGCTGTCGCGCACGCTCGACCATGTCGGCGTGTTCGCGCGCACGGTCGAGGACGCGGCGCTGCTCGCCGAGACGCTGGCCGGCTTCGACGAGGAAGATCCCGATACGCGGCCGCTCGCGCGGCCGCCGTTCGCCGCCGTGGCGGCGAGCGAGCCGCCGTTGCCGCCGCGCTTCGCCTTCGTCCGCTCGCCCGTCTGGGACCAGGCCGAGCCGGCGACGCACCGAGGCCTTCGCCGAGCTGGTCGACGCGCTGGGCGAGCAGCGTGTCCGAGGTCGAGCTCGGCGCGAGCTTCGAGCGCGCCATCGAGCTGCATCGCATCGTCATGGAAGTCGAGATGGCGCACAACCTCCATCGCGACTACGAGCAGGGCGGCGACGCAGCTGAGCCCGGTGCTGCGCGCAGCTGATCGAGCGCGGCCGCGACCAATCCCGGCCGTCGACTACATGCGCGCGCTCGCCGGCATGCGCGCCGCTCAACGAAGCGCTCGACGGCGTGTTCGACGAGTACGACGCGATCCTCACGCCGGCCGCGCCGGGCGACGGCGCCGCGCGGCCTCGACAGCACGGGCAACCCGGTGTTCTGCACCCTCTGGACCTATCTCGGCACGCCGGCGGTCACGCTGCCGCTGCTGCACGTCCGAGAACGGGCTGCCGATCGGCGTGCAACTCGTCGGACGCCGCGGCAACGATGCGCGGCTCCTGCGCACCGCCCACTGGCTTGTCAAAGCTCTTGCGCGCGGCAAACGCAGCCGCCGCGACGACGCCCCTGCAAGGAACAGGGCGGCCGGCGCGACAAAGAGGAGCGGCACATGACCAACCTTGTCACCGGACTTATCGGGCTCGCCGGGCTGTTGGCATTTCTCGGCATCCTGCTGTGGTGGATCAAGGCCGTGCCGCTGATCATCATCTGCGTCGTGGTGGCGGCGCTGCTGGCCTATGACGTCTATCGGTCGCTGCGGCAGACTGACGGCGACAACGCACGTTGAGGGCGCGGCGGAAATTCGCGCGCATGGGCGCGAAGTAAAGCGTCAATACAATCAGCCTCATGGTGAGGAGCGCAGCAAAGCTGCGCCATCTCGAACCATGAGGCCAACCGTTGCAAGACCTCTCGACCTCGGATGCTTCGAGACGAGCCTTTCAGGCGCATCGACGAGGACTGAGGAACGGAATCGCCTACTTGGCGGCAATCACCATGATCTCGACCTTGTAGGGCGGAGCCGCGAGCTTGGCCTCGGTGGTGGCGCGTGCGGGCGTGTGGCCCTTCGGCACCCAGACATCCCACGCGATGTTCATGTCGGCGAAGGTGGAAATGTCGGACAGGAAAATCTGCGCCGACAAAATCTTCGTCTTGTCGCTGCCGACCTGCGCCAGATATTTGTCGATCTGCGCCAGAATTTCAGTGGTCTGCTCGCGAACGCTCTTGTCCTTGGTCGTGTCGGCGACGATGCCGGCGAGATAGATGGTGTCGCCATGAACGACGATCTGGCTCATGCGCGGGCCGGTTTCGAAACGCTGAATTGTCATTGCAACCTCTTTCGATTGAGCATGATCTTGCCCGAAAACCGGTTCCCACTTTTCGGGATCATGCTTTTACAATTGAGCATGATCTGATCCGAAAACCGGTGTCCACTTTTCGGGATCATGCTCGTGGAATTGCGGCTGTCTTACTGAGCGGGGTGCGCTCAGGCAAGCGCATGCGCAATGACCTTGCGCATGAGATTGGGCAGGGCCTCGCCTTTCAGCGTGGCGATGGCGACAAAGCGGGTGCCGGCGGGCGCCCGGCCGCGTTCGACCCGCGCCACATGCACGCTCAATTCCAGCGGAAAATGCGTGAAAACATGATCGACCACGCCCGGCACGCGCCGCCACGCCAGCCGCGCGCCGGTCATGCGCGGGGCTGCGGCCTTCGTCTCGCGCTCGTGAAAATCCGCGCGCCATTGCGTGGTCGGGACCTCGGTCATGCCGCCAAGCAATCCCTTTTCGGGACGCGTCCGCACCAGCACATGGGTGCCGCCGCGCACCAGCACGAAGGCCGCACCGCGACGCAGTGCACCCTGCACCTTCGGCGCCTTGCGCGGAAACGTCTCGGCATCGCCGCGCGCGCGGGCCGCGCAATCCTCGTTCAGCGGGCAGAGCGAGCACGCAGGCTTCTTCGGCGTGCAGATGGTCGCGCCGAGATCCATGAGCGCCTGCGCGACATCGCCCGAGCGGGTCGGCCGAAATAAACGTCGCGGCGAGTTCGGTGATGCGGGCCTTCGCTTTTGGAAGCGACTCTTCGATGGCGAACAGCCGCGACACCACGCGCTCGATATTGCCGTCGACCGGCATCGTGGCGCGGCCGAAGGCGATCGCGGCAATCGCCGACGCGGTATAGGGACCGACACCCGGCAGCGTCCGCAAGCCTTCGACGCTATCGGGAAAGCGTCCGCCATGTTCGCGCGCACCGCGCCGCGCAGGCATAAAGATTGCGGGCGCGCGAATAATAACCGAGCCCGGCCCATTCGCGCAGCACGTCGTCCTGCGACGCTGCGGCGAGCGACACGATATCGGGCCAGCGTGCGGTGAATTTTGCGAAATAAGGACCGACGGCTCTCACCGTGGTCTGCTGCAGCATGATCTCGGACAGCCAGACGCGATAGGGATCGGCAGCGACGCCCGGCCGCATCCGCCACGGCAGCACGCGCGCGATGGCGGTCGTACCACGCCAGCAGCAGGCGACGCGATCGGGCGCGGCCTGACCGGCGAATGCGCAGCGGCTCGCGCTTTGGTTTTCGCGACTGCCGGAGGAGGTCATCGCGCTCGACATGCTAGTAGCGGAACCGGCAAGATTCTCCGCGTCATGCCCGAGCTTGTCCCGCGTCATCCACGTCTTTCTTCCTGCGTCGAATGCGAGGCGTGGATGTCTCGAGGCCATAGCTCGAGCGGATAGCGACGCTATGCCTTCAGACGGCTTCGCGGCCGTGCGACTGAAATCAGGCACTCCGCATCGATTGGCTATGATCCCGCCATGCTGCCGCCCGGACGCCTGACTGCAAAACCGCTCGCCGACCTGCTCGGCAAAACCTTCGGCGATCTTTTCGCCAAGCAGGGTTTTGCCTCGCGCGAACTGGTGGTGCGCTGGAGCGAGATCGTCGGCCCCGACATCGCCGTCCATACCGAGCCGGTGAAAATCCAGTGGCAGCGGCCGATGGAAGGTCAGCCCGAAGAGCCCGCGACGCTGGTGCTGCGGGTCGATGGGCCGGTGGCGCTGGAAATCCAGCATGCGTCCGGCCCGATCATCGAACGGGTCAACCGCTTCCTCGGCTGGAACGCGATCGGACGGCTGTCGTTGCGCCAGGCGCCGCTGACACGGCCGCAGGCTCCAAAGCGCCCCAAGGCGCTCGATCCCGCCGCCGTCGCGGACGCCGCCGGACAGCTCGGCGCCGTCGAAGACGACAATCTGCGCCAGGCGCTGGCCCGGTTATCGGCCGCGCTCAAGCGAACGTGAGAAGCGCCTGAAATGGCTGCTATCTCTTACTTTGCGCATGATCTTTTCCGAAAACAGGTTCCCGCTTCGCGCGATCATGCGCCGCGACCCGCCATTGCCACAATTCCTGTTTCAAGCTAGCCAAAGGCCCTCTTTCAGGCCCTGATGCCTCCCCCGAAAGGACCACCGATGCTGACCCGCCGTTCCCTGCTCGCCGCATCCGCGTTTGCCGGCGCCTTCGCGCTCCTGCCCGGATTTGTGCGCGCAGGCCTTCGCACAGTCGGCGTCGGACCTGTCCACGCCCGGCCCGCTGCGGCGACCTCTCCATGGGCTCGGACACTGCGCCCGTGACCATCATCGAATACGCTTCGCTGACGTGCCCGCATTGCGCTGCGTTTGCCACCGAGACCTTCCCCGAAGCTGAAGACCGCCTATATCGACACCGGCAAGGTGCGCTTCATTTTCCGCGAGTTCCCGCTCGACGATCTCGCCATGGCGGGCGCCATGCTGGCGCGCTGCGCCGGCAAGACCGACAAGGCCCGCGCCTTCGCGCTGAACGAATTGCTGTTCGAGAAGCAGCGCGACTGGGTGGTGCAGCGCCCGGTCGAGCCGCTGAAGAACATCATCAAGCAGGTCGGCCTTGGCGAGAAGGATTTCGAGGCCTGCCTGCAGGATACCGCGATGGTCGACGCCATCCGCCAGTCGGCCGAGAAGGGCTCCAAGCTCGGCGTCAACTCGACGCCGTCGTTCTTCGTCAACGGCACCCTGCAGAAGGGCGCGATGTCGTTCGACGAGTTCGACAAGCTGCTCAAGCCGATGACCGGCGGCTGATCATCATCGAGCTGCTCCTTGCGCAGCGGCACGGCCCTATTTCGGATCCGAGCCCGGCCTATCTAGCCGGGGCTTCGTTTCGTGTTTTGACGCATTTTCCTGCGCGAACCGGTACCACCTCGCTCGAAAACGCTTTGAAACCCGCTGAAAACAGCTTGGAAAAGCATCCAGCCGCGGTTGCCCTGAGGGGTGGCTGCGGCCATTCTGCGGCCGTCTGCAGATGCCCCCGGCGAGTCGGAAGGCGGCACGCAGCTTCAATGTATCTCATTGAAGCATAAAGATAATCCGGCCAATACGTAACTGGACACCAGCGTTATGAAACTGACCCGTCTGCGCCTGCACGGCTTCAAATCCTTCGTGGAGCCGACCGACTTCGTCATCGAGCCCGGACTGACCGGCGTGGTCGGCCCCAATGGCTGTGGCAAGTCGAACCTCGTCGAGGCGCTGCGCTGGGTGATGGGCGAGACCTCGCACAAGTCGCTGCGCGCGGTCGACATGGACGACGTGATCTTCGCGGGCTCCGGCAACCGCCCGGCCCGCAACAACGCCGAAGTCGTCATGGGCATCGACAATTCCGAGCGCTCCGCGCCGGCCGCCTTCAACGATTCCGACCAGCTTGAAATCTCGCGCCGCATCGAGCGCGAAGCACGGCTCGGTCTATCGCGTCAACGGCCGCGACGTGCGCGCGCGCGACGTGCAGATCATGTTCGCCGACGCCGCCACGGGCGCGCGTTCGCCGGCGCTGGTGCATCAAGGCCGCATCGGCGAAATCATTCAGGCCAAGCCGCAGCAGCGCCGCCGCGTGCTGGAAGACGCCGCCGGCGTCGCCGGACTGCATGCCCGCCGCCACGAGGCGGAACTGCGCCTGAAGGCGGCCGAGACCAACCTGACCCGCGTCGAAGACGTGATCGGCCAGTTGGGCTCGCAGGTCGACGGGCTGAAGCGCCAGGCGCGCCAGGCGATCCGCTACCGCGAAGTCGCCACCAAGGTGCGCAAGGCCGAGGCGATGCTGTTCCATCTGCGCTGGACCGGCGCGCATGGCGACGTCGCCGAAGCCGGACGCAACCATGACCTCACCGTGCGCGAACTCGCCGAGCGCACCCGCGAGCAGGCCGCGACCGCGCGCGAACAGGCTGTGCGCGCCGCAGGCCTTCCGGCGCTGCGCGAGGCCGAAGCCTCGCGCCGCCGCAGGCCTGCAGCGCCTGACCAATACGCGCGATCTGCTCGACCGCGAGGAAGCCCGCGCCAAGGATCGCATGGCCGAGCTCGACCGTCGCCTTGAGCAATTCGCAGCCGATATCGAGCGCGAGCAGCGTCAGTCGGCCGATGCCGATGTGGCGCTGAAGCGCCTCGACGACGAAGACGCGACGCTGAAGGACGAGATCAAGGCGCGTGTCGAACAGCGCAGCGGCGTCGACGAACGCGCCAGCGAAGCCGAGACGACGCTGGCCGCGGCCGAGCGCACCTTCGCCGAACTGACCACCGCGCTCGCCGATCTCACGGCGCGCCGCAACGCTTTCGAGCAGAGCATCCGCAGCCAGCGCGAGCGCATCGCCCGCATCGATCAGGAAATCGCGCAGGTCGACAGCGAAGCCGCCAAGCTCAATGCCGCGACCGGCGGTCATGGCGACCTCGGCGCGCTCGCCGCCGCCACCGAGAAGGCGCAGACCGCGCTGGCGGACGCCGAGCAGGCCGCGCGCGCCAGCGAAGCCGCCCATATCGCCGCCCGTCAGGCGCTGGAAGCCGCACGCAGCCCGCTGTCCGAGGCCGACCGCCGCGTGCAGCGGCTGGAGACCGAAGCGCGCACCATTTCCAAATTGCTGCATGGCGAGACCAAGAACATGTGGCCGCCGGTGATCGACGGCGTGCAGGTCGGCAAGGGTTACGAGAAGGCGCTCGGCGCCGCGCTCGGCGACGATCTCGACGCGCCCGTGGATGTGTCGGCGCCGATGCACTGGACCGTGGCCGATGGCTCCGGCGATCCGTCGCTGCCCGCAGGCGCGGAAGCGCTGTCGCAGCACGTGCAGGCGCCGGCCGAACTGAGCCGTCGCCTCGCCCAGATCGGCGTGGTGGATCGTGCGAAGGGCGCCGAACTCGCCAAGCAGCTCAAGACCGGACAGCGCCTGGTGTCGCATGAAGGCGATCTGTGGCGCTGGGACGGTTTCGTCGCCGCGGCCCATGCGCCGACCGGCGCCGCGCGCCGTCTCGCCGAGCGCGCCCGCCTGACCGAAATCGAAGCCGACATGGAACGCGCCCGCGTCGAGGCGTCTGAGCGGCGCAACGAACTCGACGCCGCCGAAGCCGCGCTGAAGACGGCCGCAATCGCCGAGACCGCCGCGCGCGACCAGTGGCGTACCCAGCAGCGCGAAGCCGACGCCGCGCGTGAGCGCCATGCCGTGGCCGAACGCGAGATCGGCCGTCACGCCGCGCGCCTGTCGGCGCTGGCCGAAGGTGCCGCGCGCCTCAAGGCCGATCGCGGCGAGACCGACTTAGCGCTGACGACAGCGCACCGCCGCGCAGGCGGAATTGCCGTCCTCGCAGGATACCGAAACCAAACTCGCCGCCGTGCGCGGCGAGATCGACGCGCCATCGCTCGGCCGCCGCGAAAGTGCGCGCCGAAGCGCAGGCGCTGGCGCGCGAAGCCGAACTCGCCGACCGCCGCCTGCAGGCGATCGGCGCCGAGCGCGGCGAATGGCAGCAGCGCAAGAGCGGCGCGGCCGCGCAGGTCGCGACCGTCGAAACCCGCATCACGGAAGCGAAGACCGAACGCGCCGAACTGGAAGAAGCACCGGTCGCGTTCGCCCAGAAGCGCCGCGCGCTGATCAGCGAGATCGAAGCGGCCGAGGCCGGACGCCGCACCGCCGCCGATGCGCTGGCCGCACGCCGAGACCGCGATGGCCGAGGCCGACCGCTCCGCGCGCGCCTCGCTCGAAGCGCTGTCGTCGGCGCGTGAAGCCACCGCCCGCGCCGAGGAACGCACCGAAGGCGCCAAGCGCCGCCTGGAAGACATCGAACGCGAAATCCGCGACATGCTCGAAGTCGAGCCGTCGGGCGTCGCGGCGCTGGCCGAGATCGAAGCCGGCGCCGAGATGCCGGCCGTCAGCGAAGTGGAAGCCGAACTCGAAAAGCTGCGCCGCGACCGCGAGCGGCTGGGTGCGGTCAACCTGCGCGCCGACGAAGAGCTGCGCGAAGTCGAGGAACAGCACACCAAGCTCACCACCGAGCGCGACGATCTCGTCGCCGCCATCGGCAAGCTGCGCCAGGGCATCCAGAGCCTGAACCGCGAAGGCGCGCGAGCGCCTGCTGGCGTCGTTCGAAGTGGTCAACGGCCACTTCCGCGGCTGTTCACCGAGCTGTTCGGCGGCGGCACGGCCGAACTGCAGCTGATCGAAAGCGACGATCCGCTGGAAGCCGGCCTCGAGATCATCGCCAAGCCGCCCGGCAAGAAGCCGGCGACGCTGTCGCTGCTGTCCGGCGGCGAGCAGGCGCTGACCGCGCATGGCGCTGATCTTCGCGGTGTTCCTCACCAACCCGTCGCCGATCTGCGTGCTGGACGAAGTGGACGCGCCGCTCGACGACGCCAACGTCGAGCGCTTCTGCAACCTGCTCGACGAGATGGCGCCGCTCGACCGACACGCGCTTCGTCGTCATCACCCACAACCCGATCACCATGGCGCGCATGAACCGGCTGTTCGGCGTCACCATGGCCGAGCGCGGCGTGTCGCAGCTGGTCTCGGTCGATCTCGAAGGCGCGGTGCGCCTGCGCGAGGCGAGCTGATCGGCTCCCGCGTTCCAAGAAACTTCAAAAGGCGCCTTCGGGCGCCTTTTTTTTAGGCCCCCATCGTCTTGAACTTGCAGGCCTCTCGCCGGCGACAAACCCCTGTCATGGCAGGCTGGCACGAGGCCCAAACTGGGCTATCGTGCGGCCATCGCATCTTTTAGAGGGGGTTCTCAATGACCGGCTGGATCGTTCTCGGCGTCATCGTCGTCGCTCGTTCTGTGGGCGCTCGTCGACCTACAACCGCCTGGTCGCGATGCAGCAGCGCGTCAACCAGTCCTTCGCCGACATCGACGTGCAGCTCAAGCAGCGCCACGACCTGATCCCGAACCTGGTCGAGACCGTGAAGGGCTATGCCGCGCACGAGCGCGGCACGCTCGACGCCGTGATCCAGGCGCGCAACGCGGCGATGACCGCGCACGGGCCGGCGCAGGTCGGCCGCCGCCGAGAACCAGCTGACCGGCGCGCTGCGGCCAGCTGTTCGCGCTGTCGGAGGCCTATCCGGACCTCAAGGCCAACCCGAACTTCCTGCAGCTGCAGAGCGAACTGTCCGACATCGAGAACAAGATCGCCGCCGCGCGCCGCTTCTTCAACAACGCGGTCCAGGAATACAACACCGGCGATCCAGCAGATGCCCGGCGGCGCTGTTCGCCGCGACCGTTCGGCTTCCACCAGCAAGGAATTCTTCGATCTCGGCGAAGCGCGGCCGCAGCTCGAGCAGGTGCCGCAGGTGAAGTTCTGACGCAGAGCGAACGCCCGGACAGGCCAGCCTGTCCGGGCGGTTTTTTGTTTGACGCGTTTTCGTCACGCGAACCGGTTCCCACTTCGCGACGCTTTGGAAAGCAGCGAAACATCATGGCGGCCTACGGTCTCTACACCCACATCGCATCGAACCGGCGCCGTTCGATGCTGCTGCTCGCCGGGCTGTTCCTGCTGGTCTATGTGATGGTGTTTGCCGGCGCGCTGATGGCGCGAGGTGCTGTTCGACAGCGACGCGCCGCTCGACTACTATCTGCCGCGCGGCTGGCGCGACCTGGTGCAAGTCCATTCCCTTTGCGACCATCGGCCGCGCTGTCTGGATCGTCATCGCCTATTTCTTCCACCAGAACATGATCGACGCCGTCACCGGCGGCGCATGACGTGACGCGGCAGGAGGAGCCGCGGCTCTACAACCTGCTCGAAAACCTGTGCATCTCGCGCGGCATCCCGATGCCGAAGCTGAAGGTGATGGAGAGCGACGCGCGCAACGCCTTCGCCACCGGCCTCAACGAGAAGCAATATTCGATCACGGTCACGACCGGGCTGATCGCAGGCGCTCGACGACGCCGAGATCGAGGCGGTGCTCGGCGCACGAGCTCACCCACATCCGCAACGGCGACGTGCGCTGATGGTGATCGCGGTGATCATCGCCGGCGTGATCGGCTTCTTCGCCGAGCTGTTCTTCCGGATGTTCTTCCAGCTCGGCATGCGCTTCGGCGGCAGCCGCTCGTCGTCATCCTCGTCGTCGTCCTCGTCGGCCAGCAACCGCAAGGGCGGCGGCGGCGGCGCCATTCTGGCCATCCTCATCGCGGTCGCGCTGATCGCGCTGGCCTGGCTGCTGTCGCAGGTCATCCGCTTCGCGCTGTCGCGCTCGCGCGAATTCCTCGCCGACGCCGGCTCGGTCGAACTGACCAAGAACCCCGACGCCATGATCGCGGCGCTGCGCAAGATCGAGAACCGCGGCGAGCTCGCGGGCGCGACCTCGGCGGTGATGGAAATGTGCATCGACAATCCGCGCGAGGGCTTCGCCGACCTGTTCGCGACCCATCCGTCGATCGACGACCGGGTCAAGGCGCTGGTGGACTTCGCCGGCGGCCACGATCCCGGCCCGCTGCCGCCGCCGGGGCTGGAAGAAGCCGGCGCAACGAGGACGCGACGCCGGTCAGCGGAGACACCGTGGTTCCCGCCGAGGTCCCCCCTCAGCCAACGGCCCCCGCAGAGCCGGCGCAGCCCCGCGGGCCATGGTCCGGCACCATGGGGCCCTGGGGCACGCGATAATCCCCGGCGGCGACGTGGTTAAGGACAAATCCAACGGGAACGCCCGGGGATAGCCACAGCAATTGAATTCTCTCGTGTTTCTGCCATGTTCCGGTCAAAGCAGGGCGGACACTGGTCTTGAGGGGCCGGTCATCGGCCCGATTCTGAGGGACACATATGGCAAAGCCGGCAGTCATCGTGGTGGGCGCGGACAAGGGCGGGCGTCGGCAAGACCACCGTCTCGCGCACGGTGCTCGACTATTTCACCGCCAACAACGTCCCGACCCGCGCCTTCGACACCGAATCGCCGCGCGGCACGCTGAAGCGCTTCCATCCGGACATCACCGAGATCGTCGACATGACGTCGACGAGCGGACCAGATGAAGATCTTCGATACGCTGAATTCGGCGGCGTCCTCCGTCACCGTGATCGACGTCCGCGCCGGACTGCTGTCGCCGGCGCTGGCCTCGCTGCGCGACATCGGCTTCCTCGACGCCGCGAAGCCGGGCCAGATCACCTTCGCCGTGTTCCACATCCTCGGCCCCTCGATCGCCTCGCTCGACGAAATCGCCGAGACCGCCAACTTCATGAACGGCGCGAAATATTTCCTGGTGAAGAACTTCATCAACAACACGCAGCTTCTTCGAGTGGGACCAGGCGACCTACAATTCCTATTTCCACCGGATCAAGGACGCCACCGAGATCACCATCCCGAAGCTCAACGAAATGGCCTATGAGCAGGTCGAAGTCGCCTCGGTGCCGTTCCTGAATTCGTCGCCAACAAGGGCATCGCAGGACGAGGCGGCGAACTATTCGTTCGTGCTGCGCGGCTATGTCCGCCACTGGCTCGGCCAATGTCTGGAGCGAGTTCGACCGCATCAAGCTGACCGACATCGTCGGCAAGCCGAGCGCCAAGGACAGGCCGTCGAACGGACAACGGCGGCGAATAGTCGCAGCTGCGGGCCGGAATCCGCTGACGCGTCGTGCCTGACGATTCAGCGCCTGCCGGCTAACCTTCCGCCAGAACGCTATGAGGGCGCGGTTCAGTGATCACGCGCAGACGCCCGTCTACATCATCTGCTCGCCCCGCCCGCTGGTCGGCAAGACGCTGATGGCGCGGCTGCTGACCGAATTTCTGCTGCCGAGATCACGGCGGTCGCGGCCTTCGACATCAACCTGAAGAACCGTCGCTGCTCGACTATCTGCCGCGCGTCACCGAGACCGCGGACATCGACGACACCTTCGGCAAGATGGAGCTGATGGACCGGCTGATCGATCAATGACGAGCGTCGCCAAGGTGATCGACCTCGGCTTTCACGCCTTCGACGAGTTCTTCAAGATGACCGAGGAAATCGGCTTCATCAAGGAGGCGCTGCGGCGCGGCGTCGCGCCGATCGTCCTGTTCATCGCCGATACCGACGCGTCTCGCGCGCGCGCCTATCGACGATGCTGCGGCGACGGGTTTCCGGAGCCGCGCTGGTGACGGTCGACAACGAGCACGTGATGCTGGGGCGAGCTGCCGCGACGTCTATCGGCAGCGTCGCGGCTTGCGCATCGCGGCGCTGCCGCCGTTCCTGAAGACCTATCATCGACCGGCTGACATTCTCGTTCACGCAGTTTCTGCGCGACCGACAGGACCCGTCGACCGAACTGCATCAATGGATCCGCGAGAACTACCTCAGCTTCCGCGAGCTCGACGCTGAATCTGATGCTGAGGAGCTTGAGGCTGTACGCGGCGGCTTCGCTTGCCATTCGCGGCCATCTCGAATCTGGAGCGCATGTGCCCTGCTAAGCGGGATCACCGGGTCAAGTCCGGTGCTGACGACTGCACATGCGGAAGCCTCCCGCGATGCGCTAATGCCCCTCGAACGCCATCAGCGTGCGCACCGGCACGTCCAGCGCGCGCAGCTTGTCGGCGCCGCCGAGATCCGGCAGGTCGATGATGAAACAGGCGGCGAGACACTTCGGCGCCGATCTGGCGCAGCAGCTTCACCGCGCCCTCCGCGGTGCCGCCGGTGGCGATCAGGTCGTCGACCAGGATGACGCGCTCGCCGGGCTCGATCGCGTCGGCGTGCATTTCCATTTCGTCGATGCCGTATTCCAGCGAATAGGCGATGCGCACGGTGGTGTGCGGCAGCTTGCCCTTCTTGCGGATCGGCACGAAGCCGGCCGAGACCTGATGCGCCACCGCGCCGCCGAGGATGAAGCCGCGCGCCTCGATGCCGGCGACCTTGTCGATCTTCGATGCCCGCCCAGGGCTGCACCAGTTCGTCGACCGCGCGGCGGAACGCGCGCGCATCGCCGAGCAGCGTGGTGATGTCGCGAAACAGGATGCCCGGCTTCGGATAATCCGGAATGGTGCGGACGGTGGCCTTCAGATCGTGTTCGAAAGTCATCGGTTTCTCGTCTCCATTCGTCATGCTGCGAGCGCTGCGAAGCAATCCATGCGGCAAGCAGGCTGGATTGCTCGTCGCAGCGTCTCGCAATGACGTCCGATTGTCGACTCCAGCCGGAACGCATTTTCGACGATGCGCAGGCCGACTTCGCCGCCGAGCGACATCAGCGATTCCGGGTGAAACTGCACGCCGCCGACCGGCAGCGTCTTGTGCTCGATCGCCATCGCGACGCCGTCCTCGGTGGTCGCCGTGACCTGCAGCACGTCGGGCATGCTGTCGCGCTCGACATAGAGCGAGTGATAGCGGCCGATCACGATCTCATTGGGCAGGTTCTGCATCAGCCGCCCGCCGCGCACCTGAACGCGCGACGGCCGTCCATGCGCGGGCTGGCCGAGCTGTCCGAGCTGGCCGCCGAAATATTCGCCGATCGCCTGCACGCCGAGGCAGACGCCGAAGATCGGCAGCTTTTTCGTCGAGCGCCGTGTCGATGGTTTTCGAAATGCCGAAATCCTCCGGCCGGCCCGGACCCGGCGACAGCACCAGCAGATCGTAGTCCTTCTGCTTCAGCATCTCCTGGGCGTGGATGTGCCGCACCACGGTGACGGTGGCGCCGACCTGCCGGAAATAATCCGCCAGCATATGCACGAAACTGTCGTCATGATCGATCAGCAGCACCTTCTTGCCCGAGCCGGTGGCATCCGGCGCGAATGCCGACAGCGGCTTCGGCGGATCGCCGCGCAGCGCCTGGAACAGCGCCGCCGCCTTGACCTGGCATTCGCGGTCTTCGGCGGCGGGATCCGAATCGAACAGGCAGGTCGCGCCGACGCGCACCTCGGCGAGGCCGTCCTTCATGCGGATGGTGCGGATGGTCAGGCCGGTATTGATGCTGCCGTCGAAGTCGACCGCACCGATCGCGCCGGCATACCAGCGCCGCGACGAACGCTCATTGTCCTCGACGAACTGCATCGCCCACAATTTCGGCGCGCCGGTCACCGTCACCGCCCAGGCATGGGTCAGGAACGCATCGAGCGAATCGAAGCCCGGCCGCAGCATGCCCTCGACATGATCGACGGTGTGGAACAGCTTCGAATAGGTCTCGATCTGACGGCGCGCCAGCACCTTGATCGTGCCCGGCACGCAGACGCGCGCCTTGTCGTTGCGGTCGACGTCGGTGCACATGTTGAGCTCGAATTCGTCCTTCTCCGAATTCAGCAGTTGCCTGATCTGCTCGGCGTCGCCGATCGCATCGACGCCGCGCGCGATGGTGCCGGAGATCGGGCAGGTCTCGACCCGGCGGCCGTCGGAGCGCACGAACATTTCCGGCGACGCCGACACCAGAAACTCGCCGTCGCCGAGATTGATCAGCGCGCCATAGGGCGACGGATTGATCCGGCACAGCCGCTGGAACACTTCCGCCGGCGAACGCTCGCAGGGCTCGGCGAACAACTGGCCCGGCACCGCCTCGAACAGATCGCCGCGCGCAAACGCCGCGCGCGACTTCTCGACGATCGCCTGATATTCGCCGGGCGCGTGATCGGCAAAGCCCTGCCGCGGCGGTTTGGTGTAGACGCTCTCGGGCGTGTCGTGCGGCAGGCCCTTGGTCGACTTGCCCTTCCAGGAAAAGTCGTAGCGACAGCACCACGCCGCGGCCGGTGGCGCGGTCATAGGCCAGATCAGGCGATCCGGCACGATACAGCACGATGTCGCGCTGATCGGCTTCGCGCGTCGCGCTTCTGCATCAGGTCCTCGATCTGGAACACGAGATCGTAGGCGAACGCGCCGAACAGGCCGAGCAGGGATCGTCATTCGGCGAGCCAGCGCGGCGACGAGGTCGCGCACCAGCGACATCACGCTGGCGCGACGGGTGCGCTGGTCTTCGTCGACCGGCGCGTCGCCGCGCAGATATGGCCGTCGAGCCGCGTGTGCGCTCGTTTCCGAGATGACGACGCAGGGATCGCGCAGCATGTCGCGCGAGAAAGGCGATCAGCACCTCGCCGCGCGCGTTCAGCGCCTCGATGAAGAAGTTCGTCGCCGGTGGTCTCAAGCCGCAGCGGCGGATCGGCGAAGCCGAGATCGAAGCTCTCATAGCGGCCCGGCACCGTGGTGCCCGACGACAGCACCACGCCGCGATGCGGATCGAGCAGCTCGATCAGGTCGTCGAGCCTCGGCGCCGCCGGTGAACTTGCGTCGGCGTGGCGCACGACATCGAGACCGCCGGCGGTGCGGTACTTGGTTTCTTGCGGAAGTGAGAAAATCGTCCTGTTCATGTGTTCCTCTTACGAATCGCGCAGGGAGACGAACCATGCTGGACAAAGCAAAGGCCGTCGCACTGCGATGACGGCCTGACGATTAAAGTAAAATGTCGCACCGGCCACCTTCAGGAGGTGCGCCACCACTTCGAGACGTTGATGCGGTTCATCTTCATGGCGCGCAGAGCATCATAGCGGCGCAACCTTTGTCAAGCCGTGGCGCCGGGGTCTTTCTTCACCTCCCCCTTGAGGGGGGAGGTCGATCCGAGCCGGGGGCGAGGATCGAGAGGGGGTGGACAATTCGTGCGGTCACTCACCCCACCGCGCACCTGACGGTGCGCGACCCTCCGCCTCAAGGGGAGGGTAAACCTACCCCAGATGCTGCCTGAAGAACGCCGTCGCCCGGCCCCACGCCAGCTCGGCGGCGGCGCGGTCATGCACCGACATGCGCTGCTCGTTCACGAAGGCATGGTCGGCATCGTAACGGAAGAATTCGTAACTCTTGCCGGCCGCCTTCAGCTTGGCCTCGAACTCATCGACGACCTTGGGCGTGCACCAATCGTCCTTGCTGGCGAAGTGACCCTGCAGCGGAATTTTCACATCGGCCGGCTTCGCTGCGCCCTCCGGCGGAATGCCGTAGAAGGCGACGGCGGCGGACAGCATCCGGCACGCGCGCGGCACGCGATGATCGCCACCGCGCCGCCCATGCAGAAACCGGTGATGCCGGCCTTGGCGCCGTTGCGCTTGAGATATTGCGCCGCGCCGCGCACGGTCTGCTCGGTCGCGTCGATGAAATCGAGCGAGGTCATCGCCTTATTGGCGCCGTCGGTGTCGTGATAGGCGACCACCGTGCCGCGGTAGAGATCGGGCGCCAGCGCATCGAAGCCGGCGGCTGCAAAGCGATCGCACAGACCCTTGATCTGATCCTGCAGACCCCACCATTCCTGAATGACGACGACGCCCGGCGCATTGGCGATGCCGCAATGCGCGAGATAGCCGCTGGCGTCCTGGCCGTCGGGACGCTTGAACGGAATGATGACGCCCATGGGATGTCTCCGTGTGTGCTTCTGGTCCGCGCAATGATGCGTCAGAGATATGAAACAAAAAAGGCCCCGCGAGGGGCCTTTTGGACAGAATGTCTGTCTGTCATTCCGGGGCGCGAGCTTTAGCGAGCGAACCCGGAATCCGGTAACCCCTGTCTCAATCAAATAACTCGACCGGGAGATCGATTCCGGACAGCCGCTTCGCGGCTTCCGGAATGACAACAAGTTAGTGCGCCGCGGCCCAGATCTTCTTCTTGGTGAAGTAGAGCAGGCCCGAGAGGATGAGCAGGAAGATGAAGACCTGGAAGCCAAGCCGCTTGCGGGCTTCCATGTGCGGCTCCGCCGTCCACACCATGAACGCGGAAACGTCCTGGCTGTACTGCGCGACCGTCTGCGGCGCGCCGTCGTCATAGGTGACCTGACCGTCGCTGAGCGGCTTCGGCATGCCGATGGCGTGGCCGGGGAAGTATTTGTTGTAGTTGGAGCCCTGCGGCAGGTTGAAACCCTGCGGCGGCTCCTCATAGCCCTGCAACAGAGCGGCGATGTAGTTCGGCCCCTGCTCCTGGAACTGCGTGACGAGATCGATGACGAATTGCGGGAAGCCGCGCGGATAGGAGCGGGCCTTGGCCAAAAGCGACATGTCCGGCGGCAGCGCGCCGCCATTGGCCGCGCGCGCGGCGTTGTCGTTGGGGAACGGCGAGGGGAAATGATCCGCCGCGCGAGCCGGACGCTCGAACATCTCGCCGGCATCGTTCGGGCCGTCCTGCACCTTGTACTCGGCCGCGAGAGCCGCGACCTGAGCCAAGCTGAACTCCGGTCCGCCGCGCTCGGAAAGATTGCGGAATGCCACCAGCTTCAGGCTGTGACAGGCCTGACAGACTTCCTTGTAGACCTTGAAGCCACGCTGCAGCTGGCCACGATCGAAGTGTGCCGAACGGACCGGCGAAGGACCATTTGAGCGAGGGCGGGGTCGGCGCTTCCGTAGCCGCGCGCGCGGAATGCGGCGCGGCGACGAGAAGCCCGCCAAGCGCGACAAGCCCGACGAGGATGGACGCAACCGTCGTCGACTTGCTCTTTGCCAGCACATCCTCGGAGATCGAGTTCGGCACCGGGCGCGCCTTTTCGAAGCGGCCGAGCAGCGGCAGCACGATCAGGAAGTAAGCGAAGTAGCAGAACGTCAGCACGCGCGAGGCAGTGACATAGCCGCCTTCCGCTGGCTTGCCGCCGAGCCAGCCGAGCAGGATGCAGACCAGCACGAAGATCCAGAAGAACTGCTTGGCGACCGGGCGATAACGCGACGAGCGCGTCTTGGCGCTGTCGAGCCAGGGCAGGAAGGCCAGCACGAGGATCGCCGAGAACATCGCGATGACGCCGCCGAGCTTGCTCGGGATGGCGCGCAGGATCGCGTAGAACGGCAGGTAGTACCACTCAGGCACGATGTGCGCCGGCGTCACGGCCGGATTGGCGGGAATGTAGTTCTCGGGGTCGCCGAGGAAGTTCGGCATGTAGAAAATGAACCACGCGAAGAACAACAGGAAACAGCTGACGCCGAACGCATCCTTGACGGTCGCATAGGGCGTGAACGGAACGACATCCTTCTCCGTCTGCGGCTCGACGCCGGTCGGATTGTTCTGACCGACGACATGCAGCGCCCAGACGTGCAGCACGACGACGCCCGCGATGACGAAGGGCAGAAGGTAGTGCAACGAGAAGAAGCGGTTCAGCGTCGGATTGCCGACCGAGTAGCCGCCCCACAGCAGCGTCACGATGCTGTCGCCGACCACCGGAATGGCCGAGAACAGATTGGTGATGACGGTGGCGCCCCAGAAGCTCATCTGGCCCCACGGCAAGACGTAGCCCATGAAGCCGGTCGCCATCATCAAGAGGTAGAGAATGACGCCGAGAATCCAGAGGATCTCGCGCGGCTCCTTGTATGACCCGTAATACAGGCCGCGGAACATGTGGATGTAGACGGCAATGAAGAACATCGACGCGCCGGACGCGTGCATGTTGCGCAGCATCCAGCCGTAGTTGACGTCGCGCACGATGGCTTCGACCGAATTGAAGGCGTGGTCGACATGCGGCGTGTAGTGCATCGCCAGGATGATGCCGGTGATGATCTGCACGCCCAGCATCATCGAGAGGATGGCGCCGAAGGTCCACCAGTAGTTCAGATTGCGCGGCGTCGGATAGGCAACGAAGGAACCATGCATGAACGAAGCGATCGGAAGCCGCTTCTCCATCCATTTCATGAATCCGCTTTGCGGCTGGTAGGTCGAATGTCCGCTCATGATGTCAGTCCTGAAGGAGAAAGCGGCCGTCAGCCGATTCGGATTTTGGTGTCGGAAACGAATTCGTAGGGGGGCAGCGGCAGGTTGGTCGGCGCCGGGCCGCTGCGGATGCGGCCGGAGGTGTCGTACACCGAGCCATGGCACGGGCAGAAGAAGCCGTCATATTCGCCCTGATGCGCGATCGGGATGCAGCCGAGATGCGTGCAGATGCCGATGAGGACGAGCCACTGTTCGTGACCGGCCTTGACGCGATCCTGATCGGACTGCGGATCGGGAAGGCTCGCGACGTTCACCGCACGGGCGTCGTCGATTTCCTTCTTGGTGCGGTGGCTGATGTAGATCGGCTTGCCGCGCCAGAACACCTTGATCGCCTGACCCACGGTGATGGGCGCCAGATCGACTTCGATCGGCGCGCCGGCAGCGATGGTCGATGCATCGGGATTGAGCTGGATGATCAGTGGCCATGCCGTGAAGGCTGCACCGACAGCCGCGACCGAGCCGGTTGCGACATAGAGAAAATCACGGCGTGTATGTCCCGCCGAAGCCATCGTCGTCACGATTCCAAACCCTTTCCGGTCGTGCCGGTGGACTCGCCCTGCCCTGACCCTGCGCGGTGTCCGAAACACGCGCCGGAAGGCACACGAGACTGCCGGCGCCCGCGGCCCCCGCGGCGGCAGATGAGCGCGCCATTCCGGGCCTTTGAGGGGGGAACAGCACAGTTCAGAATGGTTCTATTGGCACCCTTGCCGAAAGAGCGCAAGCCCGCTATCGCGACGCAGCACTGCAACGCTGCAAACCCTTTGGATGATGTGACATTTCGGCCAAGAACGTCCGCGAAAACCAGCCCGGAGCCGCGATGCGCCTCGCTCTTTATCAGCCCGACATTCCCCAAAATACCGGAACGATTCTGCGGCTCTGCGCCTGCCTCGATATCGAGGCCCATATCGTCGAGCCGGCCGGATTTCCGGTCAGCGACTATGCCTTCCGCCGGGCGGGCCTGGATTATCTCGACCAGGTCAGCATCGTCCGCCATGCGTCATTCGCCGTATTCGAGGAATGGCGGCGCGGGGCCGGCCTGCGGCTGCTGCTTTTGTCCACACGCGCCGCGCAGGATTATCGCGATGTCGGCTACACAACAGATGACATTCTGATGGTGGGGCGCGAATCGGCCGGCGTGCCCGACCCCGTCCATGATGCGGCCGACGAACGGCTCCTGATCCCGGTCAAGGCCGGGCTTCGCTCGCTCAATGTCGCCATGGCCGCGGCCATGGCCTGCGGCGAGGCGATGCGGCAGATTCGGCACGACCAGATGAACGCAGACCCCCACCATGACCGACGTTTTGCTCGACACCCGCAAACAGACCGCCCGCGCCTGGTTCGAAAGCCTGCGCGACGACATCTGCCGCAGCTTCGAACAGCTCGAGGACGACGCCTCCGCACAGCTTTATCCGGGCGAGGCCGGACGATTCGTGCGCACGCCATGGCAGCGCACCGATCATTCCGGCGCGGCCGGCGGCGGGGGCGTGATGTCGATCATGCGCGGACGGCTGTTCGAGAAGGTCGGTGTGCATTGCTCGACCGTGCATGGCGAATTCGCTCCCGAATTTCGCGGGCAAATCCCCGGCGCGGCCGACGACCCCCGCTTCTGGGCGTCCGGCATTTCGCTGATCGCGCACATGCGCAACCCGCATGTGCCGGCCGTGCACATGAACACGCGTTTCGTGGTGACGACGAAGGCCTGGTTCGGCGGCGGCGCGGATCTGACGCCGGTGCTGATGCGAAGACGTACGCAGGAGGATGCCGACACGGTGGCGTTTCATGCGGCGATGAAGAGCGCCTGCGACGCACACACCGCGGTCGCGCCGTATCAGAAGTTCAAGGACTGGTGCGACGAATATTTCTTTTTGAAACACCGCAACGAAGCGCGCGGCATCGGCGGCATTTTCTACGACTGGCTCGAATCCGGAAACTGGGACGCCGACCTCGCCTTCACCAAGGATGTCGGACGCGCGTTTCTGAAAGTTTATCCCGAGCTGGTGCGGCGCAATTTCAACACGCCATGGACGAGCGACGACCGCGAGGAACAACTGGTGCGGCGCGGGCGCTATGTCGAGTTCAATCTCTTGTACGACCGCGGCACGATCTTCGGGCTGAAGACCGGCGGCAATGTGGAATCGATTTTGTCGTCGATGCCGCCCGAGGTGAAGTGGCCGTATCGGGTCGCGCGATCCGCATCCGTCGAGACGGCTGCTCGCTGCCGCCTCAGTGGCGATTTCGTCATGGGCCCGGTGTCGCAGCGTTGCTCCGCGCTCCGCTGCCGCAAGCGTCCAGGCTCCAGCCCGAAGGCTATGAGTCCGCATCGACGCATGCGAGGATCCAGGACGAGTGTCGTACAGATTCGAAGGCCCGCGAACCGTCACCGCAGTTACGATTTTCGGCTTTGATGAAAACGAGCGGACGGCGCGAACAGGACCGTGGTCTGCGCCTCAGGACCCGCGAACCAGCAAGCCGAGATCGGCCGCGACGTACTTCATCGGCCGCGAACAGCCGAGCGAATGTGACCGCCCGATGCAAGAAGCCGACCACAAAGCAGCGAATGGCAAAGCACGTTTTCAACGCGAACCTCCCACTTCACTTGCGCCGCATTACCTGAACGCCGCTGCAATCAACACCGCGCCGCCGACGCTCACCATCGCATCCAGCATCGCGGTGTGGATGTGAACCGGCAGGCGCAGCATGAGGATGCGCGCGACGAAGGCCGTCGGCAGCACCGATAATCCCGTGACCAGCACCAGCGCCATGACGAGCGGCGTCACAGCGCCGGAGAAGAAAAACACCGACGACTTGATCGTGACGAGAACCATCGACACCAGAGAGTCGGTCGCCAGCACCGAGGTGCCGTGCACGCCGGTCGCCATCATCATCGACACCATGATGACGCCGGCGCCGGGGGTCGCGCCGAAGATGCCGCCATAGAAGAAGCTGCCGATCCACAGTCCGCGGTCGCTGAGCTTCAGGTCCGCCCGCTTGAGCAGATAGCGCAGCGGCACGCTGATCAGCAGCATGGTGCCGATCAACAGCAGAATGCCCTTGCCGGTCAGAAACGTGAATCCGTAGGCGCCGAGTGCGCAGGTGGGAGCGGCGATCGCCGCCGCCGTCAGCGAACGGCGCCAATCGGCATGGCGAAAGAACACCACAACGCGCGTTATGTTGAGAAAAAGCCCAGACAGAGCCGCGACCGGCACGACGGGCTCGGGTCCGACGATCGGCACCAGCACCAGCGGCATGATGAGGCCGACGCCGTAGCCCGCCAGGCAACTCATCACGCCCGAGACAAAGGCGGCGGCCGCGACGACGATAAGTTGCGTGACAGAGAGATCGGCAAAGCCGGCCGCGAACACGGCGACGACATCGCTGAAAAACTGCATCAGCGCGCCGCCTGCGCGGACGACAAGATCGGCCGGCGAGATCAGCACGTTGAATTGCTCGACACCAGATGATGACGCTGGGATAATTCTTCAGATCGACACCGGCGGGGATCGCATAGCGCTGGCTGCCCTTGAAGGCGCGCAAGCGGCCGAGATCGACGAACATCGCATCGGCAAGATCGCCATTGGCGCGAAGGGACGCCTTCGGCACCAGATAGACATGATAGGCCGGGCCCGGACCGACTTCGAAATCCGGCTCAAGAAATACGGTGCGTTCATACACCGAGACCTTGCCCTTGCCCCAGTGAATGGGATCGGACGGATTGGCGTGGATGAAGGTGCCGGTTGCGACAAGTGGCGAGCGATCGGCTTCAGTCAGTTGTTCGACGGCCGGCGGCGGCGGAAACACGAAGGGAAACAGAAAGAAGCCGAGTGCGACGCCCGCGCCCATGCCGAGCACGCCGCCGAACAAAAAGATCACAAGGCCTTTCAGGAGACGTCGCATCGGCAATCCGCGGAACAATCAGCGCAGGGTTGATGTCGCTTGGCGCGCGGCCTCGACTATCGCCGATAGCGCTTCCGGGAGCAACGGAAAGCCCTGCGCGATCCAGGCTTCCTCGGCGGCCCGCATCGCAACACCAAGTGCCGGGCCTTTCTCGATGCCGCGTGCGGTAAAATCCGCCGACTTCAGCGGGAACACCGGCGGCGTCCAGCGCTGCGGCAGAGTGGCCAAATCGTGCCAATGCGCACGGTCCGCGCCGTGACCGTCGCGTGCCCAGCCGAGCAGAATGCGATCACGATAACGATCCGCGCCGAGGCGATAAAGTCGCGCACGGGCGGCGTTGTCGTCCGCAGGCGGCGACCACCAGCGATCCGCCATGGATGCAAGTTGCGCAGCTTCCACATTGGCAAGGCGCAGCCGCCCGGTGAGACGCTCGGCATCTTCGACGACAACCACGGCCAGCGCACCGAGACGGCGCACGGCATCGGGCGCAACGCCTGCCGATTTCTCGGCCTTGATCATGTTGGCGAAGCTCGCAAGACGCGGCACGCCGCCAAGCAGCGTGAGGAGAATGCCGGTCTCGCTCATATGAGCGAGCGACGCCACCGCATGGCGCGCCATCACAAGCTTGAGCAATTCGGCGCGCACGCGCTCCGCCGAGAGCATCGCAAGGCCGGCGCGACCGCGAATGCAGGCCAGCAATCCGTCCGCGTCCGGCGCGCCCTCGCCATATTCGGCATGAATGCGGAAGAAGCGCAGGATGCGCAGATAATCCTCGGCGATGCGCTTGTCGGCCTCGCCGATGAAACGCACGCGGCGGACCTTGAGATCGTCAAGACCGCCGACGTAATCATGCACCAGGCCTGCGGCATCGACCGACAATGCGTTCATCGTGAAATCGCGCCGCTGCGCATCGTGTTGCCAGCTGCGGCCGAACGCCACCTTCGCCTTGCGCCCGAAGGTCTCGATATCCTCGCGCAGTGTCGTGACTTCGAACGAGCGGCCGTCGCGCACCAGCATGACGGTGCCGTGCTCGATGCCGGTCGGCACGCATTTGATGCCGGCCTGTGTCGCGCGGCGCACAACCTCTTCGGGCAGCGCCGTTGTTGCGATGTCGATATCACCCTGCGGCAGACCCAGCAGCGCGTTGCGCACAGCGCCGCCGACGATGCGCGCTTCCTCGCCGCCGTCATTCAGCAGCGCAAGAACGCGCGCGGTCGCGCCTTCGCGCAGCCACGGCGCATCGGTGAAGGTCGGCACCGCCGCGCTCATTTCGTCGCGCCCGGCACGAATTTGCCGTTCTCGATATGCGCGGGGACGTAGGTCGAGCCCGGCGCGGCGCTGTTGAAATCAGCGAACAATACGAAGCCGCCGATGGCGAGGACGAGTGCAGCGGCCGTCAGCGCGACGACACGTTTCATCGGCCATGACTCCGGATGCAGGAGCCCGGCGCGCGTCGCGTAGAGAAACCCCGCATAAACCGCGAACGGTATGAGGAAGAGACCGAGTTCCGTGACGACCGTCCTGATCATGCCTGAACCATCTGTTCGTAGAGACCGCGCAGAATGCCGGCGGTAACACCCCAGATATAGCGCTCGCCGAACGGCATCGCCCAGAAATGACGCTTCACGCCGCGATAATCCTTCGATTGGCGTTGATGATTGGCTGGGTTCATCAGGAACGACAACGGCACTTCAAAAACATTATCGACTTCCTGCGCGTTGAGCGTCAGATCGAAGCCCGGCCGCACATGCGCCAGCGTCGGCACGATGCGATAGTTGCGCGACGTGACATAGACATCGAGATACCCGACCGGATCGATGAAGCGCTTCTCGAGCCCGACTTCCTCATGCGCCTCACGCAACGCCGCCTCAAGCGGCGTTTCGCCCTTGTCGATCTTGCCGCCGGGAAAGGCGACCTGTCCGGGATGATCGGTGAGATGCGCGGCGCGCTGCGTCAGCAGCACGGTCGGCTCGTCATGTTCGACGATTGCGATCAGCACGGCGGCGGTGCGCATCGGCAGATCCGACATCGCCACGATCTGATCGAGCGCGTGATCGCCGCGCGTATAGGACGCCGACGGATCGGCAAGATCTTGCGGCACGTCGAAGGTGAGCTCGGCGCGGGCGCGGCGGAACAATTCGGCGGCGAGATGCGGCGCCTTTTCGCTGGTGAAGGTATCGTTCACAGCCCCTGCTCCGCCTCCGCCACCGTCGCAATCGGAAAATACGCGCCGGAGGATGTCACACCGAGCATCGCCTTGCCATCGATCATGCGCTCGCCGGCACGATCGACGAGATCATAATAGATCGACCGCGTCACCTTGGCCCACAAATCGCTGCGGACATGCAGATACGGAATGAAGCCGTCGGCGGCGGAGCGCTCGAAGCGCAAGCCATGCGCTGCATCGCATGTCAGCCAGTCATCGACATTGGTGCGAAACCGCAAAACCGCCGCGTCGCCCTCGCCCTCCGCCGTCATTTCGACGGCGACAAAGGCCGCGTCATCGACCCGGATGCCGACCTTCTCGACCGGCGTCACCAGAAAATAGGAATTGCCTTCCCGTTTCAGAATGGAAGCGAACAATTTGACCAATCCGGGCCGGCCGATGGGCGTGCCGAGATAGAACCAGGTCCCGTCCGATGCGATCCGCATGTCGAGATCGCCGCAGAAGGGCGGATTCCACAAATGCACAGGCGCCGGCCCGCGCCGCGCGAACTCGCGCGTCACGTCGATCAGCCCGTCCAGCCCCGCGTTTTGGCGGGTTTGCCCTTGGTTCGCCATGGTTGGAGTCAACTTATCATGAATGTGGTCGCTTCGGCACAACCCACAAGATTCGGCTTATTCCGCACGCTCTCCAGAACGTGATGTCACACTTGCACTGGATAGTGCGGGACGGCCCGGATTCAAGGCATTACATTGCAGGAACGAGTGTCTACGATAGGCTCAAACGGGCGGACAGCGAGCCACAGGAGCAGGCGATGGCAGGCGGTGAAAGTGTCGAAAAGCTCGAGGACGTGATCGTCCGCTCGGCGGAACAAGTCTCCGCCAATATGCGCGCGGCGAAGGCTGCGATCGCAGGCGTGATCTTCGGCCAGGACAAGGTGGTCGAGAATACGCTCGTGACGATCCTGTCCGGCGGCCACGCGCTCCTGATCGGCGTGCCCGGTCTCGCCAAAACCAAGCTCGTCGAGACGCTCGGCATCACGCTCGGCCTCGACGCACGCCGCATCCAGTTCACGCCCGACCTGATGCCGTCCGACATTCTCGGTTCCGAAGTGCTCGAGGAAAGCGCGGCCGGCAAACGCTCGTTCCGCTTTCTCTCCGGCCCCGTGTTCGCGCAGCTGCTGATGGCCGACGAAATCAACCGCGCCTCACCGCGCACGCAATCGGCGCTGCTGCAGGCGATGCAGGAACAACACGTCACGGTCGCGGGCGTCCGCCACGATCTGCCGAAGCCCTTCCACGTGCTGGCGACGCAAAATCCGCTGGAGCAGGAAGGCACCTATCCGCTGCCGGAAGCCCAGCTCGACCGCTTCCTGATGGAAGTCGACGTCGAATATCCCGACCGCGACGCCGAGCGCCGGATCCTGTTCGAAACCACCGGCGCCGAAGAGAACCACGCCAAGCCGGCGATGACGCCGGAAGACCTGATGGCGGCGCAACGCCTCGTGCGGCGCCTTCCGGTCGGCGATTCGGTTGTCGAAGCGATCCTCACTCTGGTGCGCTCGGCGCGTCCGGGCCCCGATGCCGGCGATCTCGGCAAACTGATCGCGTGGGGACCCGGCCCCCGCGCCTCGCAATCGCTGATGCTGGCGGTGCGCGCACGCGCCTTGCTCGATGGCCGTCTTGCGCCCTCGATCGACGACGTGCTCGACCTCGCCGAGCCCGTGCTCAAGCATCGTATGGCACTGACCTTCTCGGCGCGCGCCGAAGGCCGCACCATCAACGACGTCATCGGCGCGCTGAAGTCGCGGATCGGCTGATGGAACGGACGGCGGCGCAGGAGAAAAAAGAACTTCTCGCTGTCCGGCGCGCCGACGGCGAAAGCCGTTCTCTCGCGGCAAGCCTGCCGCGCCTCGTGCTCGAAGCAAGGCGCATCTCCGCCAACGTCATCCACGGCCTGCATGGCCGCCGCCGGGCCGGCGCCGGCGAAAGCTTCTGGCAATATCGCCGCTTCGTCTCAGGCGAGCCGTCGCAGAATGTCGACTGGCGCCGCTCGGCGCGTGACGATCATCTTTATGTTCGCGAGCAGGAGCTGGAAGCCGCGCACACGGTGTGGCTGTGGCCCGACCGTTCACCGTCCATGGCGTTCGCGTCCAAGACTGCGCGCGACTCCAAACTCGAACGCGCGCTGATCGTGACATTCGCGCTGGCCGAACTGCTGGTCGATGGCGGCGAGCGTGTCGGCATTCCGGGCCTGATGGCGCCAAGCGCCAACACCAACATCATCGACAAGATGGCGCAGGCGATGATGCATGACGGCGTCGATCGCCTGAGCCTGCCGCCCGCTTTCGTGCCGTCGCCGCGCTCGGAAATCGTGATCCTGTCCGATCTGTGGTCGCCGATGAGCGAGATCCGCACCACGCTGACGGGGCTTTCGTCATCGGGGGCGCACGGCACCGTGGTGCAGGTCGTCGATCCCGCCGAAGAAACATTCCCTTATTCAGGCCGTGTCGAATTCGTCGAGCCGGAAGGCTTCGGCACCATCACTGCCGGCCGCGCCGAAACCTGGGCGCAGGATTACGACGCCCGCCTCAAGGCCCATCGCGACGAAATCCGCCACGAGACCGGCCGCCGCGACTGGCTGTTTTCCATCCACCGGACCGACCGGCCGGCCAGTGAATTGCTGCTCTATCTCCACGGCGGCATGACGGCCGATCGCTTCGCCGGCGTCGGCGCAGGACGTTTCGTATGATCGGCGGCCTTCCTCTCGGCTTCCTGCAACCCTGGCTCCTGCTCGGGCTCGTCAGCCTGCCCGTGCTGTGGTGGCTGCTGCGGCTGATGCCGCCGCGCCCGCGCCGCATCGAGTTTCCGCCGACGCGGCTTCTGTTCGATGTCGCGCCCAAGGAAGAAACGCCGTCGCGCACGCCGTGGTGGCTGACGCTGATCCGCCTTCTCGCCGCAGCGCTGGTGATTTTTGCAGCCGCCGGCCCGGTCTGGAACCCGCCCGGCACCGGTCAGCGCTCGACCGCGCCGCTGGTGCTGCTGATCGACGACGGCTGGAGCGCGGCCGCAAGCTGGGACACCCGCATCAAGGCCGCCGACGAACTGATTGCCAGCGCGGAAAATGACAGCCGCGGCGTTGCTCTTGTGCCGTTGTCGGAAGCCACGCGCGACATCACCATGCAGCCGCCGGGCGCCGCGCGCATCGGCGTGCGCCAGATCGCGCCGAAGCCCTACGCCATCGAGCGCGTCGAAGCCCTGCCCGCGATCACGCGTTTCATCGCGGCGACCGGCGACGTTGAAATCGTCTGGCTGTCCGACGGCGTCGATACCGGCCGCGCGGCGGATTTCGTCTCCGGCCTCGCCACGATTGCGCAGGGCCGCAACGTCATCGTCTATCGCGACGGCACGCCGGGCGCGCTGGCACTGGCCGGCGCCGAGAATGCGGCCTCACGCATGACCGTGAAGGTGGTGCGCGCGGAAACCGCCGGCAACGGCGCGGGCCTCGTGCGTGCGCTCGACCAGAAGGGTTCGCCTGTCGGCGAGGCGCGCTTCGCCTTCACCGGATCGGATCGGGAGACGGAAGTCTCGCTCGATCTGCCTGTCGAAATCCGCAACGACATCGCCCGCCTCGACATCGTCGGCGAGCGCTCCGCAGGCGCCGTGCAATTGCTCGACCGGCGCTGGCGCCGCCGCGCGGTCGGCGTCGTGTCGGGCGCGAGCGCCGACACCGCGCAGCCGCTTCTGGCCTCGACGTTCTATCTGTCGCGCGCGCTTGGGCCCTTCGCCGATGTGCGCATCGCCGGACGCGGCGCGCCGGCGCAGGCGATCGCCGAATTGCTCGATCAGAAAATCCCGATGATCGTTCTGGCCGATGTCGGCACGCTCTCGCCCGACATCCGCGAGCGCCTCGGCACATGGCTCGATCAGGGCGGCGTGCTGGTTCGCTTCGCCGGACCCCGGCTCGCGGCCGCCGATGACGACCTCGTGCCGGTGCGTCTGCGCCGCGGCGGACGCCAGCTCGGCGGCAGCCTGACCTGGGAGCAGCCGCAGAATCTCGCAGCGTTCTCGCAGCAAGGTCCGTTCGCAAACCTGCCGGTGCCCGACGATGTCGTGGTGTCGCGCCAGGTGCTGGCGGAACCCAATGCGACGCTGGCGGATCGAACCTGGGCGTCGTTGCGCGACGGCACACCGCTCGTCACCGGCGTCAAGCGCGGCAAGGGCGTCATCGCCCTGTTCCATGTCAGCGCCGACTCGCGCTGGTCGGACCTGCCGCTGTCGGGCACGTTCGTGGAGATGCTTCGCCGCATCGTCGACATGTCGGGCCATACCGCGGATCCCGGCGCCGGCGTCGCCGCCGAAGTCGAAAGCCGAGACGCTCGCGCCGCTTCGGAACATGGATGGTTTCGGGGTTCTGGGCCCGCCGCCGCCGACCGCGCGGCCTCTTTCGGCCGATTTCCGCGACCGCGCCCGCGCCGATCATCCGCCCGGTCTTTATGGCCCTGCCGACGGACCGCTCGCCGTTAACGCACTTGCGACCGCGGACCGGCTTGCGCCCATCGACGATTCGGCTCTGAATGCCCGCAAGGCGACCTATACCGGCGCGGAACCGCGCGACCTGCGCGGATTTGCGCTCAGCGTGGCGCTTGCACTGTTCCTGATCGATGCGATCATCGTGGCGGTGCTGCTTGGAGGATTGATGCGCTGGTTTGGACGACGGGCTCCCACGGCGGCGGCGCTTCTGCTTGCCGCCACGATGGTGCTGACCGGCGTGCCGCAATCGGCCTTCTCTCAGAGCCCGGCCCCGAACCGCGCGCAAACTCCGGGCCAGACCCAAAGCCAGAGCTCGCCCGCGGCCGACGATTTCGCAATCAAGGCGGCGGGCCAGACGCGGCTCGCCTATGTCGTGACCGGCAACACCGACATCGACGACATCGTCAAAGCCGGCATGCAGGGCCTGACGCTGTTCATGGCGCAACGCACGGCGCTGGAAGCCGGCGAGCCGGTCGGCGTCGATCTGGCGCGCGACGAACTTGTGTTCTTCCCGCTGATCTACTGGCCGATCGTGCCCGGCGCGCCCAAGCCGCCGCGCGTGGTACTCGACCGGATCGACGCCTATATGAAGCAAGGCGGCACGGTGTTGTTTGATACGCGCGATGCCTTCGAGGCGTCGGCGGGACCCAATGGCGAAGCGCAGACGCCCGGCATGCTGACGCTGCGCGATATTCTGTCCTCGCTCGACATTCCCGAACTTGAGACGGTGTCGCGTGAGCATGTGCTGACGAAGACATTCTATCTGCTGCGCGACTTCCCCGGCCGCTTCAACACCGGCCAGACATGGGTCGAGGCCTTGCCGCGCGACGCCAACGAAGCTGACGATGCGGCGACGCGCCCGGCGCGCGGCGGCGACGGCGTATCGTCCATCATCATCACCTCGAACGATCTCGCCGGCGCCTGGGCACTGCGGCCCGACGGCCAGACCATGCTGCCGATGGGCGACAATGAACCGCGCCAGCGCGAATTCGCCTTCCGCGCCGGCGTCAACATCGTGATGTACACGCTGACCGGCAACTACAAGGCCGACCAGGTGCATGCGCCGGCGCTGATCGAGCGGCTCGGACAATAATTGCGAGCATGATCCCGAAAAGTGGGCCCCGGTTTTCGGACAAGATCATGCTCAATCGGGAATAGAGTAACTGAATGCAGTATGGCATCGCCTTCGCTCCGCTGGTTCCGACCCTGATCCTGTGGATCGGGGCGATTGCGATCGTCGTGATCTCGGCGCTGCTGCTGTTGTCGCGCGCGCGCGGCGGCACGATGCGCATCGCGGCGCTCGCGCTCATTCTGCTCGCGCTCTCCAATCCGTCCTTCACCCGCGAGGATCGCGAGCCGTTGTCGTCGGTCGTCGCCGTGATCGTCGACAAGAGCCCGAGCCAGGAGTTCGGCGAGCGCACCAAGGAAACCGAACAGGCGCGCGAAGAACTTCTCAACCGGCTGAAAGCCATCAAGGGCATCGAAACCCGCGTGGTGGAGAGCGGCCAGTCCGACGGCGAGACCGACGGCACGCGGCTGTTCTCGGCGCTGTCCTCGGCGCTCTCCGACGTGCCGCCCGATCGCGTCGGCGGCGCGTTCCTCATCACCGACGGCCGCGTTCACGACATTCCGACCAACGCCGCCGCGCTCGGCCTCACCGCGCCGCTGCATGCACTCATCACCGGCCGCGCCAACGAGATCGACCGCCGCGTCGCGCTCGTCACCGCGCCTCGTTTCGGCATCGTCGGCCAGCAGCAGACCATCACCTTCCGCGTCGAGGACCAGGGCATCAGCGGCCAGCGCGCCAATGTCATCGTGCGGCGCGACGGCGAACAGCTCGCGACGCGCACGGTACAAAGCGGCCAGAGCATGCGGATCGAAATTCCGATTACGCATGAAGGCCCCAACATCGTCGAGATTGAAGCCGCCGCGATCGACAACGAGCTGACGCTGATCAATAACCGCGCGGTTGTTTCCATCGACGGCGTGCGTGACAAGCTGCGCGTGCTGCTGGTCTCCGGCGAGCCGCATTCGGGCGAGCGCACATGGCGCAATCTTTTGAAATCCGACGCCAGCGTCGATCTGGTGCACTTCACCATCCTGCGTCCGCCCGAAAAGCAGGACGGCACGCCGATCAACGAATTGTCGCTGATCGCATTTCCGACGCGCGAACTGTTCCAGCAGAAGATCAACGAGTTTCATCTCATCATCTTCGATCGCTATGCGCGCCAGGGCGTGCTGCCGATCGCCTATTTCGACAACATCGCGCGCTATGTCCGCAATGGCGGCGCGGTGCTGGTGGCCGCCGGCCCCGACTATGCAAGCACGTCGAGCATCTGGCGCACGCCGCTCGATACGATCTTGCCGGCCGAGCCGGTCGGCGTGACCGAGAAGGCGTTCCTCGCCAAACTGAGCGAGCCCGGCAAGCGCCATCCGGTGACGCGCGGGCTCGAAGGCTCCGCCAGCGAGCCGCCGCAATGGAGCCGCTTCTTCCGTCTGGTCGATACGCGCAACACTACGGGCTCCGCCGTGATGGAAGGCGCCGACGGCAAGCCGATGCTGGTGCTGGCGCGTCAGGGCGAAGGCCGCGTCGCGCTGCTTCTGTCCGACCATATCTGGCTGTGGGCGCGCGGCTTTGAAGGCGGCGGGCCGCATATCGATCTGCTGCGGCGCCTGTCGCACTGGCTGATGAAGCAGCCCGACCTCGATGAAGAAGCGCTGCGCCTGATCGCGCAGGGCCGCAATCTGATCATCCAGCGCCAGACCATGGGCGAGACCGTGCAGCCGGTGACGGTGACGTCGCCATCCGGCAAGACGCGGCAATTGACGATGACGGCGGCGGAGCCCGGATTGTGGCGCGCCTCGGTGCCGGTGGACGAACTGGGACTGTGGCAGGCGACCGACGGCACGCTCAAGGCACTGGTCAATGTCGGACCTGCGAACCCGAAGGAATTCGCCGAAGTCACCTCGACGACGGAATTGCTGGCGCCGCTGGCGCAGGCGACCGGCGGCGAAGCGCGACGGCTGGTGACATCCTCCGCGCTCGATCTGCCGCGGATCGTCGCGGTGCGCGCGTCGGCCTCAAGCTTCCGCGGCGATGGCTGGATGGGCATCAGGATGCGCGACGCAAGCGTGGTGCGCGGCATCGGCGTGCTGCCGGTGTTCGCCGGAATTCTCGGACTGCTGCTGCTGGTCGGCGCCTTCGCCGCGACCTGGATGCGCGAAGGGCGCTAGCACACGATCACCCCACCCCGCACGCCGCTCAAGTCGGCTAAAGCCGACTTGAGATTCGTATAATGCCGAACTCGGATAAATCCGAGTTCGGTTGGCGTGCGACCCTCCCCCTCAAGGGGAGGGTTGTTTTTTAATTGATCTGCACGACGAGCACGCCGCCGGGACCGACCATCAGGCCCCAGGTTTCTCCGGCCTTGATCTCGACCTGATCCGGCTTGCCGGCCTTGCTGCCGATGCGATAGCTGAAGGAATATTTGCCCGGGGGCAATTCCAACGTCGGGCCGTCCGGTCCCTTGGAGCCGACGCCCGCGCCGATCTTCACCGTCTTCTTGTTGATGACGATCTGCGCTTCGCTCTCGTTGATGTTGCCGAACAGAAGCTTGCCCTGACCGGCGGCGGCAACCATGCCGCTATTCGCCTTCGCCGCCGACTGGCTGCGCGTCGCGAGACTGACCTCGGTGTTCATGCCCTTGGCGTTGAGCTTGAGCTGCGCCGGGCCATCCGGGGTGGTGAAGGAGAGCGCGACCTGATCGGGCTTCTCGACCGCACCGGCGCTTTCTTCCTTCCAGCCCATCTTGGTCAGCTCGCGGCGATAGAAGGCGAGCACGCTCTTGACCGGCGATTCCACCATCGCGGTGAGATTCTTGCGCAGCGGCGTCTTTTCCATTCCGCTCATGCTGCGCTTGGTCGGGATCGGCAAGCCGTCCTTGTCCTCGCCTTCCAGCTCCTCGATCGGCGCGGCTGGCAATGCGCAGCCGCGGCTGCCGCGTCATCGACAAGGCCGGTGCCGTGGGCATCGACATTGCTCGACGTGCCCATCTGCATGATGGTCATCGAGATATCCTTGCCGCCCTTGCTGAATTCCAGCATCGCCATGTTGGGGCGATTGATGACGGAGGGCTTCTCGCGCCAGCCGGAGGTTTTCAGGCTGTTGCGATAGAACGTCGCCAGCGCGCGCACGCTTTCCTCGCTCTCGAATTCGAGCTTGCCGTCGGTGGCGTTGACTTCGATGTCGGTCGCGCCTTCGGGAACCGGGATCGGCGCTTTGGTCTCGGTCGAGGCACGCAACGCCGGAGTATCGGCCTGGGCGACGCGGACATTATTGGGTGCGGCTTTCGGCGCGGGCTTGTTGATGTCGCTCATCGCCTGCGTGATCGCGGCGCCCGCGCCCTTCAAGGCGTCATTCAGGGCCTTGTCGATGGCGTCATCGACGGCGGTGCGCTGCGGCGCAGCGGCGGCCACCTTCGGCTGCTCCTTCACAGGCTCCGGCTTGTCGGCGGCGAGCGAGTTGAGAAGGCTCGCCGGCACCGGCTTGATCTCGGTCCAGAGGCGACCGTCGGGCTTGCGCTGAAGCAGCAGAATGATCGGCTGGCCGTTGTCGCGCACGTAATAGGAAAACGCACCGTGATCGGTGACTTCGCCCGCAGGCCCCTCCGTCGCGGACTGCTTGCCGCCCTTCGAGGTCCAGCGCGACCAGCCGCGCGTGCCAAGCTCGGTGCGGAAGAACGCGAGCGTCTGATCGAGCGCGCCGCCCGTCATCAGCGACAGCATCGGGCGATCGGGATCGAACACAATGTCGGTGGCGTCCGCCGGGAACGGCAGATCGTGGCGCATCAAGGTCGCGGTGTAGTTGACGCTCGTCGCATTGTTCTGCGCCGGAGCCATATTGACCATCACCGAGATCGCGTACGCGCCCTTTCTGAAAGTCGAGATTTGCATCTCGTTCGTCGCGGGCTGCGCCGATGCGTTCGGTGCGAATTGCTGCCAGCCACTCGTGCGCAACACGTTGCGGACGGCGTCGGCGGTCTGCGGCACGCTGGTCGGCGTGATGTAGATGGTGCTTGAGGCGTTGGCGAAGATCTCCTTCGCCCCGGCCGCGCGCGGCAATTTGCTGGTGTCGAGCCCGTCATCGGCCTGAGCCAATCCGCATCCCAGAATCTGAAGGCAAAGCACAACGAGAGCGGATTTTCGGACCAGAGCAGGCATGGGGGCACTCCATTGCGCCGGATGCGGCGCGAGGCGGGAATATTGGATAGGTCGGAACCTGAGTGACATCGGTTCAAGACAAGTGTTGCTGCGGCTGCGTCGTGAGGTTTTGAGGCAACACCATTGACCGGAGCGGCATCGGTAATGTTATATTATAACATTACCAGGAGACTTTCATGCCCCCCAATCGTTCCAAGTTGCTGACCTCGCATCACTTTCTGCCGCTTCTCGCACTCGGGACCGGCCTGAGCGGTCCTGCCCTCGCCCAAGAGCGGCTCCCGGCCATCACCATCACAGCAAGCCCGATTGCCCCGGCCACGCCGACGCCGGGCGATCTGCTGAACCAGTCTTTTCATGCCGTCACGACCATGACCGCCGATCAAGTGCAGGGCGGCAGCGCGCTCGGCCCCGGTGGATCGCTCGGCAATGCGCTGTTCGACCGGCCCGGCCTCTCGGCCTCGACCTACGCGCCGGGCGCGAGCCGGCCGATCATTCGCGGTCTCGATAATTTCCGGGTCCGCATTCAGGAAAACGGCACCTCGACGATGGACGTCTCCGAGATCGGCGAAGACCACGCCGTGCCGGTCGATACGCTCACCGCCGACCGCATCGAGGTGGTGCGCGGACCGGCAACGCTGCGCTACGGCTCGCAGGCGATCGGCGGCGTGGTCGCCGTCGAGAACGGCCGCATTCCGATGCCGGGCCTGCCGCAAGGGCTGTCCGGCCGCATCAGTTCGGCGTTCTCGAGCGCCGACCGGGGCATCGAGAGTTCGGTCGCGGTCAACGCCGCCGGCGAACGCGGCGCGATCCATCTCGACATGTTCGGCCGCAACGCGAGCGATTATCGCATTCCCGGCGGCACGCAGGCCAACTCCGCGTTGAATGCCGGCGGTGGCGCCATCGGCGGGTCGCTGTTCTTCGACAACGGATATTTCGGCATCGCCGCCACGAATACGCGCGCGCTCTATCATATCCCCGGCGCGGAATCGGCGGCCGCCAATACGCGCATCGATCTCGAACAGACCAAGATCTTCGGCAAGGGCGAGATCCGCCCCTCCTCCGCGATGGTCGATGCCGTGCGCGTCTGGTTCGGCGCGACCGACTACAAGCACGACGAGAAGAGCTTCAGCGAAGATGACGGCTTTGATGCTGTGCGCGCCACCTTCAAGAACAAGGAACAGGAAGCGCGGATCGAAACGCAGTTTGCGCCGGTCGCCACACCGTTCGGCGCGCTGACCGTCGCGCCGGGATTGCAGATCAATCATCAGCGCCTGGCGACCGCGGGCGAAGCCGGCGGCCTGCTGGCACCGGCGGAGACGCTGGCGGGTGCCGCCTACATCTTCAACGAACTGCGCGTGACCGACACGCTGAAGCTGCAGGCCGCCGGCCGTGTCGACCGGGCCGGCGTCGAGGGAACGCCCGCTCTGTTTCCCGGCATCGATGGCGGCGGCGGCGATCCGGTGGACTTTGCGGCGAAGCGCACATTCACGCCGCTCAGCGGCTCCATCGGCGCGCTGCAGGCTTTGCCCTATGGGCTCGTCGCGTTTGCCAACGGCCAATATGTCGAACGCGCGCCCCGCGCGGCGGAGCTTTTCGCCAAGGGCGCGCATGATGCGTCGGCGACGTTCGAAATCGGCGATGCGAATTTAAAGAAGGAAACGGCGAGCGGCGTCGAGATCGGATTGCGCCGGCCGCAGGGCGCGTGGCGTTTCGACGTGACGGCGTTCTACACGCGCTTCAAGAACTTTATCTACAAGCAGGATACCGGGCTGACCTGCGACGACGACTTTGCCTCCTGCGGTACGGGCGGCGGCACCGAACTGCATCAGGTGCTCTACACCCAGCGCGACGCGACGTTCCGCGGCGTGGAGATCGCGACGCAACTCGACGTTGCTCCGCTGGCGGGCGGCACGCTCGGTATCGACGGGCAATATGATTTTGTCGATGCGAAATTCAGCGACGGCAGCAACGTGCCGCGCATTCCGCCGCATCGATTGGGTGGCGGGGTGTGGTGGACGACGAGCGCCTGGCATGCCCGCGTCGGATTGCTGCACGCGTTTGCGCAAACAAAGCTGGCGCTCAATGAGACGCCGACGCAAGGCTATGATCTGCTCAAGGCCGAACTGAGCTATCGACTGACCCTGCCGCCGGGATCAACGCTCACGGATGCGCGGATCGGGATCGTCGGCACCAATCTGCTCGACGACGACGTGCGCAATCACAGCTCGTTCCGCAAGGACGAGGTGCTGATGCCGGGACGTTCAGTGCGGCTGTTTGCGACGGCGAGTTTTTGAGACGCTGATAGTGATCGTGGAGTTATTTGTGGAGCGTGATCTTATCCGAAAACCGGTTCCCACTTGCCTAACGCGGCCCGTCGAGTCGGGATCACGCTCCGGCACTCCAATCCGGACGGATCGCGCCGGAGACACCCTCAAAAGCATTGTCGGTGAGTTCGCACACCAGAAGCCGGCGCGGATCGACCGGGCCCGGCATGACGGCACGACCGCGTGGAACGCGCTTGAAGCCGACGCGGCCGTAATAAGGTTCGTCGCCGACCAGCACGACCAGTTTGTGTCCCTGCGCGCGCGCTTCCTTCAACGCGCGCTCAAGCAGCGCGCGGCCCAGACCCTTTTGCCGGAACGGCGGCTCGATGGTGAGCGGGCCGAGCAAGAGCGCGGGGGTATTGCCGATGCAGATCGGCGACTGGCGCACCGAGCCGACGAGCAGCGAGCCGATGCGCGCGGTGAACGACAAGGCCAGCGCGTGGCCGATACGCTCGCGCAGCCGATAGGATGTCAGAACATAGCGGCCGGGGCCGAAGGTGCGCTCATGGAGGCGCTCGATCGAACTCGGCGTCATTGGCCGTTTCGGCAAGAAGGGTGAAAGCCATATCCGACATAGAGTCTCGATATCGTTGGGCATGATCTTTTCCGAAAACCGGATTCCTGACCGGACAGTCCGGACAACTTTTCGGGATCATGCCCTGCGCTTAGCACCTCCCTTACCGCCCGTCCATCGGCCGCCAATGCGTAGCCGGCGCAATGCCTTGCAAAACCTCTGCAATACGCGCCCTCGTGCCTTGCGTCGTCTCGGCCGGGAGACTGTTAACGCTGAAAAAGCCGGTGGCGACAATCTCGCGATTGGGCTCCGGCGCGGACGCCTGACTGAAGGAGCGCACACTATAAAGAAGAACGTGGTCGCGCCGCGAGACATGGCCATTGAAATAGACCCCGAACAATGACGGCGTCTCTCCGATTTCGATATTGCCCTCTTCCCGCAATTCGCGCCCGAGCGCTTCCAGCGCCGTCTCGCCGACCTCGACGCCGCCGCCCGGCAAATGCCAGCCGGAGACGTAAGAATGCTTGACCAGAAACACGCGGCCCTGCGCATCGACGACCACCGCGCGCACGCCCATCGTCAGGCCGCGCGCAAAGCGCCACCATTGATGCATGACAAGGCGGATGACAGGTTCGAGTGTCACACGCAGGCGCGACTGCGGCATATCCTGCTCCTTCCGGCTGATCACGATCCGCTTGCACCGAAGCCAGCGCCTTGTCAAAACTGGAAAATGAACGGCCCTTCGGCCGCCCAGCCACGAGCCTGACGGCTCCAGCCACGATGAAAGGCGACCCGCCGTGAAAGCATTCACCGAACTGACCGAACAGGAAGTGCTGGCGCTCGCGATCTCCAACGAGGAGGACGACAGCCGCATTTACCGCGGGTTCGCCGAAGGCCTGCAGGCGCAGTATCCCGCCTCGGCCAAGGTGTTCTCCGAGATGGCGGACGAGGAAGTCCGCCACCGCACCATGCTCTACGATCTCTACCGGCAGAAATTCGGCGAGTACCTGCCGCTGATCCGCCGCCAGGATGTGCGCGGATTCATCAAGCGCAAACCGCTGTGGCTGATGCGCCCGCTCGGCCTCGACGACGTGCGCAAATACGCCGCCGACATGGAATACGAGGCGGCGCGCTTCTACCGGACATCGGCCGAGAATGCGCGCGACGTGTCGGTGCGCGAATTGCTGATCACGCTCGCCGAGGAAGAAGACAAGCATGAGGCGCATGCCGAGCAACTCGTCAGCGGTATCTCCACCGACGCCAAGGTGCAGGAAGCCGAGACCGAACGGCGCATGTTCGTTCTGCAATATGTCCAGCCCGGCCTCGCCGGACTGATGGACGGATCGGTCTCGACGCTGGCGCCATTGTTCGCAGCCGCCTTCGCCACCCACAATACCCACGAGACGTTTCTGGTCGGCCTGGCGGCGTCGGTCGGCGCCGGTATTTCCATGGGCTTCACGGAGGCGCTATCCGATGACGGCATCATTTCGGGACGCGGCTCACCCTGGCTGCGCGGCATCGTCTGCGGCGTGATGACGACGATCGGCGGCGTCGGCCACACCCTGCCCTTTCTGCTCAAGGATTTCTGGTGGGCGACGGCGCTTGCGACGATCGTCGTGCTCGTCGAGCTCTGGGCGATTTCATGGATCCGCGCCCGCTACATGGACACACCGTTCCTGCGCGCGGCGTTCCAGGTGGTGATCGGCGGCATCCTGGTGTTTCTGGCGGGAATATTGATAGGAAACGCCTAGAGCCTGTCCGGCTTTGACGAAATCAAAGCCGGGGCTCTAGCTTCCTGTTTTGACGCGTTTTCTTCACGCGAACCGGTTTCCACTTCGCTTGAAAACGCTCTGGCGCGAAGCGCGCAAACAGGTAAGGCTTCGGCATTGCGGCCTATAGCCCGCGTGGAATGATGGAATGCCCGCTTTCGTGCTTGCCCATTTGTCGGACCCGCATCTGCCGCCGCTGCCGCAGCCGCGCTGGAGCGATCTCATCGGCAAGCGCATCACCGGCTATATCAACTGGCGGCGCAAGCGCTCCGCTATTCATCAGCGGCCGATTCTCGACGCGTTGATCGCCGACCTGAAGACGCAAACCTTCGATCATCTCGCGGTGACCGGCGATCTGACGAATCTGGCGCTGCCCGCCGAGTTCGTGGCGGCGAAAGCCTGGGTGCAATCGCTCGGGCCCGCCGAGAATGTCACGCTCATCCCCGGCAATCACGATGCCTATGTGGCGTCGGCGCGCGACGCGCTGGCCACCAGTTGCGCGCCTTACATGCTGGGTGACGGCGCGAAGACGGTCAGCTTTCCATTCGTGCGGCGGCGCGGAGCGCTTGCGTTGGTCGCGCTGTCGAGCGCGGTGCCGACCGCGCCCTTCATGGCGACCGGGACGCTGGGCGAAGTGCAATGCGCCGCGCTTGCGGACATCCTACAGAGGCTCAAGCGCGAGGGACTTTTCCGCGTCGTGCTGGTGCATCATCCGCTGCACTCCGACCCGAAGGACTGGTACAAGCGGCTGATGGATTCCGAACGCCTGCGCGAAATATTGCGCGTTCACGGCGCGGAACTCATTCTGCACGGTCACGATCATCACCTGACGCGCATGCCCATCGAAGGACCCGACGCGCAAATTCCGATGATCGGTGTGCCGTCGGCATCGAGCATCCTCGACGACGAGCATGAGGGCGCGGCCTATAATTTATTCCGCGTCGCGCGTGTGCGCGACACATGGCAATGCGAGATGACGACGCGCGGACTGACGACGCCCGGTGCATTGACGATCGGGGAATTGCAGAAGGTCAGGTTGGGTTAGGACAAATCCTTGTCATTCCGGGGCAGCCCGAAGGGCTGAGCCCGGAATCCATACGCCGCAGCCATACGACTCCTGCCGAGGCATCCAACAATTACAGGGGTTATGGATTCCGGGCCCGACGCTTCGCGTCGTCCCGGAATGACAGCGCCGAGTTTGCTCAGAAAGCGCGCAGCGCGTAGATCACGGCCGCGCCGAACAATGCGGCAGCGCCGACAATAAAACCGAACGCAAATGTCCAGAAGCGACGCGGCTTCGACTGCCCCACATTAGATTGAGACATCGCCGGCGCGCCGACGACCATGCTGCGCTCACGCTCGATCAAACGCCGCGCGACATACTGCGTCACCGCCCTGACGATGGTCGGCACATCATGGGACTCGGCGATGACCGTGCGGCCATTGCGCGTGTCCTGCACGAAACGGTAATTGCGCTTGTCGTGGCCCATCACGACGTGAGCCACCATGTCGACCCACAGCCGCGGCGTGTCGCCCTGGCTGATGCCGCGATCGAAGAATTCCACAGTGGCCGGAATGTCGGCGAACACCGGGTCCAGCGCTTCGTTGAGAATCTCGAGTCGCGCCAGTTCGGCATCGCGCAATTCGACGACGACGCCCGTGCGCTCGGCGGCTTCGATGCGCGCCTCGCGCAAGGCTTCGCGCAACGGCGATGTGCCGTTGTCCGAACCGTTGTCGCCGCCCCGGGAACCCTGATTGTTCAACATTGAATCAGATTACCAGCATTCGCCGGGCGCGAAAAGGCGCGGGAACCCTAAAAACGCAGGGTTTTCGGGGCCTTTCGAGGGCAGGCTGACCCTTTTTTGGGAGCATGATCTTATCCGAAAACCGGTTCCCACTTTGCCACGCCATCATGCTCCCGGATCGCTCGCCAAAACGCCTTTGACCGCCAGCCGCCAGCCCCTGAGCTTGCGCTCCCGGTCGGTCGTCGCCATCGCCGGCGTAAAGCGCCGGTCGAGCCGCCAGCCATCGGCGAACTGCGCGGGCTCGGGATAAAGCCCGGCGTCGAGCCCGGCGAGATAGGCCGCCCCCACCGCCGTCGTCTCCTTGATCACCGGACGATCCACCGGCGCGTCGAGCAGATCGGACAGGCGCTGCATGGTCCAGTCGCGACGCCACCATGCCGCCATCGACACGCAGCACCGTGCGCGTCGATTTCAACTCCGGCCAGTCGGCACGCATCGCCTCCAGCAAATCGACCGTCTGGAAGCAGACGCTCTCCAGCGCCGCGCGCGCCAGTTCGTTGGGACCCGTGCCGCGCGTCAGCCCGAACAGCGCGCCGCGCACATTCGGATTCCAGTACGGCGCACCGAGACCGACGAAGGCCGGCACGAGATAGACGTCCTGCATCGGATCGGCCTTCTCGGCCATCGGCCCGCTATCGCCGGCGTGCTTCAGCGACCCCAATCCATCGCGCAGCCACTGCACCGCCGAACCCGCAACGAAGATCGACCCCTCGAGCGCATAAGTGCGCTGGCCCTTCAACTGATAGGCGATGGTGGTGAGCAGCTTGTTGTTTGAGACGACCGGACGGTTGCCTGTGTTGAGCAGCGCAAAGCATCCCGTGCCGTAGGTCGACTTCATCATGCCCGGCGCAAAGCAAGCCTGACCGATGGTGGCGGCCTGCTGATCGCCCGCGATGCCGCGAATGGCGATGGCGCCGCCGAGCAACGCAGGATCGGTCTCGCCGAACAGCGTCGAGCAATCGCGCACATCGGGCAGCATCGCGCGCGGCACGCGCAGGATTTTCAGAAGCTCGTCATCCCACGCGCCGTCATGAATGTTGAACAGCAGCGTGCGCGAGGCGTTGGTCGCATCCGTCGCATGCACCTTGCCGCCGGTCAGCCGCCACAAGAGATAACAATCGACCGTGCCGAACAGGAGTTCGCCGCGCTCGGCGCGGGCGCGGGCGCCTGAGACATTGTCGAGAATCCAGGCGACTTTCGTTCCGGAGAAATACGGATCAAGCAGGAGGCCGGTCTTTGCCGTCACTGTTGGCTCGACGCCGTCGGCCTTCAGTTTGGCGCAAAGGTCAGCGGTGCGGCGATCCTGCCAGACGATGGCGCGATGCACCGCCTTGCCGGTGGTGCGATCCCAGATCAGCGTCGTCTCGCGCTGATTGGTGATGCCGATGGCGGCGACCTGCGCGGCCTCGATCTTCGCGCGCTTCATGGCCTCGCGACAGGTGGCCAGCGTCGTCGCCCAGATCTCCTCGGGCTCATGCTCGACCCAGCCCGACGCCGGGAAATGCTGCGTGAATTCCTGCTGGGCACTCTCGACGATGGCATTGTGCGCATCGAACACCATGGCGCGCGAGGATGTTGTGCCCTGATCGATAGCGAGGATGTAAGAGGCCATTGCTTTCCACCCGTTCCGGTTGCTCGTCCGGTTGCTCACGGGCATAGCCTAAAAGTCGCATGACTGGCTATCGGGCTATTACGCCCCTGATTTTGCATGCCATAATGGGCCTTCAAGGGCCTGCCGGGGAACCTATCGGATGGCCGCGTAACAGGGCGTAGGGGAGAACTTATGACCGCCAAATTCACCACCATCGGTGCCGCGTTCGGCGCATTGCTTCTGGGAACGGCCGCGGCTTGCGCGCAGACCCCGGTCAAGATCGGAATGATCACCACGCTTGTCCGGCCCCGGCGGCTATCTCGGCGCCGACATTCGCGACGCCTTCCAGCTCGCCATCGATCTGGAAGGCGGCAAGCTCGGCGGCGTGCCGGTGCAGGTGATCGTCGAGGACGACGGACTGAAGCCCGGCCAGGGCAAGCAGATCGCCGACAAGTTCATGAAGTCGGACGGCATCAAGCTGCTCACCGGCATCGTGTTCTCCAACGTCGCGGGCGCGGTCGTGCCGGACGTGCTCGACGCGGCGCGCGATCTACGTCAGCCCCAATGCCGGCCCGTCGAACTTCGCCGGCAAGGAATGCCACAAGAACTACTACGTCGTGTCCTGGCAGAACGACTCGCTGCACGAGAGCGCCGGCCAGAACGCGACCAATCTCGGCTACAAGCAGGCCTTCATCCTCGCGCCGAACTATCAGGCCGGCAAGGACGCGCTCGACCGGCTTCAAGCGCTTGTTCAAGGGCGAGATCGCGGGCGAAATCTACACGCGCCTCGACCAGACCGACTTCGCCGCCGAACTGGCGCAGATCCGCGCCGCGAACCCCGACGTCGTGTTCCAGTTTCATCCGGGCGGACTCGGCATCGCCTTCATGCGCCAGTATCGCCAGGCGGGCCTCACGCAGCCGATGGTCGTGCCGCATCCCTCGCTCGACGTGACGACGCTCAAGGCGGTCGGCGACGCCGCGCTCGGGCTGAACGTGTCGGCGCAGTGGAATTCGGATTTCGACAACGCGGCGAGCAAGAAATTCGTCGCGGAGTTCCAGAAGAAGTACAACCGCATTCCGACCTACTACGCGCAGCAGGGCTACGACACCGCGCTCGCCATCGGCGCCGCGCTGAAGGCCACGGGCGGCAAGGTGGACGACACCGACGCCTTCCGCACCGCGATGCTCAAGGCCGACTTCGCGTCGATCCGCGGCAACTTCAAGTTCGGTCCGAACCAGCATCCGGTGCAGGACTGGTACTCGCTGCAAGGTCGAGAAGGGCGCCGACGGCAAGCTCGCCTCGAAGACGGTCGGCAAGATCCTGTCCGACCACGGCGACGTCTACGCCAAGGACTGCAAGCTGTAAGAAACACGTCATACCGGAAGCCGTCGATCCGCTAAGGATCGGCGGCACTCCGGAATCCATGCCCCATCCGTGTTAAACAAACTCACAGGGGCTATGGATTCCGGCTCGCGAGCTTTGCTCGCGCCCCGGAATGACGACGGGGTGACGGTTTCCACATGGCATTGATCGTCGAACAATTGCTGAACGGCGTGCAGCTCGGCGTCATGCTGTTCCTGCTGGCCGCCGGGCTGACGCTGATCTTCGGCATCATGGGCGTCATCAACCTCGCGCACGGCTCGCTCTACATGATCGGCGCCTATGCCACAGCCGCGTCGCCGCCGCAACCGGCTCGTTTCATCTGGCTGTTCCCGCAGGTCTCGCCGCGGCGGCGCTCGCCGGCATGCTCATCGAGTTTCTGATCATTCGCCGCCTCTATGCGCGCGATCATCTCGATCAGGTGCTGGCGACGTTCGGGCTGATCCTGTTCTTCAACGAGATCACCGTGCTGCTGTTCGGCCGCCAGCCGATGTTCGTCAGCCTGCCCGCGCTGCTCGAATGCATCGGTCCAGATTTTCGCCGGCGTGCCCTATCCCGTCTACCGGCTGCTGATCATCGCCGTCGGGCTTCTGGTCGCCGATCGGGCTCTATCTTCTCATCGAGCGCACGCGGCTCGGCATGCTGATCCGCGCCGGCGCGACCAATCGCGACATGGTGCGGGCGCTCGGCGTCGACATCCGCCTGCTCTACACGGTCGTCTTCGGGCTCGGCGCGCTGCTTGCCGGCCTCGCCGGCCTGATGATGGGGCCGCTCACCGCCGTGCAGGTCGGCATGGGCGAGCAGATCCTGATCCTGACCTTCGTCGTCGTGGTGATCGGCGGCGTCGGCTCGATCCGCGGCGCGTTCTTCGGCGCGCTGCTGGTCGGCATCGTCGACACGATGCTGCGCGCGTTCCTGCCGGGACTGCTGCGCGGCAGTGATGAGCAGCGCCGGACGCGGACGCGCTCGGCGCGGGGCTGTCCTCGATGGGCGTCTATATCCTGATGGCGCTCGTGCTGCTGATCAAGCCGAAGGGGCTGTTCCCCGCCCATGGATAAGCCAGCATCAACACCATCGACAACCATCAGCTGGCGTCGCTGGCTGGCGCTCGCAGTCGTTGCTTGCGGCGCTGATCGCGCTGCCCTTCGTCGCCAAGGCCGCGGGCAATCCGGCGCTGACGACGCTGGCGACGCGCATCGTCATTCTCGCGATCGCCGCGGCGAGCCTCAATCTCGCGCTCGGCTATGGCGGCCTGGTCAGCTTCGGCCACGCCGCCTACTACGGGGTCGGCGCCTATGTGGTCGGCATCCTGGCGCAGGCGCTTTGTCGAGCGATACAAGATCTTCGGGCTTCTTCCCGGCACCGACCAGCTCCTGATCACGCTGCCGGTGGCGATGCTGCCGTCAGCGGACTTGCTGCGCTCGCTGCTCGGCGCGCTTTGCCTGCGCACGCGCGGCGTGCAGTTCATCATGATCACGCTCGCCTTCGCGCAGATGCTGTTCTTCCTGTTCGTCGCGCTGAAGGCCTATGGCGGCGACGACGGGCTCATCGATCCGCCGCCGCAACGCGCTGCCGCTCTCGAACACGCGCGACGACATCACGTTCTACTTTCGTCTGCCTTGGCGTTCGCCGTGCGTCTGGTTCGCGCTGATGGCGCGCATCGTGAGGTCGCGCTTCGGCGCGGTGCTCGACGGCATCCGCCAGAGCGAGCGGCGCATGGCGGCGATGGGCGTGTCTGCCTATCCGCTACAAGCTCGCCGCCTTCGTGATCTCCGGCATGGGCGCCGGGCTGGCCGGCGCGCTGATGGCGAATTTCGCGCGCTTCGCCTCAGCCCGACATGCTGCACTGGACGCAATCGGGCGAGCTCATGATCATGGTCATCCTCGGCGGCGCGGGCACGCTGCTCGGCCCGGTCTGCGGGCGCGGTCGCTCCTGATCGGGCTCGAGACCGTGCTCGCGGCCTGGACCGAGCACTGGCAGGTCGGTACTCGGGCCGCTCCTGGTCCTGATCGTCCTGTTCCTGCGCGGCGGCCTGGCAGCGCTGGTCGGCGCTGATGCGGAGGCGCGCCGTGGCTGAGCCGCTGCTGCGCGTTCGAGGGCCTGATCAAGCGCTTCGGCGGCGTCACCGCGACCGACGTGCATGTCGCTCGACGTCCGCGCCGGCGAGCTGCACGCGCTGATCGGCCCGAACGGCGCGGGCAAGACGACCTTCATCGCGCAGCTCATGGGCGAGATCGAAGCCCGATGCCGGCAGCATCACTTCTGGAGGCGACGACATCGACGGCCTGTCGCACGCCGCGCCGCGTGCGGCGCGGGCTCGGGCGCACGTTCCAGATCGCGCAGCTGCTGCCGGAGGACACCGCGCTCGACAATGTCGCCCTCGCCGTGCAGGTCGCACGGGCCACAGCTTCCGCTTCTGGCGCGATCCGCGCCGAGCGCCGCGCTGCGCTGGAGCCGGCGCAAGATCTGCTCGGCGCGGCCGGCCTCGCCGACCGCGCCGACGTGCCCGTCGCGCATCTCGTCGCACGGCGAGCGCAAGCAGCTCGAACTCGCCGTCGCGCTGGCCGGCGAGCCGCGCCTGCTGCTGCTCGACGAGCCGATGGCGGGCCTCGGCGCCCGTCGAGAGCCGCCGGATGATCGAGACTTCTGCGCGACGCTCAAGGGCGAGATCGCCATGCTGCTGGTCGAGCACGACATGGAGCGGTGTTCGCGCTGGCCGACCGCATCTCGGTGCTGGTCTATGGCCGCATCATCGCGTCGCGGCAATGCGGCCGCAGATCCAGGCCAATCCCGAGGTGCGCACGGCCTATCTGGGCGAGGGAGACGCCTGATGCTGCGCGTGCGCGCGCTCCAGGCCGCCTACGGCGCCAGCCAGGTGCTGTTCGACGTGTCGCTCGACGTCGGCGCGGGCGAGGTCGTGACGCTGCTCGGCCGCAACGGCATGGGCAAGACGACGACGATCCGCGCCATCATGGGCCTGATGCCGCCGCCATGCCGGCGAGCGTGCGCTTTCGACGGCGCGCGATCGCGGTCGCGCGGCCGGACGTCATCGCGCGGCGGGGCATCGGGCTTGTGCCGGAAGGGCGGCAGATGTTTCCGACGCTGACCGTGCGCGAAAACCTCGTCGCGACCGCCGCCAATCGCGGCGCGCAAGCGATCCGTGGACGCTGGATCGCGTCTTACCGCTGTTCCCGCGCTGGGCGAGCGGCGCAATCACTGCGGCGCAGACGCTGTCGGGCGGCGAACAGCAGATGCTGGCGATCGGCCGCGCGCTGATGACCAATCCGCGGCTGCTGATTCTCGACGAAGCGACCGAAGGGCTTGCGCCGGTCATCCGCGCCGAGATCTGGCGCTGCCTCGAGACGCTGAAGGAGCAGGGACAGTCGATCCTGCGTCGTCGACAAGAACCTCAACGTGCTCAAGCGTCTCGCCGACCGGCACTACGTCATCGAGAAAGGCCGGACCGTCTGGTCGGGATCGAGCGCCGATCTCGAGCGCGACGCCGAGAGGGTGCACCGCCATGTCGGCGTCTGAGACAAAACGCGTGACATTCTCGGCGCGCTCGGAGAAGAGCGACGCGCCGGAGGCCGTGCGCGAGGCGATGGGTTTGATCCTGCGCCAGCTCGTCCCCGCAGGCGGCGCACCGGCGCACATCACGGAGATGACATGGACGGCCGCCGATCCGGCGGCGTTTCATCCCTCACGCCGCGCCATCGATCTGGCCTGCCGCGAGTATGTTGGAGGCTTTCAACCGCCGGTCACGCTGCGCAGCGGCGGGCCTGGTCTCTCTGTCGAGGCGCATGCGCTGATCCCGCCGCCGCGCGAGGGCGCGATCTGGCGCAACTTTTCAGCCGCCGAGATGGCGCGCGAATATAACCCGCGCCTCCAGGTGCCCGATCCGGCGAAAGTCTTCGCCGACTGGCGGCGCGATGGCGAAGCGTTCCGTCGCACGCACGCGGCACTTGATCTCTCTTATGGCCCGGCGCCGTCGTCGCTGCTCGATCTCTATCGTCCGGTGAATGTCGCGAAGCCGCCAGTGTTCGTGTTCATTCATGGCGGCTTCTGGCAGGTGTTCGACAAATCCGCAAACGCGCATTTCACCGAAGGCCTGCTGAAGGCAGGATTTGCGGTCGCCAATCTGGATCATGAACTCTGCGCGCCTGCGACGATCTCAGGCATCGTGACGCAGATCCGTAGCGCATTGCATTTCCTTGTGCGCGAAGCCGACAATCTCGGCATCGACGGATCGGCGCTTCATGTCACCGGTCATTCCGCAGGCGGACATCTTGCCGCGATGGCGGCAGCCGACCCGGAATCGCCGCCGCTGCGTCCGATCATTCCTCTGTCCGGCCTATTCGATCTTGAGCCGATCGCGCATCTGCCGATGGGGCGCATTCTTGGGCTGACGGATGCGGCCACGATCGGGCGATTGTCGCCGTTAGACCTCAAGCCCCGCACCGGCACGCGCATTGGCGTCGCGGTCGGCGGTGCCGAGAGCGCGGAATTCCAGCGCCACAGCCGGGAACTGGCGCAGGTCTGGGGCGGCGAGTTTCACCTTGTGGAAGATCGCAATCATTTCGACATTCTCGACGATTTCCGCGAAGGCCGATTGCTCGATTTTGTGCTGAAAGTCGCGCGCGGCGCATAGCCGCTTGCGCCGTCTGTTCCTTGACGGCCCATATCCGATGCCTCTAACTGCCGCCTCCTCTCGCACGGATTTCAGTCATGTCCCGCCTCGAAACAAACATCGGCCGCACGCGGCTGAAGAACCCGCTCATTGCCGCCTCGGCCGAACAGTCCATCGAGCCGGCCGGCATGATCGCCGCGATGCGCGCCGGCGCGGGCGCTGTCGTCACCAAGTCGATCAATGAATCCATGGCCGCGCGCGATCAGCTGCAGCGCGCCGAATATGCCGTGCTCGACGGTTACTGGCGTCCACTGAAATGGGGCCCGGATGTGCCACGCGAAGCGTTCCTCGCGACGCGCAGCGGACTCTATCCGCACTCCTATGAGCGCTGGCTCGAGGAGAGCGTTGCACTGCAGAAAGAAGCACGCGCCAATGATTGCTTGCTGGTGCCGAGTGTCATTCTCAGCGGCCTTGAGCGAACACTCGAGATGGCCAAGGAAATCGAGGCCTCCGGCTTCGATGTGTTCGAACTCAATATCGGCACGCCTTACGCCACCGAAGCCTCCAAAGGCGCTGTGTCCACCGAACTGCAGATCGATCGCATCACCGAGATCGTGAAAGCCGTGCGCGCCGTGATCAAGATTCCGCTCTGGATCAAGGTCACCGGCCAGAGCGAGCGCGTGCCCGACCTCGCCTTCGCGGCCTATGCGGCCGGCGCCGACAGCGTCGTGATGGCCGGACGCCTGCTCGGCATGATCCCCGATCTCGACACGCAGGAGCCGTATCTCGGCACCAGCCTCGGCGTCGGTGGATCGTGGAATTTGCCGCTCACCTGCCACTGGCTGGCGCTGTCACGCGCGCGCGTCGGCAAGGACAAGCCGCTGATCGGCATCAACGGCGCGATCGACGGTCTCGATGTCGCGCGCATGATGCTGGCCGGCGCCTCGGCCGTCGGCATCGCCTCAGCCGTGATGCTGCGCGGCTTCGACATCATTTCCGACGGCGTGAAGCAGCTCGACGACTACCTCGCCAAGAAAAACATGAAGGCGACAGACCTGATTGGTCTGGCAGCCGACAAGCGCAAGCTGTTCTACGAAACACCGCTGCGCACCGACAACTGGCGCAACTACGTGCCGGACATCGCCAAAGGCGGCTAAGGTTTCGTAGCCCGAAACGAACGCGCACGGCGTTTCCCGTCATCGGGGCCGCGCGCCACAATAGGTTCCAATCTTCAGGCTTTTATCTTCAAGACAATTAAGGGGTTTTTCATGGATCAGGCATCAATCGCGAAAGCTGCGGACCTTCTCGTCGAGGCGCGCAAGACCAAAAAACTCCTCGAGCGCCTGCCCGAGGGCATGCGGCCCGCAAGTGTCGCCGAGGCGGCGCTGGTCCAGGACGCAGTGATGACGCGCCTCAATGAGACGCCCGGCGGCTGGAAGATCGCGCCCTATTCCGAAGGCGGCTGGAACTACGGCGTCATGATCAAGTCGATGATGTGGGAGAACGGTACGGCGATCCCCTCGAAGCTCCTGACGATGCTCGGCCTCGAGGCCGAGATCGCGTTCCGCTTCGACCGCGACCTGCCGGCGCGCGCGACCGACTACACGGTGGAAGAAGTCGCGTCGGCGATGACGGCGATGGTCGGCATGGAAATCTGCGATACGCGCTTCACCACGATGACGGTGCCCGATCCGCTCGAGCGCACCGCCGACTTCATGGTCAATGCCGGCTTCGTCTCCGGCACGCTGCGCCCGGACTGGCGCACGCTCGACCTGCCCGATGTCGAAGCGAGCCTGATCATCAACGGCGAAGTCGTCGTCAAGCAGAAGGGCGACGCGCCGAACAAGAAGCCGCTCGATCGCGCTGTCGCGATGGTCAACATCCTGCGCCACACCACCGGCGTGAAGGCCGGCCACATCGTGACATGCGGCTCCTACACCGGCATGGTCTTCGCCAAGCCCGGCGACAAGGTCGGCGCCTCCTTCGCCGGCTTCGGCGCGGTGGAGCTGAGCTTCTCGGCCTGATCGCAAAACTGAGAGAGCCGCACGTGACCAAAAAAGAAGGTTGCGAAACGGACAGCGAAAAAGAAGAAGCCCGCCTTACGCAAGGCGGGCTTCTTTGTTTATGTGCTGCGTACCTGCGACGCTGGCCGCGCCATGACCTATGTGGGTTGGACGACCGAGATCGCGCAGCGGCTCAAGAAGCATAACGCAGGCACCGGCGCGCGCACGACGCGCGGGCGCGCGTGGGCGCTGGTGCATTCGGAAAAGCTCAAGACACGCGAATCGGCAATGAGCCGCGAGTGGTATCTCAAGCGGGATCGCAAGCTGAGGAAGATGCTGCTGGACGGCCCTCATCCTGAGGAGCGGCTGAAAGCCGCGTCTCGAAGGATCGAAGCCGCCTCACGGTTCGAGACGCGCGGCTTCGCCGCGCTCCTCACCATGAGGCTTGTGCCCTAGCGATTGGCGCGCTCGAACTGGCGCAGCAACCGGTTGCCGCGCTCCTGCGCCGAAGCGAGCGCCTGAGCCGCCGTTTTCTTTCCAGAAAAGGCCTGCTCCAGTTCGTCCTCGATCACCTCGCGCACCAGCACGAAAGATCCGAGCCGCAGGCCCTTGGAGTTCTCCGTCGGCATCTTGCGCGACATCTGCTCGATCGAGATTTCGGTACCGGGATTGCGATCGTAGAAGCCCTGCTGGCGCGACAAATCGTAAGCCGCGCGCGTCACCGGCAGATAACCCGTGGCCTGCGACCACGCCGCCTGAACCTCCGGCCGCGACAGATAGGCGAAGAAGCGCGCAACGCCGGAATATTCTTCCTTGCTGCGGCCGCGCAGCACCCACAGCGTGGCGCCGCCGATGATGGTGTTCTGCGGATCGCCCACGACTTCCGCGCGATAGGGCAGGAAACCGTAGCCGACCTGGAATTTGGCGTTCTTCAGGATGTCGGCACGCGTCGCCGACGAGCCGAGAAAGATCGCGCACTCGCCGTTCTGAAACAAAGGCTCGGCGGACGTTGCGCGGCCGCCATAATTATACAACCTGGTCTTCTGCCATTCCGCGAGTTGGGCGATGTGCTGCACCAGCGCCGGATTGTCGATCGTCAACGCGGCCTCTAACCCGCCGAAGCCGTTGGCCTTGGTGGCGATCGGCAAATTGTGAAGCGCGAGAAAATTCTCGACCAGCACCCAGGACGGCCAGTGCGTCGTGAGACCGCAGGCCACACCGGCCGCGCGCAGTCGCTGCACATGATCGCCGAGTTCGCGCCAGCTGCGCGGCGCCCAATTCGGATCAAGCCCCGCCGAACGGAACAGATCCTTGTTGTAATAAAGAATGGGCGTCGAGGCATTGAACGGAAACGACAGCATGTTGCCTTCGACATCGGTGTAGTAGCCGGCGACGGCGGCAAGGTAGGCATTGGGATCGAACGGCTCGCCGGAATCGCGCATCAAATCGTAGACGGGATAGATCGCGCCCTTGGCCGCCATCATGGTGGCGGTGGCGATTTCGTTGACCTGCACGATCGCGGGCTGCTGCCCGGAGCGGAACGCGAAGATCGCCGCCGACACCGTCTCGGTGTAGTTGCCTTTGTAAGCCGGCACGACCCGGTACTCGGACTGCGAGGCGTTGAAGTCGGTGGCGAGTTTTTCGAGCTGACGGCCAAGCTCGCCGCTCATGGCGTGCCACCACGTGATCTCGGTTGCGGCGCCGGCCGGCGTTGCAAACACGATTAACGCCAGAAAAGCGGCCCTAACTAATTGTTTTGTCATAGAAATCATCCGCAGAGCGACGTACCCAAGGCAATGAACCGGTTGCCGCTTGCCCTACTCTACTTGATCTCGCGACAATCGCGAAAGAAGCAGTGGCGCGTACAATGGTCTCGTGATGAATTGTCTCGTAAGATCAAGGCAGTGTCACAATAATCACGGTTCGATGGCATGAGGATGACCCATTCTCCGGTCCGCCTGCGCCGCCTTGTCGTCCCCACATCCGTGGTGACGGACGGCGCGCCCATGCCGTTTGGCCCGGCCAGCGACGCACGAAAGGGCGACATCTGAGCCGTGCTGCAAACCCTTCCCCCATCGCCGAACGATCAGAACCGGGGCCGCCGCTTCAGTGCGGTCAATCTCGTTCGCGCCATTCCGATCCGCTGGCGCATTCTGTCGATCGCCGCGCTCAACTCGGCCGTCGTGGTGGCGCTCGGCCTGATGATCTGGAACGGCGCCAAGACACTGGGCTCGTCCTGGGACGATTTGCGCCAGGTCCGCAACTCGGAGCGCGTGCTGACGATCCTGGAAAGCGAGGCCGGCCGCCTCCAGAACCTGATCCACCGCTATATCAACCAGCCGAGCCCGGAAATCTTCGCTGAAATCCTGCTGCTGCGCGAGGCGCTGCTCGGCACGCTGACAAACCGCGCCGCGACCGACTCGACACTGTCAGGCTCCGTCGCCGGACTTGAAGAAGTGACCGACCGGTTCCTCGACCGTTTCGGCGAACTGCGCTCGCTGCAGTCGTCGATCACCAAAACCTATGACGAACAGATCCTGTCGCCGGTGCGCAATATGTCGGGCCTCTACGGCATCATCGACAGCACCATCCAGCAACGCGGCACCTTGATCGAGCCTGCGCTGACCAAATCGCGCGAGGCCTTCACGGCGCTGCTGGTGGCGAGCAATTCCTATTATCTGTCGTTGTCGTCGACGGCAGGTGACGAGGCCGCACGCAGCATCGCCATCATCGAGACCACGATTTCCGGTCATGCTCGACCTCGCCGAGACCGAATTGCAGCGCACCGCGCTGATGCGGCTGCGCGACCAGGCCGTGACGTTGCGCGGCGGCCTGTCGAAACTGGCGGAGCTTTTTGCCAGCCGCACGTCGCTGCTGCGCGTCGGCATCGATGCCAACCAGGCGGAGATGATCAGGTCGATCGACGAACTCTCGGCCAAGATGCGGGTGCGCGAAGAGCAGGCGCAGGAAAAATTCGACCAGACATTGTCCGCGATCAACAAGCAGGTCGCGATCGTGGCGACGATCTTCCTGATCGTCGTCGTGCTCGCCGGCATCGTCATCGCGCTCAGCATCCGCCGCCCGCTGGAAGACATTCTCGGCTCGATGCGCGCCATCACCTCCGGCGATCTCGGCCACCGCGTGCGCGGCACCAGCGCCCGCGACGAAGTCGGCGCCATGGCGCGCGCCGTCGAGGTGTTTCGCGAAAACGCCATCGCCAAGGGCACCGCCGAGGCGGAGCTGCGGACCGCCAAGGAAAATGCCGAGAACGCGCTCGCCGAGCTGCGCGCCACACAACAGAACCTGATCGACGCCGAACGGCTTGCCGCACTCGGCGGCCTCGTCGCCGGCGTGGCGCATGAAGTGAATAACCCCATCGGCATCAGCCTGACGGTGGCCTCGAGCTTCGCCAGGCGCAGCGATATTTTCGACAAGGAGCTTCGCTCCGACGAGCCGCTGCGCCGCTCAAAGCTCGAGGAATTCGTCCAGTCCTGCAAGGACGCGTCAAATCAGCTTGTCGCCAATCTTCAGCGCGCCGGCGAACTCATCCAATCCTTCAAGCAGGTCGCCGTCGACCGCTCGCAGGTCGGAGCCTGCGCCGGTATGGCTCAACCGTCTCATTGGGCGCCCGCCGACGCATGTTGACGATCACAGACCGTGTGAGGATGGTATCCGGCAGATAGCCAAGACCTGCCATAGCGACCGCGCAATAGGCTGCTAGCTCTTCGGTGAAGACCTCTTTGCCGCGCACCACACAGCGACCAGCTACGGCACCCTTTCTGTGGCCTGCATTGAGCAGACCCCTGATCTCCTCATTCTCCTTCGCCCGTGGCCCGAACACCGTGTCGATCTCATCGAACAACAGTGTCGGCGCTCCATTCTCGTCGGCAACCTTGCGGAAGAGATATGCGGGTGAGACGTTCACAGCCGCGACCGGGTTGGGAACCAGAAGCTCGCTCACCTCTAGCGCCCTAGTCTTGCCTGAACCCGGCTCAGGGGACAGGAAGGCAATCCTGGGCGTTGAATCCCAGCAGTCCATCAGGTGTGTGTGTGCGATCCATAAGGTGTGTGCGATCTGCGCATGTTCTGACGGATAGGCGACGAAGCGGCCAAGGAAGGCGTGAACATCATTCAACAGCTTCGCGCCGTCAGGTATTTCCTCGGGAAGTCGATCACACCACTCACGCATGGGTCACCGCCTTTAGCACGGCGCAGAGCCGCTTGAAGTCCCGCGTCTCATCGCCGAGGGCTGCAATCTCCTCCGGGCTCTAACCCGATCAGCTCATGCCGTAGCTGTGCCCGCTTAAGCCGGGTGCTGAGATCCACACGCCAGTCGGCAATGGTTTCGAGGGTGTCAAGATCGGGCAGTGGACCTGCCGTGATGTCGGCTGGGTTCATCGCGCCGCCCTCGACTTCTCGGCGAGCTGCAGCTAAGTGCTCGTCAATGATGACCTCAGGCCAGCCCTTAACGGCGCAGCCACTCGCGATCGGGATACGTTTTGGAAATGCACCTTTGGCCTCTAAGCGCCGGAGCTGCCGGTCACCGAGGGGAATACCCTTTTCCATTCGCAATTGTTCGTAGACTAAAAATCGCATTCAAAATCTCCTTGTCGGCAGGCAATAAAAAACCCGCCGAGGGGCGGGCTGTGTGAACCAATATGTCTGGTGGTGATTATGCGGCGGCGTCGTAGTCCTCAAGCCGGATGCCATCCGACATCATCCGAAGATAAGCCGCCCGCCGCAGGTACTCGGCCACGGTCATGCCCGTGAACTCGGCGGCGACCAATAGTGCCTTACCCATGCTGCTGGGGACCGCCACGAATGAGCCGTTAAACCATTCGCTCACGTCGGGTAGATCGTCGCTCTTTGGCTTTCCTCTCTGCCTCATGTCTGTCTCATGTGCCTCTTCTACCTATGGATGGATTTAGCATCTCCTGTGTATCGCAGCCCCAAAGTCGGCCATTTCCAAGGGGTTGCGGGTGTCACGCGCGTGACATTGGCTTCTTAGTCCCTCTCATGGCTCCCCCTGCTTGAGTACATTTCGCGCAGTTCTGCATTGGTGGCCTGGAGCGTGTGGACGCTATCATCGGGCGGCATGATCCTGGCGAACCTCTTCACGTCCGCCGCCCTGGCTTTCATCCTGATCGGCTTTACCGTATCGGCTTGGCTCTCAGGGAACTGGTGGCTCCCAAATCCATTGGTTACTGGCTTGCCCCCCTTCTTGCTGATGCCCGATTTGCCCAGCGGCTGAAATGCCCTGGCCTTTGGTGCCTGGGGTAGGTCCGCGACACTCGCGCGATAGGCCGCGACCACTTCTTTTCTTTCGCGCTCCAGACGAGCGGCGCGCTCATGTATACTCTCGGTGTGATACGTGGCGGGGAGCGCGGCGCGAGCGTCAGCCAAATCCGCCTCAAACCTTCGCCGATCCTCCTCGGCAATTCTTCGCCGTTCCTCCTCCGCCATTATCTGGGCGGCCACGCGAGCCTTCTCGGCCCCGGTCAATATCCGGCCTGGGTCTTTCTTGCGACGGAACCCACCCTTCGCCTTCGGTCCCTCCGCTCGCCGGGATAGATCAACCGCCGTCTCAGCCGGGAGCGCAGGGCGCGCGTAGTAGATCCCACGAGCCACGATCTTGGCAATCGCCGCGCCCACATCCCTGTCATCGGCACAGGCTGGGACGTACCCCCAGGAGACAAGTTTCTCAACGTCGGACTTATTAAGCTGAACCGGATAGGTCTTCTTGCCCGCGCGACGGCTTCTCTGCCGCTCCGCTGCTTGTTTACGCTTAAACTCCTCCGCCTCTGCCTGCAGCTTTTCCTCTGGCGTCTTGACAGCACAACCGTCGCCAGCCGCCCCCCGCTTTGACTTCAACTAACGCAACCCTCCGTATGTGCAGCCGGACCATCCGGCCACTCCTAGTGGCTCCCTCCAATTATTTGCTATATGTAGCTAGGCGAAACA
>CAVTOO010000007.1:0-503738 GCA_963736355.1 uncultured Alphaproteobacteria bacterium | reverse complement strand
AAAAGGCCGCCCCGAAGGGCGGCCTTTTTAGAAGCATGATCTTTCCCAAAACCGGTTCCCATCCACGGATCAAGTCCAAGGACAAGCTTTTCGGGATCAGGCTTTAGCGCGAATAGTATTCGACGACCAGATGCGGCTCCATGTGGACCGGGTAGGGGACCTCGTTCATGGCCGGCACGCGGGCGAACTTGGCGGTCATCTTGCCGTGGTCGGCCTCGATGTATTCCGGCACGTCGCGCTCGGGGAGCTGGGTCGCCTCGAGCACGAGGGCGAGCTGCTTGGACGCTTCCTTGACCTCGATGACGTCGCCGGCCTTGACCCGATAGCTCGGGATGGTGACGCGGCGGCCGTTGACCTTGATGTGGCCGTGATTGACGAACTGGCGGGCGGCGAACACGGTCGGCACGAACTTGGCGCGGTAGACGACGGCGTCGAGGCGGCGCTCCAGGAGGCCGATCAGGTTGGCGCCCGAATCGCCCTTCTGGCGGATGGCGGCCATGTAGATGCCGTGGAACTGCTTTTCGGAAATGTTGCCGTAGTAGCCCTTGAGCTTCTGCTTGGCGCGCAGCTGCACGCCGAAGTCGGAGAGCTTGCCTTTGCGGCGCTGGCCGTGCTGGCCGGGGCCGTATTCGCGCTTGTTGACGGGGCTCTTCGGGCGGCCCCAGATGTTCTGGCCCATACGGCGATCGAGCTTGTGCTTCGCCTCGTTGCGCTTGGTCATTCGCGTCCTCAAACGGGCGCATGGCGCCGGCCGAATGGTTACGTGGTTGAGGATCGCGCCCTCCTGTGCCCCGGAAAACCGGGGCCGACAGGACAACCTCAAAGCACAAGGCCTTGCCACGGGTCGCGAAACGCCACGCGGGCCAACCGGCCCGCGCGCGAGAGGGTTCTAGGCCATGGTCCCGGCCGCGTCAAACCCCGGCTAAGCCCTGCCGCGGCCCCGGTAAATACCTTACAAAATCAGTGATTTGGGGCCTGGCTGCCCGACCCCTGGCCGGCGGCGAGGGCGGTCAGCTCGTCGGCAATGGCGCCGTTCAGCGTGCTTTCCATCCGCTCCAGAGGCCTGCGCCAGCTCCAGCCCGTCGTAAACCCGATGGTCGAAATGCAGCATCATATCGACGGAATGGTCGTCGCGGATCACGCCATAGCTCATCAGGCTCGGCACCGGCGCGCGCGCATAGGCCGACTCGGCTCCCTTCGCCGCGACCGTGGTGATGCCGAAGGTGCCGAAATGATTGGCGCGGTAACGGCCGACATTGAAGGCGAGGGCCCACATCGCCCGCCGCAGCGGCAGCCAGAGCCGCGCCGTGCGCAGCATGCGCCGGAAACTCGGGATCTCGTCGATGGGCGCCGTGCGCGAATGGCGGATTTTTGCCTCAAGCTCCGCGAGCGGAATCTCGTCCGCGCCGACGAGATCGAGAAACAACAGCACGCCGTCTTCGACGTCGGGCCGATGCACTGCGAGCTTGGCGACGGTGCGCGGCACATCGTAGAGGTGCGGCCAGGGCCACTTCATGTAGAAGCGGCGCAGGAATTGCTCGTCGCGCGCGACGATGCTGAACGCCTTGATGAAGATCGTCGCCCAGCCGGGTCGCTCCGCCAGCGCCGCACGCGCCGCCACAAGCCTGTCGAGCTTCATCGTCAAACGCACCGACACAATCGGCACGTCGCGAGTGGCATGCATGAGATCGGCGACGATACGCCGCGCCAGTGGCAGGGGCAGAGCTTTTCCGCGCATCGCCTGCTGTAGCGGCACCATGGCCGCCGCGCAACTTTATGTTGCGAGATTGGCGCCGAGAAAATCCTGCAATCGTGCGCGCAACTGTGGCGGAGGGACGCGCCCCGAGGTGAAGGCAAATCGCGGCGGAGCAGGGGCATTCGGTGGCGCGGGGCGCGCCCAGCAGATCGCCGACGCGGCGCGCAATGGCGGGCGCCGGATCGATCCAGTCCACCGGCCATGGCGCCAGTGCACGCAGGCGATCGAGCAGCAGCGGATAATGCGTGCACGCCAGCACCACCGTGTCGGTGCGGTGCCCGTCATCGACGAAGCAGGGCGCGATCTCGGCGGCGATCTCGGCATCGCCGACGGCCTCGCCGTTGAGAAACTTTTCCGCAAGCGGCGCGAGACGCGACGAGCCGACGAGATTGACCTCGCAGCCCTGTGCGAAATCCCGGATCAGGGCCTGCGTGTATTCTCGCTTGACGGTGCCGCTGGTGCCGAGCACCGAGACACGCTTGGTGCGCGACGCCGCGCAGGCCGGCTTGATCGCCGGGCACCGTGCCGACAAAGGGCACCTGATAGGCTTGCCGCAGTTGCGTCATCACCAGCGTCGAAGCGGTGTTGCAGGCGATGACGACGAGATCGGGGTCGTGGGCTGCGATCAGCTCCGCCATCAGCGGCACGACACGCGCGGCCAGTGCATCGGAGCCGTGGTCACCATAGGGGAAGAACGTATCGTCGCCGACATAGATGTAAGTCGCATCCGGACGCGCGCTGACGATCTCGCGCGCGACGGTGAGGCCGCCGAGGCCGGAATCGAAAATGAGAACGGTGGGGGCGGCGGTCATGGGTGCGAAGATGCGTGTGGGCTGCGAGTGGCCTCATCCTTCGAGACGCCCTGCTGCGCAGGGCTCCTCAGGATGAGGAGGTCGCCCTCATGGTGAGGAGCCGCCACCGGGTCCGCGCAGCGCGCGGCCCAATGATGAACTCCACGGCATCTCGAACCATGAGGGTCAGGTATGATCCGGCTTCAGGCCCCAATTATCGGCGACCTTGGCGATGGCATCCGCCACCAGTTGCGGGTGCGTGCGCACGACATCATGCAATTCGTCGAACTCGCCATAGCCCCAGCCCGGCGCATTCTGGAAGCGCGGACCGATCAGACGGAAATGGCTGTTGGGATCCTTCGTGCACATGAAGTAGTGCCGCGGCGGCCACACCTGCCGGTCGCGCGTGGAAATAAACGGCTCGGAGAAGGTCTGGATCGGCTGCGGCGTGAACAGCGTTTCCCAATAGGCGGCGGTGGCTTCGTCCGGCGCGTTGTTCGGATTGGTGCGCGGAATGGAATGGCCGCCGTCGTGTTCCTTGGCGGCGTTCTGCTGCAGCTCGCGGCGCGCCGGCGGACAGCAATCCCACAGGCTCTGGCCGTTGTCGGGCACGAAGGCATCGACATAGATCATGCCGGCGACGCGCTCGATCTCGCGGTCGGCGGCGCCGGTGATGACCATGCCGCCATAGGAATGGCCGACGATGAGGACGTTGCGCAGATTCTCGTAACGCATCAGGCCGGCGATGTCGGCGATGTGGCTCGACAGAGAGATGTCGTCGGGGTGGATGTGGTTGCGGTCGGCGAGGCCGGAGAGGCTCGGATTGTAGACCTCATAGCCGCGTTTGCGCAGAAGCCGCGCCGCGTCCGACCAGGACCAGCCGCCGCTCCAGGCGCCGTGAACGAGAACGATGGGCATCGTTTAAACGCTCCCGAACACGCGCTTGAAGATCGTGTCGACGTGCTTGAAGTGATAGCCGAGATCGAAATTCTCTGCGATCTCGGCGTCGGTCAGATACTTCCTCACGTCCGGGTCGGCCTTGAGCAACGCCAGAAAGTCGCCTTCGCCGCCCCAGACCTTCATGGCGTTGCGCTGCACGAGCCGATAGGCGTCCTCGCGCGCGCACGCCCTTCTGGGTCAGCGCGAGCAGCACGCGCTGCGAATGAACGAGGCCGCCGAGCCGGTCGAGGTTCTTCTGCATGTTCTCGGGATAGACCACGAGCTTGTCGATCACGCCGGCGAGGCGGTTGAGCGCGAAGTCGAGCGTCACCGTGGCGTCGGGCCCGATCATGCGCTCGACCGAGGAGTGCGAGATGTCGCGCTCGTGCCACAGCGCGACGTTCTCCATCGCCGGCATCGCATAGGCGCGCACCATGCGGGCGAGCCCGGTGATGTTTTCCGATCAGCACCGGATTGCGCTTGTGCGGCATGGCCGAGGAGCCCTTCTGGCCTGCGCGAGAAGAACTCCTCGGCTTCCAGCACTTCGGTGCGCTGCAGATGGCGGATCTCGATGGCGAGCCGCTCGATCGAGGAGGCGACGACGCCGAGCGTGGCGAAGATACATGGCGTGGCGGTCGCGCGGGATGACCTGCGTCGAGACCGGCTCGACCGCGAGGCCCATCGCTTTCGGCGACATATGCTTCGACGCGCGGATCGACCTGCGCGAAGGTGCCGACCGCGCCGGAGATGGCGCAGGTCGCGACTTCCTTGCGCGCGGCGACGAGCCGGTCGCGGTTGCGCGCGAATTCGGCATAGGCCTGGCGAGCTTGAGGCCGAAGGTGGTCGGCTCGGCATGGATGCCGTGCGAGCGGCCGATCGGTCGGCGTCATCTTGTGCTCGAAGGCGCGGCGCTTGAGCGCGGCGAGCAGCGCGTCGACGTCGGCGATGAGAATGTCGGCGGCGCGCGCGAGCTGCACGTTGAAGCAGGTGTCGAGCACGTCCGACGAGGTCATGCCCTGATGCACGAAGCGCGCCTCCGGCCCGACGATCTCGGACAGATGGGTCAGGAAGGCGATGACGTCGTGCTTGACCTCGCGCTCGATCGCGTCGATGCGCGCGACGTCGAAGGTGGCGTCCTTGCCCTTGGCCCAGATCGTTTCGGCGGCGTCCTTCGGGATGATGCCGAGCTCGGCCATGGCGTCGGCGGCATGCGCCTCGATCTCGAACCAGATGCGGAAGCGGGTCTCCGGCGACCAGATCGCGGCCATCTCGGGGCGGGAGTAGCGGGGGATCATCAAGCCGCTTCTCCGCGTGCCATGCGCCGCCGCCTTGCGGATCGCGGCGATGTTGCGCGTTGTACGTCGCCGCCCTTGAACACGGCGGAGCCGGCGACCAGCACATTGGCGCCGGCGCGCGGCGATCTGCGGCGCGGTCTCGGCGCGTGATGCCGCCATCGACCTCGATGTCGATCGGGCGGCCGCCGACGAGCGCGCGCACCTGCGCGATCTTGTCGAGCGGCGACGGGAATGAAGCCTGGCCGCCGAAGCCGGGATTGACCGACATGACCAGGATGAGATCGACCAGGTCGATGACATTCTCGATGCGTCGAGACGGGCGTGCCGGATTGAGCGAGACGCCGGCCTTCTTGCCGAGCGCGCGGATCGCCTGCAGCGAGCGGTGCAGATGCGGGCCGGCCTCGACATGCACGGTGATGATGTCGGAGCCGGCCTTGGCGAAGGCTTCGAGATAGGGATCGCACGGGCGCGATCATCAGATGGACGTCGAAGACCTTCTTGGTGTGCGGGCGCAGCGCCTTCACCACGTCGGGGCCGATGGTGATGTTGGGCACGAAATGCCCGTCCATGACGTCGACATGGATCCAGTCGGCGCCGGCGGCGTCGATGGCGCGCACCTCCTCGCCCAGTTTGGCGAAATCGGCCGCGAGAATCGACGGGGCGATCAGGAGCGGACGGGTCATGAAACCTCTCCAGGGGGTCGAATAACACCCCCCTGCCGGGGCGGCAACGCTTCAGCGGCGTAATCCCCGGCTTGAGAAGGCCGCGCGGGCGGGCCATATCAGAAGCCTAAGCATTTTGCGGAGAAATCATGCCCAAGACGGATGTGCTTGTTCTCGGTGCGGGCATTGTCGGCACCTCGGTGGCGCTGCATCTGGCCAAACGCGGCCTCGGCGTCGTCCTGATCGACCGCAAGGGGCCGGGCGAGGAAACCTCCTACGGCAACGCCGGCATCATCGAGGGCAATACCTATTTTCCCTATCCGCTGCCGTCGCTGGGTGCGATGGCGCGCATCGCGCTCCACCGCGCGCCGGAGGCGAACTATCACCTCGCGCATCTGCCGAAGCTGTTTCCCTGGCTGCTCGCCTACGCCAGGGCCTCACAGCCCGACGCGATGCTCGCTTTCGCGCAGGCGATGCGGCCGCTGTTCGCGAACGCCGTCGCCGAGCACGAAGCGCTGATCAACGAGGCGGGCGTGAGCGACGTGCTGCGCAAGACCGGCTGGCTGAAAATCTATCGTCACGCGGCGACGTATGACAAGGCGCGGCGCGATCTCGACAGGATCGCGGACGCAGGCATCGCCTTCGAGCCGCTCGATCAAGCGGGTGCGCTCAAGCTGGAGCCCGATGTCGCGGCGATCTTCGAGCGCGCGGTGTTCTGGCCGTCGGCGGCGAGCATCTCCAATCCGCTCAGGCTGACGCGCGCTTACGCGGCGTTATTCGCCAGGCTCGGCGGACGTTTTGTCTCCGGCGATGCGATGACGTTGCGTCGCGCCGATGGCGGCTGGCAGGTGACGACTGCGGAGGGCGACGTGTCGGCGGCGTCGGCGGTGATCGCGCTCGGTCCGTGGGGCACCGACGTGCTGGATCCGCTCGGCATCCGTCTGCCGCTGATGGCCAAGCGCGGCTATCACCGCCACTATCGTGCGCAAGGCAACAAAGGTCTGTCGCGTCCGGTGCTCGATGCCGAGATCGGCTATGTCGCCGCACCGATGGAGCAGGGCATCCGCCTGACCACGGGCGCGGAGTTCGCAGCCCGCGATGCGCTGCCGACGCCGGTGCAGTTTCGCCGCGTTGAAGCCGGCCGCGCGCGAGATGTTTCCGATTGCGGAGGCGGTGGAGAAAGAGCCCTGGCTCGGATCGCGGCCGTGCTTTCCGGATTCGATGCCCGGTGATCGGCCGCGCACCGGGACACAAGGATCTGTGGCTCGATTTCGGCCACGCGCATTGGGGCCTGACGCTCGGGCCGGTCAGCGGGCGCTTGCTCGCGGACATGATGACGGGCGCGACGCCGTTCATGGATCCGACGCCGTTCCGCGCCGAACGCTTTGGTTAGTCAGCGCGCACGCGGTTGTTGAAATAGATATTCGCCGCGCGGCTGTCGTGCATGTAGCCCCAATAGGCTGCCACGACCACGACGTCGAAGATGATGTAGGGCAGCAGCGAGATCTGGCTCACAAGGTCGCCGCCGCCCTGCGCGATCAGCATGCGAATGGCGACCTGCGACACGACGGCGAGCGCCGCCCAGATCGCGACCATCACAGACGACACGCGCGGCGTCGATGCGCTGCGGCTGAAGCCCATGATCGCCGTAACGGCGCCCCACACGAACAACGCCAACTGCGGAACAAAGCCGATGGCTGCGATCTGATTGGACAGGTTCGAACTGAACAGCGCGCGGCTCAAGAATGCAGCGACGAAAATAAATGCGTCCGGTCCGGTGAAAGCCGCCATGGCCAGCAGCATGACGAACGGCATGAGCGCAATCGCTGCCGCGCACCAGAGGATGACACGCAGCGCGCCCGAGGGCTTCGCCTCGGGCATGGTCCGAAGCTCGTCCGGCGAGAGTGTGCGCCATGGTACGGACGTGATGATATCCCCTGAATTGGAAAGTCTCGACACCTTGGTCGCCTGGCTCGGGCGAATGGTTCAGTCGGCGTGTTTCTTTCCGGCGCGATGGAATTGCGACGCTGGAGCGTACTGGATGCCCGCCTGCGCGGGCATGACGCATTACTGGTGGTAACTGCTACTTTACCGTTCGAAGCGATCCTTCCACGACGGCACCGCGCCCGAAAACGGCAACGCGCTCGCCTCATAGACGCCGCGCGCAATGGCGCGGGCGGTGACAGCTGACGCAACCGCGCCGAGTTCGGTGAGACCGAGCAGGGGATCGATCGGCTTGACGCCGGTTGCGGCTGCGAACACCACGTCGCCATCGAGCGGCGCGTGCACCGGCCAGATCGCCTGCGCGAAGCCGGCCTGCGCCATCACGGCGAGCCGCTTGGCTTGCGCCTTCGTCAGGATGGCGTCGGTGACGACAACCGCCAGCGTGGTGTTCTCGATGGCGGAGGGATGCGGTGCGCCCTTGAGCCGGATCGCGCGCATCTGCGGCGTGACGGCGGGCGGGAATCCACGTCCGCCGAATTCGTTGTTCTCCTCGAACGCCGCCGCCCAGAAATGCGGTCCGTCACCCATGGTCACGCTGCCCGGCGGCGTTGACGACCGCGAGCGCTGCGACTTTCACCCCGTCGCGCGTTGTGCCCGAGGCCGCGCCGATGCCGCCCTTGACGGTTGCGGTTGTTGCGCCGAGCCCCGCGCCGACGCTGCCGAGCGCGAAACTCCGCGATGCGGCCTCGGCCGCGGCATAGCCAAGCTCGCGATAGGGCGAGAAACGGCCCCAGTTCTTGTCGCCGCCATTGAGCATGTCGAAGATGATGGCGCCGGGGACGATGGGAATGATCGCGCCGCGCACATTGAAGCCGCGCCCGTGCGAGGCGAGATAGCCTTGAATGCCGCCGGCCGCGTCGAGGCCGAAGGCGGAGCCGCCGGCGAGCGCAATCGCGTCGATGCGCTCCACGGTGTTGGCGACGTCAAGCAGCGAGCCCTCGCGCGTGCCCGGTCCGCCGCCGCGCACGTCCATCGATGCGACGGCGGGCTGGTCGAAGATGATGGCGGTGACGCCGCTGGCGAGTTTCCTGTCGTCGGCGTGGCCGACGCGGACGCCGTCGATATCGGTGAGGGTGTTGTTCATCGCATTCCATCAAGGGAGCATGATCTCTTCCGAAAACCGGTACCCATCCACGGATCAAGTCCGAGGACATGCTTTTCGGGATCATGCTCTGGATTGGAACATGAGCGGACGGGCCCGCCCGGTCAACCCGATCACGGCCGATCACATCGCGGAGGGTTTGCGCCCCGGCCCTTGCATCAGGTGGTCCGGCTGGCGCATCTAGCGCGGATGACGTCGGACATCTCCATCCTGGCCGCGCTGGTCGCGGGCATTGTCAGTTTCCTGTCGCCCTGCGTGCTGCCGCTGGTGCCGCCTTATATTGTGTACCTGACGGGGACGACGATCGAACAGGTCGCGGCGTCTCAGCCGATTGCGGTGTCGCGCCGGGCGGTCATGGTCGCCGCGCTCGCCTTCGTCGCCGGATTTTCCACCGTTTTCGTCGCACTCGGCGCCAGCGCCAGCCTCGCGGGTCGCGCTGCTGCGCGCCTGGTCGCAGGAATTGTCGATCGTCGCCGGCATCGTCATCATCGTCATGGGCCTGCATTTCCTCGGGCTGACGCGGATCGGCGTTTTGATGCGGCAAAAGCGCCTGCCGATGCCGCAGCCGGTCGGGCTGTGGGGCGCCTATGTGATGGGGCTGGCCTTTGCGTTCGGCTGGACGCCCTGCATCGGGCCGATCCTCGCGGCGATCCTGTCGCTCGCCGCATCCGAGCAGACCGTCGCCAAGGGCGCGGGCATTGCTCGCGGTGTATTCGGCGGGCCTCGGCATTCCGTTTCTCGTCGCCGCGTTCGCCATCGAGAGCTTCGCCAGCGTGATGGCGCGCTTCCGCGCGTGGCTGCCTGCGGTCGAGCGTGGCATGGGCGTGCTGCTCGGACTGCTCGACCGAAGATGGCGGAGCTTCCCGACGTCGGGCCGGCGTATCGCCGATCCTCGTATCTGGCGCGGCTCGCAGACGGCTCCCGGCATGCCGGCGACGATCGATCAGACGGCCGGCGCAATGGGCAGGGCAGACACGACCGGCGGCTCGCACGGGCTGCGGATCAGTGCCGGCCTCGCTGTCACTGCAAGCGAAGGACGCCCAAAACAAAACCGCCCCGGCAAGCCGGGGCGGTTTGTCTTCAATCGTGAAGATGAAGTTTTAGGAAGACTTCAACTCAGGAAGCCTTGCCGGCGTCGAGTTCGCCGTACTTGCCGTCCTTGTTCCACTTGTACATCACGTAATCGAGGATCTTGATGTCGCCCTTGGCGTCAAAGGAGAGCTTGCCGAGGACGGTGTCCCAGGTAGCCGGCCTTCAACGCGGCGGCGACTTTCTTGGCATCGGTCGTGCCGGCCTTCGTCGCAGCAGCAGCCCACGCCTGAACGGCGGCGTAGGTGTACAGCGTGTAGCCTTCCGGATCGATGTTCTTGGCCTTGAACTTGGCGACGACCGCGGCTGCGGTCGGCTTCTTGCGCGGATCCGGGCCGAACGTCATCATCACGCCTTCGCCGGCGGGGCCGGTGATGGACCAGAACTCGTTGGTGACGAACGCGTCGCCGGAGATCATCTGCGACTTCATGCCCTGATCGCGCATCTGGCGCAGGATGAGGCCGCCTTCGGTGTGATAGCCGCCGACATAGACGACATCGATGTTCGCGGCCTTCATCTTGGAGACGAGGGCGGTGAAGTCCTTGTCGCCAGCCGTATAGGCTTCGTACATCGTCTCTTTGGTGCCAGCCTTGTTGAGAGCCTTCTTGGTCTCGTCGGCAAGGCCTTTGCCGTAGGTCGACTTGTCGTGAAGGATGGCGACCTTCTTGCCCTTGTAGTTCTTGACGATGAAGTCACCGGCAACGGCGCCCTGCTGGTCGTCACGACCGCAGACGCGGAAGGTGTTCCAGCGCTTGTTCTCGGTGAAGGTCGGGTTGGTCGACGCAGGCGTGATCTGAAGCACGCCGCTCTCGGCGTAAACTTCCGAGGCCGGGATCGACGATGACGAGCAGAAGTGGCCGATGACGACCGGCAGCTTCATGCCGGCGAGCTTCTCGGCAACGGCGCGAGCCTGCTTCGGATCGCAGGCGTCGTCACCGACTTCCACCTTGAGCTTCTTGCCCATCACGCCGCCGGCGGCGTTGATGTCGGCGATGGCCATGTCCATGCCGTTCTTGAATTGAGTGCCGAAGGTCGCATTCGCGCCAGTCATCGGACCGGCGACGCCGATGGTGATGTCCTGCGCCAAAGCCGCGCCGCTGAACGCCAGGCTCGCGCCTGCGACCAGTCCCAAAAGATGCAGTCTTTTCATCTCATCACTCCTCGCTGAGGCACCGGCCAATTGCCGGTCGCCCGGTTACGATTGGTCTCTATTCTGGCGTTATCCACGCCAAAGTCACTCCGAAAATAGGTTTAGATGGAAGATTCCGGTGCGTCGGCCCGCCGCTTCCAGCCGAACGGACCATGCGCCTCGTAAAGCCAGTAATACTGCTGCGTCATCTGCTGAGCGCGAGTATAGCGGTAAGCCAATAGTGCAACTGCAGTCAGGAAAACGAGATCGAACACATACGCCAGCGGTGCCAGCAGGTGGCCTTCAAAAAGGGCAAAATGAAGAAAGCGAACGGCCGCCGTGAACAAAATCATCGACGCGCCGACATGCCATACGGGCCGCCAGGTCGATGCAATCGCGCGTCCGGTCATCCATGCGCAACCGCCGCCGAGTATGACGGTCACGAAGATCACCTGGAACAGCGTTTCCGGCTCGTAGAAGCTGATGATTTCCTCGATCATGGTCTGATCCAGTGCAGATAGGTCATTTGCATACGATGTTTTTCTTTTGACGCGTTTTCTTCACGCGAACCGGTTCCACCACCGGTCAGTCCGTGGCAACGCTTCGAAAAAGCTAGTGCCTTCCTCCCTCGAGATAGGCCGCACGAATTTCCGGGCGTTGCAGCAACTCGTTGCCCGCACCGCTCAATGTAATTTCGCCATTGACCATGACATAGCCGCGATGGGCGAGGCGCAGCGCGTGAAAGGCGTTCTGCTCGACGATCAGCACCGTCATCTTCTCGCTGCGGTTGAGCTGACGGATGGCATCGAAAATCTGCTTGGCGATCATCGGTGCAAGTCCGAGCGAAGGCTCGTCGAGCAGCAGCAGACGCGGCCGGCTCATCAGCGCGCGGGCGATGGCCAGCATTTGCTGTTCGCCGCCCGACAGCGTGCCGCCGCGCTGCGTCAGGCGTTCCTTCAGGCGCGGGAACAGCGTCAGCACGCGCTCAAGGTCGGATTCGCTTTTGGGCTCCTCCGTTGCATCGGCGCCCATCTGGAGATTCTCCAGCACGCTCATGCGGGCGAAGATCCGCCGTCCTTCGGGCGATTGCGCGATGCGCAGGCGCGCGATGCGATGGGTCGGGACGTTGGTGATGTCCTGGCCGTCATAAAGGATCTTGCCGGCCTGTGCGCGGGGACGGCCGAACACGCTCATCATCAGGGTCGATTTGCCGGCGCCGTTGGCGCCGATCAATGCGACGATTTCGCCGTCATTGACGTCGAGATCGACGCCCTTGAGGGCGATAATCTTGCCATAGGCCGCGCGCAGACCGCGAATCGACAACAGAGGCGTACTCATGCGTCCGCCTCCAGCACCGCTGCGACCGTCGCCTCGTCATCGACACCCAGATAGGCGGCGATGACCTTGGGATTGTCGCGGATCTGCTGCGGCGTGCCATCGGCGATCTTGACGCCGTAATCGAGCACGACGATGTGGTCGGAGATCTCCATCACCACCGACATATCGTGTTCGATGAGCAAGATGGATGTCTTGTGCTCGGCGCGGATGAACTGCAGCAGCTCGTTGAGTTCGCCGCTCTCGCGCGCGTTGAGACCGGCGGCGGGTTCGTCGAGGCACAGCAGCGACGGATGCGAGCACATGGCCCGCGCGATCTCCAGCCGCCGCTGATCGCCATAGGCGAGATTGCCGGCGGCGTCGTCGGCGCGCGGGGTCAGCCCGACGCGGTCGAGCCAATAGCGCGCGAGGTCGATGGCTGCCTTCTCGGCGGAGCGATAGACCGGCAGCCCGAGCAGGCCGAAAAAGCTCAAGCCGGACGCGCGCATCAGCACCGTGTGCTGCGCGACCATGAGATTTTCAAGCGCAGTCATGCCGGAGAACAGGCGGATGTTCTGGAAGGTGCGCGCGACGCGCGCTTCCTTGGCGATGCGGAAATCGAACAAGCCGTTCCAGCAGATAGGTCTGGCCGTCGTCATGGCTGAGCTGGATCGTGCCGGTCGACGGCTTGTAGAATCCGGTGATGCAATTGAAGACGGTGGTCTTGCCGGCGCCGTTGGGGCCGATCAGCGCGGTGATGTCGCCGCGCTTCGCCGAGAACGACAGATCGTTGACCGCAACGATGCCGCCGAAGCGCATGCTGAGATGAACGACATCGAGGATCGGCCCGGTGTTCATCCGTGGCCTTCCTTGACGAGCGAGGAAGAGATGGTCGTGCGCTCTTTCAGGAACAGCGACGGCTCGCGATGCCCGACAAGGCCGCGCGGACGCCAGACCATGATCAGGACCATGGCGAGGCCGAACACCAGCATGCGGTACTCGGCGAGGCCGCGGAACAATTCGGTGCCGCCGACCATGGCGATGGCGGCGAGCGCGACGCCGAGCTGCGAGCCCATGCCGCCCAACACGACGATGGCGAGGATCATCGCCGATTCCTGGAAGGTGAAGGATTCGGGACTGATGAAACCCTGGCGCATGGCGAAGAAGGCGCCGGCAAAGCCGCCGAACATCGCGCCGACGGAGAAAGCTGCGAGCTTGGTTGTCGTCGTGTTGATGCCGAGCGCGCGGCAGGCGATCTCGTCTTCGCGCAGCGCTTCCCAGGCGCGGCCGATCGGCAGCCGCCGCAGACGGATGGTGACCCAGTTGGTGAGCAGCGCCAGCGCCAGGATCACATAGAACGTGAACACGATGCGATGCGTCGGCGAGAATTCGAGACCGAAGGTCGCGGCGAAGCCGTCGGGTTCGTCCGCAAACGGGATTCCGAAAAAGGTCGGGCGCGGAATGCCGGAGATGCCGTTGGGTCCGCCGGTCAGCGCCTGCCAGTTGAGCAGCACGAGGCGGATGATTTCGCCGAAGGCCAGCGTGACGATGGCGAGATAGTCGCCGCGCAGGCGCAGCACCGGGAAGCCGAGCAGGACACCCCAGAAGGCGGCGAGCAACCCCGCAATCGGCAGGCACGCCCAGAACGACATCTCATAAGTCGTCGCGAACAGCGCGAAGGAATAGGCACCGACCGCATAGAAGGCGACGTAGCCGAGATCGAGCAGGCCGGCGAGGCCGACGACGATATTCAGACCCCAGCCCAGCATCACGTAAGTCATGACGAGGATGCTGATGTCGAGCACGTAGCGGTTGTCGTAAAAGATGATCGGCAGAACGAAGGCGAAGCCGAGCAGGGCCGGTGCGACAAAGCGGCCGAGGCCCGCGATTCCCTCGCTGACGGATGCGCGGCACGAGCGACCGGGAGCCGGATTGGCCGAAATGCTGACGCAGCAATTCGATGACAAGGCTGCCGACGAACGTCGCCAGCACGAGCAGGGCGACGTCGGTGAAGCGCGTGTAGATCATCAGCGCGCCTTCAGAGCTCAGGTCGGTGCGCACGCCGATCATCAGCGCGAACAGACCCAGCGCAACAAGCGCGCTCAGGAATGCTTTCTTCAGGACAAACAGAAAGCCTTCGGTGGACGGACGGCTTTCCTGGTCTGTTGCCGCCGTCATCGGAGATCGCTCCGCGGGCAACAGCTCATATCCAATTCTTGTTGGCGCATGATCTTATCCGAAAACCGGTTTCCACTTTTCGCTCGCGCGATCATGCGCTCGCCTCAGACTTTCTCGACTTCCGGACGGCCCAGAAGGCCGCTCGGCATGAAGATGAGGACGATGACAAGAATGGAGAAGGCGGCGACGTCCTTGTACTCGACCGAGAAATACGCCGACCAGAACGTCTCGATCAGGCCGATGCACAGCCCGCCCAGCATCGCGCCCGGCAGCGAGCCGATGCCGCCGAAGACGGCCGCGGTGAACGCCTTGATGCCGGCGACGAAGCCCATGAAGAAATCGACGACGCCGTAATAGAGCAGGTACATGATGCCCGCGACCGAGGCGAGTGCCGCGCCGATGACGAAGGTCATCGAAATGGTGCGGTCGGTATCGACGCCGAGCAGTGCGGCCATCGTCTGGTCCTGCGAGCAGGCGCGCATGTCGCGCCCGAGCCGCGTCTTCGCCACCATCCAGGAGAAGATCGCCAGCACGACGATGGTGGTCAGCACCACCACGATCTGCACGTTGGAGAGCCGCACCACGAAGCCGTGGCCTTCCATCAGCGTGTAGCCGTCGGTGATGATCGGCGGCACCGGCTTGACGCGCGCGCCCTGCGTGACCTGCGCGTAGTTCGACAGCACGAACGACATGCCGATGGCGGAGAGCATCGGCGCGAGCCGGAAGGAATGGCGCAGCGGACGATAGGCGAGGCGCTCGATGGTCCAGCCATACAGCGCCGTCACCACCATGGCGACGAGCAGCACGATAAACAGCACGATCGGAATGGCCGTGATGCCGATGGCCATGAGGATGAGAAAGGTGATGAGGGCGATGAAGCCGCCGATCATGAACACGTCGCCATGGGCGAAGTTGATCATGCCGACAATGCCGAACACCATCGTGTAGCCGATGGCGATGAGCCCGTAGATGGAACCGAGCGCGATCCCGTTGATCAACTGCTGGAGAAAGTACTCCATGCGCCGGCCCGACCCCGATCTGCGCAACACAACAACCTGCACGAGCGCAGTTGGCGTTCGCGTTCCCCTCACAAATTTGTATCAGCGCGTTCCGGGTGCGGCAACCGCAGCGGACCATCCGCCGCGGGATAGCGGCTCATCCAATGGGTTGAGACGGATTGCTTTGACGGAACCGCGGCGCCGGTCGGTGCCGGTTGCGTCAGTGCTGTTGCCGGATTTGCAGGCAGCGCGGGCGGCCGGGCTGGGGACAACGGGGGCAGTGTTAACCTTAGTAAACGGTTTAGATTGCCGCCAATCGCCTGATCGCTCACACCAAAAGCCTGATTAACCCGCTGTTTACCATAACGGCCGGGCGGCAGGAGTGGGCCATGGGCGGCATGTCGATAGCCAAGTCGATCGCCAAGATCCGGACTGAAGTCTGGCCGAAGCTGCGCGCGCGCGCCTGGACTACGAGCCAGGATGGCGATTGGCGCATCGCCACGGCCAACGGCGTACTGCTGTCGGTCTACCTGATGCCGGCGTGGATGAACGCGGCGCTCCATATCTATCGCAATCCGGGCCGCGGCTCTGTTCGATCGCGCCAACATCGCATCCACGACATTCGCCGCCGACTACCTGCATCTGGAGCCGGAAGGCCTGATGCGCTTTGCGCTCTTCGTCGCGCTGGCGAAGATGACGGTCGTCTTCTTCCTTGCGTGCTTCGTGTCGCTGTCGGTGATCGGCGACAAGAACTACAGGCAGGATCGCGACGAACTTCTTCATATTGGCCTGGCGCTCGCCGCGTTTATCAGCGTTGCCAGCATGCTTCTGGCCTATTACTTCGGCTCGGCCGAGGCGCTGCGGCTTCATGCGACCGAAACGCTGATGATCGTGGCCGGTTGCGTGGTTGCGATCATCGACGAGCCGCGTCAGCCAGCCGACACTCAGGCCTCGGATGAGCCAGCCGAGCGGCCTGATCAGCACAAGTCGGACTGGTCGGCGGCCGCCTGAGACCCGCAAGGGGCAGCCTCAAAGGGCTGTTATGCAACGAACCCGCTTCCCATTTGAGTGCCGCTCGCCTAGAGCCATTCCGGCTTTGATGGAATCAAAGCCGGGCTCTAGCCTTTTGTTTTGACGCGTTTTCTTCACGCGAACCGGTTCCACTTCGCTCGAAAACGCTATATTCAGCGCTCACCGACCTTCCAGATGGGGATATTCCTATGGCCATGACCATGACCGGCGAAGCGCTGCTGCCTGCGCCACGCCCCGACGTCTGGGCCAAGCTCAATGACCCGGAAGTACTCAAGGCCTGCATTCCGGGCTGCGAGGAGCTTGAGATGGTCTCCGAGACCGAGTTCCGCGCGACGGTGAAAACCAAGATCGGCCCGGTTTCGGCGCGTTTCAAAGGACGCGTCAACCTGACCGATATCGATCCGCCGGCCGGCTACAAGATCGTGGGCGAGGGCGAGGGCGGTGTCGCCGGCTTTGCCAAGGGCGGCGCGACGATCCGCCTGACCGAGGCCGAGGGCGGCACGCTCTTGTCCTACGACGTCGAGGCCCAGATCGGCGGCAAGCTGGCGCAGCTCGGCCAGCGCCTCGTGAACGGCGCCGCCAAGAAGGTCGCCGACGAGTTTTTTGCCGAATTTTGCCAAGGTATTCACCGGCGGGTGAGGGGAATGGCGGTTGCCCGGACGGGGGATGGACCTTATCATAGGGGTCTCGTCGTCTTTCGGATGAGAAAAATCAGCTTTTTCAAGGGACTGAGACGGATTCCGGGTCGCGGTTTCCGGTTCGGGTTAAGTGGAGGTGGCATGTGATCAAGGTATCCATGTTGGTGAACGGCAAAGAGGCCTCGGGCCGCATCGATCCCCGCATGCTGCTGGTGGAGTTCCTGCGCGAGCAGCTGCAGCCTGACCGGTACGCATGTCGGCTGCGACACGTCGCAGTGCGGCGCCTGCGTCGTCCATATCGACGGCGAGGCGGTGAAGTCCTGCACGACGCTGGCTGTCATGGCTGACGGCCGCAACGTCACGACCATCGAAGGTCTCGCCGCCGACGGCGCGCCGCTGCATCCGATGCAGGAAGCGTTTCGCCAGAACCACGGCCTGCAATGCGGCTTCTGCACGCCGGGCATGGTGATGACGGCGATCGATATCGTGCGCCGCAAGGGCAACGATCTCGAGGAGCATGTCATCCGCGAGGAGCTCGAGGGCAATCTGTGCCGCTGCACGGGCTACCAGAATATCGTCAAGTCGATCGCCGCCGGCGCAAAGGCCATGGCACGCTGAACTGCGATGGCGCGCTGAGCTTGCTCCAGTAAGAATGAAAGACCGGGATTTTCGCGATGTATGAATTCAAGTTTCATCGGCCCGCCACCGTTCGTCAGGCCGCCAACATGCTGGCCAAGAACGAAGACGCCAAGATCATCGCGGGCGGGCACACGCTTGTCCCGGTGATGAAGCAGCGCCTCGCCAATCCCGGCAACATCATCGACATCAGCCGTGTCGAGGGATTGAACACGATCGAGATGAAGGGCCGCTCGCTGGTGATCGGCGCGACCGCGCGTCACGTCGATGTCGCGACCTCGGCCACCGTGCGCGAAGCGATCCCCGCGCTTGCCGAACTCGCCGGCATGATCGGCGATCCGGCCGTGCGCCATCGCGGCACCATCGGCGGCTCGATCGCCAACAACGATCCGACCGCCGACTATCCGGCCGCGTGCCTGGCGCTCGACGCCACCATCGTCACCAACAAGCGCCGCATCAAGGCCGACGAGTTTTTCCAGGGCATGTTCACGACCGCGCTTGAGCCCGACGAGATCGTCACGCGCGTGATGTTCCCGCTGCCGAAGAAGGCGGCCTATCAGAAGTTTCGCAACCAGGCGTCGCGTTACGCGCTGGTCGGTGTGTTCGTTGCGCGACGTCCGTCCGAGGTGCGTGTCGCCGTGACGGGCGCGAGCGGCAATGGCGTGTTTCGCGCCACGGCCTTCGAGGAAGCGCTGAAGAAGCGCTTCGCGGCGAAGAGCCTCGACGGCATCGAAGCGTCGGCCGACGGTCTCAACGAAGATATTCACGGCAGCGCCGAGTATCGCGCGCACCTGATCGGCGTCCTGGCGCGTCGCGCGGTCGAGGCCGCCAACGCGTGAGTGATCCCGCAACCGCAGGGACACCGCAATGACGACGACAGCAAAGCCGCCGGCCTCGGTCGATGCGACTCTCACGCTCCTTCAGGACAACGGCTATTTCGCCGACCGCTCGCTCGCGACGGTGGCGTTCCTGTCGTTGCGCATGGGCCGGCCTTTGTTCCTCGAAGGCGAGGCGGGCGTCGGCAAGACCGAAATCGCCAAGGTTCTGGCGGGCGCGCTCGGGCGCAAGCTGATCCGCCTGCAATGCTACGAGGGGCTCGATGTCTCCTCGGCGATCTATGAGTGGAACAGCGCGGCGCAGATGATCGCGATCCGCGTCGCCGAAGCCTCCGGCGAGAGCGACCGCGCACGGCTGACGCATGACGTGTTCTCGGAGCAATATCTGATCAAGCGTCCGCTGCTGCAGGCGCTTCAGCCCGATCCGGCCGGTGCGCCGGTGCTGCTGATCGACGAACTCGATCGCGCCGACGAGGCGTTCGAGGCGTTCCTTCTGGAAATTCTGTCGGACTTCCAGGTGACGATCCCCGAACTCGGCACGGTCAAGGCGGCACACCCGCCGATCGTGATCATCACATCCAACCGCACGCGCGAAATCCACGACGCGCTCAAGCGGCGCTGCCTGTATCACTGGGTCGACTATCCGCCGTTCGCGCGCGAGCTCTCCATCGTCAAGTCGCGCGTGCCCGGCATCTCCGACAAGCTGTCGCGCGAGATTGTCGCGTTCACGCAGGCGCTGCGCGCGCAGGAACTGTTCAAGCCGCCGGGGATCGCCGAGACGCTCGACTGGGCGACGGCGCTGCGCGAACTCGATGCCAAGCGCCTGACGCCGGAAATCGCCGCCGACACGCTCGGCGCGCTGCTCAAATATCAGGACGACATCGCGCGGATGCAGGGCGACCGCCTCAAGTCGCTGACGGACGCCGCGGTCAAGAGCGCGGCAGGTTGACGGCGATGCCGGCGGGCAGCCCGGAGCCGTCGGGTCACCTTGCAGATCACATCGTTGCATTCGCACGCGCGTTGCGCGCAGCGGGAATTCCGGCAGGCTCCGGCGCTGTGATCGATGCCCTGCAGGCGCTTAAATTCGTCGAGGTCACACGGCGCGACGATGTGTTCGCAGCGCTGCAGGCGGTATTCGTGACGCGGCACGAGCATGCCGCCGTGTTCGCGCAGACCTTCGATCTGTTTTTCCGCAGCCCCGACGAGCAGCTCTACATTCCCGGCGGCGGACACGGCGCGATTCCTTATTCGGGACCGGAAGCCGCCGGCGCGCGGCGTGCGCGCGAGGCGCTGGGCACCGAAGAAGATGTGCAGCCCATCGAACGCGACAGGCCGCAGGCGCTGAGCGTGTCGGTGTCGTCGGCGGAAGTTCTGCAGCGCAAGGACTTCGCGCAGATGAGCGCGCAGGAGATCGACGAAGCCCTGCGTCTGGTCAAGCAATTGGCGCTGCCGCTCAATGAAGTCGAGACGCGCCGGCTGGTGCCCGACATTCATGGACGGCGTCTCGATCTGCGGCGTACATTGCGCGCCAGCCTGCGCAGCGGCGGCGAGATCGCCGAACTGAAGCATCTCGGACGGCGCACCAAGCAGCCGCCGATCGTGGCGCTGCTCGATATTTCCGGCTCGATGAACGAATACACGCGGCTGTTTCTGCATTTTCTCCATGCGACGACCGACGCACGCAAGCGCGTCTCGGTGTTCCTGTTCGGCACGCGGCTGACCAATGTGACGCGGGCGCTGCGGCAGCGCGACCCCGACGAGGCGCTGGCGGCTGTGTCCAATGCCGTGCCGGACTGGTCGGGCGGCACGCGCATCGCGCAGTCGCTTCACGTGTTTAATTCGCAGTGGAGCCGTCGCGTGCTCGGGCAGGGCGCCGTCGTGCTGTTGATCAGCGACGGACTTGAGCGCGAGGCCGACGACCGGCTGAACTTTGAAATGGACCGGCTGCACCGGTCCTGCCGCCGGCTGATCTGGCTCAACCCGCTGCTGCGGTTCGACGGCTTCCAGCCGCGCGCGCAGGGCATCAAAATCATGCTATCCCACGTTGACGAATTCCGTCCGGCACACAATCTGAAGTCGATGGCCGATCTGATCAAGGCGCTGTCGGCGGGATCCTTCCGGCACGCCCGTCCCGCGCACAAGGCCGCGTAATAAGGAATCTCCCATGCTGGCACAGAGCGACGACATTCTGAAAGCGGCGGAAGACTGGCGCAAGGCGGGCAAGGGTGTCGCCATCGCCACGGTGGTCGAGACCTGGGGCTCGGCACCGCGTCCGGCCGGATCCAACCTCGTCATCAACGATAACGGCGATTTTCTCGGCTCCGTTTCGGGCGGTTGCGTCGAAGGCGCGGTCGTCACCGAAGCGCTCGATGTGATCGAAAGCGGAAAATCCAAACTGCTCGAATTCGGCGTCGCCGACGAGACGGCGTGGAAGGTCGGACTGTCCTGCGGCGGCACCATCCGCGTGCTGGTCGAGAAGGTGGATTAGCGCATGATCCCGAAAGTCGGAACCGGTTTTCCGGATAAGATCAGCGTAACCAAGAGACGATCATGAAACTCTCCACGCTTGCCACGCTGAACACCGAGCGCGCCGCGCGGCGGCCGGTGCTTGTCGTCACCGACGTGGCGAATGGCGAGCAGAGGCTGGTGAAGGCTGCCGACATCGCAGGCGATCCGCTGGCCGAACAATTGTTCGCGCAATTGCGCATGGGCAAGAGCGGGATGATCGAAGCCGACGGCAAGCGGGTGTTCATCACCGTTCATGCGCCGACGGCGCGGCTTGTCATTATCGGCGCGGTCCACATCAGCCAGGCGCTCGCGCCGCTGGCGAAGATGCTCGACTATGATGTGACGGTGGTCGATCCGCGCACCGCGTTCGCGACGCCGGAGCGCTTCGCCGGAATTCAGCTCATCGCCGAATGGCCGGAGGTGGCGTTGCCGCCGCTGAACATCGACCGCTACACGGCGTTCGTGGCGCTGACGCACGATCCCAAGATCGACGATCCGGCGCTGACGCATGCGCTGGCGCGCGACTGCTTCTATATCGGTGCGCTCGGCTCGCGCAAAACCCACGGCCGGCGCGTCGAGCGGCTGAAAGAGGCCGGCATTGCGGAGGCCGATATCGCGCGCATCCATGCGCCCATCGGTCTGGCCATCGGCGCGATTTCGCCGTCGGAGATCGCGGTCTCGATCATGGCCGAGATCACGGCGCGGCTGCGCCTGCCGGCGGGCACGAAGCCATGAAGTTCGGACCCGTCGCGCCTGACGACGCCATCGGCGGCGTTGCGGTCCATTCGATCCGCAAGGACGATCTGGTGCTGAAGAAAGGCACGCTGATCGGCGCGCGTGAAGCGGCTGCGCTCAAGGCGGCGGGTATCGCGCAGGTTGTCGTGGCGCGGCTCGATCCGGGCGATGTGCCGGAAGACGAGGCGGCGGCGGACATCGCGGCGGCGATTTCCGGCGAAGGCGTGACGGTTGCGCCCGCGACAACCGGCCGCGCGAATATCTTTGCATCGGAAGCGGGCGTGCTGGTGGTCGATCGCGATGCGGTCGATGCCGTCAACCGCATCGACGAGGCGATTACCTTTGCAACGCTGCCGGCCTTCAAGGCCGTGGTCGCGGGCGAAATGGTGGCGACGGTGAAGATTGTGCCGTTCGCCATCGAGGCGCGATTGCGCGACGATGCCGTGGCGGCTGCCCGGAAGATGCCGTTCGAAAGTCGCGCCTTTCAAGCTGCGCAAGGTCGGCATCGTATCGACGCTGTTGCCGGGCCTCACGCCAAGGTCGTCGAAAAGACGCTGCAAGTGACGGCGGGACGTCTCGCACCAACGGGCGCCAGCATTCTGGCGGAAAAGCGTGTTCCGCACGACGACAAGGCTGTCACCGCTGCCATCGCTGAATTGCTGAAGGCCGGTGCGGAGCTTGTTCTTGTGTTCGGCGCCTCCGCCATTGCCGACCGGCGCGATGTCATTCCCGCCGCGATCGAGGCGGCCGGCGGCGTCGTCGATCATTTCGGCATGCCGGTCGATCCCGGCAATCTCATGCTGATCGGCCACGTCGGCAACGTGCCGGTGATCGGTGCTGCCGGGCTGCGCGCGCTCGCCGAAGGAAAACGGCTTCGACTGGATTTTGGTGCGGCTGCTGGCCGGATTGCCGGTCGACCGCTGCGACCATGACGGGCATGGGCGTCGGCGGACTGCTGATGGAAATCGTGACGCGGCCGCAGCCGCGCGTTCCGACCGAAAGCGCCGATGCGCGCCACGTCGCGGCGATCGTGCTCGCGGCCGGACAATCGCGCCGGATGGGCGGACCGAACAAGCTGCTGGCCGAACTCGGCGGCAAGACGCTCGTGCGCATCGTGGTCGAACAGGCGCTGGCCTCGAAAGCCCGGCCCGTGATTGTCGTGACCGGGCATCAGCGCGCGCAGATCGAGGCCGCGCTTGCAGGGCTCGATGTGACCTTCGTGCCGAATGACGATTTCGCGCAGGGGCTTGTCGACGTCGGTCAAGGCCGGGATCGCGGCCGTGCCGGCGAATATCGACGGCGCGGTGATGTGTCTCGGCGACATGCCGCTGGTGGATGCGGCGCTGCTCGACCGCCTGATCGCGGCGTTCGCGCCGGACCGTGGCGCGCTGGTGGCGTTGCCGGTCAGCGACGGACGCCGCGGCAATCCGGTGCTGTGGTCGCGCCGGCTGTTCTCGGAATTGCTGACGCTCGACGGCGATACCGGCGCGCGGCAACTGATCGACCGCCATGCCGAGCTGGTGGCCGAAGTCCCTGTCGATGGACGCGGTGCATTCCTCGATATCGACACGCCCGAGGCGCTCGACGCTGCGCGGCGCGACACCTGAACTCATTCACCAAGTCGAAACGGCTCGCTCGCGTAGATTGCCTCCGCTGGTTGGGGGAGGGGTTCTTGGTCGCTCACGGTTCTGCGCGCGGGCATCCGCGCGTTTTTTGTGTCCGCTGCCAGTTCTCATCACGATTGCGCCGTCGTTTGCGGCCGGTGCGCTGGCGGTGGGGAAGTGCGGCGCCTACGGCTATGCCTTCGATCATGCGCGTCAGGACAGCGCCGAGCGCGCGGCGAAAGCCAAATGCGTCGGCGGCTGCAAGTCGGTGCCGATGATGCGCGCGTGCGGCGCGGTGTCGGTGGACATGACCAATCCCTGCGGCGCGTATGGCTATGCGGTGCAGCCGCGCATCTCCTCGGCGCTCAATGCGGCGACGAAGCAGTGCTACGACAATGGCGGCAAGGAATGCGTCATCCGCGCCTGGGCCTGTGACGCCAAAGGCTGAATTCAAATTCATTATTTATAAGTATCTGTAATCAGCTGAGTTTTCGTCCATGATGGCGCATCTCGGAATTATTTCCAAATCTCTTGAACTTGACTGACCAGTCAGTCACTAATGCTCCATGACAACGAAGAGCAAACCAGCGGCGCGCCGCACTCCGGCAGTGCCGGCCAATCCGGCTGCCACCCGCGCAGAGAAGGCGGCCGAACGGCGCGACGCCATCCTCAACGCCGCCCTCGATGAGTTCGCGTCGCGAGGCTTTGCCGCCACGCGCCTCGACGATATCGCCACGCGCGCGGGTGTCGCCAAGGGCACCATCTATCTGCACTTCAAGGACAAGGAATCGCTGTTTCTCGAACTGGTGCGCACCGAGATCGTGCCGCGCGTGCAGCAGCTCGGCGGCGCAATGCCGGAGGCCGTGCCGACGCGCGCGGTGTTCGAGGGCTTCGTGCAGATGTTCGTGCGCGAAGTGCTGCCGACGCGCCGTGCCGATATCATCCGGCTTGTGATCACGGAAGGGCGTAACCTGCCGGCGCTCGCGGAGTTCTACTATCGCGAGGTCATCCAGCGCGGCCTGGCGGCGATGACGAAATTGATCGAGCGCGGTATCGCGCGCGGCGAAATATCCAATCATGGCCTCGCACGCTATCCGCAGGTGATGATCGGATCGGCGCTGGTTGCGATCATCTGGACGTCCTTGTTCGAAAAGCATGCGCCGCTCGATGTCGAGGGGATGCTGAGAACTCATGTTGATCTGATTTTCGGTTCAGGGAGGCCGGCATGACGGCTCTGCGAAGTATCGGTGTCGCGGCGATCGTGCTGGCGCTGGCCGCATGCGGGCAGCGCGCCGAGCAAACGTATCAGGGCTGGGTCGAGGCTGATTTCATCTATGTCAGTCCCGGAGGAATCCGGCCGCCTGGTGAAGCTCGCAGTGCGTGAGGGCGATCGGGTGACGCAGGGCGCGCCGCTCTACGAACTCGACGACGCGCTTGCAGCAGGCCGATCTCAACCAGCAGCAGGCGCAACTCGTCAACGCGCAGCAGACGTTCGACCGCGCCCAGCAATTGGCCAAGACAGGCGCGGGCACGCAACGCGATTTCGATGCCGCACAATCGGCGCTGCGTGTCGCACAGGCGCCGCGTCAACACCTCGCAGACCCGCCTCGCGCGCCGCAAGGTGGCGAGCCCGGTGACCGGACTCGTCGAATCAGATCTATTTCCGCGAGGGCGAGATCGTCGGCGCCGAAAAGCCCGTGGTCTCGATCCTGCCGCCGGAGAACGTCAAGGTCCGCTTCTATGTGCGCGAAACGGATCTGGCCAAAATCAAGATCGGCGAGGATGTGCAGGTGTCCTGCGACGGTTGCGCGACGAATCTCACCGCGAAAATCTATTTTATCGCCACCAGCGCCGAATACACCCCGCCGGTGATCTACTCGGAATCCGAGCGCGCGAAGCTGGTGTTCCTGGTTCAGGCCCGCCCGGCGCAGCCGGACAATCTGCGCATTGGTCAGCCGGTGACCGTCAGATTGGGCGCGCGGCCATGACCGATCAAGGCATCGCCATCGACGTCAAGGGGCTGACCAAATCGTTCGACGGGCGCACCGTGGTGCGCGACCTGTCGATGCAGGTGAAGCGCGGATCGATCTACGGCTTTCTCGGGCCCAACGGCTCCGGCAAGACGACGACGATCCGCATGCTGTGCGGGCTTCTGACGCCCGACAGCGGCGAGGGGACGTGCCTCGGCTTCGACATCCTGCACGCAGTCGGATCGCATCAAGCGCCGCGTCGGCTACATGACGCAGCGCTTCAGCCTCTACCAGGACTTGTCGGTGCGCGAGAACCTGGAGTTCGTCGCGCGGCGTGTACGGCGTGCCGAATCCGGTCGGCGCGGCGCATGACATGATCGTGCGCCTCGGCCTCAACGGCCGCGAGGAGCAGCTGGCCGGCCAATTATCCGGCGGCTGGAAGCAGCGCCTCGCGCTCGGCGCCTGCACGCTTGCCGCAACCCGCAGCTGCTTTTGCTCGACGAGCCGACCGCAGGTGTCGATCCCAAGGCGCGTCGCGAGTTCTGGAACGAGATCCATGCGCTGGCGGCCGACGGCCTGACGGTGCTCGTCTCGACGCACTACATGGACGAAGCCGAGCGCTGTCACGAAATCGCTTACATTGCCTATGGCGAGCTGCTGACGCATGGCACGGTGGAAGCGGTGGTCGCGGAATCGAAGCTCACGACCTACACCGTCACCGGCGCGGACCTGAACGATCTCACCGCGCAGCTCACCGGTAAGGACGGCATCGACAGCGTCGCGCCGTTCGGCACCAGCCTTCATGTGTCGGGCCGCGACGCCGCCAAGCTCGAGGCGACAATCGCGCCGTACAAGGCGCGTGGCGATCTCCAATGGACGCCGGGCGAGCCCTCGCTGGAAGATGTGTTCATCGAATTGATGAACCGCGCGCAGGATAATTTCAGCGCATGACGCAAGATATGCCCCAGGACACGAGATCAGAGTTCGGACGAGGACAACCCGCGCCGGGGATTCTGGCGGCGGACGTTCGCCATGCTGGTGAAGGAATTCATCCAGCTCAAGCGAGATCGCGTGTCCTTCGCCATGATCGTCATGGTGCCGGTGATGCAGCTCGTGCTGTTCGGCTACGCCATCAACACCACGCCGCGCCACCTGCCGACCGCCGTGCTCGTGCATGAGGAAAGCGACCTCGCGCACGCGATCCTCAAGGCTTTCGAGAATACCAATTATTTCCGCTTCACCCGGCAGGCACGGACGGTCGCGGAGTTCGACCGGCTGCTGCAATCGGGAGAGGTGTTGTTCGGCGTCGAAATTCCCGAAGGGTTCGAGCGTGCGGTGCGGCGCGGCGATCGTCCGGCCATTCTGGTGGCCGCCGATGCGACCGATCCGGTGGCTTCGGGTTCGGCAATGTCGGCGCTCGGCCAGATCGTCAATACGGCGCTGCAGCACGAGCGCGCCGTGCCGAAGGGGTCGGCTCCGGCCTTCGAGATTCGCAATCATGCGCGCTACAACCCGACCGGTTCATCGAGCATGAACATCGTGCCGGGGCTCGTCGGTACCATTCTCACCATGACCATGCTGATCTTCACGGCGCTGTCGGTGACGCGTGAAATCGAGCGCGGTACGATGGAAAGCCTGCTGTCGATGCCGATTACGCCAGTCGAGGTGATGCTGGGCAAGATCATTCCCTACGTGCTGGTCGGCTTCGTGCAGGCATCGTTGATCATCGGGCTTGGCGTTGTCGTGTTCGGCGTGCCGGTGCTGGGCAGCCTGACGCTGCTCGCGGCGCTTTCGACGCTGTTCATCACCGCCAATCTCGCGATCGGCTACACGTTCTCGACGATCGCCCAGAACCAGCTGCAAGCGATGCAGATGACGGTGATGTTCTTTCTGCCGAATATCCTGTTGTCGGGATTCATGTTTCCCTTTGCCGGCATGCCGGCCTGGGCGCAGTGGATCGGCGAGGCGCTGCCGCTGACGCATTATCTGCGCATCGTGCGCGCGATCATGCTCAAGGGCGCGACGCTGGACAATCTGCGCTACGACGCGGCGATGCTTGTCGTGCTGACACTGGCCGTCATGATCGTCGCGGTGAAACGATTCCGCACGACGCTGGATTAGAGCCTTTCGGCTTTGATGGAATCAAAGCCGGGCTCCACTTCTTTATTTTGACGCGTTTTCTTCACGCGAGCCGGTACCCACCTCGCTCGAAAACGCTATTGCACCGTCTTTGACTATCGGAGGGGGCTGACGTTGACCTGCATCAATGTGACGCGAGGCCGCGGCCCGACACTGCAGCAAGGCCGGAATTGTTGCCGGCCGGCTCATGGCCGGGAGCTGCAGCATGTCAGATCAAATCCGTTTCAAGCCGGATCGGCGTCAGCTGCTGGCGGCGCTTGCAGCTGTGTCGGCTGGCGCCGTCGCTCCCGCGCAGGTCCGCGCGCAAACCGTGGCGACCAAGGCGCGGATTGTTATCGCCGGGGCGGGCGCCGCCGGCCTGACGATGGCCTCGCGCCTGTCGCAACAGCTTGAGGGCGCGCAGATCGTCATCGTCGATCCGCGCGCGGATCATATCTATCAGCCGGGACTGACGCTGGTCGGGGCGGGGCTGAAGCCGGCGAGCTATGTGACGCTGCGAACCGGAGACTTCGTGCCGCGCAACGTGCGGCTTGTGCCGGAAAGCATCGCGGAGTTCGATCCGGTCGGCAACAAGGTCGTCACCGACAAGGGCACGCAGCTGCCTTATGACTTTCTCGTCGTCGCGACCGGGCTCGTGCTCGACTATCAGGGTGTCGAGGGCATGGAGTTCGGCCTGATCGGCCGCGAGGGCATTGCCAGCGTCTATGGCGGCCCGCAGGCGGCGGAGGCGTCGTGGCGTGCGCTCGATGTCTTTCGTCAACGTGGCGGTGTCGGCCTGTTCGGCCGGCCGCAGACGGAGATGAAATGCGCCGGCGCGCCGCTGAAGCAGACTTTCCTCGCCGACGACTATCTGCGCCGATCAGGCAAGCGGGCATCGTCGGAGATCATCTACAACGCGCAGAACGACACGCTGTTCAGCGTGCCGCTGGTCGACGCCAAGGTGCGCGAACTGTTTGCGCGGCAGGAGTTCAAGGTCAATTTCAGCCATGTCCTGACGCGCATCGACCCGGTGCGCCACATCGCGACCTATACGACGGCAAAGGGGCCGGTCGAGCTGAAATGGGATTTTCTCAATCTCATTCCGCCGATGCGTGCGCCACCCGCCGTCCGCAACAGCGCGCTGCGCTGGCAGAGCGGTCCGTTTTCGGCCGACGGGTGGATCGATGTCGACCGCACCACGCTGCGTCACCAGCGCTTCGCCAATGTGTTCGGCGTCGGCGACATCAACGGCGTACCCAAGGGCAAGACGGCGGCGAGCGTCAAATGGCAGGCGCCGGTAGCGGCGGATCATCTGATCGGAACCATTACCGGCAAGGGCGGCACCGAGCGCTACAACGGCTACACGTCATGCCCGCTGATCACCAAAATCGGTCAGGCGATGCTGGTCGAGTTCGACTACGAGAATCGCCTGACGCCGTCGTTCCCGTTCATCAAGCCGCTCGACGAGCACTGGCTGGTGTGGGTGATCAAGGAAACGATGCTGAAGCCGAATTACACCGCGATGCTGCGCGGGCTGGCGTGAGGAGGACAGGGCGATGAAGGACTTTACCCCGTCGGTCATTTTCGCGATTGCCGAAGAAGTGCTCGGCGTCAGCCTGTGGGTTTTTCTGGTGCTGGCGTTTGTCGTGTTGATCGCGTTCGTCATTGCCCTGATGCGGCAACGCGGATTTCGCGGGCCGGCCGCGCGCGTGGCGACCTGGACCGGCGTGATCGCAGGCGTGATCGCCGCGGCCATGGCGCCCTTCGCGACGCAGGCGGGCTTCGCCAATCTCAGCGGCGCGCTCGACTGGGCACTGCTGGCGCTGGCGGGACTGGGCGCGATGCTGTCGCTGACGGTTCTGATTTTCGCGATGCTGGGCTCGACGCGAGCCGCGCAGGCGTGACGGGACGCTTCAGCGTCAGGCACCGGGCCGCGGCGAGGAATGGAACTGCGCGATCAGCCAGCGGTCGTTTTGCTTGTTGAGAACGATGCTGAAGCGCAAGCGATTGATGCTGTCGCCGCGTTCGATCTGCCAATGTCCCAGCATCGTCACGACACCCGGTGCGACGGCCTGAATATCCGAACCGGTGACGCTGGCTGTGACCTTTGCGCCGGCCCGCCTGATGAACGCGCCGGCGAAATAGCCCTTGATGATGTCCGCGTCGGTGCCGAAATCCGGCAGTGTCGTTCCCCAGAACTGCGCGTCCGGTGTGAACAGATCCACGATGGCGTCAGGGTTTTTGCCGTCGTTGAAGAGGCGGATAAAAGTGGTCAGCGTCGAAAGCGCTTCGATCTGCTCGGACATGGGTTCCCGCAAGCGATGTTGTTTTCGGTGCGTTGATAGGGCGAGACGGTTGCCGGCGCCAGCGTCTTGCGGTGGGAGCCCTGCAAATCCGGCATGGGACACCGTGAGGGCTAAGGGTATAGTCCCGCGACTTTCGCGACCGGCGCAAGAAAAGCCACAAAAGATCAGGCATGACCGATAGAACTTCCGGCGACAGCCCAGACCCGAATGCGAGCCTGTCGATTCGCTTTCTCAACCTCGGCCATTTGCTCGATCACTATGTGATCCTGATCTTTCCGACCGTGGTGATCGGGCTGGAAGCCGTCTATCAGACCTCCTATGGCCAGCTTCTGACGCTGTCCTGGGCGGCCTTTGCGGCCATCGGAATCTTTGCGCTGCCCTTCGGCTGGCTCGCCGACCACTGGAGCCGCCGCAACATGATGGCGCTGTTTTTCCTGGGCACCGGTGTCTCGGCTGTCGCGGTTGGTCTCGCCCCGAACTTCACGACGCTTGCGATTGCGCTGTTTGCCGTCGGATTGTTTGCGGCGATCTATCATCCGGTCGGTATTCCGATGCTTCTGGAACAGGCGGTCGATCGCGGGCGCGTCATGGCGTTCAACGGCGTCGCCGGCAATATCGGCGTCGCGATTGCGGCGGTGTGCACGGGCATTCTGACGAGCCTGTTCGGCTGGCGATTTGCCTTCTTCATTCCGGCATTGATTTTCCTTGTCGCCGGCATCGCCTATCTGCGGCTGGTGCCGAAGGACAGTCAGCGCCGCATCGTCAAGCCGCATGCCGATGACGTGACGGTCGATCCCCGCATGGTGATGGTGTTCGTCGCGCTGATCATGGTGATGTCGACGGCCGGCGGCTTCGTCTTCAACATCCTCACCATCATTTTGCCGAAAGTCGTCGATGTGCGCGGCGGCGGCAACATTCCGCTGGTGATCGTCTCCAGCGTTGCGACGGCGATCTTCCTGTGCGGCGCGGTTGCGCAGTTGTCGGTCGGACGTATTCTGAGCCGGGTGCCGGCGCATCTTCTGCTCGCCGCACTGGCGCTGACGCAATTCGGCGCGCTGTGGTGGGTGACATTCGCGAACGGCTGGGCGCTGATCGTGGCGCTGGGCGTATCGATGGCCGCGATTTACGGACAGGTCACCGTCAACGATATCGTTCTCGGCCGCTACACGCCGACCAGTATTCGCGGGCGCGTGTACGCCGCGCGCTTCTTTCTGATCTTTGCGCCGTCGGGTCCCGGCGTGTGGTGGGTCAGCCAACTCTACGATACCAGCGGGCTGGACGTGGTGCTGTGGCTGATGATGGCGACAGCCGGCATTTTCGCCGCGACCTCCGTCGTTCTGTCGATGCTCGCCTCGGCCATCGAAAATCGCCGCGCACTCGCGCAGGCGGCGGAGTGATCCTCAGTAGGGCGTCCCGTCCTTGTGGGTGAACACCCACTTGCCGTCCACGAGCACAGCCTGGATGTCGTCGTTGGGGTATGAGCCTTCGTCGCCCGGCGTGCGATCACCGATTTCGAGATAAACCACGTCGCGATCGGTGCGGTTGACGAGCTGATGGGCGATGCCGCCTGCCGGAAAGCCTGCGCACTCGCCCGGCCGCAGGATCGTTTCGCCCTGATCGGTGACGAGCGTCGGCGCGCCTTCGAGAATATAGACCATCTCGTCCTGCTTCGAATGCCGGTGCAGCAGCGCGGATTCGCCGCCGGGCTTCAGCGTGGTCAGGTTGACGCCGAAATTCTTCAGGCCGAACAGATCGCCGAGCGGACGTTTTTCGCGCCTGGCCATGCGCGAGAAGAACGGCTCGGGATAATTCGAGGGCTTGGTGCGCAAGGGCGCGGAGGCGGCTTCGATGGCGAGCGGCGCGGATGGTTTGGAGTCGGTCATGGCAGGCTCCCAGCAGGAGCTTTAAATTATAGAGCGCCGATATGCGGATGCAAATGCTCGACCTTGATCCCTGTGCGTTCGCAGATTAGCTCGGCGACACGATTGCGATGGCATTGCGCGGGATCGCGTTCGTAGCAGAGCAGGCAGACCGGGCCACCCTTGCGCACGAGTGCTGCCAGCTCATCCATCTCGTTTCGCGATTGTTCGGTCTTCAAATGCTGATTGAAGATCTTCAGCATCACGGACGTCTTGCCGCTGCGCGCCGCCTCGCGGCCTTCCTTCGGCGTGCCGAGCCCGCGCAAATGAAGATAGCCGATGCCGCGTTCGTCGAGTCCGGCCGCCAGTTGTGTCTTGGAGAATCCGGGGCGGCGGGAGGCCGCGACCGCGCGGACATCGACCAGCAGCTTCACTTTCGCGCGCTGCAACTCGTCGAGCACGGCCGAGGAGGGTGTCTGTTCGTAGCCGATGGTGAAGAGCTTTTTGGGCATTTGCGTCACCAAATTGCGAGCTTCAGAAGTCCGCTTCTTCTCCCTCTCCCCGTAAACGGGAAGAGGTGAAGAAAGTCACCCAACCCGCTTGATCAGCTCCATCGCGCCATGCGGCGCGCGGATTTTGCCTTCGTGAATGATGTAGGCGAACACGTCGCGCGGCGCGGGTTTGAGCTTGTGTGTCTTGTCCACCAGGGCGAGGTCTTTCGGCGCGCCACCTTTGGCCCATGTCTTCAGCCGCTCCGACCAGGCATCGAGCGCCTTGGGCGGGTAGGCGGTCTTGATGTCGTCGTCGCCCTTCTGCAGTCGCGCATAGACAAAGTCGGCGGTGACGTCGGCAATGTTCGGATATTTGTGATGCTCGGCGTAGACCACGGCGACATTGAACTTCCGTGCCAGCGCGATGAACTCCGGCACTTCGAAGCTCGGATTGCGCACCTCGATGGCGTGGCGCAGCTTGCGCTTGTCGAAGGTCTCCGGCAGCAATTCGAGGAACGCGCCGAAATCGGCGGCGTCGAATTTCTTGGTCGGCGCGAATTGCCAGAGCAGGGGACCGAGGCGGTCGCCCATTTCGGTGACGCCGGAATCGAAGAAGCGTTTGATGAAGTCGCCGGCCTCGGCCAGCACGCGGCGGTTGGTGGCAAAGCGCGGGCCTTTCACCGTGAAGATGAAGCCGTCCGGCACTTCGCTCGCCCATTTGCGGAAGCTCTCGGGCTTCTGCGAGCCATAATAAGTGCCGTTGATCTCGATCGAGGTCAGCTGCTGGGCGGCGTAGGAGAGCTCCTTCGCCTGCGTCAGGCCCTTGGGGTAAAAGACCCCGCGCCACGGCTCAAAGGTCCAGCCGCCGACGCCAATGTGGATCCGGCCTGATTTTTCCGTGGTTTTTGATGGCATTCCAGGGGCCCTTGAAAAGCCGTAATGGCCCCCCATATTGTCTTCTAACGGCGATGTCGAGCAACCACTCCATCGTCATAGACGGTCACGTTTTGAGATTCCGAGGCGCCGGATGTACGCGCTTCGTCTCAACCGTGGCCGTTGTCATTTCCAGCGACGAAAATCAGCCTATTGCCGAATTCAATGCGCTTTGCGGCCCTTTTTCCGGGGCTGCGCCGCAAGCTTGGCCGCATCCTGATCGGCCTTGAGCGCGGCTGCCTCGCCGCGCGAGCCAACCGGAATGCGCATATAGGGCTTCACGCCGATGTGGGAGGCCTGCGCCGTCGGCGAATTGATGAAGAGGGCCTGCGCGGGGGCTGTCATGCCTGACAGGGCCGCCAGCGTAACAAAGGTGCCAATCGCACCGGCCAAAAGGCGGAATATTCTGCATTCTGCGTCTCCCAACGCCGTCCCCTTTGGTCAGTCGTCATCGAGTGCGACAAGGTTCACCCATAGGGCTGTCACGGATAATGCATTGCTAACGAAAAAGGCCCGGGATGCTCGAACTTTCGCACTGAAGAAGGGCCGTCCATTGACGCACTTTGCATGTCTAGATGATGCGAATGGACTTCTTAGAAGTCCATTCCGCCCATGCCGCCGCCCGGAGGCATGCGCCGGACCGCCGCTGTTCTTCTGCGGCGCCTCCGCGATCATCGCCTCGGTGGTGATCAGCAGGCCCGCGACCGACGCCGCGTTCTGGATCGCTGCACGCACGACCTTGGTCGGGTCGATGATGCCCTTGGCGACCATGTTGCCGTACTCGCCGGTCTGGGCGTCGAAGCCGAAGTTGTACTGATCCTTCTCGAGGATCTTGCCGACGATGACCGAACCGTCTTCACCCGCGTTGAGGGCGATCTGACGGGCCGGAGCGCTGATCGCGCGACGGACGATCTCGACGCCGGTCTTCTGGTCGTCGTTCTGGGTCTTGAGCTTCTTGAGGGCTTCGGTGGCACGCAGCAGGGCGACGCCGCCGCCCGGCAGGATGCCTTCCTCAACCGCGGCGCGGGTCGCATGCATCGCGTCATCAACGCGATCCTTGCGCTCCTTCACCTCGACTTCGGTCGCGCCGCCGACGCGGATCACCGCGACGCCGCCCGCGAGCTTGGCCAGACGCTCCTGCAGCTTCTCACGGTCGTAGTCCGAGGTGGTTTCCTCGATCTGCGCCTTGATCTGCGTCACGCGCGCCTCGATGTCGGCCTTCTTGCCGGCGCCGTTGACGATCGTGGTGTTTTCCTTGTCGATCATCACCTTCTTGGAGCGGCCGAGCATGTTGATCGTGACGTTCTCGAGCTTGATGCCGAGATCTTCCGAGATCGCCGTGCCGCCGGTCAGGATCGCGATGTCCTCGAGCATGGCCTTGCGGCGATCGCCGAAGCCCGGAGCCTTCACGGCCGCGACCTTGAGGCCGCCGCGCAGCTTGTTGACGACGAGGGTGGCGAGAGCTTCGCCTTCGACGTCTTCGGCAACGATGACGAGCGGCTTGCCGGTCTGCACAACGGCTTCGAGCAGCGGCAGCAGTTCCTGCAGGCCCGAGAGCTTCTTCTCGTAGATCAGGATGTAGGGGTCGTCGAACTCGACGCGCATCTTGTCGGCGTTGGTGACGAAGTAGGGCGAGATGTAGCCGCGGTCGAACTGCATGCCCTCGACGACGTCGAGTTCGGTCTCGAGCGACTTGGCTTCTTCAACCGTGATGACGCCCTCATTGCCGACCTTCTTCATGGCCTCGGCGAGGAAGTCGCCGATTTCCGCGTCGCCGTTGGCCGAAATGGTGCCGACCTGGGCGATTTCTTCGTTCGAGGTGACCTTCTTGGAGTTGGCCTTGAGGTGCTCGACGATGGCTTCGACCGCGAGGTCGATGCCGCGCTTGAGGTCCATCGGGTTCATGCCGGCGGCAACCGACTTGGCGCCTTCACGGACGATCGCCTGGGCGAGAACGGTGGCGGTGGTGGTGCCGTCGCCGGCGAGGTCCGACGACTTCGAAGCGACTTCGCGCACCATCTGCGCGCCCATGTTCTCGAACTTGTCTTCGAGCTCGATTTCCTTGGCGACGGTGACGCCGTCCTTGGTGATGCGGGGAGCGCCGAACGACTTGTCGAGAACGACGTTGCGGCCCTTCGGACCGAGCGTCACCTTGACGGCGTTGGCGAGGATATCGACGCCGCGCAGCATGCGGTCGCGCGCGTCGACGGAGAATTTAACGTCTTTGGCTGCCATGTTTGATTCCTTGGTTGTCGGTCTCATCCTGAGACGATGCGCGCATCGCGTCTCGAAGGATGAGATGTGATTTGTTCGCCTTCGAGACGCGCCTTCGCGCTCCTCAGGACGAGGACGGATCAGGCGGCTTTCTTCTTGCTGGCGTCGCCATCCAGAACGCCCATGACGTCGCTCTCCTTCATGATCAGGAGTTCCTGACCGTCGATCTTGACCTCGGTGCCCGACCACTTGCCGAACAGCACCTTGTCGCCGACCTTGACGTCGATCGGGATCAGCTTGCCGGCTTCGTCGCGGCCACCCGGGCCGACGGCGACGACTTCGCCCGTCTGAGGCTTTTCTTTCGCCGTATCGGGAATGATGATCCCGCCGGCAGTCTTCTCCTCGGCATCGATGCGCTTGACGACGACGCGGTCGTGAAGCGGACGGAACTTCATCGCTATTCTCCTAAGTTGTTCAAAGAATTCGGATTTTTCGGAATTAGCAGTCAGAACTCAAGAGTGCCAACTCCGACTGACCTCGACATAAGGCAGTGCTTCCTGCCGTGCAAGGCGCTGCGGAAACTTTTTGGCACTCCCTGCGGCCGGGTGCCAGCGCGGGCTTTAAGGAAGGTTAACGCCCCGAGCGCTGTCAGCAGTCGCATGGGGATGCTGCTAACGCATTGAATCAAAAGGCGTTATTGGAAAATTGGCATTGCTCTTGCTTGAATATCCGCGTGAACTTCCAACCGAGAAGGAGATTCGCGCATGGGTTCGCAAGCACTGGCTTCGAAGGATTGGGCCTCGAAGGATTTCCGCAAGCAGATCGAGGGTTATGGTCTGACCACCGCCGAGATCCTCTATCGACGGCCCGACCGCCAATGGCTCCTGCAAAGCTACGTCTGGCAGGACTACGACCTCTTTCCGCATTTTCCGGCGCTGCAGGACTTCCTGGCCTTCTGGCAACGCTCGCTGGACGGGCCGTTACTGGGCGTGACAGTGGCGCATTCGCGTCTGATCAAGCCGGCGGAATTGCGCGCGGTCTCCGGCGTCTTCCGGCTGCACTGATTGCGGCACGAAGTTTGACTGACCTTGCCGTCAGCCGCGGCCGACGAACGGCATCTTTGTCGCCATCACGGTCATGAACAGCACGTTGGCGCCGAGCGGCAGGTTCGCCATGTAAACGACGGCGTCGGCGACATCCTTCACGTCCATGCGCGGTTCGGCGGCGCGGGCTGCCGCCTGCGGCGTGCCGGCGATGAGTTTGGCGGAGAGTTCAGTCTGCGCATTGCCGATGTCGATCTGGCCGACAGCGATGTCGTAAGCGCGTCCGTCGAGCGCCGCCGCCTTGGTCAATCCGGTGATGGCGTGTTTGGTTGCCGTATAGCCGACCGCGAAGGGACGCGGCACATGCGCGGAGATCGAGCCGTTATTGATGATGCGTCCGCCCTGCGGTGTCTGGTCCTTCATGATGCGGAAGGCTTCGCGCGTGCACAGCAGCGGGCCGGTGAGGTTGGTGTCGACGACGCGCTTCCATTCCTCGATATCGACATCTTCAATGGAGGCGCGTTTGACGCTCATGCCGGCATTGTTGAACAGCACATCGAGCCGGCCATAGGTATCCTTGACGGTCTTGAACAACGCGGCGACCAACTCGACGCTTGTCATGTCGGCGGAGACGGCCAGCGATTTGCCGCCAGCCGCCTTGCCCTCGGCTGCGACTTCATCGAGCTTGTCCTTGCGGCGTCCGGCGAGAACCACGGTGAATCCGGCCTTCATCAACGCCAGCGCGCTGGCGCGGCCGATGCCTGTGCCTGCTCCGGTGACGAGCGCAATTTTTTCTGCCGACATGATGGCCTCCCGTTTTGATTTTTTATGGTGTCGAAAATCAGATAATATTCAGATGCTAATCAGTTGGCGCCATAGGGCGGGCGTGGAATGCCCTGATGCGCGGCGCGCAGAGCCGCCGACCAGCGTTCGCGCAGGTCGTGGTAATAGGGCTCACCGGCTTCGATGCGGTAAACCAGATCGGGATCGCAGACGTCCGGCTTCACGACCATGAGATCGATCGGCATGCCGACTCCGAGGTTGGAGCGCATCGTCGAGTCCATCGAGATCAATCCGATCTTGAGCGCGTCGTAGAGATCGACATCGTAGCGAATGGCGCGATCGAGCACCGGCTTGCCGTATTTGTGTTCACCGATCTGCAGATAGGGCGTGTCGGTGGTGCACTCGATAAAGTTGCCGGCCGGATAGATCATGAACAGGCGCATCTTGCTGCCCTTGATCTGGCCGCCGAACAGAAACGACACGTCGAAACTGAGGTCGGCGGCTTCGAGATTCTTGCCGTCGGTTTCGTGCACCAGTCGCACGGCGCGTCCGATGCGCTGCGCCGCCTGAAACATGGTCGGCGCATTGAGAAGCGTCTCGATCTCGCCGGTCTCGGGATTCTCGATGCCCTCGTTGAGGGTGGAAATCACCGACTGGCTGACGGCGAGATTGCCGGCGGAGGCGATGGCCAGCACGCGCTCGCCGGGGGTGCGAAATACATGCAGCTTGCGAAAGGTGGAGATGTTGTCGAGGCCGGCATTGGTGCGCGTGTCGGCAATCATCACGAGGCCGTCACGCACTAGAATGCCGCAGCAATAAGTCATCGTCCCACGTCCCAAACTGTCCGGATGTTTTGTTACGATGCAGCCGGGATTCAATCAATATCGGCGGGCCGGGGATTTCCCGCGGAATCGTCCTTATTCAGGACTGGCTTATCAAGACTGGCTTTGCCGGCCGGCCTGATCGACGCTGACGGCAACCGACAACGTCTCGCTGCCGCCGCCAAAGCGTGTCCCACGAACGGGCGATGCGCCCAGGCAGTCGAGGCCCACCGCGACGCGCAGATGGGCATCGGTGGCGCAGAGCTCGTTGGCGGAATCGAAGCCGACCCAACCGAGCTTGGGCACATAGGCCTCGGCCCAGGCGTGGCCGGCCTCCTGGGACACAACACCGTCGGCGCGGAAAAAATGCCCGGCGACATAGCGGGCGGGGACGCCGAGCAATCGCGCACAGGTGACGAAAATATGCGCGTAGTCCTGACAGACGCCGCGCCCAAGCGCGAAAGCTTCGATCGCGGACGTTCCCGGATTGGTCGGATCGATATCGAAGGTCATGCGCGCATGCAGCGCGCTCATCAGGCGATGAAGGAAATCGAGCGTGTCGCCTTTGGCTTCCTTGTGCAGCGCATTTGCAAATGCCGTGATGGCGTCGTCGGCCTGCGTCAACTCCGTCGTCCGCAGGAACAGGCTCGGCGGAAAAGGCTCATCGGTTCCGCGCAGCACGCCGCCGGTATCCATCGTGTCGACCTGTCCATCGACGTGCACGACCAGTTCGGACAGCGGGCCGTCGGCGGTGAAGACATGCGTGATGTTGCCGAACGCATCGCGACGTTGTGTCAGCCGCGCATCGGCGGAGACATCGACCTGCCATTCGGCGACATACTGGCCGTCATGGTTGCCCGGTGTCAGCCGCAGGATCTGAATGACACTGACGGCCGGCGGCTCGTAGCGATAGGTCGTCGTGTGATGTACGCGCAGCCGCATGGTCGGTCCAATTCGTCCAAAACCTGTAGCTACATCAGATATTGTTTGGCAATGAGTTCGCCAAGCTGGTTGTTCTCGCCGATGAATTCCTCAATGAACTCGTGCAGTCCCTGCTGGAAAATCCGGTTCATCTTGCTGCCATCGAGCCGATTGCGGATGCTGCGGGCGTGACGCTGCGCCGCGCCCTGTTTGCCGTAGGCGACGCCGATCTGGTCGAGGTTGAGCACAAGATTGGAGTAGGAGGCCGCCAGCGACCGCGGCAACTGGTTGTTGAGGATCAGGAGATCGGCGATCAGCCAGGGTTTAAGGGATTCGCGATAGACCCAGTTATAGGCGGTGAGCGCCGACACCGAGCGCAGGATCGACGTCCATTGATAATAGTCGAGCGGTCCGCCGACATGTTCGCTCTCCGGCAGCAGCACGTGATATTTTACGTCGAGAATGCGCGCGGTGTTGTCGGCGCGTTCCAGGTGCAGGCCGAGCCTTGAGAACCAGTAGGCATCGTTGCGCAGCATGGTGCGGTAGGCGGAGCCGTCGAAGCGCAGCGAGATTTCCTGCACGAAACGCAGAAAGCGATCGAGGTCGTCGCGGGTCGCGGCGCCGCCCGACCATTGCCCCAGTTCGATCCAGGCGCCGTTGATGGTGCTCCACATCTCCGTGGTCAGCGCCGTGCGCACCGCGCGCGCATTGGTGCGTGCCATCTCGATGCAGTTGCGAATCGAGGACGGATTGGCCGTGGAGAAGGCCAGATACTCGACGACATTGCGCTCGGTCGCCTCGTCGTAGTGTTCGGCAAAGCCTTCTTCGACGCCTGCAGTCAGCAGCGCCAATTCCCATTCGTTGGTCTGCCCGACATAGGCGCTCGGCAGCGATGTCAGCCGCAGCGTCGCCTCGATGGCGCGCGCCATGTATTCGGCGCGCTCGACGTAGCGCGCCATCCAGTAAAGATTGTCTGCGGTGCGCGACAGCATGCTAGAGCACCATTTCCGGGATCATGCTCATCGATCCAGCACCCAGGTGTCTTTTGTTCCGCCGCCCTGGCTCGAGTTGACGACGAGCGATCCCTCACGCATTGCGACGCGCGTCAGTCCGCCGGGAATGATCGTGCTGCCTTTGCTGCCGGTCAGAATGAACGGGCGCAGGTCGACGTGCCGCGGCGCCAGACCGGCCTCCGTGCAGGTGGGGCAGGTCGAGAGCGCCAGCGTCGGCTGTGCGATGAAGCCCGCCGGGTCCTGTTTCAACTTGTGGCGGAAGGTTTCAATCTGGGCTTTCGTCGCCGCCGGGCCGATCAGCATGCCGTAGCCGCCGGAACCGTGCACTTCCTTCACCACCAGTTCGTGGAGATGGTCGAGCACATAGGCGAGATCTTTCGGATCGCGACAGCGCCAGGTCGGCACGTTGTTGAGGATCGGTTTTTCGCCGAGATAGAAATTCACGATCTCGGGCATGTAACTGTAAATCGCCTTGTCGTCGGCGATGCCGGTGCCGACCGCATTGGCGAGCGTGACGTTGCCGGCCATGTAGGCAGCCATCAGGCCAGGCACGCCGAGCGCGGAATCGGCGCGGAACGCGAGCGGGTCGATAAAGTCATCGTCGATACGGCGGTAGATGACGTCGACGCGCTGCAAGCCTTGCGTCGTGCGCATGTAGACGATGTCTTCCTTGACGATGAGGTCACGGCCTTCAACCAGTTCGACGCCGAGCTTGTCGGCCAGGAACGAGTGTTCGTAATAGGCCGAGTTGAAGACACCCGGCGTCAGCACGGCGACTGTCGGTTCGGCTTTCGTCGTGAGCGGTGCGACGGAGCGCAGCGCGGCGGCGAGTTCGTTGGTGTAGTTCTCGACCGGCGCGACGCGGTGGCGCGCGAACAGGTCTGGGAACAGCCGCATCATGATCTCGCGGTTCTCCAGCATGTAGGAGACCCCGGAGGGCGTGCGGGCGTTGTCCTCGAGGACATAGAAATTGTCGGCATCGACGCGCACGATGTCGATGCCGGCGATGTGCACGTAGATATCGTGAGGGACGTTCTGCCCGTTCATTTCGGGGCGGAACACCGGATTCTGAAAGATCAGATCTTCGGGGATGAGCCCGGCGCGCAAAATGGCGCGCTCGTGATAGATGTCGCGCAGGAACATGTTGAGCGCGCGTACGCGCTGCTTCAGTCCGCGCTCGATGATGGTCCATTCACCGGCCGAGAGAATGCGCGGAATGACATCGAAGGGGATCAGTCGTTCCTGCGCTTCGGCCTCGCCATAGACGGCGAAGGTAATACCGATGCGTCGGAACAGAAGCTCGGCTTCCTTGCGGCGGTAGTCGAGCGTGTCGGCTTGCGTGTCGGCGAGCCAGCGCGACAATTCTTCGTACGCCGGCCGTATCAGGCCGCCGCCAACATTCATCTCGTCAAACGCAGCACCCATCCGGACGCGCAACCTGTATGAACGCGGCCGGTGAGATCCGGCCCGCGCAGGACCAAAGGCTAGCAAGCGGTGTGCCGCCGGGAAACGGCGTCAAAGGCGGCAATTGGTTGAATGATAGCCTAACCGTGCCCAGAAATCAGGCCGCGTGCCGCGTTTTGGGGCGGGCGAGGAACGGAACGCCGGTGAGCAGCGCGGAGACATAGCGCGCTTGCTGGTAGTGGCCGTTCAGAGACACACGGCTCAGCGCCGTCGGGGCAGACATACTGTCGGCCCCCAGCATGCCGGGCTGGGTCGTCATCGCCACTGCAAAGCCGGCCTTGCGCGCCGCTTCGAACTCGCGCGGTCCGACGGAGGCGGGCGTGCCATAGGGGTAGGCGAGCGCGCGCGGACGGCGCCCGACATATTCTTCGACCTTGTCGGCGGAACCGGTGATCTCCTGCATCAGCCGCTCAATGCTGACACGAGCCAATGCGGGATGTGTCAGTGTGTGCGCCTCGATGCGTGCCAGCGGATCAGCCGCGATTTCGCGCAACGTGGCGAGGTCCATTGTCTCGCGTGCGACAATGGCGAGCGGGTCGATGCCATGCCTGCGCGCGGTCTCATCGATGACGGCGATGGCTTTGTCCTCGTCAACCGTCGCGGCATAGTGCGTCAGGCGACGAAATGCTTCGAACTTGTCCATCAAATCGCCAGCGGGCAAACGCTCCACGCCGCCGCCGAAATCGAACGGCACGACCTCAAGTTTGCGGACCAGTTCCTCGACTGTCAGCCACCACATGCTGCGCGTGCGCTCGACAAAACCCGCGGCGGCAAAGACGCTGAAGGGGACATTGTGCTTGCGGAAGACCGGGAGCGCATAAACGAAATTGTCCTGGCAGCCGTCATCCAGCGTGAAAGCTGCGAATTTGCGCGTGTCATTCTTGTCGGCGAGGCGCTCGGGCAGTTCATCGACATGAACCGGCGTGAAGCCCGCGGCCTTGATCGTTGCCAGCGCTGTGGAGAGGAACTCCGGCGTGACTTCAAGCAACGCGTTCGGATGGAAACTTTCGGAACGCGGCGGGCGGACGTGATGCAGCGTGAAGATCGCGCCGCGGCCGGAGAGATCCGGAAGCACCGGGCGTGCAAGGGCAATGGCTTCGAGCCCGCAACGGATCGCCGCGCGGCGCAACAAGATCCGGGTCGTGAGCAGTGTGGAGGAGGGAGTCATTGCGCCTGCATTATCTCGCAGTGTGGCCGGCCGGCAGGCCCGAAGGCGATTTCGTCTTCGTCACGGCAGGCACCTTCTGAACAAATGATTGCTGTGGCAATATGAGTTGTTTCGGGAGGTCTAGCATGGCGCGAGTTAAGGGGCTCTTTCGTCCCCTGCGATTGGGAACAGGTCTGTCGTGAATACGCAACCTATTGTAACTGCTGCCATTCTCGTCATCGGCGACGAGATCCTGTCGGGCCGGACCAAGGACAAGAACATCGGCTACATCGCCGACTACCTGACCGCAATCGGCATCGACCTGAAGGAAGTGCGCGTCGTCTCCGACGAGGAGGCCGAGATCGTCGCCGCGCTCAACGCGCTGCGCGCCCGCTACACCTATGTCTTCACCACCGGCGGCATCGGCCCGACCCATGACGACATCACCGCCGACAGCGTCGCCAAGGCGTTCGGCGTCGCCATCGATCATCATCCCGAGGTGGTGGCGCGCTTCCGCGCGCGCGCTTCGGCGCCGAGCTGAACGAAGCGCGGCTGCGCATGGCGCGCATTCCCGACGGCGCGACGCTGGTCGCACAACGAGTCGTCGTGCTGGCGCCGGGCTTCATGATCGGCAATGTCATCGTCATGGCCGGCGTGCCCTCGATCATGCAGCGATGCTCGACATCATCGCGCCAAGTCTTGCAGACCGGCGTCAAGATGCTGTCGGACACGGTCAAGGCCGATGCGCGCGAAGGCGATGTCGGCACGCCGCTGCGCGAGATCGCGGCCGCTCATCCCGACACCATCATCGGCAGCTATCCTTATTATGACGAGAACGGAAACCCCAACACGAACCTTGTCGTGCGCTCGCGCGATGCGGCGAAACTCACAGCCGCGATGGATGCCGTCAAGGCGATGCTGGTGCGGCTCAAGGACGCGCGATAGTTTGACACGACGCACTCACAGCAGAACTTGCAGACAGGACCTGAATGATGTCGCCCGAAAATCGCGGCATGCCCGAAAAAGCGTTTCCCGTGTCATGGGACAGTTCCATCGCGACGCGCGTGCGCTGGCGTGGCGGCTCAGCGCCGCCGGACCTTTCAGCGCGCTCGTTGCGATCACGCGCGGCGGACTTGTGCCGGCGGCGATCGTGGCGCGCGAACTCGGCATCCGCGTGATCGATACGGTGTGCGTGGCGAGCTACAATCACACGAAGCAGATCGGAGCTGCGCGTGCTCAAGACCATCGCCGAGGATGTGAAGGCCTCCGGCGGCGGGCGCGGCAAGGGCGTGCTGATCGTCGACGATCTCGTCGATACCGGCAACACCGCGCGCATCGTGCGCGATCTGTTGCCGGAGGCGCATTTCGCCACGGTTTATGCCAAGCCGATGGGACGTCCGCTGGTCGATACGTTCATCACCGAAGTGTCGCAGGACACCTGGATCTTCTTTCCGTGGGATACGGGGCTGGCGTTCGTGCCGCCGATCAAGGAAGGCGCGGGGTAGGGTGACTCGCCTCTCATCCTTCGAGACGCTCGCCTGCGCTCGCTCCTCAGGATGAGGCGCTCCTCATGGTGAGGAGCGTCGCGAAGCGAGCGTCTCGAACCATGAGGAATGCTGACGGAAATGAGTCGACCCCCACCCCCGACCCCTCCCCACAAGGGGGAGGGGAAGAGGCACGGGCATACAGCGTCAGCGAAACGTATTCGACATCGAGATCATCATATTATAGCGGTTGATGACCATATTGTAGTCCATCGAATAGAAGCGCGGGTCGGCGCGGCGCTTGGCGATCTTGTCGCGGATTTCGCGCAGCTGTCCGAGAATGTCGCGCGGAGCAGAGTCGATTGAGTTCGACTTGCCGGACTCGCGCACCGCGGTATCGAAATCGCGCGTGGCGTCGCCGAAGGCCGCCAGCGCCGCATCGAACGCCTTCATGTCGCCGGGCTTGCGCGGATCGTTCGGCATCAGATCGACGGCCTTCTTCGCCGTCATCATGACGCGGCGCGTATGCCATTTCACACTCTTGCCTTCGGTCTTTTCAAGACGCGCGAGTTCCTGCGTGTCGATGACTTCCTTGAACTGCTCCTGCAAAGCCTCAAGACGCGCCCGCGCGGCGAGGAATGTCATGGCTGCTGGGACAAGTTTGGCATGCAGCGCCTGACCGCCCGCCATCTTGTCGCTCATGTAATCCTTGCGCTCGTAATAGGCGTCTCCTTCATTGAGGATCGGCACGATCGCCTCGAACGCGCTGGCGAGGTCTTTCATGGCGCCATCCAGCGCGGGGATCGCGGGTTCGGCGGCTGCGCTCTCACGCGCCTTGGCGACGGCATCCTTCGCTGACGAGACGCTGACGGAGTACATCCCATAGATGATGCGCTCTTTCCCCGTCGGGCCGCGCTTGGCATCGGCCCAGCTCAGATAGCGCCGCCAGGAATCGGAGGCGCGGATCGAGGTGTTCAGCAGGCCGACACTCGCGTTGGACTTGGCGACATATTTGGCGGTCTCGGCCTCGGGGATCGCGGAGAGACCGAGGCTGACGGGCGCGGGCGGTTGCTGGGCGAGCGCGGGTGCGGCGAGGCAGAGCGTGCCGGCAACGGACGCCGCCTGGAACAATCGCGTGAAATTCATGAGTCCCCTCCTGAAAACGACAGTGACACGGGCCGCCCAACCCGGCCCGCATTGTGTTGGTCGCAACGCAGGGCTGGGAAGTTCATGCGAGAGATTATGTTGACGGTGTCTTTCCGAAAAGAGCGAAAGCGGTGGCGTGCGGGAATGCAATGAAGCCCGGCGCAACATCTTCGCCCCCCACCCCCGACCCCTCCCCACCGCGAGCGGGGAGAGGGGAGCAGAGGCGCACTCCGTTACCCAAACCGCTGTCGTGCCAGCACCGCGCCCTGACCGAGCGCGATCAGCTTGGCTTCCGCCACCGCGCGGCGCATCGGCGCCATGCCGCAATTGGTGGTGAGCAGCAGGCGCTCCTTCGGCACGAAGCGCAGCAGCTCGCCGACGAGGGCTGCGATCTCCTCGGCGGTCTCCGTCTCTTCATTGGCGACATCGATCACGCCGGCCTGAATGTCCTTGCCTTTCAGCAGCGCGATCAGATCCAGCGGCACATGCGTGTTGCGGCATTCGATGGAGACTTCCTGGATGCGGCTTGCTGCGAGCGCCGGGAAGATCTCTTCATATTGCCGCCATTCGCCGCCGAGCGTCTTCTTCCAGTCGATATTGGCCTGAATGCCGTAGCCGTAGCAGATGTGGACGGCCGTCTTGCAGGTGAGGCCCTGGGCGGCGCGATGCAGCGCCTCGATGCCCCAGTCCTTCACTTCACTGGTGAACACATTGAAGGCGGGCTCGTCGAACTGGATGACATCGACGCCGTCGGCTTCAAGCGCGCGCGCTTCGTCGTTGATGAGTTCGGCAAAGGCGAAGGCCATCTTGACCCGATCCCCGTAGTAACGATCCGCCAATGTATCGATGATCGTCATCGGGCCGGGCAGGGTGATCTTCAATTTGCGTTGCGTGTGCGCGCGGGCGTGGCGCGCCTCAAGCGCATGGACGCGGCCCTTGAGGCGCAGCGGCGCTTTGACCTGCGGCACCATCGCCTTGTAGCGATTGTTGCGGATGCCCATTTCGATCTTGTCGGCAAAATCGATGCCGTCGCAGAACTCGACGAAGCCGTGGACGAAATGCTGGCGCGCCTGCTCGCCCTCGGTGACGATGTCGATGCCTGCATCTTCCTGCAGCTTGACCGCGAGCAGCGTGGCGTCGCGTTTGCCGGCTGTGAGTTCGTCGCCTTTCAGCTTCCACGGCGCCCACAGCTTGTTGGGTTCAGCCAGCCATTCGGGCTTGGGAAGCGAGCCAGCGATGGTGGTGGGGAAAAGCATTCGGCACCTATTCGAGCATGATCCAAACGCGAGGGGCAGGTGAACGCAGACTGGAAATCGGCTTTTCGACAGGGATCGTGCTCAAACAGGTTGTGCTGAATCAGATCGACAATGCCGGCATGCTGTCATGGCGCGCTGCTGGGACAATCGGGATAGCGCGTCAGCCTTAAGTCGATGGTCATGCTTTCTTTTTCTTTCTGTTCGTAATGTCAATCAACTAGCTTTTATTGCGCCGCGCGGCTTGGAGCCTTGTGCGGTGCGATGCTGCTGGCGGTTCAGGCGGACCCAAATTTCTCCAGCAATATGTCGATCAGCGCTCTGACCTTGCGCGGCGGAAAATCGCCGGGCGGACGCACGACATAAAGGCCCGCCTCGGGCGGCGGATAGTCGATAAGGACAGGCACGAGCGCTCCTGATGCGATGTGCGCGTCGATCAGAAAATCAGGCACCGCGCCGATACCGATACCGGCGAGCGCCGCGGCGACCAGCGCCTCGCCATTGTCGGCCTTGAAGCGACCCTGCACGCGCACGGTGATGATCTTGCCGTCCGACATCATGCGCCAGGGCTCGGTCCCCTGCATCAGCGCTTCATGATGTTGCAAATCTTCCGGCGTCTTCGGCGCAGCCGTGCGCTGCGATGTAGGCCGGGACTCGCAACGTACTTGGCCGCGGATCGGCGCGATGCGGCGCACCATCAGATTCGAATCGGAGAGATAGCCCACGCGCATCGGCGGCATCGAAGCCTTCGCCGACGAGATCGACAAATCGATCGGCATAGGCCGCATGCACCTGCAATCGCGGATGCCGTCGCGCGAGTTCGGCCAGCACGGGCGCAAGATGCGTCGGTCCGAAGCGTCAGCAGGCGCTGCGATGCGCAGGCGCCCGCGCACATCGCCTTCCGGCGAGATCGCGTCGCGCGCGATGTCCAGTTCTGCTGTCATCCGCGAGGCGTGTTCGCGGAACGTCGCTCCCGCTTCGGTGAGCGCAGCACCGCGCGTCGTGCGCGAGAGGAGTTGCACGCCCAGTTCCTCTTCCAGGCGCACCAGCCTGCGGCTGACGATGGACTTTGCGAGGCCCGAGACGCCGCGCCGCGGCGGTCAGTCCGCCGGCGTCGGCGACTTCCACGAAGGTCCGCAGATCCTCTAGGTCGATCATGGCCAGCGTTCCTTTTATTGCGACACAATAGTGCAAAATGTGAGGCTATCGTTTCTTATTCAGGAACGTCAATCTCCTTGCCAGAGGACGCCGGGCGATGGTCGCCGGGCCTCCCGACCCAAGGAGACAAGCCATGACCAAGCCGCAGACCGTGTTCGACCTACGAAGATTCCGCCCTGATCCTGATCGACTACCAAAAGGAGATGTTCGACACGGTGCGCTCCGAGACCGGCGCGGAGATGATCGACCTCAATGTCCGTCTGCTGATCAAGGCGGCGAAAGCCTTCAACATGCCGATCGTGCTGTCGACGGTCGGCGTCGAGATGGGCGTCAACCAGCCGACCCGCCAGTCGATCCTCGACGAACTGCCGGGCATCCAGGTGATCGACCGATCGTCGATGAACGCCTGGGAGGACAAGGCGTTCCTCGCCGCTGTCGAGAAGACCGGCCGCAAGCGTCTCATCTTCGGCGCGCTCTACACCGAAATCTGCCTGGCCTTTCCGGTCATCGAGGCGATGAAGGACGGCTACGACGCGACCTTTGTCGTGGACGCGGTCGGCGGGCTGTCGCAGCTCGCACATCGCACCGCGATCGAGCGCCTCACCGCAGCCGGCGCCGTGCCGAACACATCGCTGGCACTGGTCACCGAACTGTTCCGCGACTGGAAATCTCCGGTCGCCGACAAGGCCCGCGGGATCATCAAGCCCTATCTGGCTGACGTGCAGAAGCTCGCCAAGGCCTGACATGCATTTGACCGGAGCGGCGCGACGCCGCTCCGGTGCTCTTGAGGGTTAATCACGGAAGCCAAACCGAATTGGCCGATGTCATCCGGCTTGGAAGCTTGCGCGTTGCGATGCTACAAGCGGGGCGGGCGGACGTGGCGGAATTGGTAGACGCAAGGGACTTAAAATCCCTCGGACCGTAAGGCCCGTGCCGGTTCGACTCCGGCCGCCCGCACCAAATCGCAACACAGTGAAGTCCGCGTTATTTCGATTTGAGGTGGCTTGCCGTGCCAACGAGTTTCGGCGGACCCGTCTCAATCCATCTGCACGCCCGTGGCCTTGACCACCTTGGCCCACTTGTCGGTTTCGGCCACGATCAGTTTGCCGAAATCCTCCGGCGTGCCGATCATCAATTGCGCGTCTATCTCGACCAGCTTTGCGTTGATCGCAGGCTCCTCGAGTACCGCGTTGATTTCCTTGTTCAGTTTCTCGATGATCTCCTTCGGCGTGTTCTTCGGCGCGCCCATGCCGAAGATCGCGCTGGCCTCGAAGCCGGGCACGGTCTCTGACAGCGAAGGGACTTCGGGCAGCAGGCGCGAGCGTTGGGTCGTCGTCACTGCCAGTCCCTTCAGCTGCCCGGCGCGGACCTGCTGAACGCTCGATACGATGTTGTCGAAAATCACATGCGTTCGGCCGGCGATCAAGTCGCTCTTGGCGGGCGCAGCACCCTGATAGGGCACATGCGTCATCTTCGTGCCTGTCATCATCATAAACATTTCGCCCGACAGGTGTACCGACGTTCCGGTTCCTGTCGAAGCCAAATTCAGCTTGCCGGGGTTCGCCTTCGCGTAGGCGATGAACTCGGCAACGGTTTTGACGGGTACATCGTTTGCGACCGTCATCATGTTCGGCAGGCGAGCAAATCCGGCGACTGGCGCAATGTCGCTCACAAAGTTGAATGTGAGGTTCTTGTAGAGAGAGCCGTTGATCAGGTTCGCCGAATTGACCAGCAGCACCGTGTAGCCGTCTGGTGCAGCCTTCACCACCGTTTCGGTGCCGATATTGTTGCCGGCGCCGGGTTTGTTCTCGATTAGGAATTGCTGGCCAAGTCTCTCCGAAAGTCGCTGTCCGATCAATCGCGCAAAGAGGTCTGTCGCGCCGCCCGGTGCGTAGGGCACGATCCAGCGAACCGATCGTGTGGGATAATCAAGCGCCGCGGCGCCGCTGATCGAGGTAAGTGCCGAAAGGCTAAGCGCGGCCAGATAGACCGCCATGCGGCGCGAGATCATAAATTTCTTCCCTATCCAAATTTTAACGTGATTGACTGTGTTCCTTGGCGCCGGACATCGGCTAATACTTTTTTTCAAACAGGTATGACGTGGCAACATGGTGCGGCGCGGGAAGGATTATTTCGCGCGTTCGCGCCCTTCGTTGATGAGGCGGTGGGCGTCTTCGACACCGCCCCAGTTTTTTACCTTCACCCATTTCGTCCGTTCGAGATCCTTGTAGTGCTCGAAGAAGTGCTGCACCTGCTCGATCGTGATCTGCGGCAGGTCTTCGTAGGACTTCACGGAGTCGTAGCGGCGCGTCAGCTTCGATGACGGGACCGCGATGATCTTCTCGTCGAGGCCGGCCTCGTCTTCCATGAACAGCACGCCGACCGGGCGGACGCTCATCAATGCGCCCGGCGTGATCGCGCGGGTGTTGACCACCAGCACGTCGCACGGGTCGCCGTCGGACGACAGCGTGTGGGGGATGAAGCCGTAATTGCCGGGATAGCGCATCGACGTATAGAGGAAGCGGTCGACGACGAGGACGCCGGACTTCTTGTCGAGTTCGTACTTGATCGGCTCGCCGCCGATCGGCACCTCGATGATGACGTTGACGTCATGCGGGGCGTTGTCGCCGATCGAGATCGCGTCGAGGTTCACGGGTCGTCTCCTGCTGCCGTTGCCGAAGGTTCGGCGCGCTGAATGGCTTTATACGCGAGATGACGATGACCGGCGCGACAAAGATGCGCTATAATTGAAAAACACGTTAATTTGGGACGTCGTTCGACGCCTGGCGCTTCCATTGACCGCATTGGCTGCATCGCAGACGAACATGATGAGCGCTTCAACCAAACCTCGCGTCTATCTGGCAGGCCCCGGCGTGTTCCGGCCCGATCCGATCGCCTTCGGCGCCATCGCTGAAACGGAAATGCGCGGACGCCGGCCTCGACGGCTGCTTCCCCATGGACAACATGATCGCGCAGGCATCGCCGCTGGAGATGGCGCGCGCGATCTATCGCGCCAACGTCGTGCTGATCGACGGCGCGCAGGCGATCATTGCGGATATCTCCCCCTTTCGCGGCCCGAACATGGACCCCGGCACCGCATGGGAAATCGGCTACGGCGTCGCGAAGGGCCTGCCGGTGTTCGCCTGGTCCGACGACAGCCGCGCGCTGATCGAGCGGACGCCGCGCAACGGCATGCACGATCATCAGGGATGGCAGGTCGAGGATTTCGAACTGGTCGAGAACCTGATGATCGCGATCTCCAGCACCTCGCTGCACCGGAGCGCGGACGAGGCCATCGCGGCCTGCGCGCAGGCTCTCGGCGTCAAGAGTTCCTGACGTCAGGTCATCGCGCGGGTTTGTCTGAGAACGGACACCGGAGCAGATCGATATCTGCCCTGCGTCCGGCGCGGCGTTGCGCGGGTTGACTCGCGTCGCCGCCACCGGTTCCATGCCGAACGTTCACAAGAATCGGAAATGCCCCACTTCATGTATTCTCCTCGCAAGCCGTCCCGCTCGCTGTTCGCTGACATTCGCGGTCTCAAGCATCACATCCGGGTCTGGGGCGAGGACGACGCGCCGACGCTGTTCTTTCTTCATGGCGCATGGGATGCGTCGCCGACGTTTCAGTTTCTCGTCGATCACCTGAAAGACAAGTGGCGCATTCTCGCGCTCGACTGGCGCGGCTATGGCGGCAGCGAATGGGCTCCGGCTTACTGGTTTCACGACCTCGTCGCCGATCTCGAAGTCCTCGCCGATACGTTCTCGCCCGGCAAGCCGATCACGATTGTCGGCCACAGCATGGGCTCCAACGCCGCGCATTTCTTTGCGGGCGCGCGGCCGGAGCGTGTCGCGCGCTTCGTGTCGCTCGACGGATTTCGGTCTGGCCGACGATGGCCCGCAGGATGCCTTGCAGCGCTACCAGCGCTGGCTCGACACGCTCAAGGTCGAGCCCGGGATGCGCGGCTATGCGACGACACAGGAGATGGGCGAGCGTCTGATGCGCGGCAATCCGCTCTTGTCGGCCGACAAGGCGGCGTATCTCGGCGCCAACGTGTCGCGCAAACTGGACAACGGCACGTTCACCTGGAATTTCGATCCGCGCCACCGCAACCCGTATCCGGTGCAGACGCGGCTCGACGGATGGGCCGCAGGCTTTGCCAACATCCAGGCGTCGGTGCTGCTGCTCAGCGCCGGTCAGAACCGCAACCGCAGGCTCTCGCCCGAAGCGCTGATGACGCGCATCGGGCTGGTGCCGCGCCACGCGCATATTCACATCAAGCACGTCGGGCACAATCTGCATCACGACGCGCCCGATCTTGTCGCGCGCCTGATCGAACCGTTCCTGAGGACGGGCGAACTGCCGGCGAGCGCGACGATCTAGGTTTTCACTTCAGATTGTTCTTCAGAAACGTCGTCACCGTCTGCCTGATCTGCGGCAGTCCCGCCGTGCGGTCGGTGTCCGGCGGATCGGTGCAGATTTCTGTCTGCTGCGGCACCAGCGCGGCGGGGCATTTATCCATGAAGGCGAAGTGGCCGCCCGGCACCGACGCCATCTGCGCGGTGCGGGGCAGTGCGTTGCCGAGCGCGAGCGCGTTCCGATCCGAGCGCAGGTCGCTTTGCTGCGCGTAGTAGATCAGCGTCGGCAGCGTCAGGGCCGCCAGACCGTTGCGCGCGAAGGCGGCGCCGAAAGGCTCCAGCAGAACGAGTGCTTTCAGCGCAATCGTATCCTGCGATTTGCGCGGCGGGATGTTGTTCAATGTGCCGTCAATGGGGATGCCGTCGCAGACGCGCGGGTCGTCCGGGCGGCCGCTGCAATAGGCCTGCAGCCGCGACAGATCGAGCATGGCGCCGGCCGACAACAACCCGACGGCGCCGCCGAACGAGAATCCGATCATGCCGACGCGCGAACGGTCGGCACGCTCGACGAAGCGCGGATCGACGAGCGTCTGTTCGAGCGCCTTGCGGATCTGCCGCGGGCGGGCCTCGAAGGGCCGGCCGGTGCCGGGATGAAACGGGGCGACGACGATGAATCCCTCGCGCGCCAGATGCAGCAGCAGGTCGCGATGCATCAGCGGCGTGCCGGGCCCGCGGCCGCTGCCGTGCGAAAACAGGATCACCGGGAATTTGCCGTCGGCGATTTTGCCGTCGCGGCTCGCCGACAGCACGATGTGCCCGAACGCGACCGGTGCTTCACTGGCTTGCGTTGGGTACGTGACGAGCGCGTCGAACGGCTCGCTGTCTTCGACCGAGATGATTGAAAGACCGGCGCGCAACGATTGCGCCTCGGCGGCCGCACCAAAAAACATCGAGACGGCAAAGACGATGCCGCAGACAACGTATCGCAATGTGATGATCTCCCCAGACCGTGATTCGACTCTGAGGGCGCGCGGGGCGGAGGTCAATCGCGCTTGTGGACCAATGTTTTTTGACAGTCTTGCGCCGTGTTTATAACGCGCATCAACGCAGCGACGCAGTTTCCGGTTCTTCCCGCGAGTTGCACAGAAACGAACGTTGCCTGCGCGCGCACGTATCAGTGGGCCGATGTGCTTACGGCTTGCCGCCGTGCTTGTGGATCGGGTCGATCCAGTAAACGTCTTCCGGTTTCTCGACCGGCTCGATGTCGGTGATGTTCACCACGACGGCTTCGTTGTCCGAGCGCACCAGCACGCATTCGAGCGGATTGTCTGGATCGGCGTTGATCTCCTGATGCGGCACGAAGGGCGGCACGAAGATGAAATCGCCGGCTTCGGCCTCGGCGACATATTCGAGCCGGTCGCCCCAGCGCATGCGCGCCCGCCCGCGCACCACATAGATGACGCTCTCCAACTCGCCGTGATGATGCACGCCGGTCTTGGCGTTCGGCTCGATGGAGACCGTGCCGGCCCAGATCTTCTGCGCGCCGACGCGAGCATGGTTGATCGCCGCCTGACGGAACATGCCCGGTGTCTGCGCGGTGTTGGGATCGAGCCGGTCGCCCTTGATGACCTGCACGCCGTGATGCTTCCAGTGGTCGGGATCGGTCATGGTGATACTCCTCGTGCATTGGCCTGCATTGTCACGCGGCCGGAGCGGTCGGTGGCCCAGAGCGTCATCCCGTCCGCGCCCTTGGTGGCATTGAGGATGAGGCCCTGATCGTCCATCAGCGCGTCGGTGGCGCGAAAGTCGAAACGGTGCGGCGTGCGGCCGAGCAGCGACGTCGCGAAATGCAGCAGCAGCGCGGCCTGCAGCGGGCCGTGGACGACCAAACCGGAATAGCCCTCAGTGCGGCACCAGTCGCGATCATAGTGGATGCGGTGGGCATTGAAGATCAATGCCGAATAGCGAAACAGAAGCGCGGCGTTGATGTCGACTGCGTGCGTCCATTGCGCCGTGTGGCGTGCCGTCGACGGCGGGACGGCAGGCGCGCCGGGACCGGGCGCCTCGCGATAGACCAGATGCTGACGCTCCTCGACGGCGATCGTGTCCGCCACAGTGATGCGATGATCGACGGTGACGAAGCACAGCTGACCCGTGCGGCCCTGCTTGAGGGCGACGTCCGCGACATGCGAGGTCCGGCGCACCGAATCGCCGGCTTTGAGCGCGCGGTGCAGAACGAGTTCGCCTGCCGCCCACATCCGGCGCGGCAGCGGCACCGGCGGCAGAAAGCCGCCGCGCGCGGCATGGCCGTCTTCACCGAGCGCCGACATCGGCGGCAGCACCGGCGCTAGACACCAGTGCAGCGACGGCATCGGCTCCTCATCGCCGAAGCCGTCCAGCGTCGCGCGCAGGCTATCGAAGATGCGCGGCGTGACGATGTCGTCCTGCGTTTCGCTGCGCCCGATCCATTGGCGCAGATGGTCGAGATCGAGAGGCGAGGCGTTGGGATGTGTCATGAAGCGCATCCTATCGCGCAAATGCCGACACCGCGAATCACTGCAAATCGCCGCGCGTTTGTCGCCAGCAGACAGAATCGAGTCGATGAATCCCTCATTTCGTCAAAACACAAGAATTGTAATTCGCCGGCGGATCGGCAGCTTGAGAGAAGTCAACGGGGCACGATTCGCGATGCCGATGAACAGAGACGAACTCACGTGGTTGATGCAGGCGGACCGCGCCAGGCGGTTGGCTGCGACATTGCCCGCGGCCGATGCCAGAGTGCTGGAAACCTTCGCGCGGGAATGCGAGGCGAGGGCCCATGTCGTGGCGATGCCGGATGCGGCCCGCGCGGCGTAGGGGTTGCTCGTTTTGCGCATGATCTTGTCCGAAAACCGGTTCCCACTTTTCGGGATCATGCGCAGGGTCTTGAAATCGTCGCGATGACGCGCTTGATGGGCGCGCCGGTCATCGCTGCCGGCGGAACATGGATGCCGGAATGATTCGCGCTCGATTCCCTGCCTTCGCGTTATTCGGCCTGGCGCTGGCCGGCTGCAGCACCAATGCCGATCAGCTTGGGTCGTCCTTCGTCGATCCGGCGCGCTATGCGCTCTACAATTGCCAGCAGCTCAGCACCGAATATGTCAGCGTTGTCGAGAAGGAGACGGAGCTGCGCGGCCTGATGGATCGCGCGCGCCAGGGTGTGGCCGGAAGTATGGTGGCCGAAGCGGCCTATGGCGGCGACTATCTGACCTATCATGGGCGCCGCATGGGCATCGAGGAAGCCGCGCGCCGCGACAACTGCAATCTCACCGCGCCGCCGCGCCGGCCGGGTGCGCGCCAGACCCAGACAGTGCCGCGTTGAAACGCTTATTTTATTGACGCGTAAAATTTAAGTGACGCGCCAGTCGTAGATCCAGTCCTGGCGCGATCGAAGGCGCGCACCACCCATCGTCTTCATTGCGAAGTCGCGCGCGAGCGCCGCGACGCCGTGCAATTGATAGATGTCTCCAAGTTGACGCGCGGTCTGCTGCACGCGTTCCACCCGCGGACGGCGCAATGCTTCATAGCGTTGCAGCGCGCCCGGGACTTCGCCCGGCGCGTCGGCGAGACACTTCGCAAGAACGGCGGCGTCCTCGATGGCCATGCCGGCGCCTTGCGCGGCAAAGGGCAGCATCGCATGCGCGGCGTCGCCGATCAGCGCCACCGGGCCGCTCGTCCATGATTCCAGTGGCGGCGCGCTGAACAGCCCCCAGCGCGTCCAGTTCGTGACATTGTCGATCATCGCCCGCGCGATGACGGGCCACTCGCCGGCGGTGAAGTAGCGCGCCACTTCGCCCGGTTGCGCCGGCTCGCTCCAGCCCGGCTTGTTCCAGTCGCCGTCGGCGATGGCCACGATGTTGACGAGACGGCCGCCGCGCAGCGGATACATCACGAGATGCGCCTGCGCGCCGAGCCACAGTTGCATGCGCTGCGGACCGATCGCGTAGGGCAGGCGGGCGGCGTCGAGTGTGCCGCGCCAGGCGATCTTGCCGGAAAATTGCGGCGGGGCGTTTCCAAACAGGCGGCTGCGCACCGACGACCACACGCCGTCCGCGCCGATCAATGCGATGGCGGTTTCTTCCATGCGCTGGCCATCGCGCCGGAGCGTGGCGGCGACGCCGTGCGGGTCCACCGCGGCGTCCTCAACCTCAGATCCGAGACGAAGCTCGATGTCCGGGGTTTGCAGGACGCGGTCGAGCAGCGCCTTTTGCAGGTCGGCCCGGTGCAGCACCAGATAGGGCGCGCCGTAGCGGCGCGTCGCCTCGCTGCCGAGCGGGATACGGACGACAGGCCGGCCTGTGCGCGCCGAGATCACGCCGATGGCCTCGGGCGTGATTGCCGCAGCGGTCAGCGGCGCTTCACACCCGAGCGCAAAGAGAATGCGCGTGGCGTTGGGGGAGAGTTGCAGACCGGCGCCGACCTCGGTCAGCCGGTCGGCTTTCTCGGCGACAATGACGTGGAAGCCGCGATGAGCAAGCGCCAGCGCCGCAGTCAGGCCGGCTATTCCGGCGCCGGCGATCAGGATCGTGCGTGACACGTTGTTATTTTCCGAAGCATGATCTTGTCCGAGAACCGGTTCCCACGTCTCGGGATCATGCTCGGTTCAAGCGGCCTTGTCTTTAACCGCGCAGCCCGCCGGGCGCGCTTCGCTGGCCGAGAGATCCGCCGCGTGGCGGTATAACGTCGAGCAATACGGGCAGATGATTTCGCGATCATCGCCCATGTCGAGAAACACGTGAGGGTGATCGAACGGAGCGCTGGCGCCAATGCACATGAACTCCGTCGCCCCGATCTCGATCACGGGGACGCCGGCGTTGTTCTGAAAATGCGGAACGACGTGATCGGCCATGGCGCTTACTTCCTCAATTCCAAAGGTGCAGCATCCGATACAGTCAGGAACCAGTCCGAACTCAAGGGGCGCGGCGGCCGGACCATACTGGGCGGGCAGGGCCGTGCCCAGCCGGTGCGACGACATTTTCAGGCAACGCGACGCCGTACCACCAATTCCGACACAATCGCACCGTTGAAGATTGCTGGAAGCCCTTCTTTGGTCGCAACGTCCATGCTGGCTGCACCTCGTCGTCCGATATTCACCGCTTTGTCCGATGTGGCCCGCCGCCATGCCGGGCTCGCGGTGGCGGCTTGCCTGCTTTTCAGCGGTGCTGCCATGGTTGTATGGCCGCATGCCCGCCATGCGCTGGCGGTCTTCACCGCGCAGGATGCGCCGGAGCGGCTCTCCGATCTGCGTCTCGCCGCGCGCGGGCTGGCGGCTGGTGAGATTTCGGCCGAGGTTGCGGTGGCGCTTGGCGAGGACGATGTCGATCTGGCGCGCAGTTTCGTCGATCTTGCCGAAGCGCAGGGCGTGGCGCTGCCGCTAGAGACGCTCGCGGCAGTTGTGGATGCGGAAGCGCGACCGGTACAGCGCGCCGCATGGCAATTCGCCCGCGGGTTCGTCACCGGCGAGGTGAAGGACGGCGCCAGTCTCACCGGCACACTGGCGGGCGATCTGTTCGTGTTCGGCGACATCCGCGACGTGGTGCGCGAGGGCTGGCACTATGCGTCGGGTGCCGAGGTCGATCCCGTGATCCTTGGGCTTGCAGGCGCCGGGCTCGCGGTGACGGCGGGCACCTATGCCTCGTTAGGCGCGGCGGCACCTGCGCGCGCCGGGCTGACGCTGATCAAGGATGCCAAGCGCGCCGGGAAACTCGGCGGCGGTCTGCTGGCGGTCGCCGTGCGGCCCGGCATCAAGGCCGCCGATCAGGCGGCAATCGCTGGCGCGTGTCGCCAAGGACGCCAATCGCGTGCGCGGCGCGGCCGGCATTCGCGCCTCGTTCGACGTGATGAAATTGGCGGACGGCCCCGCCGATCTCGCGCGCGCGGCGCGGCTGGCGGAAAAGAAGGGCAGCCAGACCCGCGCGATCATCAAGGTGCTCGGGCGCAGCGCGCTGGTCATCGGCAGCGCGGCGTTTCAACTCGCGGGATGGATTGTCTGGTTCCTGTTCACGCTGCTGGGCATCGTCGCTTCGATCAAGGCGACGGTCGAGCGCCTGACGCAACGCTGGTGCGACCGGCGCAAGGTGCGGCGCGCGAGGCTGGCCTTGGCGCCGGCCTGAGCATTTTGGTTTGACGCGTTTTCTTCACGCGAACCGGTTTCCACTTCGCTTGAAAACGCTATAGATTGCCGCGCCTTTTGATGCGGAATCCGACCTCTCATGCCCGTCTTTCATCGCGACGATCTCGACATTGCCTATCTCGACGAGGGCGCGGGCGATCCCGTGCTGCTCATTCACGGCTTCGCATCGTCGAAGGAAGTCAATTGGGTGCAGCCCGGCTGGGTCGAGACGCTGACCAAGGCCGGCTATCGCGTCATCGCCTTCGACAATCGCGGCCATGGCGCCTCGACCAAGTTCGATGATGCCGAGCGCTATCACATCGGATTGATGGCGGACGATGCCCGCGCGCTGCTCGATCATCTCGGGATCGCACGTGCGGATGTGATGGGCTATTCGATGGGCGCGCGCATCACCGCGTTTCTGACGCTGCGCGCGCCGCAACGCGTGCGCTCGGCGGTGCTCGCAGGTCTTGGGATGACACTGGTGGCGGGCGGCGGTCCGGGAGAGCAGGTCGCGCTCGGACTTGAGGCGGATTCGCTGGCCGACGTGACCGACCCGATGGCGCGGACGTTTCGCGCATTCGCCGACCAGACGAAATCCGATCGTCGCGCGCTGGCGGCGTGTCTGCGCGGGTCGCGCACATTGATGAGCCGCGAGGAAGCGGCGACGCTCGAAGTGCCGATGCTGATCGCGGTCGGCACCACCGATCCGATTGCGGGCTCCGCCCATGAGCTGGCGGGGATCATCAAGGGCGCCGAGGTGCTCGACATTCCCGGCCGCGATCACATGAAGGCAGTCGGTGACCGGACCTACAAGGCGGGCGTCATCGATTTTCTGTCGCGGCGGCCATAGTCGCGTCGAAAGATTGCCGCGCGGCCAACTTGCCGGCCCATCGCAGCAACACCGCAAGCGCGGCGAAGGTCGCGATCCAGACGATGCGCGCGCCGTAGCGGTCATGCGGCCCGGAAATGGCGCCGAGCACGACGGCGTTGCCGAGATAGGCCACGAGGATCGTCGCTGCGAGCAACGTATAGTTGTCGATCTGCCGCCGCCACAGTGCCAGCCCAAGCAAGGCGATCATCGCAGCGAGCGACAGAAACGCGACGGGGACGTGGACGGCATTCACGGGCTCGAAATCCAGAAGGCCGCGCTGCTGATGCGCGGCGCGCATGGCCGCAATTTCATCAGGCATAAAACGCTCGATGATGCCGTAAGTGTGCCAGAGCTTGTCGTGGGTGCCTTCGCCGGTGCGCACCATGACGAGCTGCTGCGCGGTCGCGGCGAGTGCCGTCTGCGCCTGCATCGCCGGATAGTCGCGAAGGCTCCCCAGCACGATGTCGCGCATCTCGTCGTTCAATCCCGCAAAGCGGCCGAGCCTGTTGAACACGCTGTTGGCCCAGAGAAACTCGTCGGCGGTCGCGGGCAGTTCCGCGCGGTGCGGACACAGTTTGTAGGCGATGGTGGCGCAACGGTCGTCGAGGTAACGCTTGACGATGCCGTCCTGAAGCATGCGGCCGAACAGGATGCCGTAGCCACCCGGCGTCCAGGCGACCTGTTTCGACAACGCATAGTTGGCGCTCAGCAGCATCAACGCCGCCATGACGATGGAGCCGCTTGCAATCGTCAGCCCCGCGATGTCGAGCCGGGCGCGCAGGAACGGCCAGACAATCCAGCCGACGGCGCACAGCCCGAGTATCACGGCGAACGTCGCGGTATGTGTCGCGCCGGCCAAGGCGAGCAGCAGGAACAACCCGGCCTTTTCCGTGCGGGTTGTGTGACCGGCGCAGAACGCGAGCAGCCAGATCGCGAGAACAGCCAGCCCGGCAAAGATGTCGGTGAGCAGCAGGCTCGACAGCCAGGGCAGGGCGGTGGTGACCGACAGCGCGGCGACGACGATGGCGGCCCAGCGCCATCCGCCGATGTCGAGGCTGCGCAGCGTCAATCGCACGATCCACACCGTGGCCAGTGATTGCGCAACGACATTCAGCCAGAAATGCGATGTTTCGCCGAGATGCAAATATAGCCCGAACACGGTGGAGCGGCTCGGAACGAGATAGCCCTCATAGAAACGCGCGAGATAGCCGCCGGTGTCGTATTGGAGGAGCGGATAGCCGTTCCATAATGCAGGTGCCGCCAGCGCCAGCAGCGCAAGCGCGACAATTCCTGACGCCGCAATGGAAGAACCCCATGCGCCGCCCTTCCGTGCAATTCCGGTCAAACCCAAGTCCCCCGCCCGGACAAAGCTTGTCGAAGCGGCCGGCCGATTGCAAACAAATTAATCCTTCAAAAACCGTCCTTTACGATCAATGCCTTGGCCAAAATTGATTTGGTCCGGGAACTGGAAAGACACCCGTGGTGCCTATATAAGCAGGCACCCTACGCTGGAGGCTTCCATGGCACAGCCGAACAAGACCGCGCCCGGCGCGACACTCGATAAGCTCGACCCCGTCTGGGCGCGCCTGCGCCAGGAGGGCGAGGAGATCGTGCGTCGCGAGCCTGAACTCGCCGCGTTCGTTCTGTCCAATGTGCTGCATCACGACACGCTGGAAGCGGCCATCATCCATCGCATCAGCGACCGCCTCGATCATTCGGCGCTGCCGGGCGATCTCATCCGGCAGGCCTATGTCGATGCGCTGCGCGACGAGCCCGATCTCGGGCTGGCGATGCGTGCGGACCTGGTTGCGGTGTTCGACCGCGATCCCGCCACCACGCGCTTTATCGACCCGCTGCTGTACTTCAAGGGCTTCCACGCCATCCAGACGCATCGCCTGGCAAACTGGCTGTGGCGCAAGAGCCGCAAGGACTTCGCCTACTACCTGCAAAGTCGCTCGTCCTCGGTGTTCCAGACCGACATTCATCCCAATGCGATCATCGGCCGTGGCATTTTCCTCGACCATGCCACCGGTCTCGTCGTCGGCGAAACCGCCGTCATCGAGAATGACGTGTCGATCCTGCACGGTGTGACGCTCGGCGGCACGGGCAAGGAAAACGAAGACCGTCACCCCGAAGATTCGTCGCGGCGTCATGATCGGCGCAGGCGCCAAGATTTTCGGCAATATCGAAATCGGACATTGCGCGCGCATTGCCGCGGGCTCTGTCGTCGTCAAGGCGGTGCCGCATAACGTGACCGTCGCCGGCGTACCGGCACAGGTCATCGGCGAGGCCGGCTGCTCGGAGCCGTCGCGCACCATGGATCAGATGCTCAACGCCACAGGGCTGTGAGCGCTTTCATATCATTTACAGGAGAATCTCGTGGACGTTCAGGAAGTCAGGAAGCTCGACACCTATCTCAAGCGCGTGTTCGGCAATCAGAAGATTTCGCGTCGTGCCGCGCCCCAAGAAGGATGACTCCGCCGAAGTCTATATCGGCGAGGAGTTCATCGGCGTGCTGTTCGTCGACGACGAGGACGACGACCGTTCCTACAATTTCCAGATGGCGATCCTCGAGACCGATCTCGAAGAGTCGATGTAAGCGACGCTTTCGTCAGCCATTCTGTCGTCGTGGCCGGGCTTGTCCCGGCCATGTCGTTTTTGGAGTGGCCGCGCGACTTTCGGGCGCTAGTTCTTCACCAGCTTCGCATTCAGCTGCTCGATGGCGGTGGCGATGTCGCGCCAGTCCTTCAGCCATGCACGGGGGAAGCGGAAGGTCATATCCGCGCCGCCGATACGACGGTCGCTGGTGCATGTGCCGGGCGTGACGGCGTCGCGTGTGCAGCGGGCGAGAAATTTGCCGCCTGCGTCGCCGAACATGTCTTCGTGGTGATAGGGCGATCCGTCGCGGAAACCCGCGCGCGTCAGCCCGTCGGTGTTGCCCTGCTGAAACGGATCGAGATAGCGCGGATAGATGGTGCGCACGCGCTCGGCCGGGGCCATCTCGCCATTGTGTGCGGCGATGGTGACGAAGATGCGATCGATGGCGACGGGCGTTTGCTCGGCCGTCTCCGCCGTGACCGGCGTTTGCGGGCCGGGCGGTGTCAGCGAGGGATACTGGAACGCGAGATCGACGCGCTCCTGATCGCCGCTGCGCCGCTGCACACCGACGCGGATCGCGTCGCGCGGCACGTCAAACAGCGTGCCGCCGACGGTAATCGGGAACCGGTCGGCCATCTCAGCGGACGTGCCTGACCAGGTCGGCCACAGCAGATAGATCACGAGCACGAGCGCAGTCGTGCCTGCGACCGCGCCGAGAACGAGCGGCCACAGTCGGGCGCGATGCCGGGTGCGGGACCGGTTATGGAGGGCTGTGAAGGTCATGTTGTCAGTTCATGCTCGGCCGAATCAACTGTAAGTATAAAGCCTCGCAGGCGCGGGAACCGACGCGATCGTGTGATCGTTGTTCCTCGGATGGAAGGCTTGCATTTCATCATTCAGGGAGGACTACCCATGCGATTTTCGTCAATGTTCCGTGCCGTGCTGATTGCGGTGACTGTCAGCGTCGCCACAATCGGCGCCGCCTATGCCGATAGCGGCAGGATCAGCTTCAATGTCCTTAAGGCCGGCTTTGTCGTCGGTGGGTCCGGCGGCAGCGGCACGCTGACGTTTCAGGGCCGTCGCTATGGGCTGTCGATCGGCGGATTGAGCTATGGCTTCACCTTCGGCGCGTCGCAGACCAACTTCGTCGGCACCGTCTCCAACATCCGCCGCGCCTCCGACGTGGCCGGTGTCTATGGCGCCGCCGGTGTCAGCGGGCGCGATTGGCCGGGGCGCGGGTGCCATCGTCCTGACCAACCAGAACGGTGCGGTTCTGACGCTGACGGGACGTTCGGCCGGACTGATCGTGTCGGCGGACCTGAACGGTCTGGCTCTGACGCTCCGCTAAACCCTGTTTGCGCATGATCCCCGGATCAAGTCCGGGGATCATGTGCGGCGTAGCCGGAAGGGTTAGCCGTTAACCTTTCCTTAAGGATACGCTGGCGGCGCCTTCGTCGCCTTTGTCAAAGCTCAGTCCAACAGGGCTGAGCATGTCACAACACGCCATCACATCGTTCCTCGCCATCGCGCTCGGCTTTGCCGTGGCCGCGATGCTGTCGAACAGCTATCAGGCCGTGGTCCGCCGCCCGCCGAGCTTCCGGCTGTTGCAACTCGGCCCGGTGCCGGCGGCTTTTGCAGCCGTGCCATTCCTGATGTTCGCCGCACCCTTCATCATCATGCGCATGATCGTGCGGCGGCGCGGAGAAGCGATGCGCCACTTCCAGACCGTGATGACGGCAACCATTGTCTGCGGCTTCTGGAGCCTGATGTCGGGGACCTGGGTCCTGATGGGCATGGAAGCCCTGGGCTGGCTGCAGCTCAACATCTAGCCTGTTACGTCCTTTCCCCTCCGATGCCGCTGAAATAGCCCCTCGCGCCAAGCGCGTGCCCGGTTGATCTTTGCCGCCAATTGGGCAATCTCGCCAAAGTTTCATTCAGGCCTATGGCCGCGCTGTGGCCAATGGATTGCGCGAGCGCGTGAGGAGACAAGATGGGCGTGTATTCACTGGACGGGCAGGCGCCCGAGCTTCCCGCCGACGGCCGCTATTTCATCGCCGAGACGGCTGTCGTCATCGGCAAGGTGCGCCTGTTGCGCGACGCCAGCGTCTGGTTCGGCGCGGTGCTGCGCGGCGACAATGAGTGGATCGAGATCGGCGAAGGCACAAACGTCCAGGAAAGCTCCACGCTGCACACCGACATGGGATTCCCCATGACCATCGGCAAAGGCTGCGTCATCGGCCATAACGTGATCGTGCACGGCTGCACCATCGGCGAGCGCAGCCTCGTCGGCATGGGTTCGATCGTCATGAACGGCGCGCGCATCGGCAAGAACTGCGTGATCGGCGCGGGCGCCATCATCACCGAGGGCAAGGAATTCCCCGACAACTCGCTGATCATCGGTGCGCCGGCGAAAGTGATCCGCACGCTCGACGACGCCACTGTCGCCGAGATGCTGACGGGCGCGGACTTCTACGTACAGAATTACCAGCGCTTCAAGGCAGGGCTGAAGCGCATCAGCTAATGCGTCGCAATCGCAGTTTGAAACGAAAGAGGCCGCGAAATTCGCGGCCTCTTGTTATTGTATCGCGTAAAGTCCGGTGGCTCAGGTGATGCCGCCGTCGCAGCGAACGCAGCGGCCGGTCACCCATTTCGAATCCTCGCCTGCAAAGAATGCGACCGTGCCGGCGATATCGTCGGGCTGGCCGATGCGGCGCAGCGGCGTGGACGCGATAACCGCATCCTTGCGCGGCGGAATGGTGGCGCGCGTCGCGTCGGTCTCGATCAGGCCCGGCGCGACGGCGTTGACCGTGATGCCCTTGGGTCCAAGCTCTTCGGCGAAGACGGCGGTGATCTGATTGACCGCGGCCTTGGCGGCGCAATACATCGCCGCACCCACCCACGGAATGAACGCCAGACGCGAGGAGATGTTGATGATGCGTCCGCCTTCGCCCATGTGCGGGACGACGGCCTTCGACATCATGATGGTGGAGAGCACGTTGGTTTCCATGATCAGCGTGAAATAGGCGTGATCGATTTCGTCCATCGTCTTGCGGCCGCCCTGGCCGGCGTTGTTGACGAGAATATCGACCTTGCCGAATTTGGCGACCGCCGCATCGACGATCTTCTTGCAGTCGTCGGGCTTCGATACGTCGCCGGACACGACGATGGCATCGCCGCCGGCCTTCTTGATCTCGGCGACGAGCGCGTCGCCTTCCGCCTGACTGGAACGGGACGCGATGACGACGTTGGCGCCGCGTTCGCCGAACATCCGTGAAATGCCTGCGCCGATGCCGCGCGAACCGCCGGTGACGATCGCAACCTTGCCGGAAAACTGCTTGTTCATGTGAGAGCCCCAAAGAGAGGAAATGAAAACGCCGGAAACCGCCGGGAACTGGGCGGAGTCGGGGGCTTTCTAGAGCATCACACTGGGCAAGGCCATGCCCGCGCAGGCGTGCGAGCGGTCAGTCGGTGACGCTGGTTTTTGGGGCTTGAAAAGGGTGCGGCCACCTCTTGGGGGAGAGGTGGCCGCCACGAACCGGTCTTGGGACGGGGAGGGGTGGGGATGTGACCGGTCCGCGAGCTCTCTAATTTGGTGTCAGCGTGAACTTGCCGTGGCGACCGCCGGACGATTGTCTCCGAGCGACACCCAGGTATTCGGATCTGACTGCGACTGGCGCTTGACGAGGCGATAGCCAGTCTCGGTCCAGGGCAGAATGTCCTCGTTCTGGTTGTCGAGGATGAACTCGCCCTTGTCGGTCTTGATGGTGAGGACGGCATGGCCGTCGCCGCGCTTGTCGCGCACCACCGTGATCAGCAACGCTTCGCGCGGCCAGCCGGATTCCATCAGCATCTTGCGCTTGAGCAGGACATAGTCCTCGCAATCGCCGTAGCCGTCGGTCGGATAGGACCACCTCTCGACCGCGCCCCAATGTTCGAGGTCGGTCATCGGCTTGATTGTTTCGTTGGCCCAGCGATTGATGCGGGCCATATCTTTCCACACGCCTTGCGTCAGCACGACATCGCGCGGCTTGCTCGCGACCGTGTCGCATTCCGCCGGCTGGTCGGCGCAGAACTCGACCCAGCCAATCGGCGCGCGGCTGGTCTCTCCGACCATCGCGTAGAGCGGACGGTCGCCTGCCGCCGAGGCGGTTCCGGAAATCGTTGTCAGCCCCATGAGCGCGGCAGCGAATGCCAGGCTCATGCCTCCCTGTTGACGCAACATTGTGCCCCCGTTTCTTGTTGAGGACACTTTTCGCACAGACTTTTTGAGGTGCCGCTAAGTCGCGCGCGCCAGTTTGAGGCAAATGAAATTCAAATGCGCAGCGTGTTTTTAGACAATCAGAAACCACATTGATTCAGATTTGAATCAATCGCGTTTGCTTAAAATTTTATGCGTTTACTTCCCGACCCGCAGAACACGGCGCTTCTCGCCACGACTCTGCCGTCGCGTTAACGCTTCATTGGGTGTGAAGGAAGGCTGCAGTTGAAACCCGCGGCGCCGATCTTGCGCGACGGGCGGGCATCGGCCAGCGGCGGCGTTTACTCGCCGGTGACGCTATCTTCGAGAGTGTCGGGCTGCTGCGGCCGCGTGAATTCGACCGCGAAGCCGTCGTCGAGGTGGCGCACGACGCGCGCCGGCACCCGGCCGATGGTAACCGGCGTGCCGATCTCCGGGCGCAGCTGCGTGAACAGCGCCACGCCGGACAGGGACAGATCGATGATGCGGCACACAACCGAGACGCCGTCCGGCATCGTCAGGCGGGCCAGCGGATTGCGCGGGATCAGGCGGTCGTGGCGGCGGTCTTCCGGCAGCGACAGGATGTTGCGGTTGGCGAGCCAGGTCAGCTGGGAGGCCAGGCGGTCACGCTTGCGCGGCGTGGCGAACACCGACATGGCGAAGCCGTTGTCGATGATGCGGACGATCTTGCCTTCGATACGGCCGATATGATCGAGATAGGCCACGACGCGCTCGCCGACATTGCCGATGCCGCGGGCATACATCGCGATGCCGCCCGGTGACATGTTGATCGTCTGGCAGGGATATTCCTGACGGTTGGCCAGCATGTAGCGGCCAAGCAAATCGACCTTGACCCGCTGGAAGCGACGGCGCTCCTCGCCAGTGGGAAGCAGGATCGGCTTGCGCTGGGGCAACGTCATTGACCGTACCGTGTGGATCGCGCCGTCTGCATGGTCCACCGCCGTGGGGCGGATCGTATTTGGCAGGCGGAGTGAAGGCCGCAACTAAAGACATTTTGGGGCGTCGCAGATTTTCCGCTGCCCCCTAGAGTTCAGCCTAAGCAGATAAGGTTAATGGCGCGTTAGGGGTGCGGAGGTCGGCCGGACGGCTTCAGGCCTCGTCGATCAGGTCCTGTGGATCAGGTTCTGTCACCCTGGCTCTCATAGACGACGAAGCCCGGCCACATGGCGCGCCGCTGGGGCCTGTGAGTGCTTTGGCGTTCGGGCGAGCGGCCCGCTTCGAGATGCCGCCACGAGGTCAAGACCAGCGCGGTCCGCAGCGGATAGCCGCCGGGCGGCAGTTCGACCAGCGGGGCCAGGATGCCGGTCAGCCGCAGCGGCGCGTGCCGCTGCCGGGCGAAGGGCAAAATGAGCAATTCGAGGTTGACGAAGCCGATGTCGTTGAAGGCGGTGGCGCCGATGACGGTGGGCTGGAACTCTTCGGCGATAATGGGGATCAGGTCCTCGATCGTCGCGCGGGTCTCGTCGTTCCACAGCTCGGGGAAATTGGCGGTTTTCAGATCGCGGCCAAACAGCGCGCAGAGCCGCGTTCCGGCCGCGCGGATCGGATAGCCGCTATCCTGCTCGGCGGACATCACGAACGAATCCGCCAGGACACGGCGAACATCGCCCGGATCGAATTTTTTGCGATCGGGTGCGGGCGCGTTGCCGCGCTGGCGCTCCCAATAATCCAGCAATTCCCTGCTCGACGGATGCTTCATAGGCCCTGTCCCAAAACTCAGCCGGGCAGGGACAGTGATGTCCCGTCATTGCTCAGGCGGCATGCCTGAGAGGCCCGGTTCCACGAGCACTGCACCGTCCGTGCCGGAACCCGGCTCGGCGTTAGCCTTAAAAGCCAAACCGCCTTCGCAGTCCCTTGGCAGGCCGGCGCGATGGGCCTAAACCACCACCACTCCTGAAGCCGGTGCCTCTTCCTGGTGGTGCCGGTGGCTGTTGACGGGGAGGGGTGGGGATGACCGCGCGTCTCGCGCATCATCCAAAGAGATCAAGGAGGGCTCGCGCCCTCCTTTTTCTTTGGGCGCGTTCTCTGACGCGAACCGGCGTCACTTTGCTCGAAAACGCATGATTTTGCTTGCCCGGCGCGCTTTTCTGCCGTTGCGGCTTGCGTTGGCGCCTGAGCGTCTTCTAATGACTGGCGATGCTGTCCACCGACCCCTTCAATCCGCCGCCGCGCGAGCCTGTCTTCAACGTCCCGACACCCGTGGTCGTGGTCGTCGCCTTGCTTGCGGCGATCCATGTCGGGCGCACGTTCCTGCCGTTCATGACGGACCAGTGGGTGATCTGGACGTTCGGCTTCGTTCCGGCGCGATTTGAATCGACGATGCTGGTGGAGCCGCGTTTCGACGGCGGACCGGGCGCGCTGGTGTGGACGTTCGTGTCCTACGCGCTTCTGCACGGCGATGTGACCCATCTCGGGTTCAACCTGTTGTGGCTGCTGCCATTCGGCAGCGCAGTGGCGCGGCGCTTCGGCGCGGTGCGGTTTTATTTGTTCCTGACGGCGAGTGCGATCGGCGGCGCCATCGCGCATCTGGTGACGCATGCCGGCGAAGTCGCGCCGATGATCGGCGCCTCAGCCGCGATTTCGGGCGCCATGGCGGCGGCCATCCGCTTCGCCTTCATGCGCGGCAGTTTTCTCGGCTTCCGCCGTCGCGACAACGAAGCGGCCGCGCAAGTGCCTGCGGTGTCGCTCATGGCAGCGTTGCGCAATCCGCGCGTCATGACCTTCGTGCTGGTGTGGTTCGCCATGAACATTCTGTTCGGGCTCGGCGCGGTGTCGCTGGGCGGTGGCGGCCAGAGCATCGCCTGGCAGGCCCATATCGGCGGGTTTCTGGTCGGCCTTCTGCTGTTCGCGCCGTTCGATCCGGTCCCACGTGCGGTGACGCCGGATGAAGTGGGCGGCGACGAAATCCCGCGCTGACCTTGCTCCCGACTTTGCACCTCTGACGGCTGATCTTTTGTGCGCTGCGCAACGCGCGCAATTGTCGCAATCGTGGAAACCCCACGCGCGGTCGAGAGTTGCCATAATGCGACTCAATCGGTCTCGTCTCGATAAGACTTGCCATAATTCGCGCGGAAAGCGCGGATCAGATTGCCACGACCAGTAAGCGTTCAAAGGAGCGAGACGACAGCGCGGCGACTATCGCCGGCAAAGGGAGAACGCAATGACAGTGCATGCGATCCTTGAATCCAAGGGACATCAGATCATCAGTGTCACACCCGACGCCACGGTGGCGGACGCGGTCAAGGTTCTCGGCGATAAGCGCATCGGCGCCATCCTGGTGATGAACGGCAGCGTGATCGAGGGCATTCTGTCGGAGCGCGACGTGGTGCGGGTGCTGGCCGATCGCGGCGGTTCAATTCTCAACGAGCCGGTGAGCAAGGTGATGACGCGCAAGGTCGTGACTTGCGGGCGCACCGAGACCGTCAGCGGCCTCATGGAAAAGATGACGCAAGGCAAATTCCGCCATCTGCCGGTGGTCGATGAGGGCCGCGTGATCGGCATCATCTCGATCGGCGACGTCGTCAAGAGCCGTGTCATGGAATACGAGCAAGAGCAGGAAGCGCTGCGCGACTACATCAAGACTGCGTAGGCGTTTCTTCGGAGCGCTCGGCGGCGGGCTCGTTGTTCGCCGGGGTCACTGTGGATGGTGTCGCGCTGGACGGTGACGAGCCGGGCATCGGTACGCCGTGCGGCGAAATCAGAGAGATCGACTCGCTGATCGATTCGATGGCGCGTTCGGCCGCGCGCTGGCCGTGCGCAATGATCTCTCGCAGCGCGGTGGAAATCGAACCAGCCGATGCGTCCCACGCGCGGCGAGATCAGAACGTCAGGCGGATCGCCGGCGAGCCGGGCGCGCGTGATGCGATCCTGCATGATGTTGAAGGCTTCCACCATGACCGTCGAAAATCCCGGCCTGTCGGCGCTGCCGATCAGGCGCCGGCGCATCGTGCGTTCAGCCGAGAAGAATTGCGCCAGGCCGCTCTTGGGCGGTGTCAGGTTGATTTCGAGATCGGGCACCTCGTCGGCCTCGGTGCCATAGGAGGCGATCGTCGTGCCGTGACCGACGAAGTCGGTCGACACATTGGCCGCGATCACGATGTCGGCGCCGAGCGCGCGTGCCGCCGACACCGGCACCGGATTGACCAGCGCACCGTCCACGAGCCAGCGCTCGCCGACCTTGAACGGCGTGAAGATGCCGGGCAACGCATAGGACGCGCGCAGCGCATCGACCAGACGCCCGCGCGTCAACCAGATCTCGTGGCCGGTGCGGACTTCGGTGGCGATGGCGGCGAACTTGATCGGCAGGCTTTCAATCTCGATCTTGCCGAGCGATTCTTCGAGCTGTTGCGCCAGCCGCTCGCCGCCGATCAGGCCCGAGCCGCCCAGCGTGATGTCGAGATAGCCGAACACGCGTCGCGGATGCAGGCCGCGTCCCCACACTTCCAGCTCGTCGAGCTTGCCCGCGGCATAGCAGCCGCCGACCACCGCACCGATCGAGGTGCCGGCGATGATGTCGGGCACGATGCCGTTCCGGGCGAGAATCTGCAGGATGCCGATGTGCGCGAAACCGCGGGCCGCGCCGCCGCCGAGCGCAAGGCCGATGACCGGCTTGCGTGGCGGGGGTGAATGGTCGCTGGCGCTCGCCGCGGAATCAGGATTGCGTTGCCGTCCGAACAGACCTTCGAAAACCAAATGCCTTCTCCCGCAGTGGAGCGTGCAGTCGCGTATTGCCTGATGGGAATCAGATGGCTGCCAGTCCGATTGCCTCGTCAGGATCAGTTAGTGGTCTCATGTGACGGCATAACGGCGAAAACTTCGTGAATTCTCAGTACGGGTTTTCCGCCTTGGGGTAGGCCGGGCGGTCCATCAGGAACACGCTGTCCACCACGGAATACTCGTTGTTATAGCCGCAGCGTCCGATCGGCTTCATCGCGGCGGTGTCGAGGCGGCCGTCCTTGATGAATTGATCGTCGATGTAGACGCCGACGACCTGGCCGAACACCAGCGTGGTCGGAATCGGCTTGCCGTCCAGACTTTCGATCTCGACGAATTTCAGAAGCTTGCACTCAAGCGCGCAGGGCGAGGCTGCGACGCGCGGCGCCTTGACCATGCGCGACGGAGCAGCAGCGAGGCCGGCTTTTTCCATCTCGTTGACGCCGGCCGGATAGGGCGGCGACGTCATATTCATGTGCTCACGGAGATCCCAGGTCGCGAGATTGCAGACGAATTCCCTGGTCTCGGCGATATAGGCGGCAGCGTCCTTTTGCTTTTCGCCGTTTTCGCTCGAGAACATGATCGTCGGCGGCTTGCCGGAGACCGCGTTGAAGAAGGAGTAGGGGGACAGATTGACGTCGCCCTTTGCGTTCACCGCAGAAATCCATCCGATGGGACGCGGTGTCACGATGGCGAGAAACGGCTCGTGCGGCAGGCCGTGATTGCGTTTGCTGGGTTCGTAAAACATCGACCACTCTGGCTGGTGAAGGGCGCAGGCCGCGCCGAAAAGGCTGGTTGTGATGCGCTACCACAGCGCCGGGAGGCTGACAAAGGCGGGCCAAAGCGGTGGGCAGGGCCTCCCGGGGCGGCCCTGCGGCGCCCCTTAAGGCTTGAATTTGCCGTGTTTTCGGTTGAGAACCGCGCCCATGACAGCGGTCTCTCAGCCGGGAACTGGCGATCTGGTATCCGCGTGCTTCATGGCACGTCGTGGCGGGCGCAGCCGTGCGCTGCCGGGCTATGTCGCGATCTGGACAATCGCGCTGGTCGCGCTATGGCCGGCGATCGCGTCGGCCCAGTTCTTCAGCGACCGTCCGGCGCCGCAGCCGCCCGCGCCCGTGCCGGGCATTCAATCGCCGCCGGCCACCAGTTTACTGCCTCCATCGTCGCCCGGCGCCGGTCTGCCGACTCCGCTCGTCCAGCCCGGCGGCGCGCTCGGCGGTTCGATGACCGCGCCGAACGTCGCGCCCGTGCCCTCGGCCGGCCAGAGTGTGCTTTTGCTGAGCGCGCGATTCGGGCGCGACCTGCCGACGATTCCCTCGGGCCTCGTGTGGCGCGTCTATTCCGACAAGACGGACGCCAAGGGCGCACCGCGGCTGATGAAGGAAGATCGCGGCGCGACGCCGAACGTCATGCTGCCGCCCGGCAATTACGTGGTCCATGTCAGCCTGGGTCTTGCGAGCGCGATGCGGCAGGTGACAGTGCGCGACACCTCGCGCGAAACCTTCGAGCTTCCGGCGGGCGGCCTTCGCATCGAGGGCCGCGTCGGCACAAGCCGCATTCCGGCCGGTCAGGTGACATTCGATCTCTATCGCGGCAGCCAGTTCGATACGGCCGAGCGCTCGCCGGTCGTGCAGGCCGTCAATTCGGGCGACACCGTGCTGGTGCCCGAAGGCACCTACTACATCATTTCCAACTATGGCGACGCCAACTCGGTGGTGCGCTCCGATATCCGCGTGCAGGCGGGGCGGCTGACCGACGCCACCATTCTGCATCGCGCCGCTGTCATCACGCTGAAGCTCGTCAGCGACCGCGGCGGCGAAGCGCTGGCCAACACCGCCTGGTCGGTGATCACGCCTGCCGGCGACATCATCAAGGAATCCATCGGCGCGTTTCCGCGCGTCGTGCTGGCGGAGGGCGAGTATCGCGTCATCGCCAGGAACGAAGGCAAGACCTTCGAGCGCAGCTTCAACGTCGTCACCGGCGTCGATGGCGAAATCGAAGTTCTCAGCCGCTAACTTTTCAAGAAATGAACGCATGACCAAAGCGATCCGCATTCACGAGAACGGCGGCCCCGACGTCATGCGCTTCGAGGACATCGAATTGCCGCCGCCCGCGACCGGCGAGGTGCGGCTTCGCCACACCGCCATCGGCGTCAATTACTCCGACCTCAATGTCCGCCGCGGCGGGTTCTATCTGTCGAAGATCGAACTGCCGACGGTGCTCGGCAATGAAGCCGCAGGCGTCGTCGAGAAGTCTCGGCGCAGGCGTGACATCATTGAAAGTCGGCGACCGCGTTGTCTATGCCGGCATGCATGGCGAGTTTATCGCGACACCGGGCGCCTATGCGCAGGCGCGCAACGCGCAGGCCGACCGGCTGGTGAAAATTCCGGCCGGCGTCACCGATCAGCAAGCCGCCGCGATGATGCTCAAGGGCCTCACCGCCTCGCTCATGATCAACAAGCTCTACAAGCCGAAGGCGGGCGATGCCGTGCTGATCCACACCGCCGCCGGCGGTGTCGGCATGATCCTGAGCCAATGGTCGAAGCATCTCGGCGCGACCGTCATCGGCACCGTCGGCTCGGCCGAGAAGGCGCGCGTTGCGCGTGCGCATGGCTGCGATCATCCGATCCTGTATCGCGAGACGGATTTCGTCGCGGCGGTGAATGCCATCGCGCCGCAGGGCGTGGCGGTGGTCTATGACGGCGTCGGCAAGGACACGTTCATGGCCTCGCTGGCCTGCGTGCGGCCCTATGGATTGATGATCAATTTCGGCAATGCGTCGGGCGCGGTGCCGCCGATCGACATGCGCGTGCTGTCGCCGAAGTCGGTGTCGGTCGTGCGCTGCGGCGTCGGCAATTATGTCAGCGACGGCGATGTGTTGCAGACGGCAGTCGGCGGAACTGTTCGAACTGGTGCGCACGGGCGCGCTCGACATCGGCATCAGCAAGACCTATCCGCTCGCCGAGGCGCACAAGGCGCATGAGGACGTCGAGGCGCGGCGCAATACCGGATCGATTATTCTGGTGCCGTGACCTTGATCCTCATCCTGATGCGTTGCCTTGCCTCTCCCTGAAAGGAATGCAGGCGCTGCATGAGTTGCTGTGAGCAGGTCGCGCAGCAAAAGAAAGCGGACCCCCACCCCGACCCTCCCCCTTGCAGGGGGAGGGAGTTAGAACCTTGTGACGATATCCGAAAGCTTGGGCCGGTCGCGGCTCTCCAGCTTGTGCGCGGGCTTGCCGATATAAACCAGACCCGTGATCTTCTCGTGCGGCGCGAGGCCGAGCGTGTCCATCGCGGTCCGGTCGTAGGCGATCCAGTCGGTGCGCCATGTGCCGACATAGCCGAGCGCATTCGCCGCGTGCAGCAGGTTCATCGCCGCCGCGCCCGACGACAGCACCTGTTCCCATTCCGGAATCTTCACATGCGGCGCGGCGCGGCTGACGACCGCGACGACGAGCGGCGCCAGCAGAAAGCGCTTGCTCTCGAAGGCGACCTGATCGGGCGTGGCCTGCGGGTTCTTTGTCGCGAAGACCTCGCCGAGCAACTGGCCGGCGCGGGCGCGCGCCTCACCCGTAAACACAATGAAGCGCCAGGGCACGAGCTTGCCGTGGTCGGGCACACGCGCGGCGATGGTCAGCAGCGTGTCGATCTCGGCGTCCGAGGGGCCGCCATCCGGCAGCATATCGGCCGGCTTGTACGAGAAGCGCGATTTCAGGAGATCGAGAGCGTCGGGCATGGGTGTTCCAACCGATTGCGGATGCAGTCGAGATAGGTGAAGGGCAGGCCGTGAGCAACGGCCTGCGCCTTGGAGGATGTTTAAACTAGAGCATGACCCCGACCGGTACGGCCGCGTTAGCGCAAAGTGGATACCGGTTTTCGGACAAGGGCATGCTCAAGCGCATTAAGGCGCCGCCCGCTCGCGCTTGACGTCCGGCGGCGTCGCTTCATCGACGAGGGCGGCGATGGCGGCATCGAGCGGTTGCACGGATTGCCCGTCGCTGCCGAGGCGGCGCACGGAGACGGTGCGCTCGATGGCTTCCTTCTTGCCGACGACGATCAACGCCGGAACCTTCGCCAGCGAATGTTCGCGGACCTTGTAGTTGATCTTCTCGTTGCGCAGGTCGATCTCGACATTGAGACCGGCGCGGCGGCAGGCGGCGAAGACTTCCTGCGCGTAGCCATCGGCTTCCGAGGTGATCGTCGTCACCACGGCCTGCAACGGCGCGAGCCAGAGCGGGAAGTGGCCGGCGAAGTTCTCGATCAGGATGCCGGTGAAGCGCTCCATCGAACCGCAGATCGCGCGATGCACCATGACCGGCGTCTTCTTGCCGCCGTCGGCGTCGATGTAGAACGCGCCGAAGCGTTCGGGCAGGTTGAAGTCGACCTGCGTCGTGCCGCACTGCCAGTCGCGGCCGATGGCATCGCGCAGCACATATTCGAACTTCGGGCCGTAGAAGGCGCCTTCGCCGGGATTGATGCTGGTCTTGATGCGTCCGCCCGACTGGCTTTCGATCTGGTTGAGCACGGTCGCCATCACGCGCTCGGCGTGATCCCACATCTCGTCGGTGCCGACGCGCTTCTCAGGCCGCGTGGAGAGCTTCACCACGATCTCGCCGAAGCCGAAATCGTCGTAGGTGGAGAGAATGAGATCGTTGATCTTCAGGCACTCGTCCGCAAGCTGTTCCTCGGTGCAGAACACATGCGCGTCGTCCTGCGTGAAGCCGCGCACGCGCAACAGCCCGTGCATGGCGCCGGACGGCTCGTAGCGATGCACGACGCCGAACTCGGCGAGGCGCAACGGCAGGTCGCGGTAGCTCTTCAGGCCGTGCTTGAAGATCTGCACATGGCCGGGGCAGTTCATCGGCTTGAGCGCGAACCAGCGCTTGTCTTCGGCCTCGTCGCCGGCCGACTGCGCCGCGAACATGTTCTCGCGGTACCAGCCCCAGTGGCCCGACGTTTCCCAAAGGGACTTGTCGAGAATCTGCGGCGCGTTGACTTCCTGATAGTCGCCGACGAGGCGGCGGCGCATGTAGGACACGAGCCGCTGGAACAGCGTCCAGCCCTTGGCGTGCCAGAACACGACGCCGGGGCCTTCTTCCTGGAAGTGGAAGAGGTCCATCTCGCGGCCGAGCTTGCGGTGGTCGCGCTTCTCGGCTTCCTCGATCTGCTTGAGATACGCGTCGAGGTCTTCCTGCTTGGCAAACGCCGTGCCGTAGATGCGCGTCAGCATCGGCTTGGTGGAGTCGCCGCGCCAATAGGCGCCGGCCACCTTCATCAGCTTGAAGGCGTTGCCGACCTTGCCGACCGACGTCATGTGCGGGCCGCGGCACAGATCGAACCAGTCGCCCTGCTTGTAGATCTTGATGGTCTGGTCTTCCGGAATGGTATCGACCAGCTCGACCTTGAACGCTTCGCCCTTCTCGGCGAACACGCGCTTGGTCTCGTCGCGCGTCCACACTTCCTTGGTGAAGGGTTTGTCGCGCGCGATGATCTCGCGCATCTTCTTCTCGATGGCGGCGAAATCCTCCGGCGTGAACGGCTCGTTGCGGAAGAAGTCGTAATAGAAGCCGTATTCGATCACCGGCCCGATGGTCACCTGCGTGCCGGGCCACAGCGTCTGCACGGCCTCGGCCAGCACGTGCGCGCAGTCGTGGCGGATCAGTTCGAGCGCGCGCGGATCGTCGCGGTTGAGGAACTCGATTTTCGAATCCTGCTCGATGCCGTCGGCGAGATCGACGACCGTGCCATCGAGCGCCATCGCGACCGTGCGCTTGGCGAGCGAGGGCGAGATGCCCTTGGCGATGTCGAGGCCGGTCGTTCCTTGCGGAAACTCGCGCGTGGCGCCGTCCGGGAAGGTGACGTTGATGATCTTGGGGGAGATGGCGGGTTTCAAATTGGCGACTCCAAAGACGAAATTGCTCGGCGGCAGCTTGGAGTTGGGTGTCTTGTCGGTCTTGTCGCTCAAGATGATCTCCTTCTGCTCACTCCTGCGAACGAACACAGGTAAGCGGTGGTCCTGCATACACCAGCGGACGGCGTTGGCAAGATGGAAAGGCGCGAAAAGCCTTTGAAACGCCCACTTTTGGAGCCTTTGCGACCATGCTAGCCTTGCGCCATTGCAGGGGCTTGATTTCATGACGACCCGCTGGCCGGCCCGATTTGTGGCCTTGATTGCCGCCATTTTTGCGATCCTCGTCGCGACCGTGCCCGAAGCCGACGCGGCACGGCGGATGCAACGTCCGACCTATCAGCAGCTCAAATCCAAATTCGTGCCGATGGTGTTTTTTGTCGCCAAGGGCGATCCGAATGCCTGCGGGCCGGGTTGCGATACCTGGATTTCAGCGGAGGGCGATTTCGACGAGGGCGCGGCGGCGCGCTTTCGCGAGTTTCTCGCGCGACTCGGCAATCGCAACCTTCCTGTCATTTTTCATTCCCGCGGCGGCTTGGTCGGCCAGGCGGTCTCGATCGGCGACAGTATCTACGCAAAGCGGCTGACGGCCAGTCTGGACGCACCTCGACAACGGATTGCAGGCGGCTGAGTAAATCGGCCTGCAATGCGCTGAAGAGTTCAGCCAAGGAGTTACGGTCACGCCTCCGGACCGATGCGTTGTGCGCCTCTGCGTGTGTTTATGCGGTCGTCGGGGGCATCACGCGAAAAATCCCCGCCAACGCCTCAGTCCGGGTTCACGCGCCGCGCGACTTCGGTAAGACGGCGGAAGCACAGCGCGCGCAGTTCTACACATTGGTGAACGGCTACCTCGCCAGGGCCGGCGTCAAACCGGAGCTGATGAAGCTGACGATGAGTGTTCCCAACGAACGCATCAGGACACTCACGCGCAAGGAAATCGTACAGTTCGGGATCGAGTGGAGCGAACCGGTTGCGCTATGGGAAGCAAATTCCGATTCGCGTCCCCGTGTAATGGGCTCCAGCAACCTGCATCAGGCGCGCGTCCGATTTTCTCGCCCGGCATGGTCCGGAAACGGCGTCATCGATATCGAGCTGCGTCTGCGATGCTACAGCTCGACGGTCCTGGTTATCTACAATGGATATGGCAGGCAGGACGAGGATTCCGCCGCGTCCGATGTTTTGTTGCTGCTCGATTCGCGCGCCGTCAAACTCGCGTGGTCGCATAACAGCAGCCCTCAACTTGAGGTCAGGTCGGCGAGCATTTCGGGCGAGCTTGCTCGCGCCCTGCTGACGGCTCAAAGTATCGCCATCACACGCACCGCAAACCTTCACTGGAGGTCGGAGATCGGCCGTTCAGGCTTCGACGATGCGATGCGCGAGGTTACAAAAGTTTGCCCGAAAGCCTTCGTTGACTCCGAGTTCTGCAGATCCACCCCGACAAGGGGAAAATGATAAACCCCGTGCGTCCGGCCTTTGAGCCGCCGGGCGTCCGTGCTAGCTTTTGCCCGCCGGACCAAGCGTATTGCGTGTTCATGAGCATGACATTTCGATATTTCGCCCTTTGCATTCTCGCGTTGATGTTCGTCGCAGCGAATTCAACGCACGCGCTCGCGCAGCAGCCGGACAAGCCGGCTGAGAAGAAAGATGCGCCGAAGGCGACGCGGATCAACTATCCGCCGATGATGTTCTTCGTCGCCAAGGGCGCGGCCGATGAATGCGGCCCCGGCTGCGACACCTGGATCGCGGCGTACGGAGAAATCGATTCCGGCGCGGCGACGCGGTTTCAGCGATTTCTCGACAAGCTCGGCAAGCACGATCTGCCGATCTTCATCCAGTCGCCCGGCGGTCTGACGCTGCGCGCGACGACGATGGGAGAACTGCTGCGCGCGCGCAAATTGACCATCTCGGTCGGGCGCAGCATTCCTGTCGCCTGCGGCGACAAGCTCTACACCGCCGAGTGCAACAAGATCCGGCAATCCGGTCCGCGTATCGCCTCACGGCTGGAAACCAATGCGATCTGCGCATCCGCCTGCGTCTACATGCTGCTCGGCGGAGCGAAGCGCGAAATCGCATGGGACTCGGCGCTCGGCGTGCATTCGTCGAAGGTTGTGCTGAGCCGCAACGGCCGGCAGGTGCGCAATGTCCCGCCATCGCTGATCCGGGATGCGTATCGGCGCGAGGGTGCGATGATCGACCGCTACGTGGCGAAGATGGGCATTGCGTCTGAACTGCTGACGGTGACGCGCAGCGTGCCGTTTGAAAGTATCCGGCGGCTGACGCGCGAGGAGATCGCGCGCTTCGGCATCGACAAGCGTGACTTCGGCGATAGCGGCTGGAGTGCCCAAGCCATCGCGGATGGATCGATGGCGGCGTCCGTCGTGATGTTTCGCAAGGGATGGGGCGGTGCGAATAATTTTGCGCTCGTCCGGCTTTCGCTGGTGTGTCTGTCGAACGGGGCCGTGGCCATCGATTACCAGACCCACGGATCTGACAGCAGCGATTGGCCGTCGGGAAATATGTTCGTCCGCTTCGGCACTGAGCGTGCACAGCTGTTGCGCAAAGGCGACAAGAAGACCGGTCCGACCGATCGCGCGGTTGGCATGCTGTCGTCGGACGCCGTGCAGCGGCTTGAACGCACCGACAAGATCGCGCTGTGGCACGAGAACAAGCCCAGCGAGATCGCGATGGAAACACAGATCAGCAGGGCCGGCTTCGAACCCGCGGTCCGCAAGATGCTGCAGGAATGCAAGACGCCCAGCGGCGAGAAGAAGGACGAGATCGCGCTGTGATGTTGCGTCTGTTGCTGCCGTTCATCGTCGCCGGTCTCGGCGCGCCGCAAATTGCGGTGGCGCAGGAGATGCGTGAACTTGTTCCGATGGTTTTCTTCGTTGCCAAGGGTAAGGCTAATTCCTGCGGCACGGGTTGTGACACATGGATCGCCGCCCATGGCAATTTCGATCTCGGGTCGGCGACGCGGTTCGCGGCGTTCCTTAAGAAGCTAGGCAAAAGGGATTTGCCGATCATTTTTCATTCGGGCGGCGGCAGCATGACACGGGCTATGGCTGTCGGAAAACTGATCCGTGCACGGAAGATGGCCGTCAACGTCGGCTACACGGTGCCGCTCGACTGCGGTGGCTACGCAACCAGCGATAAGTGCAAGCGCGACGTCAATTCCGGGCGGGAGCTGGAATCGATTTTGACCGCGGCCGGCAATTGCGCGTCAGCTTGCGTATTTGCGCTGATCGGCGGGAGTCGTCGTGAACTCAGCGAGCGGGCGCAGGTGCGCGTTCACTCCTACAAATTCTTCAGTACGAAGGGCGGCAAGCATCGGACCGCGACACCCGCAAAGCGTGCGGCCCCGCTGATGGCAAAGTTAGATATCGAAGCGGAGCGCTACATTCACGACATGGGTGCATCGCGCGAACTCTTCACGACAATCCGCAGCGTGCCGTATGAGCGAATGCGGACCTTGACGAGAAACGAGATCGTGCGGCTCGGGATCGACACGCGCAAATTCCCCTCGGTGAATCTGCCGATGGCGGCCCCGATAAAATTGTTTGACGTTCAAGAACGGGCAATGACCTTCTTTATCGCCAAGGGCGGTCCAAATTCCTGCGGTCCCGGTTGTGACACATGGATTGCGGCTCACGGCCTGCTTGATCCGACCGCATTGATACGTTTCCGCAACTTTCTGGAGATGATCGGTCCATCCGATCTTCCAATGTTTGTTCATTCGGCCGAAGGCAGTTTCACTCAGGCCATATCGATTGGCGGCCTTGCTCGCGACCGAAAGATGCGGATCGGCGTGGGGTTGACCGTTCCCCTCGAATGCAAGGCTGCTGCGTCCAGTGAGGAGTGCGATCGCGTTCGGACCGGCGGCGGAGAGTTGAAATCCGTGCTGCGGACCGACGCGATCTGCGGTCCGGCCTGCTTTTATCTGCTGTTGGGCGGCGCCCGGCGCGAAGTCGCAGACGACGCGGTGCTGCAAGTGCGGCCGGTCAAGGTCTACACGACGTCCAAGGGTCAGATCACCGGTAACGAGGTCCTAACGGAAGCGGCTCGGACCCGGGAAAGAGAAACCGTCGTTTTGCTCGAAGCTTTTGTTGAGAAAATGGGGTTCGACAAGAAATCCCGTTACCCTTGCGGAGGGGGTTGAAGGTCGTGGCACCCGGACGTTGACGCGTGACGAGATCGTCAGGCTTGGCATCGACCAGCGCACAACGGCCGTCGTGCCTTCGCGTTGATGACCGGCCCGATCAACCAGGGTGACAGCACGCGGTTCTTGTCGCTCATGCAAAAGCTAGGCGACCGTAAATTTTCGCTTGTCGTCAATTCGCCGGGCGGCAGTGTCAGCGATGCCATGGTGATCGGGCGGTTGCTGCGATCAAAAGGCATACGCACGGGTGTTTTGCGTACGATCCCGACGAACTGTGTACTAACGGGGCCAGCCTGCAACCCTCCGACGTCCGCGGAGACCCTCGTGGAGGCGCGGATGACAAATGTTGGCGCGCGGTGCTTGTCCGCCTGTGTGTGGCTGTTGCTCGGCGCCACCCAGCGTTCAGTGGCGCCGGGTGCGCAGATCGGAAATCCATAGCAGCAAAATATTTTTTACGGCCCGAGGTAGGGTTGATCCTTCTAGAAGCTCTGACCCCGAAACGCGGCGCGCCGGCGAGGAGGTGGCACAACGAGTGGCAGCCTTGCGCGACCGTTACCTTCGCGAGATGGGAATCGGTCCGGAGCTAGCGGTGGCGGCCGATGCGGTGCCGCACGAGGAGATCAAGATGCTATCGCGTGAAGAATTGTTCCGCTTCGGCGTCGATCCGCGTGAATTCTTCAATTCGATGTGGGTATATGAAGCTTCACGCGTCGGCCATTCCGTCTCAGCAATAATTCTGCGACACGGATGGGGCGGCGGTGAGGACTTCTCCACGCTCCTGCTTCGATTGTCCTGTGCGCCGGGTCAGCCCGCAGAGCTGACCTACACCGCGCGCGGCGAGACGACGTCGTGGCCAACAGGCGATGTCGTGGTCCGCTTCGGAAACTTCGTTGCCCGAATGGCGAAGCCGTCTAAGAGTGGTGCGGCCGATGAGCGTACTGTCTCGCTCGTGCCAGAGGACCTCGCGCACATCGCGTCAACCGCGACGATTTCGATAGAGGAAGACGCCGCGGGCACATCCCGACTTGGAACGGTCGTGAGCAGATTTGGTTTTTCCGAGGCGACGCAGCAATTGCTTTCGGCTTGCAGCGCGGGCGGCAACTAATGCGTCACGTGTCCGCCGGCCCGTTGACGCCGCGCCAGCGGCCGTAGCGCCAGGGCAGGTACCAGCGCGCGCCGGGCGGGGGTGTACCCGGGACATTGTCGATCCCGGACGTACCGAAGGGATTGCAACGTAACAGTCGCGCAAGTGTCATCCAGCCGCCAGCCCACAGCCCGTATCGTTCGAGCGCCTCCTCGCCGTAATGCGAGCAGGTCGGCAGATGCCGGCAGTTGAAACCAATCAGCGGCGACAACGTATATTGATAGAGGCGGATCAAACCCCGTCCCAGATTGCGCGGTAACCGCGTAATGCGGGCGAGGGGGCTGGGTTCGGCGGGGCTCACCGGCGGATTCAGCCGGCTGTGGCCGGGACGGCGGCTCTTCGCCTCGATCTGGCCAATCGCATCGACGACGGCGTCGAAGGTCAAAAGGGTAGAGGCATGGCGGGCCTTGTAGTCACGGACCGGCTCGAGGGTGGCGATATCGGCCCATTTGCCCTGGGGCGGAGGGCCGTTGTCCTTGAGCATGCGCCGGACCTCGTCCCGAAGCTGGCGGAGCTCCTCAGCCGTCGAGCCGACCACATGACGGGCCATGATCGAGGACGAGGCCTGGCCAAGCGCGCAGGCCTTCACGTCATGGGCAAAATCGGTCACCACCGGACCGTCCATTTTCAGGTCCACGGTGACCGTGGAACCACACAGTTTGGAATGGGCGGTCGCGGTCGCATCGGGCGCCGGCAGGCGGCCCAACCGGGGGATATTGCCGGCCAATTCGAGGATCCGGCGATTGTAAACGTCGTTCAGCATGACCTGAGAGCCTTGAAGGCGCCTCATTGGCACCCAACCTTACCTGAGATATATAGGGTTCCGCGGCGCGGCGAAAATGGCCTCGGCCGCGCAGGGGATCAAATATTCCGATTACCGCCAGGCAGTTGTTCCGAGATTGGCGGAATACAGAGGGCGTCCGGGGGTTCTACAACGCCTGCCGAGTGCCGGTGACACTCCGACCCGCCGCAGGGATCTGCACGGGCCGGTCGAACGGAGAGAGTAATGGACGCTGTAATCAAGCCGTTGCGCACGGGCGCCGGCACGCCATCGAATTCCCAGACTGCCAATAACGATACGAACCTGCCGCGCCCCACGCGTGACGAGGCCGAAGCGGCGGTCAAGACGCTGATCGCCTATATCGGCGACAACCCGCAGCGCGAGGGCCTCGTGGCCACGCCGCGCCGCGTCGTCGAGGCGTTCGACGAACTGTATCAGGGCTACAACGAGTCCGCCTCCGAACTGCTCGAGCGCACCTTCGGCGAGACGGCCGGCTACGACGATTTCGTGCTGATCCGCGACATCCCCTTCACGTCGCATTGCGAACATCACATGATGCCGTTCTACGGCAAGGCGCATGTGGCCTACATCCCGGTCGATCGCGTCGTCGGGTTGTCGAAGCTCGCGCGTCTGGTCGATGTGTTTGCCCGCCGGCTGCAGACGCAGGAGCATCTCACCGCGCAGGTCGCGTCCGCCATCGAGGCGACGCTCAAGCCGCGTGGCGTTGCGCTGCTGATCGAAGCCGAGCATACCTGCATGTCGGTGCGCGGTGTCGGCAAAGTCGGATCGCGGACCTGGACCAGCCGCTTCACCGGTCTGTTCCGCGACGATCCGGCCGAGCAGGCCCGGTTCATGTCTCTGGTACGCGGGGCCTAAAAACCTCGCGAGCCGCCCGCCTTGATAGGATCAAGGCGAGGCTCTTTTTCTTTGACGCGTTTTCTTCACGCGAACCGGTGTCCACTTCGCTCGAAAACGCTTTGCGTAGTGCGCGAGGTTCACGTGTCGTCTGAAACATCCGCTTCAAGCCAATCCGATCGCGAAGAGTCTCTGAACCTGCGTCCGAAATTCGACGCCGCGGGGCTGGTCACCTGCGTCACCACCGATGCCGGCTCGGGCGCGGTGCTGATGGTGGCTCACATGAACGATGAAGCGCTTCAGAAAACGATTCAAAGCGGCGACGCATGGTATTTCAGCCGCTCGCGAAATGCGCTCTGGCGCAAGGGCGAAACCTCCGGCCACACCCAGCGCGTCATTGAGATGCGCATCGACTGCGATCAGGATGCCGTGTGGCTCAAGGTCGAGCAGACGGGCCCCGCCTGCCACACCGGCCGTCCGTCGTGCTTCTATCGCAGCGTCGGCAAGGACGGCGCGCTGACTTTCGCGAAGTAGGGCGCGAACGCAAGATCAATGCCGGTGCATGCCACCATGTGCAGGTCCGGCCGGCGTGCCCGCCGCGTAGCCGCGCAGTTCCGCGTAACGCGCGACCTGAACCGGCGTCAGAGCGGCAACAGTGCCGAGATGATATTTGAGGTGAGCGGCCCGCAGCGCCGCCTGTACGGAGCCGATCGCCTGCGTTGCCGCGGTCAAGCTGGCTTCAGTAACCGTCTTGGCCGCGAATTGCCTGTCAAGTGAGGTCTCCTCGACAAGCAGCTTTTCGCCGAGCGGAATCGTCTCGCCCTTCATCGCGTCGAGCAAACCCTGCATCCGGGTTCGCTGAGCTACGGACAGCCCCAGAGGTTCTGCGAGTTCGAGGACGTGAATGGGTCCCGGATAGCCGTTCAGTTCCGCCGCAAGTGCCAACCCCATGCCGCGTCCTTGCTTGAGATCGGCGATCTGCTGTTCGGATAGCGCCTTGATGGGGCGTGTTTGCAGACCCGCATAGGGTTGGGGCATCTGCGCCTGGACGCGAACTGATATCGCAATGAGTGTGCTCGCGGCGATGACCGCAAACATTGTCGATTTTCTCATGCTGTCTTCCCTGCGAACGAAATTCCGTTTCCAGTATGCTTGATTTTACAGGCGGATCAACGGCCGCCGCCCATCGGTCCGCCATGCATCATCGGGCCGCGCATCATTCCGCGCATCATTCCTCCTGCCATCATTCCATTGTTCTTCATCATGGCTTCGTGCGCCGCAACCATGCCGCGGTTGGCCAGATCGGTGACTTCCGCGGCGTGTTCCTGCAGGGCCTTGACGGCACCGGCATCCGTTGAGGTCTGAACCACGACGATGCCCTTCTCGGTCACCTCATACGTGCTCTTGATCTTGTCCTTGTCGCGGAAGATCTGATGTAGCGCCGGGCTTTCAATCGGCAGGCCGGGATCGCGGCCTTCCTCGACCCGTTTTCCCATCTCGGCGACGTGTCGCTTGATCACCTCGGCCATCTGCGGGTCGTCCGATTCAGTGACCGTACGGATGCCGTCCGGAAGGTTCGTCACCGTCCGCCTGATGCGATCATGGTTGAACAGAAGGTCGCCGATATCCTGATGCTCGGAGGCGGTCGCGGAGCCGTGATCCATCCCCATCATGCCGCGTCCCATCCCCATCATTCCCGAACCCATCTGCCCCGCATGCCGGGCCCCATCTGGCCTGCATTCCGGAGCCCATCTGGCCGTGCATTCCCATCATCCCGCCGCGTCCAAAGCCCCCCGGGCCATGACCGACCGACTGCGCCACGGCCCAGCCGCCGACCAGCACTGCAGCAGCCGCTGCGACACCACCGATGATCCAGACTTTCTTCTTCATGACTGTCTCCAATTCAGGCAACAGAGAGCCTGTTGCTGAGGCATGAAAGCCGCCGGGCTTCACCGAAGTTTTTCAGCGCCCGCTTTTTTGTGACAAAGTTTGTCAGGCGCGGCGATCAGCCACATTCCGACACATATTCCAGCGAGATCGCGCGGACAACTTCGTCTATATTTCAGCCATGCAACGGGGCGCCGCACATCCTGATCGTCGACGATCATCGCGAGATTCGCGATCTCGTCTCGCGCGCGCTGACCAAGGAGGGCTTCCGGGTCAGCACGGCGGCGGACGGCCGCGCCATGCGCAAGGTCCTGGCCGACAGCCGGATCGACCTCATCCTGCTCGACCTGATGCTGCCGGGCGAGGACGGGCTGTCGCTGTGCCGCGCGCTGCGCGCCGAGTCGAACATCCCAATCATCATGCTGACCGCCAAGGGCGACGAGGTCGACCGCGTCATCGGCCTGGAGATGGGCGCCGACGACTACCTGCCGAAGCCCTTCGGCAGCCGCGAACTGATCGCGCGCATCAAGGCCGTCCTGCGCCGCAGCCGGGACAAGCAGCCGGCCGGCGATCCCGGTCACCGGGCCCGAGCGCTATCACTTCGACCGCTGGGGGCTCGATACCGGCGCGCGCGAGCTGCTCCGCGATGACGGCGTCACGATGCCGCTCAGCACCGGCGAATACGATCTGCTGATTGCGCTGGTCGAGCGGCCGCAGCGCGTGCTGAGTCGCGACCAGCTTCTCGACCTGGCGCGCGGGCGGGCGGCCAATGCTTCGACCGCAGCATCGACACGCAGGTGAGCCGGCTGCGCAAGAAGCTCGAGCTCGACCCGGGCGATCCCAAGATCATCAAGACGGTGTGGGGCGGCGGCTACATGTTCACGCCTGCAGTGAGCCACGAATGAGCCGGTTTCTTCCCAAAAGCCTGTTCGGCCAGACCCTGCTCATTCTGCTCGCCGGCCTGATCGTGTCGCATGCGGTCGGCTCCTGGATTTACACCGCGGACCGCGAGCAGGCCGTGCGCGCTGTCGGCGGATTTGCTGCCGCCCAGCGCATCGCCAATCTGACCCAGCTCGTGCAGAGACGCCCCGCGAGGCGCGCGAACGGATTGTTGCCGCGCTTGAGCGATCAGACCTTCCGCGTCTCGCTTTCGGCCGAGCCTCCGGCAATCGACTCCGAACGACGATACGCAGGTCGCGGAAGCGATCAAGGATTTTCTCGTCGATCAGCTGTCGCTTGGATCGGCGCGGCAGCCTCGCGTGTCCGCCTCTCGGCCGGCCGGCGGCGCTGTTCGGAGGCTGGCATCCCATGATGGGGCGCGGCCCGATGATGCACGGTTTCGGCGGCTTCGGGCCGTTCGCGGGCTTTCGCGATCTGCAGGTCGCGGTCCCACTGGCGGATGGCCAGTGGCTTTCGTTCGCACCGCCCTGCCCGCAGGCGGGCCTGCGTTCTCGCGTCAGTTCCTGCTGTCGATGGGGATCATGGCGATCATCATTCTCGCCGTGTCCGTCTGGGCGGTCCGACGCGTGACCGCGCCGCTTGCCGCGCTCTCGTCGGCAGCCGAGCGGCTCGGCACAGATGTGAATGCGCCGCCAATGCCCGAGACCGGCACGATCGAGACGCGGCAGGCCTCGCGCGCCTTCAACGACATGCAGGCGCGCCTGCGCAGTCTGATCGAGAACCGGACGCGCATGCTGGCGGCCATCTCGCACGACCTGCGCACGCCGCTGACGCTGCTGCGGCTGCGCGCGGAAAACGTCGAGAATGCGCCGGAGCGCGACAAGATGCTGGCCACCATCGCCGAAATGGATTCCATGATCGGCGCAACGCTGCAGTTCGCCCGGGACGAGGCCGCAGGCGGAGCCGCGCCGTCGAACCGATCTCACGGCGCTTCTCTCCAGCATCGTCGACGACATGGCCGACGCGGGACTTCCCGTTGGCTGGAGCCCGCGGAGCCCATTGTCCGCGAATGCCAGCCGGCTGCCTTGAAGCGCGCGATCCGCAACCTGCTCGACAACGCCGTCAAATACGGCAAGGCGCGCGAGCGGCGATCCGTACGACGCCGCAGGCGATCGAAATCACGATCGATGACGACGGACCAGGAATTCCCGAAGAAGAGCTGTCGCGCGTGTTTCAGCCGTTCTATCGCGTCGAAGGATCCCGAAGTCGCGAAACCGGCGGAATTGGTCTTGGACTGGCAATCGCACTGTCGATCGTGCAGGCGCACGGCGGGCAGCTTGACACTCACCAATCGGCCCGAAGGCGGGTTGCGGGCGCTTGTCACCCTGCCGAACGGACCTGCGCTTTAACCACTTGTTAACCATGTTGGTTAAGGATCGTTAGCGTCGGAAAGCCGCGCGCAGCGTGGCTGCAGGGCATTTGCGCGAGGCCACCACTTGGCGGTCGGCACCACGATCACAACCGGACTGGAGCAGCTTCGCTCGCAAATCGCAGGCGCGATTCAACGTGCCGCGACCGCGACCGGTGCAGGCTTCGACTATCTCGTGGCGACCGCGCGCATCGAATCCAATTTCAATCCGAATGCGGCGGCATCGACATCCTCGGCGCGCGGGCTGTATCAATTCATCGACCAGACCTGGCTCGGCACGGTGAAGGAAGCGGGCGACAAGCTCGGCTACGGGAAATACGCCGACGCCATCACCAAGACATCGTCCGGCCGTTATGAAGTCAGCGATCCGGCGACGAAGGTCGAAATCCTCGCGCTGCGCAACGATCCTTCCGCGAACGCGGCGATGGCCGGCGTTCTTACCAATTCCAATCGCCTGAAATTGACGGGCCGGCTCGGCCGCGCTCCGTCCGACAGCGAGCTCTACATGGCGCATTTTCTCGGCGCCAGCGGTGCAGGGCGTCTGGCCGAAGCGATGCGCGACCGGCCGGGACAGCGCGCCGATGCGATCTTCCCGGCGGCGGCTGCTGCCAATCGCTCGATCTTCTACGACCGCAACGGCGGCGCGCGCAGCGTGGCAGACGTCTATGCGGTGATCGAAAACAAATATGCCGGCGCGATGAATTCGCCGTCGTCGCGCGCGGTCGCAGCCGCCGGTGGCGTGCAGCTTGCCGCTGGTGCACAGCTCGCAGCCGCGTCAGCACGTCCGCCCGCCACCGAGCGCAACGTGCCGGAAGTTGCGATGTTCCTCGCCGCCTTCCCGCAGGCGCAGATCAGCGAGAACGGCAACGCGCCGGCTCCCGCGTTCCAGGGCGGGTCGCGTGCGCAGCCCGTCGCGCCCGCCATTCAATCGCTCTGGTCGAATGCGGCGCCCGCGAGTGCGCGCAGCCCTTCCGGCGGTTTCGATCTGTTCAGCGATCGCAGCGGCACGTTCTCGAGCTGAGCGCAGCGCCGCGAAATCCCAGCCTTAATAATTCATCAACAAAACCAAATGTTTATGGTGAACGCTTTGTTAAGCCTCGCCAACTAACATGGCCCAATCGCGTTTATGTAGACGGTTGGACCATGATCGTTCGACAGTTTTTGAGTTGGGTACGAACGGCGCCTGCCGGCGAGCGGGCGGAAGCAACACGAGCGCTGGCGCGCGCATATCTGATCTCCGATCTGTCGCAGGACGACCGGCTGGCCGCCGAAGGCGCGCTGTTGATGCTGCTCGACGATCCGTCGCCTCTGGTGCGGCAGGCCATGGCGCAGGTGTTCGCGCGCAGCATCGATGCGCCGCCGACCATCGTTCACGCGCTGGCGTGCGATCATTCCAGCATCAGCGCACCCATTCTCGAATATTCACCGCTCATCATCGACGCCGATCTCGTCGACATGATTGCGACGGCGGATGCGACCGCGCAGGCGGCGATCGCCCGGCGCGAGGGTCTGCCGATCCACATCAGCGCCGCCATCGCCGAAGTCGGCACCGCGCAGGCCTGCCTTGAACTTCTGGAAAATCCGTATGCCGAGCTCGTGGTCGCGTCGCTGGACCGGATCGTGGCCCGCCACGGCCATCTGGCTGCGATCCGCGAAACGCTGCTGATGCGCGACGATCTTCCGGCGAAGACGCGTCTGGCGTTGGCCGAAAAACTCTCCGAGTCGCTCGCGGGCTTCGTGGTGGGACGCGACTGGATGAGTTCGGACCGCGCCGAGCAGGTCCAATCCGATATGCGCGCGCGCGCCAGCGTCGATGTCGCGGCGCATTCGAACGGAGCAGACCTGCAATCGCTGGTCGCGCATCTGCGCGAAAGCGGCCAATTGACTCCGAGCCTGATCCTGCGCTCGCTGCTCTGCGGCAATCTCAATCTGTTCGAGGCGACGCTGGCGAACCTCGCCGGGCTGCCGCTGAATCGCGTCAGCGCCATCCTGAGCGATCGCAGCGGTGCAAGCGTCAACGCGCTGATGACGCGCGCAGGCCTGCCGGTGTCGACCATTCCGGCGTTCCGCGAGGCGCTTGCGGCGATGGAGGAGGTCGGTTTTGCCGATTCCGTCGGCGGCACCATGCGCATGCGGCTGCGGCGGAGCATGGTCGAGCGCGTCCTGACGCGCTGCGGCGAGATCGACGACGAATCCATCGAGCCGATTCTGGCGCTGTTGCGCCGCTTCGCCACCGAATCCGCACGCGAGGAAGCAAGGCTGTTCTGCGAGGAACTCGTCGCCGACGACGCTCTGACTTATCTCGACGACGATGAGACGCGCGCCCGGCGTCAGGCGCTGATCGCAGCCTGACGACCCTCTGACCGACCCTTGGCGCCGCAGGCGCGCTAGCCTTTCGGCGACACGGAAGGTGCGTCGAGCAATTCAAGCATTTCGAGATATTTCGGCCGGTCGCGGTTAGCCTGCTTCAGATAGCTGTCGCTGACGCCCCGCAGATGCCTGCCCAATTCGCGCGCGATTTCCTTGGCGTTGACGTGCGAATGCTCGCGCACGATGGCGACGACGGCGCGGACGTGATGGTCGACGATGTCGGTGGGCAGCGCCGTGCCGTTCGGGGAAAACTCGATGACGCGGCACAGGCTGCCGGCCACCGCTGCGGCGGCGGGATAGCCGAAGGTCGGCGCGTCGCCCTTGATGTCGTGTGCCGCCCGGAAAAGCTCATCCCGATTTTTGCGGGTCAGCTTGTCCTGCGCCCGTTGCCATGCGTCTGTCAGGCGGTCGCATTCCGCGATCATCCACTCGTCAAACTGATTGGACAGGGTCTTGAGCGCGGCTTCGGCGCGGGCGACGGGGTCGTCTTTTTTGTTGTTGGGCACGTCACGGACAAACACACGCAGCGGATTGTCCGGCGTGATGACCTCGTGGTCGGCGAACTGCTTCAGGGTCGTGAATGGGCTTTTGCGTCGTGCCATGATTATCCTGCCGGCATGGCCTTTCGCACGAGCGGATTTTGCTCGATGACCGTGGCCTCGCTGCCGGCGCGACGTTCAGGGCCGGTATAAGGCACAAGCACGTTGCGACGCCGGTCGGGGCCGAAATAGTGGGGCGTCCGGATGAACGGGCGCGGGCTTGCGACGACGGCGAGAATTCGCTCGTAGAGCGCTTTGGCCGATGTCGGCTTGGCAAGAAACTCGGTCACGCCCGCATCGCGCGCCACGGTCACACGGTGTTTTTCCGAGTGGCCGGTCAGCATGATGATGGGGACGTAGGGGTTCGGGCTGTCGGGCTGCCGGATCATTCGCGTCACTTCGAGCCCGTCGAAGATCGGCATGACCCAGTCGAGAATGATGATGTCGGGTGCGTAGTGGGTGGTGATTTCGAGTGCGTTGGCGCCGTCCTCGGCCTCGTAGACTTCGCGGCAGCCGAACGAATGCAGCAACGTGCGGATGATGCGCCGCATATAGGCGTTGTCATCGGCGATAAGGAATCGCAGCTTGTTGAAGTCGAGTTGAATCACACCCGAATCCTGCCCGCACTAACCTAGGTTATAGCTTTCTGCCCATGCTTACGCCGCCAACGTTAACGAACTATTTTGATATGAGCGGCCGAGGCGATTAGTGCTGAAATTGCTCGCGCAGGATGCGTTCGTCGAGGCTATGGCCCGGGTCGAACATCATCCGCATGGAAATTGAGCGATCGACCGAAATCTCCACGCGGGTCACGTCGCGTGCCTCGTCGTGATCGGCGACGGCGGCGACCGGCCGCTTGTCGTGCTCGATCACCTCGACCACGACCTTGGCGCTGTTGGGTAGCAGCGCGCCGCGCCAGCGTCGCGGCCGGAACGCGCAGATCGGCGTCAGAGCGAGCAGGGCGGCCGTGATCGGCAGGATCGGACCCTGCGCCGACAAATTATAGGCGGTGGACCCGGCCGGCGTCGCCACCATCACGCCATCGGCCATCAATTCGGGCATGCGTTCGCTGCCGTCCACGAGAATGCGCAAGCGCGCGGCCTGATGCGTCTGGCGGAACAGCGAGACTTCGTTGATGGCATGGTGGGTGTAGGTTTTGCCGGTGCGATCAACGGCGTTCATCAGCAGCGGATGGATCACGGTTTCGCGGGCGGCGGCGAGACGCTGGGGAAGTTTTTCCTCGCTGAACTCGTTCATCAGGAATCCGACCGTGCCGCGATGCATGCCGTAGATCGGCTTGCCCGAGCGCATGTGGCGATGCAATGTCTGCAGCATCAGGCCATCGCCGCCGAGTGCCACGATAATGTCGGCGTCTTCGGGAGCGTGGTTGCCATAGAGCTTGGTCAGGCGCGTCAGCGAACGCTGGGCCTCGTCGCTGGAACTCGCAACGAAGGCGATCCGGTCAAGCGGCCGGGCGGGAGCGGGTTTTCGGGCGTCGGTCATGTGATGGAAGGACCGCCTCGGGCCTGGCGCGGCAGGGATGTGAAAAATGGAACGCGCTATCGTCGTCTATACAACCTTCCCCACGCTTGTCGAGGCGGAACGGGTGGGAAAGGCCCTGGTCGAGCGCCGGCTGGCGGCCTGCGCCAATATCCTGCCGGGCATGGTGTCGCACTATCGGTGGCAGGGGCAGGTCGAGCGCGGCGAGGAGGTCGTCATGCTGATCAAGACGCGTGCAACGCTGACTGAGGCGGTCAGCGACGCCGTGCGGGGTATGCACAGCTACGACACCCCGGCCATCGTCGTCCTTCCGCTGGAAAGCGTCGAGCGCACCTATCTCGGCTGGCTGCTCGAATCGACCGCGCCGCAAGACAAGGAATAAGGGGCATTCTAAAGACAAGGCCGGGGCGGACTCGTTTTTAAACGCGTTTTCTTCACGCGAACCGGTATCCACTTCGCTCGAAAACGCTATGAAGCCACCCCGGCCTATCGATGAAGCGCGATCCGTAAGTTGGGACCTGAGGACCGGACTCCAGCGAGTTCTAGAACGTCACGCCGGCTTTGACGGCGTAGGTGCGGCCGGGCAGGGGATAGGCGTTGAACGTGCCGAGTGTCGTCGCGCTGGCGATGCCGTAGTCGTAGTACTTCGCGTCGAACAGGTTGTTGATGGCCGAGCGACCAGAACATCTTCTCAACCTGGCCGCTGAGTTTCAGGTCGAGCGTCGCGTCGGCCGGAATCTTCGGCTGCCTGTTGTTCTGATCGTTGTCGAGCCGGCGGTCGCTCCAGTAACGAACCAGAGTGTCGAGCACGACATAGTCCTTCCAGATATTCCACGAGAACCCGGCATTCGCCGTGTAACGCGACACCAGCGGCACGTCCTTGCCGGTGAACGGCCCTTCGCGGAAGACCGCGCGCGTGATTGCGACGCCGCCGCGCAGGCGCAGGCTTTCATTGACGATATAGGTTGCGCTGGTCTCGCTGCCGGTGCGGCGCGTGGGATCGAGATTGTAGTTGTAGAGATCGACCGGGTTGTAGTGGATCTCGTTGTTGAGCCACATGTCATAGACGCTCGACTGGATCGCGAGCGGTCCGAGATTGAAACGAATGCCGGCTTCGATGTCGTGCGACGTCTGGGTCTTCAGCTGGAAATTCTGCGGGATGGCGCAGAAGCAATTCGGATCAAAATTGACACCGGTAAAAATTCGTTCGTCGACATTCGGGGTGCGGAAGGACCGCGCCGCGCGTCCAAACACCGTTACGCTTTCGGTGAGGCGGTGCTCCAGCCCAATGTGAAGCGCATGCTGCGTTTCGTCCTTGTCGAGCGGAAAAGATTGCGCACCGTATCCAAACGGCGCGCTGGCTGCGTCGAAGCGGTCACGAGCAGTGACGCTCGTGCGCTGGAGTCGCGCGCCATATGAGACGTCGGTGGTCGGGAGGATCCCAAGTGTCTGCTGCCAGTAGCCTGCAACGGAGCGCTGTTGCAGATCGTAGACATGGGCGGGCGAGTTGCCCTGAAAAATGCTGCGCGTGGAATGATAGTCCGCGTCGTAATAGTCGATGCCGGTCACGATCCTGGACGGCAGCGCCGAACATGGCGTTGGTGATGTTCAGCCGCGGCGTGAGCGACCATGTCTGCAGCGTGCGTGTCGACATAGCTTTCGTTGAACGGCGAGAGAAACGTACCCTGCTGGTCCTTGTTGCGGACACCGCCATCGACGATCAGTTCGCCGCCGTCCCACAGCGTCTTGGTGAATCCGGTGGTCGCATTGAGGCCCTGCTTCTCGCCGTGGTCGAAGGGAGTTGCCGCGCCGCGCCGGTTGGTGATGAGTTCGCTGGTCGTATTCGTGACGCGACGTGCGCCCGGCAGACCGAGCTTCTGGTCGTCGCCGGAGACGTTGAAGAACGCGCTGAAGCCGGGGATGGCGTAGCGAACTTCGCCGACGCCGTTGAATTGCCTCAGGTGATTGTTGACGCGGTAGCCGTCGGAGGCGATGCCGTTGGCGAAGGCTGCCGTCGACCATGAGCCGAAGCTTGTCGTTGCCGACACGTTGCCTTCGGTCTGGTTGAACGAGCCCATGCCAGCTTCCGCGCGGAACGAGGCAGGCTTGCCGACGCCGGTCTTGGTGACGATGTTGATGACGCCGCCGACGGCGTTGTCGCCGTAGAGCACCGCGCCGGAATTGCCGCGCGTGACCTCGATGCGCTCGATCGACTGGCGCGGGATGGTCGTAAAATCGACGCCGGCCAGATCGAGATCGTTGACGCGGCGGCCGTTGATGAGAACGAGCGTATTGGCGGTTGCGAAAGCGCCGAAGCCGCGCAGATCGACGACGGTGCCGGCGCCGCCCGTGCCGCCATAAAGGCTCTGCAACTGCACGCCGGGGATCGTTGCCAGAACGTCCTGCACCGTTTGCCCGGGCACGCGTTCGATATCCTGCGCCGTCAAGACGGTTGTCGAGGTGCCGGTGATGCCGTTGAACAGGCGGCTTGCAGTGATGGTGATCGGCGGAAGTGTTTCCTGCGCCTGTGCGCCCGCCGACAATGCCGCGATGCTCGCGGTGGCCAAAAGTAGAGTCTTGAAAATCGTCCCAGTCATCGACGCAATCCCCGCACGAAGCACCCATTGGGTGCTTCAATGAACAACCGTCCGCTGCGAAAGCGCGTCGATAGATGCGTCGGCCTGCGCCAAGGCGCATTCCGGTGACATCATCGCTCGAAAGTCGGGGGATAAACCCGCACGGCCTTCGCATCGGACACGAAGTCACCGCTGCGGAAGACCGCCCCATGCGCACGCCCCGTGCGATGGAAGGATGACGAGCTCAGGCAGGTCTCCTGGCTTGCGGGTCGTCGCTGTTGTTCGCCTTCCCGGGATTGCGCCCAGTGGCTTGATGAACAACCGCTCGCCGCTGACAGTTGCGGGGGCAGCTCCGGATTCGCCGTGCCCGGCGTCAGAACTCTGACGTTCGAGCGGTCGGCAGCACCGGATTCCCTATTAGCCGGCTGGTGAAGGCCGGCACCTGGGCCGTAGCCCACAATGAAGCGATGAGGAGAGGGCTTGTCAATCGCCAGCGGCGGAAATCTGTACGGTTGACGGCGAGAAATTTCATGATGAAAGTCGATGCAGGACAACAGGACACAGATGCGAATAAATCGATTATCTGCGAATGCCTTGCTCTTCGCCGCGACGGTGGCGCTGACGGGCTGCGGTGGCGCAACAAATCCCGATTTCAGGCTTGGCACCGACCGTTCCGGCGAGCAGATCGTGCCGGCGAATTACCGCGCCGATATCGTCGACTTCATGAAGACGTACCTCAACGACCCGCGCGGCATTCGCGATGCCGCGATTTCGCAGCCGCAGTCTCGTTCGATGGACGGCCGCCAGCGTTATGTCGTGTGCGTGCGCTACAACCCCCGTAATGCCAACGGCGGCTATGCGGGGGTGTCCGATCGTCTGGCGATCTTTTTCGAAGGGCGTTTCGATCAGTTGATGGAACGCGCCGGCGAATTCTGCCGCGACGCGACCTATACGCCGTTCCCCGAGCTTGAGAGGCTGACGCGTTAGGTTTTCTTGGGAACGACAATCACCGCAAGGCCTGCGAGCAGCAATGCCGCGCCGGCGAGACGTAACGGCCCGAACTGTTCGCCAAGAAATATCGTCGCCGACGCCATGCCGAACACAGGCACGAGCAGCGAGAACGGCGCAACGGTGCTCGCGGGATAGATCCGCAGCAACATTCCCCAGAGCGAATAGCCGATGATGGTGGCGATGCACGCAAGATAAAGGACGGCGCCGATGCGCGGGGCGTCGAGATGCGACAGCACCGTTGCAACGGTCTCGCGTCCGTCGATCAGGAACGACAACAGAAAGAACGGTCCGGCGACGAGAAGACTCGCCCAGGTCACGACGGACAGAAGCGCGCCCGCCGGTGCGCCGCGCATGAAGAGATTGCCGGCCGCCCAGCTCAGCGCGCCGGCGAGACACAGGATCAATCCTATGGCGGTGACGTCCGCCGCGCGGCCGCCTGCAGTGATCGCAATCAGCAGCAATCCGCACACGGTGAGCGCCAAGCCGATCAACTGGCGCGGCGAGGGCCGTTCGCGCAGCCACAGCGCCGCGAGCATGATCGTGAACAGCGCCTGCGACTGTAGAACGATCGAGGCCAATCCCGCCGGCAGGCCCATCACCATGGCGTTGAGCAGGAAGACGAACTGGCCGAAGAACAGCGTCGCGGCAATGGCGCCGAGCCGCCACCAAGGCATCGCCGGTCGCGGCAGGAACAGCGCCGGCAGACCCGCAAGCGTAAAACGCAGCGCGTTCAGGAGCAGCGGCGGCATTCCGTCGAGACCGGTGCGGATTACCGTGAAGTTGAAGCCCCAGATGGCGGCGATCAGCACGGCGAGGGCGATGTGATGAGGACGCATGGCGTCCTCTTGTCATGTTTGCAGTCTGTTGGCAAAGCCGCGGAGCGATGTCGCGATGGATATGGCGGCAGATCAGGTGCGCATCTTACCGGTCAGCTTCTTGTCCAGGAGCGGCCTGTGATCGGTGGCTTTCGGGTCGGGCCGGAACATTGCGCTTCCGATCCGCCGGGGTCGCTGTAGCCAATCGCCAGTCTGGTTTTCAGCGGAAGATCGGCGGAATAGACGCCGCCGCGCTTGAAAGCCAAGGCGAGCGCCTTTTTCACGCGCGTATCAAGTGCGGTGGAAAATGCGCCCAGCGCCGCGCGAACTTCGTCAGTCGAGCACACCATGGTGCAGCCATAGGCGATCTGCGCGGCTTCAACATAAGCCGAAAATGCACTGACGAGATTCGCTTTGTTGGTTGTGTCGCAGGGTGACGCCGCATAGGCGGTCGCCGCGGTGTAGGCGGCCTGACGAATGGCGTTGAGGCCGGCATCCTGCTGGCTTTGAATGGCAAAGCGCTGCGGGTCTGCTCTTGAACTCACGATGGCATTTGAACCCATGGTGACGGCGGCGACGTCCTGACGCGCGGGCAGCGCGCTGTCGGCGATCCAGCCGGCACCCAGGAAGCCGAGGCCGATGACAATCGACAGAGCGACAAAGAATTTCATGACCGCAAACGCCTCGATGGAATGCCAGCGATCAAACGCGAGGCGTGTTAACGGCGCCTTGCGCCGTCAGGAACCGGCAACGTCACGGTTAAGCGGCTGTTTCCGTCCTTCGACAAATGCCAAGGAACTGGCTTGTCGGGGGCGGTGCGCGCTGCTAGCTCTCCCCCCGGGCCGGATTAGCTCAGCGGTAGAGCAGCGGTTTTGTAAACCGAAGGTCGGGGGTTCAATCCCCTCATCCGGCACCACCCATCCATTTCCCGCCGCCGGCGCATTGTAATCATCTCGTTAGGCATATCGGCCGATTCCACCCTGCCGTTGGCGGGGGTTTAAGGGTCCTGCGGCCTAGAATGACGGCTCTTTTGATCAAATGAGCGCGTCATGCGTCGCCTGTCGGTTGCAGCTGCGGTTTTGGGGTTTTGCGTCGTTCCGGCGCTGGCCGACCATGCGCCTGCGATCGTCATCCCGGGACGACCGGGCGTGCCTGTCATCATCAACGGGCGGGATGCGTCATACGGCGTCGTCGAGGGCGATTGGGGTCTGGCCCGGTCGATCCATGTCCAGCCGACCGTGACCTATCCCTGGCGGAGCTGGGGCTTTGAACCTTACGACCGTCCGTTGCCGGGACGCTATTTTCCCAGCGCCGGAAACCGTCCAGGCTATGGCCGGCTCGAAGTCCAGCCGCCGCGCAACCGCGCTCTGCCGCCGCGGGCGGAAACTTTCCGCCGCGAGTGGTCCGTGCAGTTCAAGCCGGAGCGTCCGGTCACCGAATATCCGCCGTTCGATCCGCCGCCCGTCATCTTCGGCGTACCGGGTCCGCACCGGCCTGTGCCGCACAATCCGCAGATTCCATAGAACCACCTAGAGGGCTCCACCATGTCGAAGACATTTCTCATCGCCGTTCTGACCGGCGCGGTCCTGACGGCCGCAACGGCGCCGGCCAGCGCCTGCCTGCAGTTCTGCGGTCCTTATGCGCCCGCGGTCGAGCCGCAGGTTGTCTACTACAAGCATGAGGTCGCGCCGCTGAAGCGCCCGCCGCATTATGTCGTCGAGTGGGGTCCGCTGTATGACGGGATTGCCGCGGTCTCAGCGCCGCGCGTGTTCGACCCGCGCCGCAAGAGCAAGCATTTTCCGGGCGTCCGAGGCTACGGCGTCGGCTATTCCGGCGGCCCGGTGGCGAAGAACTATCCGTATGTCCACGCGCATCACCGTCAGCGGGCGTTGCGGGTTTATTATTGAGGCTTTGGCCTTTCCTCATCCTTCGAGACGCCGTGCTTTGCACGGCTCCTCAGGATGAGGCATCGCGACGTCTCAGGTGCTCCTCAGGATGAGGTGTCTTACTTCATCAGGCCGAGACGACTTGCGGCGATGTAAAGCGACAGCGCCGCGGCATTCGAGACATTCAGGCTCTTGATTGCGCCCGGCATATCGAGCCGCGCCACGGCATCGCATGTCTGGCGCGTCAGCAGCCGCAGGCCCTTGCCTTCGGCGCCGAGCACCAGCGCCAGCGGATCGGTGAGCTTGATCGCGCCCAGATCTCCGTCGCCTTCGCTGTCGAGCCCCACCGTCAGGAAGCCGCGGTCCTTCAGCTCATCGAGCGCACGCGCAAGATTCTGCACGGTAACCAGCGGCACGTGCTCCAGCGCACCTGACGCCGCCTTTGCGAGGACGCCGGTGGCTTCCGGCGAGTGACGCGCAGTGGTGACGATGGCCGCGACGTTGAAGGCGGCGGCCGAACGGAAGATTGCGCCGACATTGTGCGGATCGGTAATCTGGTCGAGCACCAGCACGAGGCCGTGCTGCGGCAATGTCTCGATATCGGGTGAGGGCAGCGGATCGACTTCCGCGAGAATTCCCTGATGCACGGCATCGGCCGACACCAGTGCGTCGATGGCGCTGGGCCGCACCAATTCCGGCGTCACCGGCGAGCGTCAGGCCTTCCTCAGTCAGTCGCTTGGCGATGTTCTCGGTGACCAGCAGCTTGCGGAAGCGTCGCTTGGGATTGGCGAGCGCGGCGGCGACCGTATGCCAGCCGTAGAGAATGGCGTGATCGAGGCTGTCGGCGCCGCGCCGCCTGTCGTCACGGCGGTCGCGCGGGCCCTTGCCGCCGAAGCGCTGGCCGAATTTCTGTCCTCTGTAGCCCGGTCGGTCGCTCATCGTCACTCGCGCTTGTAGCCGGTGACGTTTGCGCCGGCATTTGAAGGCATCCGTATATAGACGACCATAATAATGAGCGCCAGCAAGGCGCTTAAGGCCAGGGTCACCCGGAAATCGAACAGCGACAGGGCGCCGGATGTCTCACCGCGCAGCATCAGCGATAAATTGAGCGTGACCGCCGCAAGCGAGACGCCCGCCGCCATCGTGACCTGCTGGCTCATGCTTGTCAGCGTCGAGGCGACGTTCATCTGCTCTCGCGGCACGTCGGCGAAGTTCAGCGAATTCAAAGCCGAAAATTGAATGGACCGGATAGAGCCTGCGGCGAACAGGATCGGCAGCAGGATCCACAGCGGTGTCGAGACCGTGAGCGCCATGAGCGTCAATGTCGACAGTGCGATCAGCAGGCTGTCATACACGAGCACGTTCTTGTAGCCGAAGCGCCGCAACAGCTGATTGGCATAACTCTTCGACGACAGATCGCCCATCAGGAACACGAAGATCAAAAGCCCCAACTCGAAGGCGCTGTAGCCCAGGCCGACCTGCAGCATTACCGGCAGCGCGAAAGCGATGGCCCCGACCTGCATGCGAAAGAACGTGCCGCCGTGAATATTGCCGATGGCGAAAGTCCTGATCTCGAAGGGCTCGAGCGTCAGCAGCGGCGAGGGGTGCCGTCGCATGTGGCGGATCGCGAACAAGGCCAGCACCAGCCCGACGCTGATGAAGACCATGGCCCATTGCCATTCCTGCCGATGGCCGAGGCGCTCGAATCCATACAGCAGGCAGGCGAGCGCGCCGCCGATGCTGAGGAAACCCACAAAATCGAACGGGCGCCGTACGGCTGTCGAACCTTTGTCGAAGAACGTCAGCACCAGCACGATGCCGATGATGCCGATCGGCACGTTGACGTAGAAGATCCACGGCCAGGACGCGTAGCTGGCGAGAAAACCGCCGAGCGGCGGGCCGACCGCGAAGGCGGCGAGGCCGGGCCATGTCAGGAAAGCGATGGCGCGCAGCAGCTGCGACTTGTCGGTCCGGCGCAGGACTTCGAGCCGACCGACCGGAGACATCATCGCGCCGCCCACGCCCTGCAGGATTCGCGCGAGCGTGAATTCCGTCATCGTCTGGCTGAGCCCGCACAGCACCGAGGCGATCGTGAAAATGCCGATGGCCACACTGAAGACCGCGCGCGCGCCGAAGCGCTCCGTCAGCCAGGCGCTGGCCGGAATGAAGATCGCGACCGTGAGCAGATAGGCTGAGATGCCGGTGGAGAGCGCCACCGCGCTGGTGCCGAAGCTTTCCGCCATCTGCGGGATCGCAGGCACGATGATGGTCGCGTCCAGCAGCTCCATGAAGAAGGCGGCGGAGGCGATGAGCGCGACGGCATCGGCGCGCGTGATGAGGCGAGCGGGTTTGGCTGGTTCGGACAAGGGGACCCGGCGAGGTCAGGAGAGTGGATATCTCGTTTTAACCGATTGACGGAACAGGAGGAAAGTCCTCCGGACGCAGGCCCTTATGCGCCGGTTTTTGATTGACTTCGTCGGGGGCAAAAACCATAAAGCGCCGCCGGTTGTCCCCATCGGGAAGGGGGCAGCGCACAAACGGCCGGCCGAACCGTCAAAATGCCAGTTGCGGCAATGACTTTCGGGGGAGTGTCCCGAGTGGCAAAGGGAGCTGACTGTAAATCAGCCGCCTTATGGCTTCGCAGGTTCGAGTCCTGCCTCCCCCACCACCCAGTCTGCCGATCCCGCTAAATTCTGAGAAAGTGCTGAAAAGGCCCCGCCGACAGCGGGCTTTTCTTACGTCGTGATTTCGCGGAGACTGTCTCTGTACGCCGATAACGCGAAAATTGCTCCTCTGTCTTTGGCGCGAAAAATCCCGTTCCTGGGAATTGTGAGACCGGTTCAACGACGTTGTTAACCGGGCAGTACTGCTTTCTTCGCCAACCAGTCCCGCTCTTGCGCACAGAAGGCCAGAAATGCCAGCAACAGCAGGCTTGGGATCTTACGGAGACGGTCTTTGGGCGCCGAAAATAAGGAAATTGCCTTTCTGTCTCTGGTGCGGCCGGACCAAAGCCTTTCAACGACTCTCGACTATAAACGCAACGATGATCAGCTCATCGGGATTGCTCGCGCTTTTCATGTTGCTCATCCGGAACACGACGTTCGTGTGTTGACACACGATACCGGGCCGATGGTATCTGCAAAGGCCGTTGGTGTTGCGATCGTGCCGATACCAGACGAATGGTTGTTGGCGCCGGAAGCTAATGATTCAAGCAGAGCCTTGCGCGCGCTTCAGGACGAAGTGAAGCAGCTGCGAAAGGCGGAGCCAGAGTTCAGTATTTCAGCAGTAGATCAAGAAGGAAATGAAATCGAGCGGTTGGAAGGCGAGATTGCTGTCCTCGAGCCGCTAACTGATGCTGAAATGAAAGAGTTGGTAGACGAGCTTCGGGTGTGCACAAAGGTGACAGTGCATTACAGTTGCAGCGCATCGAGAAGCAGGCGCACGATGACAGCGGACAGTGCAATGCCGAAGAATACTGCCGTCACTCCCACAGCGCTTGCCACATTGTGCGACACTGTTACGCTTCCACTCGGTCCCCGCGACAATGCCTGACCGTTCGGTTCATCATTCACGTGAATTTTTCCAAAGCCGGCGTGAGATACCAGGAAGTTGGACACAGAGTATCCCATGACATCAAACAGATAGTTCATTGGCTTGTTCCTCGAATGCAAAAGCAGCAAGATATACGGCGGGAGTTTTCATAAATCGGACGAAGCGTCATTCCGTCGGTGAGGGTTTTTGATTGGCATTAAGCACTGCGACGAAAGACATCAGCTCGTCGTCGAGCCCGCGATGGACGGCATCAATCACCGATGGCGCCTTCTTTATTTCAGCCGCCCGCATCTGTTTTGCGATTAACGCCATCTCAGGTGCGACGCGAGCCGTCGGCACGCTAATTTCACGGGCACGAAATTCGTCAGCCAGACGTTCGACGTCGGCGAGCGCTTCGCGGCTTGTGTAGTCGTCAGCCAGTGTTTTGAATGCTGCGATCCATGCATCAACAAGCTGTTGTTCTTCGAAGCGCTCAAAAGGTCGTTCGGTCACTCGTCCTTCCCCGATTTAATTCCGCCGTCACTGTGATTGCTCCGGCAATTCTTGATTATTCATCCGCTCCATGACCATGACGATATTGGGGTCCATCGGATATCGACGACCAAAATAAGCATAGCCGATTGCCGCCTCAATTAAATCACGCAAGAGATACACGGCCCGGCGACGCGCCTGAGAGAGCAACCCTTCAGGGAGGTCTCTGCCTGCATTACGCGCGACAGTAACTTGCAATCCCAGGGGTTCGGCGAGTTGATTGACACTTCTATCGTTCAAAAAACTTCGATGCGTCAAATCGCCATTCTGATGAAACAGGCTGAAGGGACTGTTTCCATTAGGGCATCTGAGAAAGACCACTCCATCCGCTCGAAGCAGCACCGCACATTGCCGAAAAAACGTGCTCAACTCATCGCGGTTCAAATGTTCGATCACGTCGAGCGCTATAATCAGGTCATAGCGTTCAGTTAGCCCATCAAGGGCCTCGAGGCCGCCGAGTATGACGGTGTGACCTCGCTTTGCAGCGCTGGCCACCAATTCCGGGATGATCTCCACACCCGTGACCTTGTATCCGCTGTCCTTCGCGAAATCCAAGAATCGACCTTCGCCGAAACCCAACTCCAAAATCTGAGCACCCGGCCGCAGCTTGAGTGGCGCGATTTCCATCTGGAAAAAGCGATGCGCCGACTTATCGGGATCACTCCAATTCTTGAAATGCAAATAGCTGCCGTAAAGCGGATCCGGCACGGAGTTCTGATCAGTCATTGGGAAATGCTCGTGAAATGTCCTGCGATTTCGGCCATCGTCGCTGACGGGCGCGCAATGCACAAGCATCCATGTGTCGCCATAAGGCCGAGTTCCTGAGCGCACTTTCCGCCCAGCTAAGCCTTTGGGGGGTTGGCCATAAGGATGTGGTTCCCTGACGCTCCATTGAAGTGGAGGCGTTGGATTGAACACTGCTTTTAGTCTAGTTATCGCGATGGCCGGAAGTCAAAGGGTCAAGGTTGAGTTCGATGGCGTCCAGAATTGTCGTAACTGGTGGTGCCGGTTTTATCGGCAGTCACACCTGCAAGCTTCTGGCTCAACAGGGCTACGAGCCGATTGCGTATGACAATCTGTCGACCGGTCATCGCGACGCGGTGCGGTACGGTCCTTTCGAGCACGGCGATGTCCTCGATCAAGACAGGCTTCATGCGGTGCTCCATCGCTGGCGACCCGAGGCGGTCATCCATTTTGCCGCAAGCACATATGTGGGAGAGTCCGTCACCTCCCCGGACAAATATTACAGAAACAACGTGATCGGACTGCTCAGCCTCCTGGACGCGATGCGCCGCGTCAGTCTCGATAAGGTGGTTTTTTCGAGTTCCTGCGCTGTTTACGGCACGCCCGACGAACTGCCGGTTTCCGAGGCTTGTCCTCTGCGGCCGTTAAGTCCTTACGGCCGGACCAAACTCATGGGCGAACGTATTTTGCAGGATTATGCGTCTGCCTACGGGATGCGGCATGTGGCGCTCCGATATTTCAATGCGGCAGGCGCGGATTCCGAAGGCGAACTTGCGGAACGCCACGAACCGGAAACGCACCTGATTCCACGTGCCCTGATGGCGGCGACCGGCGTTATCGATCATCTCGAAGTCTTTGGTGATGATTACGACACGCCCGACGGCACATGTATTCGCGACTATGTTCATGTCGAGGATCTTGCAGACGGACATGTGCGCGCGCTGCGATATCTATCCGACGGCAACGTCTCGCTGCAGGCAAACCTTGGCACGGGCGTTGGAACGTCCATCAAGGAGATATTCGCTGCAATTGAGCGCGTTACGAATTTCAAGGTACCTGCTAAATTCATCGCGCGTCGAATTGGCGATCCTGCTGCGCTCTATGCAGATGCGACCTTGGTAAGAAATATACTGGATTTCACGGCAACTCGGTCGCAATTGGATCACATCATCCGTACAGCGGCACGAGGCCTGGAGTTGTCGTTCTCGCTGGGCCTTGGCGTTCCGAAATGATTTCGATGCGATGGCAGGCGGCAAACTTCGGAGAGCGGCCATTTGCGCAAATTGTGCAACGATGCGCAGGCGAGACCTGGATGAAGTGCAACGACGAATGCCGGTTCGTGTTGCGATGAGCGATCCAGCAAAGTTAACCAGCCACCCAGCAGCATGGGCAATTAACGGACGCTTCACACGTCAACGGCTGACGGGGGTGCAGCGATATGCGTTCGAGATCGTCAGGGCGATGGACGATCTGTTGAAGGACAATCGTGAAGTTGCGCGTGCGATCCGGTTGGATCTCGTTGTCCCGCCGGGGTCGGCCGTGGAAGAGCCGTTTTCCAATATCGACATCAGGATGTCAGCATGGGGTTCAGGCCACCTCTGGGATCAATTCGTCCTGCCGTTCTATGCGCGCGACGGTATTCTTAGCCTGGGCAATTTTGGTCCGATCATTCCGTCGCGTCATGTAGTTTGCATCCATGATGCAAATACATTTGTCACGCCGGAAAGCTATTCATTCGGCTTCCGCACCGCCTATCGGTTGCTGTTGCCCCTCGTGGGGCGGCGCGCCCGCAAAGTCGCGACGGTTTCGCAATTCTCCGCAGACATGCTGGCGCGCTACGGTATTGCCCGGGCCGAGAAGATTGTGGTCATTCCCAATGGCCACGAGCATGTGAAACGATGGGATTCCGCGCGAGCGAACCGCGATCTTCCCCTTGGCACCGAGCGACCCTTCGTTCTTGTGATCGGCAGCAAGGCCCGACACAAGAATATTTCCGTCGTGCTGGGTATCAGTGAGGCCCTCGACGAGGCCGGGATCGACATCGTAATCGCCGGTGGTTCATCCGGCATCTTCGCTGCTTCGGGTGAAAGCCGTCTTCGCCCGAATGTCCGAAATGTCGATTATGTGACGGACGATGATCTCGCGGCGCTGTATGAAAGAGCGTTGTGCCTTGTTTTTCCATCCCGCATCGAGGGATTTGGGCTGCCGGTCCTGGAAGCGATGGCCAGCGGCTGTCCTGTCATTGCTTCGCAAGCGGCGAGCTTGCCGGAGGTCGGCGGGGATGCGGTCTTATACGCTGATCCGGATCGGCCCGAGCAATGGCTGAGTGCTATCATCCAGCTGTTGCGCGACCCGGCGAAGCGCGGCGAGCTCAAGGAAAAGGGCCGTCTCCGGGCGGACATGTTCTCCTGGCGGAGAAGTGCGCAGCAGTATCTGGATCAACTGCTGGAACTAACGTGAGCGCAATGAGCGGAGCATCTCTCGCGCGCTGAAGTTTGAACGAGGTTTTGAGTTATGAGCATATCTTCTGCGTCTGATTCCAGGCAGCCCGCCGATCTGATCGTGCCGCTCGTCATGTGCGGCGGGGCAGGCACGCGATTGTGGCCGGTCTCCCGAGAAGCCAGCCCGAAGCAGTTTATTCGCCTGATGGGGGCTCGATCGACATTCCAGGACACCGTCCTGCGGCTTTCCGATGCGTCCGTGTTCGACCGACCGATCGTCGTTACGAACATTGCATATCGCTTCATGGTTCTTGAGCAGCTCAAGGAGATCGGCGTCGAAGCCGATATCGTGCTGGAGCCGGTTCGTCGCGATTCCGCGCCGGCCATCGCCGCCGGGGCACTTCTTGCCCGCAAGCGCCACACCGATGCACTGGTGCTGGCCGCGGCCGCCGATCACGTCATAACCAATGCCGGTGCGTTTTTGTCAGCGTGCGTGCAGGCCGCCGCCGTGGCGAAGACCGGTCACATTGTGACCTTCGGCGTCAAGCCCAATCGGCCGGCCGTCGAGTATGGGTACATTTTGCCCGGCGACTCTCTTGGCGACAATGTCTTTAAGGTCACGAAATTCGTCGAGAAACCGGACACCGCAAATGCGTCACGGTATCTGCAAGACGGGTATCTCTGGAATAGCGGAAATTTTCTGTTTCAAGCTGCGGCATTGCTCGATGAGTACGGGAAAAGAGATCCGGTCAGCGCGAAAGCGGTCAGCGATGCCGTGGACCTGGCCAAGCGGGATCTCGAGTTCTTGTCTCTGGATTCCGCCATGTTTGCCAGCGTCGCTGCAATTTCGATCGACTATGCCGTGATTGAACGGACCAAGAATGCTGCGGTCGTTCCGGTGTCTTATGACTGGTCGGATGTCGGCTCTTGGCGCGCCGTGCAGGATCTTTCGGAGAAGGACGAGCAGGGAAATACCAGCCGGGGAGACGTATTCTTCGAAGGCGCGTCCAACTGCAGCGTGATGTCCGACGGCGCGGTGGTCGCGCTCGAAGGCGTCAAGGATATCGTCGTGATCGCCACGGGCGACGCTATCCTGGTCTCGGCCCAGAACGATGTCGACGGCTTCAAGCGTCTGATGGGCAAACTGAAGCAGGAAGTTCCGCGTGTCACCGAGGACCATCCGAAAGTGTATCGACCGTGGGGATCATATCAGTCGCTGGACATGGGCGTGCGTCATCAGGTCAAGCGTATCGTCGTCAAGCCCGGCGGTCGCCTTTCATTGCAAAGGCACTTCCACAGGTCGGAGCATTGGGTTGTGGTGCGCGGCACCGCCATCGTGACGGTCAATGAATTGGTCAAGACGGTCCACGAGAACGAGTTCGATCTATATCCCGATCGGCGCCGTGCATCGCATGGAAAATCCGGGAAAAATTCCGCTTGAGCTGATTGAAGTGCAGACGGGAAGCTACCTTGGCGAGGACGACATCGTTCGCATAGAGGACGACTACCGGAGAGAATGATGTCGCCATTTGATGGCGACATCGCGAGCCGCTAAGCCGCCGCGCTGAGATCGCGTCGGGTGCGTTAGGTGTTGCGGCCTCGCAGATTGTCGTCAGGCAAGGCGAGTCATCACGGCAGCACGAATGAATTTGAGATTCGCAATCAAATCGTTCAATCGCTTCTGTCGCATGTCGGCGCGACGAATTTGATCTTCGTAATTCTTCAAGAGCGCACTATCGGCGGGTTCTCTATCGCCGTCGCCTTCCAGATCGCTGCCGGCGATGAAGGCCGCCCTCATCGTTGCGTCGGCAATTCTGCTCTCGAATCCTTTCTTCTCGGCTTCGAGGCTTTGCAGGGCTTCGTTTACGCTGCGCTTGATCGGGTCAATTCGCTGCAAATCGGTCGCCGACTCTCGGGCGGCGGAACGTGTCAGGAATCGTCTCATGGAGTGTCTCCGGAGAATTCTTTGACCGAGCGAAAGGGTTCAATCTGGGGGCGATATTCATCAGCGAATCCGTGATTCCTGCGCCTCCAGTTGAGATCGCTGTTTCAAGTCCGGCTCGGAGGAGCTCGAGCTGCGGCCACGTCCGAAATCGGCCGGCAGCGGAATTTCGACCTTCACAGTATCGCCGGGGTGCAGCGCGCTATCTTCGGCCGCTTCAAGCTCAACGATCTTGTCTGCTGTTTGACGAACAATCTTGTAAGTTGTCCGCGACGCACCTGGTCGCATTCGGTCGGTCAGCACGCCAGGCGTCAAGACTTCTGTTTCGTAGAGCAGGTTTTGCGTCGCACTTACTTTCTCTTCAATTTCGTCGAGTTTGCTTTGGACCTCGCGCAACTCCAGCGTTGTCTCTTTCGCGCGTTTGTTCTGCAGATCGAGAATTGCGATATCGTTGCGGCTGATCTCCTGCCTTGCCTTCAAGAGCAAGGTGCCGACTCGCAACCGGTCGCCTTCGATTTGGGCCTTGGTTCGCTCAAGAGAGAGCTTGCGCGGCGCGGCTGAAAGGCCTTTTTCAACAAGACCGGAGACCGTCTGAAGTTCAGCCTGCACCAGCCTGATTTGTTCATCCTCGGTCTTCAATTGGTCCCCAAGCGAAACGACTTCCTTCTCAAGAAAATCCTTGAGTTGCTTCAGCGTGTTCAGCTCGGCTTTCAGTGAAACGCGTCGTGTTTCAAAGATGGCAGTTTCCTGCTGCCGGAGTTGATCATTCAGAGATGCATCCTGCCGAAGCGTCGCATCGTCAGGAAAAGTCACTGCATCCGCTTGGTCCAGTTCCGCCTTGAGGCGAGCCCGGCGAATCTGCAGGCTGCTGGATTGAGCAGCCAGAACTTTCAGCTCGCCACGGGACGAGATTGCTTCCCGCCCCAGACGCATCAAGCTGGGGTCGATCGTGCGCTGCATTCCGCCTGCGATGCTCAAGGCCTGAAGAACGGTCAGGCCTGGCCGATACGAATATTCACCCGGCCGCTCAACCCGGCCAACAATGTAGAAGGGGCGGAACTGCGATACTTCAAGCGAGACGTCCGGAGCGCGACCGACGCGCATCGTGGCCTGGAATTGCTGTGCGATCAGTGCCGCAAGCTCTGCAGGCATCAGACCAGTCGCCTTGACCTGTCCGGCGAATGGCAGCGAAAGCATCCCATCGGGACCGACGGTGAATTGGTCGTTCAGTGCCGTCCATTCGAACACCTGATCGCGCGTTGCGCGCCATTCGAAGACCTTGATGCGCACCTTATCTTGAGGCCCCAGCCGATAGCTTTCGGCGGTCGCAGAGGTCGTGCCGCAAAGAAGGAGAGGCGCGATCGCGGCGAGCGACAAGGCAAGAGTGCGACCTGTCGAGCAAGCCTGTTGCCAAAACGTCATTTGTAAACTCCTCTCATTGCTGGAGGCATTGGTGTCAATCAGAGAGGTCGGCGACAAAATGGCCATGATATTTACTCGGCTTGATGTTCAGCTAAAGTTTCAGAATGTGCTCGGGTTCAACGTAGCCCTTCGCCCAGTGAAATCCGGCAAGCAGATTTCCCTTAAGTCTGCCACGTCGGTCGATGTATTCTTCAGGCCATATGCTTTTCATGACATTTGCGAGGATGTTGCGCGCCATCAAGCGCAGCGCGAAGGTAGCCGGCACCGTGCCCTTTTTGATCAGATAAAGGGGGTTCGCGACCTGCGAGTAGCCAAAGCGGAGTCCGCTCACGCGGCCCGATTTAATCCCCAGGTGCACGCCCGCCATCGCCTTGAGTTCGATGATGCGTCCGTGAGCTCGCAGCTGGCTGGTGAAATCAACGTCTTCCTGCCATCCGTAAAGAACGAGACGTTCATCGAATCGCAGATCTCCGATGCAACGCGAGCGTGCGGACATGTTGCATCCATACGCACCGGAATGCTCAATGATGTCTGCCGTTGAACGTGACAGCGTCTGCCCTTCGCGCAGAAGCGCAAGCCCCTGTTCGAATGTAAATCCGGCGTTGTTCGCGCCGTCGTGAAGCGGCCGGCCCATCACAACGGCCCAGTCGGGGTTCTCTTCGAAGGCGCGCTCGACGATTTGCAGATAATCGTCAGCAGCGAGAAAATCGTCGTCGAAGAATACGACGACATCGGATTTCGGAAGTGCGTTGGTCAGCGCGTGGTTGCGCTGAGCGCTGGACCCGGTTGCCCCGAAAAGGTAGGTCACGGGAAACTTGGTCACTCCCGGCGTCTCGACATGTGTATTGTCCGGCGCCGAGACGACGACTTCGTCGGGCAGGCGACGCTGGTTTTCCAGATGCTGCAGCAAGCGAGTAAGCTGCTGCCGGCGTCCAAAAGTCGGGATGATAACTACAAGTCGCATCGGTGATCGCTGCCCGGGTCAATCGCTTGGAACGGCACTGGCCGCTATCATAGCCAATGCGCTGCCAGTGCGCAGTCCCGCACGATGGCCGTGCTACTTCCAGGGCGGTACGTCAAAAGCGGTACATTTGGGCTGGTCAATCGGTCGTCATCGGCTGCAGGGCAGGTTGAGTCTGGTCGCGGACGGATAACCTTAAATCCTGCGAGTACTCGACAAATCCGGCCACAGGTCGCATGCAGTGGCGGACACAGGCGTTTGGCGCTTTTGAATGCCCAGAGCTGAATGTCAGCGATATCGTCGTGCCCGGATGTGCGCGATCTCAGGGGTTTGCAGTGACTGGCGTGGCGCATAACAATCGGATCGCAATCGTTCACGATTGGTGCCCCACGTTCCGCGGGGGCGAGCGCGTTCTGGCCCAATTATGTGCGCTGTATCCGCAGTCTGACGTTTTCACGCTGTTCGATTTTCTCGAACAAGACGTCAAGGACCAGTACTTCCCCGGAGTTCCGTTCCATACGTCCCCTGCCAACCGCTGGCCCTTTATTGAAAAATATTATCGGTCGCTGTTTTTCCTTTGTCCCTTTCTGATCGAGCAATTCGACGTCACCGAATACGATGCCGTCATCTCGTCATCGGCGGCATTCGCGCGCGGCGTGCTCACCCGTCCGGACCAGCCGCATTTGTGTTATGTGCACAGCCCCATCAGATATGCCTGGGATGAGCAGTTTTCCTATTTGTCGCAAGGCAAAATGGGTTTCGGGCCAAAGGGACTTCTGTTCCGGCACTTCCTTCACAAGCTGAGGATATGGGACACCAGAACGGCGCATGGGCCGGACATGATGCTGGCCAATTCCGAATATGTGCGGAAGCGGATCCAGAAGATTTATGGGCGCGACGCCCAAGTCGTCCATCCGCCAGTCGCCCTCGACGAAATGAAATTCATTGCCGACAAAGACGATTACTATGTCGCGGCGTCTTTCCTTGCACCCTACAAGCGGACTGATCTGGTCATTGAGGCATTCCGGCAAATGCCGTCGCGGCGTCTGGTCGTCGTTGGCGATGGTCAGCAATCGTCGGCGTTGCGCGCGACGTCGGCCCCCAATGTGAGTTTTACCGGCTATCTTCCGCGCCAGGAGTATGTCGATACGGTCGCGCGCGCCAAGGCTCTGGTGTTTGCCGGGTGCGAGGATTTTGGCATCGCTCTCGCGGAAGCTCAGGCGTGCGGAACCCCGCTCGTCGCTTTCAACAGGGGCGGGGCGCAGGACATTGTGCGCAACCTGGATAGTTCCGCTCAACCCACGGGCGTGATGTTCGCGCGGCAGACCGTTGATGACATCAAGGCCGCAGTGGAGCATTTCGAGTTGAATCGCGACAAGATTACACCCTTGGCGTGCCAGCAGAACTCCCAGCGCTTTTCGGTCGACAGGTTCAACCGTGAGGTGTCCGAGGCGTTCGAAGAGGTCAGGCGCCAACGGCACTAGCCGTGTCCTATACCGGCATATCTGCTGGCGCTGCCGCGGTTCCCGACCGCTCTATGGGGCCGAGGCCGCCGCCGTACCCCTTTTCGGTAATCGTAGATCCCGGCGGCCCCCCGAACGCGCCCGTGCGGGGGGTGACGGACATGGTACAATGCACGTCATTGTTGGCAAAAATATAAGGCAGGTCAGATGCTTGGCGTCCAGATGGTCGAGCGCGCCGGAGGGCAGGCGTCGGCTCCAGAACGGCCGGCCGTCCCGGGCGCTCAGGAGCGTTCGGTGAGCCGGACACGGTCGTCTGCGGCGCCGACCGATCGTCGTCGGTGGACGATCAATGGTGATTTTGTCTCTCTCAGTCCGAACGGCGTGGCCCGATACGCCAGGGAAGTCACCAGCGCGCTGGACGCTCTTATGGCCGAGGGGCATCCCCTGACCGAAAGGCTCGATCTGGACCTTCTGATACCGCGCGCGCCTTCCAAGCCGCTGGATCTGAAACAAATCAGCATCCGGCTTTTGCCCGAGTTCAGCTCGCCGCGGCTTCCGCAATACTGGGTTCAGTTTCAGCTGCCGCGGCAGGTGGCCGGCGGGCTTTTGAGCTTCTGCAATCTCGCGCCGGTTGTGAAGCGAAAGCAGATCGTCTGCATTCATGATCTCCACACACGGCTTGCACCCGAGAGTTACAGTCTGCTGTTCCGGCTGATCCATCGGATCGTTCTGCCGATTGTCGGGCGGCGATCTCGCGCCATTACCACGGTTTCGGAATTTTCGCGCCAGAACCTGGACGCGTTCGGCGTTGCACGGGCGGACAAGACCGTCGTGACCTACAACGGGAGCGATCACACAGCCAAGTGGCGTGACGACCGCTTCGGCATCGAGCGGAGTTCATCTCCTCGTCCCTTCGTTCTGTGTTTCGGGCAAAAGCAGAAATACAAGAATGTCGATCTCGTCCTGAAGATTGCGCCGGCACTTCGCAAGATGGGAATTGATATTCACGTCGTCGGCGACCTCGATCAAAGCGACTTCAGCAGCCGCGACAGCCTGGAGAACGTGAACATTCTCGGTCGTCTCGCCGATGCCGATCTGGCGCTGGTCATGTCTCAGGCGCTGTGCCTGCTTTTTCCGTCACGCATCGAAGGATTCGGCCTTCCCGTCGTCGAGGCGATGTCGCTCGGGTGTCCCGTCATCACGTCGACAGCGCCATGCCTGCCGGAAATCAGTGGTGACGCGGCCATGCTCGTGGATCCGGATGACCAAGCCGGATGGATCGAAGGCATTCGCATGCTCGAATCTACTCCCGAACTACGAGCGAAGATGATCCGCGACGGATATGAACAGGCGCGCAAATACTCCTGGCGAAAAATAGCGCTGATCTACCTGCATCTGATGGCTCGGATCGACGAAGGCGACGGTTTAGCCGTCGCATCCGCTTCTTGTGATGCCCAGAACTTCTCGAACACCTAAGCAGGATCGGCAGGACATGACACCCCGTGTATCGCTGGCGCTTCCCGTCTACAACGGCGAAAAATTCATCGCGGAAGCCATCACGTCGATCCTTGCGCAGGATTACAGTGATTTCGAATTGATCATCACGGATAACGATTCAACCAATTCAACCGCCGGAATTTGCCAAGAGTTCGCAAGCAAGGACTCGCGGATCAAGTATTTCCGGAACGAACGCAACATCGGTGCGGGTCCCAATTTCAATCTGGCTTTTGGGCTGGCCTCCGGCACGTATTTCAAGTGGTGTGCGGCTGACGATCGGCTGAGCTCGAACTACATTGGCGAATGCGTGCGGCTTCTTGACGACAGGCCGGATGCGGTTCTTGTTTACGGAAGAACGGAAAGCATCGATCAGCTTGGGCGGATCATTCCGCTGATCGGCTCGATGAGCGAGGGCATCGAAGACGCCAATGCAGCGCATCGGTTTCGAAGGGTTATTCGCGAAGTAGGAACTTGCTACGAGGTCTTTGGCATGTTTCGGGCGGACTCGCTCCGGAGCACCGGTTTGCATCAGCCTTACTACGGATCGGATCGCGCCTTGTTGGCTGAAGCGGCCTTGCTTGGAAAGTTCGTGCTGGCGCCGGCGGCGGTTTTCTATAACCGCGAGCATCCGTCTCGTTCGATCAATATCGACAAGAAGGCGCGGCGCCTGTGGCACACGGCGAGCGTCAAGGGCGGCAGGTCGCTGGAACACTGCCATCTGTTGCGCCATCTTGTCAGCATTGGCTGGAAACACCGTGACGTTGCATCGTCGCGCCAATCGCTCGGTGTGGTCGCCAGCTGGGCTCTCACCCCGGTTCAGATATCCCGTTATCTCCTGGAACTGGGCGGCAGCGTGCTTCCGGATACGCAATACCAGAAGCTAAGAAAAATGGGCTGGTCTACTCTGCAGATGTTCCGAAAGTAGACGGACCGCCTGGTAAGGAATGCATCGTGACATCGAATGACAGCAAAACGTTGGGTCTCTCCGAGGGCGCTTCAGGAACCACAAGCCTGCGCACGCATTGTCCGTGCTGCGGAAAGGCCGCGGGGCACACCATCTATGGCGTGCCTTCCATTCCAGTACACAGCTGCATCCTGCTGGACTCGGTTGAGCAGGCGAGCACCTTTCGGCGCCGTGATCTGGAGTTGGCGTATTGCGGCGGCTGCGGCTTCGTTTTCAATCGCGTCTTCGATGAAACGACGATGGCCTATTCAACTAATTTCGAGGAATCCCAGCACTTTTCGGGAACATTCAATAATTTTGCTCGGAAGCTGGCTCGTGAGATCGCGCAGAAATGCGCGCTTGAAGGAAGGCACATCCTGGAAATCGGCAGCGGCAAGGGTGAGTTCCTGCGCGAACTTTGCGAACTCGCGAACGCCACGGGGACCGGAATTGATCCGGGTTACAGGCCGGACGCCGGTCGCAACGTCGGCGATGACCGCATTCAATTCATCGTCGATTCATTTGGTCCTGCCTATGAGAGTTTGACCGCCGACGCCATCCTGTGCCGTCACACACTTGAGCATATTTCGAACGTGTCCGAGTTTATCGCGGCCATTCGCCTGATGTGTGGCGCGCGCAAGGACGTCGTCACTGTTTTCGAAACGCCGGATGTGAAGCGCGTGCTACAGGAGGGCGCGTTCTGGGACATCTACTACGAGCACTGCTCGTATTTCAGCCCCGGTACACATGCGCGGCTGTTTCGGCAGGAGGGGTTTGATGTCACGGATCTGTCCCTCGCATACGACGACCAGTACATTATTCAGTATGCGAGCCCGGTGGAGGGCATAGCGCCTGCGCGGCTGGATCTGGAGCGCGATCTGGATGAAATGCACGAGCTTGCCGAACAATTTCCGGCGCGTGTGCAGGCTGTAAAAGACCACTGGCGCGAGAAGGTGCGGTCAGCCTGGCGCAGCGGGCGGCGTGTCGTGCTGTGGGGAGGCGGATCGAAGGGCGTTTCGTTCCTGACCACATTGGGCCTCGAGCAGGAAGTCGCGGCAGCTGTCGACATAAATCCCTACAAGCAAGGCAAGTTCATCCCCGGAACCGGACATCCCGTGATCGCACCGGCAGCGCTCGTGGGTCAGGCACCGGACATGGTGATTGTGATGAACCCGATTTACGTTGATGAGGTCGCGAAGAGTCTGAGTACGCTCGATCTGTATCCCGAGATCGTCGCGCTGACGCCGCTTTAGTTCGTCAGGACGTCAATTCCTCGTCAGTGGCGGCCGGTGAATTTGTGGATGATCGATCCGGTATCGTTGCCCCATTCCCAGTTGACGGCAATGCCGACGCGCTCGATACGAAGCGAAGCGTCATCCGGATATATGTCGGTCAACGCTCTTTGCATGACCGGCTGGGAGTTTACAAAAACGACGAAATTATTTCCGTTGAAGGCGACTCTGAGGTCAAAGGGCTTGCCCCAATCGATGTCCTTCCAGACCATTGTCCAGATCGCATCGTAAAGCTCTTCGAAACCGTGACGTTTCGTGAATATCGAAACCGAGGCGCCGTTGTAACTGTCATCGAGCCAGGCCGAGAAGAAAAGATAGTTATTGCTGTCTTGCCAAAACACAACGCCGCATCTGCAGGCATGCTTCTCGCCCCGCTGCTCGCCCGGAGGAGTGATCGTCGCTTCAAGGTCTGCAAAGCGGGGGTCATGCCACGGCAATGTATAGAATGTTCTGCCGAGATGAGGGCTTTCCAGGCTGGCTTTGACTCGTGCGTTGCTTCCGTCGGTTCCGATCTCGATCGTGCCGTGGCCGAACGTCTTCTGCCACTCGCCGCGACCTTGCACCGGCTGGCGGCGAGTGATATCGCCCGCCGTTCCGTGAAAGTCGTCGAGTATTTCCGTTTGCGTTCCGAGCCGCGACCACGCGGGATCGAACTTGAACGTGTCAGGCACCGCTGTGTGCGACGGATGTGCCTCGAAATTCTGCAGTTCGACGCCGTGCGCGCCGGGAGACCAGAGGCCGACACCAGTCTCGTTCGCGAGCCTGTCGTCGGATAGCCACCCGCCAAATATCTGGTCGTTGTTCAAATGGCAGCCAAACTGTCCGTATCCATCCAGGATTTGCAGAGAGTAAGAAGCGTTCGGAGAAAGACGCGTCTCTGTAGTCGACCGCGACGACGGCCTCAACCCCATCCTCGATGCAGGCAAGCGTCGCCTGCGATTGGGAAAGCGTCAGTTGCCAGAAGTTGTGAGCGTCGCGACTACGCCAGACCAGGCCGAAGCTGTCAGGATTGTCCGCGGTTTGAATGAGAACGTGAACAAGCCCGGATGTGGTGGGCGGATGCAGGGTCGCCGTGACACCACGAAGATCGTCTGGCGGGCGATCGGCTGGCCAAGCGGATATTCGCCAGGCTCCGCCAATCTGCGAACTGCCTGTTGCGATACTATGAAGAGGTGCCGCGGCTGCAGCGTGAGCGGTTGCGAAGGGGGTAGCAAAATCCGGTATGTGCGCGACGTGAATGCCCTGGACGCGTGTATCGACGCGAAAGCCGATCTGGCCCAGAGCGCTTTGATGTACGCCGGCAAACAAAGTCTGCTCAGCACTATACGGATCGATCGCGATCGGCCGCATCGACGGAAAGCCGGGAAGACGTTTTGTGGTCTCGGTCGTCGCTGCATAGTAAATTGCGCCGCGTTCGCGCAACGCGACAAAATAATAGACTTGAAGATTGTGAAGCTGGCGGAAGGCACTCACGGTTCGATCGCCGACGCGAGCCCATAGTTCGCCGTTCTCACCCAGCGCCGCATGTACGACAAATCCGTTGCCTTCAGTCAGCGGATTTGTCGGAGCAGCGCTTTTGAAAAACCCGACTGCCAGGTTTTCGTCCAGGCGGGCGCCCTTGTAATTTTTCTTTCTGATGCGTGACCACCACAGGAGCCTGCGAAGGGTCAGCCGCTTTCTGGGCGCCTTGATCCATCCCATCAGCCTGACGATGAGCGGATCGACGCCGGGGCCGATCATCCAGCGCCAAAGTCTTGCGACAATGTGTTCCGGGATCGGGCCGCCTTCAGACGTGTTGTGGCCGTTGATGATGGAGACGGCGAGGATCAGTCCGCTGGTTCGCTGGAAGGGGCCATAGGCGATGCTCTGGCGGCCCCAGCCGGGCACGGAGAGCGGCTGGAGCCGAAGTGCCCCGTGGTCGACCGCCATCTGCCGCTCGCTATCACAGCCTAATCGGGCCATCCCACTGCTCGACGGCGTACCGAGGACGGCTCCCGCCTTGCGGTCATCCGAGAAAACGTCCCGCACCAAGGTTTTCGGGCGAGGAGCTTCGTCGCTTCCGTCCGGGCGTGGCGCCGTCATTGTTTTGTGCTCAAGCTACCAGGATCGCGGGGGTCAGGCCCAAGGCTTCAGTAGCTGCCTTTATCTCGTCGCGATAGAGCGGGTTCATGACGATCAGGGATCTGATCGAAAGCGCCTTTAACTGTTCGGGAGCCAGAACCGCTGTTCCCGTCCGCGGTGCGAAGCGGCCCTGCTTGTAGGGGCTGACGTCGACCAATGCCGCGATATTTGGCCCGGCTTGCAACGCGTTGACGAACGTCACGCCCTTCGAGCCGGCACCCCAGACCGCAACGTGGGCAGGATCATTCTCCGCAAGGAACGCATTCCATCGACCGACCTTTTCGTCATAGGCGCGGCCGAAATTGTCGACGAGCGAGCGGAGCGTCGCTGCCGCCCCGGCTGTGCGAACGGGTGCCTGCCGCGCAGGCTTCGCTTCGATGTAAAGATACTGCTCACCGAACGAGCTTCCGATTGCGAGCACGTCGAACCCGGCGAGCTCGAAAGCCGCACGCAGCGAGTTCCGGGGTGAAATAGGAGACATGCTCGTAAATGAGATCCCAGATGCCCAGATCGCGCAACGTGTACAGCGCGTTTGGAACCTCGAAATACATCACGGTCTCGGACGAGATGCCCGGGTGTGCGAGGAGGGCCTGCAGAAAGGCGATCGGCTCGCTGATATGCTCGAGGACATGGCGGCAGGAGACAAAGTCGGGCCGCACGTTGGGATAAGCGTCGCTGAACCAGTCGTTGATAAATTGCAGGTTTTCGGGGGTCTCGCCTCGGTCTTCCTCGAAGCTCTTGTCGAAGCCGATCCCGCGCGCTCCGGAGACGGCGCACAGGCGCTTGAGGAAATCACCTTTGCCGCAACCGATATCGACGACCGTTTTTCCGGACAGCGCATAGCTGCGGCTGAGCCGATCAACCAGTTCGTTCGAGAACTGCACGAACCTCGCCGAGAAATGCAGTGAGTTCTCGTAGGTTTGCGTATAGCCGATGCGGCCCTCATCGAAAGCTGCATTGAAAAAATGGCCACAGGCGCCGCAAAACTCCGCGTTGAAGTCACCGACCTCGGCCGCCTGCGCCGCCTGCCTGTCGGGGAAAAGGGAGTTGCAAAGGATCGGAAGCGACTTGAACGACACCGAAGGCAGCAGGTTGCGTCCACCGCAGACAGGGCAATCCGCGCGCACTAGATCACGCCTCTGATGCCAGCGATGATATGGCGCATCCGCATCACAGAATTCGCGGCGTTGGAACCGGAATGATAAACTTGCCGCCCCGCGCACGATACTCCTGTTGCTGCTCCGTGATTTCGTCGACGAAATTCCAGGCGAGCAGCAGGACATAATCCGGCTGGGCTTCAAGCAGCGCCTCGACCGGCTTGATCGGCAGGTGTTGTCCGGGCATGTATTTTCCATGCTTGTGGACGTTCCTGTCGACCACGAAATCGACGAGGTCGGGCCCAATTCCGATCGTGTTGATCAGGGTTGCGCCCTTCGCGGCAGCACCATAGGCGGCAATGGAGGCGCCTTCGCTCTTCAGCTTCACCAGCATCTGCCGGAGATCGCGTTTCAGGCTGGTAACCCGCGCGGAAAAATCCTGATAGCAGTCAACCGTATCGATCTTGTTGGCACGTTCGCGCGCGAGAAGGTTGGTGACCGAGGCTCCAACGCGCTCGACAGGCTCGATGTAGTATCTCAGCGACCCGCCGTGAATCTCGAGTTCCTTGACTTCGTTCAGAAACAGGCCGTGACGCCGCAGCAGCCTGTCGAGTGCCGTGACCGAGAAGTAGCAAAGGTGCTCGTGATAGATCGTATCGAACTCGCAGTGATCGAGTAGCATCTGGATGTAGGGCGCCTCGATGACGGCGACGCCGCTGTCCTTCAGCAGCGCGGCGATGCCGGCCACGAAGCCGTTGGTGTCCGGCACGTGGGCCAGCACGTTGTTGCCGTGGATGACGTCGGCCCGCTTGCCCTCGGTGCGCAGCTGCTGCGCCAGCTCCTGCGTGAAGAAGCCGCTGCGTCGGCACGCCGACCGTTTCGGCGGCCTCGCAGGGCCTTCAGCAGGATCGATGCCGAGCACAGGCATTCCCTGCTCGACGTAGTTCTTCAGCAGGTAGCCGTCGTTGCTGGCCAGTTCGACGACGAGGCTATTTGCATTCAGGCCGCGCTTCTCGATCAGATCGAGCGCGTTCTCGCGTGAATGCTTGAGCACGTAGGGGGAGAACGACGAGTAGTACGGGTAGGTCGCCGGAAGAGCATCGTCGGATCCACCGTCTCGAGGATCTGCACCAGACCGCAATCCGTGCAGAATGCCACTTCAGCGGAAACGTGTTCGGGCTGATTCCGGTCGGCGTCCGTCAGCAGACGATCCGCCAGCGGCGTGTCGCCGAGGTCGAGAACGGTCTTGAGCTGTGTTCCGGAGCACGCCCGCAGGGAGCGGCGCCGACGCAGAGTGTTTTGGCATCATTGCATGTTGCACGAGTAAGAGCCTTTTATGCGGCGATGACGCCTTTTGCGGCGACGCGACGAAGATCGCCGTCGATTTCGCCGGTTCGTACCAGCTTCGTGACGTGGGCAATGCGCTTGAACCGCTCGCCTTCGAAATCGTCGAGCGTCAGGCCGTGGTGCGGAAGCTGTCGTACAGCTGCTCGACGCCGCGGCGCACCGTCCACTGCGGCTTGAAGCCGTGCAGCGTCCGTGCGATAAGGTTGCAGTCCACACGGTAGCAGCGCGTGTCCGGCGCCGCGCCTTCGGCGAAGTCGATCTCGCTGTTAGGGACGACGGCTTTCACGATCTCGGCGACTTCGCGGATGCTGTAGTTTTCCGTCGTCAGTCCGACGTTGAAGGACTGGTTGTGAACGGCGTGCGGTCGGCCTCGAGCAACGGCGATGTAGGCTCGCGCGATATCCTCGACATGCACGAGCGGTCGCCAGGGTGTGCCGTCGCTCTTCAGATGAACCTCGCCCGTTGTGAAGGCCCAGGCAGTCAGGTTGTTGACGACGAGGTCGAAGCGGATCCGCGGCGACAGGCCGTAGGCCGTCGAGGCGCGCAGGAAGATCGGGCTGAAGTTGTCGTCGGCGAGGGGGCCGACCGCCAGCTCCACGTTCACCTTCGAAACCCCGTAGGGCGTGACCGGGTGAAAACTGGCCGACTCGGTCAGGAAATCCTCGCCGACGCACCGTAGGTGCTGCACGACGAGGCAAACAGGAAGCGCGGGACGCCGGCCTGCTTGGCCAGCTGAGCCAGCGTGACCGACGCCTTGAAATTGATGTCGTCGGTCAATGACGGCCGGTAGTCGCCCAGCGGATCGTTCGAGAGCCCGGCCAGGTGAATGACGGCGTCGAAGCCGGCCACGTCGTCGATCGTGACGTCGCGGATGTCTTTTCTGATCTCCGGGGTGTCCGCCAGGTGGCCCGCGTAGGTGCAGTCCTGGAACAGATCGCTGTCGAGCCCTGTGACCTGGTGGTCGCGCTCCAGCAGCATCGGAGTCAGCACCGATCCGATATATCCGCGGTTTCCAGTGAGAAGTACTTTCATCGTCAGCTCCAACTCTTCCAGGGCGCGTTTCCGCTGTCCCACAGCTTCTGCAAGAGATGCTTCTCGCGCAGCGTGTCCATGCACTGCCAGAATGACTCGTGACGGTAAGCCATCAGCTGGCCGTCGCCGCCAGTCGCTCCATCGGTGCGTGCTCGAACATGACGTCGTCGCCGTCGATGTAGTCGCAGATGCCCGGTTCGAGCACGAAGAACGCGCCGTTGATCCAGCCTTCGGACGTCTGCGGCTTCTCGGTGAAGGACTGAACGCTGTCGCCGTCGAACTCGAGATGGCCATAGCGTGCGGGTGGCCGCACCGCGGTCATCGTGGCCAGCTTTCCGTGCGAGCGTGGAATGCGAGCAGCTTGTCGAGATCGACGTCCGAAACCCCGTCGCCCCAGGTCAGCATGAAGGTCTCATTCCCCATCCACTCGATCAGGCGCTTGATGCGGCCGCCGGTCAGCGTATTCAGGCCGGTCTCGACGAGATCGACGGTCCAGTCGGGCAGGGCGCATGCGTGACGTTTCACTTGTCCGCTTGCGAGATGTGCACTGTCATGTTGCCGTTCAGCGTTGCAAAGTCGCTGAACCAGCGTTTGATGTACTCGCCCTTGTAGCCGAGCGCGATGGCGAAGTCGTGATGACCGTAGGCGATAGTGCATCATGATATGCCACAGGATCGGCATGGCCCCGATCTCGACCATCGGTTTCGGACGGATCTCCGTCTCTTCCGCCAGTCGCGTGCCCAAACCGCCCGCAAGGATGCCGACCTTCATACCAGCCCCGTTACTTTCCAAGATTGTTTCGAGATATTTCCCAAGATGTGTAGGTACTTACTAGCATGTCCCGATGCCCCGGACGACGCGGGCGAAGGGAGGATAAAACCGGTCCTGGAACCATGAGAAATACCTTTTGCAGGATGCTGGATGGCCTAATGCGCCGGAGGTTTACCCCCTTCGACGTAGCCGACTGGGCCGCTTCGGCTGTCATTTTCGCTCCCCATCCCGATGACGAAACGCTGGGTTGTGGCGGCGTCGCTGCAAAGAAACTCGCCTCGGGTGTCCGCGTCCGGTTCGTTTTCGTGACCGACGGCGCCGCGTCGCATGGCGACCGTGTTGCTGGCGATAAGTTGCGTGCTATTCGCGAAGCCGAGGCCGTGGAAGCCGTCCGTCGCCTTGGCGGATCGGCGGAGTGTGTCACCTTTCTGCGGTTTCCTGATGGATCGGCGATCCATCATATCGAAGCGATCAAGCAGTCGATCGTTCCGCTGCTCGACCAATGGCGGCCGCAAAGCATTTACGTCACTCATCGCAACGAACCACCATCGGATCATATCGCAGCCAACAGAGCCGTGTGGGCTGCTGTGCGCACGCTCGGATTGAAAACCACGCTGTTTGAGTATCCAGTTTGGTACTGGTACCATTGGCCTTGGATGCGCATGCGGGGTGATCTCCCGGGCCTTTGGCGCATGAAGCTCAAGCAGACGCTCTTAACAGGGGTCGGGCTTCGCAGTTTTTTTGCACTCGATACGCGTGCGTATGTTGGCGATGCGCTCAATGCAAAGCGAGAGGCGCTTGCCGCGCATGTGTCGCAGGTTGGAGGAGTTGAAGGTGCCGAGCCCGGACCCACGCTCCAGCAATTGTCCCGCGGAGATTTCACCGCACGGCTTCTTAGCGATTATGAAACTTTCGCTCGCCACGAGACTGGGATTTAGTCTGCTGATTGTCGGCCTTGCGGCGGGATGTTTCGCGCAGGCCGCAGCCCAGAGTGCGGAGACGCCTCCCGGCGCGTGGGTGAGGGTCGGCGGACCATTCGACCGAAAGGATATCGCCAATCTTGCAGGCGATGTGAAGCTGGTCGGCGACATCGACCGCGACGGGCGCCCGGATCTTGTTCTGGGCGGACATCCGCGGGACGCGCTGAGCTGGTGGCGCTGGCCGGACTTGCAACGGACGGTCGTGGCTGTTCCCCGCACGGAGTTCACCACGGACGGCAAGCTGATCGATATGGATGGCGACGGAGATCTGGACATCGTCACGGCTGATGGGCCGGGTGGTGTCAATCTGGTCTGGTTTGAAAATCCGCTGCCGGTGCGGCCTGCGACTGACGGTGCTGCGTGGATTCGCCGGGAGGTCGCTGCGGTTGGCGACTGGGCCAAGGACATTCATGCCGCGGATTTCGATGGCGATGGCCGTATCGATATCGCCGTCCGCTCTCACGGTCAGCTATTCGTCGTCTTTCAAGTTGGCGCCAATGTCTGGCGTCGCGTGACTTTGCCGGGACTGGATCTGGGCGAGGAAGGAATGGCAGCGGGCGATGTTGATGGAGACGGGCACTCAGACCTCGTCGTATGCGGCGTTTGGCTGTCAAATCCCGGCGGTGCGGCAGCGCACGACGGCACGAAGTGGAAGTCGCATCGCATCGGTGCATTCAGCGCCGCATTCAAAGCGCTCGTCATTGATCTCGACGGGGACGGGCGGATGGACATTCTCACCTCCAGTTCCGAGCACACGGCCGATATCGCCTGGTTCAAGGCGAACGAAAGCCGGGCCGGTGTTTGGGAGCGTCACGTCATTCAGAAGTCTGTCGCAGGCGCGCATACCTTGCAGGCGGCGGATATGAATAGAGACGGAACTGTCGATGTGGTCGTCGGCCAGATGCATACAACCGATAGCCGCGAGCTGGCGATCCACTTCAACACAGATGGTCGTGGAACAGCCTGGAGACGCGTTGTGATCGATCATTCCGGTTTGCACAACGGCGTCGTCGCCGACATCGACGGCGACGGTGACAACGATATTTACGGCTCCAACTGGGTTGGTAACCCGCCGCTGAGAGTTTGGATCAATCGCATGAATTCGTCAGCTGGTGCGACGCGTCCGCCGGGGAAAAACTAAAGTGAGGTGGATACATCGAGTTTTTGAGCGGTTCGGCTCCACTCATATCGTCGCCAGCGGTGCTGCGGCCGGAATGAAGATTTTCGCTCCGAAGGCCGATCCTGAATTCCGGCGCGGGACTTACGAGCTGCCAATTCAGATCGCAATTTCTGACAATTTGCGTGCCGGCGATGTCTTCTTCGACATCGGAGCGAACATCGGCTTTTTCTCGCTTATCGCTGCCAGGCAAGTGGGCGGCGAAGGGCGTGTCTATTCGTTCGAGCCCGTTCCTTCGAATGCGAAACTGATCCGGCGCAATGCCGACCTGAATGGGCTTAGGACCCTGCATGTGTTTCCGGAGGCGATTGGCGCAAGATCCGAGCGTGCCGAACTTATTGTGGCAAGGCACATCGGAGGCTCTGTTCTGGCGTCAGCCGGTGATGCCCCCGACGAACGCAGTCGCAGGATCGTCGATGTCCTGACGCTCGATGATGCCGTGGACAAGCACGGATTACGCCCGCCAACATTGATGAAAATTGACGTCGAGGGGGCCGAGATCGACGTGTTGCGGGGGGCTACCGGTATTCTCCGTAGCCACAGGCCGACGCTGATCTATGAAATTGACGACGCGACTCAAGCCGGTGTTCAACGGAAGGCGCATGAAATAGAGGCGCTGCTCAACGGAATGAGTTATTCAGTACGGCCGTTGCCGCAGGCCTATAATATGGATGGCTGGCACGTGGCGCATTTCCTCGCCTCGGCAAGCAAAATGTGACGACATCTTTCGTCCTTCATTGTCGAAACAAAGTTGCAAATGGCACTTCGACAAAATCGAGCTGTCAGCATACCATTGCGCTTTCAGGACGCATTATGCTGTCTGTGGCCAAGCGCCTGTGTATGAAGCTCGCTGGTGCGGCGAGCAATGGCATCCCACGAAAACATTCTTGAGACCTGTTCGGCACCGCGGCGGCCTGCCGCTTCGCGGGCCGAAGCGTCAGACAGAAAACGAATAATGGCATCGGCGAGTTGATCGGGGTCATTCTTCTCAACAACAACGCCGCCGCCCGTAGCTTCTAAGATCTCGGGCATGCCGCCAGCGCGAGTTGCAACCACTGGTGTCCCAGCGGCCTGTGCCTCAACAAAACTCATTCCGAACAACTCGCTCAAGGACGGGTTCACGAGTAACGCGGCACCTGCATATCGTTTTGCGACCTGCTCGTAAGATTCTGCGCCCACAAATGTGATCGTGTTTCGCAAGTGCTTCGGAATCATACGCCTCAATGATTCGGCATACGAGCCTGCATAAGATCTGCCACCGCGGTAGAAATCTTGACAGCTCTCGCACGTCGTTGTCATCGCTGAGATCGACCAGAAATTCGCGGGGAGTCTCCGATGCTGGTCCAACGATTTCAAGTTTTGCATCTGGAAATTGCGTGCACACCTTTGGCCAAGCCTCCAGCAGCGTATGGACACCTTTCTCCGGCGACACACGTCCGACAAACAGGGCGAGGCGATTTGAGCGCGGACTGCCGGTGGTGCCAGATGCAGTCACCCGCGTTCCATTGGGAAGCACCGCGAAGAGCGCGCGGGCATCCGGAAATCGCTTATGCGCCGCGGCGACGACGTGCCCGGAGCAACCCACAATCATGTCGCACGAGTCAATTGCGCGCGACATGGAGTCGTGGTCGAGCTGCGCCAGCCAGTCGCAATGCATGTGAAGGACAATCGCTGCGTTCGGCAACAACCGACGAATTAAGGGTGCGTAGTGCGGGAAATTCTGAATGTGGACGATGTCGGGAGACAGTTGACGAAGACGCCGTCCAACCTGCATCACGAACTCGAATGAGTATAGTTTGTAGGCGAAGAGCGGATCGCCCGGGCGCAGATAATCCCAAACCCTTGACAATCTGCCCCAGAAACTGACGGGCAGGCATCTAATCAAGTCAACTCGAACGTCATCAACAAGTCGGGTGGGTGGATCGCCGGGCCAGCGGCGAGCCAACACCGTTGTTTCGGTTGTCCTCAGCAGTCGTGCAACTTCGTGGGTCCAGATTCCAACGGAATTTTGGTGTGGGGGCAGAACCGTATCGAAATGTTGGCAAACAAATGCGATTTTCATGAACTGATTCCGCTCGCTACGTGCGGAGTTTCAGTAACGTATCGCGGGCAACAAGTAGTTCAGGGCGAAGCAGGATTACGGCCGCAATCATGTAGGTTACAACGCCAATCAAGATGCCGGCTGAGATCTGCAGGATTGCCGGTGTATTCGGAGGGAGGTTGGCCAGTGCGTAATACACGGCACCGAACATGATTGAGCTTGCTAGCACGACGCGTGGCAGAAAACGCAGAGGCTTCATGACGTTTACGTGCGCGAAGTGCGCCACGAAGTATAGTAGCACCGGGAGAAGCAACGCATTGCATACCACCAGAGTTGTGACCGTAGCGTACAGTCCGGCGCGAACGGTAACAGTCAGCAGCAGCGCTGCCATCACGGTGTAGCTTATGTTCAGCGCCAGCAGCAATCCGGAACGTCCGAGCGCCAGAATCGTGAACGCGCAGATCCCGTCGATTGTTCGCAGCATGCCGATCAGCATGAACAGCTGGACTGCAACGATCGCTCCGGTCCATTGCTCACCGAAGACAAAAGGAATCGCAACAGGAGCCAGCGCTGCAAATCCAGCAAAGGCCGGAACCCCGAACAAGCCTGCGGTTCTGATCGATTGATCGAAGAATTTGTCAATTCTCGCTGTATCTCCCTGCAAGCGAGAGACGGCGGGCAGGGCGACCGCTGTGAGCGGTCCGACAAATACCTCGACCAGCAAGTCGAACGGTCGCCGGGCGATGGTGTAAATACCGACGGCATGGGGTCCAAGAAACATCCCGATGAAAACTCGCGGCATCTCGTCGTTGATGTAAGTCCACAGGAACTGGATAACGATTGGGCCGGAGAACCCGAATAATTCGCGGCAGCGTGAATGCGAGTACCGAAAATGGGGTCGCCAGTTTGCTCCGGCGAGAATAACGACCGACTCTCCCACGGCCTTGATGATCTGCATCCAGACAAGGCTCCAGACGCCAAATCCTGCGATCGCCATTGCGATACCGACGGCACCCCCGAGAACTGTGCCCGCAAGCGTCCGCAGCGCAAAAAGCCGGAAGTTCAGTTCGCGTTTAAGGATCGCTGCGGGGACGGAGGCCACTGCCTGGACGGCTACAATGACACTTGTCGCTTTAACAAGTTCCTCAAGTGCCGGCTGGCCGAACGCGGATGCGATGAAATGTGAGAGAAAAAATATGACCGCGGTCGAAAGCAGACCGACGGTCGTCAAAAGCCAGAAGGCCGAGTCGAGGTGAATCGGCTCCAGGTCCGCGCGTTGAACAATCGCGTCAGGTATACCTTTCGTCACCGGGGCGGCGAAAAGGATGGGAGTGACCATTGCGAGCGCTGCCAGGCCGAATGCGCTCGGATCAAGCTGACGTGCCAGGACGACGAAAATCGCCAGCGCAGCAGCCTGGCGGGCCCATGTTTCGACCGCTGACCACGCGACCCCGCTGACGATTTTTGATCCAATGGTCATCGTGAAATCATCGTTGCGGGAAGAGCAGAGCATGTCGGCTCCTGAATTCGGAAGAATTCAGAAACGCGAGTTGCAAGTCTCCTCGACTGAGCGAGTTGCTATCAAGTTGCGAAACATAGTCTGCAAATCCTCTCCCATCGGGATTGCGACCCAAAAGTAACTGATACAGTCGCATAACGAATTCACCGTTCGGAAGGGTCTGGAGGGCGGCATTTGCCTCGTTGCGCTCCACGGTGAGCATTTCTCTCAGCATGTAAAGCGTGTCGTGTCCTGATTTCAGAGTCAGGACATATTGCCATTGCTCCGCCGGTGAAGGCAGACGACCAGTGATCAGGCAGTAGCTATAGACGACCTGATTTTCGAAGGTGGTCACCGTTCGATTGAAAGAGCCGGGGTTGCAGGGCATTGCGCCCCTCGGCGATGCTTCGGAAAGCGCCAGTTGCAACTTGGGAGGGGCAGCAACGGACCCGCCCTTGGGCGTATCTGCGGGCGCATTTGCGATGAACTTCTTCACCGCCTCATAGGCCTCCTTCGGTTGGCCGAGGCGCCAGCCGTTGCCTTCCTTGTTCAGGCGCACAAGGCCCATAACCGCTTCAAAGCTCGGTGCCCAGTAAGGTTCGTCAAGCAGCTCGTAAATATGCGCCGCCTCAACTCGATAGGTGGCGGAATAGTTACGCAGATGCTGCATCATCGCCACGAGGCCCTGCGCCTGTTGCTTCTCGCCCGCTTCGCTTCCCCGCGAATTGTTGAATTCAGTGATCCAGATCGGACGACCCAGTGGCGCCAGGAGTTTCAATGCGTCCTCTGGGTCCCCCTCGTAGTGATGCCAGACGGAAATATCCCAATCGATGCCGTCCTGCAGCATTCGCGTGAAAGCGCCGCTGTGCCCCCAGCCGGCCGTCCCGATCGCCTTCTTCAGCGTAGGATCGACAGCGTTGATGCCGTCAATCAGGCCCTTCAATACTGCGCTGACTTTGATCCAGCGTGGTGTGTAGTAGTGCAGAGGTCCGGTGCCGCCGGCTGGACCCCATGAGCAATTGTACTGGACGCCGTCATCCTGCATTTCGCAGGCTTTGATGATGGCGTAATTTTCAAGTTCGTTGCCAAGCTCCCATGTCCGCACTTGATCCGAGAGGCCGGATGCCAGCGTGAACGCCAGCTTGTGCGATTTTGCGTAGAGGTCTTGGGTGCTTTCAGTCTCAAGATTTACGTCGGGCGTCAGCAGCGGCAGAATATCAATGCCGGCGGCTTTGGCTTCAACAACCAATTCTTTCAACGCGGGTGCGAAACGGATGTCACCAATGTTGACCCGATAGGATTTAATCCCGAGATCCTTCAGCAGCGAAATCTGGTCGCGTCCCGAAATCCCCGCATAGGCCGTAAACGGATGTCCGTTGATGCCCCAAATGGGCTCTGCGCTGGCTGAAGCGGAAACAAAAAGAAACAGCTGCAGTGCACAGATGAAAACGTGTCGGCCCCACACTTTCATTGGTGTCGCCTCCACGGCAACATTGGAATGTCCAGAACGTCGTTAGAGGCGCGGCTCAGGTGCGCCCGGCAAGCGAGGATTGTCGCGAGTGCTATGAAGAACAAACCGCCCGGATCAGCGCCGCCACCGGAGAGCGTGGCCGCGACAAGGAGCATCAGGGCGAATGCGCGCACTCCGTCGTGAAGTGCGATTTCGGACGGCGCTGCGATTGACTTCAATGCGTCCGATGATTTGAGGAGTTCCATCACAATCACCGCAACGCATATTGTGCCGACAAGGCCAAGCTGAGAAATGACCGCGATCGGCCAACTCGAAGCTCGAGAACTTCCCAGGCCAATTCCAAGTCCGGCAGTGTCCAAAAAGGATTGAAAACTTTGCAGATTCCACAGGCCGCGTTCTTCCACAGAAAACGAACTGCTTTTGTTGAGGATGGTGACATCTACGAGATCGATGATCGGCCGAAACACCGCGTTGTCGTAGAGGTAGATTGCGAGAATGATCGTTGTGGTTGCGACAAAAGCCGCCGCCAGAGCGATGTCTTCGCGGCGCAGATTTCCACTGAGCGACTTTTTTGCAACCGACCACACAAAGGGTGCGGCAATAAAGATTGACCCGACATAGGCTGTGGTTGATGTGCTGAGCACGAGCAAGACCAGCAGCGCGATCGACAGCGTCAGTGCCAAACGAGATCGGGTGTGCCGCCAGTATGTCGAAGTGAACGCAAGGCAGGCAAGCGTGATGCCGCCAAACGCAGAAGCTTCTGAATAGCCGCCTGCAATTCTGTAGAAACCTGCTTCTTCGACATTGGTGGCGAGAGCATAGTTGGCGCTGCGCATGATCATCAGAACGTCGCCGGCGCCCAGCAGCTTTCCCGCCAGATCGACGAAGCCAAGCATGGCGTGCAGCGAGCAGAAAACAAAAAAGCCACGACGGACCGCCAGCAGATTGTCTTCACGGGTGAGAAGGGCGCTGAGTGCCAGAAATGTCAGGACGCCAAGCGTAAGGTATGCGGTTTGCGTAATATTTCCTGAAACAGGCTCCAGGGGCAGTTCGAACACTTCCCCGCCGTCGCGCGATGGCACAAACGCATTTGTGCGCCCGGCGAAAAGCCGCGGCAGGAGATATGCTCCCAATATCGTATAGATCGTCAGGAAGCCGAGAATCCAAGGTACTCGGGACTGACCCAGCACTGTCCAGAGTTGAAACATCGTTTGCCGGCGGAGTACGGCTCCGGCGATCAGCGCAATTGCAAAAACTGTGAATACAAGGGGAGACGACCCTCCAAGGGAGTTGATCGTCCCGATTGCGGTCGATCCGAAGGCAAACGAGGCGATTAGCGAAACGATAACAGGTCCCCGCGCAAAATAGCCCAGGATAAACAGCCCGCAGCACACCACTATTCCGGCCAATGACACCTGCACAAATCGCTCCTGGCTCTGTCCTGCCTCTTTCCGGCCTTAGTAACGTGGCGATTCCAGAGCCACGAACGAACGAGGCTTGGCTTTGATTCTGACCCTGATCGCTGTCGGCATCGTCGGACTGCTTCTCGCTGGCCGGTATCGGATCACGACTGTTGTCGTGGCCAGCGTGATTGTCGTCTGTGCGATCGTCGTCTGGGGCACGGTCGCAGGCTGGTCGATCGCGAAAACCGGACTTCTGCTTGTTGCCTGCCTGACGGTGATCAACGCTGCCTATCTGCTCGGGCTGTTTCTGTTCAGAATCTTGCGTCGCGGTTCTGAAAATCCAAGCACGCTCAACTGACGGGTAAAGGCTCGCTTAAGAGGTTTCGTCAGCATTCATGACTGCGGACGCAGTCGCGGCAAGGATTCGGACGTCCAGCCAGACCGACCAATTGCGAACGTAGCTGCAATCCAGGACGATACGCTGATCCAGATTCAGCCTGTTTCTCCCGCTGACCTGCCAAAGGCCCGTCAAACCGGGACGTACCTTCAGATAGGTCAGGGCGTTCAGGCCGTAATAGTCAAGTTCCTCACGGACGATCGGCCGGGGGCCGACGCAGCTCATGTCGCCGCGCAGCACGTTGAAAAGCTGGGGCAACTCGTCGATGCTTGATTTGCGCAACAGGCGGCCCAATGAGGTCACGCGCGGGTCATTCTTCAGTTTTCGGTGCTGTTGCCATTCCCGTTCTGCCTCAGGATTTGCCGCAAGATATCGAAGCAGCATTTCGTCGGCATTGTGAGGCATCGTCCGGAACTTAAAGCACTTGAAACTGCGGCCGCCGTAACCGATGCGCCAATGCGCGAAGATCACGGGCCCGCCGATCGTGATTTTGATCAGGCACGCCACGATCAACATGATCGGCGCCAGCATCATCAGCGTCAGCGACGCAACGAGAATGTCGATGATGCGCTTTGTGCGACCACCGAGAGGACGCTGACCATCACCATCCTCCGGGCGCGAAATGTCGAGGTTGCTGTTGCTGTAGACCCAGTCGACCTGCGATTGCCCCGGCGGCTTCTCCGCACCCAAGCCTCCGGCCATCTCAGGCCGCATGGCGCTGGTGTTTGGAACGCGCGACGAGAGCGCAACGCGCGGTTCGTGTTTCAAAGCTCGGTTCATTTCAGGCCTGCAAATAGCTCAACAAAAGCCATTATTTTACTTGCGGCCCTCAGCGACAAGGCGTGCAAAGGGCGTAGGCCGTGAAACCGAAGATGTGTTTGTGAGAACAGGAGAATACGCAAAAAAACGCATTCGCTCCAGACTGCGGTATCTGGATGCAAGCAGCATGAGTCGATGTGGCATCAATCTGCGCGCGGCTACCTATTTTGCATTTTCAGAGTGGAGGTTTGGGCGTGGGCCGGCAGCGCGTGGCGCCTTCGTCGACTCGGATCGCAAGCAGCGCAGGTGAGCAGCGGAGCGAGCGAGATGAGACGCCGACGAGCGACTGCGCACATATTTCAGGCGGCCATGCTGCATTGCGAAGTGCCGAATGTGTCGTCGACCGTACCCGGATGCCTAAAATGGTATCGTGGTTAAGTGGAACACTCAAATAGCGAAACGAAATATTAAAGTAAAACAATGGTTTATCTGGAAAGTTCCCAATAAGGAGGAGGTGCTGAACAAGTGGCAAAAAAAGAGCGTAAATAAGGCTTTAACACGCAGAAATAACGAGTAAGAATGTTTGCATCCTTGGGCGCTCGGGGACACCAGGGACGAAATCAAAAGGGGACTAACTACTTAGCTTGAATAGGAATGTGTCATGCGTGGAGCTCTGAAATCAAAGTCACCGAGCCTTTGAGATTGATTGGGTTATTCATTCGGCGGCAAATACACCCCCGGATAATTCTTTAGCGTTAGATTATTCGCATCGCGAGCAGCAGAATCAGGAGTCGGCCGGGCAAGAGAACGTCAGCGATTCGCTGCGCGTTACCAATGCCAACGGCGCTCTCGTCGTCATTGAAAGCAAAGCTTTCCAGCGCGAGTGCCTGAGCCGATGTCTCAAGCTGGCTACCTCTAACGGCGTAGTCTCATTCGCAACGGTTGAAGCGCTGATCGCGTCCGACCGACTTCCCCCGATCTCGTTTGTTTTGCTGGCAACCGACGACAACATCGAATTGAGTGAAATGCGACGTCAGCTTGCCCTGCTGGGTCAACTCGTCGGATCAGCTCCCATTGTGGTTCTTTCAAATGTGGAAGAACCGGATGCCGTTTTAAATGCGCTGGGAAGCGGTGCGAAGGGATACATTCCGACAAGCGCTCCGCTCGAAGTCGCTATCGAAGCGATGCGCCTGGTGAAGGCGGGGGGTGTGTATGTCCCGGCCAGCATTCTGCTGGCGGTGCGGCAGCCCGAAATTCCCGTGCAGCCGACGGAGAGCCAGCCAAGTCAATTGATCTTCACTGCACGGCAAAGGTCAGTTGTCGAAGCGCTGCGTCGCGGAAAAGCCAACAAGATCATCGCACACGAGCTTCAGATGCGTGAAAGCACAGTGAAGGTGCATGTGCGAAACATCATGCGAAAGCTCAAGGCAAAGAACCGCACCGAGGTCGCGTTTCTTGCCAGCGGCATGCTGCATTCAGGCAGCTGATTGCAGTTCGGCGCGTAGGGTGTGGTCGCCGCTTAAGCCAAGCGGCGACTGCGGCGGCTCAAATGCTGCACCAGAGATACGCCGCAGCCAATCGTAATTCCGAGCAACGCGCCCAGGAGGACAATCAAGGAGTTGCTCGGCGAGCTTTTTGAAAGCGGCGCGGTGGCCGGGGTGATAATTCTCACGTCCGAGACCGGGTAGGATTGCCGCTGCACGGACGATGTATAGGCCTGCAGGAAGCTCTCATAAATTCGCCGATATGTCTCAGAGGTGGTTTCGAGTTCTTCCAGCGTTGTCTTCTGCAGGCCGCTATCCATCGTCGACCCGCCTGTTTGCGCGCCAGCCTTGGGTGCGTTCTCTGCCGCCGCCGGGGACGACACCGCGTAGTCGTATCGCGCGCGAAAACCTTGAACCATGCGGGTTGATTCATTCATCTGACCGCGCAATTCCCTCAGCCGCCCTTCAAGCCACGAACTGGCTTGACGCGCAAATCGGCTTTTGCTTCAATTTGGTCGCGGATATAGGCGGCCGCTGTCGCGTTTGCGATGGATGCAGCCTTATCCGGATTCGAGGATCTGAATGACACTTCTATCGCGTAAGAACGTCCCAGACGGCGTGTAATCAGCCCCTGATCAAAGATCGCAATGGCCTGACGGTTCTTGACCACATCCTGCTTTGCGCCGCCAAACCAGCCTCTAACGAACGATCCAAGTGATCTGGCGTTGAACTCCGGACTATTCGACAGATCGAGTTCCTTGATCACGGCCGCCGCAATCTTTTCGGAACGCAGAATGGCGATATGACTTTCAACCTGGGCGGAATCCAGGGAGAAGTTTACTTCGCCGCTTTGCTCGCGAAGTATCGGGGTTTTGGGGTCGATCAGCAGCTGAACTTTGGCGGTGAAGGCCACGGGCGAAAACAGTGCATACACAAACGCGGAAACCGTGCAGGCGAGGAAGGCGGTGAGAATTGTACGGTGGTGATCGACAAAAAAGTCCTTGATCTCCGCCAGCGAAATGAACTCGCGGCCTGATGCCCCGGACGTGCTTTCGGGGTGCGAAAACAGCTTTTCCGCTGAGAATGGGGGACGATTGATATGTTCTTGCATCATGACCTCTGTGATCATCGCCTTCGCGGACTGCTGATCGTGATCATAGTACCATTGGTTCGCAGGATTTTAACCTGCCGCTTTGGTACGAGGATTCGGCAAATTTGAGCAGGCAATGAACAGCACTGGTGGCCTGATACTACTTTTATTGACGGACTACCTCCTTTGATTGTGCCCGCTGATGCTCAGTTCGTTGGCAGGCAAGATTGCCTAAAGGCCGCCGCAGGGCACCAAAGTTGAAAGCCTTAAGGCCTAGCCTAGGCGGCATCGACGCGGGCGTTTTTAGCTTGGCCGGGCATCTCAGCTATCTGCGAGTAAAGAACTGGCCTACGAACAGCCCCGCGCAGGCACCTGCCGCTTTCTCGAAAAAGCCCTGCAATGTCCCGTGCCGGTCAGGGGTCATATGCTGAGCCAATTCGAGGCCGGCCAGCGCAACAATCAGAAAGAGAACCGTTCGCACCCCGTGTCCGGGATAAGCGAATTGAAAGGCCAGTCCTATCGCGGCCAATGCGAGGAATCGTTCGAGATAAAGGGGCAAGCCGCTGTCCGGCCTCGTGCTCAGCGGGGCAAGCGTTGCAATTACAATTGCAATGAAGAGAACCCACGCGGCGATGCGAAGAAATTTCGAAATCATATGACCTCAGCTTGCCGAACAGACGACGATGCTCGGCGGCGAGGGGCAGCAACCTGACTTTCGGAAGCAGCGCAAGCATTGTTTGCTGCTCGTCGATTTTTCAGAAACTTTCGGTGGCGCTAGCCGACTTACAGTTGATGTGCGTTCAAGGTGGACCGCGTCGGCGACTGGCAGGTGCCAAATTGCGAAGCTCGTCCCAGTTCATTTGCGTTTGCATGAGTTCTGCGACCGCGGCTGCGCCCTTTGCGTCCGAACGCAACAGAATTTCGCTCGCCAGATCAAAAATTCCTTGAGCCTTCTCAACAGTCAGCAACTTCTCGGTCACGAGGCTCGCAATCAGAGATTTATAAAGCACGCCAAAGGCGTCCACGACTTCCGGAAGACCGACTGAGACGCGCTCCTTATTAATTTTACTCATTGGAACCCCGTACTCGTTACTGTTCTCGAGACTCTAAACACTAAGGAGCAATATGCGTGCCATGCAGATCCATCCATATAAACTCAATTTTTCGGAATAATGGGCTTTGGATTGCCGGCATGTATGGCATTTCGCTCGTGTGTCATATTCCTCGATGTATCGAATGTCCCGCCAGTCCCGGTATTTCCTTTAATAGGTAATGTTAACGAGTAAGGCTGGGGGATTTAGCACCTAGCGGTTTCTCGTTCCGTAAAGTTCCCGTCGAAGCCGGTACGATCACGCTTTAACGAATTAGTCGCAGGCAACGGCACTTCGGAACGGGAACCGAGCGCCTCATGCGAGCTTAAGCCAGCCGCCGCTCGATTGAGCAGCTATGGTTGAACCACAGGATCAGTGCGAGCCAGTGTTGGAAATCATTGGATCCGAGTTTTGACGGCCGTCAGCGCTGCCACTGGCATTATCGCCAGGATATCCTGAAGCAGAACTAGGGCGAGCGGAAAGACCCCGGCCACGAGTGTTGAGAGCTTGCCGCGACCGCCTGAAGTAACATTGATAACCGATTGGCCAATCATTGCGCACCCAGCCATAATTTCGAGGAAGGCGTGAGCAATATTCGCAACGCCTCGGGTATCGGAGCTAGCGGGCGACCAGGCTAACACCTAAAGGTGCTTCCCAAGAGCGAGCTATTCCCTGACAGGCGACTGCCCATCCCTGTTGCCGCGCCCAAGTTCCCTGATAGGGGAAAAACCGATCCCTGTTCTATCGCTCAGGGAATTAGCCCGAAAACCCCGGCTCACTGCGAGTTTTCGCGCCTGCACCAGGCCAGGAGCGGTGAAAACTTGGATAGTCCCTGTTATTTTCCCTGTTAGCAGGGAAATGGCCAGAGAGACGCCCGCGATTGCCCCTGCGTGCACCACCATCACCACAATCGCCGGTTCTTTTCTTCGTGGCAGATGTCTGCCAATTCCAGCCGATGAGGGCGTGACTGCTCCTGTGGCCGGACCATCCGCATTCATCTCGGCAGGTGGGTTTTTGGTGGCCGGTTGGACATGCCATCTCGGCCGACTTCGTCGCAGATTCATATGTTTAGATTGCGCTTGGCCAAGTGCGCACAACCGAGACGAGTGCAACACGCGGGCGGTTTAGAACTCGAGCAAAATCAACGATGCGATGCGGCGAACCCACACAGTAAAAGGCCGCCGGTATCAGGCGCATTGAACGCTGCACGGGGCACGGATCGCGTGTCTTTTCGCATTGGATTCAGGGGGTCAAAAGGGATACAGGAACGTCTCTCCCGTCCTCAGGAACCCCATCATGCCTCGCCATCTCAAGACCGGCCGCGACGTTGAACAGGTCGAAAAGCAAAACAATTCAGTTCGCGTGACCGTGGAAACGACCCTTGCGGACATCGCCGCGCGCGGCGATGCGGCGGTGCGTGACCTGTCGATCAAATTCGACGGCTGGGACCGGGCCGACTATCGGCTGACGGATGCCGAAATTCGCGAATGCCTGAGCGAACTGGGCCAGCGCAATCTGGACGACATCGCTTTTGCGCAGGCTCGCGTCAGGGACTTCGCGCAGCATCAGAAGGCAGCCTTGCGCGACATCGAAGTGGAGACCATGCCGGGGATTATCCTCGGGCATAAAAACATTCCGGTGAACTCGGTCGGTTGCTACGTACCGGGCGGCAAATATCCGCTGCTCGCGTCGGCACACATGTCAGTCATCACGGCGAAGGTTGCCGGCGTTCCGCGCATCGCAACCGCCGCGCCGCCTTACAAGGGACGGCCGGCACCCGCCATCGTCGCCGCACAGCACCTCGCAGGCGCGGATGTGATCTATTGTCTCGGCGGCATTCAGGCGGTCGGCGCGCTGGCGCTGGGCACCGCCTCGATTCCCGCGGTTGATATGCTGGTCGGTCCGGGCAATGCCTTTGTCGCGGAAGCCAAGCGCCAGCTTTACGGGCGTGTCGGTATCGATCTTTTCGCGGGGCCGACCGAGACGCTGATCATCGCGGACGAAACCGTCGACGGTGAAATTTGCGCCACGGACCTTCTTGGCCAGGCTGAGCATGGCGTCAATTCGCCGGCGATTCTGCTGACGACGTCGGAGAAGCTCGCGCGCGACACGATGGCGGAAGTCGAACGTCTCTTGACCATTCTTCCGACCGCCGAAGTTGCCCGCAAGTCGTGGGAGGACTACGGCGAGGTTATCGTATGCGATAGCGAGGACGAGATGGTGCAAGAGGCTGATCGCATTGCCTCCGAGCACGTTCAGGTCATGACCCGAAATCCGGATTACTTCCTGGACAACATGCGCAACTATGGCGCGCTCTTCCTCGGCCCGCGCACCAACGTGGCGTATGGCGACAAGGTGATCGGGACGAACCACACATTGCCGACGAACAAGGCGGCTCGCTATACCGGTGGCCTCTGGGTCGGCAAGTTCCTGAAGACCTGCACCTATCAGCGCGTTCTCACCGACGAAGCGTCGGCGATGATCGGCGAGTATTGCTCGCGGCTGTGCATTCTCGAAGGGTTCGTCGGCCACGCCGAACAGGCCAATGTCCGTGTGCGCCGCTATGGCGGCCGCAACATTCCGTATGGGAGTGCAGCGACGTGAGCGAGGACGGCACAGAAAAGTTGCAACTTCCGACCTTCCGGCTGGACGGCAAGCGTGCGGTTGTCACCGGAGCAGGGCGCGGCATTGGCGCTGCGTCGGCCATTGCGTCTGGCCAATGCGGGAGCCGCGGTGACGCTGGTGTCACGCAGCAAGAACGAACTGGAAGCTGTCGCAGAATCGATCCGCGCTTCGGGCGGCGAAGCGAGCGTGCAGCCGCTCGACGTCACCGATACAGCTTCGGTGTCCGTTTGGAGCGAGAGTCAGCCGGCGTTCGACATTCTCGTCAACAATGCCGGGATGAATCGGCCGAAGCATTTCCATGACGTCACGGAAGACGACTTCGATGCGATCATGGGGCTGAATGTCCGCGCGGCCTTCTTTTTCAGCCAGGCCGTCTCGCGGCGGATGGTTGCGAGCAAGACCAAGGGCACGATCATTCACATGTCGTCGCAGATGGGACATGTGGGAGGGGCGACGCGGACGGTTTACTGCGCGTCCAAGTGGGCCCTTGAAGGATTGACCAAGGCGATGTCGATCGACCTCGCGCCGAACGGCGTCCGCGTCAACACCATTTGTCCGACATTCGTCGAAACGCCGATGACCAAGAGCTTTCTCGCCGACGAGAACTTCCGTACCAACGTTCTGGCGAAAATCAAACTGGGGCGGCTCGCGCGTGTCGACGACATTCTGGGCGCCGTGATCTATCTCGCCTGCGATGCGTCGGCAATGACAACCGGCACCTCGCTCCTGATCGATGGCGGCTGGACGGCGGATTGACGTGGGCAGGGCGATGACGCCGGTCTCGGAGAGACCGGCTTCATTCAGATCACGGGGCGCAACAAGACTGACGGTCGGTGTCAGGTCGCGGTTTGTTCGCTGGCAATCGCGCGGTCCAGCGCGTCGACGACATTCTGAAATTCAACAAACCTGTTGCGTGCACGTTCTGCATTGTCACGGTCGAACGGTCCGGCCAGCACTTTTGTAAATGCGTCACGATCATCGGCCATGCGCGCCCGCGCTTTCTTCAGCAATTCGATTCGCTCGCTCATGCGGTGTCTGCGCCCTTCGCCTCGACGGGCGTACGAATGCCTGTCGCATTGTCGCGCACCATGATCTGAAGTGCGGGAAATTTCGATTTTAGCTCAAGTGCCTGCTTATGAGCTGGCTCCGCACTGGCGTAGTGATTTTTGAGCTTTCCATCTACGACCAGCGAAAATCCTTCGACGGGAAGCAGATTGATTCCCTTATTTTGTTTTTTCACGCCAGGTTCTTCAAGCATTTCACTTCCTATTCTTCGGTGTTGATTGCGACGGCGGCGTCTGCTGAAAGCCGAACCTTGTTGCTTTCGACATTGGCGATCAGCGCGCAGGCTATGTAGTGTTGGTGGCCCATGTGAGCGCCGTTGCCGTCATCCGCCTTGATCAGTCTGATACGGTGGGATTCGACTCTGGTAACCGTGCCGACATGCCGCCTGTCGGCGCCGATGACTTCCATGTCTTCCCTGATGCCATTCGTGTCGATCATCGAGGCGGCTCTAAAAGTGTGGGAGGTCGAGCTCATAGGAGCTTTGTGATCCCGCGCGATAAATCTTGTTGGCAGCGTCCTCGATCCGGCCGCGATTGGCATCGAATGCGCGCAGAAATCCGGCTTCATCTGATTGCAAGCTGGAATCGAGATGCTTGAGCGCGCCCGCGCTCACATAAAACGATATTTCTCTGGGGCCGTCGTTCGCCCAGAAGCAAACCACCCCGCGCAAGGGTTGGTAGCTGCGAGCCAGGTTGAGGAACGCGAGCTGAGACCCGTTTGGCATAAAATTGACCATCTGCTTCCTCTGATTAGCCACTCAACGAGGCTATTGGTTGGCGCTGTGGATGAAATGATTGCGCATCCGCTATAGATGCGTAAGAGCCGCAGCCGGACAAAGCGCGAGGCGACGAGCAATCACAGAGCGCCGGCAATGTGGCTGGCGCAGTCTCAAGGCACGGCGCGCAGCTCCCTTTCCTGTTTAAAAGGCGGGAACCTCGGCACTTTCACTCGCCGATCATGGTCGGCGTCTGCCTGATTAAGCTGCAATCTTAGCAACTAACGTCGGGAATGCGAGCAATTAAGATTCCCGGGGAGGCCTTGAACGGCGAACGGTGTAGCAGTTTTTACTGCAGCCCCGTTTTTGCGAGTTCCCTGCTAGGTCAGCGACTCTCACGTGTGAGCATTGATGGCGCCACTGTTGTTCTCGCAGCCATGCTATATGGGGGCCTTAATGATTTAGTCTCGAGGAGACTGTCCATGATCAGCAAATTTCAAATCGATCAGAACCCGCACAATCGTGACGGCCTCGTCATCCAGGCCTGGGACGGAGGCGTTGCCGTCGACGCGTTTATCGGCCGGCATGTGATGGACGAATGGGCCTGTGCCGCATCGCCCGCGGATCGGGATCGAAGTCTTTATCGCGCGGAGTACAATGCGCTCGGCGTCCGGAATCTCGCATTGATATCGAAAATGGTAACCGCAAAGTATGAGCGCGGTAAGGCCCATAACCGTCAACATCCCTATGTCGAGATATTGACCAGCGATATCCGCGAGAGCGGTGAGGTGTTGGACCAGAGCGAGCTGGCACGTGCGCCGCTGCCACCATCGTTTCGACGGGTCTAGGGGGAGTCAGGAGAGAAAATTATGGAAATGGGTAACCACCAGATTGAAGACATCGTGAAGTGCATGAAGGCGTCCGCCGATATGCTTGAGCAAATCGAAAGGCCCCTCGATGGCGATCGCAAAAGACAGGCTGAGCGGCTTCGCGAAGCCGTGCGGCAGATGCTGGAATTCAGCAAATAAGCGGCGCGGTCACGGCATTCGGCACGTTGAGGATAGAACGGCGCTTTAGTAGACGTCGCCGTAATGTATAGCTCTCGTCACTGCGTAGTCGATTTCGTCTGCAAGTTCGATTTCACCGAGTTCGCGAAGCTGGCCTGCCATCCGCGACGCTTGCGCCCGGTCCATCGACAGAGAAGGCGCTGTCTCGTAGGCAAACTTGATGCGCCACGGTCGGCCCTTGCCGCTGCGATAGGCCTCAACAAGCGACGTGGCGAGATCCGGCAGCCCGTTCTTCAGCAACAACGCGCTACGCTGCGCATGTGGCTCCTGGGCAGGATCGCCGTTCAACGCGATGTCCGACATTGTCTTTATCCGATCTCTTCGGGCAGCTGGCCGGAGCGGAACAAGATGACGGGTTCATCGTCATAGTCGCCCAGTTCGGCATCCCCCGTCGTGGAAAAGGCCATCACGCCGAGCTTGTTCAGCGCCAGGCGTTGCGCTGTGCGGAGCGCGCCGTCAGCGGATTTGCAGGGAATGGGTGTGTCGGCGCGGAGTTTATTGCGATTGCCCATCTGAAACGACTGAACCATGTAGATCGTTTCACGAGCCATAAGCTCTCCAATCGGCCGGTTCGCTGATTCTGTTGGGGTTGTCGCTGAAACAACGATAGCACCTCGCGGCCGCGATGCGGGCCCGAATATAAAGACGATGTCGGCTTGTAATGTGCTTTGCGGTCTCCATTTGTGTTATGTGGGGCATCCACGCGCCAAACCGGCATGTGCCTCTATTCTTCCTGAGTATTGCGGCCTCGATACGGCGGCCGACAGCTTCAGGTCCTTCAGCGACGACAGCAATCCACCGAGAGTTCGTCGCTCTTATTTGAAGTCTTATTGTTCCACGATCGCCCGCGCGCTTCAGCCTGCGGGCTTTCTGTGCTCGCGTGAACACGTGAATAAGGCAGTCCATCCATTGCGCCACCCGCTTCGTTCGGTGAATCGGACGTGGATCAGGAGATCAAGCTGACCATCGAACATGCCAGCACCAGGATCGTTCACAAGCCGTGGGGCAGCAATGACCTGCGTCCATGGAGCAAGGTCAGCCACGGGTCTTCGGCCGTTGGCGAAATCTGGTTTGAACGTCCGGACGGCAGCTCGCCGGATCCGGCGTTGTTGCTGAAGCTGCTGTTCACATCCGCGCCGTTGTCGATTCAGGTTCATCCAGATGACGCCTTCGCGGAGAAGGCGGGGTTGCCGAATGGCAAGACCGAGGCCTGGCACATCCTCTCGGCCAAGCCGGGCGCGAAAGTCGCGGTCGGGCTGAAGCGGAAGCTCACGGCGGCGCAGTTACGCGCTGCAATCAGTGACGGGTCGATTGTCCAGCATATCCAGTGGCGCAAAGCCGAGGAGGGCGAAACTGTTTTCGTTCCGGCGGGGACAATCCATGCGATCGGCTCAGGCCTGGTGATTGCCGAAATTCAACAAAGAAGCGATACGACTTATCGGTTGTTCGACTACGGCCGCGACCGCGAAATTCACGTCGATAAAGCGGTAGAGGTGTCCAGTCCCGGACCGCTCGAAATTCAACCCGCCGCCCGCCGCCTGAGCGACAACAGGACACAGCTGGCATCGAGCCCCTACTTTTCCGTGGAACGCATTGTCCTTCCTGCGCGTTCGATCTGGGAGGTTCACGCCGAGCTTGAGACCTGGCTGCTCGTTCTCGAGGGGCAGGCCAAAGTTGCCTCGAAATCAATGCAACAAGGAGACGCCTTGTTCCTCCTGGACGATCATTGCGTCGTCAATGTCGGCCCGGAAGGCCTGACGGCGCTGATTGCCTCTGTGGGCCAGCGTGAAAATCCAGATCTGTTGCACGATCTCGGCTTACCAGGCGCGCAAGCCGCCACCGGATCCGAGGTTTACCAATGACGCCACTCAGAAGCGTTGCATTCATCGGCAACTCGCTGCCGCGAAAGTGCGGCATCGCGACGTTTACAACGGACCTGCATCAAGCGGTCTCCGCGTCGCGAGCGCAGCTCAAGACGTGTATTGTTGCCATGAACGATCGCGACGAACCGTATCTCTATCCGTCGCATGTCTGCGCGCAGATCCGGGACGACAAGATCGAGGACTACGTGAATGCCGCAGCTTTCCTGAATACCGGAGGCTTCGATATCGTCTGCCTGCAGCATGAATTTGGGATCTTCGGTGGTGAAGCCGGAAGTCACATTCTGGCGCTGCTGTCGCGATTGACGATGCCGATCGTCACGACGTTGCACACGGTGCTGGCCAAGCCGAGTATCGCCCAGCGGGCGGTGATGGATCGTCTCATTGAAATGTCGTCCTCGCTTGTCGTGATGGCAGAGAAAGGCCGGCATTTGCTGATCACGCATTATGGCGTGTCGGCAGACAAGATTGAGGTGATCCCGCACGGCATTCCCGATTTTCCCTTCGTCGAGCCGGATGAAGCCAAGTCCGAACTCGGATTCAGCGATCGAACCGTGATTCTGACGTTCGGGCTTCTGTCGCATAACAAGGGCATCGAAGTCGTGATCGATGCGATGCCGGCGATCCTGAAAGACACGCCCAACGCAGTCTATGTCGTTCTCGGTGCGACCCATCCGCATCTGGTTCGAGATCAGGGCGAGGTCTATCGTGAAACGCTAATGAAACGCGCGCGCGAGCTTGGCGTGGAAAGCCATGTCGAGTTCATCGACAGGTTTGTCGATCTGCCGTTGCTGCTCAAGTTCATTGCGATGTGCGACGTGTATGTCACCCCGTATCTCAACGAAGCGCAGATGACGTCCGGAACGCTCGCCTACAGCTTCGGGCTCGGAAAAGCCGTGGTGTCGACGCCGTACTGGCATGCGCAGGAATTGCTCGCCGACAACAAGGGCATTCTGGTGCCTTTCGGCAATTCAATGACCACCGGCCGGGAGATTTCGGCGCTGCTTACGGATGAGCCGCGCCGCTTCGCCATAAGATCGCGAGCCTACTCGGTCAGCCGATCAATGGTTTGGGCGAATGTGGCCGAGCGCTATGTTGCGGTGTTCGAGGCGGCGCGACGTAGTCTCGGCACAAGCTTCACCGACCGTCGGTTGCGGCATGTGTCCTTTCGTGAGAGCCGGCCGTTGCCGCGCCTGAAAACCGACTATCTGCTGTCGATGTGCGACGACACCGGGATTTTCCAGCATGCCGTCCATTGTGTGCCTGATCGCAGCCATGGCTATTGTGTTGATGACAATGCACGCGCTCTTCTGTTGTCATGCGCGCTCAATGCGTCCAGCGATCGGCTGCCTGAGTTACTGACGACGCGCTTCGCTGCGTTTGTCCAGCATGCGTGGAATCCGGACACCAGACGTTTCCGGAATTTCATGAGCTTCGACCGACGTTGGCTCGAGGACACTGGCTCGGAAGATAGCCACGCGCGTACGCTGTGGTCGCTGGGGGAATGTGCACGCGACGATGTCAATCCAGCGCGGCAGGCATGGGCGCGTTGTCTGTTCGCGCAGTCGCTGTCTCCGACCGAACAGTTCACTTCGCCGAGGGCCTGGGCGTTCACTTTGCTCGGGCTGGATGCCTACTGCGCCGCGGTTCCCGACGATCACGAGGCCAAACTCACACGCGGCCGCCTTGCCGAGCGGCTGATGGCGATCCTGTCGGCGGTGGCCGTGGCAGACTGGTATTGGTTTGAAGAAGGTCTCGCCTACGACAATGCACGCCTGTCGCAGGCTTTGATTGTCACCGGCCTCGCCACGCCGAACCCCGCTTTTGTCGCCGCCGGGCTGAAATCGCTGCGATGGCTGGTCAAGCAACAGACGTCGGAGAAAGGTTTCTTCCGACCGATCGGCACTGCTGGCTTCGGCGAGAAGAAAATGAAGCCGCATCCCTTTGACCAGCAGCCGGTGGAGGCTGCCGCGACGATATCGGCCTGCCTGGCGGCGTGGCGCGCCGACGGCGATGGAGCGTGGCAAACGGCTGCGTCAACCGCGTTTGCCTGGTTTCTCGGGGGCAATGACCTGCTCACATCCCTGGTCGATCTCGAGACCGGCAGCTGTCGCGACGGTTTGCATCCGGATCGTGCTAACGAGAACAGGGGCGCGGAATCCGTGGTCTGCTACCTCCTGGCGCTCTCCGAAATCCGCCAATCCCGAAACGCCGCGAACGACGTGAAGGTTCTCGTCGGTCAGGCTGCGGGATTCTGAATCTCACCACGCATATGTCGAGGGCACATTGTCGCAATCCAAATTCCTGAACAGACAGGCACTCTATTTGCGACCTGATCCCGCGCGGGTTGTCGTGCGACCCTTCAGGCCGGCCGTTGAGCCGCGCGATCTCAATCCGACCGACAAGACGCGAGCCAATCACATCGTCGACAGGGTATTGGCGCTCGATGCCGACGCAGCAGAAAATCAGCTCGCGGAGGTGCTGGAAAATTTTGAAGGGCGTCATCGCAAGCTGATCGGGAAGTTCGAGGCGCGTGCCGACGAGATGGAAGACGCATTCCTGGGGCATAGCACTTTCACAAAAACGCAACGGCGGCTGGTTGGCGCCTATTTTCTGCACGAATATTCCTTCGAGGCGTCGGCGCTGTTCAACCCGAGCATCGTGTCGCATCCGGATCAGACGGGCGCACCTCCCGGCGGGCGGCGTTTCATCCTCAGCCTTCGGGCCGTGGGTGAGGGCCATATATCGTCGCTGACCTTTCGGTCGGGGACGATCACGGCCCAAGGTGCGATCAGCGTCGATCCGACAGTGCGCCTCGCGTCGGTGCCGAAGGTCGTCAGGCGCGAGGGACCAGCCGACACTGAGCGGGTGGACGTGAGCTTTGAGACCAATGAAGACATCAGCGAGCGTGTCATCTTTCCGCTGACGATGTCGCAATCGAACGGCATCGAGGACGCACGCTTTGTCGAGTTCGAAGACGCCGGTCAAAAAATGTTCTACGGAACGTACACTGCCTATAGCGGACGGGCGATCAGATCCGAGCTCATCGAGACGACCGATTTCGTTTCATTCCGGATGACGCCACTTGCCGGCTCAGCGGCTCGCAACAAGGGCATGGGTTTGTTCCCGCGCCGGATTGACGGCAAATACGCGATGATCGCGAGGCAGGACAACGAGAATCTCTATCTGATCTATTCCGACGATCTGTATTCCTGGGAAGGCGGCAAAGCCATTCTGGGGCCTCTGTTTCCCTGGGAGTTTGTGCAGATCGGCAATTGTGGTTCGCCTGTCGAGCTTGATGAGGGCTGGCTGCTGCTGACCCACGGCGTGGGACCGGTTCGAAAATATTCCATTGGTGCGGTGCTGCTCGACAAGCAGGATCCCTCCAAGGTGCTCGCACGTTCGCGCGAACCGCTGGTGAGGCCGGAGCCGTCCGAGCGCGAAGGCTACGTCCCCAACGTCGTCTATACGTGCGGGGCTATGCGGCACGGCAACCGGATCATCCTGCCTTATGCCGTGTCGGACACCTTCTCGAATTTTGCCACGATCAAGATTTCCGCACTGATGCAGCAGCTTGAAGGCGTTTAGCTGTCATCCATCTAGCTGTACATCCATCGCGATCCCTCATAAAGACAGGGAATCTCTCACAAGCGCCGATACTGTGGAACCTACTTGCCAGGCTCCCACACGCCGAGCTTCTTCAATTCCTTTATCTCCGTGCGGACCTGTGCGGTCAACGCACGGATAGCCGTTGTCGTCGGACGTTGGCTCGACGTCGCCAGCAGGAGTTCGCGGTGGATGGCCGGCTTCTCGATGCGCCAGTACTTGATGCGCCCCTGCGATATCAGGTTATGCGCGCTTGAGTAGGACAGGATCGTATAGCCGATCCCGCGCTCGATCAGGCTCAATGTGGACGGTACTGAATCGACCTCAAGCTCAATGCGCGGCACGATGCCGGCCGACGTGAACACCTGATCGAGCAGCAAGCGCAAGCCATGCGGTCGCGCCGAGAGGATCATCGGAATGTCGGCGACGCACGATGCCGGTACCGAGCCTGTGCCGAGCTTGGCCGGATCGTTGGCGGGCCCCAGCAAAAACAATTCGTCGCGGAGTATCGGCTCACACAGCAGATTGCTCATGCGCGGCGCGTTGTAGAGCACGGCAACGTCGATCTTGCCCATGACAAGCCATTCAAGAAGATGGCCGCTGAAGCCTTCGACAATTCGCATTGCCACAAATGGAAACGCCGAGCGGAAGTTCTCCACGAGGCGCGAAGTCAGCACGATGCCAACTGACGGCGGCAGTCCGATTACGATCGTGCCGCGCGGATTGGAGCTCATCGCGGCTATTTCGGTCGTCGCGCGCGAAACCTGTTCAAGGATCGCGTTCGAATAGTCCTTCAGGAGCTTTCCGGCTTCCGTGAGCACAATGCCGCGGCCATTGCGGTAGAGCAGCGAGGTGCCGAGTTCTTCCTCCAGCATTTTGATCTGACGGCTGATGACAGGCTGTCCGACCGACAGCGCAACTGCAGCACGCGAAAAGCTTCCGAATTCCGCGACGGCCGAGAATAGCTGAAGTTGCCTGAGATCGAGCACGTTCAAGGCCCCTGGAAGATGTGCCGGCGCTTTGTGCGAGCGCGAGGATGAAGGCAACCAGAAAGCGCGGGTGAGGGCAAGCGCGGTTTTGGCGGCGCAAATACGCTGGCGTTCCGGCCTGCACTGCGGCCACATTACTGATATGCACCTCACGGCGCTTATGGTGGGCGTTCGGATCGACTTAGATTGTCCCGCAAAATGCCCTCGGCTACGATTGAGAGCAACACGGAATGGCAACTCGCAATTGATGCGGCGCACATGCTGAAGTCACGGACGCTGACGCGATCACAAGAACTGGCTGAATCGATCTCCGACTTCAGGCCGGACGCTTTGGGCGCAATGCCCATGGTCAAGGCAAAGCTATGCCTTCTGGATTTTCTTGGCGGTGCGTTCGAGTTCGATCGATCTGCCGCCGAGTCGCCAGGCTGCGGAGATAGCCGTGCGCGCCACAGGCAGTCACATTATCGGAACCAACGTGACGTCAACGGCCGGCGACGCCGCCTTTGCAAATGCGGTGATGGGTCATGGGCTCGTACGCGGCGATATGCACCCGGCATCAGTGGTTCACAACGGCGTCGTGACATGGCCCTTGCTGATGGCACTCGCGGAGGAAGGCAAAATCTCCGGCCGCGAACTGCTTGGCGCCGCCATACTTTCCTACGAGGTGGGATGCCGGCTTGGCCGCTTGCTGGTCGATGAAGACGTGGCATTGCACTATCGGCCGACAGGCATTGTCGCACCGATCGGCGCGGCCGCAGGAGCGTCCTGGATGCTGAAGTTTCTGCCCGAGCAGACAGCATCGGCGATTGCGTTCGCGGCGAATGCCGCGGCAGGCCTGAATCAATGGCCGAGCAGCGGCGCGTCCGACATGTTCTTCCATCCGGGATTTGCGGCGCGCAACGCGTTGACCGCAGTGCGCCTTGCGCAGGCCGGGGCTTTCGGGAGCCCGGAAATTCTTGAAGGGCCTGCGGGTCTGTTTGCGGCTGTTACGCGGCGATCGATGCCGGGCCCTGTGCTGCTGTTCCCCGACGGCAAGGCCGACATACTCAGCGTTTATCACAAGCGCGCGCCGGTCTGCCATTTCGCACAAACCGCCAGCCAGGCTGCGATGCGCCTTGTCGACGAGTTGGGGCCGAACGCCGCGCGGGTTGAAGCGATCAAGATCGGCGTTCCAAAATCAGCTGCAACCTATCCCGGCTGCGACAGTCTTGGTCCGTTCGACAGGCCGCTTCAGGCCAAGATGAGCATTCAGTTCGGTGTGGCCGCGGTGTTCGCCAATCGCGAGCTCTCGGAAAAGAACTACAGCAATCTGCGCGATCCGGAGTTGCTGCGGCTGGTGTCGCTGACGCAGCTCGCGTTGAACGAGGATCTGAGTGCCGAGTTTCCAAGGCTCCAGGGCGCTACCGTCGAGGTCGATCTGGCCGACGGCCGCCGGATTTCAATTACCCAGCTCGATGTTACCCCGGCGACGGAAGCCGATGTCCGTTATCGCTTCCGTCTTGCCGCCGGCGCCGTTCTTGGCTCAGCGCAATCCGATCAGATCGAGGCGTTTGTGGACGATCTGGAGCATCGGCAAGATGCAGGACCGCTGCTGGCGCTATGTTCAAAGAATAGCAAGTCGAGCAGGCGGCGTGCCGCCGGCTGACGGCTTTGGCGCGAGTGTCCTCAAGACCGGACACATAACTGATATTCGCCCGCTGGCTATAGGCCGCGCGGCACCGAAAGGTGATGCTTCGTTCTGCGCGGCGCAATCATCTATCGCTTGCGCGATGTGTTGACTGAAATCGTCCCGAAAAGTGGGCGAGACATCTGGGAGAGAAAACAAATGCCGAAGATGATGGGCGCACGGCTCTTGGCTGAAACCGTTCATGGCTACGGACTGACTCACGCATTCTTCATGCCGTACATCATTCCGCGCGCGCTCGGAGAAATGCAAAATCTCGGCATGACGGTCGTGCAGACGCACGGCGAGAAGGCGGCCGCCTACATGGCCGACGGCTATGCCCGCGCCAAGCGCGCGCCCAGCCTTGTTCTGTGCCAGTCTGTCGGTGCGCTCAATCTCGCCGCCGGCTTGCAGGATGCCTATCTGGGCCAATCGCCGGTCATCGCGATTTCGGGACGCGAACTTCACGTCAATCAAGGCAAGAACGCCTATCAGGAAGTGGATCATACCAGCCCCTTCTCGGCGGTGACGAAGTCGAGCTGCTATGTCGCCGATCCCACGCAACTGACGCACCATTTGCGTCAGGCATTTCGGACGGCGGTTTCTGGCACGCCGGGTCCGGTCCATATCGACCTCGAAGGCCGCACCGGCATCCCGATTGCCGAACGCGAAGCCGACCTCGAAGTGGCGGTCGATCCGTTGTTCTCGTCCTATCCGCCGTTCCGGCCGGAAGCGGACATCGACAGCGTCAAGAAGGCGATCGAGCTTCTCACGGCAGCCAAGCGGCCCATCATCGTCGCGGGCGGCGGCGTGACGTCGTCAAGTGCTCGCGCGGAACTGATCGCGTTTGCGGAAAAGATGTCGATTCCGGTTGCGACCGCCCTGAATGCCAAAGCGATGTTCCCGCACGATCATCCGCTCGCAGTCGGCACGCCCGGCACCTATTCGCGCGCGTGCGCCAACAAGGCTCTCTACGAAGCGGATCTCGTTTTCTTCATCGGCAGCCATACCGGCAGCCAGGTCACCAATCACTATCGTGTTCCGGTGCCAGGTACGCCCACGATCGAACTCAATATCAATGCCGCCGAGATCGGTCGGAATTTCCCGGTTCAGGTCGGTCTGCAAGGCGATGTCCGAGCGACCCTGCGCCGCATGATCGAGCATGTCGGCAACGTGCCGCCGCGAGCGGCATGGGTGAAGCGCGTGCAGGACCTGGTCGCTGAATGGAAGGCTGAAATGAACGGGGTCTTCACGTCGGAGGTTCTGCCGATGCGGCCGGAGCGGCTGTGCCGCGAGATCGAGAACAACCTGCCGAGCAACGCCATTCTCGTGTCCGACACCGGCCATGCCGGCATCTGGACGGGCGCCTTTATCGACCTCAAGCACGAGGACCAGATGTATCTGCGTTGCGCCGGCTCTCTCGGTTGGGGCTTTCCGGCTGCGATCGGTGCGAAATGCGCGATGCCGGATCGGCCTGTCGTCTGCTTCACCGGCGATGGCGGGTTCTGGTATCACCTTCAGGAACTGGATACCGCGCGCAAATACGGCATCAATACCGTCACGATCGTCAACAACAACCATTCGCTCAACCAGGAAAAGAGCCACAACGAGCACGCGCTCGGTGGGCGTTCGGCGCAGTCCGACGGCTTCTGGCTGTTCCCGGAAACGGATTTCGCCAAGGTAGCGGAGTCGTTTGAGTGTGTTGGCATCACCGTCAACAAGCCGAGCGAAATGGCCGGTGCACTGGACCGCGCATTCTCGGCGAAGAAGCCGGTGGTCATCGACGTCAAAACCAACATCGATGGCATTGCGCCGCACGGTTGGATTCCGGCCTGACAACGGTCCGAGCCTAACGGAATTGTATTTGTACGATCTCGCTCTCCGGCAATTGCGATTGCATGCCGGGGAGCGCACCTGCTTTTGAATGCTGCGACGCTGCGACAGAAGATCGCATTAATGTCTTTGTCCATTCCGGCAGACTGCGACGCAGTCGCAGCATGGCTTCATGGCGATTGCGCTGCAACCGTAGCGCCGAGCTAACCGCAATCACATAACGGATATTCAAGCCGCAGCTATAGGCGCTCTGTCCCGCCGCCAGTAGCCTTTCGGACAACAGAAGGGAAAACCTTCGTTTCATGGGAGGACGGCCAATGAACAATTCGAAGATGCGCGTGCGCATCGGCGCGATGGCGCGGATGCTTGTCACTACATCGGTGTTCGCACTCATTTCGGCTCCGGGATGGGCTCAGGATGTAAAGCCTGCAACCGGAACGCTGACGATCGCTTTCGCGGCAGAGGCCTCAAGCCTAGATCCTGCAACGCGCGTCGGCGTCGACGAATATTTCCTCGGACAGATTTACGAACAACTCGTCCGCCCCGATCCGAATCTCGAACGGAAAAACTGGCTGGCGGAGAGCTGGGAGTTGAAGGAAGAGGCCGGCAAGCCTTATCTCGACATTCACCTTCGCAAGGGCGTGAAGTTTCACACCGGCGACGAAATGACGTCGGCCGATTTCGAGTTCGCCTTTGAACGCCTGCGCAATCCCAAGACGGCACGGCAGCCGCAATTGCAGGCTGAAATCGAATCATTCGAGATCGTCAATGACTATCACTTCCGTCTGCGCTTCAAGCGCGGCGACGGTTCCTATATCTCCGACAATCTGCAGCTTTGGGCGATGTCGAAGAAATACCATGACAAGGTCGGCGATGAGGGCTTCATCAAGATGCCTGTCGGCACGGGTCCATGGAAATTCGTCTCGCGTATCGTCAAGGACGAAGTGCGCTTTGAGGCGTTTGACAATTACTGGAACAAGGAATTCCGGCCGACGGTGAAGAACCTTGTCGTCAAGATTATTCCGGAAGATCAGACGCGCGTGGCGGCCTTCAAGACCGGCGCGGTTGACTGGATCGACTCCGTGCCGCCCTCGATGGTGGAGGAGTTCAAGAAAATGCCGGGCGTAACCACGCAAAGTTTCGTCACGCCCAACAATCTTTACATCGCCATCGATGGGCTGACGGAGAAGTCGCCATTCAAGGATTTGCGCGTGCGTCAGGCACTCGCCTATGCCGTCGATACCGATGCCATCATCAAGAGTGTGCTATTCGGCCAGGGCGAGCGCTATGCGCAGGTCGGCAAGGGCACCACAGGCTACGATCCCGACCTGAAGCCCTATGCCTTCGATCCGGCGAAGGCCCGCAGTCTTCTGCGTGAAGCCGGCTATCCGAACGGCTTCGATATCCCTTGCTACAACCTGACGACGCCGCGCGAGCCCTATATCAAGGAAGTCGGCGAGGCGATCTTCGCTTATGCGACGGCGGTCGGCATCCGCTGCAAGGTGCAGGGCATGGAGTACGGCGCGTGGCTTCTGCGCGGCCGTCGCGCCGGCGAAACCACCCCGATGGGGGGTCTCTATAGCACCATGTGGCCGCACGGATTGCCCGGCGATCCGGCGACGCCCTGGAGTGGCCATCTTCACTCATTCCAGCCCACGGGCGGATGGGGCAGTGCGGCGTTCCAGGCGGATCCGGAACTCGACAAGATGGTCGAGGAGCTGAAGCAAACAATGGATCCGGCCAAGCGCAGCGACATGATCAAGAAGATCGCGCGCCTGAAGCATGAGCGTGTGACAGGCGGCCTGACGACCTATCGCCCCGTGGCGACCTTCGCATGGCGGGACAAGGTCACGTTCCGTGCATGGCCGGTGCCGGGATTCTGGCACAGCATGCAGCAGATCGGGCTGAAGCAATAAAACATAGACCGGTGTGATGTTCTCTCTTTTGCTCAAGCGCCTCCTGCAAGGGGTCATCAGCATCATCGGCGTGAGCATTGTCATCTTCATGATCTCCCGTCTCTCGGGAGACCCTGTGGTGATCTTGCTCCCGCCGGAGGCGCCTCAGAGCGTCATCGACGAACTGCGGCGTACACTTGGTCTGGATAAACCGCTCTGGACGCAATATCTGATCTTCGCTCAGCATGCTCTCGCCGGTGATTTCGGCAGGTCATACCGGTGGGAAATGCCGGCGCTGCAGCTGATTCTCGATCGATTACCCGCAACCATCGAGCTTGCGATCTGCGCACTGGTGTTCAGCATCTCGGTGGCGGTGCCGGTCGGAGTGCTGTCGGCCGTGCATCGAGGAAGCTGGATCGACAAGCTGGCGCGCATCTTTGCGATGCTTGGTCAGGCGATGCCGCCGTTCTGGGTCGGCTTGCTGCTGATTCTCGTTTTTGCCGTTGAGTTGAACTGGCTGCCGGCCTTCGGTGCCGACTCGCCAAAGCATGTCATTCTTCCCGCCATCGCGCTCGGCTGGTATCCGGTCGCGGCTCAAACCCGCATTGTGCGTTCCGCGATGCTCGACGTGCTCGACAGCGATTACATTCGTCTGTCGCGCTCGCTCGGTACGCCTGAGCGGCAGGTGATCTGGAAATACGCCTTACGCAATGCGGCGATTCCGCTGCTGACGATGCTCGGCGTGTATTTCGCGGGTATGCTGGGCGGCGCGTTTGTGGTGGAGACGATCTTCGCCTGGCCGGGCGTCGGCCGCACCGTTGTGGAGGCGGTCTTCAGCCGCGATTTCCCTGTCGTGCAGGCAGGCGTGCTGTTTTCCTCGATCCTGTTCGTGGTGTCGAACCTGCTGGTCGATCTGTCCTACGGCATCATCGATCCGAGGGTGCGCGATGGCCGATAGGGCACGACTATCCTGGTGGCAGCTCGATCTGCCCTGGCTGCCGCTCATTATTCTTGGTGCGGTGGGCCTGTTTGCCGTTGGCGGATCGTACATTTTCCCGTTCGACCCAAACGCAGTTCAATCTTGGCGCCTCGTTTCGTCCGCCGGCCTGGCAGGATGGCGGCAGCTTCGCGCATCCGCTCGGCACCGACAATCTGGGGCGCGATATCCTGTCGCGCATCATGGCGGGCTCGCGCGTATCCGTGATCGTGTGCCTCTACGCGATCCTGTTCTCGGGGACCATCGGTGCACTGATCGGCATGATCGCCGGCTATTTCGGCGGCGTGGTCGATGCGATCCTGATGCGCGTGGTCGAGATTCAGCAATCGGTGCCGTCGATCGCGCTGGCCCTTATTCTTGCGGCGGCGCTCGAGCCGGGCCTGTCGACGGTGGTGGTGGTCATCGTGATCAGCTTCTGGGCCTGGTATGCGCGTATCATTCGCGGCGAAATCATCTGCGCTGAAGGAACGCGATTACATCGCCTTCGCGCGCGTCGCCGGCGTCGGCGCCGCGACGATCTTCATTCGTCACCTGCTGCCGAACATTCTCAATACCTTGATCGTTCTGGCGACGTTGCAAGTCGGGCAGGTGATCTTGTTCGAGGCTTCGCTGTCGTTCCTTGGCCTTGGGATTCAGCAGCCTGACGTATCGTGGGGTTTGATGCTCGCCGATGCGCGCCAATACATCACCAATGCGTGGTGGGCGATTACGATGCCGGGTATCGCGATCATGCTCACCTGTCTCTCGGCCAATCTGTTCGGCGACTGGCTGCGTGACAGGCTCGATCCAAAGCTGAGGCAGCTGTGATGCTTCTGGACGTCAAAGACCTGCAGCATGCATTTGCATCTGCGCCGCGGAAACCTTCGCGCCGTCGACGGCATCAGCCTGCATGTCGAAGAGGGCGAGACGCTGGGACTGGTCGGCGAGTCCGGTTCCGGCAAAACGCTGACTGGATTGTCGCTGCTCCGGCTGCTGCCGAAGGGATCCGGGCGGATCGAAAGCGGCTCGATCAAACTGGACGGCCAGGAATTGACAACGCTGTCTGAGGCCGAGCTTGCGCGCGACATCCGTGGTCGCCGCATCGCAATGATCATGCAGGATCCGATGACGTCGCTGAATCCGGTCTACTCCATCGGCGATCAGGTGGGCGCGCCGCTGCGCAATCACGACATTGCCCATGGCGCCAAGCTGCGCTCGGCTGTTGTGGATGTGCTGAAGCGCGTCCGAATTCCGTCGCCCGAGGATCGGCTGGGTGACTATCCGCATCAGTTTTCTGGCGGCCAGCGGCAACGGATCGTCGCCGCGATGGCGATTGGCTGCACACCGAGGTTGCTCGTCGCCGACGAGCCGACGACGGCGCTCGACGTGACGATCCAGGTGCAGATCATTGCGTTGCTGCGGCAGATACAGGAAGACGCCGGCGTCGGCATCATTCTCATCACGCACGATCTCGGCGTGGCGGCGAGCCTCTGCCGGCGGATCGCGGTGATGTATGCGGGTCAGATCATCGAGACCGGACCCGTGCGTTCGATTTATCGCAAGCCATCGCATCCGTACACGCAAGCGCTGCTCGAAGCGATTCCGCGCCTCGGCAGCCGCCGCAAGCGCCTGTCTGCGATTCCCGGCCAGCCGCCCAGCCTGATCGACCCGCCGACGGGGTGCCGCTTCGCGGCGCGCTGTCCGTATCGCATGGACAAATGCGCTGAAGCTCCGCCGTCGATCGAGGTCGCGGATGGACACACCGCCGCCTGCTGGAGGTTGACGCACTGATGCTCCAGCTTGCAGGCGTCACCAAGCATTATCGCACGCGGCGCGGCGTCGTTCGCGCGGTCGAGAACGTGTCGTTCGAGGTGCCGGCGCGTGCCACGATGGCGCTCGTCGGAGAATCCGGCTGCGGCAAGACAACAATCACCAAGATCATCCTGCAGCTGGAGAAGCCGACGTCGGGTGCGGTGCTGTTCGAGGGCCAGAACATCGCCGAGATGGGACGCGGCGCGCTCAAATCCTATCGCCGTCAGGTGCAGGCCGTGTTTCAGGATCCGTACGCCTCGCTCAATCCGCGCATGCGTGTACGCCAGATTATCACCGAGCCGATTCTGGCGCATGAGCGGCCGGGCCGTGCGGCGCTCGACAAGCGGGTGGCGGAAGTTCTGGAGATTGTCGGGCTTCCGTTGACGGCGGCCGATCTCTATCCACACGAATTCTCGGGCGGTCAGCGTCAGCGGATCGCGATTGCGCGCGCGCTTGCGCCGAAGCCGCGCATGATGGTGCTGGACGAGCCTGTCTCGGCGCTCGATGTGTCCATCCGGGCGCAGGTTCTCAACCTCCTGCAGGACATTCAGGAGGAATTCGGCCTGACTTACCTGATCGTCGCGCACGATCTCGCGCTGGTGGAGCATTTCAGCCACAACGTCGCGGTGGTCTATCTCGGCGGCGTGGCCGAGGCGGGGCCGACCGAGGACGTGTTCGCCAAAGCCCGTCATCCCTACACGCAGGCGCTGCTCGCGGCGGTGCCGCTGCCCGATCCCGATCATGTCCTGGACGAACGCGCAGCCGCGGGCGAGATCGCAAGCGCCTTGAACCCACCGAGCGGCTGCCGCTTTCATCCCCGATGTCCTCATGCTTTCGCGCCATGCGCGGTCGACGTTCCGCCTGCCTATCCGGCGGGGCGGGATCACATCGCCGCATGCCACTTGCTGAGGAGCTGAGCCCGTGCGCGCAGATATCAGCACGATGCCTGTGGTTCAGCATCCGAAGCCGAATCCAGCCTGGTTGGCACGGCGTCCGGAAGAAGATGTGCTTGATCCCGATCTGCCGATCGTCGATCCGCATCATCATTTCTATCAGTTGCCGGATTACGTCTATCTGCTCGACGACTTTATCGAGGACCTGAAGTCCGGCCACAATGTCGTCGCCACAATTTATCTGCAGGCGTACTGGGGCTATCGCCTCGCTGGGCCGGAATATATGAAACCGCTAGGCGAGACCGAGCGCGCGGTCGCGATGGCTTTGGAGGCGGAGCGCCGCAGCGCGCCTGCCAAGGTCGGCGCCGGAATCGTCGCCTACGCCGAACTGACGCTTGGGCGAGAGGTGGAGCAGGTTCTTGCTGCGCACGTCGCGGCGGCCGACGGGCGTCTGCGTGGCATCCGCAACATCACCGCCCGCGACCCGAATTTCCTCGCCAGTATTTCAACGCCGCCGGCCTTTGGCGTTATGGCGTCGGATGCGTTTCGCGCGGGGTTTGCCTTGTTGGACAAATTCAAGCTGAGCTTCGACGCCTGGGTCTATCATCCGCAAATCGACGAAGTCACCGATCTGGCGCGTGCATTTCCGGAGACGCCGATCGTGCTCAATCATCTCGGCGGGCCGCTTGGCGTCGGCCCTTATCGGGGCCATCGCGACGAGGTGTTCGCCGATTGGCACGGCAAGATCAGAACGCTTGCGACCTGCCCGAATGTTCGCGTCAAGCTCGGCGGGCTAGGGATGGCGCTAAGCGGTTTCGATTTCAACAAGCGTGCGCTGCCGCTGTCGTCGGAAGAACTCGCCAAGGCGTGGGAGCCTTACATTCTTGCTGTGATCGAGGCGTTCGGCGCACAGCGCTGCATGTTCGAAAGCAATTTCCCGCCTGACAAGAACACCTGCTCCTATGTGACGGTCTGGAACACCTTCAAGCGAATTGCCGCCGGGGCGACGCAGCAAGAAAAGAATGCGTTGTTCCACGATACGGCAGCACGGTTCTACCGCCTCTCAAACATGAGCAAACCCTAGCGGCTGAGAGAACTGCAAATGTGGTTGCAAAGCCGCTGACCAGATTTCGCAACGCTCCGCGACTCCCGTAAAATCAAACACTTCCGCTCTTTGTGCTCCGCGCGCGTCGGACGCACGACTCATTTGCGACGGGCGCTCTGTTCTCGCCGCCGCCTGTCACCACCATCATTGGTTGAGCGGGTGGGACAGGCTTTGCCGCCGCAGGCGCGACCGCTGCATCAATCTCCTCATCGGTAACTTTGATCGCCGATGCCAATGCTTCTTCCGTCTGGAGCCGCGCACGTTCTGCATTTCTCAGCGAGAAGATCATGGGCAGGGACAGGAGCGGGAACATCGCCATGATCAGGAAGGTGGCCGAGAAGTCGCCGAGATTGGGAACCGTGCGACCGTTTGCGACCAGAGTGAGCACGGCGGCGCTGACGGACACGCCAAGTCCCATCGCGAGTTGCTGGAACACGCCGCCTGAACTCACGCCCTTTGACAGAAGGTGGCTCGGCACGTCGGCATAGGTGAGCGTGTTGACGACGTTGAAGTACATGCCGCGGATGGCGCCGGTGACAATCACATAGGGGATCAGCAGCGCTGCCACCGGCGCTTGCGCGACCAGCGCAAATCCGGCGGTCGTTGCCGCACCGAACACCGAGAGCGTGATGATCGTTCTGGCGTAGCCGTACCGGATGATCGTGAAATGAAGCACCGGCTTTGACACGAAAGCGCCGAGCGCCGCCGTGGATGAGAAGGCGGCGGCCGTCAGCGGATTCATGCCGAGTCCGATCTGTAGCAGCAGCGGAATAAGGAAGAACCCGGCGTTGAGGCCGATGCGGCCGAGACCCCCACCGAAGATTGCGACGTTGAACGCACGGATGCTGAAGAGCGAGATGTCCAGGGCCGGATTTGGCGCGCGGCGCGCATGGCGTACATAGACAAGCAGCATTACGCCTGTGAGGGCGAACATCGGCGCGGTTGCGACAAGGCCGAAGATGGGTGTTGCCAGATGTTCGACGCTGAGCTGGAAGGCGATGAGCGTCGCGCCGCCGATGAGGAAGCCGATGAAGTCGAACGGGACCCTCGTCGTCGCCGGCCGGTCGCGCGGCACGAAGATCAACGTGAGAGCAACCGCGGCGAGGCAGATCGGCACGTTGACGAAAAAGAGCCAGCGCCAGGAGGCGACGGAGATGATCGAGGCTCCGATCAGCGGGCCGAGCAGCGGACCGAGCGTCATTGGCAGAGTCATGTAGCTCATGGCGTCGAGCGTGCGGCCAGGACCGAAGGTCTTCAGCACGATGAGGCGGCCGATGGGTGTCATCATCGCTCCGCCGATGCCCTGGACAATGCGTGCAGCGACCAGCTCCGTCAGGCCCGGTGCGAGCCCCGCGCACACGGAGCCCAGCGTGAACAGCAGCAGCGAAACGCAAAACATCGTGCGATTGCCGATACGGTCGGCAAACCAGCCGCTCACGGGCATGAAGAGGGCAAGGCTCAGAAGATAGGCAGTGACTGCGAGGTGGAGCAGGAGCGGATTGACCGCCAGCGCATTGCTGATCGTCGGGATGGCGATGATGAGCAGCGTCGAGTCGATGCCCTGCATCACGAAGGCTGTCGCGACGATGAAGGCGATAAGGATGCGCCGCCTGTCTCCTGGCTGCGCTTCCGCGGCCGTCTGCATAAAAGGTCCGTTTCGGTGGCGTTAAAAGGAATGTCACCACCATCCAGCCGGTGGCATGACCGGTCAAAGGACGTTTTCTTCGCGAGGAGTTGAGTTTTCTTCATGCCCAAAAGGCGTGCGACACATTAATTGCGGAGGGAACTGCCTCAGAAAGATGCGGTCCTAGGTCTTAAGTATGGTGCAATGCACAAAATATATTCTTGCCGCTATTCGGAGCACGTGTTTGTCTTGGATCAACCATGAGCGTCAAATGCTCAAATCCGGCAAAAGCCGCGACGTGAGGGAACGGGTCAACGAGGAGAAACGGAACACGGCCACACGATGAGACGACGCGTACCGTTGAATGCAATCAGGGCTTTTGAGGCGGCTGCGAGACATCGAAGCGTCACGCAGGCCGCGAACGAACTTCACGTCACGCCCACGGCCGTCAGCCACCAGATCAAGTTTCTGGAAAACTTCCTTCAGTCCAAGCTGTTTATCCGGCGCAACAGTCGCCTCGAACTCACGCCGGATTCCGAGGCCTGCCTCACCAAGATCTCGGATGCGCTGGACCTCATCGACAATGCCCTCGTTCAGCTGAAGCATCCTGAGGAGCGCCGCGAGCGCTTCATCGTCGGCGCATCGGCGTCCTTCACGTCGCTCTGGCTCATGCCGCGCATCCAGACCTTTATGCAAGGCGCGCCGGAAATCGACATCACGCTGAAGACCTTCCTGCATCGCGCCGCGATCGAGAGCGAGCAACCGGATCTTCAGATCTGCAATTGGGAAACGTCCCTCGATCGAAAAATCGAGCCGTTGATGGACGAGGAAGTTATCCCGGTCTGCTCCCCGGAACTCGCTGCGCAGCATGGCGGCATTTCACCGGGGTTGATGGAGCAGCTGCCGCTTATTCACTTTGAGCGCCGTATACCGGCGATCAACGGCCAGTATCCGGACTGGGCGCATTACTTCCGCGAGTTCGGAGTGCACCACGACGACATCACGCAGGGTCCGAAGTTCAATCACAACGTGGCAGCCATCGACGCTGCGCGGGCGGGTCTGGGTGTGCTTCTCGCGCGTTCCGTGCTTGTCGAGGGCTACATCCAGCGCAAGGAACTCGTGCAGGTCGGAGAGGCTTATCCAATTCGCAGCCGATACTATCTCGTCACGCCCTGGCAGCCCGAGGCCCCGCGCGCGCTGAACCGCTTCAAGGAATGGCTCTACGCTCAGGTCGCAACGTCAAAGCGGGCTCATGTCTTCTGATACGGCGCAAGGCATCTGCCGGATCAGGAGCCGTTGACCGCAAGAATGTCCGGCGTTTCGCTCGCGATGTCACGGTAACTGCCGTCCATGTAGACGAGCGGACTGATGGACGCGGCCCAGAGTTCAACGGCCACGATCTCGCCAATGAAGATCGTGTGCGATTTATATTCGAAGGACTGGCGAAGCTTGCAATCGAAACTGACGAGGCTGCCTGCAAGGGCAGGCGCGCCGGTCGTCAGCTTGCGCCATTCGCCTTCCTGAAAGCGCCGATGGCGGTCGCCCGCGCTGGAGAAGCGTGTGGCGTGGTCTTTCTGAGAGGCTGAGAGGACGTTGACGCAGAAGAATTCCTGACGCTGCGATATGGCCATGAGCCGAGGCGCTCTGGTTGACACAGGCGAGGAGGGTCGGCGGGTCTGCACTGAGCGAGGAAACCGCAGTGGCGACGAGCCCATGGCGGTCGTCGCCCCTCACAGTGGTGATGAGGGTGACGCCCGCTGCGAGCCGCCGCATGCCGAGCTTGAACTTCGCCGCATCCATTCTCAGCGCCCCCCTGTCGAAACTCGAAGGCACTTGGGTTCTGATCGGTCCAGCTTGTCACCCTCCAGCGCGAGCGCCTGATTTCCAGCGACGAACGGCGCAATGACAGCGGGTGCGCTGAAATCGAACGTCACGCCCGCTCTGCGTGATTTGAGCAGATAGGCGTAGGCCAGGATGATGCCCGCGCAGCACATGATTCCGTTGAAGAAGATCGCGATCCAGACCGAAGCGCCGCTCGCAATCGCGCCGGTCAGCATCTGTCCGATGGGCGAAGAGCCGGCGCTGAGGAAACTCGTCATCGCGGCGAAGCGGCCCCGCATGTCAGGCGGAGCCTGCATTTGCATGGAGGTGTTGACCGCAGTGGTATGCGTGACGTAGGCGCCGCCAAGTACCAGAAACAGGGTGCAGCTCAGCCAAAGATGTGAGGAAAGGCTGATCGCGATCAAGGCGAGCCCGAATACGCTGCCGGCGGCCAGGAGACGGAAGCTGGAGGGTACGCCGCGCGACGTCAGTATCAGTGCGGTCATCAGCGAGCCCAGGCCCAGGCAGGAATTCAGCAGGCCGAACTCGGCGGGGCTTGCGTTCAGCAGATAGATTCCGATCAGCGGGACCATGGTGGTGAAGTTCTGGCCGAACAGCCCGATGAAGGCCGTGCTGATCAACAGGAACAACACCGAAGGCTGCCGCCGCGCATAGCTGAGGCTTTCGCCGATCTGCCCCAGCACGCCGCCGCGCGATTTGATGTCGCTACGCTGCAATGTCGTTGGGTCGATGAGCAGCAGCGCGACAAGAATGCCGGAGAAGCTCGCAGCGTTCAGGTAGAAGGACGTGCCGACGCCGAAGGCCGCGATTGCGATGCCACCGATCGCCGGACCGACAATGCGGCCCAGATTCTGCGCGCTGGCAGTGAGGGTGACCGCGACGGGCATCAATTCACGCGGCACGAGCTCGCTGACGAAAGCAAGCCGCAGCGGAATATTCAGCGCGTTGACGATGCCGAGCGTGATCGCCAGCGCGTAAATGTGCCAGATCGTCACCGTGCCGGTGATGGTCAGCGTGCCGAGCAGGATCGCCTGCGTCGCGCCGAGCAGCTGTGTCCAGAACATCAGCATCCGGCGCGGGAAACGATCGGCGACGGCGCCGCCGATCAGCGAGAGCAGCATGATAGGCAGAAATTGCAGCGAGGCGACGATGGCGAGTGACAACGGCGAGTCGGTGATCTGCAGAACAAGCCATGCCTGCGCGGTTGTCTGCATCCACGTGCCGCTGACGGAGACCATCAAGCCGGCAAAGTAATATCGAAAGTTTCTGACCGCGAGGACGCGCGCGATGCCGCCGTTTCGCAGCGCGTCCATCCGGGTCATGGGGTGATCACGCTATTCGCTGCGAATTCCTTCTTGACCGATTCAAGCTCTTTCGGAACCACGATGAGGTCGATGGCGGTCATCGCCATTGCCTTGGCCGCATCGATCAGCGCGGCACGCGCCGCCGGACCGACCGAGGCATTGTGGAATTCATGCGAGTGGGGCGGATATTCGGTCATCGCGATCTGCGGCTGGATTGTCGGCACGACCCAGCTCACATTGCTGGTATCGCCGCCCCAGGCGCCGGACAATTCGTCGCGTGGCTTGGTCTGGCGGCCGAGCGTGCGCATGTTGCGGTTGAAGATCTCCGACATTTCGTAGTTGGAGAGCAGGGGCTTGCCGCGCGCGCCATCGCGCCACTTCTTCTCCAGCCGGGTACCGGTCATCATCGCCGCGCCTTCCAGAATGGCGTCGAGGCGCGGGATCATCATGTCGAGGGTCGCATTTTCATTGGCGCGGATAATGAGGGTTGCGGTCGTATGATCCGGCACGACGTTTGCGAGCGTGCCGCCCTTTGTGATGACGTAGTGGATGCGCACATCCGACGGTGTCTGCTGCCGCAGGAAGGCGATGCCGGTGCATGCGAGATTCATCGCGTCGAGCGCATTGATGCCCCATTCGGGGCGGGCGGCGCCGTGCGCGGCCTGACCGAAATACTCGAACTGCACGCGTGTTGCGGTCAACGCTCGCGAATGGGCGATGTTGTCCCGGCCGGGATAGATCAGCATCATCGCGTCGATGCCGTCGAAGAAGCCCTCGCGGAGCATCACATGCTTGCCGCTGCCGCCTTCTTCGCCGGGCGTGCCGAGCGAGATGATTTCGCCGCCGATTTCATCGATCACGGCCTTGAGGCCGATGGCAGCGCCCATGCTGGCCGGGCCGCCGACATTGTGGCCGCAGCTATGGCCGTAGACCGGCAAGCCATCATATTCCGACAGGAACGCGATGCGCGGACCGGGCTTTGCGGACTTCACGGTGCCGCGAAACGCAGTCGGCAGCGAACCCAGGCCTTCCTCGACCGCGAAGCCGCTCTCTTTAAGGAGGTCGCAGAGCCAGCGCTGGCCCTTGAACTCCTTGAAGAACAGCTCGACGTTGGCGTGGAGGTTTTCGCTGACCTCGAACAGACGCGGCGCAGCCGCATCGATGGCGGCTGCGACTTTTGCTTTCAGCGCGGTGAGATCGCTCACGCGTGGTGCTCCATCCAGTGCTTGGCCACGTCGATGCGCTTGGCGAACCAGACGCCCTCATGGGATTTGGCATATTTGATGAAGTCGTAGAGCGCCTTGGAGCGGGCGGGGTGCCCGACGACGCGCATGTGCAAGCCGATATTCATCATCTTCGGCGTCGTGGCACCTTCCTTGTAGAGCCGGTCGAAGGTGTAACGCAGATGCTCCTCGAACTCGTTCGGCGGGCCAAACGCCCCGCGGCCGAAACTGCCGTCATTGTTGGTGACCGAGTAGGGAACAATGAGCTGCTTTTTGTCACCGACCATTTCCCAATAAGGAAGATCGTCGTTGTAGGAGTCGGAGTCGTAGAGGAAGCCGCCTTCCTCCACCACAAGTTCGCGGGTGTTTACGCTTGGCCGGCCGCGACAATACCAGCCGAGCGGACGTTCACCTGTCGTCTCCTTGATCAATTCGACGGCGAGACGGATATGCTCGCGCTCCTGCTCACGGGTCAGAAGAGCGACGTCTTCCCATCGCCAGCCATGGCACATGACGTCATGACCGCGCTTGCGCATCTCGGCCGCGGCCTTGCGGTTACGTTCGAGCGCGACGGCACATGCATAGAAGGTGCATTTGACATCGAGTTCGTCGAAGATGCTGAGCAGCCGCCAGTAGCCGACGCGTGAGCCGTATTCATACATCGTCTCCATGGCGAGATCGCGCTTGCCTGCCGGCCAGGGTCGCGGCTGGCGACTCCGAGAGTACGCGTTCCGGCTCGGGATCGCCGTCGCCAACCGCGGGCTCCGAGCCTTCCTCGTAGTTGACGACGAGGAGGATCGCGATGCGTGCATTGCCCGGCCAGGTAACCTTCGGCGGCTTGCCGTTGTAACCGATGAGATCGCGCTTGGGGCCGAAGGAATTCAGGTTCTGTCGTCATGTCTTTCTCCCTTACCGCGCGTCCGGGACGAGCCGCGGATACACCTTCCGCGGCAACAGCGTGTCCTGGTGGTTGGCGATCCAGTGATTGGCGATATCGATGCGCCGGGCGAACCAGACGCCCGGGAAGGACTTGGCGTATTCGATGAAGTTGGACAGGGCCTGCGCGCGGCCGGCATGGCCGACGATGCGCATATGCAGGCCGATGTTCATCATCTTCGGATGCGTCTCGCCTTCCTTGTAGAGCCAATCGAAATTGGCCTTCAGATGGTTCTCGAAGTGGAGGGGAGAGCCGAACGCGCCCCAATTGAACTTGCCGTCATTGTTGGCAAGCGAATAAGGAATGACGAGATGTTTGGTCTTGTCGACCATCGTGAAATAGGGGAGATCGTCATTGTAGGCGTCTGAATCGTAGACGAATCCGCCTTCCTCGACGACGAGTTCCCGCGTGTTCACACTGGGCCCATAGCGGCAGTACCATCCGAGCGGACGCTCACCCGTTGTTTCGGCAATCGAGTCGATCGCACGGCGGATGTGTTCCCGCTCTTCAGCGCGGGTGAGGAGATTGTGATCTTCCCAGCGCCAGCCATGCGACATCACGTCGTGGCCGCGCTTGCGCATCTCCCTCGCGGCATCTCGATTGCGTTCCAATGCGACAGCGCAAGCATAGAAGGTGCATTTGACGTTCTGTTCGTCGAAGATGTCGAGCAGTCGCCAGTAGCCGACGCGCGAGCCGTATTCGTAGTGGGTCTCGACGCCGAGATCGCGTTTCGTGATCGGCCAATAGGTGGGGCCGCCGGCTTCGCGCGTCTTGTCGCCGTCGCCGATGGCGAGTTCGGAGCCTTCCTCGTAATTGACGACGAGTGAAATGGCGATGCGCGCGCCGTTCGGCCAGGCCGCCTTCGGCGGCATGCCCTCGTATCCGACAACATCGCGTGGCGGCCCGGCGATCGGGCTCTTGGCTTCAGACATAGCTACTCCTTTCATCCGGAGGGAGCCGGAATGATTTTCAGAAGGACGGTGAAAAAGTTACGGTCTGGGTCGGTTGAGATTATGCGAGCGAATGCATCTCCAAGGGCTCGGAAGCCTGCGGGTTCATAGGTGAAGGAGGCGGCGGGGCGACGACGGGGCAGGCGACGCTGTGTCCGTCGCCAGGATCGTAGAGCTTCGGCTGCTTGAGCGAGCAGGATGGTTGCTCCAGCGGGCAGCGGCCGACGAGGCGGCAAGCATCGGGCGGATTCACCGGGCTGCCAATCTCGCCCTTCAGGCGCGTCCTCTCGCGCTTGACGCCCCATTGCGCGACGGGTGCGGCGGACAGAAGCGCTTGGGTATAGGGGTGGCGTGGATTGTCGAACACGTCCTCGGTCGGCCCACGCTCGACGATGACGCCGAGATACATCACCGCCACTTCGTCGGAGACGTGGCGGACGACCTGCAGATCGTGGCTGATGAACAGATAGGCGAGGTTGAATTCCTTCTGAAGCCGCGCAAGGAGGTCGAGAATCTGCCCGCGAACCGAAACGTCGAGCGACGCCGTCGGCTCGTCGAGAATCACGACTTCGGGCTGCACGGCGATGGCGCGCGCGATGCCGACGCGCTGGCGCTGGCCGCCGGTGAGTTCGTGCGGATAGCGGTCGAGATGCTCGATTGTCAGACCGACCATGCCGACAAGCTCGCGAACGCGGTCTTCGCGCTCCTTTCGCGAGAGCTTGAGGTGAAGCTTGAGCGGCTCCTCCAGAACCTGCCGAGCCGTCATGCGCGGATTGAGCGACGCGTTGGGGTCCTGAAACACCATCTGCACATGCGCGGTAGATGTCCGACATCTGGTAGGCGCTGAGCGGCATGAGAGACTTGCCGTGAACGAAGATCTGGCCGTCGTTGGGGTCGATCAGCCGCGTGAGGCAGCGCGCCACGGTCGACTTGCCCGAGCCGCTTTCGCCGACCAGCGCCACCGTCTTGCCGGGAAACAAGTCGATGTCGAGATCGTCGATGGCGACCAGCTTGCGGCCGCCGCCGACGGAGAAATACTTCTTCAGGTTTCGTGCCTGCACGATGGGATAGGTTGAGGGCAGGTCTGTCATGCCGGCTCCTTGCTGAGCTCGACTTCGCGGCAAGCAGTTTTCGTGTGTAGGCATCCTTCGGAGTCGTGAAGATGGACTTCGGCGCTCGCCGTCTCGACCACGCGCCCGGCGTTCATGACCATGACTTCCTCGCAGGTCTCGGCAACGACGCCGAGATCATGCGTAATGAGGCAGACGGTCAGTCCACGGCTGCGCGCGAGATCGAGGATCAGGTCCATGATCTCGGCCTGGATGGTCACGTCGAGGCCGGTGGTGGGCTCGTCGAGAATCAGAAGCTCCGGCTCGCAGATCAGCGCGGCCATGGCGATCATCACGCGTTGCGCCATGCCGCCTGAGAATTCGTGCGGATATTGCCGTGCCCGGCGTTCGGGCTCGGGAATGTAGACCTGCCGCAGTGCGTCGATCGCTTTCGCTTTGGCTTCGCCGCGCGAACCGCCGTGGTGCAGCTGATAAGTATCCGCGAGCTGCCGCCCCACGGTGAAGACCGGATTGAGCGCAGCGCGGGCGTCCTGGAAGACCATGCTGATGCGTGCGCCGCGGAGCTTGCGCATGCCCGTGTCGTCGAGGTCGAAGATGTTGATGCCCTTGAATCGGATTTCGCCGGACTGCCTCGTGAAGGTCGGCGGCTGCAGGCCGAGCATCGACAGCGCCACAAGCGACTTGCCTGACTCCTGTTTCGCCGACCACAGCGGTGATTACGCCCGCCTTCAGCGTGTAGCTGACGCCATGAAGAACCGGAGACAGGTCGCCCGTCTTGTTGCGAAATGCACCGCTGTAGTTTTCGATTTCGAGGATGGCGTCGCTCATTTGCGCCTCCTCGGATCGGTGAGATCGGAAACCGCGTCACCGAGCAGATAGAACGATCCAGTCATGCCGAGAATCGCGATGCCGGGGAAGAGCGAGACCCACCACTCGCCGGTCATGACGCCGTCCTGGCCGCGGGCGATCATGTTGCCCCATTCCGGATCGTCCGGGCTCAGCCCAATGCCCAGGAAGCCAAGGCTTGCGATGATCAGGGCCGAGAAGGCGGCATTGACCGAAGTGAAAGCGAGCAGCGGACCCATGCTGTTCGGCAGCAGGTGTTTGAACGCGATGCCCCAGGAGCGGTTGCCGACGAGGCGCGCCGCCTCAGAGAACTGCCAGTCGCGCCGCGATCTGATCTCCGCGCGGGCGAGGCGCAGATAATCCGGTATGCCGACAAAGGCGAGCACGGCGATGACGTTGACGACGCCGGCACCGATAGCCTGAACAACGAGCATGGCAAAGAGAAGGCCCGGGAACGCCTGGAAGATCTCGACGATACGCAGCATGATGATGTCCACGGCGCCGCCGTAGTAGCCGGCGATAACACCGAGGAAGGTCCCGATCACGAGCGAGATCCCGACAGCGGCGATGACGATGCCGAGGTCGTAGCGCGTGCCGGCCATAATGCGTGAAAGCATGTCGCTGCCGAGCCGGTCGGTGCCGAGCGGAAACTCGAGACTTGGCGCCGCATATCCGGGGCCCACGGCCGGAAGCATGGGGTCGTAGGGAGTCCAGAACAGAGAGAGCAAGCCGACGGCAAGATAGAAGACGAGAATGCCGAGCCCGATCCGCATGGACCATGACAATGGCGCGCGTTTCGCTTTACGGACAGGTTCGGGCGGGGTTTCCGCGACAGGTCCGGCAGTTGTCGGCGCGCTCGAGAGTTCGGTCGCACCGGCAATGCTCTCGTGCCGGGTGGCGGCACGGAAAGCACGGACGGGACTAAATCGCGGCTGTCCTTTGATCTTGCTCATCAGCATGACACGCGATGCCCCCGGTCTTGATGTGTCGATCCGAACTGGGCGGGCTGAATTTTTATCATGCGGGCAAGCTCAGGCGGCCGAGCAGTCGTTCGCCGAATTCCGCTGCAGCGAGGACCGCGCCCTCGCCATTGGGCGGGCCGACGATCTGCAACCCGATCGGCAGGCCGTCCGGCGACAGTCCGCACGGGATTGTTGCCGAAGGGAAGCCGACCTGACTCCAGGGACTGAGGAACGAGGCGTCACCGGTGGATTTGATACCGGCCGGCGGCGGCGCTGGAGTCGTCGGCATGATCAAGATGTCCGACGACTGGAATAGCTTGATCAGTTCGTCGCGCACCACACGCCGGATGCGCTGTGCCTGCAGATAGTAGACCGCCGGGACAAGTGAGTAGGCCTGGATGGTTGTGCGTGTCTTCGGACTGATCGTGTCTGGATGACCCGCCAACCGTGATGCATGAAACGTGCTGGATTCAATGCTGAGGATCAGCTTGTGCACGGAGGAAATTGCCTTGAAGATGTCCGGCAAGCCAGTTTCGGACACCGTCGCGCCTGCCTCCGCGAAAAGCTTGGCTGCGCGTTCCACCGACTGCACCGTCGGCGCGTCGCTCTTCTCCAGAAAGAAGGATCGAACGAGGCCGACGCGCCAGGGCCGGTCCGGCGAAACCTTGGCAGGCTGATGTTTCGCAATCGCCCGGTACACAAGATCAAGGTCTGCCGCCGAGCGCGCAATAATGCCGGGATGGTCGAGCGACCACGCCAACGGATAAATGCCTTTGCGTGACAGCGCCCCGTAGCTCGGCTTGAAGCCGGCAACGCCGCAATAGGCCGCGGGGCGCAACGTAGATCCGCCCGTCTGCGTCCCGATTGTCATCGGTACCATACGAGCGCCGACCGCCGCGCCGGATCCGGAACTGGATCCGCCCGGCGTATGATCGGTGTTCCATGGATTGCGTGTTTCCGGCTCGATACCGGCACCGGCGAATTCCACAGTCTCGCATTTACCGAGAATGATCGCACCGGCGCGACGCAACGCCGCAACAACCGGTGAGTCGGGATAACGCGCATCGGGATCGGTGGTGCGCGAATTTGCGATGGTAGGCATGTCGGCTGCGTGGAGCACGTCCTTGATGCCAACCGGAACACCGTGAAGCGGCCCGCGCAGCTTTCCAGCTTTGGCTTCCGCTTCCATCACCTTCGCCGTCGCGCGCGCGCCGTCGCGATCGACATAGGCCCATGCACGAAGCACAGAATCGAGCTTGTCGATGCGGGCAAGCGCATCTTCGACGGCTGTGACGGGGCTGAGTTTTTTTGCGGCGATGGCCGCGGCCATTTCGGACGTTGTGAGATCAATTGTCGCAGGTTTGGAGAGAATGTTCATGCCGACGCCTCCGGCATTTCTTCGTTTTCGCCGAAAAGCGGCTCCGTATCGTCGTCGATGTCGAGGTTGCCGATGACTTCCATTGCCTGCGCGATTTCGCGCAGCTTGCTCTCAAGTGAGGGCGCCGCGTCCGCGCCCCAGCTGAGTTTTGCCGCCGCCGAGAGCATCTCGTAGGCCTCGCTGGAGGTGAAGTCCGGGCTTGAGCCGCATGTCCGTTGCCTCGGCTTCCTGGGGGGACGACCCGTCAAGGTCGCTTCGTCGGCACCGAGTATCGGGCAGCGTGGCCGGGCTGCGCCAATGAGTATTTGTTCATTTGGTCGGTGAAAATTTGTCGAAGGCGGAACGTGGTTGTCTTCGCTAGCCTCGAACCATGAGACATGCCCGTGCTGGTCTCGGTTCCCGAAAACCAGCATCGCAAGTCGCTTTTCAATCGTGAGAGGGCGCTGGTTCGCGAATGGCTGGATATTCAGAAAAATATTCGGACGCCCTGCGATCAGTGACCGCTCTGTTCATGAAAACTGTTCACGTGGAGCGCGCGAAGCCGATGAAAATCTCAAGCTTATTTTCAGTCGCCGGGGCGGCGTTCGCCGCTGCCATCCTTTCCCTGACGCCGCTGATGCCGGCGTCTGCACAGGATACGAAGCCGCTGGTGCGGGCGATCTCGTCCGACGTCAACAGCCTCGATCCGCACGACACACGCGGTGCCGTCGATCAGGACATCATGCTCAACATCTACGAGAAGCTCGTTGAGATGGAGTTCAAGGAACAGAAGGACGGCACGTTCATGGCCGATCCGATGGGGGTGGTGCCGAACCTCGCAGAAGTCCTGGATCATCGAAGGGCCCAAGACCATCTTCAAGCTCCGGAAGGATGTGAAATTCTATCCGACCGGGAATCCGATGACGGCGGATGACGTCGTCTACAGCTTCACGCGCCTCACGGCATTCCCGGCCAACGGCAAGAACCAGGCGGGTGTCGCCGGCATCTATACGCCGGACCAGATCAAGAAGCTTGACGACTACACGATCGAGGTCACGCATCTCGACGGACCGAATGGCAAGCCGGCCGAGGTGGCGGTCCGGCTCACATCCTTCAAGTTTCTGCAGTTCGCAATTCTCGATTCAGTCGAAGTCAAAAAACATGTGACGACTGATGACCCCTGGGCACGCGACTGGCTGCAAAAGAATCTTGCCACCACGGGCCCGTATTACATTTCAAGCCGTACGCCCAATCAGCAGCTGGTGCTGAAGACGGTTCCGGGTCGGACGTGGGGACCGCAGCCGTCCTTCAATGAAGTTGTTCTTCGCGTCACCGGCAGTGCCGATGTCGTGTCGCTGGTCAGGGGCGGAGTCGTCGACTATGCGGGCGAGGGTCTTGTCGGCCGCCAGTACGACGCGCTTGAACAGGCGGGCTTCCCGGTGCTGTTCGCGCCGACGCCGAACATCCTGCGGGTGTCGATGGCCACGGACAAGCCGCCCTTCACCGACAAACGCGTTCGGCAGGCGATGATCTATGCGATGCCCGTGCAGCAGATCATTACCACTGCCCTTGGTGGACGTGGATCGCCATCGCCGTGCGTCTACAACGCTGACGACGTGACCTGCAACAAAAGTTTCGCTCGCTACACCCTTGATCTTGAGAAAGCGAAGGCGCTGCTGAAGGAAGCCGGTCAGGAGCCGTTCGCGTTCGACTTCTGGTACAGCAACGGTCTTGCCTACAACAACGACATCGCGATTCTCATCAAGAACTCGCTGAGCCGCATTGGTGTCACCGTCAACCTGAAGCCGACGCCTCAGGTCCAGCTGATGACAGCGGTGCGCGCACGCATCATCGGCGAGAGCGACTCGATGACCGGCATGTATCTGCACGAAGCCACATTCTGGCTTGCCGATCCGGTCACGCTGACAAACTCCGGCATCGTGAGCACAACGCCGGCTGGTGGCGCGAATAACTGGTCGCGTCAGGGCATCAAGGAAATCGACGAGTTGCACTACAAATTCCGCAACTCGACGGATTTGCCGGCACGAACCGCGGCCTACCACAAGATCCAGGACATTCTGGCGGAAGAGGCCGGCAATCAGGTCCCGCTGATCATCATGGGTCGCACTATCGCGACGAGCAAACGGATCACGGGAGTCAATTTCTCCCAGGAGCCGTATTCGCGCTACTGGCCCATCCGAGCGAAGTGAAACTGTTCTCTTGCAACGGACGAAACCCGTGAAAAACCGAAAACTGTTCTCAACAATCGGTGCGGCCGTTGCTGCGGCCATCATCTGCACCATGCAACCCGCGCCAGTGGCGGCTCAAGATACGAAGCCCCTGGTGCGGGCGATCTCCTCAGACGTCAACAGCCTCGATCCGCACGACACGCGCGGCGTCGTCGATCAGGAAGTCGGGCTCAACATCTACGACAAGCTCGTCGAGATGGAGTTCAAGGAAAATCCTGACGGCACGCTCGTCGGCGATCCGATGAACGTGGTGCCGAATCTCGCGGAGTCCTGGACGGTCGACGGGCCGAAGATCACGTTCAAACTGCGCAAGGACGTGAAGTTCTATCCGACCGGCAATCCGATGACGGCGGACGATGTGGTCTACAGCTTCTCGCGTCTGACGGCGTTTCCCGGCAACGGCAAGAACCAGGCGGGTGTCGCCGGTATCTTCACGGCAGACCAGATCAAGAAGATCGACGACTATACCGTCGAGGTTACGCATATGGGCGGCCCCGGCGGCAAGCCTGCCGAAGTGGTTGTGCGATTGACGTCGTTCAAGTTCCAGCAGTTCGGCATTGTCGACTCGGTCGAAGTGAAGAAGCACGCAACGACCGACGATCCGTGGGCGCGCGACTGGCTGCAGAAGAATCTTGCCACCACAGGGCCGTACTACATCGACGGCCGCATCCCGAACCAGCAGATCACGTTGAAGGCGGTACCGAACCGCACATGGGGACCCCAGCCTAACTTCAAGGAAGTCGTGCTGCGCGTCACTGGCAGCGCCGACGTCGTATCGCTGGTCAGGGGCGGGGTGGTCGACTATGCGAGCGAAGGCCTCACTGGCCGCCAGTTCGAAGCGCTGGCGCAGGCGGGTTTCCCCGTGATGCACTTGCCGACACCCACCATCCTGCGCGTGTCGATGGCGACGGACAAGCCGCCCTTCACAGACAAGCGCGTGCGGCAGGCAATGATCTACGCAATGCCGGTGCAGCAGATCATCAGTACGGCGCTCGGCAATCGCGGCCAGCCGTCACCTTGCGTCTATAACGCCGACGACGTGACCTGCAACAACAGCTTTGCTCGCTACTCCTACGATCTGGAGAAGGCGAAGGCGTTGCTCAAGGAGGCCGGTCAGGAGTCGTTCGCGTTCGACTTCTGGTACAGCAACGGCATCGCCTACAACAACGACATCGCGATCCTGATCAAGAACTCGCTGGGGCGTATCGGCGTCACCGTCAACCTGAAGCCGACCCCGCAAGTTCAGCTCATGACAGCAGTGCGTGCCCGCATCAACAAGGAGAATGACTTCATGAACGGGATGTACCTGAGCGAGGGTACATTCTGGCTGGCCGATCCCGTCACGATGACTAACGCCAGCATTGTGAGCACGACGCAGGTCGGCGGAGCGAATAATTGGGCGCGCCAATCCATCAAGGAGATCGACGACCTCCACTACACCTATCGCACTTCGACCGACACGAAAGCGCGCACCGCGGCCTACCATAGAATCCAGGACATTCTGGCGGACGAGGCCGGCAATCAGGTGCCGCTGGTCATCATGGGGCGCACCATCGTCGCGAGCCGTCGCATCAGTGGCGTGAGCTTCTCTCAGGAGCAGTTCACCCGCTTCTGGCCCATTCGGTTGAAGTAACCGAGGGAGAGCATTGCTGTGAACCTGGCTCCCGACCGTTTTGACTACTCTGCGATCGTCGATCGGCCGAAGATCACGTGGCCTGGCGGTGCCCGGATTGCTGTCTGGGTGGCTCCCAATATCGAGCACTGGGAGTATCTGCCGCTCTCGCGGCCCACCCGCCCGGATATTCCGCACTATGCGCGCAATGATTACGGCAACCGGATCGGCTTCTGGCGGATGCTGGAAGTGTTCGAGAAGAACGACATTCGCGCGTGCTGCTGCCTCAACCTCGCCATCCTCGAGCACTTCCCCGAGATCAAGCAGGCGATGATCGATGCCGATTGGGATTTCATGGCCCATGGCGTTTACAACTCGCGGCCCATCTACGGTTATTCGATCGAGGAGGAGCGGGCTTACTGGGCGGATTTCATCGCCACGCTCCACAAACATACAGGCAAGCGCCTGAAGGGCCGGCTCGGCGGGGGCGGCGGCTACACCGTGAACACGGACGATCTGATGGCGGAGGCGGGATGCCTCTACCACACCTCCTGGATCATCGACGACCAGCCGGTACCCATCAAAGTGAAGGGCGGGCAGAAGTTCGTCTATGTGCCTTATAGCGGGCAGACGAACGACGCGATCATCATGTTCGACAATCGCGAGACCGACACCTTCTTCGCGCGCATCAAGGATCAGTTCGACACGCTCTACGCCGAGGGCGCACAGAGCGGCCGTGTGATGTGCATGGCGCTCCACCCGCACATGATCGGACGGCCAAGCGCGGCAAAGTATCTCGACCAAATGTTCAAATACATCCGCAGCCATGACGGCGTGTGGATGGCGACCGCCGATGAGATCGCCGAGCACTATATCGCGCACCACTACGACAACTTCATGGACCACGTTCGCCAGCCGCTTCGAAGCTAGGCAAAGGGAAGAAGCATGCCCGCTGAAAGAAAATATGGAATGGACCAGGACTTCTATCCCTGGTCGCCCATTGTCACCCGGCCCGTGCTGAGATGGCCGGACGACGCCCGCGTCGCGCTCGCCGTCATTGTCAATCTTGAGCACTGGGACTGGGAGCTCCCCGGAAGGGACGCCGCTTGCCCGTGACCCCGATGGGCGGTCCCGAGGGCCTGTGGACCGGCAACCAGCCGCGCTTTCCCGATATCGGCGGCTACGGCAACCACGAATACGGCAACCGTGTCGGCATCTTCCGCATCCTGGCGGTGCTGGACAAGTACGGAATCACGCCGACCCTGGCGCTCGACAAGGCCGTCGCCGACCACTATCCGACCCTGGTCGCCGAAGGAACAGAAGCGCGGCGCCGAGTTCATCGCGCACGGCCTGACGCGCCGGCAGATCATCCACATCGGCATGTCGGAAGAAGAGGAACGCCTATATCCGCGCCTCGATCGAGGCGGTCGAGAAGGCGACCGGCAAGCGCCCGATCGGCTGGTCCGGGCCCGACTTCCAGGAGACGACCCAACACGCCCAATCTGCTGGCCGCCGAGGGCATCCGCTATGTCTGCGACTGGGGCAACGACGAGCAGCCCTACAAGATGACGCCGAAAACGGGCGAACTCTATTCGCTCGGCGTCAACGCCTACCTCGACGACAACTACATCCACCTCCACGGCCGCCGGACCATCAACGAGGTGAACCTGCTTTGGCGCGACTGGTTCGACGGGCTTTATGCCGACGGCGCCACCACCGGCCGGATGATGGTGCTTGCATCTGCATCCATGGATCATGGGCCAGCCCTGGCGCATCCGGCACCTCGACGAGGTGCTCGGCCATATCTTCCGTCACAAAGGCGTCTGGAAGGCGACCGGCTCGCGAGATCATCGACCACTACGCCGCGCAGATCGCTGCGCCCGCTCAATCAGTTCGACGGACGGGATGACCGACATGACACTCGCGCCGCATCGCTTTTCCTATGCTCCGATCAACAACCGTCCGATCATCAAATGGCCGGGCGATGCGCGCGTCGCGTTCTGGGTCGCGCCGAACATGGAGTTCTTCGAGTACATGCCGGAGAACCGGCCGACCCAGCCGGACATCCCGCACTATGCGCGCATGGACTACGGCAATCGCGTCGGCTTCTGGCGCATGCTCGACGTGCTGAACAAGCACAAGGTCCGCGCGTGCTGCTGCCTTAATCTCGAGATCCTCGATCATTTCCCCGAGATCAAAGACGCCATGATCGCCGCCAACTGGGACTACATGGCGCACGGCCTCTACAACTAGCCGGCCGATCTACGACCTCACCGAGGAGCAGGAGCGCGCCTACTGGCAGGACTTCGTCACCCATCTGAAGGAAATGACTGGCAAGCGCCTCAAGGGCCGTCTCGGCGGTGGCGCCGGCTACACGGTGCGGACCGACGACCTGATGGCGGAGGCGGGCTGCCTCTATCACACCTCCTGGATCATCGACGACCAGCCCTGGCCGATCAAGGTGCGCGGCGGGCAGAAGTTCATCTACGTCCCCTATACCGGCCAGACCAACGACGCCGGCATGCTGGCCTGGAACCGCGACGCCGACTACTTCCTGCAGATGATCAAGGACCAGTTCGACACGCTCTACCGCGAGGGCGCGGAGAGCGGTCGCGTGATGTGCCTCTCGCTTCATCCGCACAACATCGGCCGGCCGAACGCGGCCAAATATCTCGACGAGGCGCTGCAGTACATCCTCGGCCATGACGGCGTCTGGAACACCACGGCCGACGACATCGCCGAGTACTACATCGCCAACTACTACGATGAGGTCTCCGACTGGGCGGCCAAGCGTCCGCCGGAGGGGTGAGCCAATGCTGTCCCGTCTGTCGCAAACCGCCCTCGGTCATTTGAATTCGCGAAGGGAGCATAGTTAAGTGTCTGGCAAGCCGTTCCACATGGGCTGGTTCCTCGGCAACAGCTTTGGTGTGCATGGGTGGAAGCAAAGCTGGAGCGGCACGGGCGCGCAACGCTGGTCCGATCCTTCGCTTCATATTGACATGGCCCGCGCACTGGACCGTGCCTGCTTCGACTTCATGCTGATGGAGGATTCCGTTTTCGTGCCGGACAACTACGGTGCGTCGATGGATTTCTATCTGACGCGGGCCATGCGCGCGCCGAAGAACGATCCGCTCCCATTGGTGCCGCTGCTTAACGCAGGCGACGAAGAATCTCGGCATCGTGCCGACCATCTCGACCTCGCTTCTATCCGCCTTATTTGCTGGCGCGCCTGATGGCGACGCTCGACCTGATGTCGGAGGGGCGGGTCGGCTGCAACTTCGTGACATCGACCGCGGCGCGCGCGGCGCAGAACTTCGGCCTCGACGAGCATATCGACCATCACGACCTGCGTTACGAGATGGCCGACGAGTTCGTCGATGTCGTCAAGAAGCTCTGGAATCTCCTGGGAGCCGGACGCCGTCGTGATGGACGAAGAAAGCGGCATGTTCGTCGATCCGGACAAGGTGCACCCGATCAACTTCAGACGGCCGCTTCTTCAAGTCGCGCGGCCCGCTCAACACGGCGCGACCGCCGCAGGGACAGCCCGTGCTGGTGCAGGCCGGCGGTTCGCCGCAGGGCCAGGACTTCGCCTCCAAGCACATGGATTCGGTCATTGCCGCCATGGGAACGGTGGAGGAGATGAAGGCGCTTCCGTACCGGCTTTCGCGAACGGCTCGTCAAGGCAGGCCGTGATCCCGATTCTTGCAAGATCATGTTCGTTGTCGCGCCGACCTTTGCGCGAAACCGAACGAGGAGGCGCAGGAGCACTACAGGATCCGGCAGGAGCGCAAGGATCCGGCCGGTGTCCTCGCCGCCATGGGCAGTCCTGTCGATATCGACTTTTCAACATTCGACCTTGACGAGCCGATTGCCGAGATGACCACCAATGGCCAGCAGGGCACGTTCAAGCGGTTTCTCAAGCAGGGCAAAACCTTGCGTGAAATCGCGACGAACTATCGCTACGGCCTGGAAGACCTCATCGGCACGCCGGAGCACGTCGCCGGACAAATGGCCGAGGTGATGGAAGAGGTCGGCGGCGACGGCTTCATGATCAGCGGCACGCTCAATCGCCGCTACCTTGCCGAAATCACCGACGGTCTGATGCCGGTGCTTCAGCAAAAGGGCCTTGTGCGCGACGGATACAGCCACACGCATTTCCGCGACAACCTTCTGGAATTCTAGGGCGGGGTACAATCATGGCCGGCAAACCGTTCCATCTCGCCTGGTTCATCGGCAACGCTTTCGGCGTGCACGGCTGGCAGGACACTTGGGGTGGGGCGGGCGCTGTCAATTGGTGGGACGCGAGCCTGCAGGTCGATCTGGCCCGCGCGGCCGAGCGTGCGTCGCTTGATTTCGTGTTTTTCGAGGATTCAGTCTTCGTGCCCGACAATTACGGCGGGTCGATGGATTTCTATCTGAAGCGCGCCTTGCGTGCGCCAAAGAACGATCCGATGCCGCTCGTGCCGCTGATGGCGCAGGCGACCAAGCATGTCGGGCTGATCCCGACGATCTCGACATCGTTTTATCCGCCATATCTGCTGGCGCGGCTGATGGCGACGCTCGATCTCATGTCGGAGGGTCGCGTCGGGTGCAATTTCGTCACGTCCACCTCGGCGCGCGCGGCGCAGAACTTTGGTCTTGACGAGCACATCGAGCACGACGCGCGTTACGAGATGGCTGACGAATTCGTGGAGGTGGTGAAGAAGCTGTGGAATTCCTGGGATCCGGATGCCGTGGTGATGGACGAAGAAAACGGCATGTTCGTCGACCCGGAGAAGGTTCATGCGATCAATCATGACGGCCGTTTCTTCAAGTCGCGCGGTCCGCTGAACACCGCACGGCCGCCGCAGGGCCAGCCCGTGCTGGCGCAGGCCGGCGGCTCGCCGCAGGGACGCGAGTTCGCAGCCAAGCACATGGATGTCGTGATCGCCGCCGTCTCGACGCCGGAGGAGATGAAATCCTATCGCGACGATCTACGCCTGCGGCTCGCCAAGAACGGCCGCGATCCTGACAGCTGCAAGTTGATGTTTCAGGTTGTTCCGGTCTTTGCCGACACCAATGAAGAGGCGCGCGAAATCCTCAAGGCTCGCCGCCGCTCACCGGAAGTCATTCTGGCCGGCATGTCGAGCCTGTTCGATATCGACTTCTCGCAAATCGATATGGACCAGCCGCTCGAGGGTCTCAGCACCAACGGCCAACAAGGGACGTTCAAGCGGTTCATGTCACAGGGCAAGACGCTGCGCGAGATCGCCGCGAATTTCCGTTTCGGGCTGGAGGACATCGCCGGTACACCGGAGTTTGTCGCCGGGCAGCTGGCCGAACTGATGGAAGAGGCGGGCGGCGACGGCTTTGTGATCGCGGGGCCTCTGACCCGCCGCTACATCGCCGAAGTGACCGACGGACTAGTGCCGATCCTTCAGCAAAAGGGGCTGGTGCGCGACGGATATAATCACGCCCATTTCCGCGACAACCTCATGGAGTTCTGATCGCCATGAGAGCCACCCAGCCCCAAGCTCATTACTAGAAGAGGCCTGCCATGGCGCTTACTCTTATTATACTGCGCAGGATGTTCTGGGTGCTGCCGGTCGCTTTCGGGGTGGTGACGATCACGTTCTTCACCGCGCGCGTCTTCAATGGCGACCCGACCGAGCTCTACGCACCGCCGGAGGCGACGCTGGAATTGATCGCCCAGATTCGCGCGGAACTGGGTCTCGCCGAGCCGTTGCACGTGCAATATCTCCGATATCTCAATGGCCTTCTTCATTTCGATCTCGGCCGTTCCTTCTCGACCGGCAATAGTGTCGGCGTTGATCTGATGAGCCGGCTACCGGCGACGCTGGAAGTCGGGTTGCTGGGGCTTGGGCTCGCTATTCTTCTCGGCATTCCGTTTGGTGTCATCGCCGCCGTTAATCGGGAACGCTGGCCTGATTTTGTCCTGCGCTGGGTCACGCTCACCGGCATGGCCCTGCCGCAGTTCTGGATCGGCCTCGTGCTTCTTCTGGTCTTCTTCGTCAACCTGCAATGGTTGCCGGGCCCGATCGGGCAGCTGCCAATCGGCGTCGATCCTCCGACGCGCGTGACCGGCTTCATGTTGATCGACACGCTGCTCGATCGCGATATCGGAAAGTTCTGGGAGGCGATCCGTGCGTTGATCCTGCCTGCGTTGACCCTGACCATCTCGTCGCTGGCGCCAATCGCCCGCGTGACACGCTCGTCGATGGTGGAAGCGCTGCAAAGCGATTATGTCCGCACCGCTTTCGCCATGGGGCACAGCAAGCGCGTCGTCTGGTTCCGCTATTGCCTGCGTAATGCGATGCTGCCAATCGTGACGCTGATTGGCGGCATCGCCGGCTTCATCTTCGGCGGCGCCGTTCTGCTGGAGGCGATCTTCGGTTGGCCGGGCATTGGGCAATATGCACTGCAGGCGATCCAGCAAAACGACTTCGCCGCCCTGCAAGGCTTCGTGATCTACGCATCGCTGCTCTACGTGCTCGCCTTTCTCGCGGTCGATATTCTCTACATCCTTATCGACCCGCGGATGCGAACCTGAAGCCGGCCGCGCTGGCGGGAAACGCGCATGTCGTTTGATCTGGTTATCGGGAACGTGCGCCTTGCCGGACGGCCGGAACCGGTCGATCTCGGCATCCTGGCCGGTCGGATCGCGGCCATCGCGCCGCGCATCGTGGACGACGCGCCGCGCGCGGATGGCGAGGGCGTACTCGCCTTTGGCGGCTTCGTCGAAAGCCATATTCATTTAGACAAAGCCTGCATCCTCGATCGCTGCTCGATCTGCGAAGGGACGCTGGCCGAGGCGGTTGCCGAGACAGCACGGGCCAAAGCAGGGTTTTCCGTCGAGGACGTGTATGCCCGTGCTGCGCGCGTTCTGGAAAAGGCGATTCTTCACGGCACCAACAGCGTGAGGACCTTTGTCGAAATCGATCCGCGCGCCGGCTTTCGATCCTTCGAGGCGATCAAGCGGCTGAAGGAGGACTTCGCATTCGCCGTCGATCTTGAGATTTGCGCATTCGCGCAGGAAGGTTTGACGCAGGAGATGCAGACCTACGCCATGCTGCAAGAGGCGCTCGGCGCCGGTGCGGATCTCGTTGGCGGCTGCCCCTATACCGATCCCGATCCAATCCGCCATATCGGTCTGGTCTTTGACCTGGCCGAGCGTTTCGGGACGGCGGTCGACTTTCATCTCGATTTCGATCTCGATCCGGGCGGGTCGCTTGTTCCGGCCGTGATCGACGAGACGGAACGTCGCGGCTTGGGCGGCAAGGTGTCGATTGGGCATGTTACCAAGCTTGCGGCGATGCCAAGGAGCGCGATCGCCGAGATCGGCCGTCGGCTTGCGGACGCCGGTGTCGCGCTGACTGTTTTGCCCGCGACCGATCTGTTCCTGACGGGCAGGGATGTGGACCGGCTGGTGCCGCATGGTGTCGCCCCCGCCGACCTCGTTCGGAAAAGCGGTGCGCTGACCTCGATTGCCAGCAACAATATCCTCAATCCATTCACGCCCTATGGAGACGGCTCGCTCGGTCGCATGGCCAATCTCTTCGCCAATGTTGCGCAGCTGTCGCGCGAGGCCGATCTCGATGCAGCCTTTGCCATGGTGAGCACGGATGCCGCGCGGGTGCTTGGCAAGTCGGACTATGGAATTCGGGAAGGCGGGCCGGCCGACATCGTGCTCGTCGATGCGCCGGATGCGGCGAGCGCGGTGCGCGAGATTGCGCCGGCTGTTTCTGGGTGGAAGCGCGGGGTGCAAACCTTTTCCCGCCCCCGCGCTCACCTCATGAGGCCTTAAAACCATGGCGCGCGGCGGAATCGTCACCAGCCCGCATCGGCTCGCCAGCGAAGCGGGCCTCGATATCCTGCGTCGCGGCGGCAACGCCATCGAGGCATCGATTGCGATCAGTGCTGTTCTTGCCGTTGCCTATCCGCATTTCTGCGGTTTGGGCGGCGATGGGGTCTGGCTTGTCGGTCTCACCGAACCACGCACCGACCGCGTTTCTCGGGATCGGTCAGGCGGTCGCCGCCATTCCGCGCGGTGGCGCGATTCCCGCACGCGGCCCGGCTTCGGTACTCACCACGGCGTGCCTCGTCGATAGTTGGCGGCACGCGCTTACTTTCTCGGGGCGTGAGTGGGGAGGCCGTCTGCAACTGGCGGAGTTGCTCGAACCGGCGATCCACTACGCCGAACACGGCTTTGCTCTCTCGCCGTCTCAGGCCTTCTGGCTCGATTTCCGCCGGGAGGAGTTCGCGGACTGGTCCGGTTTTGCCGCGTTGTTCGCACCGGGTGGAACACAGCCTGCCGTCGGCACGTCCTTTCGCCAGCCGCAGCTTGCCGAGTCGCTCAAGGCGATCGCGTTGAAGGGCCCGCGTGAGTTCTATGAAGGCGCGCTTGCCCGACGAATTGCGGATGGTCTCGCCGGTGCCGGGTCAGTCCTCTCGCTTGAGGATCTCAAGGCCACGCGGACGCGTGAGGCAGTGCCTGTGAGCATCGATTATCGCGGATTGCGTCTTTTCGCACCACCGCCACCGACGCAGGGTTTGACGACGCTTGCCATCATGGGCGTGCTTGCCCGGATACCACGAGAGCGGATCATGGAAGGCAGCGCCGAAGACTTTCACTGCCTTGTCGAGGCAGTGAAGCAGGCCTTTCTCGATCGCAGCGTCATCGCCGATCCCGATTTCGCTCCCGATCCGACAGCACGGCTGCTTGATCCCGCACGACTGGACAAAAAAGCCGCTGCCATCAACCCGCACCGTGCGCTGGCCTGGCCGCATCAGGCCAACAGTGCAGACACGGTGTTCCTTTCCGCCATCGACCGGGAAGGCCGCGCCGTCAGTCTTCTTCAGAGCATCTATTTCGATTGGGGCAGCGGCGTCGTAGCCGGCGACACCGGCATTCTCTGGCAGAACCGGGGAGCCGCCTTCCATTCCGATCAGGATCATCCGAACGCCGCTGTGCCTGGCAAGCGGCCCTTCTACACGCTGACGCCGGGACTGGCCGTGAGGGACGGCGCGCCGTGTCTCACATTCGGTACCCAGGGCGCAGATGGCCAGCCGCAGACGCTCGCCGTGCTGCTCACGCGGTTCATCGACCATGGCCTCAGCCCGGCCGACACGCTCGCCCGCCCTCGCTTTTTGTTAGGCCGCACATTTTCCGACAGCAACGACAGCCTCAAGATCGAGGCGCATGCGGGCGAAGGGGTTCTGACTGCGCTCGCCGCCATGGGCCATCAGGTCGCACCGATCCCGGCGCTCAGTCCGCTCGCAGGTCAGGCGGGCGTGCTCGCCCGGGATGCGAGCGGCAATCTCACCGGTGCGCACGACCCGCGCAGTGATGGATGCGCGCTGGCGCTGGACGATTGATCCTAGCGCCCGAGTGCCAGCACGCCTTGGGTCAGATAAACCAATCCGCAAGCCATCACGAGAATCTTCATGCCGAGGCGGAACTGGCGGTCGCTGAGCTTGAGGAAAAGAAACTTGCTGAGCGATGTGCCGAGCATCGAGAGCGCGATTCCGGCGATGAAGACGTAGATCGGGATCGGAAAGGTCTCCGACCACAGCGTCATGCCACCGAAATAGACGATTTTGGCCAGATGCGTGACGACCTGGCACGCCGCTTTAGTGGCGATGATCTCCCGGCGATCGAGTGAGGAACGGACATAAAATGTGTCGAGCGCGGGCGCCGACACGCCGGTGATAAACTGCGACGCCGTACAGATGAAGCCGCAAAGCTCCGATCCAAAACGATGCTCGGCCTGGATCACGTAGCGGGCCGGAACGGCAAGCACGATGAAGGGCGAGATGCCGAGGCCGATCAGCGCGACGGCCTGGCTCGGCGCGAAACGTACGGCCGCGAACAGGGCAGCCGCGATGACAAGCCCGACAAGATAGCGCCAGACCAGCTCCCATTTGAGATTGGCGCGCCACAGGAACGCGCGCCAGCCATTGGAGGCCGCCTGGACGACGCCGTGCAGGATCATTGCGGTGGCGACCGGCAGCACCGTCAGCAACACACCCATCAGGATCATGCCGCCGGCGATGCCGAAGATGCCGGAGATGAAGGATGTCGCCAGCACGGTGACGGCGAGGATCGCGAGTACTACAGGGGTCATATTCCAACCACGCCGGGCGTTTTGCCGGCCAAAAAAATATCGGCTCCGGCAAGAGGCCGGAGCCGTGTTGTTAGTCTTACATATTCACGGCCTTCTGCCGCACCGGCTGCGGTATGCGTGAAAGCCCGAGATTGTCGCGCAGGGTTGTGCCTTCATATTCCTTGCGGAACAAGCCCCGGCGCTGCAACTCAGGTACGACGAGATCGACGAAGTCGTTCAGGCCGCGCGGCATCACGGCGCCGCCGACAATGAAGCCGTCGCAAGCCTTGGACTTGACCCAATCCTCCATGATGTCGGCGATCTGCTTGGGCGTGCCCTTCAACGCAGGTCCGCCGCTGCCGCCGATCACACGCTCGTAGAGCTGCTTGATCGTCAGGCCTTCCTTGCGCGCCATGCTGTGCAGATGGAATCGGCTGCCGGTGCCGCCGAGCCCTTGTGGCGGCAGATCCGGTACCTGATCGTCCGGCGAGTAACCCGACAGATCCATCTCGAGCTGCTTGGACAGATACTCGATGCCGAGCCAGGGCGGGATCAGCGCCTGCAGCTCCTGATAGAGCTGTTCAGCTTCGTCTTCGGTGCGGCCAATATAAAGACCCATGCCCGGCAGAATCTTGAGCTGGTCCTGCGAGCGGCCATACTTGGCCATGCGTCCCTTTCAGATTGGCATAGAGCTCGATGCTCTGTTCTTTATTGCCGCCGCCGCCGAAGACGCAGTCGGCGGTTGCAGCGGCGAGTTCGAGACCGCCTTCGGACTGGCCTGCCTGGAAGATGACCGGGTGACCTTGCGGCGGCCGGGCGACATTGAGCGGCCCGCGCACGTTGAAATGTTTTCCGCGATGGTTGAGAAGATGGACCTTGTCAGGATCGAGGAACTGGCCGGTCGATTTGTCCTGCGGAAACGCATCTTCTTCCCAGCTGTCCCAGAGCCCGCGTACCACATCGACGAACTCGCGCGCGCGCTCATAGCGCTCGTCGCGGCCCATATGCTGTTCCTTGCCGAAGTTCATCGAATCTTCGGCGTTGGATGTCGTGACGAGATTCCAGCCGGCGCGGCCCTCGCTGATGTGATCGAGCGAGGCGAATTTACGGGCGAGGGTGTAGGGTTCCTCGTAGGTTGTCGTCGCGGTCGCGACGAGACCGACATGCTCGGTCTTCATCGCGATCGCCGACAGCATCGTGATCGGCTCGAATACCGCCGGCCGGTCGGACGGGCTGCAGGCGGCGAAGAGTTTCGGTTTGTCCAGCTGGCGAACGCCGACGCCGTCGGCGAGAAAGATCAGATCGAGTTTACCGCGCTCGGCGATCTGCGCGCACATGATGCTGTTCTTGAGGTTCATCACCGCGGGCGACCACGAGTCCGGGTGGCGCCATCCACCGAGATGGGCGCCTAAGGTTCGTGCATTCACTCCAATGACCATTTTCATGACGGTTTACTCCAGCCCATTTGATCTCTTGATGCTTCGTTGAGCGGTCACTTCGACCAGCCGACGCCGACGAAGGGTTCGGAATGGGTGGCGCCGGGCGGCAGACCCACCAGACCCTTGCGAATGGCGATCGGATAAGTCTTCTCCCAGAGCCACAGCGCCGGAAGATCCTCCACGATGATCTTCTGGGCGTCCTGGTAGTATTGAGGGCGCTTCTCGGGATCGATTTCCGCATCGCCCTTCTTGAAGATCTCGTCGAATTTCGGATTGCTGTAGCCCATCAGGTTCGCCGAGTTGCGCTTTGCGATGTTTTCCGTGAGATAGAGCCGACCGACGCCGGCCTTGGGATCGGGCCCGGTCAGGAACGAGCCCATCGTCATGTCGTAGTCCCAGCGGATGAACGAGGTCTCCTGCCACGCGGCTGGATCTGACGGCACCAGACTGAGCGTGATGCCGACTTCCTTCAGCTGCTCGCGCATGATTTCTGCGGCCGACTGCAGCGAGCCGCCTTCGCCCGTGCCTTCATAGGCAAGCCGCAACGTGAAACGAATGCCGCCCGCCTTGCGCGCGAACCCGGCGGTGTCGAGCATCTTGTTGGCGAGCGCCACGTCGCGCTTATAGATACGGACATCCGGTGTGTAGAAGGGCGTGTTGTCGGTCCGGATCGGCCCGGTCGGCACCTTGCCGCGACCGTTCAGCGCCAGTTTGATGAGCGTCTGACGATCAATGGCATAACCGATCGCCTGTCTCACTTCCTTGGTGTTCAGCGGTGCGTTGCGGGTGTTGAAGAACATGATGATGAGGCCGAGCGCGGGGCGCGCCGTGTCGATCACCGTCGTGTCCTTGCCCTTGCCGAGAGGATCGACCGCCGAGGGTGCAAGCGAGAAATAGGGCAAGTAGTCGACGTCGCCCCGCTCCAGCGCGAGCTGGCGAGCGCTCGCTTCCGGCATCACCTGATAGACGATGCGGTCGAGATAGACCTTGTCGGCTTCGTAGTAGTCGGGGTTGCGTTCAAACGTCAGATGGCTGCCGCGCACCCATTCCTTGAACTTGAAGGGGCCGGTGCCGATCGGCGCGAAATTGGCCGGGTTCGTTCGCGGATCGCTGCCCTCATAGATGTGCTTGGGCAAAATTCGCGCGCCATCGATGAACGCGGTCGGGAAGAAGGCCGGATCGGGCGCCTTCAGCCGGATGATGACGGTTAGCGGATCCGGCGTCTCAATGCGCTCGACGATCTTGAAATTGGCGTTGGCGAGCGAATTGTACTTGCCGTTGATCTCGAGCAGCGAATAGGCGACGTCGGCCGATGTCATCGGCTTGCCATCATGCCATTTGACGTTCGGACGCAGCTTGAATGTGACGCTGAGGCCGTCGCGCGCCACATCCCACGATTCTGCGAGCGCCGGCTGGATCTTGAGCTGGCCATCCATTTTGATGAGCAACTCGTGGATCTGGCCCGAGATCGCGCCGGTCAGGATGTTGTTGCTGATGCCGCTGTTGAGCTCGGGCGGATTGTCGGTGACGGCGACAACCATCGTGCCGCCTTTCTTCGGAACTTGTGCGTCAGCGGCGCCGAAACTGGCAGCGAGGGCGACAAGCGGGACAAGGACGGCTTTCGCCATGTCGAAACGAAATGTCATGCGGCGACTCCTGCACAGGTGAGATGGGGATAATTTCTGCGGTGTCTCTCGGAAAGGCAGTCTCGGGACAAATGTGTCATGCGGCAGCCGCCGATTGCGGCGCGTGCTCAAGATGGCAAGCGGCGAGTTGATCGTTGCCGATCGCGCGGAGCAGCGGCTCTTCCTTGCTGCAGCGATCGAATGCGAAGGGGCAGCGCGTGTGGAAGCGGCAGCCGGATGGCGGATTGGTTGGCTTCGGCGGCTCACCGACGACGGACAGCGAGCCGCCCTCCGGTCCGCCTTCGCCGCGACGTGTGGAAGGCGCGGCGCTCAAGAAGCACGCGCGTGTAGGGATGATGCGGCCGGCGAAAGATGCGATCGACCGGCCCGATCTCGACCAGCTTGCCGAGATACATGACGGCAACGCGATCGGCGATGAAGCGCACCACGCCGAGGTCATGGCTCAGGAAGAACATCGACAGGTTGAGCTCGGCTTTCAGTTCCTTCAGCAGGTTCAGGATCTGTGTGCGGATCGACACATCGAGCGCCGAGACCGGCTCGTCGGCCACAAGAATGCGCGGATTGAGCACCAGCGCCCGCGCGATTGCCGCGCGCTGCCGCTGGCCGCCGGAGAGTTCGTGAGGGTAACGCTCCAGATAAAGCTTGGATGGCCGCAGCCCGACCCGATCGAGCATCTGCGCGACATAAGCATCGATCTGCGCCTTCGGCATTGTCTTGTGCAGCTCGATGGGCCGCCGCAGCGCGTCGCCAATCGTCTGGCGCGGATTAAGCGAACCGTAGGGATCCTGGAAGATCACCTGCACGTCGCGGCGATAGGCCTGGTAGTCGTCGCCTTTCAGGGCGTCGATCGGCTTGCCACGCCAGCGAATTTGTCCGCCTGTGAGATCGCGCAGCCCCAGAATCGACAGGCCGAGTGTCGACTTGCCGCTGCCGCTCTCGCCGACCAGCGCCACCGTCTCGTTCTCGTGGAGTGCGACCGTGACATTGTCGACGGCCGAGACGAACTGCGTGGCGCGACCAAACATGCCCTTGCGGACCGGAAAGCGGACGCTCGCGCCGTCGACTGAGATGGTTTCGATCGTCATCAGGCGGCCTTGTCCTTGGAATTCTTGGTTTCGGAATACAGACGGCAGCGCGCCATGCGCCCGGTGCCGAAGCTGAACATGTCCGGCTCAACGCTGCTGCAGCCGGCGAAGGCCGAGCTGCAACGGGGATGGAAGCGACAGCCGGATGGCGGATCGGCCATGTCCGGCGGCGATCCCTCCAGAGGTCGAAGCTCCGTCTTGGGATCGAACGGGTCGAGGATCGCGTCGACCAAGGCGCGCGTATAGGGATGTTTCGGATCAGCAAAGATCTCCGCCGTCGGTCCTTCCTCGACGATCTGACCGCCATACATGACGTAGACCCTGTCGCAAACCTCCGAGACGACCGCGAGGTCGTGCGAGATCAGGATCAGCGTCGCGTCGATCCTGGAGCGCAGCGTTGCGAGGAATTGCAGGATCTGATGCTGCACCGTCGCATCGAGCGCCGTGGTCGGTTCGTCGGCGAGGATCAGATTGGGTTCGCGGATCAAGACGGCCGCGATCATCGCCCGTTGCTGCATGCCGCCGGAGAGTTCGTGCGGATAGGCGTCGGCGACACGCGCCGGGTCGGCGATTTGCACGGCGCGCAGCGATTCGAGCACCTTTGCGCGGTCGGCGGGATCGCGCGAACCGCGCTTGCCGATCGCTTCTGCAATCTGCTCGCCGATGGTCATGATCGGGTTCAGATAGCTGCCGGCATCCTGGAAGATCATGCCGGCCTGGGTCAGCCGGAGATGCCGCAACTCGGCGTCGTTCAGTGTCATCAAGTCAGTACCGCCGAGGCGGATCGAACCGGAGGTGATGCGGCCGGGATTTGGCACCAGACGCAGCAGCGACAACGCCGTCATTGACTTGCCGGAGCCGGACTTGCCGACGATGCCAATGGCCTCGCCACGATTGGCCTTGATCGAAATGCCGTCGACGGCGCGCAGGGTGCCGCGCGGCGTATCGAACTCGACGCGCAAATTGTCCACGATGAGAAGCGGATCGGCGTCCATGCTCAACCCTTTCGTCGCAAGCGCGGGTTGAGGAAGTCGTTGACGCCATCTGCGAGCATCGCGAGCCCGAGCGCCATCAGCGTGATGGCGATACCGGGGAAGGCCGCCGTCCACCACGCCTGACGAATGTAGTTCTGCGCCGCGTTCAGCATGCGGCCCCAGCTCATGACGTTGGGATCGCCGGCGCCGATGAACGACAAGCCGGCCTCGAGGACGATGGCAGACGGCACCTGTAGCGATGCCGCGACCACGACAGCGGTCAACGCGTTCGGGAGCACCTCGCGCGTGATGATGCGCAGATCGCCGGCGCCGTAAGCACGCGCCGCCATGACGAAGGGCCGCTCGCGCAGCGTGAGAAATTCGGAGCGCACCAGCCGTGCAATCTCGGCCCAGGACAGGATACCGATGACGAAAATCGTGCCCCAGAGATTGGCGCCGAAGAGGGCGACGATGACCAGCGCCAGAAAGAAGCGCGGCATCACCTGAAAGATTTCGGTAAAGCGCATCAACAGATCGTCAACGCGCCCGCCATAGAAGCCCGCGACGGCGCCGATCAGCATGCCGATCACCAGTGACAGGCCGGTTGAGAGGAAACCAACCTCGAAAGAGGTGCGCGTCCCGGCGATGACGCCGGAAAAGATGTCCCGACCCAGATGATCGGTGCCGAAGACATGCTCGAAGCTTGGCGGCGTCAGGCGGTTGCCGACCAGCGCGAAGGGCTCGTAAGGCGCAATCCACGGCGCAAACAGCCCACAGAACACGAACACCGACACCAATCCGAGCCCGACCAGCGACAGCTTGTTCTGGCGGAAGCGAATCCAGCCATCGGCGAACCACTGACCCCAGCGCGAACGTTTTCGCGGAAGTGGCTCCGGCTTGAGGAAGATGTTTGTTTGCTGCGCGGCGTCGGTCATTGATAACGCACCCGCGGATCGAGCCAGGCATAGGCGATGTCGGTGAGGATATTTCCGATGACCACGGTCAGGCCGATCAGCAGCAGAATGCCCATCAGCACCGGATAGTCGCGCGATCCGATGGAATCGAAAGTCAAACGGCCAATGCCGGGCCAGGCGAATACCGTTTCGGTCAGCACCGCGCCGGCGATCAGGGTTCTGATGTTGAGGCCGATGACGGTGATGACCGGGAGCAGGGCGTTACGCAGCGCATGGACGCGCACCACGACCAACTCCTTGACGCCTTTTGATCGCGCAAAGGTAATGAATTCAAGCCGGAGCGTATTCACCATGCTGGCGCGGGTGACACGGGCGATCAGCGCCAGATTGAAGATGGTGAGCGTGAGCGCGGGCAACGCCAGATGATGCAGTACGTCGACTATCCCGGCCCATCCCGTCAGGTCGTGGCGGAGCGAGCGCATGCCCTGCGACGGGAAAAGATCGAGCTTCAGCGAAAAGATCAGCATCAGCATCTGGGCGAGCCAGAAGGCCGGCACTGCGAAGCCGACCAGTGACAGCACCGTGACGCTCTGGTCCACGGCGCTGCCTTGCCTGTAGGCGGAGATGACGCCGATCAGCATGCCGAAGATAATGGACAGCACGAATTGGGTCACGAGCAGAAGGAGGCTCGCGGGCAGGCGCGACATCAGAATCGCAGAAACATCCTCGCGCGAAATGAACGAGTAGCCGAGATCGCCGCGCGCGACCTGCGCCAGGTAGATGAAAAGCTGTTCCCAGATCGGTCGGTTGAGGCCGTACTGGGCGCGCAGATCATCCACCAATTGCTGGTTCGTCGGCGCATCGCCGATCATGTAGAGGACCGGATCACCGGGCGCGAGCCGGACCAGAATGAAGTTGATGCAAACGATGATGAAGACGATCGGGATGAGCTGAACCAGCCGCCAGAAGACATAATTCAACATCGCAGGGCCTCGCGGCTTCGAGGCGATTCGAGCTCCAACCCGTTTGCGTGGTCGATATGGAAAGCCATTGTGGTTTCACATCGGGTTGGAGGAACATTGTTCACGGCGGCGCCTAACCTCGGCGCTCGTTGGGGACCGGGTGATATTCGCCGTCCCAATACAGCAGCGGCGAACAGCTCTCGGTCCATTGCGCGATATCGAGCACGTGCCCGAGAAAGATGGTGTGGGTTGACACCGCGATTTGCGAAATCACCTCGCAATCGAAACTCACCGAGCATCCTTTGAGCGCAGGTGAACCGGTCGCAAGCTTTTGCCAATCGCGGTCCTCGAACCGGATATGCCGAAAATCTGGCGAGCCGAAACGGGTCGCGACCACTTGATCGGCTTCCTCGAGCACGTTCACGCAGAACGCTTTCGAGCTGAGGAACGCGTCGTGGCTCGACGTTGATTTGTTGACGCAGAACAGAAGCACAGGCGGATCCGCCGACACTGAGGTGACCGATGTCGACAGCAGGCCGACCGGGCCGTTCGCCAGTTTCGTCGTCACGACACACACACCGGACGCAAGACGGCGCATGCCGTTCTTGAAAGCGGCAGCGGTATTGACGTCGCCGGGCTCGCTCACGCGCGGATGCGGTGGCATTTGAACGGCGTTGGAAAAGGAAGGAAGGTTTGTCATCGGCGTATCGGGTCCTCTGGGCTTGTCATCCGCTGGGTGCGTTACGCGGTAACTTACAAGCAAGACATATTGTATATATTCAGGTCGTTGAACTTTGGTCGAACCTACAAATGCCTGTTTTCGCTGGATATTATGCATTGCATTGACGCATCTCAAAGAATAAAAAATCAGCAGTGATTGGTTATAACTTGTGCGTTGCAATATAAACTGGCAGTTCCATACAAGCCGCTCGTGCGGTCCGGAATGCGGAATTACTTGCGCCCCGTAGTATTGGCGGTGGCAGTACAAGACTTGGCAGGTTGGAATGACGGCGGGGTCGGCTGATGCCCAATCGGGATAAACGGTCGCAGCTAAAAGAGCGGCGCTCTCAGGAAGAGCGCAGCAAAAGCATGCGCGACAAGATCGTGGCCGCGACCATCGCGGTGGTGACCGAAAGCGGATTTGCCAATGCGACAACGACTGTCGTTGCCGAGCGCGCGGGGGTATCGCGCGGTGCGATCCAGCATCACTTCTCGTCGAAGGACGATCTGATGGCGGCCGTGGTCTATGAGATCACGGAACAAGTTGATTCACATGACGGATTCGCGCGCCAGGCTGGAAAGTCGCTGGAAGAGCGCGTGAACTATGTCATCGATTCCTTCTGGATGATTTACGGCAGCGAGATCTTCATTTCGGCGCTCGAGATCGAACTGACGGCGCGCTACGACGATGCACTGCGCACGCGCTTAACCGAGCGATTCCGCCGAGTTGGCGCGATGCGCGATCTCGAATGGGTGCACTTCTTTTCGGACAGTCCGTTATCGCCGCATGAGAGCGTGAGCCTGCGACGCATCATGCTCGATGCGTTGCGCGGGCTTGGTCTGCGCAAGCTGATTTCCGGCCCGCAGAGCATCGAGAACGAGTTCATCTTGCTCAAGAAATTGCTGGTCGCGAGCCTTACGCGGAACTTGCGGCTTTAGATGTCGCAAGTGTATTAGTCAAGAAATCGACGAGTTCCATGATGTATACTGTATTAAGCAAAATCTATACTTAGAAATGCCGAATATTTTGTCAGTATCCGGCTACTATTACTTGTTTAGTCTGAGTTTCGCGCCATGGCACAGCGCTTGCTTACCTCACTGTTCAAGCAAACAGGCGAGGTTTCAAAATGTGCATCTCGAAAGTCGCGTTCTCTTCTGCCGTTCTCTTGGCTGCAGTAATGGGCGCAGTCATGCCGGCGTCTGCGCAGGCGCCGCTGACCAAGCTGACGGTCTTTGCAACGCCCGGCGTCACGCTGGACGCGATGTGGATGGCCGACGCCAAGGGCATCTACAAGGAAGCCGGCCTCGATGTGTCGTTCCGCATCTTTCCGTCCGGCACTACGGCATTCCAGACCTTCAAGACCGGCGCCGGCGATCTGATCACCAGCGGTGATCTTCCCGGATTGCAGTACTGGCAGAATTCAAACGGCGACTATCGCGTTGTTGCCGCGGTTCAGCGCGACGACAGGGGCTACGTCGTCGTCACCAGCAAGGCAATCAAGGAAGCCAAGGATCTCGTCGGCAAGACGGTTGCGACGCGCGTCGGCTCGACCGGCTCCTGGTTCGTGTCGGAATATCTGACCAAGAACAAGGTCGACCCCGCATCGGTCACCGTCAAGAACCTCGATCCGCCGAACCTGCCGATTGCGCTGTGCCGCGGCGATATCGATGGCTTCTTCATCTGGCAGCCGAATGGCTGGAAGGCTCAGGAGCTTTGCGGCGATAAGGTCCATCAGCTCTCGAATGCTGTGGGCTATGTCCGCGGTTACAACATTCTCGGCGCGCGGCCAGGTTGGCTTGCAACGCCGGAAAATGCCGATGCAGCCACGAAGTTTGTCCGCGCGACGCGTCAGGGTGCTGAGTTTGCAGCCAAGAATTTTCCGGAAGTCGCCAAATACGTTCAGGTCAAATTCGGTATCGATGAGAAGGCCGCCAAGGAACAATACGATCTCAGCGAGCGCGTGCTCGCGATCGATCAGGGCTTCTTCGACGATTTCTGCAGCATCAGCAAATGGCTTCAGCGCACCGGCGGCGCGACAGGACCGACCGATCTGTCGGGTTTCATCTGGACTGACGGGTTAAAGAAGATCGACCCGAAGCTCGTCACCGCTACACCTCCGCCGTGCTGATCGACGCATGTTGTCACCGGAATTCAAGGAGGCGGGCATGCGTATGCTGAAACTTGCGGCTGTCCGGGAGACGCCGAGCGCGACTGAGACCAAGACTCCGGCAGCGCGGGCTGCGAATGATGTGTTCACAGCCCGCAACATCCGGATGGTGTTTGGCGAAGAAAATCCTTACGTCGCGCTGGACAACTTGAACCTCGACATCCGGCACGGCGAGTTCCTATGCCTGCTGGGCGCATCGGGTTGCGGCAAGAGCACGCTTCTAAATCTGCTCGCAGGCTTTGAAAAGCCGACCTCCGGCGATCTGAAATACTGGGGCCTGCCGATCGCAGGCCCCGCGAAGGAACGCGTCATGTTCTTTCAGGACGCGAACGCGGCGCTGCTGCCCTGGCTCACGGTCCAGCAGAACGTCGAGTTCGGGCTCAGGCTTCAGGGATTGGCGCACAGTGCCAGACGATCGCGGGCCGAGGAGTGCCTCGAACTCGTCGGACTCGCCGAGCATCGCCGCAAAATGCCGAACGAAATCTCCGGTGGCATGCGCCAGAGATTGCAGATCGCGCGCGCGCTCGCGGTCGATCCGGACGTCTTCCTGATGGACGAGCCATTTGCCGCGCTCGATGCCATCACGCGGCGGCGCATGCACGAAGCGCTCCTCGAGGTGTGGAAGCGTATGAAACGCACCATCGTGTTCGTGACCCACGACATCATGGAGGCGCTGACGCTCGCCGATCGCATCGCGGTCATGAATGTCGGGCCTGGCTCGAACATCAGGCACCTCATCGAAATCGACCGGCCGCGACCGCGTAGCCCCGCCGACCCGAAACTCGGGCAACTGTTCGCCGAGCTGGAGGACATGCTCCACGGCGATCATGCGTAACCGGAAATGACACTGAAGAGAGCTGTTGCCATGTCCTTGTCTGTTGAAAGCACTCCCGTCGGCAGTCCGCTATTCACGGTGAGTTCAGCTCCGTCGCTTCAATCCGTTTCGCCTGCGCTATCTCAAGCGGTTCGGAATGATTTTGCTGTCGATCCTCACGCTGCTGACCGGGTGGGCATTCCTTTCCACCTTCATTGTCGATCCGTTTCTCATTCCGCCGCCATGGAAGGTGGCAAAAGCGTTCATTCCGATGAGCGCATCGGGTGACTTGTTCCGCGACATCTTCATGAGTTTGCAGCGGGTCTTCATCGGCTACATCTCGGGCGTGGCGTTCGCCATCACCGCAGGCCTGTTCATGGGCCGCCTCAAGCTCCTCAACGATCTCGGCGACCCGATCGTCGAGTTCCTGCGATTCCTTTCGCCGACAGCGATGATCCCGATCGCCGTGATCTGGTTCGGCATTGGCGAGACGGCCAAATACTTCCTGGTATTCTGGGGCACTATCTTCATCGTGATGATCGCCACCATCGCCGGCGTCGCGCGCACGCCGAAGGCGCGCCAGAATGCGGCGCTCTGTCTTGGTGCATCCGAGGCGCAGATATTCCGGTTGATCGTATTGCCCTCGGCCATTCCGAGCATCGTGACGGGACTGCGTCTGGCGCTGGCGTCGTCGTTTCTCAGCATTATTCCGGCCGAACTGCTCGCCGCCGATTTCAGGCCTTGGCTACCTGCTGCAGCAATCGTCGCTGATGCTGCAAACCGATCGCATCTTTGTGGCGCTCGTGACGATCAGCCTTGTCGGGTTTCTCACCGACCGGCTGTTCCGCGTGCTCATCCAGATCGTATGCCGCCGCTATCTCATCGTATCCTAGGGGTATCAAGCATGTTGACGAGTCCAGAAGGCAAGGTTGAAGTCGTTGCGGTGCCGAAGCTTGCGGGCAGCACCATTAATTACGCCAGCGCCGTCAAGGCCGGTCCGTGGATCTTCATGACGGGTCATGAAGCGTTCGACTTTGCGACAGGCGATGTGCCGGACGAAGTCGCGGGCGCCACGGGATTTCCGCTCTACGGCAAGCCGCGGTTCCGCCGCGAAGGCGACTACATCCTCGCGCGCATGAGCAAGGTGCTGAAGGACTTCGGATCGAGTTTCGCCCATGGCGTCCGGCTCGATCAGTATTACCCGACACCGGCGCCAGTCGATCCCTATCACCATTCGCGCAAGGCCGTGTTCGGCCCCAACATCCCGCCGAGCACATCGGTGGTGATGGAAGGCTGTTTCAACAGTGCGATGTCGATTTCGGCGTCGATGATCGCGGTCGTGGATCATCCCGACTACCAGATCAAACGCTATGCTCCGCCGAGCGTCGCGGCTCCGACCTGGTCAGGATTCGCGCCTGCGATCTCCTGCAATGAATTCGTTTTCGTGGCCGGGCAAATCGCCAACACCGGGGACGGCGATATCGACCCCGTCGCGCATGTCCCCCCGCATGCGCGATGGGGCGGCTCGGAAATCCGCAAGCAGACCGAATATCTGATCGTCGAGAAGCTGAAGGTGGCGCTCGCCGCCGCCGGCTCGTCGCTGGAGCAATCGCTCAAGGCGCAGGTCTATATCACCGGACTCGATCTGTTCCCGGACTTCATGGACGTCTGGCAGGCGCACTTTAAGGCGATCCCATGCGCGCTGACTGTGGTGCCGACCAAGTCGTTCGGCACGGTCGATGCCGTCATCGAGATTAATCTGATCGCGCTGAAGGATGGCGCCAAGCGGCAGAAGGAAGTCATTGATGCCGGGCTCCCGGCCATGTCGGCCTATGGCCCGTGCATCAAGGCCGGCGAGTTTCTGTTTCCCTCTGCCCTGATGGCGATCGGAGAGGATGGCGCTGTGACGTCCGGCAGCGTGTCGTCGGCATTGCCGGGTCTTGCGCTGGCAGGTTCGACGCAGGCCGCCAAGGTTTTTGCGTATGCCGAGGCGCTCTGTGAGGCCGCCGGCACGTCGATGAGCAACGTTCTGCGGGCGCAATATTTCGTGCCGCAGGTCTCGGAATTCGCCGGTATCGCCGCCGCGTGGGCTGATGCCTATGGCGAGCAGCCACATCCCTTCGTCTGCATCCAGACACCGGAGGTGTTGCCGGCTCCCAACGCCAGCCTCCTTGCGGATTTCTGGATCTATGTCCCTTGATCAATTTCGTCCTGACTGGATTGCGCTGCGCAACCAGACTGCCGCACTCGCCATTGCACTTGCAGGCGCGTTAATCGCACGTGCCTTGCGGCTGCCGATGCCGTGGCTGCTCGGCCCGATGTTCGCGACGGGCATTGCCGCGTTCCTGGGGTTACCGCTTTCGGTCAATCGGTGGGTGCGCGCCATCATGATGATGGCGCTCGGCGTCCTGCTTGGCAGTGCTTTCCAGGTCGAACTGCTGCATCGCGCCGCGCAGGACCTGCCGATCATCCTGATGCTGGTGCCTTATACGCTCATCACAACCACGCTCATTTATCTGCTGTTGAGGGCGATGTCGCCGCTCGACCGGGTAACGGCGTTCTTCTCGTCGGTGCCCGGTGGCGTCAATGAGATGATCATGATGGGGACAGAGCGCGGCGGCAGCGAGCCGGCGCTGGCGGTGCATCATTCCATCCGGCTGTTCCTGATCGTCTTTTTTGTATCGATGACATTCGGCTTCATGTTCGGCTTTACGCGTCCGCCGGCGCCCGGCATCAGCACGACGATCTCGCCGTTGTCGTCCTACGCTATCATCGTCGGCCTTGCCATCGTCGGATTCTTCGGAGGGCGTCTCCTGAGGCTGCCAGCGGTCTACGTGCTTGGTCCGATGATCGCGAGCGCGATCGTCCACATCACAGGCCTCACAGATGTCCGGCCTGATAGCTGGCTGGTCTCGACGGCGCAGCTCGTCACCGGTGCGGCCATCGGTGCGCGCTTCTCCGAGTTCGAGCGCAAGGAATTGATCCGCGCTATCTCGACATCGCTCGTGATCTCGGTGGCGCTGATCCTGCTCACCTTCGGCTTTGTCTGGCTCATCGTGCCGTTTGTGGATCGTCCGGCTGCAGAATTGCTGCTGGCGTTTTCGCCGGGCGGGTTGGCCGAGATGGGCCTGATCGCGATGACATTCGGGGGCGATCCCGGCTTTGTCTCCACCAGTCAGGTTTGCCGCTTCTTCATTGTCGTGACCATCGCGGTGCCGCTGTTCCGCCTGAGCGGCTACTGGCGACATGCCGCGTCCAGGCCGTGAACCGCAGAAGTCCAGAACCAGATCCAGAAACTGAATCCAAGAACGACGTTCAATAGCAGAGGCCAACATGTCCCAATCCAGAACCATGCATCTCGCCGCCGATCTCTCTCACATCCACACCGATTACCTGTGGCGGGCGGAGGGAAGCTGGGTCGGCTACCCGTATTACGGCAACGCCGAGCTTTACGAGGATTGCGCCCGCATCGCCTCGCGCGGCATTTTCGATCTGCTGTTCTTCGGCGACTTCGGCCAATACGTCAGAGAACCATGGCGGCAACCACCACGCCGCCGTCGAATATGGCATGCGCTGGCCCAAGCACGACATGATGCCGCTCGTACCGTTGATGGCGCGCGCTGCGCCCGGCGTCGGCTTCGGGCTGACGATGTCGACGACCTATCAGCATCCGTTCCATGTGGCGCGGCTGTTCAATTCGCTCGATCACATCACCGGCGGACGCATCGCCTGGAACGCGGTCACCTCGGCCTACAAGAACGAAGCCGCCAATTGGGGCTTCGAGACGATGATCGACCACGACGAACGCTATGTGAAGGCGACCGAGCACATGCAGGTTGCCTGCGCGCTGTGGGATTCGGTCGAGCCGGACGCGCTGGTGTTCGACAAGGAAAGCGGCATCTTCTGCAACCCGGAGAAGATCAAGCTCGTCAATCACAAGGGTAAGTATTTCAACGTGCGCGGTCCGCTGCCGGTGTTGCCGTCGCCGCAGGGTCGTCCGGTGCTGATCCAGGCCGGCCAGTCCGGGCCCGGCCTCGATCTCGCGGCGACCTATGCCGAGATGCAGTTCGTCTCGCGCACCACGGCCAAAAGCATGAAAGAGCATCGCGCCCAGCTCGACCAGCGCCTCGTTGCGCGTGGCCGTTCGAAGCGTGATGTCGGCTGCTTGTGGTCTGTCCGTGTTCAGCTTGGCGAAAGCGAGCAGGATGCGCTCGACATCGAGCAGCGTTACATCGAGTCGATCCCGCCGCAGGCCGGCCTGATCGAGCTCTCGCACATGTACGGATTGGACTTCTCGCAGTTCAAGAACGACATGAAGCTCTCGGAGGTCGCTGATCAGGTGAAGAACGCCAACGTGCACTGGGGCAGCTTCCAGGAAATCCTCGACACCTCCGATCCCGACATGACCATCGGTGAGGTCGGCCGCAAGAACGCCATCGGCAAGTCGCTGGTGGTGCGCGGCACGCCCGCGCAAATCGCCGATCAGCTGGAGATGCTGCACAACGAGACCGACTGCAACGGCGGCTTCATTCTGCACAAGGGCCTGTCGGTGCCGAACTATCTGCGTGACTTCGTCTCCTATGTCGTGCCGGAACTGCAGCGCCGCGGCCTGACCAAGACAAAGTATGAAGGCAAGACGCTGCGCGAGAACCTGAACTGATGGCGGATCCGCAACAGGCTGCAGCGCCCGGACAGCCGGTTCTGGATGTTCGGGGCTTCTGGAAACTGATCGGTCAGCGCGCGACTGCCGTCACGGTGGTGACGGCTACGGGCGAGGACGGGCCAGCCGGCTTTCTGGCATTGTCCGCGACGCATTTCACGTCGTCGCCGCCGACCATGATGGTCAGTATCGACGCCAAGACCTCTGCGCTGGAGACGATCCGGGCGGCGAAGCACTTCGCCATCAATGTTCTGGCGGAAGGCGATCGCGATCTGGCGGATATGTTCGGCGGGAAGGGCGATCTCAAGGGCCCGCTGCGGTTCTCGACGCGCCCTTGGTCGACGCTCTCGACCGGCGCGCCGGTTCTTAAGGGCACCGTTGCCACCATCGACTGCGAACTGGATGAATTGATCGAACGCCACGGCGCTGTCATCGCCATCGGCCGCATCGCGGCGTTTGCGACCGGCACCGGTGTCAAACCGCTGGTTTTCTTCGGTGGCGGCTACACGACAACGGCCCAGCCCTAGACTGCGGGGACGCCGATGCTGCACTGCATCACCGCGTTCTTCCTGATCATTTTCACCCTTTAAAACGGTGCTGAAGAAGCCGCGGGGCTGTCATCGCGCCGTCAACATGCAAAAACGCGGGTGCGCCTGCTCAAATTTGGGCGGGCCCGCCCGGCATCAGGCGTTTTGCTTCGGCGAAAGACGCAGTAAGAGAAGGTGGAAGGGCGCGCCAAGCGCTCTGAACAAGCCTTTCGCCCCCTGGAGAGAAACGATGCCTATGCAGGTCGGTACCCCCATCAAAATGCCCCCCATGACTCGCCCCGACGAGGTCAAAGCGCTCCTCAAGGACGCTGTCGATCTTCACGTCCACTCCGGGCCGGCCGCTATGGCGCGCACCTTCGATCATAACGAGGCGCAGAAGTGGGGCGACGAGCATGGCTTCAAAGCGCTCGTCTTCAAGGATCATTACGTCCTCAATACCTCCGCGACGCTGCTGCTCGAGCGCATGTTCCCCGAGCGCAAGACCAAGATCTATTCCGGCCTTGCGCTGAACAACGTCTCCGGCGGCATCAATCCCCATGCCGTGGACCATGCGGTGAAGTTCGGCGCCAAGATCATCTGGATGCCGACGCTCTCGGCCAAGAACCACATCGAGAAGGCGAAGTCGGAAGCCAAGAACCAGCCGCAGGCGGCGAAGAAGCTCATGGAAGCCGAGCCCATCTCGGTGCTCGACGCCAACGGCAAACTGACGGACGACACGCTCAAGGTGCTCGAACTCGATCGCCGAGGGCGACATCATTCTCGCCTCCGGCCATCTCGGCGTCGATGAGTGCCACATCATGTTCACCGAAGCCAAGAAGCGCGGCGTCAAGAAGATGATGATCAACCATCCGAACTACGTCATCGGCTGCTCGGACGAGGACATGCGCCAGCTCGCCCGGAACGATGTGTTCATGGAGTTCACGATCCAGCAGTTCGTCGAGCGCAAGGACGGTCAGGCCCCCAAGCACGACATGAACGAGCTGAAGCACTACATCAGCCTCGGTGGTGTCGATCGCTCGATCATTTCGTCGGACCACGGCATGACGGGCGGTCCGCTGCTCATCGACGGCTGGCAACGCATCATGCAGCTCATGATCGACAATCAGTGGACGACGGCCGACATCAAGAAGCTGACCTCCACCAACGCCACGAACATGCTCAATCTCTGAGCGCCTTTTACCTCTCCCCGCGCTGACGCGGGGAGAGGGTCCGCTCCGTGTGATACGGAGTCGCCTACCTGACATACATCCCCATCATCGCCGGGACATAGTCGAGCGAATCGACGCCGACTTCGAACGCAGCTGCGTTCGCCTCCGCAACTCCAAAATCAAGCAGAAGCGCGAAATCTGATCGCGCCCCCGATATGAGCCGACGCCTCATTGCTGCGATCTTCATGACCGCCTTCCTGCAGGAAGTCGCGATCGTGTTGCTGCGCGTCACCACATCCTATCGCGCGCTGGAACTCGGACTTTCTCCGCTCACTTTTGGCGTCATCAATGCCTGCTACGCAGTGCTGCCGATCTTCCTCGCGGTATCCATCGGCAGGGTTATCGACCGCGGGCACGAGATACGCGTGGCCCATATCAGCGGCGTCATTATCCTCGCGGCTGGCATCGGATTTTTGCTGTGGTCGACTGTGCCCGGCCTGATGCTGTTCACGGCCATCATCGGCCTGGCGTTCCTAAGCCTCACGGTATGCACGCAGGTGATCTGCGCCCGCGTCGGCAACACGCCGGCCGATTTCCAGCGCATGATCGGCAGCTATCTGGTCGCGACTGCCAGCGGGCAGGGTGTTGGATCGATGATCGTCGCGGTTATCGGGGGCGACAACGCGCTGCCACCGACGCAACCGCTCTTCATTGCCATTGTGATCGCCTGCGTCCTCACGCTCGTCGCCACGCTGTTTCTTAGCACACGGAAGCGAGGCGACGCGGCGGGCACCGCCGAGCCGCGTGTTGCGATGGCGGAAATCTTCCGTATTCCGCGCTTTCGCCTGCTGCTCGCGATCAGTGTCATTTGCGTCGCTTGCGTCGATCTCATCGTCATCTATCTGCCGGTCTATGGCGCTGAGCGCGGCTTCACGGTGGAGTTCGTCGGCATCCTGCTCACCATCCGATCGCTCACGACGCTGCTCGCGCGCATCGTATTCTCGCGTATGGGGCTCTTGTTTGGCGCACAGATGCTGACGATCGCGAGTGCGGTCGTCAGCGCAGCGTGCTGCGTGCTGTTCATGGCGCAGCTACCGGCATGGTCGCTCTATGGACTGATAGCAGTTCTTGGATTCGCGCTCAGCGTTTGCCAGACCGTAACAATGACGACCTTCCTGAGTTTGGCCACCGATAACATTCGCGGCACGGTCACCTCGGTGCGCATGATTGGCAACCGCGTTGGCCAGTTCACCTTTCCGGTGCTGGCGTCCATGGTCGCCACATTCTCGGGCGTCGGTATGATCTTCGGTATGATGGGGGCGGCGCTGGTGCTGTCGGCCGGCGCGGCGCATCTGAAGCGGTCGCGCGAGAACGGAGTTTAGCGGGACTACATTCGCATGAGAGCGCCGACGCCCTCGATGCGATCCTGAATCCCGATTCGCGCAAACATCGCCATGCAACGACGTTGTTGCTGGTGACGACGGGGCGGCCAAGATCGCGCTCCAGATCTTCGAGGACTCTCCGTCGTACGCGCACCTGCGCAGCTGATGAAGTAGGCGTCGGCGTCGTCGGTCTTGCGCGACAGGGCGAGCTTGTACCAATCGGCGGGATCGATTTTCGGAAACTCGCTTCCGGGCAATCCAAGCCCGATTTCGCTGACGACATCGATCCCGAAATGGCCGAGATACTCGACTTCGTGATCGTTGACGTGCTGATGATAGGGCGTAATCAGCACGACTTTCTTTGCGTCGAGATGCTTGAGTGCTGCAATCAATGCATCGCCGGTGCTTGTGGCCGGAATTCCGGTCAGTTCCGTGATCCGGTTTGAAATGGTCTTACCCGCGTCTGCTGTCAGCGTCGTCGCCGCCGTGCAGTGAAACAGAATTCTCTGCGGCAGCGCGGAGGCGACGAGCTCCGCGCATTCGTCGAGATTTGACACCATCTGCCGCAATTCGGTTTCACTGGAGCCGTGGAAACGAATCCGTGTCGAATGCAGCTGGACGTCGTCGGGCAGCATCGCCTGGATCTGGGGCTCGGACGTAAACACAACGGAAGGAATGATCATTCCGATGCGCAGCCGAGCCCCGATATTGATTTGAGGCGTTGTAACGCCATTCATTTGACCTTCTCGAGCTTGATCGTGTCGATGAGTTTGCCCCATGTCACGGTTTCGTCGGTGACGAACTTGCCGAATTCGTCGGCGCCCATGATGAGCGGCAGCGCGCCGCCGGCCTCGAGCTTCTTGATCGTCTCGGGTTCGGCCTGAATTTTGGCGATTTCAGCCGCGAGCTTTTTGGCGATGTCGTCGGGCAGGCCGGCAGGGCCCATCAGCCCGTACCATGATGTGCGCGCCAGATTGGGGAAGCCCGCTTCCGTGGTGGTGGGCACGTTCGGGAAGCGGGGCAGACGCTGCTTGCTGGAGACCGCCAAAGCTATCAACTGACCGTTCTCGACGAACGGGCCACTGCTGGCGATGGAATCAACTGTCGTTTCAACCTGACCGGTGATGGTATCGGTGCGCGCCGGAGCCATCCCCTGATAGGGCACGAACTGAATCTCAGAGCCGGTTTCAAACTTGAAGAGCTCCATCAGCATCTGATTGATGAAACCAATGCCGTTGCCGTAGTTCAGCTTCTTCGGGTTGGCCTTGGCGTAGGCGGCCAGCTCCTTCAGGTCTTTGACCGGCAGCTTCGGATTGACGACAAACATCAAGGGTGATTCTGCGAACGCTGCAACCGCCTTGAAGTCCTTCAGCATGTTGAAGCCAGGTGTCGCATAGAGCGTGTGATTGATCGCCGACGCTGGCGCCGTCATCACCAGACGATATCCGTCGGGCGCAGCGCGGGCGATGTCGGCCTGCGCGATGTTGGCGCCGGCGCCGGGCTTGTTTTCGATCAGGACGCGTTGTCCGAGGCGATCGGAGAGCCGATCGGCGAGAATCCGCGCAAAAACGTCCGTGCCGCCGCCGGGCGCCGATCCCACCAGAATGACAATCGCGCGCTCGGGATATTCGGCTCTTGCCGCACTGGCGCCCGCAACAAGCATCGCAATGGCTGACGCCGCCAAAAGCTTCTTCAACATCTTCAGTCTCCCGTGGGCAGAACGCTATCCGGAGGATTCCCGCGCGCGGGAGACATTCAACAATATTGGCTGCGAATGCGCCAGTTCAGCGTGGATATTTCGGATGGCGGAATGCGGTAATCGTTGAACCGCAGCGCAACAAACGAATTCTGTGCAGATGGCGTTGAAGGCTGATCCCGCGGCAGGTTTTAGTGCCTGCCGATAAAATCCAGCACGATGCGGTTGAAGTCCTCGGGATATTCCCAGGCCGCCGAATGGCCGGCTTCGGGGAGGATCGCCCATTCCTTGTTCTTCACATGCGCCGCCCACAGGCGCATCAGGCCCGGCGGGGCGAGCTGATCGGCGCCAGCGGCAAGTACGAGCGTCGCAGTCTGGATGGTCTTCAGTTTGGCGTAGGTGTTTGGTGACGACAGCGGCTGAGACGGCGCGCCGTCCTGCCTGGCGTGCTCGAAGATTTCTTCCCACTCCACAAGCCCGGCTGGGTTCGCTCCGACATAGGATGCGCCGACCTCAAGCGTGATCGAGGGCCATGTCACGGCAGGGTTGGCGATGGCCGCGCTGAAGTCGGTGATCTCTTTCTCCTGAATGCTGCCAGTGCTTGCTGCGAGCGTCAGGCTCAGGAGTTTATTTTGATTCAGCGCCGCGTAGTCCATGCAGACAAACGATCCGCCAGCGATACCGACAAGGTGAAACTTGTTGATACCGAGATGGGTCACAAGTCCATCGAGATCGTCGCTCGTGACACCGGGCTGTGCGCCGGTCGTAGGATTGGCGACGCTCTTTCCCCAGCCGCGGCGGTCATAGGCGATAACGCGATATCCAGCCTTCGCGAAACTCTCCAGCTGATATTTCCAGTGTGCACTGGTACCCGCGAGCGCATGCACGAGCACGATCACGTCTCCGGCGCCTCCCGTGTCGACAAAGGCGAGCTTGACGCCGGGGAGGTCGGCAAATGTGTAGTTCAGCTTTGGCATGAATGAACTCGGAATTTGATGGCTCGTCGGACGCGCGAGCATGCCACAGCCGCGCCGCGGGGGCTAGGCGGTCAGGCTTCGCCCTGAAAAGCGGTCTCGCGGTTGCGGCGGAAGAACGGCAGCAGCATGAGCACCAGAAGCCCGGCCGCGAGCACGAGCATGGTCGCACTGATCGGGCGTTCGATGAAGATTGACGTACTGCCGCGTGACATCAGCATGGAGCGGCGAAGATTTTCTTCCATCATGGGGCCGATCACGAAGCCGAGGAGGAAAGGAGCGGGTTCACAATGCAACTTGCGCAGCAGATAGCCGAATGCTCCGAACAGCACCGCGAGCATGATTTCGAAGGGTGACGTGTTGAGGCTGTAAATTCCGATAGCGCAGAATAACAAAATGGCGGGAAAAAGCAGGCGATAGGGGATGCTGAGTAACTTAACCCAAAGTCCGATCATCGGCAGATTGAGGATCAGCAGCATCAGATTCCCGATCCACATCGATGCGATCAGCCCCCAGAAAAGATCAGGATTGCGGGTGATGACAAACGGGCCGGGCTGGATGCCGTGAAACATCATCGCCCAGACCATCATCGCGAGCGAGACGGTCGGCGGGATGCCGAGCATCAGCATGGGAATGAATGAAATCTGGCTTGCGGCGTTATTTGCGGATTCCGGGCCGGCGACACCTTCAATCGCGCCGTGACCGAAACGGGATGGGTCGCGCGCGAACTTCTTCTCCACCGTGTAGGATGCAAAAGTCGATAGCAGGATGCCACCGCCCGGGATCATGCCGAGCACAGAACCGATTGCGGTGCCGCGAAAAACGGCGGGAATCGCCAGGCGCCATTCCTGCTTTGTCATCCAGAGCTGAGTCATTTTTTGGATGGTGGGTTGACCGGCTCGGTGCGCCTCGAGATTTGAGAGAATCTCCGTGATGCCGAAGATGCCGACCGCAAGCGGCACAAAGTTCACGCCTTCACTGAGCTGAAACCACCCGAACGTGTAGCGGGAAACTCCGGAGTTGATATCGGTGCCAATGCAACCGATCAACAAGCCGGCCAGAATCATACCGACGGCCTTAGTGAACGAACCGGTAGCAAGCACGATGGTGGCGAGCAGGCCCAGGACCATTGTGGAGAAGAATTCCGGCGGACCGAATTTGGTGGCGACGTCGGCGAGCGGGATGGCGAGTGCGGCCACGATCAGCGTCGCGACGGTGCCGGCGAAGAACGAGCCGATGGCGGCGATCATGAGGGCGGCGCCGGCGCGGCCGTTCCTCGCCATCTGATAGCCATCGACGCATGTCACGACGGACGAAGATTCGCCCGGCATGTTAACGAGAATGGCGGTGGTGGAGCCGCCATATTGCGAGCCGTAGTAGATGCCGGCCAGCATAATGAGCCCGGCGGTCGGCGGCAGCGCGAACGTCGCCGGCAACAGCATTGAGATCGTCGCAATCGGTCCGATGCCCGGCAGCACGCCGATGGCCGTACCAAGCACGCAGCCAATGAAGGCATAGAGAAGGTTCTGAAACGACAGCGCAACCGAGAAGCCGTTGACGATGTTGAGAACCAGATCCACGTCTCACTCCCACGCAAAGACGGGAATGGTCAGGCCAAGACCATAAACGAAAACGCCGGCAGAAAACGCCGTGAGCAGCACGGCCGCCACGATCAATTGGCCGAGTTTGCGGTCAGGCGCGGCGAGGCCCGATATCAGCACGATGGCAAAAGCTGCGGGCGCAAGACCCCATCGCGGCACAATCACGCCGAATGCAACGAGCGAGGCGAGCACAACAACGATGGCGCGCCACGGAGCCGCGTCGATGGTAACACCGCGCGATCGCAACGCCTTTGCCACCGTGATACATCCGACTAGGATCAATCCGCCGCTGATCAGCCGCGGAAAGTATCCCGGGCCCATCTGGAAAGCACTGCCGGCTTGATACTCCGAACCGAGAATGAGGCCAGCAAGTCCCAGCGAGATAAAGAGTATCCCTGACCAGAAATCGGCGGAGCGCAACAGCAAAGGGGCCATGTCGGATGCCGCAGTCTATTTCTTACCGAGGCCGGCGAGATCGACCTTCCGCTTGGCAAGCACGCGGTCCTTCTTGAGAAATTCGACAAACTGCTCCGGCGTGCTGCCGATCACCTCATAGCCGAGTTGATCGACAAAACGCCCTTTGAATTCCGGCGCATCAAGCGTTGCCTTTGCTGTCTCGGAAATCTTCTTCACAATGTCCGCAGGCATGCCCGCCGGCCCGACCAGGCCAAGGAAAAAGCCAAGTGTAATGTTCGGGTAGCCAGCTTCGGTAAATGTCGGCAGGTCCGGCATGCTTGGCGAACGACGGGCTGCCCGACACCGCAAGAAGTTTGACCTTTCCAGACTGCACATGCTGTTGGACCGTGACGATGGAGACGATCAGCGCCTGATGGTCTCCGGAAATCAATCCTTGAACCGCCGGACCCATTCCCGAATAGGGAAGGTGAGTCATCGGGAATCCGCCCGTTTCGTTCTTGATCCACTCCATACCGATATGGCTTGCATCGCCGACGCCCGGTGAACCGTAGTTCTGCGTGCTGCCGTTCTTCTTCATGTAGTCAACGAATTCCTTCACGGAATTCACCGGGAGAGTCGCGGGAACAGCGAGCGCGGAATGGACATTGATCAGTTGAGTGATCGGCGTGAGATCCTTCTCGGGGTCGAACGGCAGCTTGTCGTAGACATGCATGTTCATCGTCAACGCCGGATCGGATGCAATCATGATCGTATAGCCGTCGGGTTTTGAATGGGCGACGAACTCTGTGCCGAGGTTCGAAGCCGCGCCCGGCTTGTTCTCCACGACGACCGGCTGACCCCATGCTTTGCTCAGCCCTGCCGCGACGAGACGGCCAACTGTGTCCACAGCGCCGCCGGGCGGGAAGGGGACGATGAACCGGACCGGCTTGTCGGGATAACTCTGCGCCAGGACAAATGTCGGAAACAGCGCCGTGGCCGCAGCGATTGCGATCGCGACAATGCGCGCGTGATGAAGCAGTTTCATGGTTCGCTCCCTGGGATTTATTGTTTTGACCATCGAGGCTGACGCCCGATTGGCCAGAACGATAATGTCAATATTGAACCGTTTCAATAGCTTTATTTGAAGGTTGCTAAAACCGAGGCGTCTAGGTCCACCCGGGGCCGGTCAGTATAAAAATGCAAAGGCCGGCCGCACAAAATGCGACCGGCCTCCTATCAAAATCGTTTTAGTCCAGAGTGTCGGTTAGCACGCCGGCATGTTGGCCGGGCGGTTTGCGGCCGAACCCGTCGCACCCTTGGTGTCAGGCGCCTTCGCCATGCTGTTGGCCGGGTTCTTCGCCATGCTGTTGGCCGGGTTCACCGGCGCAGTCGCGGTCGGGTTGGTGGTCGCGCCCGGGCTGGCGCCTTCACCCTGAGCGGCCGTCTTGCCGGCAGAGTTTTTGATGGTGTTGGATGCCGCATCCCAGCACTGGTCGCTGGCGGCCGGCGAAGCCGACTTGCCGGGGGCCATGTTGGATCCCTGAGCGTACGCGGCAACGCCGCTGGCGAGAACAAGTGCGAAAGCAGTGACTGCGATCTTCATGGGGTTCTTCCTCTTTTTGTTGCAGGTCGGCTCATGCGGCCGGTAATTGTAAATGCCTGCGAAGTGCGGATGTTCCTGCGCGCGACGTTTTGACATCAGAAAATTTCCGCGCCAAAGCGGAGCGCATCAACTCCGTTCTGTGTGTCAAGGCGAAGGAGCCATCACCCACCACGTGATTGCCAGGCCGATGGCCGCAAGCACGGTGCTGATGATGAGGATATTGAGTACAGTCGGTCCGCGTTCCGCTTGCCGCGCTTGTTGTGCCGTTCTGACGATAGATTTGTCGGCATCATCGTGACGAATATTGTGGTTCCGCATGACGTCGGTTCTCATAGCGATCCTCCTGTAGGAATCTGATCGACGAACCCAATCTGGTTGAGTTCGTCGATCAGAGCGTGCGATGTCGTGCTACGACTTAGAAGCCGCCAAGACCGTAATAGTCATCGACGCCTTTGGCGCGGGTGGCGTCCCAGCTCCAATCCTTTTCGTCACCGTAGCGCGGTGCTTTCTCAAGCTGCTTCTCCGTGACCATCGTCTGATAGCCGCCGAGGTCGGTGTTGTACTTCAGGGAATTCCACGGCAACGGATAGTGATCGTGTCCGATGCCCATGAAACCGCCGAAGCTCAACACGGCGTAGGACACCTGTCCCGAGCGCTTGTCGATCATCACGCGCTCGATGGAACCGACCTTCGTGCCTTCGGCGCCATAAACATTAGTGCCCTCGACTTTGTCGCTGCCGATCAGCTGACTCGTTTCACGTGCTTCTGTAGCCATTGTTATCTCCCGAGTGGTGAGTGTGATTGTGTGTGCATTTAAAATGGCCGGGGCTCAGAAATGTTCCCGGAGATGTCGCGTTTTGTGATTGCGTCAGCGAACGCATGCGAACAACTAAAATTACAAAAACTGTGATTGAGACAGCCGCGCGCCTTCAGGCATCGGTTGACCGGGCGGATTGATAATGTCCGGCCGGTGCGGCGGCGCTTCAGACGGAATATTTGCTGGAACCGGATCTTCCACCGGAGTTGGCGGTGCGGGCCCGGGTTCCGGCATCGGAACTCCGAGCGGCTCATCCGTTGGGGCTTCGCTCGGGCCGGGCGGAACTTCCTCTCGCGGTGAGAGGAACAACGGGAACGCTGTTTTTGGGAAGCTCATTGCGACAGTCTCGCTGTGCTGGATTGTTATTCCCAGCGTCAACGGGCGAGCGTCCGCTCTGTTCCGATCTTTTGCGAGTTCCGCTCGCTGTCTGACTTCGGCGTTAGGTCGCGGCTGTGCGCTTCAGCAGCATCTTCATCGACGTCATGGCGATGCCGTAACCCTCGGGGCCCAGTCCGGCGATCACCGCGGTCGCGATCGTCGAGACCAGCGAGCGGTGGTAGATCGGCTCGCGGCGGTGGATGTTGGAGATGTGCAGCTCGATGATCGGGCCGGGGAACATCTTCAGCGCATCGAGCATCGCGATCGAGGTGAAGGTGAAGGCCGCCGGATTGATGACGATGCCCGCGCCCTCGTCGATCGCCTCGTGGATCCAGTCGATCAGCTGCGTCTCGCTGTTGGTCTGCCGGAAGTCGACCGGCGTGTCGCCGGCCGCCGCGCGGCACATCGCCTCGACCTCGGCCAGCGTGGTGGTGCCGTAGATCTCCGGCTCGCGCTTGCCGAGCCGGTTGAGGTTGGGTCCGTTCAGGACGTAGATCGGCTTCGTCATTTCCTCGAACCTCAGCGCTGGTAGCCGAACAGCCGCGGCAGCCAGAGCACCAGGCTCGGGAACGAAGGTGATCAGCGCCGAGCGACGCGATCATGGCGAACAGGAAGGGCAGCAGCGTCGCGCACGATGGCGCGCAGCGGCGACTTCGAGATGTTCGCGTCATGATGAACAGCAGCAGCCCGTAGGGCGGCGTGATCAGCCCGAGCATGATGTTGACCACGACGACGACGCCGAAATGCACCATGTCGATGCCGAGCGCCTGCGCGGTCGGGATGAGCACCGGCACGACGACCAGCAGGATCGTCGTGCCTTCGAGCAGGCAGCCGAGCACCAGCAGCATGATGTTGACGAGGATCAGGAATGCGACGGCGACAGGTCGCAGCCGCCGAGGAACGCGCCGACGCGTCTGCGGAATGTTCTCGACGGTGACGACGTAGTTGAAGACCAGCGCGCCGGCGATCAGCATGCCGATCGAGGCGGTCGTGCGCGCGCTGGCGAGCAGCGCAGCGTAGAGTGTCGCGCGCAGCTGACGCTGCGGTAGAGCACGACCGAGATGAGAAGGCATAGGCGGCGGCGACGGCGGCGGCCTCGGTCGGCGTCATGACGCCGCCATAGATGCCGCCGAGCAGCACGACCGGCATCAGCAGCGCGGGAAGGGCGCGCCAGGTGATGCCGCGGCAGCTCGCGCAGCGGCGTCGGCTTCTCGACCGGGAAATTGCGTGCGCCGCGCGCCGATGGCGACGATGACCATCTGCGCCAGGCGCCATCAGCAGGCCGGGGACGACGCCGCCGAGGAACAGGTAGCCGATCGAGGCATCCGAGACGAGCGCGTAGAGCACCATCGGGATCGACGGCGGGATGATCGGCCCGATGACCGCGGTCACGGCGGTCAGCGCGGCGGCGATAGCTCGGCGGATACTTGCCGTCCGTGGTCATCATCTTCTGCATCATCTTGCCGGTGCCGGCGGCATCGGCGATGGCCGAGCCCGACATGCCGGCGAAGATGATGCTCTGCACGACGTTGACCTGCGCCAGCCCGCCGCGGAAGCGGCCGACCAGCGCGTTGCAGAAGTCGCAGCAGCCGCTCGGTCATGCTGCCGATGTTCATCAGCTCGGCCGCGAGGATGAACAGCGGCACGGCGAGGATGATGTAGTTGGTGTACATGCCGTTGAGGAGCTGCTCGGCGGCGGTGCCCATGTCGAGGCCGGCGAGCAGCAGATAGAGGATCGAGCCGGCGATCATCGCGTGGCCGATCGGCAGGCCGAGCAAGGCCAGCGCGGTGATGCGCGACGAGCGCAGAGCGAGAAGGGGCTCGCGAGGTTCATACGCCGGAGCCCGCCTTGGTCGGATCGAACGCGTCCGGCGCCTTGCCCCGAGACGGCGCTGCCAGCCGAGCCAGAGGTAGCGGACGATGATCGCGACCGCGAAGACGACGTAGATCGAGTACAGCCAGTCGAAGCGGATCTTGAGATAGGCGGTCGCTCTGCACCTTCATGAAGGTGCACGTAGTCGACCACCGCCGGCAGCGAGATGGCGTAGAGGACGATCGAGCGCGACGGCGGTGACGATCGCCATGACCCGGCGCGTCCGCTGGCCGACCGACGCCGTAGATGAGGTCGAAGCGGATCTCCTCGTCCTCGCGCACCACGAAGGCCGCGCCGAACAGCACCAGCCAGATCCACAGGATGACGCTGAGCTCGTGCGTCCAGCCGATCGGCAGGTTGAGCAGGTAGCGGAAGACGATCTGCAGCGATGAAGGCGAGCGAACATCGACGCCAGCATCGCACGCCAGCACGTTCTCGGCGCGGCGCGCGCAGCCACGCTGCCGAGTGCCTCGTGATCGATGCTCACGGGACGACTCCGCAGCGGCGCAGCGAGAAGCGGCCGCCGGCTGCCGTGACGCAGCCGGCGGCTGTCAGCGATCAGAGCGCGTTGATCTTGTCGACCATGCCCGGCGGCCAGTCCTTGGCCAGGTCGGACGCGAGATACTTCTTCTGCGCGAATGTCGCGGAAGGCCGTCGACGTCGGGCGTCGTAGATCTTCGAGGCCCTTGCGCCTTGAAGAAGTCGACCAGCTCGCTTCTCGCTCGTCAGGTGCTCCTGCGTGCTCCAGTCGATCGCCGCGTCGGCGGCGGCCTGGAACGCCGCCTGCTGTCTGCGGCGTCATCGCGTCCCAGACCTTCTTGGAGACGCGTCAGCAGGTCGAAGCCGACGAGATGCGAGGTCAGCACGATCTGCGTCATCACCTCGTAGAACTTCATGTTCTCGACGTTCGGCAGCGGGTTGTCCTGGCCGTCGATCGCGCCGGTCTGCAGGCCGGTATAGACCTCGGCATAGGCCATCGGCGTCGGGTTGGCGCCGAGCGCCTGTGCCGAGGAACTGCCAGGCGTCGCCGCCGGGCATGCGCAGCTTGATGCCGGCCATGTCGGCCGGCGTCTTGATCTTCTTGTTCGGCTTGAGGCCGACCTGGCGGGTGCCGAAATAGGTCGGGCCCGAGGATCTTGATGCCGAGCTGGTCCTCGGCCATCTTCTTCATCTCGGCGCCGACGTCGCTGGCGAAGAACCTTCTTCAGATGGTCGGCGTCGCGGAACAGATAGGCCGACGGTCAGGATCGACCAGGCCGGGATCTGGTTGGAGATGTCCTGCGGGGCGATGTTGCCCATCTCGAGATTGCCGCGCTGCAGCGCGACGAGCTCGGTGCCCTGCTTGAACAGGTTGCCGCCGTAGTAGGCTCGAAGGTGAAGTCGTGCCTTCACGCGCTTCGGCGAACGTCTTCATCATCTCGGCGCGGATGTCCGCTTCCGAGAACACCGCCGAGAAGCGCAGTTCCGGAGCCGCCTGCGCCTGTGCGCGTGTGCTCGCACCGGCTGCGATCAGCGCCGCGCCGGAGGCCAACAGTGAACGTCGATTGATCGTGAGGCTCATGTCTCTCTCCCTAAAATTGACCCGCGCATTGGCAGCGCTTGGAGGGGACTATTGCCGTGGATATGACTTAAATCAATAGTGAAAACTTGTTTTGTATGAGATTTTCCAGTTTCTCATAGTTTTGGTATCGGGAACGAGGCATGCTATGAACTCCGCAATGCGGCGACCCGGCAACCACCGATGAAGATTGAACTTCTGGCTACGTCGATCTCCGACAAGGCCTATGACCAGATCCGCAAGGACATCATTTTTGGCCGGTTGAAGCCGGACCAGAAGCTTCGGCTCGACCGGCTGGCGCGGCAATATGGCGCGAGCGTCTCGACGCTTCGGGAGATTCTCAGCCGATTGTCGTCCGAGGGCCTTCTGCTTGCCGAGGGTCAGCGCGGCTTTCAGGTTCGGCCGGTGACGGCGGTGGACTTCAAGGATGTCGCCGCGATGCGCATTCTGCTCGAATGCCACGCCATCCGGCTGTCCTTCGCGGCCGGAGACCTGCATTGGGAAAGCCAGGTTGTCGCCGCCTATCACAAGCTCTCGCTGATGGAGCAGCAATTGCTCACGGGCGAGGAGGGCGATCCTGAATCGTGGAAACGCTACGATCGCGAATTCCATCAGGCGCTGATCGCAGCCTGCGGATCGCAGACGCTGCTCGATCTGTTCGCCAACGTCTATGACCAGTATCTACGCTACCAGATGGTCGCGGTGGTCTTCCGTGGCAAGCCTGCCGCCGACGAGCATCGGCAATTACGCGACTGCGTGCTCAAGCGCGACGTCGAACGCGCCTGCGACGTCCTGATCAAGCATGTCGACGGCTGCGTGACCCATACGCTCGATCTTGGCGTGCTGAAATGACCAGTGAAGATGTCCTGTCTCGCGTTGAGGAATCGGTCGGCGACAACGCCTATCGGCGGATTCGCACCGATATCCTGTTCGGCCGCCTCAAGCCCGGCGAGAAGCTCAAGCTCGAACCGCTGAAAAGCTCCTATGGCGCCAGCGTCTCGACCTTGCGCGAAATTCTCAACCGCCTGTCGTCGGAGCGTCTCGTCGTCGCCGAAGGCCAGAAGGGATTCGAAGTTGCGCCGGTCTCCATCGCCAATCTGAAGGAGATCGCCGCGATGCGGCAGCTGCTCGAATGTCACGCGCTCGAGCAGTCGTTCCGCGCCGGCGATGTCGAATGGGAGGGCACGGTCGTCGCCGCTCATTACCGCCTGGCGCAGATGGAAAAGAGCATGGCCAAGGGCGACACCAGCGTCACGGAAACCTGGAAGACCTATGACTGGCAGTTCCATCAGGCGTTGATCTCGGCCTGCGGCTCGCGGCTGCTGATCGAAACGCACGCGGCGGTGTTCGAAAAATACCTGCGTTACCAGATGATCGCGCTGAGCTTTCGCGGCGGCATCGCCGAGAACGAACACAAGATGCTGCTGGATTGCGCCCTGAAGCGCGACGCGAAGACGGCATGCGAGGTATCTGACGCGCCATGTCGCGGGCGGCGTGGAGCATGCGCTCGCCACCGGCACCATCACATCCTGATGGAATCTTATTTCATCTGATATTATCCAAAATGCCGGTTGATCCTTCCGGCTGAATTTGTCAGATTGCCGGAACGCCGCGCACGAGCGCGCCGAGCATGATTCCGAGAAGTGGATACCGGTTTTCGGGACAGATCATGCCCAACAAGAACACTCTTGAGGCCCGCGATGTCCGCGATCCGGCTCGGATTGATCGGCGGCAATATCGCCGCCTCGCAGTCGCCGGCGCTGCACCGGATTGCAGGGCGGTTGTGCGGGCTCGATGTCTCTTACGAGCTGCTGACGCCTGCGCTTCTCAATAAATCCTTCGACGAAGTGTTCGAGCACTGCGTTCGCGATGGCTTTCGCGGCGTCAATGTCACCTATCCGTTCAAGGAAGAGGTGATGGGGCGTGTCGTCCTCGGCGATCCCGTGCAGGCCGCGATCGGTTCCTGCAATACCGTCGTGTTCGATACGCCGCGCCATCGTGGCGCGAATACGGATTTCTCCGGTTTCATGAAGGCGTTCCGGCAGACGTTCGGTCCGGCATCGCCCGGGCCACGTGACGATCGCCGGCAGCGGTGGTGTCGGCAAGGCGATTGCGTTTGCGCTCGCGACGCTCGGCGCGGATGGTCTGGCGATCTTCGACGTCGATCGTGCCAAGGCCGAAGTGTTGAAGGCGACGCTGAAACACAATTTCCCGGCGTTGCCCGTCAGCATTGAATCGACCATCGCCGATGCGGCCAAGGACGCCGATGGCCTCGTCAACTGCACACCGCTCGGCATGGACGGCAAGGGCACTGCTTTCCCCACTGAGCTGCTGCGTTCGCAGTTATGGGTGTTCGATGCGGTCTATACGCCCGTCAACACGCCGTTCCTGCAAGCCGCGCGCAAGGCGGGCATTGCGGTCATGAGCGGCTACGAGCTGTTTCTGCATCAGGGCATCGATGCGTTCCGGATATTCACCGGACAAGACGTGGACCCGGCGGCGCTGCGGCAGGCTCTCGGCACTTATCCGGAACAGGTGCGTTCGGCATGAAAACCTCCATCGCCACCGTCTCGATCAGCGGCGATCTGCGCGAGAAGCTCGCGGCCATCGCCGCGGCGGGTTTCGACGGTGTGGAGATTTTCGAAACGGATTTCCTCACCTTCGACGGCACGCCGCGCGATGTCGGTCAGATGGTGCGCGATCACGGGCTCGCCATCACGGTCTATCAGCCGTTCCGCGATTTCGAAGGGCATGCCGGATGCGCAGCGTACCGCGCACCTTCGACCGTGCCGAGCGCAAATTCGACCTGATGCAGGAACTCGGCACCGATCTGATGCTGATCTGCTCCAACGTGTCGCCGGCGGCGCTGGGCGGCATCGACCGGGCCGCGGCGGATTTCCGCGAACTCGGCGAGCGTGCGGCGAAGCGCAAGATCAAGGTCGGCTACGAGGCGCTGGCCTGGGGGCGCTTCGTCAACGATCACCGCGACGCCTGGGAGATCGTGCGGCGCGCCGATCATCCGAATATCGGCCTGATCGTCGACAGCTTTCACACGCTGGCGCGCGGCATCGAGTCCGGACTCGATCCGCGCTGTCCCGAAGGACAAGATCTTTCATCGTTCAGCTCGCCGATGCGCCTGCGGTCAACATGGACCTCCTGTCGTGGAGCCGCCACCTCCGCAAGATGCCGGGGCAGGGCGACCTGCCGGTGGTGGACTTCATGCGCGCGGTCGCCGCGACCGGCTACGACGACGTCATTTCCATTGAAGTGTTCAACGACCAGTTTCGCGGCGGTTCGCCGCGATCGGTCTCGGTCGATGGCCGCCGCTCGCTGATCTACCTCATGGAGCAGGTGCGCGAGAAGGAGCCGGGCGTCGCGGCGCAGGTCGCGGCCTTGCCGCCGCGCACCGAGGTGGAGGGCGTCGAATTCATCGAATTCGCCGCCAATGAATTCGAAGCCGAGGAACTGGCGGCGCTGTTGCGCATGATGGGGTTCAGGAAGTCAGGCCGGCATCGCAGCAAGGACGTCACCCTGTTCCGGCAAGGCGGCATCAACATCGTCATCAATACCGAGCGCGAAGGATTGGCGCACTCGTCCTATGTGATGCACGGGACGTCCGCCTACGCCGTCGGGCTTCGCGTCAATGATGCGTTCGCGACGGTGGCGCGGGCCCGCGCGCTTGGTGCGCAGCCCTTCGAGCAGCACCCCGGCCCGGGTGAGATCGCCATTCCCGCCATCCGTGGCGTCGGCGGCGGCGTTCTCTACTTCATCGACAAGTCGGCACGGCTGCAGCATATCTGGGAAGAGGAATTCGTGCTGTCGGAGGAGGACGGGGCGCCCGGTGCGGGTCTGACGGGATTCGACCACGTCGCCCAGACCATGAACTATACCGAGATGCTGACGTGGATCCTGTTCTACACGTCGATCTTCAATGTCGGCAAAAGTCCGATGGTGGATATCGTCGATCCGGCGGGGCTGGTGCGCAGTCAGGTCATCGAGAATGCCTCCGGCGCCCTGCGGCTGACGCTCAACGGCGCGGAGAACCGCAACACGCTCGCCGGGCATTTTCTGGCAGGGACATTCGGCTCGACCGTTCAGCATCTGGCGTTTGCGACCGACGATATTTTTGCCACGGCGGTCGCCATGCGGCAGGCCGGGTTCAAGCATCTGGCGATCTCGCCCAATTATTTCGACGACATTCAGGCGCGGTTTCAACTGTCGAACGACCTCGTCGAGAAGATGCGGGCCAACGACATCCTCTATGATCGCGATGCCGGCGGCGAATACTTCCAGTTCTATAGCCAGAACTACGGCGAAGGGTTCTTCTTCGAGATCGTCCAGCGGGTCGGCGGGTACAAGGGATATGGCGCGCCGAATGCGCCGTTCCGGATTGCGGCGCAGCAGCGGCAGATCAAATCCGGCGCGATGTGAGCGTCGATCTGAGCCGCGTGTCTGCAGACCCGACATTGGTGTCGCCGCACGGAAGTGATACGCTCTGATGTCATGCCGTCGCAGCCACTCGACAAACTCCGTGCCGATATCCGGGCTCACATCCTGGCCGACGAGGCTGCGGCGCTGACGCGGCTCGTGGCGCTGGCCGATTTGTCCACCGAGCGCCGCAAATCGATCTCGGCCAAGGCCGCCGATCTGGTGCGCGCGGTCCGCGCCGCGGGTCATTCCCACATTCTCGAAGAGTTCCTGTCCGAATACGGCCTGTCGTCGCGCGAAGGCGTGGCGTTGATGTGCCTTGCCGAGTTGCTGCTGCGCGTGCCGGACGCGGAGACGATGGACGAGCTGATCCGCGACAAGATCGCGCCGCATGACTGGTCGTCGCATTCCGGCGCGTCGAGTTCGATCTTCGTCAACGCCTCGACCTGGGCGCTGATGTTGACCGGCCGGGTGCTGGAGGACGGCGAGGGCGGGGTCGTCGAGACCTTGCGCGCTATGATCAGACGGCTGGGCGAGCCGGTCATCCGCACGGCCGTCCAGGTTGCCATGCGCGAGATGGGCGAGCAGTTCGTGCTCGGGCGCACCATCGAGGAAGCGATGAAGCGCGGGCAGGCCTTCACCCGCGACGGCTATCTCTATTCCTTCGACATGCTGGGCGAGGCCGCGCGCACCGACGCTGACGCGCTGCGTTACCATCGCGCCTATACGGAGGCGATCGCCTCTGTTGCCGATGCAGGGACGGGTGCGGACATTGCCACCAGCCACGGCATTTCCGTGAAGCTGTCGGCGCTTGCATCCGCGCTACGAGCAAGGCCAGAAAGACATCATGCTGCCCGTGCTGGCCGAGCGGCTGCTGTCGCTCGCACTCGCCGCGTGTCACGCCGGGATCGGACTCAACATCGATGCGGAGGAGGCCGACCGTCTCGATCTGTCGCTGGATGTGATCGAGCGCGTGCTGTCGGATTCACGGCTGGCCGGCTGGAACGGCTTCGGCGTCGTGGTGCAGGCCTACGGTCTGCGCGCGCCCTATGTCATCGACTGGCTTCATGCGCTCGCGCAGCATCTCGATCGCCGGATCATGGTGCGTCTCGTCAAGGGTGCCTATTGGGACACCGAGATCAAGCGCGCGCAGGTCTTGGGGCTCGACGGCTATCCCGTATTCACGCGCAAGCCCAACACCGATGTTTCCTATATTGCCTGCGCCAGGCAGCTGCTCGGATTGACGGACCGCATCTATCCGCAATTCGCCACCCACAACGCCCATACAGTCAGCGCCATTCTCGCCATGGCGCAGGACAAGACTGCCTTCGAATTTCAGCGGCTGCACGGCATGGGCGAAGCGCTGCACGAAACGGTGCGGCAGAGCGAGGGAACGCGCTGCCGGATCTACGCGCCGGTTGGCGCGCATTCCGATCTGCTGGCCTATCTCGTGCGCCGCCTGCTGGAGAACGGCGCCAATTCGTCCTTCGTGCACCAGATCGTCGATGAAGACGTTACGCCCGAAGACATCGCGCGCGATCCGTTCGAGGCTGATTTCGACGCAAGGCGCCGCAGCCAATCCGGCGATCCCGCGCCCGGGGGGCATTTTCGGAGCCGAACGGGTGAATTCAAAGGGCTTCGATCTGACCGATCCGGTGGTGCTGGCGCGGATCGCGACAGATCGGGCGGCGTTCGAAGCGCCGCATGTGTGGAAAGCCGGCAGCACGGGCACGCCTCGCACCATCGTCAATCCGGCCCGGTTGCACGAAACCGTGGGCGAGGTTGTCGAAGCCAGCGCGGCTGACGTCACGAACGCCGTCGAGGCCGCATTGGCAACTCAGCCGGCCTGGGAGGCCACGCCGGTCGCGCAGCGTTCGGCGATCTTGAAGCGCGCGGCCGATCTCTATGAACAGCATGCCGTCGAGTTTTTCGCGCTGTGCGCGCGTGAGGCCGGCAAGACGCTGGCGGATGGTGTCGCGGAGTTGCGCGAGGCGGTCGATTTCCTGCGCTATTACGCCGGATCAGGCGTCGGCCGCCGAACACGAGACGAGCGCGCGCGGCGTCATCGCCTGCATCTCGCCGTGGAATTTTCCGTTGTCGATCTTCACCGGACAGGTCGCGGCTGCACTCGCCGCCGGCAACGCCGTCATCGCCAAACCGGCCGAGCAGACGCCGCTGATCGCTGCGCGTGCGGTCGCGCTGCTGCATGGCGCAGGGATACCAAGAGACGTGCTTCAACTCGTGGCCGGCGACGGACCTTCGGTCGGCGCGCCGCTCACCGCCGATCCGCGTCTTGGCGGCGTTTGCTTTACCGGCTCCACCGATGTCGCCCGCGCCATCGAGCGGCAATTGGCGAAATCGGCCGCACCTGATGCCATGCTGATCGCGGAGACCGGCGGCATCAACGCCATGATCGTGGATTCCACCGCGCTGCCCGAGCAGGCGGTGCGCGACATTGTGTCGTCGGCGTTCCAGAGCGCGGGCCAGCGCTGCTCGGCGCTGCGGATTCTCTATGTCCAGAAGGATGTCGAACAGAAAATTCTGGACATGCTGAAGGGCGCCGTCGCGACGCTGCGGATCGGCGATCCATCGCTGATCTCGACCGATGTCGGTCCCGTCATCGACGATGAGGCGCGCGACGGGCTGCTCGCTTATTGCGCCAAAATGGAAAGTGCGGGCCGGTTGATCGCGAAGCTGGACGCCCCGCCGGGCGGCCATTTCGTGCCGCCGCATATCTTCCGCGTCTCCGGCATTGCCGAGATCGAGCGCGAGGTATTCGGCCCGGTCCTGCATGTCGCAAGTTTCGAGGCCGCCGATCTCGACAGCGTGATCGCCGACATCAACGCCAGGGGCTATGGCCTGACATTCGGCCTGCATACGCGCATCGAGGCGCGCGTGCAGCATGTCGTCGACGGCATTCATGCCGGCAACATCTACGTCAACCGCAATCAGATCGGCGCCGTCGTTGGATCGCAGCCGTTCGGCGGAGAGGGATTGTCCGGCACCGGGCCCAAAGCGGGCGGTCCTTATTATGTGCGCCGGTTCCGAAAGGGCACGGCTGTCGTGTCGGCCTCGCGGCCGGTCCACCAGCGACCGACCTCCATTGAATTGCCGGGCCCGACCGGCGAGGCCAACACATTGCTGCTCGCGCCGCGCGGGCGCGTTTTATGTCTTGGCCTGAGTGCCGAGGCGCTGGTCGCGCAGGTGACTCTGGCGCTGGCTGCCGGCAACACGGTGTTGGCGATTGCGCCCGCCGCGCGTGCCGCCTTGTCGGAATGGCTCGGCAAGGGCGTGCCGCTCGAGGCGATTGACGGCACCCTCGACTCCGTCGATCTGGCCAGGCTCGACATTGATGCCGTTGCGCTGGTCGCGGAGCGCGATGTGCTCGGTGCGGTTCGTCGAGCCCTTGCGGATCGCGAGGGCGCAATCGTTCCGCTCATTACGGAGACAGCGCGACCCGGCGCTTTTGCCCATGAGCGCGTTGTCTGTGTGGATACGACAGCGGCCGGCGGCAATACAACATTGCTGGCGGCGGCTACCTAGGGCAGCTGCGACCAAACGCCCTGTTTCTGTTGGGATATGGCAACGGGAACCGCGGGAACTTATTCGCGGCATGGCCGTTATACCCAGACCTGTGAGCCTGTGGGTCCGCACTGTGTCGACGAAATGTTCCCCCCATTTCGGCAAGGGCGCGGTGCGGGCCCCGGTTCACTGATGGAGAATCCCAATGAGCCAAGTTTTTGATCCGGCCCCGCACGACAAGCACAAGGTCGATCCCAAGGAGGCTGCGCGCCTCGATCGCGAAACGTCGAGCCAGCTCAAGGCCGGACTCGTCGGCACGTTTCCGGCGTCTGATCCGGTGAGTGTCAACGCAGCCTGCGCCGACCAAGGAGCACCGGCCTAGTCTGTGGCGCCGGTTTGTCGGAGTTTTCCGCTAGGCATTGTTTTAACTGGCCGCGGTGCGAATGCTCGCGCCGCGGCTTTATTGCGCCTTGAACAGATAATTGACGTCGATGGCCGCGACGCGCCAATCGTCCCCCAGCTTGCGGCAGGCAATGGCGCATTCGATCAGCGCCGTTGGCGGTGACATTCGGGCGGGCAGCGGCGACGATGCGCCGTTCTCATCCCGGAAAATCACCATCAGGCCACTCACGACCGCTTTGTCCGACGCCGTCACATCGGCCGACAGGCTGGTGAGAACATGCGAGATCATCAGTCCGGCGGGACGCTTCGCCAGCGAGGCCGTCAGCTCCGCCCCGTTGCGGACGCGTCCATCGGGCCGCTGCCACGTTCCATCGGGCGTCATCAGGGCGGAGACCCGATCGTACTCGCGGCGGTCGAGATGCCGGAACAGCCGCGTCACGGCCTCAGTGCACTGGAAGCCGGCAACCGTGATGTCGTGTGCTGAAAGTTCGCCGCTCATGGCCTGCGCCGTCACGACTTGAAGATGTAGTTGATGTCGATGACCGCCGCGCGCCAATCCTGGCCGACTTTGCGGCACTGAATAATGAATTCGATCAGCGCGGTGGGCGCTGACATCTTCGCCGGAGGTGGGGACAGTTTGCCGTTGTCGTCTCGGAAAATCGTCATCAGGCCGGTGACGGTGATGCGATCCGGGGCATCGATGTCAGCCAGCAGATTGCTCAACACATGCGAGACCGTCAGGTTCGCGGGCCGCTTGGCCAGCGCGGCCAGCAGTTCAGGGCCAACCCGCGCGGCGCCGTCCGGACGATTCCAGACCCCGTCGGGCGTGAACAGCGTGAAGAGTTTGTCGTAGTCGCGCAGATCGTAATATTTGAACAGCCGCGTCACCATGTCCAAACACTGACTCTTGGCAACGACGATGTCCTGAGGTGAAAGACCATTGCTCACGTGATATTCTCCTGATTGCATTCGTAATTGAAAATCGGGCAGCCGCTCACTTCGGCGGATGCGCCTTGATCGTCGCTTCGTTGACCTCGACGCCCCAGCCGGGCTTCATCGGCGTCACCAGCATGCCGTCTTCGACGCGCAAGGGCTCCGACAGGAATTCCTTCTTCCACGGCGCGGGCTCATCGACGTCATACTCCATGATCCGAAGATTCGGCACGCAAGCCGCAAGGTGCGCGCTCACGACATCGCCGAGCCCGCCGCCGGCATAGGAATGCGTCGCGATGTTGACGTCATAGGCCGCGCAGAGGTCCGCCATCTTGATGGCGTCGAGATAGCCGTTCCACACGCAATCGATGATGCAGACGTCAACCGCGCTGCGCTCCAGATAGGGCCGGATGCCGGCGTGACCGTAGCTCGATTCCAGCGACGCGATCGGCATGCGCGCGCGCGAGCGGATCGTTTCCATCGCCTTGGGGTCGTAGATGTCGAGTTCGAGCCAGTAGAGATCGAGATGTTCGAGCGCGCGGGCGAGGGTGAGGCAGCCTTCGGTGCGAAAATGGCAATTGACGTCGAGCATCAACTGGACATCCGGCCCCGCGCCATCGCGAAACGCCTCCATGACTTTCACCATGGTGCGCATCTCGTGCAGATCGAGGTTCAGTTCGGGATAGCCGGGGCTTCCGGCAAAGCCCTTGCCGACATTGATGAGCGCGCCGTCGCGCATCGTCGTCATGCCGGTCTTGAGCACCTTGATGCCGCGCTCGGCCGCTTCCGCGCCGAGTTCGCGAACGTCCTCGAAGGTCCGAACCTTCTTCTTCCCCATCATGTCGGAATAGAGCATGCGGTAGGTGCCGCAATGCGACCAGTAGAAGGGCAGGTGCGTGCGCAGCGTGCCGCCGAACAGCGCATGCACCGGCAGACCGACGGCCTTGCCCTTGATGTCGAACAGCGCGTTGATGATCGCGGCGGTGGCGTGCTGGTTGGCGCCGCCCAGCGCCTGGAATGTCTTGCCGCGCAGGAAGGCAGCAATGCGCTCGATGCCCATCGGGTCCATGCCGATGATGAGATCGCACTGCTTGCGAACGAGTCCGGACAGGCCCTGCGTGCCGGTGTGTTCGCCGAATTCCGACCAGCCGACAATGCCGTCATCGGTCGTGATCTTCAGGAAGCAGGCCGTGCAGAAGCCGGCATCGGCATAGAGGATTTCGGTGCGGGCGATTTTCAAGAGGGCCTCCGGAGACGTCGCGGTCGATGTTGATGTGTTCTGCCTTGTGCGAGGTCTTTTGGCTAGGCGGCTTTCTTCTGCGCGTCGGCCCAGGCTTGCCGCAGCCATGTCACGGCAGCGATGGAGTCCTGCCAGATCGAGTATTTCGCGCCGCCGCCGTAATCGGTGGAGGTGAGAAATTCGGTCGAGATCTGGCCGAGGCAGCTATTCTTCTTGGTGGCGTGGAATGTGAGCAGCCGTCGCAGCACTTCCTTCCACGGTTCGAGGTTCTCTTCTTTCCATTCCGAATGCCATTCGCCGGGGCCGGGCTTGCGGAACGGATACTGCACGCCGCGGCCGAAACGGCCGTCGGGATATGTCGCCCAGACATTGACCGGATTGTTCGGCACCGCCGCGCGGGCGTGGCAATGCGCCACCCAATTGCGATTGATCCATTGCGTGCAGACATCGTTCGGCTTGAACGGATTGAGTTCGAGCCGCCCGGCCTCGATGTCGGCGCGCATGTTCTGGACGTCCTGTTCGCGCGGATTGTCGATCTTGAACATGACGTGGGAGTGGTCGAGTGTCATGTTGAACTTGACGCCGCGCTTCTCCACCATCTCTCCGACGGGAACGACGCGGCCGAAATGCTCCGACCATTGATTGGTGTGGGTTTCAAGACAGGGCGTGACGCCGTAGCGGTCGCCGATCTCGGCGGCCCAGCAATAGATGTCGGCGACCTTTTCATTCGGCACCAGCTTGCCGTGGACGTCGTTGGTCCGGATCTGGACGTTCTGCGCCACCGAGCCGAATTCCTTGCAGATGCGCAGGTGCCATTCGAGCAGCGCTTCGTCGCGGCCGACGATGTAGTAGAAGCCGCCGGTGCGCAGCGGAACGCCGTGTTTCTGCACGGCCGCCTGATACAGTTCGACTTCGCCGGTCGGCGGTGTTTTCTCGATATAGTCAAAAACGCCGGAACTCTTTGACGAGGCGGAAACGCTCGTCGATGCTCCAGTTGTCGGCGTCGGTATTGGCGACACTGTTGATGGCCGTGCCGAATTTGAGATCGTTCATCGCATTCCCTCAATCGTGCCGGTCAACGCCGGGCCGCTCGCTTGCGGACGGGTCGGCCTGCGCCTGTTGTGACACGTTCGGAGCCGCGCTGCTGCTGCTTGATCAGACGTGCGGCGGCGGCCTCAATGGCGGTTGTCGCCTCGCGCAACGGGGCGACCAGCATGCGTTGCACGTCGCGGCGCGCAATGGCGGATGTGAAGTAGGTCAGCCCGATCGTGCCCAGCACCCGATTGTCCAGACGGATGGGCATGGCGACGGTCGATGTCGTATCCGGGGTGGCGAGCGGATCGCGCTCGGCGTAGCCCTGCGCGCCCTGTGCCACGATATCCTTGACCATCGTGTCGATGGTCTGGCCGTGCAGGTCCGTATTGTCGGCGTTTTTCAGCATCGCGGTGAGGTACTTGCGCTCATCCTCGGGACAGAAGGCGAGGTAAGCCCGGCCCAGCCCCGTCGTTAGTATGTTCCGCCGACGTGTCAGCATGGTGCTGAACGGCGACACGGGGCTATCGTGAATGGTCCGGAAGCAAATGAACATCTCGGCGCCGTCGAGCACGGCCAGCGAGGAAGACCATTTCAGCTTGCGCGTCAGTTCGGCGCAATGGGTCCGCCCGGCTTCCACCAGCAGCGCGCCGCCGTGAAAGCCTTCGCTCAATTCCTGGGCGGCGGCTTCCAGGCAATACGCTTTCCGGGCCGGATCGTTGCGGACATAGCCAAGGCCGATCAGCGTTTCCAGAAGCCGCACCAGCGACGGCTTGGGAATGCGCGTCATGTGATTGAGCTCCGCCAGCGTGGTCGCCCCGCGCTGGTTGAGCCGGCCAAGGAGCAGGAGCGCACGCACCACGGATTGGACGGGGGGATAGGTCGGCATCGACTCCGTCAGCTCCAGCGGGGCGGGGCGTCGCGGTGCCCGTACTCTGTTTTTCCACAGCCGGGCCAGACAAAACTGTCCCGCCAGCGACAACCACGCAAACTCTTTCACCTGCGAAATTGGTGATCGTTTGTTGCGCTGCACTATGGTGTCGGGCCGGCAAGTGGGCTGAAACTACGAATCTTGGTCATGCGCCGCCGGCAAATGCGCGGCGCAGAACATTGAAGAGGGAAAACGATGCTGCGAGGACGGATATTTTCACTGCTACTGGCCGCTGCGGGCGCGACAGTTCAGTTATCGACCGGCGCGATGGCGCAGACCTACCCCGCGAAGCCGGTGACCTTCGTCATCCCGTTCGCACCGGGCGGCGGCACCGACGTGATCGCGCGCATCATTCTGGACGACCTGAGCAAGGGGATCGGCCAGCCGATCATCATCGATACGCGTCCTGGCGCCAACGGCGCCATCGGCTCGGCGGTGGCGGCCAAGGCCGCGCCGGACGGCTACACGCTGATGCTCACGGCCAGCTCGACCTTCTCGCTCAACCCGAACCTGATCAAGGATCTACCTTATGATCAGCTAAACGACTTCATCCCGATTGCGAGCGTCGTGCGCGCACCGTGGATGATGGTCGTCAACGAAAAGACTGGCTTCAAGACCGTCGCCGATGTGGTCAAGGCGGCGAAAGAAAGCCCGAACAAGCTGAGCTACGGCTTCTGGCAGAGCAACGTCTTGGTCACCGGCGAGATCTTCAATCAGGCCGCCGGCGTCCAGATCAAGAAAGTGCCGTACAAGGGCGTGGTTGAAGCTGTGACCGATCTCGTTGGCGGCCGAATTGATATCTTGTTCGTCGATATCCAGGCGGTGCGCGCGCATGTTGATTCCGGCGCGCTGCGTTACATTGCCACGACGATGCCGAAGCGCATCTCGCTGCATCCGAACGTGCCGACACTCGTCGAGTCGGGGTTTAACGTCGTGACCGACGCGTCGGTGCTGCTGTTCGCGCCGAAGGGAACACCCAAGCCGGTCATCGACAAGATGAACGCCGAGATGGTCAAGGTGGTCAACAACTCCAAGACCGCGCGCGAAAAGCTGATGGCCATTGGCCTTGAGCCGACTTCGATGACGCCGGCGGAAGCCGATGCCTTTGTGCGCGACGAACTGAAGCGCTGGGGCGAGATGATCAAGAAGGCCGGTCTGGAAAAGCAATAAAATAGAGCGTATCGATGCGCCGGAGCGAACGACACAAGCAGGTGTCGTTCGCTCCGGCGTTAATTTTTGAAGGGATCGACGTCATGATGAGCGATATGGAACGCCTGATGGCCAAGCATCGGATCGAAACGATGCTGATGGACTATTGGCACGACGTCGATACCAATTGGGGCCGCAATGCCGGCGACTACTATACCGATGATGCGGTTTTCATCGGCGGCACGGCCACCTACACCGGCGTCGAGCAGATCAAGGCGTTCTATCAGTGGCGCATCGATCGCGGCGTTGCGCGTCAGGCGATCCACAGTGCCAGCAATTTTCGTGTCACCTTTGAAAGCCCGACACAGGCGGTCAGCACCTGGTATCTCATTCTGTTTGCCGCCGACGGCACGCCGCCGCTGCCGACGCATCCGCCGATCCATATGTCGCTGGTGACCGACATCGTGGTGAAAGGCGACGACGGCAAGTGGCGCTACAAGTCCCGCAAATTCGAAACCTGGTTCGAAGGCGGCGCCAAGGCCACCAATCCCGATCTCAGCAAGAAGTAGGGCGCGCTCTATTTCTTGGCAGTCTTCGACGACACGTTGCCGTAGAAGTCCGTGCCGCCATAGGCAGGGTCTGCGAGCGCTTCGGGATCGCCCTGCACATCGAGAACCACGGGCCCCTTGATCGCCATCGCTTCCTTCAGCGCGGGTGCGATCTGCGCCGGGTCGTCAACACGGATGGCGCGGCAGCCCAGCGCCTCAGCGGCCTTGGCGAGATCGGTATCGTGGAATTTCCACATCTGGCCGCCGGTCTCTGTCGGCTTGCCGTCGAACGCAAACTGGAACGAGCGCGTATTCTGCGACAGAGCATTGTTGTTGTTGACGACAATGGTGACGTTGGCGTTGTAGCGCGCCGCGGTCTCAAGCTCGGCGAGGTGATAGTAGAAGCCGCCGTCGCCGGTGAAACACACGACCGGACGGTCGGGCGCCGCCATGGCCGCGCCGATGGCGGCGGGAAACGCCCAGCCGAGGCTGCCTGCGCAGCGCAGGAACGATTGTCCCGGCCGCATATCGACCATGCTTGCGGTCCAGATGCCGGAGTGGCCGGTGTCGGACAGAAGAATGCCGTTGTCGGGCAGCGTTCGCGTGATTTCCTCCGAGAGGCGCTCGGGACGGATCGGCCGCGCATCCGAATTGCGGAAGTCGTGGCTTTGTTCACGCCATTCCTTGACGAAGCCGGCGACCGTCTCGCACCACGCGCGGCGGTCGGGGCCGGGTGTCGCTGCGTCGATCAGCGCGCGCAATCCCACCTTGGCATCGGCGCAGATGCTCACCTGATTGGGATAATGCTTGCCGAGACGTTCCGGATCGATGTCGAGCTGGAGCACAGGGCTGCCCATCTTCGGCAGACGCCAGCCGTCGGTCACCTGGCTGCCGGTGGCGCTGCCGATGAAGAAGACAAGATCGGATTCCATCACTGCACGGTTGGCGCTGTCGCGCGAATAGCCGCCGACGACACCGGCGGCGAGCGGATCGCGTTCGTCGATGGTGCCCTTGGCGTTCATCGATGTGAGAAGCGGGATCGATAGCTTGCGGGCGAATTCGACCGCCTCGGCTTGCGCGCCGGACGACACCACGCCGCCGCCGATCACCAGCACCGGACGCTTGGCCTTTGCGAGCGCGTCGAGCGCGGCCTTGATCGCGTCGGGCTCCGGCGCGGGACGGAACGGCGGGAACTGGCCGAAGCGCGGCTCGCTCATCGGGCCATGCGCGCCGGTGCGCTCGAACGTGGCATTCAGAGAGTCGGCGATTTGACCGGGAATGCGCAAATGCACCGGGCCGGGCTGCCCGGTGGTGGCGACACGAAACGCTTGCCGCAACAGATCAGGCAAACGCTTCACGTCCTCGACGACCGCGTTGAACTTGGTCACGGAGTCGAACATGTGCAGATCGTCGACCTGCTGATACAGGCTCTTGTAGGAATTGTTGGCGTTGGTGCCGCCGGTGAGCGCAATCACCGGGCTTCCGGCCATATAGGCGTCGCGCAGGCCGGCGGCGAGATTCGAAGCGCCGATGTTCTGCGCGTAACAGACGCCGGGGCGGCGCGAGGCGCGGGCATAGGCGTCCGCCATGTAGGCCGCCGCCTTTTCGCCGTGCGTCATAATGACCGGGACGCCGAGACGGTCGAGCGCCGCAGTGGCGCGCAGCAAGGCGGTCGGGACCATGAACACCCGCGTCACACCATAGGCATGCAGCGCTTCGGCGAGATATTGCTGGCCGGTGATCGCGGCGGTGCTGTTGGCGTCTGTCATGGGAAAACTCCGGCGGGCTGGCTATCGGTCGCGGCGGGCAAGGCGATGATGAAACTCTCGTCCCGCGCATCGGTGTAGCCGATGCGTCCGGGCGATAAAAGGCTAGTTCACGGCCGACTTCTCGCCCTTCGCCAGTTGAATTTCGCAGATGCTCAAGCCCGCCTTTGTGGTCCGAGATGGGAACATTTTGGGCAGGTTTTCGTCATGGATGGGCAGGATGCGTTTCACCTCGCCGCCGACCACTTTCATCATGTCGTCGATCGAAAACAGGATGTTGGTCTGGCTGCCGGAGGCCAATCCGATCGGGATGTATTGCGGGTTTGCGGGATCGTGGCCGGTGAGGTTGGTGTAGCTGTAGATCAGGTCGCCGGAGAACACCCACTTGTTGGCGTCCGATCCGCCACCCTTCACCGAGACGAACATCGAGCCCCAGGTGTGGGTGTCGTGCGCGGCATAAACGTCGATGCCCGGCAGGACGTCCTTTTTGTCGCCGTCGAGGCAGACGAGGCGGCCCTGGCGCGCGAGATCGACGCAACGGATGATGTCATTGGGATCGGTCGCACCCATGAACCAGCTGAATTTCTTGTCGAGCGCCATCGCCCAGACCCATTTCGATAGCTCGCGCTCCTGCATGTAGAATTTCGCGTTGGGAAAGCTGTCGGTGTCGCCGATGTGATCGAAATGCGCATGCGTGATGAAGATGTCGGTCACGTCTTCGGGCCGGACGCCGCATTCTTTCATGACCTCGGCAGGTCCGTGCCAGTTCTGCACGCCGAACGCCGTCGCCAGCTTGGCGCCGTAGTCCTTGTTGGCGAATCCGATGTCCACCATGGCGATCTTGCCGCCGCCTTTGATGACGACGTAGCAGTAGGGCAGCTTGACGGTGCCGGCATTGAAAGCCCCGTGCACTGTCACGCCTTTTGGCAGCGTCGGCACGGCGCAATATTCGAGAACCCAGATCGAATAGTCGGACATCGCCTTCCCCTCAGGTTTCTATGATTTTTTGGCTTCGATGCATCGCGCAGCAGCCCTGCGAGAACGCAATCATCTCAAGACCCGGCACGGCTGCCGACGACCACTGCATCTCGCGCTGCGCCGCCTGAATGGAAGCAAGCGCAGCGTCGAGTGCGGCATCGTCGAATTTCGCGCGGCGCGCGGCAATCATCGACAGCGCAGTGTCAACGTGACGCCCGGCATTGACGAAATGGCTGTGGACATGAGTGGCCTGTGCCGGCACGGCGACGGAGCGAATGGCGTCGCGGACGCCTTGGCGGGCATTCATGGTGACATCGATCATGGGATGATCGCGCCAGTCGCGCGATTTGCTGGCGGCGAGAATCAAAAGTGCGGCGATCTGGGTGACGACTTGCCGAAGCGCTTCGAAGGCCTCGCGGGTTGCCAGCATGTACTGGGTGGTCGCCGCATCCGGCGGACGCGCCACGCCATTGTCCGGGCCGGTTTCCTGACACGCGAAGTCCGGAGGCGCCGTGATGTCGTGAAGCCGGCGACCGGCGCTCAGAAAATCCAAGTGACCCTCCCGGTCAGTCCGCTTCAAGTTAAGCAGAGTTGGCGGCAGGCTGCCAACGGATTGGCATTTTCCACCGCTGGCGTGAATTTCTTGCCGCACCGCACCAAATATTTCGTTTCACATGCATGATTGCGGACCTGCGATGAATGCAGTGCGATTGCAACGACCGCATTTTGGCCTATCGTTGCTGCAAACTGGCGGACACATCAGGCCTCGGGAGAATTGCGATGAACGAGCACGTCAAGGTGACGACGCAGCTGCGCCAGATCGTGCGCGATGCGCGCGCCGCCTACGCAACGCTGCCCAGCGAAGCCATCGAGAAGGCCAAAACCTGTCTGCTCGACATCACCGGCTGCACCTATGAGGCGGCGCATTTGCCATGGAGCCGTCAGGCGGTGGCGCTGGCGCGCAAGACGACGCCGGGCTCCCGTATTCTCGGCACTGATTTGATCGTGCATCCCTATGACGCGGCCTTCGCCAATGCGGTGATGGGCCACGGGCTCGTGCGCGAAGACATGCATGCCGCCAGCATCAGCCATCATGGCGTTGTCATCTGGCCGACGCTGCTGGCGCTGGCTGAAGGTAACAAAGTCAGTGGAGACCGTCTGCTGCGGTCCGCCGTGCTGGCTTATGAGACCGGCGCGCGCATCGGCCGTGCGTTGTTCAATGCCGAGCTGGCGCGACTCTATCGGCCGACAGGTTTGGTCGGCCCTATCGGCGCTGCGCTTGGCGGCGGTTTCCTGCTGGATTTGCCGGATGACGCAATCGTCAGCGCCATGGCGCTCGCTGCCAACACCTCGGGCGGTCTCAACCAGTGGCCGCATTCGGGCAGCGGCGAGATGTATTTCCATCCCGGTTTTGCCGCGCGCAGTGCCGTGACCTGCGTGCTGCTGGCGCGTGAGGGCGCGCAGGCGTCGGACGATATTCTGGAAGGCGAGGCGGGGTTGTTTGCGGCGTTCCGGCGCGCGCCCGCCGTGCCGATCAAGCTCTTCGCCGATGGTCGCCCCGAGATTCTCGAGGTCTACAACAAGCCCGCACCCGCCTGTAATTTTGCGCAGACAGCCTGTCAGGCCGCGCTGCTCGTCGCGCGCGAGGTCAAGCCCGGAGACATTGCGACCGTCGACGTCCGTGTCTCGCACGCGGCGATGAACTATCCCGGCTGCAATTTCTCCGGACCGTTCCAGCGTCCGCTGCAGGCCAAGATGAGCATTCAGTATGGCGTCGCCGCGGTGCTGGCGAGCGGCGTGCTGGCCGAGTCGAATTATGCCGACATCAACAGCGCCGCCGTACAGCGCATCATCGACGCAATGACGCTGCAGATCGACGAGAGCTTCACCAAGGCGTTTCCGGCCAAGCAAGGCTCCTCGGTGTCGGTCACCCTGAAAGACGGCAAGACGATCAGCCATTCACTGCCCGATGTCGTGCCGGCGACACCCGACGAAGTCCGCACCCGCTGCCGTGACGCCATTGCGACGCTGCGCGGCGCGGCCGGCGGCGACAAGGTCGTGGCGATGGTCGAAGGCCTGACGACGCTGCCGAATATCGACGCGTTCGTCGCCGCCTGCGGCGGCAAGGCCTAAGTTTCGTTTTATATTTGACGCGTTTTCTTAATGCGAACCGGTGCCCACTTCGCTTGAAAACGCTGTGGCCTAGAACGGCAGCTTGCCGATCGGCGGCTTGTCGAGCCGCACGACGATGCCTTCGAGTTCCTTGCTGGGCGCCGGATACATCTTCATCACCAGCGGATCGTGGCCGGGGACGACATGATCCCACGAGCCGCCCGCCAGTTCGCGCACGATGCGGTAGCCTTCCATCATCTCGTCGACGCGATGCACGGCCGGGAAGGGGATGCCCTTGTGCATGTTCATGTAGAGATGCGATGCGTCGGAGGCGACGACGACCCAGCCGCGCTCGGTCCAGACCCGCACCACCTGCAACCCGCCCGAATGCCCGCCGGTGCGATGCACCGACAATCCGCTGGTGATCTCGACGCTCTGGTCGTGGAACGTGACGCGGTCGGCGTAGACGCATTTCACCAGATGGACGACATCGCCGACATCGTAGGGGTGCCGCAGGAAGCCCGAGCACATGCATCGTCCTGTCGCGTAGGCGACTTCTGTGTCCTGCACGTGGAACCGGGCCTTGGGGAAGCGGTCGAGCGTACCGGCATGGTCGAAATGCAGATGTGTGAGAATAACGTCCTCAAGCTTGGCCGCGTCGAGGCCGAGGAGCTTGATCGCATCGGCCGGCGCGCGCAGTACCTCGCGGCCGCGGCGCTCGGACGCTTCCTTGCTCATGCCGGTATCGATCAGGAAAACGCGGTCGGAGCGCTTGGCGACCCAGACGAAATAATCGAGATCGGAATGGGCCTCATGCAGGTCGCCGCCGATCATGTTGTCATTGGCTTTGCGGGGGCCGTGATGACCATAGCGGATGGCGAAAAGTTCGAACGGCTGCATAATTCCTCCGGCAAGTCTTTTGCGGCTGCTGATTGTCGGGCCGTAAGTTCAGCCAAACGACTCGAATTGTAAAGGCGGTACTGGGACCGCTTTTTCGCAGGGCGAAGCGCTGGCCATTGCACGCAGAGCGGCACACAGGTGTAATAGGCTTTGAAAAAACCAGGGTTCGATTTTCGGACAGAAAAGAAGTGGGGACACGACCAATGGGCGCACGCATTTCACGTGAGAAGTCACCGGCGTGGTATCGGTTCAGCATCGGCGATTTCAACGCGACCATCGTGTCCGACGGCGAACTGACGTTTGACAGCTGCACTTCAGAGTTTCCGGAAGCGCCGGTCGATCAATTGCAGAAGCTGCTCGATCGCGAATTCCTGCCAAATGCCCCGCTGGTGCTGCAGGAAAACTGTCTGGTGCTCGATACCGGCAAGCGGGTGATCCTGTTCGACACAGGTTTCGGCGAAGTGCCGTTGTTCGGCACCGCGTCAGGGCAGTTGCCGAAGAATCTCGTCAAGGCGGGAATCAAGCCCGAGGACATCGACACTGTTGTTCTGACGCATATTCACCCCGACCACGCCTGGGGTCTGACGAATGCGGAGGGCAAGAAGACGTTTCCCAATGCCGAGCTGTTCGTCTCCAAGACAGATTTCGATTTCTGGACCGATGAAACCAAGGTCAATGACGAGAACATGGGCGCATTTGTGCAGGGCGCGCGCAAGGCGATCCTGCCCTACAAGGATCGCCTCACCCTGATCGCAAAGGACGGCGAATTCCTGCCGGGCATCACAGCGTTCGCGTTCCCCGGTCATACTCTCGGCCACACCTCGTATCTCATCCAGTCGGGCAATGACGCGTTTCTCAATCTCGGCGACATCTGTCACCATTACGCGCTGCTGTTTCCCAACCCGCGCTGGAAATACAAATGGGACATCGACGCCGACATGGCGGTGCAGTCGCGGCTGAAATGCTTCAACATGGCCGTCGACAAGAAGCTCAATCTGATCGGATTCCATTTTCCGTTCCCGGGGATCGGACAGATCCTCCGCGACGGCGACGGCTTCCGCTATGTGCCGAAGCACATGAGCCTAGTGTAGACATAGCGTTTTCAAGCGAAGTGGACACCGGTTCGCGTTAAGAAAACGCGTCAAAACAAAAAGCTCAAAGCCGCTTGATGATGCCGGCGTCGATCAGCATGCGGTTGAACCGGCGTGTCTCGACGCCGCCGGCGCAGGCAAAGAAGACACCCTCGCATCGCGCCATGATTTTCTTCTGCTCGGTGAATGATGCATCGAGCGGAATGCCGGCGAGCTGCTGAATCACGATCGGCAGATAGGCGGCATCCAGTGTATCGAGCGCATCGCTCGTATTCAGCGGCGTGTAGTTGATCGTGTCGATCGCGTAGTAAGTGGCGTAGTAGCGGGGATAGCGCGACTGGACACGCTTTGAGAACTCTTCCTCGCTGATATCCGGGTCCATGATGTTGGGCGGGTTGAAGGCAGGCTGGTGATCGCCGTAGCGCACGATCACGAACAACTCGCCGGGAAATGCGCGGGCCAGATCGGCCTTGAAAGCGGGGAAGTCGCGCGCGGTGGCGGCCTGCCGGCGCAGATATTCGTCAACCTCGGGCCGGTTGCCTGTGTCCTTCCAGCCCGGCACCAGGTCCGGCTGCCAGCTGTTGCGGAAGGGGAAGTGATTGGCCGACAGATAAACGTAGGCGAAGAACGGTCCCTTGCGCGGCTCCGCCTTCAGCGTTTTCAGCGCGTTGCCGTAATAGAACGTGTCGGGTTCGACATAGCCGCCGCCCATGTCCTTGTGGTCGTAGAATTTCTCGAAGCCGACGGTGGTGTGAAATCCCTTGGCATTCATAAAGGCCGACGACACCGGATAGAATGAGTAGGTGCTGTAGCCGCAGCGCTGCAGGGCTCGCGGAAGTCCGCGCTCGATCCGATCAGCGGCGACGCGCGGCAGGAAGTAGGCGAAGCGACCGAAGGATTGCGACGACAATCCGGTCAGGACGTTGAACTCGCTGTACCAGCTTGCGCCGCCATAGCTCTCGACCATCAGGCTTCGCTGCCGGCCGTCGAAGGACAGAAAGTGCGCGCCGTAGCCTGCCGGAATTTTCACATCCTTCGCCGCACGAATATCGAAGCTCAACTCGTCGTGGATCAGAATGATGTTCGGCGGCTTACCCTCGAGCTTGCATTCGGCTGGGGTTTCGGTCGGCAGCTGCGTCGAGGCGATGGCGGCGGAATCGAACAGCCCATGCGTTGTCAGCGCCGAAATCGCGGCGACGGCGGAGCGCGAGAATTTCGACACATAATTTTCGCCGGCGAACACTTCCCACCAGTCGCCGGGTGCTGCGAGCGACAAGGCCGTCAATCCCACGATGCAGGCAGCGAAAGTCGCTGCGGCGGTCCGGCGCGCCATGCGCAGCACGTCGATGCGCCATAGCACGCCAATCACCACTGCGAAGGCGGCAACGATGAGCGCAACGATCCACATCAGGTTCGGATAGATCGTCAGCAGGAATTTGGTCGTCGCGACATCGACGATAATGAGGTCGAGAAAATCGACCGTCAGCCGCATGATTCCGAATTTGAGTTGCGACAGGATCACCAGCACCGTGACAAAAGTCAGGGAGATTGCGGCTGCCACCACGGGGCGCCGCGTCAGGGCGATCAGCCCGAAGTTGAGGATGCCCCATGTCAAAAGGAACATGAGCCGGGGCACGGTCCATGTCTCGGTCGCAAACATCAGGATGAGCGCGGCCAGGTGGAGGGCACAAAGGGCTGTGAGCGCCACCCGTGACCGCCGCTCAGCCGGCCAGAAATGGGAAAAACGGCTTGATTTCATGCTGTCATAATACCGACATGTGCGGGTTTTGGCGACAAAACGGTGTGATCCCGGCGAGGCGGGCCATGCGTGGCAGGCACGCCGCCCGTCGATTGGGCCCGGCTTGCCATCGGCGGGGGGGTCGCCTAAACGGGCCTGCCGATATCCCGCCCGAGCGCCCGTTCTCCGACCCTGGACCCCCATCCATGACCGAATTCGTGACTGTCGACGCGTCCACGCTGGAGACCCGGCGGGCATACAATCTGGTGTGCGGTGCCGTGGCGCCGCGCCCTGTCGCCTGGATCACGTCAGTCGACGAGGAGGGGCGGGTCAACGCGGCGCCGTTCAGCTCCTATAATTATGTCGCCCATTCGCCGCCGATGGTCGGCGTCAATATCGGTATCCGGGGCAAGGAACTGAAGGATACGGCGTACAACATGCGCGTGACCGGCGAGTTCGTCGTCAACGTCGCCACCGAGGACAATCTCGAACTCATGCACAGCTGCAGTGCCGAGTATGGGCGCGGCGTCAGCGAGCTGGAAAAGGCCGGCGTGGCGACGATCCCGAGCAAGTTCGTCAAGCCGCCGCGCATCGCGATTTCGCCGGTGCAGATGGAATGCCGTATCGTGCATATCATCCCGCTCGGGCACGGCCTGAACACTTTCTATATTGGCGAGATCCTGGCGTTTCATTTTCACCCGGACGTCTATGACGGCAAATATGTCGACACCGCCAAGGTGCGCCCCGTCAGCCGTCTTGGCGGGCCGTGGTACGCGGCGCTCGGGAAGCTGTTTAACATGCCTGGATTGCAGGCTCCTCCGGGCTCCGACGTTTCGTAATTCTTCCCATAGGGACGCACCTCATGATCGATCTTTACACATGGTCCACGCCCAACGGGCGCAAGATTTCCATCGCGCTTGAGGAGTTCGGTCTGCCTTACGAGGTTCATGCCATCGACATCGGCAAGGACCAGCAGTTCACGCCGGAATTCATCGCCATCAGCCCCAACAGCAAAATCCCGGCCATCGTCGATCGCGACAACGGCACGCGGATGATGGAGTCGGGCGCGATCCTGATCTATCTCGCCGAGAAGACCGGCAAGTTCATGCCGAAAGATTCGAAAGGCCGGTTCGAGGTGATCGAATGGCTGATGTGGCAGATGGCCGGATTTCGGACCCATGCTCGGTCAGGCGCACCACTTCCTCAAGTACAACAAGGGCAAGGCGCCTTACGCCGAGGAACGTTTCGCCAAGGAAGCACGGCGGCTTTATTCCGTTCTGGATCGCCAGCTGGCGAGCCACGCCTTCGTCGCAGGTGACTATTCCATCGCCGACATGGCCATATGGCCGTGGGCGTCACGCTTCGAATGGCAGGGGATCGATCTCAACGACTTCCCGAACGTCAAGCGCTGGTATGTCGAGATCGCCAAACGTCCGGCGGTGCAAAAGGGCTATCACATCCCGGCTTTCGCCAACGACATCCCGATGCCGAAGTAGAGCATGATCCCGACCGGTACGGCCGCGTTAGCGCAAAGTGGGAACCGGTTTTCGGACAAGATCATGCTCGTTTACTAAAGCGTCGGCGGCGCGCCCATCTGGCTCGGCGATGAAAACGGCCGCGGGAAATTCAGGTTGGCGCGTTCGAGAGCTTTCCACGCGTCTTCCGGATCGTGGACGAATTCGAACAGCTTGAGTTCGTCGCGCGTCACCATGCCCGCATCGGCGATCTTGTCGAAATGGACGACCGAGCGCCAATATTCCTCGTCGAACAGCAGAATCGGGATCGGCGGCGAGCGGTGTGTCTGCTTGCAGCGTGACGACCTCGAACAATTCGTCGAATGTGCCGAAGCCGCCGGGGAAGACCACCAGCGCATTGGCGCGCATCGCCAGGTGCATCTTGCGCATCGCAAAGTAATGGAATCGGAAGGTCAGGTCCGGCGTCGAATAGGCGTTCGGCTCCTGCTCCTGCGGCAGGCCGATATTGAAGCCGATCGACGGCGCGCCGGCGTCGCTTGCGCCGCGATTGGCGGCTTCCATCAGGCCGGGACCGCCGCCGGTGGCGATAACATTGTCGCGCATCGGCCCGTCCTTCAGCAGCGCACCGCCGCGCTCGGAGACGATCCGCGCGAAGCTGCGCGCCTGATTGTACCAGTTGGCGTGCCGCTTCGGGCCGTCCTCGCGCACGCGCGCGCTGCCGAACACCACGATGGTCGAGCGGATGCCCCATTTGCGCAGGGCCTCTTCGGCCTTGGCATATTCGATCAGGAAACGAACACCGCGCATCGAATCGCCGAGCAGGAAATCCGCATCCGTGACAGGCAGCCGGAAGCTGGCGGAATCGATCTGTTGCTTGTTGTCGGCGGGCGGATTTGTCATGTCGCGATACTCTGTGTGATCCGGCCGGCATCCGCGTTGGTCGAGTGCGGATCACCGTCCGGGTCAGTATCAGGATCGCGAGGAGCAGGGCAAGCTGTGGCGTTGCGGGCTTTTGCTCTACTTGGCGCGCTGCCCCAGCGTTTGTTCGAATTCGGCCGCCGGCGAGGTCAGCGTCACCTCGCCACGCTCCATCAAAACGACGCGATCCGCGACCGGCAGTGCGATGCGGATGTGCTGCTCGACGATGATGATGGCGGTGCCGAGCTTTGCCCAGCGCCTGAGGAACTCCAGAATTGTCGGCAGCAGCGCCTGCGCGAGGCCGGTGGAGGGCTCGTCGCAGAGCAGAACCTTCGGCTGCGCGACGAAGGCCTGTCCCAGCGCCAGCATCTGCTGCTGGCCGCCGGAAAGATCACGCGCACGGATGTGGAGCTTCTCTTTCAGGATCGGGAACATCGACACGATGTCGTCGAGCGCCTTGGCGAAATCCGCCTTGCTGAGGCCGGTGGTCGCGCCGAGGCGCAGATTGTCCATCACGGAGATTTCCGGAAAAACGCGGTGACCGTCGAGCACGAGGCGCAGGCCGCGCTTGGGCATCGTCTCCGGCGCGAGGCCGGCAATGTTCTGGTCGCCCAGCATCACTGTGCCGGAAGTCGGCGCGATGAAGCCGCCAAGCGTCCGCAGCAGCGTTGTCTTGCCCGCGCCGTTCTCGCCGACGACGAGCACGATCTCGCCGGGCTTGGCGGAGATATTGACGTTGCGCAGCACCGGAACGCTGCCGTAGCCGGAGCAGAGGTCACGCGCTTCAAACATGGGGAGCTCCCACGAACAGGCCGCGCACTTTCGGATCGTTGGCGATCTCGGCGGGCGTTGCGGAGGCGATCACGCGACCGGCTTCAAGCACGGTGATGCGGTCGGCGATGCCCATGACGAGATCGAGATCGTGTTCGACGAGGACGACGGTCTTGCCGTGCTGGTCGCGCAATTGCCGTAGCAGTTGCGCGAATTCCGAGCGCTCACGGGCCGAAAGTCCGGCCGCAGGCTCGTCGAGCAGGAGAATGTCGGAGCCTTGCAGGGCGACGCGCAGCACTTCGAGCAGGCGTCGTTGCCCGTGCGGCACGAGATCGACCTCATGCGCGGAGAGCGTTTCCGACAGGCGCTTCAGCGTTCGCCTCGGGAATTGGCGGTGCACTCGGATCGGCGGGCATCGAGACCCACCAGAAGGTTCTCCCAGGTGCTCAATGCCGGGAACACGCGCGGCGTCTGGAAGGTGCGTCCGAGTCCGAGTTTTGCAATCCGGTGCGCCGGGTAGCCTTGCGCCTTCGCACCCAGGATCGTGAAGTCGCCTTCGTCCAGCACGCTGAAGCCGCTCAGCACATTGAGCAGGCTGGTCTTGCCCGAGCCGTTGGCGCCGATCAGGCCGTGGATTTCGCCGCGCGCGACTTTGACGTTGACGGCGTCGAGCGCGACGACATGGCCGAAGCGCTTGGTGCCGTTGCTGACTTCGATGGCGGGGCCGGCGTTCTTGTCGGCCGCCGCGCCGGTGCCGTCGCCCATCACCTGCATGATCTGCAGATTCAGCGGATCGACTTCTTGCGCTTGCGGCGGCGCCAATCCTCGAAACTGCCGACCAGGCCGTTGGGGAAGGCGAGCATGACGCTGAGCGCAATCGCGCCATAGATAAAGAGACGATATTTGACGTAGCTCGCCAGCAGCACGTTGGGCACGAGGAACAACAGCGCCATGCCGAGCACCGGCCCGAGCAGATGGCCGCGCCCGCCGACGATGATGGCGAAGAAGAACAGCATCGACAGTTCGACGTCGAAGGCGGTGGGTCCGGCAAACTGCACGACCGGGTTGAACAACGCCGCCGCGACGCCGGTGCCGGCCGACGTGATCATGAACGCCGTGAAGCGCATCCAGCCGGGGCTGATGCCGAGCGCCTGCGCCGCTTCAGGGCTCGCCGCCGCGACGCGCAAGGCGCGGCCATAGGCGGTGCGCCGGATGGCGAGATGCGTCAGCAGGGCGCCGCAGCACAGGATGACGATCATCAGCGAGATCGCGGAAACCGGACCGATGCGACATGCGCGTGAGCGCCGGAAACGGCATCGGGATGCCGTTGATGCCCTCGGTGTATTTCGGAAACGCCGCGATCATTTCCGGAAACACCAGCGCGACGCCGAAGGTGACGAAGCCGAGATAGTAGAGCTGCACGCGCAACGCCGGCAGCGCGAACAGAAGCCCGGCCGTCATGGAGGTGATGACCGCGATGACTGCGGCCCAGTAATAGCGGCATGCCATGCAGGCCGGTGAGCATCGGCGCCATATAGGCGCCGGCGCCGAGGATCGCGCCCTGACCGAACGAAATCTGGCCGGCATCGACCAGCAGGAAGTTCAGAAACACCGCGACGGCGAGGTAGACGCCGACGAGACGCAGGATGTGGATCCAGTACACGTTGCCGGACATGTCGGCGCCGATCAGCGCGATGCAGACGATGGCCGAGCCGAGCAGAAACTGGACAGTGTCCGGCCGCCACGGCTTGCGGCGACTGCGATGCGTCTTTCGGATTGATGCTGAACGGATGCCTGCGTCATGATCAGACCCGTCGCGCCGAGGTGGCGCCGAAGATGCCCTGCGGCCGGATCAGCAGCATGACCACCAGCACAACGACCAGCGTCGCGGTCTCGAACTCGCCGCCGATCTTATAGGCGGCAAAGGCCGAGATCAGGCCGACGATCGGGCCGCCGATCAGCGCGCCGTTATTGTTGCCGATGCCGCCGATGACCGAGGCGATGAAGCCGTTGATCACGTATTTCAGGCCGGAGTCGGGCGTGATGGTGATGACGGGCGCTGCGGCGAAGCCGGCCGAGCCGACGATCAGGCCGCTGATGGCGAAGGCGAGCACCTGCAGGCGCCGCACTTTCAGGCCAGCCGCGCGTGCGGCGTCGTAATCCTGCGACAGCGCGTTGATGGCGAGGCCGGGCAAGGTGCGCGTCAGGAACCAGTTCAGCGCGAGATACCAGGCGACCAGAAGAACGACCGAGAAGAAATAGGGCGCCGGGATGTACATGTTGAACACCATCAGGCCGCGCACCGGGCTGTTGACCGTCGCCGAATAGGGTCCGAGCGTGATCAGCATCACCGAGCCGATCATGACCGAGACCGCCATGGTGGTGATCAGCCATGAATGCGCTTCGGCGGAATAGCCGAGCGGCAGGAGGGTGATGTAACCCTGGATCGCGATGATCACTGCGAGGACGACGGCGGTCACGACCAGGAACGCGATCCATTCGGGCAGGCCGATGCCGTTTTGCGTCAGCAGAAACGCGCCGAGGCCACCCAGCACGAGCATGTTGCCCTGCGCGAAGTTCAGGATGTGGCTCGAGTTGTGCACGATGTTGAAGCTCATCGCGATCAGGCCGAACAACGCGCCCGCGCCAATCCCGCGCATCGCGATGAACAGAAATTCCTCGATCGCCATGAAATGATCCCCCCGAACGCCCGTGCACGAGCCGCCTGTGAACAGGAGCGTCCACGCCGTCTTCGACATAGCCGAATATCAAATCGGATTCAGCAGGCAACGATCCCAGCCGGCTGATGGCTGGGATCGTCTCTGTTGATAAGCGTGCGGCGGGTCAGCAGCCGGCGCGCTTCGGCAGACGGAATTCGTTGCGGATGTGCGGATTCTCCACCATCGCGAACGCTTCCGCTGCCGTAGAGGAAGTGCGTCTTGTCGCTGGCGCCGACCTTCGCGACGCGACGCGAGCTGGATCTTGCTCGTATTGTCGAGAATCCACTTCGACAGCGTTTCGCCGTCGGTCTTTCCGCCGCTGCCTTCGATGGCGAGCTTCAGAATCGTCACCGCGTCATAGCCGTTGGCGATGTTGAAGTAGTCGGTGATCGACGGGCCGCCGGGATTGCGGGCCTTTTCGAAGTCGCGCACCGCGTGACGAAGTCCGTCACGATCTTGCGCGCCCTGCGCTTCGCCTTCCTTCGGGCAGTAGGTGAAGCGACCGATGACCTGGCCGAGCATGTTCTTGTAGGCGTCGGGGCCGGCCTTGGAGATGACGAGTTCCGGCGCGGTGCCGGCGGCGAGGCTGCCGACCTGCTTCACGTTCCAGCCGTCTCCAGAATGTTCTTCTGCACCACGCCGACGTCGTCCTGAGCGGCGGCGTAGAGGATCAGATAATCCGGGTTGGCGCCGCGCAGCGACAGAAGCTGCGGGATCACGTCCGTCGGATGGAACTTGTAGATCTGCTCCGCCGAGCAGATTGATCTTCTTTTCCTTCAGCGAGTCCGGATCGCATCGGCGCCGTTCTTGCTCGCCGCCGAGTTGTCGGTGATCAGAGCGACACTCTTGGCGCCGACGCTTCGCAAGATAGTCGACGAGACCGCGGCCGGAGTCCGGCGCGGAGGCCAGCATGCTGAAGTGATAGGGACCGGCCTCCGGCGTCAGGGCCGCCGAGCCGCTCTCGGTGATGTTGGTGACCTTCGCTTCCATTCAGCGTCGGCAACATTGCGAGCGAGACGGCGCTGGCGATCGGTCCGATCATGACGTCGATCTTTTCCTGGTACACGAGACGCTTGGCTTCGTTGGTGCCGGCGGTCGGGTTGGCCTGATCGTCACCCGGCACGAGAACCATCGGACGGCCCATGATGCCGCCCTTGTCGTTGATCTCCTTCATGGCCAGTCGATGCCGAGACGGTTGGCGAGCGCGGGCGCAGCGCCCGGGCCGGTCAGCGTCATCAGTAGGCCGAACTTGATCGGTGTGCTTCGACTGGCTCCACGCTGCGCTCGGCAGCAGCATAGCTGCAACCGCCGCCGCGATCAGCGGCGACGCATTGCGTCGTGTCATTTTCGTAAAGTTACGCATGTTTCTCTCCCTCGACTTTTTCGACTTTGTGTTTCCGTGCCGAGCGGCACGGTTTGCATAGCAGTATGTTCGAGTTTGATACTGGCAGCCTGATTTTTACTGCCGTGTTTTCGGCTTCTTCAGCAGATGATCCGAGATAATACGGAGCTGAATTTCAGAAGTCCCTTCAAAAATCTTTGTCAGTCGCGCATCGCGCCAGTAGCGCTCGACCGAATGCAACTTGGTGTAGCCCGCACCACCGTGGATTTGCAACGCTTCACTGGTGACACGCTCCGCCATTTCGGACGCCATGTACTTCACCATGGAAGACTCCAGATCACATCGCTCGTGGGTGTCGATTTTGTGGGCGACGGAGTAGAGCAGCTGACGCGACGCCTCGATCTCCGACGCCATATGCGCGAGCTTGAAACGTATCGCCTGAAACTCCGAGATCGGATGGCCGAACTGATTGCGCTCCTGCGCATAGGCCAGCGCCGTCTCGTAGCCGCCGCGCGCGCAGCCGATGGCGCGGGCCGCCGTGTGGGCGCGGGCACGCTCAAGGCCGTGCAGCATTTCGTAGAAGCCGCGGCCGACTTCACCGACCACGTGATCGTGCGGAACGCGGCAATTGTCGAACGCCAGTTCCCACGTCTTCCAGCCGAAATATCCGATCTTGGGAATGGGCGCGCCCGTGCAGCCCTGAGGCAGCTGCCCACGGGGCTTCTTGATGAAGAAGCAGGTCATACCCTGATGACGCTTTGTCGGGTCTTCGGGCTGAGAGGTGCGGGCGAGCAGGATGATGAAGTCCGATCCATCCGCGAATGTGCACCAGTATTTGTTGCCGGTGATCAGCCAGGAGTCGCCGTCGCGCACCGCGCGGCACGCCACGCTTGCAACGTCGGAGCCGACGCCGGGTTCTGAGATGGAGCCGCAGCCGATCATCTCGCCCTTGGCCATCTTGGGAAAATATTCGTCCTTGAGCTGCTGGCTGCAGATTCATCGACACTGCCATGGCGTTGCCATGCGCGATGATCGAGCCGACCGACATCCAGCCGCGCGTGAACTCTTCTGCGACGATGCAGTGTTCCATCGCGCCCAGGCCCATGCCGCCATATTGCTCAGGAAAGAGAATGCCGAAGAAGCCGAGATCGGCGATCTTCTCGCGCAATTCCATCGGAATGTCGCCTTCGACCGGGTCGAGCTTGTTGGCGACGGGAAGGATCTCGCGGTGCATGAAGTCGCGCGCAGTTTCCTAAATCATCCGTTGTTCGGACGTAAGAATTGTCATGGCGTTCCGTTCGTTAAAGCGTCGTTGCTGATCGCCGAAACGGTATCCAAGGGGATGGGGGCTGTCAAACCAGTTCCGAAGAATATTCGACTTTTTGGCGCTGGGTTTCGCTGCACAGAATACGCATTGCGGCCGCGTGATGGTGCAGCGCAAGCGCGCGTCGGCGCGCCGCTGAAGCGTGATCAAAAAACAGGCGTGCGGAGGGTCGGTTGCGTCAGGCCGGGGTGAACATGGCGATCTTGCCGCCGCCTTCGACGGGTTTGAACACCAGCCGGACAGGGTCGCCGATTTTCAGCTTGTCGAAGTCGCAATCGACGATGTTGGTGACCATTGTCACGCCCTCGGCCAGCGTCACATAGGCGAAGCAGTAGGGGATCGGCACCTTGCGCATGACCGTATAGGAATAAATCGTGCCTTGGCCGGAGGATTCCACCCACTCGGTGTCGCCGAAGCAATACGGGCAGAGCGCGCGCGGATAGTAATGGACCTTGCCGCAGCCGGTGCAACGCTTCAGCAGCAGCTTCTCGTTCTTCGCCGCGTCCCAGAAATACGCCGTTTCCGGATTGGACGGGACATTGGTGATGGTTCGTTCCTGCGTCGCCATGGTGCTTACTCCCGCTCCATGATCAGCGTCGCGCTTGAGTGCCGCGTCGCCAGTCCGCCGCCGGTGCCATGCGCCAGCGCGAGATTGCAATTCTTCACCTGCACGGCCGGATGCGCTTCGCCACGCAACTGCCGCACCGCTTCGATCACCTTGGTCATGCCGCCGCGATTGGCGGGGTGGTTGTTGCACAGCCCGCCGCCATCGGTATTGAACGGCAGCTTGCCGACGCCGGAAATGAGATTGCCGTCGGCGACGAATTTTCCGCCGTCGCCTTTCTTGCAGAAGCCCAGGTCTTCGAGCTGCAACAGCACCGTAATGGTGAAGCTGTCATAGACGGAGACGTACTTGATGTCCGCAGGCGTGATGCCCGCCTCGGCAAAGGCGGCCTTGCCGGAGGCGACGCCGCCCGTATAGGTGAGGTCGATCTGGCCGGCGTTCTGATGCTTCACGGCTTCGCCCGCGCCCAGTACTTTCACCAGCGGGCGCTTGAGCGATTTGGCGACGTCGGGATGCACGACGATCAGTGCGCCGCCGCCGTCGCTGACCACGCAGCAATCGAGCTTGTGCAGCGGGTCGGCGATCATCGCCGAGTTGACGACGTCCTCGACCGTCACGACATCGCGCAGCATCGCGTTCGGATTGTGCTGCGCGTGATGGGAGGCCGCGACCTTGATCCAGGCCAGTTGCTCGCTGGTCGTGCCGAATTCGTACATGTGGCGCATCGCGGCGACGGAATAGAGATTCACCGCCGACTGGCCGTAGGGAAATTCGAACTGGAAGTCCGGCTGGCTGGGATCGCCCTGCCGCACCATCGTGCCTGCCGCCATGCCCATGCTGCGCGGGCGGCCGGCGAGCGTGATCAGCGCGACACGGCATTTGCCGGCGGCAATGGCCAGCGCGGCGTGGTTGACCTGAGCGATGTAGGAGCATCCGCCGAAATCGGTCGACTTCGGCGTGGCGCACCTTCAGGTTCATGTAGTCGAGCATCGAGGTGAGCCCGAAGCCCGGTGCGCCGAAGCCGCCGGTGCCGGGGGCGTCGCCCGAGCAGAAATAACCGTCGATGTCGTCCTTGGTCAGGCCGGCGTCGGCAAGCGCGCCGCGCGCAACTTCCGCATGAAGCTGCGCGGTGGATTTATCCTCGGCCTTGCGGGTCGGATGTTCGAACGCGCCAGCGATGTAGGCTTTGCCGTAAATGGTCATGATGCTGTTGTTGCTCTCAGCGCTGCGGCAACGATGCCATGTCCGGCAGCGTCTCGAGCGATGCCAACATGTCGAACAGCCGGTTGGCGTCGAGTTCGCGGGCGTCGCGGCAGCAATCGAGGAATTTCTGTTTCAGTTCGCCGGGGCCGAGAGGCAGCCGCGCATGGCCGCGTGAGAAGCGGATCTCGCCGCTATCGAGCCAGAGGCCGTTCTTGAGCTTGATCTTGAGGCGATCGTTCATCGAGAACGCAGGTTCGATCGGGCAGATCGACGGGTCTTCCTCGACCTTGACCTTCGTCATCAGATTTTGGATTTCCGGCCGCAGCACATACGACGTTTCCAGTTCGCCGAGGCCGACCGAGCGCGAGACAAGGCCGGCCGCAATGGCGAACTCGATGGAGAATTTGGCCTCGAGAACATTCTGCGGCGCCTGATTGCGCAGCAGCGAGTGCTGCGTCACGCCGATGCGCACGTCGACCGAGTTGACATCGGCCGGCTTGATGTCTTCGGCCTTGGCCATATCGATCACAGCGTCGATGACGCGGTGGGCGCAGTAACACACCGGATATTTCTTGAACGACAATCCGCTCTCGACCAGCCGCAAGGTCTTGCCGATGGGCGCAATCGGATTGGCGCGGTTGGCGTCGCCGAGCGGCGACATCGCCGCCAGCAGACCGGAGTTGTGTTCGAGCGCGTCCGGCGATCCGGTCATGCCGAGCGCGGCGAGGCGGGCGGCCTGCACGCCGCAGGCGGCGGCGCGGCCGACCTGGAACGATTTCGTCATGCTGCCGAAATTGGCCACGACACCGGCGGCCATGCTGGCGGCAATGGCGAGCGTATTGCGCGCCTTCGGCATGTCGAGGCCGGCGAGGCTTGCGGCGGCGGCCGCAGCGCCGAGCGTTCCGACGGTCGAGGTCGGATGCCAGCCCTTGAAGTGAATGTCGCCGGGCTCGCGTGCATTGAGCTCGGCCCAGACTTCGAAGCCGACGATATAGGCGCGCAATGCGTCCGCACCGGATTTGTTCAGGCGTTCGGCTTCGGCAAGGATGGTGGGAACGAGAATGGCGCTCGGATGGGCGCGCAGGCCGACATCGTCATAATCGTGAATGTGGCAGGCGATGCCGTTGATCAGCGTCACGGCTTCCGACGTGCCCTTTGTCTTGCCGAAGAACAGGCTCGATTCCGCAACGCTCATCTGGCCGGTCTGCGTGGCGTAGTGCCGGGCGATCTGCACGGTCTGATCGGTCTGGCCGCGCACCAGCACGCCGGCAGCGTCGATGAATCCGGACTTTGCGATCTCGACGGCGGCGGGCGGCAGCGCTGTCAGCCCGGGATTGGCGACAAAGCGTGCGAGTTCTTCGGTCAGTCCGGCCATGGGTGTTTCCTGGTGCTTTGGCGATACCTCGGCATCGCAAACGGGAATGGAAACTTTACGTGGCGTCCTGTCAATTGGGGGATATCTAAAATCCGAATAATTTTCGAGTTGCGCGAACGCCCCCCGCTGCTAGGTTCGCGCCCCGAAGGCGCACAAAAGCGCCACGCCGCCCGCTGATTTTCGTGTTGCGGGTGCGAGACGGGAGAATGCAATGCTCAAGGTGGTGTCCGTCATCAAGCGCAAGGAAGGCCTCAGTCAGGCCGATTTCCTGCGCGCATGGAGCGAAGTGCATGCGCCGATGGCACATAAGGTGCCGGGCGTGCGCGGCTTCATCCTCAACGAGATCGTTCGCGAATTGTCGCGGGACGACGTGCCGGACATGGAAGGCCGCATCGACGGCATTGCAGAAGCGTGGTTCGACGATCTCGACGCCATGCGGAAGTCGCATGCCACACCTCAGGCCAAGGAATGGTTCGCGGATGGCCCGGTGTCGATCGGCGAGATGCGGACATCCGTGCTGGATGAGATGACCATCATCCCGAAGAACAACGCGACGGCCTGGAATCAGGGCGGCGCGCCGGGAAGCTTCGAGGCCAAGCATGAGCGCGCTCGATCTGGTTCAAAGGACTATGTGAAGGTCATTTCGCTTCTGCAGAAGAAGCCGGACCAGACACTGGCGCATTTCATGAATCACTGGACCACGATCCACAAGCCGATGGCGCATGCGGTGCCGGGCGTCGGCCGTTACACCATCTACAAGTCGCATGAAGAGCTGAAGCGGCCCGATATCCCGGATCTTCCGGCTGCCGCCTATGACGGCATCGCCGAATGTTATTACGCCAACCAGGCGGCGATGGACCTGACGTTCAATTCGCCCGAGGCGGCAGAATGGTTCGCCGACGGGGCGTTGTTCATCGGCAAAATCAGGACTTTCGTCCTGAAGGAAACAGTCGTCATTTAACCGAAGGCATATTTGGCATCATGGACTTCAGGGAAATCAACGGCGCTGGCATGCGCTACGACGTGACGGGCGAGGGCCCGCGCACGCTCGTTCTTCTGCACGAGATGTGCGGCTGCATCGAAACCTATGACGAGCTGGTGCCGATGGTCGCCGCCGGGCGCCGCGTCATCCGCTACGACTGGGGCGGGGCGGGCATGTCGCAGAAGCGGCACGGCACCCTGACAATGCAGACGCTGACCGACGATCTGTTCGGTCTGCTCGATGCGCTCGATGTCAAAGGACCGGTTGCCATCGCGGGCATGGCGGTGGGCGGCGCGATTTCTCTCAATGCGGCGGCGCAGGCTCCTGACCGGATCAAGGCGGTGGTCGCCATGAGTCCGTCGACATGGATCGATCCGGCCCGCAAGCCGATGCTGCTTGAAAATATCGCCAAGATCGAAGCCAACGGCATCGTCCCGACGCAGGAAGCGAGCATGAACGGGAACTACCCGCCGGCTCTGCGTGCAGGCAACGAGGAGAAATTCCTGCGTTATCGCGCACGCTGGCTCGGCAACGATCCGCGCAGCTACGCCGCCGTCTATCGCATGCTGGTGAATCTCGACATGGAGGCCGCACTCGCCAGCATCAAATCCCCGGTGCTGGTGCTCGCGGGCGAGCATGACGGCGTACGGCCGCTGCCGCTGATGCAGAAGGTCGCCTCGCAAATTCCCGGCGCGCAGCTCAAGACGACGCCCGGCGGTCACGTCATGGCGATGCAGACGCCGCGTGAGGTTGCCGACGCCATGCTTGCATTCCTGAAACCTCTTGATTTGTGAAATCGTAAAACATGAACGCAGTCGCTCCGAAATTCGCCGACCTTTCGCGCCTCCTTCAGGCGCGTTCCATCGCCATCATCGGCGCGTCCGACAGGCCGGGCAATTTCGGCGGCACGGCGATCAAGCTGCTGCGCAAGTTCAATTCGCCGTGCGATGTGTGGCCGGTCAATCCGGGCCGCGACGAGGTCGGCGGATTGAAGTGCTATCCGACGGTGAAGGATCTGCCGCGGCCGGCCGATCTCGCCATCATTGCGCTGCCGGCGGCTTCGGTGCCGCAAGCGGTGGAAGACTGCGTCGCGGCTGGAATTATGTCCGGCGTCTGCTGGGCCGGCGGCTTTGCCGAGGGTGGGGATGACGGCAAGGCACTGCAGGACAAGCTGATCGAGACCTGCAAGCGGCTTGGCTTTACACTGGTCGGGCCGAACTGCATGGGCGTGGTCGATCTGCACGCGCCGATGATTTCGAGCTTCGCCGCGGTGATGGTCGAAGCCACCGAACTCGTCAAAGGCAATATCTCCATGGTCAGCCAGAGCGGCGCGCTGATCTCGACCGCGCAAGGCCTCGCGGCGGAGCTTGGCTACGGCTTCCGCTATACGGCGAGCACCGGCAACGAAGCGCTGGTGACGGCGGCGGATTTCTTCGCGGCGATTGCGCCGGATCCCGAGACCAAGGTCATCCTCTCTTATCTTGAGGGCGTGCGCGATGCGCCGAAGTTCCGCGCGTCGCTGCGGGTGGCGCGCGAAGCGAAGCGGCCCATCGTGCTGATGAAGTCCGGCAAGACCGCGACCAGCGCGCTTGCGGCGCAGGCGCATACCGGCGCGCTCGCGGGCGAAGGGCGCGTCTGGGATGCGGTGATGGACGAGGAAGCCGTCATCCAGGCGGATTCGCTCGAAGAGCAGATGGACATCGGACTTTATCTTTCCGGTGCGCGCCTCGACCGGTTGCCGTGGAACAGAGCAGTGACGGTCGTCTCGATCGGCGGCGGCTCGGGTGTGCTTGCGGCCGATCAGTGCGAACGACTGGGCTTGAAGGTTCCGCCGCTGTCGGACGCCGTGCGCGAAAAGCTTAAACCCTTGCTGACGCCGCTCGCCTCGACGCGCAATCCCATCGATCTGACGCCGACGACGCTCGCCGATCCGAAATGGTTCGAGTTGTTGCCCAAGGCGCTCGACGCGATTGCGGAAGACCCGGACACCGGCGCGATCTTCTTCCAGCTCGGCCGCATGGCGAGCGACAAGACGGTGTCGAAAGTCATCGCTGAATTTCATTCCCGCTCGCCGAAGATGCTGTTTCTCGGCTGGCCGTTGCTCTCGCCGCCGGCGGCGGAGACGCTGCGGCTTGCGGGCAACTTCGCGTTTGGAGAAGCCGCGCGCGCGCTGAACGTGATTGCGCGTCTTGCGGACTATCGCGCTTCGCTCGAAGCGGGTGCGAGCGTCGCCACGCTCACCGCGACACAGACCAAGCTCGCCGCGTTCGATTGGGCCAAGGAAGTGCCGAACGCGAAGGCGGGCACGGTGATTTCCGAGCATGAGTGCCATCGCATTCTGATGAAGGCAGGCATTTCGGTCGCCAAAGGCCGGCTGGTGACGTCGGCAACTGAGGCCGTCAAGGCAGCGCAGGAGGTCGGCTATCCGGTGGTGATGAAGGGTATCTCTGAAGCGATCACGCATCGCGCCGCGGCCGGGCTTGTCGCGCTCAATATTGCCTCCGATGCCGACGTGACCAAGACCGACGCGTTGCTGCGCGAGCGCGCGGCGGCGAAGGGCGCGACGCTCGAAGGCGTCTATGTGCAGCACATGGTGTCGGGCGGCACGGAGATGCTGGTGTCTGCGATTCGCGATCCGGTGTTCGGCGTCACGGTCTCGGTGGGCGCGGGCGGCGTCATGACCGAGCTGCTCGATGATGTCGCGCTGGGAAGCGCGCCGCTCGACGCGAAGGCCGCGCGCCGGTTGCTGGAAAAGCTGCGCATCGTGCAGAAAATGAAGACCAAGCCGTCGGACAAGGCGCTGACGGCGATGGCGACCTTCATCGCCGATTTCTCGGCGCTGGCGGCGGCGTGTCCGTGGCAGCGCTTCGCCTTCGAGCTCAATCCGGTGAAGTGGACCGAGGAGCAGGCGATTGCGGTCGACGGGTTGATTGTGATCAGCGAGGCGTGAGGCTTTGTCATTCCGGGGCGCGCCATCAGGCGCGAGCCCGGAATCCATAACCCCTGCGGTTCAATTATTATCTCAGGGGATATGGATTCCGGACAGCCGCTTCGCGGCTTCCGGAATGACGGCGAGGTTCAGTCAATCCGCCGAAATCGAATCCACCCGCCCGAAAATCTTCGCGAGCTTGTCGGTCACGGCCTTCGGCAGCGGCTTGTCGTTGATCGAGCGCAGATTGTCCTTCAGATGCGCGATGCTGCCGGTCCCTGTCAGCACGACATCGACACCGGGCGCGTAACGGTCGTAGCGATAGCAGGCATCGACCAGCGAGCGCGCGCCGCTGTCTCTGACGACGAATCCCAGAGGATCGTCGCGGTCGACATCGGCGGCGTCGATTTCTCCACTGGCGATGACTTTCTCGACCAGGATCTTGGCGCCCTCGAATGAGGCGAGCTTGCCGCGCACCGCGTGCATCGCCTGGATGCCGACATTCTTCTTTTTCAGCGCCGGCAGGATGGTCTTGAGCGCCGACTGGTTCATCAGGTTGATGCCGACCATCGCCACGTCAAAATGGTCGTCTTCGATGGCGCGGTCGAGCATCGGATGCGTGGTTTCAAGATAGAAGCGCTCGGAAATCGCAGTGAAGCGGATTTTGCCTTCTTCGCGCAGTCTGTGGAGCACCGGCATGAAGTCCTGGACGCAGCGCTCATACTGGCTGGCGCAGACACCGTGCAGATGGAAGATGTCGATATAATCCGTGCCGAGGCGCTTGAGGCATTGCTCGACCTCGGCCTTGTATTCGGCCGGCGTCACGAACTCCTGTCCCGTTTCCGGCGATCCCGGCCGCGTGCACAAATTCTTGCTTGAAATCACCACCTTGTCGCGCATGCCCTTGATGGCTTCGCCGACGATGGCCTCGGTGCCATAGGCTGCGGCCGTATCGAGGAAGTTGACGCCTTCGTCGAGCGCGGCTTTCACGACGCTGACCGAATGCTCGAAGCTCGCGCCTTGTCCCTTGCCGAGTTTGCTGCTGCCGCCGCCGCCAAGGCAGGCGACGCTGACGTTCAATCCCGTGCGTCCGAGTGTGACATGATCCATGACAGGCTCCGGAGCAGGGGCTTCAGGCGGCGAAGGCCGCGCCTGTCTGCCGCCGCGTTATGAAATAAAGAGCAGACGCGACCAGCGTCATGACGGCCGTCCACATCAGGCCGAGCGCGGCGACCTGACCGGCCTGTCCGTTGACCCACATATCGTAAATGACGACAGCCATCATCTGCGATTGCGGCCCGGCCAGCAGGATCGCGACGGAGAGTTCCTTGGCCGCGATCAGGAACACGAACAGCCAGCCTGACAGCAGGGCCGGCGTCAACAGCGGCGCAACGATCCGGCGCAGATTGCCGAGCGTCGAGCCGCCGGCGACGCTCGCGGCTTCCTCCAGTTCGCGATGGATTTGCAGCACGCCCGCGAACGAGTAACGCATGCCATAGGGCAAATAGCGCACGAAGAAGGCCAGGATGAGGAGCGCCAGCGACCCGTAGAGCGGGAACGGCGCGCGCAGCGCCATCTGGATCATGGCGACGCCGAGCACGACGCCGGGAAACATCAGCGGCATCATCGCGATCTGATCGACCGCCGCGCCGCCGGGCTTGCGCCGCGCGGCAAGCCAGCCGCCGACCAGCGCAACGATCATCACCAGTGTCGCGGCGCCGCCGGCCGCCATGATCGTGTTGAGCGCAAACTTCAGATAGTAGGGCGCGTTGAAGACGAGTTCGTAGTTGCGCAGACTCATCTGGTTGATGAGACGCATGCTGACGGGGCCGGCGAACGGAATGAACGACATCCAGATGAGAGCTGCGAGCGGCAATCCCAGCACCAGCAGGAAATTCACGATCAGAATGGCGCCGCCCGCCCAGCGCCACGCGCCAAGCTGGAACGGACGCGGGCGATAGCCTTTGCCCGTGACGCTGGCATAGCGATCGGCGTGGCGCGCGATCCTGGCGTAAAAATAAAGAAGCACGCCGACGATTGCGACCAGCACCACCGAAAATGCGCTGGCGTGGCCGAGCGCAGGCGGCACCTGTTTCAGCGAGAAATAGATGTCGGTCGTGAACACCTTGACGTTGCCGGGCAGGCCGACCAGTGCCGGGATCTCGAACACTTCGAGATTACGCACGAATATAAAGAGAGCCAGCGCCAGCACGGCGGGCCAGGCGAGGCGCAGCGATACGCGCCAGACGGTCACGGGGATCGACGCGCCGCTCATGCGCGCGGCTTCTTCCATCTCTGCATTGGACGCGCGGAAGGTTGCCGACAGCAGCAGAAAAACCAGCGGCGCCCACACGAAACCCTCGATGATGATCATGCCCGTGAGCGAGTAGACATCGAACAGCGGTTGCAGATTTCCGGTCATGTTCCGGTACAGCATGTTCACCGGACCGTTGCGCCCGAGCAGATAAATCCAGCCGGTGACGTAGATGATGCCGGGCATGCCCATCGAAACGATGGTTGTCAGATAGGCGACAGATTTGAACGGCGTATCGGTGCGCTCCACCAGCCAGGCCACGATGCCGCCGAACACCAGCGCAATGACGGTGGTCGCGCCGGCGAAGACAATCGATGTGAATGCGACCGTGAAGAAGCCGTCCTCGGCGAACAGGGTGCGATAGTGCTCCAGCGTGAAGTTTGTCGTCGCACCGGCGGCATCGACATCGATCAGGCTGCGATAGATCAGGATGACGACGGGCGGCACGATGGCGAGCAAAAGCACGCCAATGATGACGTTTGCGAGCGTTCGTGGCCCGTCGAGCCGCGCAAGGAGACCGGATTCCGCGACATGCGGTGTCTCATTGGGGCTGTCAGGTGAAACTGCGACAGTCATGATGTGGCTTGCTGGAGGTCAACGGAACTCGTCGAACATGTCACTGAATGTCGAAGCTATACGAAATGCGTGCGCAGCTGAAAGAGGATTGGTCGCTGCATTGCGATATGCGTTTGTTTGACACAGACAACGCCGCTCAATAGCTTTCACATCCCAATGTTCATCGATGCGCGCCGCATGCTGTCGCGCCAAGCCAGCAAAGTCAGACAAGTGACAAAGCCAGCCGGCCAGACAGTCGTCCAGAAAATCATCGCACGTGCCGCGTCGCGCGATAGTGTTCATGTCGGAGAATATGTCGAGGTGACGCCCGACCACAGCGTCTGCATGGAACTCGTGTGGCCGCTGCATCTGAAGAACATGGAGCGGATCGGCGTCGATAACGTCGCGCGGCCCGACAAGGTGGTGATGGTGATCGACCACACGACGTCGGGTGCGATGGGCAGCGACTACTGGAAGAACCACAAGAGCATGCGCGATTTCACCTCGCGCAACGGCATCAAGAATTTCTACGGTCCCGGCAGCGGTCTGCGGCATCACATCCTCACCGAGAAGGGCTTCGCGCGGCCGGGCGTTCTGATTTTCGGCGACGAGCAGAACATCGCTTCCATCGGCGCTGTCGGTGCGCTGTGCATTCCGATTGGCCCGGAAATCTTCGTGCCGCTGGTGACGGACCGCAACTGGGTGTCGGTGCCGCGCACCGCGCGGTTCGAACTCACGGGCAAGCTGCCGTTCGGCGTCACGGCGCGCGATCTGGTGCAGAAAATCCTGCGCGACTACGGCGCCAACGACAAGCTGCTGCAAACCTGCGTCGAATTCGGCGGCGAGGGGCTGGGCGCGCTCAGTCTCGACGATCGCCAGACGCTCTGCGCCACGGTGTATCATGCCGGCGCCGATACCGCGATTTGCGATGTGGACCAGCGCGCGCTCGATTACGTCAATGCACGGGCCGAGGGCCGCCCACAGTATCGGTTCGCGCCGGACGCCGATGCCGACTACTATTTCAAGATCACCTACAATCTGTCGGAACTCGAGCCGACGGTGACGCCGCCGCCGGAACTGTCGGCGTCGGTGCCGTTGCGTGAGGTTCAGGGGCAACGCGTCGATCAGGCGACGATCGGTTCATGCGCGGGCAATCGCCTCGACGATCTGCGCGCCGCCGCCGAAGTGCTCAAGGGCCGCACCATCGCGCCGCATGTGACGATGTACATCACGCCGGGCAGCCGCGAGATTTATGCGGATGCCGCCGCCGAAGGCCTGATCGAGATTTTCGCGCGTGCAGGCGCCAATGTGCTGGCGCCGGGCTGCACCACCTGCTGGGGCTATCAGGGATTGCTGAGCGACGCCGAAGTGTCGATTTCGACGCATCAGTTCAACTATCGCGGGCGCAACGGCAGCCGCGAGGCGAGCATCTATCTTGCCGGCGCTTATGTCGTGGCGGCAGCCGCTGTCGCGGGCGAGATCGTCGATCCGCGTACCATGCTCAAGGATACGATGCTCAAGGAAGGAGGCCGCTCATGACCACCGCGCTCTCCGGCCGTCTGTGGAAATTTGGCGACAATGTCTGCGGCGACGATGGCATCATCGAGTTTTCCATCATCCGCGAGGGATTCGGCCGGCCCTTCAACGAGGACGAACTGCGCACCGTCTGCTTCCGCCAGATCAGGCCGGAGTTTCCCGCTAACGTAAAGAAGGGCGACATCGTCGTCGGCGGGCGCAACTTCGCGCACCACAATCACGTCGAGGTGCCGGCTGCGATCAAGTTCTCAGGGGTCTCGGCCGTTGTCGTGGAGTCGTGCGAAAGCGGATTCATCCGCCGCGCGCTCAATCTCGGGCTTCCGGTCGTAACCTGTCCGGGCATCAGCGCCGCCGTTGCGGACGGCGAGACCTTGTCGCTCGATCCGGCGAGCGGTGAGGTAACGACGGCGGCAGGCACAAAGCTGGCAGCGCGGCCGTTCTCGCCGCGCATGCTCGCCATCTGGCAGGCCGGCGGTGTGGTGCCGCTGCTGCAGAAGGAATTCGCCGCGAAGCGCGCGGGTTGAGATCAACTGCGATCAATTAAAAACGGGCGCCGGTGATCCGGCGCCCGTTGTCGTTCGGCCCTGAGCGGGCGGCTTACTTGAAGATGTCCTTGTAGATCTTCGTCAGGTTCGGAAGCTTCTCGACGGTTTCGGTCGCGCCCACCGGCTCGGCCTTGAAGTTGCCGGTCTCGGGCTTGAGCGAGGCGTCGATGGCGGGAACAGTTGGATTGGCCGGGATGTAACCGGCATCGCGCAGAATCTTCTGGCCCTGATCCGACAGTACGAAATCGATGAACAGTTTCGATGCATTCGGGTGAGGGGCGTTCTTCACCAGCCCGATCGGCGCCACGATCTGCCCGAGCGGCTCGATCTTGATCCACTTCGCCGGAGCAGTTTTGTATTTCTCCAGCAGCAGGTGATGGGTCAGCGCGGTGAGATTCATCGCGAACTGACCTTCGGCCACCTGGCCCGTCACCACCATCTGGCTTGCCGGCACCTTGCGTATATTCTGCGTCGCGAGCTTCTTGAGATACTCCATGCCCTTCTGCTCGCCCATCACCGTGAACACGGTATGGATGAAGCCGGGCGGGCCGATCATCGAAGGATCATCGGCCCAGGCCATCATGCCCTTGAACTTCGGGTTGAGCAGATCGTCGAGCGTCTTCGGCGCCTCAGCCGGCGGGATCATGTCGGTGTTGTAGGCGACCGTGCGGAAAAACTGCCAGCCTGCGGTCCACAACCCTTTCGGGTCCTTGAGACCTGCGGGATAGTTCGCCGCTTCGGGCGAGACATAAGGCTGCATGAAGTCGGCCGCGAGCAGGGCAGGGATCGCCGCCGTCCCATCGACGATATCGACGACATAATTCTTCGCCTGCGCTTCGTTCTGCACGCGCAGCAGAATGTCGGGCGCGGCGTAGCGCGCGGCTTCCACCTCGATGCCCGGATATTTTGCCTTGAATGCGTCGATGATCGGCTTGGCCGCTTCGGTCAGCACCAGACCCGTGTACCAGACGAATTTGCCTTCCTTCTTGGCCGCATCGATCATCGCCTGGTCGGCCGCGCGTGTCGCACCCGTTGCACCGAACACCGCGATGACACCGGCTGCGACTGCGGTCGTCAGCCACTTCTTATGTCCCATCATGTTTCCTCTCCCAGTTTTATTGCCGGTCGTTTGATGCCGGTCGTCTTGTCATTCGATGCGCAAATTGTCCGACGGCTCTGAGCAAATGTCATTAGCGATCTGGAGAATGCGGTGCGACGTCACGCAGGTTTCAACTCGGTTCCGCATCGCAGTGCGCGCGAATGTCTGGTCGCGGACAAACAAAAAGGGCGGCGCTTGCGGCGCCGCCCTCTCAGATTAGCAAGATCGGAATGTTACTCGCTCGTGATCTTGTACTTGGTCACGACCGGACGCCACTTCTCGACCTCGTCCTTGACGAGCTTCTCGAACTCTGCCGGCTTCATCGTGCGCGGCGTGGTGCCGACGTCGGTCAGCTTCTTGGCGTTGACCGGATTGTTCACCAGCGTCTCCGTCGCGAGATCGGCGAGCTTCTGGACGATCGCCGGGTCCATGCCCTTCGGGCCTTCGAAGCCGAACCAGGGCTGCGCGGAGAAGTTGATGCCGGATTCCTTCAGTGTCGGAACGTCCGGGAGTGCCGGCAGGCGCTTGTCGCCGGCGATGGCGAGAATGCGGAGCTTGCCGGCCTTTACCATTTCCATGTAGCTGCCGATCAGGTCCATCGACGCATCGATCTGCTCGCCGATCATGTCGGTCGCCATCTGGCCCGAGCCCTTGTACGGGATCAGGTTGAACTCGGTGCCGAGGAGATCCTGCAGCGACAGCTGCGCCATGTGGGCGTAGGTGCCGTGGCCGGGGTTCGCGAACTGCAGCTTGCCCTTGTTCGCCTTCACGTATTCGACGAATTCCTTGATGTTCTTCGCCTTCAGCTTCGGGCCGGCGACGATGATCAGCGGATCTTCGTTGGTCGTGGTGATGAAGGTGAAGTCGGTCAGCGGGTTGAACGGCAGCGACTTGAACGTCAGCATGTTGTTGGCCGCCGGGCCGGGGGTCGAGACCAGCAGCGTGTAGCCGTCCGGTGCAGCCTTGGCGACGTAGTTCTGCGCGATGTTGCCGGTGGCGCCGACGCGGTTTTCGACGACGACGGTGGCGTTCCACTTCTTCTGGATGCCTTCGCCGAGGAGGCGCGCCACGAGATCGACGCCGGTTCCGGCGGGCCACGGCACGACGATGGTCACGGTCTTGTCGTTGGGCCACGCGGCAAAGGCCGCAGGCATCGACGCCGTTACAGCCACGGCCACGGCGACAGTCGCCAGGCCAAGCTTGCGAATGAGACTCATTTGCTTCTCCCTGTAAGTCTTTGAAGGCCGGAGCAGTGTTTGCCCACGGCTCACCATGGCACCGTTGTCGGACGCCATTGCAGCGACGCCTAGCACAACTTTGTCGGCGTTTGGGCAAATTTGTCGGGTTTTGGCAAAACTTGCTCGCCAGGGTGGGGCCATCACAAACCGGTTGGGCGTCACGTCACTGAATTTCGAGCGGCGAAACGCGGGAGCGGGGTCGCAGGGCTTTGCTGCAGGCCCGTCATCGGCCAGGCGGCGGCGGAAGGCTCTCGGCAGACATCGTGCTTTGGCGGTTTTTTTGAGCTCGAGGATATTTTCACGCCGTGCGCGTGCGCTTGCTGCACTGCGGCCAGACGCAAATCGCATTCTACTATGCTATGCGTTCAGCATCTTGATTTCATATTCAGCATCTTGATTTCAGGTTGGAATGCCCCGAAAGAAGGGCGTCTGCCACGCCTGAGGGGGCGCAGGGGCGGCGACCTGCGACAATGAGCGCGGGATTGTAACGTACCGGACCGCTGAGCGGCCGGCACGACAGGGGGACTTGAATGTCTGGCAAGCTGACTAATTCCATCGATCTGAAGGAAATCTTTTCGGGTCTCCTGATGATCGTGATCGCCGCGGGATTCGCCTGGATCATATTGAAGCCGACCGGCGGGCTGTCGCTTGGCTCTGCGCGGGCAATGGGACCGGGCTATTTCCCACTGATGATCTGCGCGCTGCTGACCTTTCTTGGCGCGTTGCTCCTGCTTCACGGTTTCGCGCGGGGTACGGACAGCATCAATATTGTCCCGTTTCGCTCGCTGCTTCTGGTGTCGCTGGCGCCGATTGCCTTCGCGCTTCTGGTGCGACCTCTCGGATTTATCATCGCCGTCTCGACGATGGTCATGATCGGAGCGTGGTCGAGCCTGCGTATGACGTTGATTGGATCGATTTACATCACAATCGGTATGACGATCTTCTCGACCGTGCTGTTCTACTATTTGCTGAAAATGCCGATTTCGCTGTTCGGCGACGGCAGCATCCTGCCGATCATCTACTGAACCTAAGGCCAGTCCGCATTACTGCCGCCACGGTCGCTCTATCGCGAGGTCGTTACAATGGATTTTCATCGGTCATCTTTGGTTGGGCTTTTCGACGGCAGCGGTGCCCATCAACCTGTTCTTCTGCTTCATCGGCGCGTTCCTCGGCACCGCCGTCGGCGTGCTGCCGGGTGTCGGTCCGCTCGCGACCATCGCGATGCTGCTGCCGATCACCTTCAAGGTGTCGCCCGAAGCCTCGCTGATCATGCTCGCCGGCATCTACTACGGCGCGCAGTATGGCGGCTCGACCACGGCCATCCTGATCAACCTGCCGGGTGAAGCTTCATCGGCGGTCACCGCCATCGACGGCCACCAGATGGCCAAGAAGGGCCGCGCCGGTGCGGCGCTGGCCATCGCGGCGCTCGGTTCGTTCTTCGCAGGCACCGTTTCCACCTTCCTCGTCGCGGTATTCGCGATCCCGATGACCAGACTGGCGCTGCTGTTCGGCCCGGTCGAATATTTTGCGCTGATGACGCTCGGCCTGATCGCCTCGATCACGCTCGCCAACGGCTCCGTGCTCAAGGCGCTGTGCATGATCATGGCCGGCATTCTGCTGGGCTCGGTCGGCACCGACATCTATTCGGGCTCGGCGCGCTTCACGCTCGGCTTCGACGGCCTGGCCGACGGCATCGCCATCGTCGCCTTCGGTGCCGGTGTCTATGGCATCTGCGAGATCCTCAACGGCCTGGAAAGCGAGCGCACACGCGCGCTCGTCGTCAGCAAGATCACCAGCCTGATGCCGACCCGCGAAGAGTTCAAGGCGTCGGTCCTGCCGGTGCTGCGTGGAACGGCGCTCGGGCTCGCTGCTCGGCGTGCTGCCGGGTGGCGGCGCACTGCTTGCGTCGTTCGGCTCCTATTCGATCGAAAAACGCTTCGCCAAGGATCCCTCGCGCTTCGGCAAGGGCGCGATCGAAGGTGTCGCGGGTCCGGAGGCGGCCAACAACGCCGGCGCGCAGACCTCGTTCATTCCGATGCTGACGCTCGGCATTCCCTCCAACGCCGTGATGGCGCTGATGGTCGGCGCCATGATCATTCAGGGCATCCAGCCGGGCCCGGATTTCGTCAACAAGCAGCCTGCGCTGTTCTGGGGCGTCATCGCATCGATGTGGATCGGCAATGCAATGCTGGTGATCCTCAACCTGCCGATGATCGGATTGTGGGTGAAGCTGCTCACGGTTCCGCAGCGCGTCTTGTTCCCGGCCATCATCGCCTTCGCCACTGTCGGCGTGTACAGCGTGTCGCTGGCGGGCTTCGACATCTATCTGATGGTGATGTTCGGTCTGCTCGGCTACGTGCTGGTCAAGCTTCAGTTCGAGCCGGCGCCGCTGCTGCTCGGCTTCGTTCTCGGTCCGATGATCGAGGAATATTTCCGCCGCGCCATGATCATCTCGCGCGGCGACCCGCTGGTGTTCGTGCAGAAGCCGATCAGTGCGGTCATGCTGAGCATCGCGGCCGTGCTCCTCACCTTGACGCTGGTGCCAGCCATCGCCAAGAAGCGCGAAGAGGTCTTCGTCGAAGAAGAAAAATAGCACCGCATCTCATTGCGGACGATAAAACGGCGGGCCCTTGGGTCCGCCGTTTTTCGTTTGAGTTGCCCAGTCAGCCCATCACCGCATAGCCGCCGTCGACGGTGATGGCGGCGCCGTTGACGAAATCGGAGGCCTTGCTCGCCAGAAACACGGCAATGCCGGCAAAGTCCTCGGGGTCGCCCCAGCGTTGCGCCGGCGTGCGCGCCAGCACGCGCTCATGCAGTCCGGCGACTTCCTTGCGACCGGCGCGCGTCAGGTCGGTGTCGATCCAGCCGGGCAGGATGGAGTTGATCTGGATGTTGTCCTTGGCCCAGGAGCACGTCATCGCGCGGCCCATCTGCACGATGCCGCCCTTGCTGGCGGCATAGGCGGTGGCGAAGGGCGATCCGAAGATCGTCATCATCGAGCCGATATTGATGATCTTGCCGCCTTTAGCTTTGACGAAATGCGGATAGGCGGCCTGGCTGCAGACGAAGGCCGAGGTCAGGTTGACGTCCATGACCTCCTTCCACTGATCCATCGTGTAGCTCTCAGGCGGCGAGCGATAGTTCATGCCGGAATTGTTGACGAGAATATCCAGCCGTCCGAATTCCTGCGCCGCCTTGTCGATCAGCGCGCGGCACTGGCTTTCGTCGCGCACGTCTGTTGCGATGGCTTTGGCGCGTACGCCGATCGCTTCCAGTTCTTTTACGGCATTGGCATTCTTCGTCGGATTGCGCGCGCCGATGACAATCGAGGCGCCGGCCTGCGCAAGGCCCTTGGCCATACCGAGACCGATGCCGCCATTTCCTCCGGTGATGACGGCCACGCGGCCGCTGAGATCGAACATTGCCATGTGCTGCGCCTCGCTCTGATTTTTGTCGGGAAATCTACGTAACACGATGCCTGTATCAAAACCGGAATTGTTTAAACATTTCCAGAATCAAATTGCACGCTCGTGCACCGCACTATGCAATTAGCGTTGCAACTTCTCGAAATGAGACGACGAGTGTGATCTTGCGAACACACACTTGTGCGCAACGCGATGAATTTTGAATCGCAGCGCTTCTGCGGCCTCCACATTCTCTACGACGTTGTATAACAACGCGGCATTGCGGGGGCGCGGTTCGATGATTGTCGTAGAGCAACGTGATTTCAAAATTCGAACCGTTGACGGAGCCAGTATCGCGGTTCGTGAAACACGATCGAACTGCGACGAGTTCCGCACGCCGGTCGTGCTGTTGCACGGCGTACGGCCCGCGGGAATAGACGACGCGGTCGATAACGACATCTTCGCTCATGGGCTGGCGCGCGCGGGGCATATCTGTTTTTCCGTCGATGTGCGCGGCTTTGAAAAATCGGACAGCCCGCCGGCCGGGATGGGCTGCGCGCGCAGACCGGCGCCGCTGGTGCGCAGCATCGAGATTGCCCGCGACATGGACGCCGCCGCCAACGAACTGCGCAAGGTGTCCGGCCTGTCGAAGGTCGGCATCGTCCAGTGGGGGGCGCCGGTCGGCATCGTCTATGCGGCACTGTGGCCCGAGAAAGTGAGCCACCTCGTTCTTTGCGACATGGACGCCGGTGCCGGCGGGGACGCGGCTGCTATACAGCCGGGCCTGCCGGGAGACGGTGATCTCGGCGGCATTGTCGAGACGGCCGATGTCTGGCCGGCCGGTGACGCCGAGGCGATGAGCGATGTCCAGACGGCCAGGCCTGTGAGGCGGCTCGCACTGCAGGATCTCGCTCCGTTGCGCGATTCATTCCCGGACGAACTGGCGATGAATTATGCCAACCACATTTATTGCAGGGTCATGGTGATCGAGCCGGGCACGAGGCCGGATGACGATGCGGAGGCGGCTGCGCCGTTTCGCAGAGAGTTTATTCGCGCGCAGGAAGTTTGCGTGCGGCGGCCGGACGCGACGGAGAGCGGCGCGGATGGCCGCAATCGCCGTCGAACGCGCGGCGGCCTTATCGGAAGCCTGGCTGAATTTCTGAGGTGACGATCAGCCGATCTGTTCGCGGCCGGAATTGTAGATCATGCTGATCGTGTCCTCGATCCGCTGCGTTACGGTGCGCAACGGCTGGAGGATTTGTTCCTTAATGCGGTCTTCGCTGATGGCGCTGCGGTAGTAGGAGATGCTGGAAACCGCCAGCACCTTGCCATCGACGATGATCGGCATTGCCAGCGACAGCGTACGCTGAGGAGCGATGTTGCGGTCACGCACGGCATAGCCGTCGCGGCGGACGCGCGCGAGCAACGTCTCGAGGTCGGCTGCATTATCGAGCTGAAGGTTGGCGCTCTTGAGATTGTAGCTGTCCAGCAACAAGTTGCGTTCTTCGTCCGAACAGAATGCGAGATAGACGCGGCCTGTCGCCGTGGCCGTCAGGTCCATCGCCGAGCCGACGCGGGTGTAGGGATAGGCCCACGGGCTGATGGCGGCAGTCGAGAACTGAAGCACCAGTGCTGCGCCTTCGCGTGTGGAAATACCGGTTGGCCATTTGAGGCGCTGCGTCAGGTCCACAAGCCACGGGCGGGCGGCCTCGATGACAAGCGAGATGCCGCTGTAACCGGCGTTGAGTTCCTGCACGCGCGAGGTGACGCGATAGCCGTTGCACATATCGTCGCGCGCAACGTAGCCGTCGGCGATCAACGTTTCGAGCATGCGCACGATGGTCGGTTTGGGATACGATGTCGCGGCGAAGATGTCTTTGACCGAGGCGACACGCAGCTGATTGACCACACGAAGAATTTCGAGCGCGCGCTGCACCGCTTCGACCGGCGGATAGGAACGCATGCTGGGACCGGTGGCGATACGCCGGAGCCGCTTGCGTGATTTCGGCCGTTCGGTGTTGAGGGGCGGCAGTTCGCGGGGAGACTTAACAATACTCATGATGCGCTCGTATCCGGCTCACCCCGGCAACCGATGCCAATGCGATGTCGGGGGTGCGCTATCCTCTCTCACAGTCTGGGTATTTCGACCACAGAAAATGACGCTGCAGTGCGGTATGAATGCCACAGCGCTGCGCCACTGTTTCGCTACGATTTTTCCTGCAGAGAATTCGTGTACGGCGCCGGCGTCAGATGCCCCGCTCGCAAACGCGCATCGATTTCGCCTGCCTCTATAAGCGGCACGCGCAAACTCATTAAGTGCAAAATGCACATACTCACTTTCGCTCTGCGAATGATGCGCGGCATGTCACAACGCGCCGGTTCCATTGGTTGAAGCAGGCAAAACCGATGCGAATGCGAATTTTTGCGCAGGGAAACCGATTGCGTCACTGGGGTGCATGATCACGTACCGGCTGCGCGCAGTTGTCGGACAACACAGGTGTCGTCGCGAAGCGCCAGATTAACGACGAAGTCGTCTCGCCGACGATGCCATTGACGTATGGTTTTATCCGGCTCCATAATCCTGACCATGGACTGGGGACGAATCTGGTCTTTGACTTGCGGCGTGTTGCCGCAGTTTTTAGTTATCAGACGCTAGCGAGCATCAAGATTTGCATGCGGCGGGGTGAGAGAGACGCCATGGATGCGCCGGTTGATAGTCGGGATCTCATGACCGACGTCGAAGTAGCTCAAGCGAAAATTGTGAAACTCGACATCCGCAAGAAGCGTGGCGAAAAGCCCGCGGCATCGGCGTCGCCAAACAGATGTCGCGCCAATTCGCGACGTGGGCTGACGGATCCCACGCGGCGGTCTTACCCGCCGGTTGAGTCCGTGCGCCGCGCGCTCGAAATTCTGCGCACCGTCAATCGCCTGCGCATCGCATCCGTCAGCGACCTTCATGCCGCGACTGGCCTGCCCAAGCCGACGGTCGTGCGCATGCTCGAAACACTGATCTCCGACGGCTATGTCGCGCGTGACAACATGTGCGGCGGTTATCGCGTGACGTGCCGTGCGCGCGAATTGAATTCCGGTTACGAGGGCATCTCGCGCGTGATCGAAGCGTCGCGACCGTGGGCGATCGACCTGACGCAGCGGCTGAAATGGCCCATCGGCATCGGCGTGCCGGATGGCGATGCCATCGCGCTGCAGTTCTGGACTGGCTCCATCAGCCCGTGGGCCCACACCAATACGGTGTTGGGAAACAGGCCCAACCTGGTCACGACGGCGATGGGCCGCGCCTATATGGCGTTCTGCTCCGACGACGAGCGCGAGCATCTCATGGGGACGCTGCGCACGAACAAGGAGCTGGACTTCGGTCCGGAGCAGGAGGCGCAGTTCCGCAAGCTTCTCGTCCGCGTGCGCGAGGACGGCTATGCAATGCGCGATCCGCAGACGGAGCCGCGCCGCACGACGACCATCGCGATGCCGATTCGCAACAACGGCGTGGTGCTGGCGCTGATCACCATCAGCTTCTATTCGACCGCGATTGCCAAGGAGCACATCGTCGAGCGCGTGATCGAGCCGCTGCGCGCGACCACCGCCAAGATCGAGGAAACGCTGTCCTTCATGTATGCGGCGGACGGTCCGGCCCACGATGCGCAGCGCCATGAAGTTTTCGAGCATGCGCCGATGGCCATGCCGCTGCGTGGCAGCCTCTAAAGCATCATGATGCATTGATAAAAAAGGCCCGGATTGCTCCGGGCCTTTGTCGTTTCAGCCGCGAGTTGCGGAGAATTACTTCTTGTCGTCGAGGTTCGGGCTCGTGGTCGGCACGCCGCCTTCGAACCAGGTGTCGAACTTGCGGTGGGTATAACGCCACTTGCCGTCGGCACCCTTGAGGCACTTGTCGGTCATGTAGGCGATCTGGATCGGGGGCGCGCTGGGGTGGATCGGGTTGCCGTCGTTGGCGTACAGGACCAGATACCAGGTGGAGGTCGCGGTGTTCGGGCCGGTCGGAACAGCGCGGAAGTTCAGGAACGAGTGGACGGCCGTGCGGTTGACGCCGCGGTCGATGCGCCACTGGTAGAACTGCTGAATCTTGGCCTTGCCGTTATAGGTGTTTCGCGAGGACTCGAAGATCGCGTCGTCGGTGTAGTAGTCGCCGGCGTTGCGGCCCCAATTGGTATCAACGTCGTTCCAGTAGTCGGCCAGCAGGATCATCAGCTCCTGCGTCAGCTCGACGCGTTCGTTCGAAAACATCATGCGAGTTTTTCCTTCGGGTGACGGCCTTGGAGCCGCTTGCGGCCATTGGTCAGCCTTTGCGCCTTTGGCCTTGAGGTCTTGTTAGCCCAAGCCTTGCGCGGTGGCGATTTCGCAGTGCAAAGCGGCTCGGGCGGAGAGGGCGATTTTCATCCCACGAAATAGCTCCTGCCGGCGCAGGTCGCCTGCCGGGGCGGGTTTTTGCCGGCCCAACGCCATGCGATTTGGCCTTGATGCCGTGGCAAAAATAGATGACCAACGCTGAGTGATTTTGCTTCACAAGTTTCGCCTGCACAGCACCGCGCGGTGTTTGTCGCACGCACGACAACCATCATCAAAACGCTGACGAGGAAATCCACGTGGTCCACGAGGTAGGCAAGGACGAAGCTCCGCTGGTCGATTCGCACTTTCACGTCTGGCGCACCGATCTGCCGCTCATCGACACGGCCTGGCACAAGAAGGTGTCGGACGCGACCGTCGATCAATTGCTCAAGCTGCTTGACGATCATGGCGTTACGTTCGGCGTGATCGCCGCCGCGAGCCTCTACGGCACCTACAACGACTATTCCCGCGCGGCGATGAAGAAGTCGAAGCGCCTGCGCGCCACCTGCATCGTCGATCCGCGCACTGACATCTATCAGCTCGAGCAGATGAAGGACGACGGCTTCGTCGGCATCCGCCTCGTCTGGCATCACCTCGACGAAGTGCCGGACCTGAACTCGGACGACTATCGCCATTTGCTCAGGCGCGTCGCCGATCTCGACTGGTGCGTTCACTTCATCGAACGCGAGCATCGCATTCAGCCGATGATCGAGAACCTGGAAAAGCACGGCGTCCGGAAGATCGTCGTCGATCATCTCGGCCGCATCGACAACCCGCAGGGCATCAATTCGGATGCCTTCAAGGCGGTGGCCGCGGCCGTCGATCGCGGCAAGACCTGGGTCAAGCTGTCGGGTGGGTTCCGCTTCAAGCCGGGGATCGGGCAGGCGCTCGCCAAGGAGCTGGTGCGCATCACCGGCGGCGACCGCATGATGTTCGGCAGCGACTGGCCGTTTGCCGCCTATGAGGACAAGACCAAGTACATCGACACGCTCAACTTCCTGAAGGAATGCGTGCCGGACGAGCGCGTCCGCCGCAAGATCGGCGGCGACACGCCGCTGAAGTTCTACTTTACTTAAAAACAGCCAAGCGACATCCAATAAAAAACCCCGCCTTGCGCGAGCAAAGCGGGGTTTCTGTTTCGATACTGTCGCAGATTACGCCAGCGGCAGGCCGAGTTCCTTCATGCCGGCGGTCGCGCCGCTCTTGAAGAAGCCGTGATCGCTGCCGACGATGAACGTCGAGGCGCCGAGCGATCGCATCTTGAGCGCATCTTCCTTGTTGGACGCGAGGATGATGATCGGGATGTTGGCGTCGCGCGCCTGCGCCGTGATCTTCTCGACGACAGCCGTGGTCTTCGGGTCGGTCTGCTGTTCGCCACCGATGACAGCGGTGAGGTCGCCGCGGCCGATGAAGATCGCGTCGATGCCTTCGACGCGGGCGATGGCGCCGACGTGATCAACGGCTTCGAGATCCTCGATCATGGCGATGCAGGTGACTTCGGAGTCAGCGTTCTTCTTGTGGGCGTTCATGCCGCCCAGGCTGCCCCAGCGGCCGGCGCGGGTGACGTTACCCATGCCGCGGCTGCCGCCCGTGTAACGGCAGGCGCGCGCGATCTGCTTGGCCTTTTCAGCCGAGTCGACGTGCGGCACCATGACGCCGATGGCGCCGCAATCCAGCACCGAAAGGATGTTGTGGTCCGCGGCGTCACCGACGCGCACGACCGGCGTGATGTTGGACGCGCGGCAGGCGAGGATCATCATGTCGGTGGTTTCACGGCCGAGCGGAGCATGCTCCTGGTCGATCACGACGAAGTCGTAGCCAACGGTGCCCAGCAACTCGATGGTCTGGGTGGTCGGCATCTTGAGAAATGTTCCCAGCATCTGCTCGCGCTTCTTCAGGCGGCTGCGAAATTCGGTAAATGCCGGTTTTCCGGTGCTCATGTTTTGAAGCCTTTCTTGGGGGCGGGGTCGGATTGGATCGGGACACTAATTCAGGGACCGAAGGCCCCGGACTCGTAATCTGGCTTATTTCTCCCCCTGAAACAAAGCATTCAGAATTCCGCGTCGCGGTGGTGACATTCGGCCGTTTTGCGGGCCCACGCAGCCGAGGGGTGCGTTTTCGCACCTTGAAATTCCCCCCAAATGGATTAGTGGTGCCCGGAGGCGCTAACTACCATGCACAGCGATTGATTTCGACGTCAGCTGACGCGATTTCTTTGCCGCAATGCGGTGCGTCCAATCGACAATGGAGAACATCAATGAGTGAGAGGCCGGGCCGCGAGGCTACGTACGCCAAGTATTATGAAATGCCGCATCAGGACGTCGATGCCGCGAACAAGACCAAGACCTGGATCACGCGTGCGGCGAACTTCCTCGTCACGCTGACGGAAGTTGAGCCGGGCTCGGTCATCGAGCGCAAGAACCAGGCCGACGAATACATGATCATCCTGCCGCCGGGCGTCGACGCCACGGTTGAGGCCGGCAGCGACAAGATCGATGCCAAGGGCGACTCCCTGTTCATCGTTCCTCCGGGCGCCAGCAAGATCACGGCCAAGTCCAAGGGCCTGATCGCGCGCATCATCACCACCAAGGCTGTTGATCTCGTCGAGAAGGCGCACAACAAGGCGATCTACGCCGACGGCGCGCCGGAAATCACCCCGATCAAGTATTGGCCGGATCCGGTCGGTGGCTTCAAGCTGCGCCACTACGACATGTCGAAGCATCTCGACCCGAAGGGCCCGCGCATTCAGCCGCGCTGCTACCGTTCGACCAACATGATGGTCAACATCTTCGGTCACTACTTCACGCGCCGCGACACCAAGAACCTGTCGCCGCATTGGCACGATGACTTCGAGCAGGTCTCTCTCTGCCTGCACGGCCAGTTCATCCACCACATGCGTTGGCCGCAGACGGCGAACCTCGCCGACTGGAAGGCGGACGAGAACTTCGAGATCAAGACGCCGTCGGCCACCGTCATTCCGGCGACCGTCATCCACACCAGCCGCGACTTCGGTCCGGAGGATGGCAGCGAGGCTTCGCTGTACGACATCTTCGCGCCGCCGCGCTTCGACTTCGCGCGCAAGAAGGGCTTCGTGCTCAACGAGAACGACTACCCGATGCCCGATTGGGATGACGGTTCGTTCGCCAAGGGCACGCTGCTGGACTTCCAGAAGACCAAGACGGCCTAAGCAACCCGCGCATGATCCCGAAAAGTGGATACCGGTTTTCGGATAAGATCATGCGCCGATAAAATGTACCGGCGGGACACGCTCCCGCCGGTCTTTTTATTTCCAACGCCTGATCTCTACGATAGGGTCCGCTGACGAGCAGGGGCGCCGCCCGGCGCCGGCTCAGCCTGCTATCCAAATCAGCCTGCCAGCAGCCAACCAAAAGGTTTTCCTCGTGGCCAACAGAAAAGTCATCATCACCTGCGCCGTCACCGGCGCGATCCACACGCCGTCGATGTCGCCGCATCTGCCGGTGACGCCGCAGCGAGATCGCCGAAGCGGCCATCGGCGCGGCCGAGGCGGGCGCCGCGATCGTCCATCTGCATGCGCGCAATCCCGAGACCGGCCAGCCCGACCAGACGCCCGGAGGCGTTCGCGCCGTTCCTGAAGGTCATCAAGCAGCGCTCCAACGTCGTGATCAACCTGACCACCGGCGGCGCGCCGACCATGACGGTCGAGGAGCGCGTGCGCCCGGCCGCGAGTCTTCAAGCCGGAAGTCGCCTCGCTCAACATGGGCTCGATGAACTTCGGCCTCTTCCGCATGCTCAACCGCTTCAAGGAAGTTCAAGCACGACTGGGAGCTGCCGTATCTCGAAGGCACGCGACGATCGCATCTTCCGCAACACCTTCGAGGACATCGAATACATCCTGACGACGCTGCGCCGGCAACGGCACGCGCTTCGAGTTCGAGTGCTACGACACCGCGCACCTCTACAACCTGACGCATTTCCTCGACCGCGGCCTCGTGAAGCCGCCGCTCTTCGTGCAGACGCGTGTTCGGCCTGCTCGGCGGCATCGGCGCGCATCCCGAAGACGTGCATGCACATGAAGCGCACCGCCGACCGCCTGTTCGGCGACAAGTATCGCTGGTCGGTGCTGGGCGCCGGCCGCAATCAGATGCCGGTCGCGGCGCATGGCGGCGGCGATGGGCGGCAACGTGCGCGTCGGTCTCGAAGACTCGCTGTGGGCCGGCCCGGGCAGGCTCGCCGAGTCCAATGCCGAGCAGGTCACGCTGGCGCGCAAGATCATCGAAGGCCTGGGCCTCGAGATCGCGACGCCCGACGAGGCGCGCGAGATCCTCAAGCTCAAGGGCGGCGACAAGGTCAATTTCTGATCCGCCTGAAGCATTTTTTTGGCGGCGGGCGCTCACGGCGTCCGCCGCTGTCATATTGAAGGCAAGGCATACACATGGAACGGCGCAGGCTTGGCAAATCCGATCTGACAGTTCCGATCTTGTCGTTCGGCGCGATGGTGTTCGGCGACCAGAACACCGAGGACGAGGGCCATCGGCTGCTGGATGCGTCGCTGGATCGCGGCATCGACTTCATCGACATCGCGGAACTCTATCCGACGCCGCCCAAGCGCGAGACGCAAGGCGCGAGCGAGCGCGTGGTCGGCACCTGGCTGACGAAGCGCAAGCGTCGCGACGACGTGATCATCGCGTCGAAAATCGTCGGCCCGTCGCCGATGATGTGGTTTCGCCAGCCCGACGCCAATCCCGATCTCACCTACAAGGAAGTGATCGAGGCGTGCGAGCGCAGCCTGAAGCGGCTCAACACCGAGTATCTCGATCTCTATCAGCTGCACTGGCCGAGCCGGTCGGTGTCGGTCTGGGGTTCGAACCCGATTGTCTTCAAGCATGGCGACAGGGACGGCGTGCCGATCCTTGAAACGCTGCGTGCGCTCGACGATCTGGTGAAGGCCGGCAAGGTCCGCCACATCGGCGTGTCGAACGAAAGCGCCTGGGGCGTGCTGCGTTTTCTGCGCCTGTCGGAAGACCACAAGCTGGCGCGTATCCAGTCGGTGCAGAACGGCATACTCGCTGGTCAACCGCACCTACGAGACTGCGCTCGCCGAGATCAGCATGATCGAAGGCATCTCGCTGCTGGCCTATTCGCCGCTGGCGCAGGGCATTCTCACCGGCAAGTATCGCGGTGGCGCGCGGCCGGCCGGCGCGCGGCGCACATTATCCAATCGCATGCAGCGTTATGAAGGCCCGGGTGCAGAGCCCGCGTTCGAGGCCTATTTCAAGCTCGCCGAAAAGCACGGCCTCGATCCCGGCCAGATGGCGCTGAAATTCGCCGCGACCCGTCCATTCATGGGTTCGGTCATCATGGGTGCGACGACCATCGCGCAGCTTGACCAGAATTGCGCCGCGCTCGATATCACGCTGAGCGATGAGGTTCTCGCCGCCATCGACGATATCCAGCGGCTGCACGCCAATCCCTGTCCCTGAGACGGAGTCGCTAAAGCATGAGCGTTCGCCTTCTGGCCGACGACCTGACCGGCGCGCTGGACGCGTCGGTGCGGCTTGTCGCGCGCGCGGGCGAATTGCCGGTGACATGGGATGCGGCTGCCGCGCTGACAACCGACGGCCCGCTCGCGCTTGTCACGCCGACGCGCGACGGTCCGGCCGAGAAGGCTGTCGCTGCCATTGCAGCGCTCAAAAATTTCTGGCGCGCGGACACGCTCGCATTCAAGAAAATCGACAGCCTGTGGCGCGGCAATACGCTGCCCGAGATGATCGCGTTGATCGAGAGCGGGGTCTTCGCAACCGTCATCGTCGCGCACCGCCTTTCCCCGAGCAGAACCGCATCACGCGCGAGGGACGGCAATACTGGCGTCGCGCAGCGAGCGAAGAATGGCAACTAGTGCCGCAGGATTTGCGCGCCGGGCTGGTCGAGCACGGCATCGCCGTGACGGTGGCCGCGCGGGGCGCAGAGCTGCCACCGTCTTTCGCCGGCGTGTGGATGTTTGACGCTGAGAAGTCCCGACGATCTCGACGCCATCGCGGCGCTGGGGCGCGCGGCGCGCGGACCGGTTCTGTGGGTTGGTGCCGCAGGGCTTGCCGGTGCGCTCGGCGGCGCGTTGCGTGCACCGAAATCGACGCGCATCGAGCGCCCGGTGACGATGATCGTCGGCACCAATCATCTCGTCAGCCGCGCCCAGGTCGAGGCGATTGCGGCGGGCGAGGACGCGTCCGTTCTGCAGATCGGTATCGATGCGCAAGGCTGGGACGACCTGATCGCGCAGGCGACGGCGCAAGCCGCCGCAGGCCATTCCGTCGTGTTCTGGTTTTCGCCGGACGCCGAGCTTTCTCCGGCGCAGGCCGAGGCTGCGATGAATGCTTTCCTTCAGCGTCTTGTTGAGCGATACCGGCCGCCGGGCACGCTGCTTGTCACCGGCGGCGAGACGCTGTTTCGTCTGTGCCGTGCCGCGGGCGCGACACGGCTCCTGACCGGCGCCGAGATTGCGCCGGGCATCGCCACGGCGAAATTTGCCGACGGACGCTGGGGCGGACTATCGTTTGTTTCGAAATCGGGTGCGTTCGGCGCGCCCGGCTTTTTGTCTGAACTGCTGCGGAAGGGATCGTTATGACGGCAACCATTGGTATCACGCTCGGCGATCCCGCAGGCATCGGCCCGGAGATCGCGCTGGCTGCCGCGATCCAGCTCACCGAGACGGAGAACCGCGACGTGAAGCTCGTCTTCATCGGCGCGCGAAAAGAGTCTCGATCTCGCCGCGAAAACGCTGAAGCTCGACAAGGGCTGGAGGGCGGCCGTGCCGAAGGTCGATTTCGTGCCCGTCGGCGACGGCAAGGAAGAGTTCACGGTCGGGCAGTGGTCGGCCGTCACCGGCAGGGTCGCTGCGCAGACGCTTGAAGAAGCCGTGAAGCTCGCGACCTCCGGCAAGATCGACGCGATTGCGACCGCGCCCGTCAGCAAGGAAGCCGTCAACGCGTCCGGCATTCCGTTCACCGGCCACACCGAGATGCTGGCCGAGCTCACCGGCGCATCGGCACGGTGATGATGCTCGCGCACGGCAATCATGCGCGTCAGCCACGTCACGACGCATGTCTCGCTGTCGAAGGCGTGCCGGCGCGTCACGCCCGCAGCGCGTGCGCCGGGTGGTCGACCTGACGCGCGACGCGGTGCGCCATCTCGGGTCGAGAAGCCGCACATCGCCGTCGCCGCGCTTCAACCCGCATGCCGGCGAGGGTGGCCTGTTCGGCCGCGAGGACATCGACGTGGTCGCGCCGACCATCGCGGCGCTCCGCGCCGACGGCCTTCGACGTCGACGGCCCGGTTCCGGGCGACACGGTGTTCGTCAAGCTGCGCGCCGGTCAGTACGACGCCGTGGTCGCGATGTATCACGACCAGGGCCACATCCCGGTCAAGCTGCTCGGCTTCCAGGTCGATCCGGCGACCGGCCGAATGGGAGGCAGCTGTCCGGCGTGAACATCACGCTCGGCCTGCCGATCATCCGCACCTCGGTCGACCACGGCACCGCGTTCGACATCGCCGGCAAGGGCATCGCCAGTCCGAGAGCATGGTCGAGGCGATTGAATTCGCGCAGATGATGCTGAAGACCAAATAAACCAACGGTCTGAAAAGCCCTGTTCCGCGACAGAACGACGTGCCGGGCCCCGTTGCAAAACGGCTCGGGGCGTTGCATATCTTGCCGTGTCGCGGGTGTAGCTCAATGGTAGAGCAGCAGCCTTCCAAGCTGAATACGAGGGTTCGATTCCCTTCACCCGCTCCAATATTTTCGACGTTTTACAAATTACGGCCTGCGTCTCCCGTCGATAACTCCGGGTGACGATTGAATTTGCCATCTATTCGCCATTAGCTGCGGCAGAACATGGCCAACGCAAGCACACGGGCTGGAGTCGTCATGTGGTCTCACCGTTTCGCTGTCGTCTGCGCGCTGCTCCTGCTGCCTGCCCAAGCCCTGGCCGATGCCAAGGAGAAGGTTGCCGCGCTTGCTCCGTCGGGGGTGGTGCTGGTGATGGACGAAAAGGGCAACGCGTTGGTGGCTCAGAACGCCGACAAGCCCTTCGTCCCCGCATCCGTCGCCAAGATCGTGACCGCGTGGCTGGCGATGGAGGCTCTGGGCGGCGACTATCGCTTCGCGACCCGCTTCTATCTGGACGATAACCGGGTCCTCTACATCCGCGGCGGTGGCGATCCGTTTCTGATTTCTGAGGAGCTGGCTGAGCTTGCGTCGCAGCTGGTCGCTGCCATCGGCAAGAAGCCGTTAAGCGGCATCGTGCTCGATGCGAGCTACTACCCTTCCAGCATCCGCATTCCGGGCATCGAGGATACTGACGAGGCCTACGACGCGCTGAACTCCGCCCTCGCGGTCAATTTCAATACCATCTACGCCGTGCGCAAGGGCACAGCGGTCAACTCCGCCGAGAAGCAGACCCCGATCACGCCGATCGCCGTCAGCCTTTTCCGGGCGCGGGCAGGCGAGGGCCGCAGCCGCATCAGCCTGACGCAGGACCCAGCGGTCGGCCTGCAATATGCCGGTGAGCTGATCGCCGCATTCATCGAGCGAGCCGGCGGGAGCGTCAAAGGAAAGATCTCAACCGGAACGGTGCCCGCGGGCATGGAGCCGGTCTATGTGCACCGCCAGTCGCGCCCTCTTTCGAAGATCCTCGCCGGGTTGCTCCTCGGCTCGAACAACTACGTTGCCAATCAGGTCTTCCTGGAAGTCGGCGGACAGCGCCTGGGTGGGCCCGTCAGCCTCGAGAAGTCGCTCCGGGTCGCGAACGAGATGCTCGCCAAACACGGCCTCACCAAGTCCATCCAGCTTGAGGAGGGCTCTGGCATCAGCCGCGGCAACCGCTTCACGGCGCGGGGCCTCGCGCAGTTGCTAAATCTCTTCGAGCCCAACGCCGCATTGCTGCGTGGCGGCGATGGGACGTTCTTCAAGACCGGTACATTTTCTGGCGTCCGTACCTTGGCGGGCTATGCCGACACCGCCAAGAATGGGCGAGTCCGTTTCGTGATCTCGCTGACAAGCAACGACGGCGCGATGCGCTTTCGGCTGCTCAAAGCCATCCAGTCGGAGCTGTAGCCGGAGGCTCGTTCTGCCCTTTATGACATCTTGTTTCTTTGATGAACCGACGAGACGATAGTCCAGTCCTGAATGCTTCAAGGATTGTTCGAGCGTGCGCACGCGAGCTGACCAACCTTTGATGGAAACAGAGCTTGCCCGCTCGTCGCTGCATGGTGCCGCGGCTCTTGGCGGTGGTCTCCTTTGCATTGCCGTTGTCGTTCTGACGATGTCTCAGGCGCGTGCCCAGATCTCCGTTGCAGACACACAAACCCGACCGGTGGTTGCGGCTGCTAGAGTCAGCCTTGGCGATCGTGGGTGGTCGGAGATGTATCGCGAAACGCCGTCCGCAGTCGCGGATCGGTTCTCACTCTCGGTGCGCGGCGGAGTCGCAACCGACTATGTGTCTCGTGGAACGACACTCTCCGATCGCAAGCCGGCAGTTGGTGCGGGTATCGAGGCGACCTTCGGTCAGTTCTATGCCGGGGCGACGGCGGCCAGCGTGAAGTTGCCGACGGAGCCATCCGGCGAGTTCACGGTCGGCGGAGGCATTCGACCGAAGATAGGAAATATCGATTTCAGTTTCGGCGCGACCTACTACCACTATCCGAACGAGCGCTTGCAAGGTCCAGCGGGCGACATCGATTACTGGGAAGCAGGGGCGCGCGGCGACACCACCATCGGAGAGTCGATCCGCGTTGCCGCCGGGTATGCCTGGTCACCCAATGTTTCGAACACCGGCGCATGGAGTCGAGTATGTGGCAGCCGGTCTGGGGCTCGATGTCCCGGCGCGGTTGCTGCCGCCGGATGTGTCCGTGTCGTTCACTGGCGGCGCCGGTTACTCCTGGTTCGGCCATCAGTCGTTGTCGCTCGGCGGCTTCCCGCTGCCTGAGTATCTCAACTGGAATGTCGGCATGACCATCACGCGCAAGGTCTTCAATCTCGACCTGCGCTATCACGATACCAACCTGACGAAGGAGAGCTGTTACGTTTTCACTGGCGATCCCAAAGCGGTTTCGGGCGGTCGCGTCGATCTCATCGCCAATCCTGATGGCCTGATGTCGCGCTGGTGCAGTCCCGCAATCGCGGCAAGAGTTTGGTTCTCACTCAATTAGGAGCAAGGAGCGCTTATGTCCGGGCCATCCGAGGACACGTCAAGCCGGTTGCTCGATCCAATTGAAAGGATCTCGGAAACGCTTTTCGGTCTGATCATGGTGCTGACCGCCACCGGCACGCTGAGTGTCATCGCTGCGGACCGTATCGCAATCCGAACCATGATCTTCGCCGCACTCGGCTGCAATCTCGCATGGGGAATCATCGACGGGGGGCTGTATCTGATGGCTCGCCTCGTCGATCGTTCGCGCCATCTGCTGACGTATCGCGCTGCGCGCGATGCAAAGGATCCCCGGGTCTCCGAGCAGGTGATTGCGGATACGTTGCCCCCATTCCTGGCGGAACGCCTGCCTGCCGATCACCTCGCGGCCATGCGGGAAAATCTGCTGCGAACGCCGGAGCCACCGGAGCCGCATCTGACGAAAGCTGACTGGCTTGGCGCACTGGCGGTCTGTGTGATCGTGTTCCTGTCAACCTTGCCGGTCGTCGTTCCGTTCCTTTTCACCGATCAGGTGCGGCTGGCGTTACGCCTTTCAAATGCGGTCGCCATCGTCATGCTGTTCCTGTGCGGCTACGCGTTGGGACATTGCGCCGGTCGCAGGCCTTTGCCGATGGGCCTGCTGATGGTCGCGGTCGGCCTCGCACTTTCGGGGATCGCGATCTTGCTCGGCGGGTGAGGGGACTACCCAACTCACGCACCAACTCAACCAGACCCTTGCGGAGCAGCCGCCTTCCAAGCTGAATACGACGGTTCGATTCCCTTCACACGCTCCATTTTCCCCATCCAGGCACCCATCGCCGGCCTGACGCCGTTCAATTCTGCCGGAGGTTCGCATGCCCGTTTCCGTGCTTCTTGGCGGCGCCTTCGCGCTGATGATGGTGCCGCTCAGCGTTCTGGTGTCGCTCAAGCGCTATGAACTGAAGGTCGTCTATGGCGACGGCGGCGACAGGGCGCTCGGCGCGCGCATCCGCACCCACGGCAATTTCATCGAATATGCGCCGCTGTCATTGATGGTGCTGGCGCTGGTCGAGATCGCGGACGGCCCGCCGCGGCTGGTCTGGGCGCTCGGCGCGATGTTTCTGTTCGCGCGCGTTCTGCATGCGCTGGGGATGCTGGTGCTTTACCGGTCGCCGGTGGCGCGCGGGATCGCGATGATCACGCAGCACGCGGGTTTCGTCATCGCCGGCGGCTGGCTTTTGACGCACTGGCGGCTCTAGCCCCATTTTCGCCAGAAGCAGGGCCTTGTTTGGCTAAAGCGGGGTCTTGCGCCGGACCCTTTGGCCATGCGAGGACAGGCCGCGCTAGGAGTGTAGCTCAATTGGTAGAGCACCGGTCTCCAAAACCGGGGGTCGTAGGTTCGAGCCCTACCACTCCTGCCAGCGCGATCCGGCCCATTCCCCAATAGTTAATCGCCAAGGCGGCCAGACGGTTAGGGGAAGGGCACCTTCAGCCTCCTTGACCTTGCGCCTGTGGCGCATTAGGAAGCTGCACCTACCCACGGCCCGCTCGACGGACTTCCCTGGGTGGCGAGATTTCCCGAAAAACAGGCCGGTTGGCCTTGATCCTTGAAAAGAAGGGTTGGGGACGACAGCTATTGCCGGGACCGCGCTGTGCGGTTTGGCAAACCACGGACAACATCACGGCGATGGCGAAGTTCTCACCGTTCAAGTTTCTGCAGGAAGTGCGCTCGGAGACCGACAAGGTCTCCTGGCCGTCGCGCCGTGAAACCATGATCACCACGATCATGGTCTTCATCATGGTCGCGGTCGCCTCGGTCTTCTTCTTCCTCGCCGATCAGATCATCCGCATCTTCATCACCTTCCTCCTCGGCATTCAGACCTGAAAGCGCAGATCATGGAAAAGCGCTGGTATATCGTCCACGCCTACTCGAACTTCGAGAAGAAGGTGTCCGAGTCGATTCGCGAGCAGGCCAAGCAGCGCGGGCTGCAGGATCTGTTCGACGACATCCTCGTGCCGACCGAGAAGGTCACGGAAGTCCGCCGCGGTCGCAAGATCGACACCGAGCGCAAGTTCTTCCCGGGCTATGTGCTGGTGAAGATGAACCTCACCGACGAGGCGTTCCATCTCATCAAGAATACGCCCAAGGTCACGGGCTTCCTCGGCGCCGACAACCGGCCGCAGCCGATCTCCGAAAACGAAGCCATGCGCATCCTGCATCAGGTGCAGGAAGGCGTGGAGCGTCCCAAGCCGTCGATCTCGTTCGAGATCGGCGAGAATGTCCGCGTCTCCGACGGCCCGTTCGCGTCCTTCTCGGGCGTGGTCGAGGAAGTCGACGAGGCGCGTTCGCGCGTGAAGGTCGCGGTGTCGATCTTCGGCCGTGCGACCCCGGTCGAGCTGGAATTTACCCAGGTCGAGAAGGTATAAGGTTTCCGAGATTGCCATGGCCGGGTGAGCCCGGTTGTGGCGAGAGGGGAAAGGGCGAGAGCCGTTTCCTGAAATGCCGTGGCAGGGGACAGGCGGTCGCCAACCGCCTTGCGAACCGGACCACGGTCCCTGAAACAGCCGGTTTTCCGGCACAACAGGAGTGAACGATGGCAAAGAAAGTCACAGGATACCTGAAGCTTCAGGTTCCGGCGGGAGCGGCGAATCCGTCGCCTCCGATCGGGCCCGCGCTCGGTCAGCGCGGTCTCAACATCATGGAATTCTGCAAGGCGTTCAACGCCCAGACGCAGAAGGAAGAAAAGAACACCCCGATCCCGGTCGTGATCACGATCTACCAGGATCGCTCCTTTACCTTCGAAATGCGCACGCCGCCGATGTCCTTCTTCCTCAAGAAGGCAGCGAATATCGCAAGCGGCTCCAAGGCTCCGGGCCGCGACAAGGCGGGCAAGGTGACCAAGGCGCAGGTGCGCGAGATCGCCGAAAAGAAGTTGAAGGATCTGAACTGCGACACCGTCGAAGCGGCCATGAACATGGTCGAGGGCTCTGCCCGTTCGATGGGTCTGGAAGTGGTGGGGTAAGTCATGGCCATTGGAAAACGCACGACCAAGTCCCGCGAAGGCATCGACCGCGACAAGCTCTATGGGCTCGACGAGGCGGTGAAGCTCGTGAAGGAACGCGCCAAGGCGAAGTTCGACGAGACCATCGAAGTCTCGATGAATCTCGGCGTCGATCCGCGCCACGCCGACCAGATGGTGCGTGGCGTCGTCACGCTGCCGAACGGCACGGGCCGCACGCAGCGCGTGGCGGTGTTCGCCCGCGGCGCCAAGGCTGAGGAAGCCAAGGCCGCAGGCGCCGATGTCGTCGGCGCCGAAGAGCTGGTGGAAAAGGTGCAGGGCGGAGCGATCGACTTCGACCGCTGCATCGCGACCCCGGACATGATGCCGCTCGTCGGCCGTCTCGGTAAGGTGCTCGGCCCGCGCGGCATGATGCCCAACCCGAAGATCGGCACCGTGACCATGGACGTCACCAACGCCGTGAAGGGCGCCAAGGGCGGTTCGGTCGAGTTCCGTGTCGAGAAGGCCGGTATCATCCAGGCCGGCATCGGCAAGGCCTCGTTCACCGAAGAGAAGCTCGTGGCCAACATCAAGGCGCTGGCCGACGCGGTTCAGAAGGCGAAGCCCGCCGGTTCCAAGGGAACCTACATCCAGCGGGTGGCCGTTTCGTCCACCCAGGGCCCCGGCGTAAAGGTCGAGCCCGGCACCGTGCTGCCGTAATATCCCGATCCCTGGCTTTGGCCGGGCGGGAAGGGCCGTTTTGGGACTAATATCGGGGCGGGTAAAAACCCGCCCCGAACCCCTTGGCAGGCCAATTTTAATCCTTTAGAAGAACCCATTCGGGCGTGCTGGCTCTGCCGGCGCGCTCGTGCGCGCTTTCCGAAAACCCAAGAACGCATGGAGACCATTCCTTCTTTCGGACATCCCCTTGGATTGCCTGAAAGGAAGAACCTCCAACGCGCTCCGTTTTCTGATCGCGTTTAGTCCTGTCCGAGACTGCGGGTGCCAGACAGCCGTCTGGCTTAATTCCCTGCATAGACGGGTGACGACTGGTTTCAGCCGTGCGCGAGCGCGGCAGGTATTGGTTCGAACCTCGAACGCCCGTGCCGCTTTTGTGGTCCGGGGGGCAGGCTTCCGTAATGTCGTCCTGCCCGGATGTTTCGCGAGAGACGGATGGCTGGACGGCCGGTGCAACCCCGGCGTTCCGGCGACAATCCGGATCGCCAAGCTAGAGAGAGCTTGCTGTGGATCGAGCGGCAAAAAAAGAGCTGGTTGAAGCGCTCAACTCGACTTTCAAGTCGAGCGGCGTTTCGGTCGTTGCTCACTACTCGGGCCTGACTGTGGCCCAGATGCAAATTCTGCGTAAGCGGATGAAGGCAGCTGGCGGCGCGGTGAAGGTCTCGAAGAACCGTCTCGCCAAAATCGCTCTTCAAGGCACCGACGCTGTGTCCATTGTGTCCCTTCTCAAGGGGCAGACTGTGATCGCGACTTCAAGCGATCCCATCACGGCGCCGAAGATCGCCGTCGAATTTGCCAAGACGAACGAACAGTTCGTCATTCTCGGCGGTTCGATGGGGACTACGGCCCTCAGCCCGGACGGCGTCAAGGCGCTTGCCGTGCTGCCGTCTCTGGACGAGCTGCGCGCCAAGCTGATCGGTCTGCTGGTGGCTCCTGCCACCAAGATCGCTCAGCTCTCCACTGCTCCGGCTGCGAAGCTGGCGCGTGTGGTGCAGGCCTATGCCTCAAAGAGCGAAGCGGCGTAACGCCCTTCGCAAACAGAAACACTGGTTCGAACCGTTATCACTAAAGGACAATTCAAATGGCTGACTTGCAGAAAATCGTCGACGACCTCTCCTCGCTCACGGTCCTTGAGGCCGCCGAGCTCGCCAAGCTTCTCGAAGAGAAGTGGGGCGTTTCCGCCGCTGCGGCGGTCGCTGTTGCGGCCGGCCCGGGTGCGGCTGCTGCGCCCGCCGAAGAGCAGACTGAGTTCACCGTTGTGCTCACCGCTGCCGGCGACAAGAAGATCGAAGTCATCAAGGAAGTCCGCGCTCTGACCGGCCTCGGCCTGAAGGAAGCAAAGGACCTCGTCGAAGGCGCGCCGAAGACCGTCAAGGATGGCGTGTCCAAGGACGAAGCCGCGAAGATGAAGGCGACGCTCGAGAAGGTCGGCGCCAAGGTCGACTTGAAGTAAGCGTTTTGCCGCTCCGGCCTGGCCGGGGTGGCAACTGAGGATGCCGGTTTCGAATGGGTCGTGGTCCACATGGGCCTTTGGTCCACCGGGATCGGGAGAGACAGGCGGCGGCGTCCAGAGGTTCGGCCTCTGGCGCCGTCACGCTCTCATACCTATATCGGGCCAGTCAGGTTGGGCTTCCCGAAGCGGTATGTGGGCTGGATGGGAAGCACAGGGCCTTATGCGGGAATCGAGCTAAAAATGTCCGCGGCGGGCCTTCGGGAGACGAGCAATTTCGGGCTTATGTAGTCTGTAAAGACTGCTTTTGACGTGCGCGGAGCATGAGCGGCTCCATGCGCGTCGTTTTGCGTTCTGAGATCACACCCCGCGCGGCGCTTTTCGCCGCGGGATGAACCGCCCCCTGGGGGCGGCAAGAGAGAGGCCAAGATGACGCAGCAGACATTCACCGGTCGCAAGCGCGTTCGCAAGTTCTTCGGACAAATCCGGGAAGTGGCGGAGATGCCGAACCTCATCGAGGTTCAGAAGGCGTCTTACGACCAGTTCCTGATGGTCGCGGAGCCTGCGGGCGGACGCCCTGACGAGGGCCTTCAGGCCGTCTTCAAGTCGGTGTTCCCGATCCGCGACTTCTCCAACACCTCGGAGCTGCACTTCGTCGCCTACGAATTCGAAGCGCCGAAGTATGACGTCGACGAGTGCCGCCAGCGCGGCATGACCTTCGCTGCGCCCCTGAAGGTGAAGCTGCGCCTCGTTGTGTTCGATATCGACGAAGAGACCGGTGCGCGCTCCGTCAAGGACATCAAGGAGCAGGACGTTTACATGGGCGACATTCCGCTCATGACCATGAACGGCACCTTCATCGTCAACGGCACCGAGCGCGTGATCGTCTCGCAGATGCACCGTTCGCCCGGCGTGTTCTTCGACCACGACAAGGGCAAGACCCATTCGTCCGGCAAGCTGCTGTTTGCCGCGCGCGTCATTCCGTATCGCGGTTCCTGGCTCGACATCGAGTTCGACGCCAAGGACATCGTCTATGCGCGTATCGATCGCCGCCGCAAATTGCCCGTGACCTCGCTGATGTTCGCGCTGGGTCTCGACGGCGAGCAGATCCTGTCGACCTTCTACAAGAAGATTCCCTACAAGCGGACCAAGGAAGGCTGGCGCGTGCCGTTCGACGCCAACCGCTTCCGTGGCTACAAGGCCATCAACGATCTCATCGACTCCGACTCCGGCAAGGTCGTGCTCGAGGCCGGCAAGAAGCTGACCGTGCGTCAGGCGCGTCAGCTCGCCGAGAAGGGCCTCAAGGCGCTTCGCATGTCGGATGAGGAGCTCATCGGAAACTATCTCGGCGAAGATCTGGTCGACGCCAAGTCCGGCGAAATCCACGCCGAGGCCGGCGAGGAGATCACCGAGAAGCTCATGAAGCTCCTCAACACCGAGGGCTACAAAGAGCTTCCAATTCTCGACATCGACCATGTCAATATCGGCGCCTATATCCGCAACACGCTCAATGCCGACAAGAACATGACGCGTGAAGACGCGCTGTTCGACATCTACCGCGTCATGCGTCCGGGCGAGCCGCCGACAATCGACAGTGCGTCGGCCATGTTCCAGTCGCTGTTCTTCGACTCCGAGCGCTACGACCTCTCCGCGGTCGGCCGCGTCAAGATGAACATGCGTCTCGAACTCGACGCGCCGGATACGCACCGCACGCTGCGCAAGGAAGACATCCTCGCCGTCATCAAGACGCTGGTGGATCTGCGCGACGGCAAGGGCGAAATCGACGACATCGATCATCTCGGCAACCGCCGTGTGCGTTCGGTCGGCGAACTGATGGAAAATCAGTATCGCATCGGCCTGCTGCGCATGGAGCGCGCCATCAAGGAGCGCATGTCGAGTGTCGATATCGACACCGTGATGCCGCAGGACCTGATCAACGCCAAGCCGGCGGCTGCCGCCGTGCGCGAGTTCTTCGGTTCCTCGCAGCTGTCGCAGTTCATGGATCAGACCAACCCGCTGTCGGAAATCACCCACAAGCGCCGTCTCTCGGCGCTTGGCCCGGGCGGTCTGACACGCGAGCGTGCCGGCTTCGAAGTGCGCGACGTGCACACGACGCATTACGGCCGCATCTGCCCGATTGAGACGCCGGAAGGCCCGAACATCGGCCTGATCAACTCGCTGGCGACCTATGCCCGCGTCAACAAATACGGCTTCGTCGAGACGCCGTACCGCAAGGTCAAGGACGGCCGCGTCACCGACGAGGTCATCTATCTGTCGGCGATGGAAGAGGGGCGTTACTACGTCGCGCAGGCCAACGTGCCGCTCGACGCCAAGAACCGCTTTACGGAAGAGCTCGTCATCTGCCGTCACTCTGGCGACGTGTTGCCGATCACGCCCGACAAGGTCGACTACATGGACGTGTCGCCGAAGCAGCTCGTCTCCGTTGCTGCGGCGCTGATCCCGTTCCTTGAGAACGACGACGCCAACCGCGCGCTGATGGGCTCGAACATGCAGCGTCAGGCCGTGCCGCTCGTGCGTGCGCAGGCGCCGTTCGTCGGTACCGGCATGGAAAGCATCGTGGCCCGCGATTCCGGCGCCGCGATCGCAGCACGCCGCACCGGCATCATCGATCAGGTCGACGCGACGCGTATCGTTATTCGCGCCACGGAAGATCTCGACCCGACCCGTTCGGGCGTCGACATCTATCGCCTGATGAAGTTCCAGCGTTCCAACCAGTCCACCTGCATCAACCAGCGTCCGCTGGTGAAGGTCGGTGACCAGGTCGCCAAGGGCGACATCATCGCCGACGGTCCGTCGACCGATCTCGGTGAGCTCGCGCTCGGCCGCAACGTGCTCGTCGCGTTCATGCCGTGGAATGGCTACAACTTCGAAGATTCGATCCTGCTCTCCGAGCGTATCGTCAAGGACGACGTCTTCACCTCGATCCATATCGAGGAATTCGAAGTCATGGCCCGCGACACCAAGCTCGGCCCCGAGGAAATCACGCGCGATATTCCGAACGTCTCGGAAGAAGCGCTGAAGAACCTCGACGAAGCCGGCATCGTCTATATCGGCGCCGAAGTCCGCGCTGGCGACATCCTCGTCGGCAAGATCACGCCGAAGGGCGAAAGCCCGATGACGCCGGAAGAAAAGCTCCTGCGCGCCATCTTCGGCGAGAAGGCCTCTGACGTGCGCGACACGTCTCTGCGCGTCCCGCCGGGCGTTCAGGGCACGATCGTCGAAGTCCGCGTGTTCAACCGGCATGGCGTCGACAAGGACGAGCGCGCGCTCGCCATCGAGCGCGAAGAGATCGAGCGTCTCGCCAAGGACCGTGACGACGAGCAGGCGATCCTGGATCGTAACGTCTATGGCCGTCTGGCCGACCTCCTGGAAAACCGCCAGGGCGTCGCCGGTCCCAAGGGCTTCAAGAAGGATGCCAAGATCAGTCGTGCGGTGCTCGAAGAGTATCCGCGTTCGCAGTGGTGGTTGTTTGCCTCGCCGAACGACAAGCTGATGTCTGAAATCGAGGCCATGCATAAGCAGTACGACGAGTCGAAGAAGATGCTCGAGCAGCGCTTCCTCGATAAGGTCGAGAAGCTGCAGCGTGGCGACGAATTGCCGCCCGGCGTGATGAAGATGGTCAAGGTCTTCGTCGCGGTGAAGCGCAAGATTCAGCCCGGCGACAAGATGGCCGGCCGTCACGGCAACAAGGGCGTGGTCTCCAAGATCGTGCCTGCGGAAGACATGCCGTTCATGGCCGACGGTCAGCCGGTCGACATCGTGCTCAATCCGCTCGGCGTGCCGAGCCGCATGAACGTCGGTCAAATTCTTGAGACGCATCTCGGTTGGGCGTGCGCGGGCCTCGGCCAGCGCATCGGGCAGGCGATCGACGCTTACTACGGCAAGCACGATCTCAAGCTGCTCAAGGAGACGCTGAAGAAGGTCTATGGCGACGACGAGACCATCAAGTCGTTGAACGAAGCCGAACTGATCGAGCTTGGTCACAACCTGAAGCCGGGTGTGCCGATCGCGACTCCGGTGTTCGACGGCGCCAAGGAGAAAGACATCGAGGAGATGCTCGAACTCGCCGGTCTCGATCGCTCGGGTCAGTCGACCGTCTATGACGGTCGTACCGGCGATGCCTTCGATCGCCAGGTGACGGTGGGCTACATCTATATGCTCAAGCTCCACCATCTCGTCGACGACAAGATCCACGCGCGTTCGATCGGTCCGTACTCGCTCGTCACCCAGCAACCGCTGGGCGGCAAGGCGCAGTTCGGCGGCCAGCGTTTCGGCGAAATGGAGGTGTGGGCGCTCGAAGCCTATGGCGCCGCCTACACGCTGCAGGAAATGCTGACCGTGAAGTCCGACGACGTGGCCGGACGCACCAAGGTCTATGAGGCAATCGTGCGCGGCGACGACACGTTCGAAGCCGGCATTCCCGAAAGCTTCAACGTGCTGGTCAAGGAAATGCGTTCGCTCGGCCTCAACGTCGACCTGCACAATTCGCTGCAGGACGCGACGCCGCCGGCCGAGGCAGCCGAGTAACAAGAGGGAAGGCGGCGATCGCGCCGCTTTCCGTTTGTCGCCATCCGCTCAAAGCGGATGGTCCGGTGACCCGCAAGGGCGGTGATCACCGGGTGCTCCGCCAAGGCGGGGCATGACAGTCAGGGTTCTTGCGCCGGTTCAGGCCGGCAGACGGAGAAGACGATGAACCAAGAGATCATGAATCTTTTCAATCCGACGACGCCGGCTCAGGTCTTCGACCAGATCCGTATTTCGATCGCGTCGCCTGAGAAGATCCTGTCGTGGTCCTACGGCGAGATCAAGAAGCCGGAAACGATCAACTATCGCACGTTCAAGCCGGAGCGTGACGGTCTGTTCTGCGCGCGTATTTTCGGGCCGATCAAGGACTACGAGTGCTTGTGCGGCAAGTACAAGCGCATGAAGTACAAGGGCATCATCTGCGAGAAGTGCTCGGTCGAAGTGACGCTGTCGCGCGTTCGGCGCGAGCGCATGGGCCATATCGAGCTGGCCGCGCCGGTTGCCCACATCTGGTTCCTGAAGTCGCTGCCGTCCCGCATCGGCCTTCTGCTCGATATGACGCTGAAGGATCTCGAGCGGATTCTGTACTTCGAATATTACGTCGTGCTTGAGCCGGGTCTGACCGCGCTTCAGGACCGTCAGTTGCTGTCCGAAGAAGACTATCTGCGCGCGCTCGACGAATACGGCGCGGATTCGTTCACGGCCATGATCGGCGCCGAAGCCATTCGCGAGATGCTGAAGGCGCTTGAGCTCGACAAGCTCGAGGCGCAGCTGCGCGTCGACATGACGGCGACCGAAAGCGAAATCAAGAAGAAGAAGTACGCCAAGCGCTTGAAGATCGTCGAGGCGTTCCGCCTCTCGACCAACAAGCCGGAGTGGATGATCCTCACTCAGGTTCCGGTCATTCCGCCGGACCTGCGTCCGCTGGTGCCGCTCGATGGCGGCCGCTTTGCGACCTCCGACCTCAACGACCTGTATCGCCGCGTCATCAACCGCAACAATCGTCTGAAGCGGCTGATGGAATTGCGTGCGCCGGACATCATCATCCGCAACGAGAAGCGCATGCTTCAGGAAGCGGTCGATGCGCTGTTCGACAACGGCCGCCGTGGCCGCGTCATCACCGGCGCCAACAAGCGTCCGCTGAAGTCGCTCGCCGACATGCTCAAGGGCAAGCAGGGCCGTTTCCGCCAGAACCTGCTCGGCAAGCGCGTCGATTACTCCGGCCGCTCGGTCATCGTCGTCGGTCCGGAACTGAAACTGCATCAATGCGGTCTGCCGAAGAAGATGGCGCTCGAGCTGTTCAAGCCGTTCATCTATTCGCGGCTTGACGCCAAGGGTCTGTCGACCACGGTCAAGCAGGCCAAGAAGCTCGTCGAGAAGGAGCGTCCGGAAGTCTGGGATATCCTGGATGAGGTCATCCGCGAGCATCCCGTGCTGCTCAACCGCGCGCCGACGCTGCATCGCCTCGGCATCCAGGCGTTCGAGCCGGTTCTGATCGAGGGTAAGGCTATCCAGCTTCACCCGCTGGTCTGCGCCGCCTTCAACGCCGACTTCGACGGCGACCAGATGGCCGTGCACGTTCCGCTGTCGCTCGAAGCGCAGCTGGAAGCGCGCGTCCTGATGATGTCGACCAACAACATCCTTCACCCCGCGAACGGCCTGCCGATCATCGTGCCGTCGCAGGATATCGTGCTCGGCCTTTATTATCTTTCGCTGATCCGCGACGGGCTTCCGGGCGAGGGCAAGGCCTTTAGCGAGATCTCCGAGATCGAGCATGCCTTGCACGCCAAGGTCGTGCACCTTCACAGCAAGATCAAGTATCGCTGGGAAGGTCTGGACGAGAACGGCAAGGAAGTGGTCCGTCGCTACGACACCACGCCGGGTCGCGTTCTGCTCGGTCAGGTGCTGCCGCGTTCGGCCCGGGTTCCGTTCGACGTCGTCAACAAGCTGATGACGAAGCGCGAAATCTCAAACATGATCGATCTCGTCTACCGCCACTGCGGTCAGAAAGAGACCGTGATCTTCTGCGATCGCATCATGGCGCTCGGTTTCTACAATGCGTTCAAGGCCGGCATCTCGTTCGGCAAGGACGACATGGTGGTGCCGCATGCCAAGCTGAAGATCGTCGATGATACGCGCACGCTCGCCAAGGAATTCGAGCAGCAGTATCTCGACGGCCTGATCACGCAGGGCGAAAAGTACAACAAGGTGGTCGACGCCTGGTCGAAGGCCACGGAGAAGATCGCCGAAGAGATGATGAAGGAAATCTCTGCCGTTCGGAAAAATCCGAAGGGCGGCGAGGAGCTCGTCAACTCGATTTACATGATGGCGCACTCCGGCGCGCGTGGTTCGCCGGCGCAGATGCGCCAGCTTGCCGGCATGCGCGGCCTGATGGCCAAGCCGTCGGGTGAGATCATCGAGTCGCCGATCATCTCGAACTTCAAAGAAGGCCTGACCGTGCTCGAGTACTTCAACTCGACCCACGGTGCGCGTAAGGGTCTCGCCGACACCGCGCTCAAGACGGCCAACTCCGGTTACCTGACGCGTCGTCTCGTCGACGTGGCGCAGGACTGCATCATCACGCACGATGATTGCGGCACCAAGAACGGCATCAAGTATCGCGCCATCATCGACGCGGGCAACGTTGTCGCCTCGCTCGGTATCCGCATTCTCGGCCGCACCACGGCCGAGGACATCAAGGATCCGAACAGCGGCAAGGTGCTCGCCAAGCGCGGTACGTTGCTCGACGAGGCGCATATCGACGTGATCGCGACGGCCGGCGTGCAGGAAGTCAAGATCCGTTCGGTCTTGACCTGCGAATCCGTCAACGGCGTGTGTGCCAAGTGCTACGGGCGCGATCTTGCTCGCGGCACTCCGGTCAACCACGGCGAAGCGGTCGGCGTCATCGCGGCGCAGTCGATCGGCGAACCCGGCACGCAGTTGACCATGCGTACGTTCCACATCGGCGGCGCGGCGCAGATCAACGAGCAGTCGTTCATCGAGTCGACTTTCGACGGCAAGATCACGATCAAGAACAGGGCCATCACCAAGAACTCCGATGGCGACAATATCGCGATGGTCCGCAACATGGTTGTTGCGGTTGTCGATCCCGACGGCACCGAGCGTGCGACGCACCGTATTCAGTACGGCTCGCGCATGCGCGTGGACGAGGGCGATATGGTCAAGCGCGGCCAGCGCATCGCGGAATGGGATCCGTACACACGGCCCGTTCTGACCGAGGTCGAGGGTTCGGTGGGCTTCGAGGATCTGGTCGACGGTATGTCGATCTCCGAGACGCTCGACGAATCCACCGGCATCGCCAAGCGCGTCGTCATCGACTGGCGCACGGGCCGCGGTTCGGACTTGCGTCCGGCCATCGTCGTCAAGGGCAAGGATGGCAAGATCCTGAAGTTGGCGCGTGGCGGCGAGGCTCGCTACATGCTGTCGGTCGACGCCATTCTGTCCGTTGACGTGGACAGCAAGGTGAAGGGCGGCGACGTGCTGGCCCGTATCTCGACGGAAAGCGCCAAGACGCGTGACATCACCGGCGGTCTGCCGCGGGTGGCGGAACTGTTCGAAGCGCGCAAGCCGAAGGATGCCGCCATCATCGCGGAAATCGCCGGCACGATCCGTTTCGGCCGCGACTACAAGAACAAGCGCCGCCTCTCCATCGAGCCTTCAGAGAAGGGCGAGGAGGCACGCGAGTACCTGATCCCGAAGGGCAAGCACATCCATCTGCAGGATGGCGACATCGTGGAAAAGGGCGACTTCATCGTCGAAGGCAAGCCGGCGCCGCACGACATCCTGGCGATCAAGGGCATCGAGGAACTCGCTGCCTATCTGGTCAACGAAATCCAGGAAGTCTATCGACTGCAGGGCGTGGCCATCAACGACAAGCACATCGAGGTGATCGTTCGCCAGATGCTGCAGAAGGTCGAGATCGTCGAACAAGGTGAGACCGATCTGATCCAGGGCGAGCAGCTCGATCGCATCGAGTTCGACAAGATCAACGCCAAGGCCAAGGAAGAGGGCAAGAAGATCGCAACCGCGCATCCGGTCTTGCTCGGCATCACCAAGGCCAGCCTGCAGACGAAGTCGTTCATCTCGGCAGCGTCGTTCCAGGAGACCACCCGCGTCCTCACCGAAGCCGCCGTCAACGGCAAGGCGGACACGCTGGAAGGCCTCAAGGAAAACGTCATCGTCGGCCGGCTCATTCCGGCTGGTACGGGTGCAGCGATGTCGACCATTCGCGAAGTTGCGACGGGCCGCGATCAGCTCATCCTCGACGAACGTCGCAAGCAGGAAGTCATCGCCACGCCGGCTCCGGAGCCGGTGTTCGAGGCGGAGCCCGCGGTGGAGCCGCTGGCGTTGCCGCCGGCTGAATGACATTGCACTGCAACAAATAAGTCATAAAAGGCCGGCGAAAGCCGGCCTTTTACTTTTGTTGGCGGAATAAAACGTAATTCCACGTTTGTTCATCTTCCCTTCAGCCGGGAAAGAGCTTTGTGATGCTCTGGGAAGAAGGGGAAAAAATCCCCCCGGGGATCGCCGAGACGTGAGGCAATAACGTGATCGATCTGGCAATTGTGGGTGGTGGCCCGGGCGGGTTGATGTCCGCCTGGCATCTGAAGAAGAAACTGGGCGACCTCTGTCGCATCACGATCTTCGAAGCTTCCAATGAAGTTCGGCGGCAAGGTCGTCACGCAGCGCTTCGAGAGCGCGCCGGCGATGTATGAAGCCGGCGTCGCCGAGATTTACGACTACTCGATGATCGGGCCGGATCCTCTGCGCGACCTGATCCAGCATTTCGGATTCCAGACCATCCCGATGGATGCCGAGACGGTTGTCATGGACAACCATGTGATCGGCCGCGGCGTTGACGGCATGCGCCGCCGCTATGGCGCAGCCACCGCCGATGCCATCGAGGCGTTCCGCAAGCGCTGCACCGAGCTGATGTCGATCGCCTCCTACTATGAAGGCGTCGGCGCGCAGGACAACGAACACCCCTGGGGCAAGATCACCTTCGAGGAACTGATCGAGCGCGAAGTCACTGACCCGGTTGCCAAGCGCTTCTTCAAGGCGATGTCGCGTTCCGATGTCGCCTCCGAGCCGCATCTGACCAACGGCCTCAATGCGCTGAAGAACATGCTGATGGATGTCGATGGCTATATCGGCGTCTATTCGATCCAGAACGGCAACGAGCAGCTGGTGCAGGGCCTGGCTTCTGAGATCGACGCCAAGGTTGCGCTCAATCATCGCGTGCTCAAGGTCGGCCGCAACGAAAACGGCCGCTACCGCCTCAACATGATGAACGGCAAGGGCCCCGAGACGCACGATTTCGATCTCGTCCTGATGTGCCTGCCGCACAACTGGCTGGCGACCATGCAGTGGGACGGCGAGTTGCTTCGCCGCGCCATGACCAAGCACGTCGCGTATTTCGACCGCCCGGCGCATTACCTGCGCGTCGCGGCCTTGTTCGACGAGCCGTTCTGGGGCGACAAGCTCGAAGGCGCCTGGTTCATGTCCGAGACCTTCGGCGGCTGCTGCGTCTATATCGAGGGCGCGCGCCACGATGTCGGCAAGCACGGCGTTCTGAACTGGCTCATTCCCGGCGCCGATGCGCTGGCGTTTGCCAATCTGTCCGACGAGGCGCTGATCGAGACGGCGCTGAAGTCGCTGCCGCCTGAGCTCGGCAATGCGCGCGAGCACTTCATCGAAGGCAAGATTCATCGCTGGCTGTCGTCGGTCAACGCCATTCCCGGCGGCTTCCCGGTGCGCGATGTCATGACCAATCACCGCCCTGAGCCGAAGGAACATGCGGGTCTCGTCGTGGTCGGCGACTATCTGTTCAACTCCACGCTCAACGGCTTGCTCAATTCCTCCGATGCCGCGACCGATATCGTCGTCAGCGAAGTCTCCAAGCTTCATTACGAGCGCGCGGGCAATCCGCAGGCGCAGCGCATCGATCGCGACTATTTCGACAATTATCGCAAGACCGGCGCATCCTATGCGCAGAGCTTCCGCCAGTTCACCGATCCGGATTACTTGATCGAGATGATCAAAATCGTCTGGGGCCGGTCGCCGCCTTACAGCATGCTGATCGCGGGCTCCGCCAGCGGCGAACTGGTCGGCGCGCTGCGCGAGCGCGGCATCGATGCCTGGGGCGTCGAGAACAACAAATATGCCCACGGCCAGACGCCGAAGTCGCTGCGCCGCTACAATGTTCTCGGCAGTGTCGTCGATCTGCCGTTCAAGGACGAGAAGTTCGATTTCGTCTTTGAAACCGCGCTGTGCCATGTGCCGGAGCGCTCGACCGCGTCCGCGATCCGCGAACTGCATCGCGTGGCCGGAACCGGCGTCATGTTCGGCTCCGTCACCAGCGATCTCACCGTCAAGATCTGCGACCGCTACAATCTTGTGCAGGGCGTCAGGCGCTTCTCGACCTGGTGGGAATGGTCGGAGTTGTTCTTCAACAACGGCTTCGATCTGTCGATGAGCCGCGAGGACACGCTGGAGCGGGCGTGGCAGCACGTGCTCAAGTCCAACAAGGGGCCGGATCAGTGGTACGAGGACGCCGAGTGCCTGCGCTACTCGTTCTTCGACAAGATCGCTGAGGACTAAATCTCCGCAGCTTGAATCCCGAGCCTTTTCAAAGGCCGTGCTTCCCAAAGCGCGGGCCGGGGGCTACGTTTCGAGGTGTCGCGCCTGCTGGTGCGGCGCTTATGGTCTTTTGCTCAGCCTCGCGTAGCCTCAATGTCACGCCAAAGCCCCCGATTCCGAAGACGACAAGGCCAAGTCTGCCTTGCCGGATGCGTCTGCGTCGCGCGCGGCGGACCCCGCGCGTCCGGCCGCGGAGAAGGATGATGATCTGGAGGATGACGACGACGACGAGGAGCACGAGCTCGCGATCTTCACCGCGACCGAGGCCGCCGGCGCCTTCGTCACCGTCTATCGTTTCATCTGGCCGCATCTGCGCAACTACCGCACGGGACTGACCGTCGTCGGCATTCGGTCTCCTGGTGGAGACCGCCTTCAACGTCATTATGCCGCTCAGCCTGAAATTCCTGATCGACGACGCCTTCGACGACGAGGACTATCACGCGCTTTACACCATTCTGGCGGTGCTCGGCGTCGCCGGCATCGTCACGTCGATCGTCTCGATCTGGTACGAGCGCTGGGATGCGCGCGTGTCGGCGTCGGTGATCTCAGACATCCGCCACAAGCTGTTCGACCACGTGCAGAATTTGCCGGCGGGCTTTTTCGCGCGCACGCGGCGCGGCGAGATTTTATCGCGCTTCTCGGTCGACATGGCGGGCTTCGAAGACGCCATGAAGTCGCTGGCGAACACCGCGATCCTGCCGGCGCTGGAGCTTATCGCCGGCGTTGGGCTGATGTTCTATCTCAACTGGCAACTGGCCACCGTCGCGCTTTTGATTTTTCCGATCACGCTGATCGGTCCGCGCTTCTTCACGCCGAAGGCCGTGCAGTCCAATTACGAGCAGAAGGTCAACAAGTCCTCGATCCTCGGCGTGGTGCAGGAAAACATTGCCGCGCAGATGGTGGTGAAGGCGTTCCAGCTGCAGCGCCGCACGCTCGGCTGGTTTCGGCTGCGCAACGATGCCACCCGCGACAGCATGGCGCGCGCCACCTTCCTGTCGACGATGGTCGAGCGCACCGTCACCATCTCGGTGCTGCTGCTGCATCTCGTTGTGCTGGCGATCGGCGCTTATCTGGCGACCACGGGGCAGATTTCGGTCGGCACCTTCGTGACCTTCGAGAGCGCGTTCTGGGAAATCTCCTACAACGTCGCGCATTTGATGCACTACGTCCCGGTGCTGATTCAGGCGGCCGCGGCGACGCGTCATATTCAGGAACTGCTCGATCAGCCCGCCCGCGGCGCCGATCGTCCGGGTCTGCCGAACCTGCCGCGCATCACCAGCAACATCACCTTCGAGCGTGTCGGTTTCCAGTACGAGGGCAGCGATCGCCCGGTCATGGAAGGCCTCAGCCTGAGGCTCGATGTCGGCAAGAGCATCGCCATCGTCGGACCGAGCGGGTCGGGCAAATCGACGCTGCTTAATCTCATCCTGCGCCTGTATGAGCCGACCGAGGGCCGCGTCACCATCGACGGCGTCGATATTCGGAAAGTCACGCGCGAGTCGCTGCGCGCCAACATGGCCGTGGTGTTTCAGGAGAACATGCTGTTCCACATGTCGGTCCGCGAAAACATCCGGCTCGGCAAGGAGAACGCGACCGACGAGGAGGTGGAGCAGGCGGCCAAGCGCGCCGAGATCCACCGCTTCATCAAGAGCCTGCCGGAAGGCTACGACAGTATCGTGGGCGAGCGCGGCGATACGCTCTCGGGCGGCCAGCGCCAGCGCATTGCCATTGCACGCGCCATTGTCCGCAACCCGTCCGTGCTGCTGCTGGACGAGGCCACCTCGGCACTCGACCAGACCACCGAGGCCGCCATCAACCGCACGCTGCTGAAGGTCGCCAAGGGCCGCACGATGATCTTCTCAACTCACCGGCTGACGTCGGTGGTCGAAATGGACGAAATCATCGTCATCAGCGAGGGAAGGGTCGCCGAGCGCGGCAGCCACGCCGAATTGCTGGCGCTGGGCGGGGCCTACCGGACGCTCTGGGACGACCAGCTCCACCGCGGCGCCGACCCCGAAGACGACGACGAAGACGACGAGGACTAGGGATTGGGCGGGGCAGGGGCCCATTTTGGGGCCACAGCCCGCCTTGTGTCCGGGCTCAGGCCATGCAGCGCCACCGCCTGAGTCGCAAAACCCCTTCTTTTCCGGGCACTTCTGCCTTGACTTGCCCCCCTGCGGACAGTAGAACCCGCTCACTTTACGACAGGCGGTGAGCTTCGCTGGTCGGCACGGCACCACCCGAATCCAACCTAAGTCATTGAGATCTTTGATCGATTTGATTTGGCAACTCGGGCACCTCGCCTCGACGAATGTCGCTCAAACGCTGTCGCTGAAAGCCAGGCAATTTGCCAAGACGACGCCCGGTCCTATCCGGATCGGGTTTCGGGTGCATGACCAGGACAAGGGGATGGCGAAAGCTGTCTGGCCGGTCCGCGGTCCTCTGTGGCGATGAAGCGCTTACCGCATGTGGCGGTTGGCGCGGTTTCGCGTTGCGTGCGCTTTTTGGTGTGAATTTTTGGGGCGGTGCCCCGGTCGAAACTGCGGAGCGGGCTTTCGGGCTTTGGCTTCGCGCAGTGAAGGATGAAGGCGAACGATGCCGACGATCAACCAGCTGATCGCAAATCCGCGTGTTGCGCAGAAATCGCGCAAGAAGGTTCCGGCTCTGCAGCAGTCGCCGCAGAAGCGCGGTGTTTGCACGCGCGTCTACACGACGACGCCGAAGAAGCCGAACTCGGCGCTTCGTAAGGTCGCCAAGGTGCGCCTGACCAACGGCTTCGAGGTCATCGGCTACATCCCGGGCGAGGGCCACAACCTGCAAGAGCATTCCGTGGTCATGATCCGCGGCGGCCGCGTCAAGGATCTTCCTGGCGTGCGCTACCACATTCTCCGCGGCGTGCTGGATACCCAGGGCGTCAAGGATCGCAAGCAGCGCCGTTCGAAGTACGGCGCAAAGCGTCCGAAGTAATCGGGGGAGTTTGAAACATGTCTCGTCGTCACTCTGCCGAAAAGCGCGAAGTTCTTCCGGATCCGAAGTTCGGGAACATCGTCATTACCAAGTTCATGAATTCGATCATGTATGCCGGCAAGAAGTCGGCAGCTGAAACCATCGTTTACGGTGCGCTCGGCATGATCGAAGGCAAGACCCGCCAGAACCCGCTCGGCGTATTCGAGCAGGCGCTCAACAACGTGATGCCGGCCATCGAAGTTCGTTCGCGCCGCGTCGGTGGTGCGACCTATCAGGTTCCGGTGGAAGTGCGCTCGACCCGCCGTCAGGCGCTGGGCATTCGCTGGATCATTTCCGCGGCCCGTGACCGTAATGAGAAGACGATGACTGAGCGCCTCTCGGCTGAGCTGCTCGACGCGTCGAATAACCGCGGTAACGCGGTCAAGAAGCGCGAAGACGTGCACAAGATGGCGGAAGCCAATCGCGCGTTCTCGCACTATCGCTGGTAACGGCGAACTGAACGGAATTTAGGGAACAGATCATGCCGCGCATTCATGCCATCGAGAATTACCGGAATTTCGGTATCATGGCGCATATCGACGCCGGTAAGACGACGACGACCGAGCGCATCCTGTTTTATACCGGCAAGAGCCACAAAATCGGCGAAGTGCACGAAGGTGCCGCGACGATGGATTGGATGGAGCAGGAGCAGGAGCGCGGCATCACGATTACGTCCGCTGCCACGACCGCGTTCTGGAACGGCAAGCGCCTCAACATCATCGACACTCCCGGCCACGTGGACTTCACCATCGAAGTCGAGCGTTCGCTGCGCGTTCTCGACGGCGCGGTATGCGTGCTCGATTCGAACCAGGGCGTTGAGCCCCAGACCGAGACTGTCTGGCGCCAGGGCGACAAGTACAAAGTTCCGCGCATCGTGTTCGCCAACAAGATGGATAAGACGGGCGCCGACTTCTACAAGTGCCTGCAGGACATCATCGACCGTCTCGGCGCCAAGCCGATCGCAATTCAGCTGCCGATCGGTTCCGAGAACAATTTCAAGGGCCTCATCGATCTCGTTCGCATGAAGGCTGTCGTCTGGGACGACGAGGCGCTCGGCGCCAAGTACCATGACGAAGAAATCCCGGCCGACATGGTCGAGAAATCCAAGGAACACCGCGAGAAGATGCTCGAGGCCGCCGTCGAACTCGACGACGACGCGCTCGCTGCCTATCTCGATGGCAAGGAGCCCGACGAGGCGACGCTGAAGCGGCTGATCCGCAAGGCGGTGCTCACCGGCGCGTTCTATCCCGTGCTGTGCGGTTCGGCCTTCAAGAACAAGGGCGTGCAGCCCTTGCTCGACGCCGTTGTTGATTATCTGCCGTCGCCGGTCGACGTGCCCGCCATCAAGGGCATCGACGAGAAGGGCAACGAAATCGTCCGTCTTCCCGACGACAAGGAGCCGCTTGCGCTTCTGGCGTTCAAGATCATGGACGATCCGTTCGTCGGCACCATCACCTTCTGCCGCATCTATTCCGGCACGCTGATCTCCGGCACGGGCGTCGTCAATTCGACGCGCGAGCGCAAGGAGCGTATCGGCCGCATGCTCTTGATGCATGCCAACAATCGCGAAGACATCAAGGAAGCCTATGCCGGCGACATCGTCGCCCTGGCGGCCTGAAGGAAGCGCGCACCGGCGACACGCTGTGCGATGCGTCCAATCCGGTCATTCTTGAAAAGATGGAATTCCCCGAGCCGGTCATCGAGATCGCGATCGAGCCGAAGTCCAAGGCCGACCAGGAAAAGCTCGGTATCGCGCTTGCCAAGCTCGCCGCCGAGGATCCGTCCTTCCGCGTGTCGACCGATCAGGAATCCGGCCAGACCATTCTCAAGGGCATGGGCGAACTGCATCTCGACATCAAGGTCGACATTCTTCGCCGTACCTACAAGGTCGACGCCAACATCGGCGCGCCGCAGGTGGCGTTCCGCGAGCGCGTGACCAAGCGCGTCGAGCACAGCTACACCCACAAGAAGCAGACCGGCGGTACCGGTCAGTTCGCAGCCGTGACGATCATCGTCGAGCCGAACGAGCCGGGTAAGGGTTACGAGTTCGAGTCGAAGATCATCGGCGGTGCGGTTCCCAAGGAATACATCCCGGGCGTCGAGAAGGGCCTTGAGAGCGTTCTCGGAGCGGGCGTCGTCGCCGGCTTCCCGATCGTCGACGTCAAGGTTCAGCTCATCGACGGCAAGTACCACGACGTTGACTCGTCGGCGCTGGCCTTCGAAATCGCCACGCGTGCGTGCTTCCGTGAAGCGCTGCAGATGGGCAAGTCGGTTCTGCTTGAGCCGATCATGAAGGTCGAGTGCGTGACGCCGGAAGACTACACCGGCTCCGTCATCGGCGATCTGAATTCACGTCGTGGCCAGATTCAGGGCCAGGACATGCGCGGCAATGCCAACGTCATCAACGCGATGGTGCCGCTCATGAATATGTTCGGCTACGTCAATACTCTGCGCTCGATGAGCCAGGGCCGTGCGACGTTTACGATGCAGTTCGATCACTATGCAGAAGCGCCGGCCAATGTGTCGGCAGAGGTCCAGAAGAAGTTTGCCTGATCGTCGAGCGACGACAGTCGAAGCCTGAACGGAGAGTGCGATGGCCAAAGCTAAGTTTGAACGTAATAAACCGCATTGCAACATCGGCACCATTGGTCACGTTGACCATGGCAAGACGTCGCTGACAGCGGCGATCACGAAGGTGCTTGCGGAAACGGGCGGTGCGACGTTCACAGCCTACGACCAGATCGACAAGGCGCCGGAAGAGAAGGCGCGCGGCATCACGATCTCGACCGCTCACGTTGAGTACGAGACCGCGAACCGCCACTACGCCCACGTCGATTGCCCGGGCCACGCCGACTACGTGAAGAACATGATCACCGGCGCCGCGCAGATGGACGGCGCGATCCTCGTCGTGTCGGCCGCCGACGGCCCGATGCCGCAGACCCGCGAGCACATCCTGCTCGCCCGTCAGGTCGGCGTTCCCGCGATCGTCGTGTTCCTGAACAAGTGCGACATGGTCGACGATCCGGAACTGCTCGAACTCGTCGAGCTCGAGGTTCGCGAACTTCTGTCGAAGTACAATTTCCCGGGCGACAAGATCCCGATCATCAAGGGCTCGGCTCTCGCCGCCCTTGAGAACAAGGATCCGAAGCTCGGCCACGACGCCATCCTCGAGCTGATGGCCGCCGTCGATGCCTACATCCCGCAGCCGGAGCGTCCGATCGATCTGCCGTTCCTGATGCCGGTCGAAGACGTGTTCTCGATCTCGGGCCGCGGCACGGTGTGCACGGGTCGTGTCGAGCGCGGCATCGTCAAGGTCGGCGAAGAAGTCGAGATCGTTGGCATCAAGCCGACGACCAAGACGATCGTCACCGGCGTTGAAATGTTCCGCAAGCTGCTCGATCAGGGCCAGGCGGGCGACAACATCGGCGCGCTGCTGCGCGGCACCAAGCGCGAAGAAGTCGAGCGCGGTCAGGTGCTCTGCAAGCCGGGTTCGATCAAGCCGCACACGAAGTTCAAGGCTGAGGCCTACATCCTCACCAAGGAAGAGGGTGGCCGTCACACGCCGTTCTTCACCAACTACCGTCCGCAGTTCTACTTCCGCACGACTGACGTGACGGGCGTGGTTCACCTGCCGGAAGGCACCGAGATGGTCATGCCGGGCGACAACATCGCCATGGAAGTGCACCTGATCGTGCCGATCGCGATGGAAGAGAAGCTCCGCTTCGCCATCCGCGAAGGCGGCCGTACGGTCGGTGCCGGCGTCGTCGCCAGCATCATCGAATAACCAACGATACGATGGGGTGAGGGGCTTTTGCTCCTCACCCGATCCTCTCCATCCGGAGAGGCAGAAGATTTAAAGAGAAAGACACCGGCATGAACGGCCAGAACATCCGCATTCGTCTCAAGGCGTTCGACCATCGTATCCTCGATACGTCGACCCGCGAGATCGTGAACACGGCAAAACGGACGGGCGCGCAGGTGCGTGGTCCGATTCCTCTGCCGACCCGAATCGAGAAGTTCACCGTCAACCGTTCGCCGCACGTCGACAAGAAGAGCCGCGAGCAGTTCGAGATGCGCACGCATAAGCGCCTGCTCGATATCGTCGATCCGACCCCGCAGACCGTGGACGCGCTGATGAAGCTCGACCTCGCTGCCGGCGTGGACGTCGAGATCAAGCTCTAGAGCGTGACCCCGAAAAGTGGGGACCGGTTTTCGGACCAAGGTCACGCTGTTCGGGTTTTGAATTCAATCGGCTCTTCAACGCTTCGCGTTTGAGCCAGAGAAACAGGAAGCACTACGATGCGTTCCGGAGTGGTCGCCCAGAAGGTCGGGATGACGCGGGTCTTTTTGGAGACCGGCGAGCATGTCCCCGTTACCGTTCTGAAGCTGAACAACTGCCAGGTGCTTGGCCATCGGACCAAGGACAAGAATGGCTATGTCGCGTTGCAGCTCGGTTCGGGCCTGCGCAAGACAGCCAATTTGCCCAAGGCCGAGCGTGGTCAATTTGCCGTCGCCAAGGTTGAGCCCAAGCGTTCCGTCTGCGAGTTCCGCGTGTCTGAAGACGCGCTGATCCCGGTCGGTGCCGAGATCCAGGCCGATCATTTCGTCGTCGGCCAGTTTGTCGATGTCACCGGCACCTCGATCGGTAAGGGTTTTGCCGGCGGTATGAAGCGCTGGAATTTCGGTGGTCTTCGCGCCACGCACGGTGTGTCGGTCTCGCATCGCTCGATCGGTTCGACCGGTGGTCGTCAGGATCCCGGCAAGACCTTCAAGAACAAGAAGATGCCTGGCCACATGGGTGCGGATCGCATCACCACGCTCAACCTGCGTGTTGTGCAGACCGATGTTGCCCGCGGCCTCATCCTCGTCGAGGGCGCCGTTCCCGGCGCCAAGGGCGGCTGGATCACGGTGCGCGACGCAGCGAAGAAGTCGCTGCCGAAGGAAGCGCCGCAGCCCGGCAAGTTCAAGCTGGCTGCTGGTGCTGAAGCCGCGGCCGCACCCGCCGAACAGCAGGGAGCGTGAGATGGAACTGAAAGTCACCACGCTCGAAGGAACGGCGGCCGGTTCGGTCACCCTTCCGGATGCGATCTTCGGCCTTGAGCCGCGCAAAGATCTGATTCAGCGCTGCATTCACTGGCAGCTCGCCAAGCGTCAGGCCGGCACTCATAAGGCCAAGGGCCGCGCCGAGATCTGGCGTACCGGCAAGAAGATGTACAAGCAGAAGGGCACCGGCGGTGCTCGTCACGGTTCCGCCCGCGTGCCGCAGTTCCGCGGCGGTGGTCGCGCCTTCGGTCCGGTCGTGCGCAGCCATGCCATCGACCTGCCCAAGAAGGTCCGTGCGCTCGCGCTCAAGCATGCGCTCTCGGCCAAGGCCAAGGACGGCGGTCTCATCATCATCGAGAACGCCTCGCTCAAGGACGCCAAGACCAAGGCGCTTGCCGGTCACTTCGAGAAGCTCGGTTTCGTCAGCGCGCTGATCATCGACGGCGCGGAGGTCAATGAGGGCTTCCGCAACGCCGCGCGCAACATTCCCAATATCGACGTGCTGCCGATCCAGGGCATCAATGTTTACGACATCCTGCGCCGCAAGACTCTGGTGCTGACCAAGGCTGCGGTCGATGCGTTGGAGGCGCGCTTCAAATGAGCACCACCGATCCGCGCCACTACGACATCATCATCTCGCCGGTCATCACCGAAAAGGCGACGATGGCTTCCGATCGCAATCAGGTCGTCTTCAATGTGGCGACCGACGCGACCAAGCCGCAGATCAAGGAAGCGGTTGAGAAGCTGTTCGACGTCAAGGTGAAGAAGGTCAACACGCTTGTCCGCAAGGGCAAGATGAAGGTTTTCCGCGGCATGATCGGCATGAAGTCGAACATCAAGCGCGCTGTTGTGACCCTCGAAGAAGGTCACCGCATCGACGTGACCACTGGACTGTAAGGCGCAACGACGATGGCATTGAAAAAATTCAATCCGACGACGGCAGGCCAGCGCCAACTGGTTCTGGTTGATCGTTCGGCCCTGTACAAGGGCAAGCCGGTCAAGACGCTGACCGAAGGTCAGCACGCGACCGGCGGACGCGGCAATACCGGCCGCATCACCTCGCGTTTCCGCGGCGGTGGCCACAAGCAGGCCTACCGCGTGATCGACTTCAAGCGCACCAAGCTCGACATGCCCGCGCGCGTCGAGCGCCTTGAATACGATCCGAACCGCACCGCTTTCATCGCGCTGATCAAGTACCAGGACGGCGAGATCGCCTACATCCTGGCGCCGCAGCGTCTGGCCGAAGGCGACACCGTCGTCGCCGGCAACTACGTCGACGTGAAGCCGGGCAACTCGATGCCGCTCGGCAACATGCCGGTCGGCACCATCATTCACAATGTCGAGTTGAAGATCGGCAAGGGCGGCCAGCTCGCACGTTCGGCCGGCACCTACGCCCAGATCGTCGGCCGTGACGGCGAATACGTCATCGTCCGTCTGAACTCGGGCGAACAACGTCTCGTTCACGGTCGCTGCGTCGGCACCATCGGCGCGGTGTCGAACCCGGATCACATGAACACCTCGATCGGCAAGGCCGGCCGTAATCGCTGGCTCGGCCGCAAGCCGCATAACCGCGGCGTGTCCATGAACCCGATCGACCATCCGCACGGCGGCGGCGAAGGCCGTACCTCTGGCGGTCGTCACCCGGTCACTCCGTGGGGCTTCCCGACCAAGGGCAAGAAGACCCGCAAGAACAAGTCGACCACAAGATTCATTCTCGCAAGCCGCCACGCGCGGAAGAAGAAGTAAGGATCGCACCCATGGTTCGTTCGGTGTGGAAAGGCCCGTTTGTCGAAGCTTCTGTCCTCAAGAAGGCAGAAGCGGCGCGCGGTTCGGGCCGTCACGACGTCATCAAGATCTGGAGCCGTCGCTCGACGATCCTGCCGCAGTTCGTCGGCTTGACCTTCGGCGTCTACAACGGCGCGAAGCATGTCCCCGTTATGGTCAACGAGGAGATGGTCGGCCACAAGTTCGGCGAGTTCTCGCCGACCCGTACATTCCACGGCCATACCGGCGACAAGAAAGCCAAGAAGGCCTGAGGACAAAGTCATGAGCAAGCCGAAGCGAGAGCGTCAGCTCCCTGACAACGAGGCGAAGGCCGTGGCGCGGATGATCCGCATCTCGCCGCAGAAGCTGAACCTCGTCGCCCAGTTGATCCGCGGCAAGAAGGTTGCGAGCGCGCTCGCCGACCTGCAGTTTTCGCGCAAGCGGATCGCGGTCGACGTGAAGAAGTGCCTGGAGTCAGCGATCGCCAATGCTGAGAACAACCACGATCTCGACGTCGACGATCTGATCGTGTCCGAGGCGCATGTCGCCAAGGGCATCGTCATGAAGCGTTTCCGTCCGGGCAGCCGTGGACGCGCCGGCAAGTTGTACAAGCCATTTTCTCACCTGACGATTGTTGTGCGTCAGGTTGAGGCAAGCGCGTAAGCGCGGGAGAGAACGATGGGTCAGAAGGTCAATCCGATCGGACTGCGTCTGGGCATCAACCGGACCTGGGATTCTCGCTGGTACGCCGGCAAGAATGACTACGGCAAGTTGCTGCACGAAGACATGCAGATCCGCGAGATCCTGCACGAGGCGCTGAAGCAGGCAGCCGTCGCGCGGATCGTCATCGAGCGCCCGCACAAGAAGTGCCGCGTCACGATCCATTCTGCGCGCCCCGGTGTCGTCATCGGCAAGAAGGGCGCCGACATCGACAAGCTTCGCAAGAAGGTTGCCGACATCACCGATAGCGATGTCACGCTCAACATCGTCGAAATCCGCAAGCCGGAACTCGATGCCACGCTGGTCGCCGAGTCGATCGCCCAGCAGCTCGAGCGCCGTGTCGCGTTCCGCCGCGCCATGAAGCGCGCGGTGCAGTCGGCGATGCGTCTTGGCGCCGGCGGCATTCGTATCAATTGCTCGGGCCGTCTCGGCGGTGCCGAAATCGCGCGCCTTGAGTGGTATCGCGAAGGCCGCGTGCCGCTGCATACGCTGCGCGCCGACGTCGACTACGGCGTCGCGACTGCCTTCACCACGTTCGGCACCTGCGGCGTCAAGGTCTGGATCTTCAAGGGCGAAATCCTTGAGCACGATCCGATGGCGCAGGACAAGAAGATGGCCGAAGCCGAGGCCGGTGGCTCTTCGCGCCCCCGTCGCGACGCGGCCTGATCGACAGAGCTTTTAGAAGGTTTGAGGGCGTAAGCCATGATGCAACCCAAGAAGACGAAGTTCCGGAAGGCGCATAAGGGCCGTATCCACGGTCTTGCGACCTCTGGCGCGACGTTGTCGTTCGGTCAGTTCGGTCTGAAGGCGATGGCCCCGGAGCGTCTGACGGCACGACAGATCGAAGCCGCTCGCCGCGCGCTGACCCGTCACATGAAGCGTGCCGGCCGCGTCTGGATCCGCATTTTCCCGGATCTGCCGGTGTCCAAGAAGCCTGCCGAAGTGCGAATGGGCTCGGGCAAGGGTACGCCTGAGCTGTGGGTCGCGCGCGTCAAGCCGGGCCGGGTGATCTTCGAGATCGACGGCGTTTCGATCGATATCGCGCGCGAGGCTCTCACGCTCGCCGCTGCGAAGCTTCCGATCAAGACGCGCTTCGTATCGCGCATCGCGGAGTAATGACGATGGCCGACATCAAGATCGACGATATCCGCGCCATGAGCGCCGACCAGATGAACGACGAGGTGCTCAAGCTGAAGAAGGAGCGCTTCAACCTGCGCTTCCAGCGCGCCACCGGTCAGCTCGAGAACACCGCGCGTCTGCGCGAAGCACGGCGCGACATTGCGCGCATCAAGACTGTCGCCCGGCAAAAGAGCCTGGCGCAGCCCAAGAAGAAGTAAGGGGGCATCGATGCCGAAGCGTACTCTCCAGGGCGTCGTCGTCAGCGACAAGCAGGCCAAAACTGTTGTCGTGAAGGTCGAGCGCCGCTTTATGCACCCGATCTACAAGAAGACGATCCGTCGCTCGAAGAATTACCACGCCCATGACGAGAACAACGAGTTCTCGGTGGGTGACATCGTCCGGATCGAAGAGAGCCGGCCGATTTCGAAGTTGAAGTGCTGGACGGTCGTCCAGGGCGAAAAGAAAAAAACCGCCTGAGCGTTCGCGCAAGGGGATAGCCGGGGGCCCTGAGGCTTTCGGCAGACACAGAAAGAAGACGAGGATCTCATGATCCAGATGCAGACTAACCTCGACGTCGCCGACAATTCCGGTGCGCGCCGTGTCATGTGCATCAAGGTGCTTGGTGGCTCAAAGCGTCGGTATGCCTCCGTCGGCGACACGATCGTCGTGTCGGTGAAGGAAGCGATTCCGCGTGGCAAGGTGAAGAAGGGCGAGGTCATGAAGGCCATCGTCGTTCGCGTCGCCAAGGACATTCGCCGGGCCGATGGCTCGGTGATCCGCTTTGATCGCAACGCCGCCGTTCTGATCAATGGTCAGTCGGAGCCGATCGGCACGCGTATCTTCGGACCGGTGCCGCGCGAACTGCGCGCGAAGAACCACATGAAGATCATTTCGCTTGCGCCGGAGGTGCTGTAATGGCGGCCAAAATTCGAAAGGGCGACAAGGTCGTCGTCATTTCCGGCCGCGACAAGGGCCGGAGCGGCGAGGTGGTGGAGATCCACACCGCTGATCATCGCGCCACCGTGCGCGGTGTCAATCTCGTGAAGCGCCATCAGAAGCAGACGGCGCAGCAGGAAGGCGGCATCATCTCCAAGGAGTTGCCGATTCACATTTCCAATATCGCGCTGGCCGACCCCAAGGGCGGCAAGGCGACGCGCGTCGGCTTCAAGGTTTTGAAGGACGGCAAAAAAGTGCGTGTTGCCAAGCGTTCCGGAGCAGAGATCGATGGCTGAGACCGCGTACGTTCCGCGCCTGAAGGCGCAATTTGACGAGGTCGATCCGCAAGGCTCTGACCGAGCAGTTTGGCTATGCCAATCCGCTGCAGGTGCCGTCGCTGGACAAGGTCGTGCTCAACATGGGCATCGGCGAAGCCGTCAGCGACCGCAAGAAGGTCGAACTCGCGGCCGCCGATCTCGCGCTGATTTCCGGCCAGAAGCCGATCATCACGCATGCCCGCAAGGCGATCGCGACCTACAAGCTGCGCGAAGGCCAGGCGATCGGCGCCAAGGTGACGCTGCGCAAGACGCGCATGTACGAGTTCATCGACCGTCTGGTGAACATCGCACTGCCGCGCGTGCGAGATTTCCGCGGCCTCAATCCCAAGAGCTTCGATGGCGGCGGCAATTATTCGCTCGGCATCAAGGAACACATCATTTTCCCGGAAATCGACTACGACAAGACCGGCGAAACCTGGGGCATGGACATCACCGTTTGCACGACCGCGCGTAACGACGAAGAGGCACGCGCGCTGCTCACCGCATTCAATTTCCCGTTCCGGCAGTGAGGGGCTTTACGCCTCTCAAACGCGGAAAGGTCGAGGAGAGATAGATGGCGAAGAAGAGTTCTATCGAGAAGAACAACCGGCGCCGGGCGCATGGCCAAGCAGTTTGCTGGCCGGCGCGCGCGGTTGAAGGCGATCGTCATGGACCAGTCGAAGCCGATGGAAGATCGCTTCGAGGCGTCGCTCAAGCTCGCCCAGGTGCCGCGCAATTCCTCGAAGACCCGCATTCGCAACCGTTGCGAACTCACCGGTCGTCCGCGCGGCGTCTATCGCAAGCACAAGCTGAGCCGTATCGCGCTGCGCGAACTCGGCTCCAAGGGCCTGATTCCAGGCCTTGTAAAGTCGAGCTGGTAAGGGAGGGCATGTCATGAACGATCCGATCGGCGACATGATCACCCGTATCCGCAACGCTCAGATGCGGTCGAAGTCCAAGGTTTCGACGCCTGGCTCGAAGATGCGCGCCAATGTGCTCGAAGTGCTCAAGAACGAAGGCTACATCCGCGGCTACACCGCCGTCGATCATGCCGGCGGCAAGAGCGAGCTCGAGATCGAGCTGAAGTATTTTGACGGCGAGCCGGTCATCCGCGAAATCGAGCGGGTGTCGAAGCCTGGTCGCCGCGTTTACGCATCGGTGCGCAACCTGCCGCGCATCAACAATGGACTGGGTGTTGCAATCCTGTCCACGCCGAAGGGAATTATGGCTGACCACGACGCGCGTGACGCGAATGTGGGCGGCGAAATTCTCTTCACAGTGTTCTAAGCGAGGCGAAGAAACATGTCCCGCATTGGCAAACGACCTGTTCCGGTCCCCACTGGCGTCACCGCCACCGTGGACGGCCAGATGGTCAAGATCAAAGGCCCGAAGGGCCAGCTCGAGATCGTCCTGCATGACGACGTCAGCGTGAAGCTCGACTCCGGTGCGCTCACGGTTGCGCCGCGCAGCGAGACCAAGCGTGCGCGTTCGATGTACGGCACCTCGCGTGCGAACCTCGCCAACATCGTCACCGGTGTGACCAAGGGCTTCGAGAAGAAGCTTGAGATCAACGGCGTCGGTTATCGCGCCGCGGTGCAGGGCAAGGTCCTGCAGCTGTCGCTCGGTTACAGCCACGACGTGAACTACGCGATCCCGGAAGGCATCGCGGTCGTGACCCCGAAGCCGACCGAAATCGTCGTCACTGGCATTGATCGCCAGCGCGTCGGCCAGGTTGCCGCCGAGATCCGCGACTATCGCGGGCCGGAGCCGTACAAGGGCAAGGGCGTCAAGTATTCTGATGAATTCATCTTCCGCAAGGAAGGCAAGAAGAAGTAACGGAGCCGGTTATGTCGAAGCTCAGTGTCACGAACGCCCGCCGCGACAAGCGTGTGCGCATGCAGTTGCGCCGTGCGGCCTATGGCCGTCCGCGTCTGTCGGTGTTTCGTTCGTCCAAGCACATCTATGCCCAGATCATCGACGATGCGAAGGGCGTGACGGTGGCTTCGGCCTCGTCGCTTGAGAAGCCGATGCGCGAGGGCGCCAAGACCGGTGCCGATGTCGAGGCCGCGAAGGCTGTCGGCAAGCTCGTTGCCGAGCGCGCGGTGAAGAACGGCGTCAAGGAAGTCATCTTTGATCGCGGCGGTTATCTTTATCATGGGCGCGTCAAGGCGCTCGCCGACGCCGCCCGTGAGGGCGGTCTTAGCTTCTAAGTCATTTAAGGAAAGAGCCTCGCGGCTCGAACGGAACGGATAGAACCATGGCAGCAGAACGGGAACGCGGCGGCGGACGCGAACGCTCCGGGAATCGCGAAGAGCGCGACAGCGAGTTCGTCGACAAGCTCGTCCACATCAATCGCGTGGCCAAGGTGGTCAAGGGCGGTCGGCGTTTCGGCTTTGCCGCGCTGGTCGTCGTCGGCGACCAGAAGGGCCGTGTCGGTTTCGGTCACGGCAAGGCGCGTGAAGTGCCGGAAGCCATCCGCAAGGCGACGGACTTCTGCCAAGCGCAACCTGACGCGCGTTCCGCTGCGCGAGGGTCGCACGCTGCATCACGACGTTGCCGGCCGTCACGGCGCGGGCAAGGTGTTCCTGCGCGCAGCGCCTCCCGGCACCGGCATCATCGCCGGCGGCCCGATGCGCGCCGTGTTCGAAACGCTCGGTATGCAGGATGTCGTCGCGAAGTCGCTCGGCTCGTCGAACCCCTACAACATGGTTCGCGCCACGTTCGACGCGCTGAAGCATCAGGATTTGCCGCGTTCGGTCGCCAATCGCCGCAGCCTTAAAGTGTCCACCTTGCAGTCGCGCCGTCTCGGCGGCGACGCCGAAGCGTCTGCCGATTAATTTCGGCGGATAGGGAGCTTAGATCATGGCTAAGGCCGCGAAGACGAATTCGAAGATCAAGGTCGAGCAGATCGGAAGTCCGATCCGCCGTCACGCTTCGCAGCGTGCGAACTCTTGTGGGCCTGGGGCTCAACAAGATCGGCCGTACCGCCGAAGTGCTGGATACCCCGGCGGCGCGCGGCATGATCGAAAAAGTCAAACATCTCGTCCGCGTTGTTGCGGACAAGTAAGAATATTGAGGAGATAGGGCGATGAGGCTCTCAGATCTCGCCGACAATCCCGGCTCGCGCAAGAAGCGCATGCGTGTCGGACGCGGCATCGGTTCAGGCAAGGGCAAGACCGCAGGTCGCGGCGGCAAGGGCCAGACCGCGCGTTCGGGCGTGCGCATCAAGGGCTTCGAAGGCGGTCAGATGCCGATGCATCGCCGTCTGCCCAAGCGCGGCTTCAACAACATCTTCCGCAAGGATTATAACGAGATCAATATCGGCAAGGTTCAGGCCGCGATTGATGCCGGCAAGATCGATGCGAAGGCTGTCGTGACGGTCGCATCGCTGGTTGAGGCGGGCGTGCTGCGCCGTGCCAAGGCCGGCCTTCGTCTGCTCGGCACCGGCGAGATCAAGTCCAAGGTCGCTTTCGAAGTTTACGGCGCGTCCAAGTCGGCGATCGCCGCGGTCGAGAAGGCCGGCGGATCGGTCAAGCTTCTCGCTCCGGTTGAAGAAGAAGCCGAGCAGAAGGCGAGCTAAGTTTCCGTTGAGCCCGGCCTTGTGCCGGGCCTCTGCGTCTTTACCTGATGGGGAGCGTTAGGGGCGCGGGCGGCCGGAATATCCGGTCCGTGACAATCGAAAGGACCGGGGTCTGATGGTCTCTGCAGCGGAACAACTTGCGGCAAATCTGAATTTTGCGTCGCTCGCCAAGGCGGACGAACTCAAGAAGCGCATTTGGTTCACGCTCGGCGCTCTCCTCGTCTATCGTCTCGGCACCTACATCCCGCTGCCCGGCATCGACCCCAATACGTGGGATCAGGTGTTCCGCTCGCAGGCCGGCGGCATTCTCGGCATGTTCAATATGTTTGCCGGCGGCGGCATCCAGCGCATGGCGATTTTCGCGCTGAACATCATGCCGTACATCTCGGCCTCGATCATCATTCAGCTGCTGACCACCGTCTCACCGACTCTCGAAGCGCTGAAGAAGGAAGGCGAGGCGGGTCGCAAGGCGATCAATCAGTACACCCGCTATCTCACCGTCATCCTCGCACTGTTCCAGGCCTATGGCATCGCCATCGGTCTTGAAGGCGCGGGCAACGTCATCAGCGAGCCGGGCTGGTTCTTCCGTATTTCCACGGTCATCACGCTGACCGGCGGCACCATGTTCCTGATGTGGCTCGGCGAGCAGATCACCGCGCGCGGCATCGGCAACGGCATCTCGCTGATCATTCTTGCGGGCATTGTCGCCGAGTTGCCTTCGGCCATTGCAGGTACGCTTGAGCTCGGCCGTCAGGGCGCTTTGTCCACCGGTCTCATTCTGCTCATTCTGGTGATGGCCGTCGTCGTCATCGCCTTCATCGTGTTCATGGAGCGCGCGCAGCGCCGCCTCCTGATCCAGTATCCAAAGCGTCAGGTCGGCAACAAGATGTTCGAGGGCCAGTCCTCGCATCTGCCGCTCAAGCTCAACACCGCGGGCGTCATTCCGCCGATCTTTGCCTCGTCGCTGCTGTTGCTGCCGACGACGGTTGCGAACTTCAACGCGGGCTCCGGCCCCGAGTGGTTCCAGTGGCTGACGACGCAGCTCGCGCATGGCCGCCCGCTGTTCCTGGTGCTGTATCTGTCGCTGATCGTGTTCTTCGCGTTCTTCTATACCGCGATCGTGTTCAACCCGACCGAGACGGCCGACAACCTCAAGAAGCATGGCGGCTTTATTCCGGGTATCCGTCCGGGCGAGCGCACGGCCGAGTACATCGACTATGTGCTGTCGCGCATCACGGTCGTCGGCGCGGGTTATCTCGCCATCGTCTGTTTGATCCCCGAGATTCTCATCTCCTATGCCTCGGTGCCGTTCTATTTCGGCGGCACGTCGCTTCTGATCGTCGTCAGCGTGACGATGGATACGGTGGCGCAGGTGCAGGGCCATCTGCTGGCTCACCAGTATGAAGGTCTCATCAAGCGCTCCAAGCTCAGGGGCAAGCGTCGATGAGGCTCATTCTTCTCGGGCCGCCGGGGGCGGGCAAGGGAACCCAGGCTCAGCTTCTGGTCCAGCGGCACGGCATCGTGCAGCTCTCGACCGGCGACATGTTGCGTGCGGCGGTCAAAGCCGAAACGCCGATTGGCCTGAAGGCCAAGGACATCATGGCGCGCGGTGAGTTGGTGCCGGATGAAGTCGTCATCGCCATCATCGCCGACCGCATCGATCAGCCCGACGCCCGCAAGGGCTTCATCCTCGACGGCTTCCCGCGCACCGTGCCGCAGGCCGAAGCGCTGGATCGGCTGTTGAAGGACAAGGGCCTCAAGCTCGATGCCGTCATCGAGCTGCGCGTCAATGAAGGCATTCTCCTGCAGCGGGTCGAAAGCCGAATCGCGCAGATGAAGGCGCGCGGCGAGACCGTGCGCGCCGACGACAACGCCGAATTGCTCGCCAAGCGTCTCGATGCCTATCGCGCCCAGACGGCGCCGCTGGTCGATTATTACGGCGACCGCCGGGCGCTCGCGACCGTCGATGGCATGATGACCATCGACGAGGTGACCGCGGCCATCGACCGCATTCTGACCGTGGCCGCCAAGCCGGCCAAAAAGCCTCGGCCAAAAAGCGGGCAAAAAAATCGGCTGCCAAGGGGTCCTCTAAGGGTTCCACCAAGGGGTCTTCGAAGGCTCCCGCCAAGCGCAAAACACCCCGGAAAGCCGCCAAAAAGGCCTCTGCAAAGGCCTCCGGCAAGGCCTCCAAGCGTTCGGCCGCCAAGGCCGCCGGGAAAGCCCGGAAGGGTAAAAAACGTCCCGTCGCCGCCCGCAAGGCGGCCGCCGGGCGCTCCAAAAAGGCCAAATCCAAGGTCGGTTCCAAGGCCAATTCTAGGGCCGCTGCGAAGCGCCGGACGGCCAAAAAGGCCAGGTCGAAGAAGACAACGAAAAGGCGGGCTTAACAGGCCCAGAGGTTGACGAAACGAGGTTGAATCCCTATTAAACCCAGCATCCGATAGGAACCGTTCCAACGATGCCGGGCCCCAAAGGGATTAGGGGAAGGGCGTCGTGTTTGCGTTTGCGGGCACGATGTCGGGTAACAGATCGAGAGAGCCGGTGCGTCCGGCAGCAGGAGAAGAGCCTTGGCCCGTATCGCCGGCGTGAACATTCCGACCAACAAGCGCGTGCTCATCGCGCTTCAGTACATCCATGGCATCGGCCAGAAGAAGGCCAGCGAGATCCTGGAGAAGGTGAACATCGCGTCCGAAAAGCGCGTGGCACAGCTCAGCGATCAGGAAGTTCTGCAGATTCGTGAAGTCATCGATCGCGACTATCTCGTGGAAGGTGATCTTCGCCGTGAAGTCGGCATGAACATCAAGCGTCTGATGGATCTCGGTTGCTATCGCGGCCTGCGTCATCGTCGCGGTCTGCCGGTGCGCGGTCAGCGCACCCACACCAATGCCCGTACCCGCAAGGGTCCGGCCAAGTCCATCGCCGGCAAGAAAAAGTAATCGCACCAGTTTTTAGGGGCGCTTGGCGCCGCCGAAGGGATCGAGATCGAACATGGGTAAGGAAGCCACTCGCGTCCGTCGCCGCGAACGCAAGAACATCGCCTCCGGCGTGGCGCATGTGAATTCGTCGTTCAACAACACGACGATCACCATCACCGACGCGCAGGGCAACACGATTGCCTGGTCGTCTGCCGGCACGATGGGTTTCAAGGGCTCGCGCAAGTCCACGCCGTACGCGGCGCAGGTTGCGGGCGAGGACGTTGCCAAGAAGGCGCAGGAGCACGGCATGCGCACGCTGGAAGTCGAAGTCGCGGGTCCGGGTTCGGGCCGTGAGTTGGCGCTGCGCGCACTGCAGTCCGCGGGTTTCACCATCACGTCGATCCGCGACGTGACGCCGATCCCGCACAATGGTTGCCGGCCGCGCAAGCGTCGCCGGGTGTAAGTTTACGACGGCGGACGCGTTCATCGCGTCCGCGATTTTCGTTTGAAGAATGTTGCGCGGCATGATCCGCGACCCTCACACGACGGGTGTCAACGTGACGATTCAGAAAAATTGGCAAGAACTGATCCGCCCGAACAAGCTCCAGGTGACTGGTGGCGCCGATCCGAGCCGCATCGCGACGGTTGTCGCCGAGCCGCTCGAGCGCGGTTTCGGTCATGACGCTGGGCAACGCGCTGCGCCGCATCCTGTTGTCCTCGCTGCAGGGCGCTGCCGTGCAGTCGGTGCAGATCGACGGCGTGCTGCATGAATTCTCCTCGATCGCCGGTGTGCGTGAAGACGTCACCGACATCGTGCTGAACATCAAGGACATCGCGATCAAGATGCAGGGCGAAGGCCCCAAGCGCATGATCGTGAAGAAGCAGGGACCGGGCGTGGTCACCGCCGGCGACATTCAGACTGTCGGCGACATCACCGTGCTCAATCCCGAGCTGCAGCTCTGCACGCTCGATGACGGCGCCGAGATCCGCATGGAATTCACGGTCAACGCCGGCAAGGGCTACGTCGCCGCCGAGCGTAACCGTCCCGAGGACGCGCCGATCGGCCTGATCCCGGTCGACAGCCTGTTCTCGCCGGTGCGCAAGGTGTCGTACCGCGTCGAGAACACCCGCGAAGGCCAGATCCTCGACTACGACAAGCTGACGATGGTCATCGAGACCAACGGCGCGATCACGCCGGATGACGCCGTGGCCTATGCCGCGCGCATCCTGCAGGATCAGCTCAACGTGTTCGTCAACTTCGAAGAGCCCCGCAAGGAAGTCACCGCCGAGGTCATTCCCGATCTCGCCTTCAACCCGGCCTTCCTCAAGAAGGTGGACGAGCTGGAGCTGTCGGTGCGTTCGGCGAACTGCCTGAAGAACGACAACATCGTCTACATCGGCGACCTGGTGCAGAAGTCGGAAGCGGAAATGCTCCGCACGCCGAACTTCGGCCGCAAGTCGCTCAACGAGATCAAGGAAGTGCTGGCTCAGATGGGGCTGCATCTCGGCATGGAAGTGCCGGGCTGGCCGCCGGAAAACATCGACGAGCTCGCCAAGCGCTTCGAAGACCACTACTAGGATTCAATGTTCTGCATGGCCGGGTCCATCCGGCCATGTTTTCGGGGCGAACGCAGGCGGCCCACCTGAGCAAATTGTCCGACGAACCGTCGCGGCACACTGAAGAAGGAATAGTTTCATGCGTCACGGCAAGGTTCATCGTAAGCTCAACCGCACTGCGGAGCATCGCCGCGCGATGTTCGCCAATATGTGCGCCGCGCTGATCAAGCACGAGCAGATCGTCACCACGCTGCCCAAGGCCAAGGAATTGCGCCCGATCGTCGAGAAGCTCATCACGCTCGGCAAGAAGGGCGGTCTCGCTTTGCGCCGTCAGGCGATCGGCGAATTGCGCGACAAGGATCAGGCCAAGAAGCTCTTCGACGTGCTGGGTCCGCGTTACAAGGATCGCGCCGGCGGTTACACCCGCATCATCAAGGCCGGCTTCCGCTACGGCGATAACGCGGCCATGGCCGTGATCGAGTTCGTCGATCGCGACGTCGATGCCAAGGGTCTCGATTCCGGCCCGGTGCAGGGCGAGAAGCAAGAGGCCGAAACCGTCGCCGCGTAATGTCCGCGCACGATCGCACCAGACATCAAGGCGGCGCCACGCGCCGCCTTTTTCTTTTGCGCAGCGCGAGCGCGCTTGCGACATTTGTCGTCATGTCCGACGCACGCGCTGACGCCGCCGCCGACCGCAGATTGCTCGCAGCCGCCGCAGCCGGCGACCGGGCAGGGGCCGCAGCCGCGCTGCGCAGCGGCGCGAAACTCGACGCCCGCGACAACCAGAACAACACCGCGCTGCTGCTCGCCGTCATCGGCAATCACACCGAACTGGGTCAGGATCTGATCGCAGCCGGTGCCGATATCAACGCGCAGGCCGACAATCGCGATACGCCCTGGCTTCTGGCTGGCGCGGACGGGCGCACCGCGCTGCTCCGCGCGATGCTCGCCACCGGGCGCGTCGACTACACCCTGGTCAACCGCTACGGCGGCACCGCGCTCATTCCCGCCGCGCATCACGGTCACGTCGATGCGGTGCGTTTCCTGATCGCCGAGTCCGCCGTCGCCATCGACCACGTCAACAATCTCGGCTGGACCGCTTTGCTGGAGGCCGTGATCCTCGGCGACGGCGGCGAGGCGCACACCGAGATCGTTCGCCTGCTCGTGGCCAGTGGCGCCAACGTCAATCTGGCCGACCGTGAGGGCGTCACCCCGCTCGGCCATGCCAGGCGTCGCGGATATGAGGCCATTTCCGGCATTCTGGCGCGCTCCGGCGCGCGCTAGAGCGCACGGGAAGGCTCTGGCGGCCTTCAAAAGCGCCTCCGGGAAGCCTATATTTTCAGGCGCGTCGCGGAATCAGCGCAGAATCAGGCCAGAGCAGCTCATGACCATCGCCAAAACCGTCGCGAAATTCGCCAGTCTCGTGCTCGCCCTGACCGGCGGCCTCGCGGTTCTCGCAAGCCCCGGTCTTGCGCAGGACCGCCGCGTGCCGTCCGCGCCGTCGGAACTGAAACTCTCCTTTGCGCCCATCGTTCAGCGCACCAGTGCCGCCGTGGTCAACGTGTACGCCGCCAAGATCGTGCAGAATCGCAACCCGCTGCTCGAGGATCCGATCTTCCGCCGCTTCTTCGGCGTGCCGGGTCAGCAGCCCGAGCAGATGCAGCGCTCGCTCGGCTCCGGCGTCATCGTCGATTCAACCGGCCTCGTCGTCACCAACAATCACGTCATCGAGGGCGCCGATCAGGTCAAGGTCTCGCTCTCCGACAAGCGCGAGTTCGAAGCCGAGATCGTGCTGAAGGACACCCGCACCGATCTCGCCGTGCTGCGCCTCAAGGACGTGAAGGAGCGTTTCCCGACGCTTGAGTTCGCGAACTCCGACGAGCTTCTGGTCGGCGATCTGGTGCTCGCCATCGGCAATCCGTTCGGTGTCGGGCAAACCGTGACGCATGGCATCGTCTCGGCTGTTGCGCGCACGCAAGTGGGCATCACCGATTATCGGTTCTTCATCCAGACCGATGCAGCGATCAATCCGGGCAATTCCGGCGGCGCGCTGGTCGATCTCAACGGACGGCTCGCGGGCATCAACACCGCGATCTTCTCGCGTTCCGGCGGTTCGCAGGGCATCGGCTTTGCGATCCCTGCCAACATGGTGCGCGTCGTGGTGGCCTCCGCCAAGGGCGGCGGCAGTGCGGTCAAGCGGCCCTGGCTCGGCGCGAAGCTGCAGACGGTGACCGCCGAGATTGCAGAAACCCTTGGTATTCCGCGCCCGACCGGTGCGCTTGTCGCCAACGTCACCGCGGGCAGCCCGGCCGCGCGCGCGGGCCTCAAGCTCAGCGATCTTGTTTTGTCGGTCGAGGGTCAGATCGTCGATGATCCCAATGCGTTCGACTATCGTTTCGCCACGCGTTCGCCCGGCGGCACTGTCCCGATCGAAATTCTGCGCGGCGGGCGCACCATGACGCTGCGTGTTCCGCTCGAGACCGCGCCCGATACCGGCCGCGACGAAATGGTGCTGCGCGGCAATTCCCCGTTCCAGGGCGCCAAGATCTCCAATATTTCGCCCGCGGTCGCCGATGAACTCAGGATCGATTCCTCCACCGAGGGCGTCGCCGTCATCGAATTGCCCACCAACGCGGTTGCCGGCCGCGTCGGCTTCCAGCGCGGCGACGTTATCGTTTCCGTCAACGGCCAGAAGATCGCGAACACCAAGGAGCTCGATCAGCTGACGCGCACGCCGAGCCGGATCTGGCGCATCACCGTTCAGCGCGGCGGCCAGCAGCTCAATGTTGTGCTCGGGGGATGAGCGCGAAGCGGGCAGGCGACGCGTCCAATCTCTTCGCCGCCGCCGGCCTTGAGCAGGATGCGCCGCGTCCGCTGCCGGATCGCTACGGCCGCGAACGCTCGCCGATGTCGTCGGTCAGGATCATATTCTGGGGCCCGACGGCGCGCTGACGCGCATGCTGGAGACGCGCACGCTCGGCTCGCTGATCTTCTGGGGCCCGCCCGGCACCGGCAAGACCACGGTCGCGCGGTTGCTTGCGGATGCCACCGACCTGCATTTCGAGCAGCTGTCGGCGGTGTTCTCCGGCGTCGCCGATCTGAAAAAGACCTTCGAGACCGCGCGCGCCCGCCGCGAGACCGGCAAGGGCACGTTGCTGTTTGTCGACGAAATCCATCGCTTCAACCGCGCCCAGCAGGATTCCTTCCTGCCGGTGATGGAAGACGGCACCGTGGCGCTGGTCGGCGCCACCACAGAAAATCCGTCCTTCGAACTCAACGCCGCGCTTGCTCTCTCGCGCGCGCGTGCTCGTCTTCAAGTCGCTCGACGCTGCCGCCATCGAAAAGCTTCTGGCCAAGGCCGAGGAGATGGAAGGCCGCAAACTGCCGCTCGACGACGAGGCCCGCGCCTCGCTGGTGCGGCATGGCCGATGGCGATGGCCGCGCCTCGCTGACGCTGGCGGAGGAAGTCTGGCGCGCCGCGCGCAAGGGCGAGGTGTTCGATGCGGTCGGCTTGCAGAGCGTTCTGCAGCGCCGCGCGCCGATCTACGACAAGGATCGCGAAGGCCACTACAATCTGATTTCGGCGCTGCATAAATCGGTGCGCGGCTCCGATCCCGACGCCGCGCTGTATTATCTCGCGCGCATGCTCGACGCCGGCGAGAGCCCGCTCTTTCTGGCGCGGCGCGTCGTGCGCATGGCGATTGAGGATATTGGTCTGGCCGATCCGCAGGCGCTGGTCGTCGCCAACGCCGCCAAGGACGCCTTCGATTTTCTCGGCTCGCCCGAGGGCGAACTCGCCATTGCGCAGGCGGTGATCTATGTCGCCACTGCGCCCAAATCCAACGCCGCCTATAAAGCCTATGGCGCGGCGAAGCGTGCGGCGCAGGAAGGCGGCTCGCTGCTGCCGCCCAGGCATATCCTCAATGCACCGACCAAGCTGATGAAGGACGAAGGCTACGGCTCGGGCTATTCGTATGACCACGACACGCCGGAGGGCTTCTCGGGGCAGGATTATTTCCCCGAGGAGATGGGTCGGCAGACTTTTTACAATCCGCCCGAGCGCGGCTTCGAGCGCGAGATTCGCAAGCGGCTGGATTACTGGGAAAAATTACGGAAGGAACGAAACAAGGATTAGCCGAGGGAATGAACCGTTCTGGCCGCGGGAACGTCCCACGGAATGGCGGCTCGATGGCTGGTCGAGACTGCGAAACGGGGGTGATCCCATGACGATATTGTTGCGCGGCATTGCCGCCGTTTTGATTGCATCCTTGGCGTGGAGCGTCGCGGCGTCGGCGCAGACGGTCGAGGTCGTTCCCGGCGTTAAGCTGACCAAACGAAGCTACGATCTGCCGATCAATGAGCAGCCGTTCTACGGCTTTGCCAAAAAAAACCAGATCATGCTGGATGCCGACAGGACATTCAGGGAGAGCTCGCTCAAGGAGCTTGGAACGCCGGAAAAAGCCTTCGAGCGATCGCTTGGCTACGGTTGGCAAGCCCTTGCAAATGGCTATCCGGTGATCGCGGCCCGGCGCTTCAATCAGGCATCCCTGTTCACGCAGGAACCCAGCACCATCTATCATGCCTTCGCTGTCATCGCGTATGTGCACCTCAAGGACGCCGCCTACGCCGAAGAACTGTTCAAGATTGCGCTGACACGTCCCAATCCCCGTAAAGAGCTGCGCCTGGATCTCGGCCGGTTCCTGCTGGTGACAAGGCGTCCGGCCGACGCGCTGCCGGTGCTGGAGCAGGCGGTGATCGACGCTCCGGATCAGCCTGTGGCCTGGATTACGCTGGGTCATGCGCGTCTGGAGACCGGCAACCGGGACGGGGCCTGCGCGGCCGTGACCGAGGCGGCCAAACGCCCCAACGTGTCGCCCAAGGACACTGAGGCGCTTAAAACTGCTGCAAAGTGCGGCTGATTTGCCGTAAAGACAGGGGATGAATCGTTCAGGACGCGGGGACGCCCCGAGAAACAATCGCAGCGGGGGACCGTCGCGCTCAGGTGACGGCAAGCGCGGCCGCACGCCGTCACGGCCGGGTAAACCGTCGCGGCCGGGCAAGCCCGAGCGTGCCTTCGGAAAGCCCGAGCGGTCGTCCGGCAAACCCGAACGTGCCTTCGGCAAGCCTGAGCGTTCATCGGGCAGACCCGAGCGCTCCTTCGGCAAGCCTGAACGTTCCTTCGATAAGCCCGAGCGTTCATCTCGCAAACCGGAGCGGTCGTCCGGCAAACCCGAACGCACCTTCGGCAAGCGTGAGCGCGTCTCCGGCAATTCCGAGCGCGCCTTCGAAAAGCCGTCGCGTTCCCGGCCGCCGCGGTCTTTCAATGAAGATCGTCCGCGCGCGCCGAAATTTGCGCGCGAGATCGGCGATGATCGCGACGAGCGTTCCGCGCGCCCCGAGCGTGAGGCCGAGCCCGCGCCATTGCCGACGCAGGTCCAGACCGTCACCGTGACAGCCGACGAAAACGGCATGCGTGTCGATCGTTTCCTTGAAGCGCGCTTCGCCGGGCTGTCGTTCTCTCACATTCAGCGCGTCATCCGCAAAGGCGAGCTGCGCGTCAACGGCCGCCGTGCCGATTCCAAGGATCGTCTTGAGACAGGGCAGGCGGTGCGCATTCCGCCGCTGCGACTAGATGCGGCCAAAGCGGCCGAAGGACCTTCGGCGGCGGCGCAGAAAACGCGCTCCGAACTCAAGGACATGATCCTGTTCGAGGACGACGACGTGATGGTCCTCAACAAGCCGGCCGGGCTCGCGGTGCAGGGCGGCTCGGGCACAACCAAGCATGTCGATCTGATGCTCGAGGTGCTGCGCGATTCCAAGGGCCAGAAGCCGCGGCTCGTGCATCGCCTCGACAAGGAGACGTCGGGTTGTCTGCTCGTCGCCAAGACGCGCTTTGCCGCGGCGGCGTTGGCCAAATCGTTTCGCTCGCGCGAGGCGCGCAAGATTTACTGGGCGCTGGTTGCCGGTGTCCCCAAGCCGAAGCAGGGCCGCATCTCCACTTATCTCGCCAAGGAGGAGATGGAAGACGATTCCATCATGCGCGTTGCCGCCCATGGCGACGAAGGCGCGATGCATGCCGTGACTTATTACGCGGTGGTCGAGACTTCCGCCAACAAGCTCGCCTGGGTGTCGCTCAAGCCGGTAACGGGCCGCACCCATCAGTTGCGCGCCCACATGGCGCATATCGAACACCCCATCGTCGGCGATCCGAAATATTTCTCGATCGAGAACTGGCAGTTGCCGGGCGGCTTGCAGAACCGCCTGCATCTGCTGGCGCGCCGCATCGTCATCCCGCATCCGCGCGACGGCATCATCGACTGCACCGCGCCGCTGCCGCCGCACATGCTGCAATCGTGGAACCTGCTCGGCCTCGATGCCAAGCAGTTCGACCCGATCGAGGACGCGCCGGAGGATTAGGCCCCGGTGTCGTCGTCGCGGAGGCGGACGAACCAGTAAACACCGTCGCTGGCTACTGGATGCCCGCCTGCGCGGGCATGACAGGTGGGTTGGCGTCAGCCCGTTTCGTGCCTACATCGTTGCCTATGAAGCAGCTTCTTCTCATTGCGGCTCTCCTGATCGCGGCGGTTCCCGCCGTGGCGCAGGACGTGCCCGGCTTTCCGCAGGTGCCGTCCATCCCGCCGCCGCCCCTGCCGAAAATTGAAATCCCGCGGATCCCGAAGCTCGACGAGGTTCCCGGCCTGCCGTCGCAGACCCGTCCGCGCGAGACCTTTCAGGATCGTGCCGTGCGGTGTCAGCATCAGGCCGGCGCGGCGGGGCTCAACCCGGCCGATGTCGGATCCTACACGCGGGCGTGTGTGAACCAGTAGCGCAGTCGCCTCATCCTGAGGAGCGGCTGCAAGCCGCGTCGCGAAGGATGAGGAGACAGATTACCTCAATCCCGCATTGATCTTGTCCAGCGCGGCCGAACCGGGGCACAGCTCCGCATCGCCGAGCTTGTTGAGCGGCATCTCCACCGTGTTGAAGGCGGCATGCAGATCGTCGGCGTCGGGTTCGACATAGAGCAGCCCCGTCACCACCTGGCCCTTGGCCGCTTCCACCTGCAGGAAGTTCATCGCCGCCAGGCGATCATGAACGTCGTAATCGTCGTTGAGCTTGCGCAGCGCCAGCGTCGTGCCGTCGTGCTGCTCGACATACTCCACCGCGCCCGGCGCGATATCGACCGTGATCGGCGCGCGGCCGATCAGCACGTCCAGGCGGTTGACCGCTTCATTGTGCTCGCGGACATAATCGAAGCTCTTGGTTGAGCCCGCGTGATTGTTGAAAGCGATGCAGGGCGAAATCACGTCGATGAAGGCGGCGCCCTTGTGCTCGATGGCGGCCTTGATGATCGGCACGAGCTGATCCTTGTCGCCGGAGAAACTGCGCGCGACGAAGGTCGCGCCGAGCTGCAGCGCCATGGCGACGAGGTCGATGGCGCTGTCCGGGTTGACCACGCCGCGCTTGGATTTCGAACCGCGATCCGCCGTCGCCGAAAACTGTCCCTTGGTCAGTCCGTACACGCCGTTGTTCTCGACGATATAGACCATGTTGACGCCACGCCGCAGCGAATGCGCGAATTGGCCGAAGCCGATGGACGCGCTGTCGCCGTCGCCGGAGACGCCGAGATAGATCAGGTCGCGATTGGCGAGATTGGCCCCGGTCAGAACCGACGGCATGCGTCCATGCACCGAATTGAAGCCGTGCGACTGGCCCAGAAAATACGCCGGCGTCTTCGAGGAGCAGCCGATGCCCGAGAGTTTGGCGACGCGATGCGGTTCGATTGAAAGTTCGTAGCAAGCTTCGATGATCGCGGCCGAAATCGAGTCATGACCGCAGCCCGCGCACAGCGTCGAGATCGATCCCTCATAGTCGCGATGCGTGTAGCCGAGCGCGTTTTTTGGCAGCGCCGGATGATGAAATTTCGGCTTGGTGAGGTAGGTCATCGTCGCTCCTGCGATTAAGCTTACCCTGGAAACTTGGTTACTTCACGAATTTGCTTAAACGACGGGCGCTTTTGAAGAATCTCGACCCTATTAATATTGATGCGCACTGCGTTTAACCCTGTCCATTCAGCCTAACTATTACGATTAAAGACGACATTGAATCGCGTTCGATTCAATGCGCTTTAGAGATGTTGTCCTTCACATAACGGAGGCCAACATGAAGAAAATTCTTATCGCTTCGACCGTCGCTGCTGTTGCCATGCTCGCTGTTGCGCAGCCGGCTTCGGCGACCGGGTATCATCATTTCCGTCACTTCAAGCACTTCAAACACTTCAAGCACATCAAGGTGGCGCCGAAGCCGCCGGCTGCCCCGAAGGGTCCGTCTGCCAGCACGCACGGTACCGGCTTCCTGCCGCAGTACGTGTTCTATGCGACGGCTTGCTCGGCTGTGTTCCTCTGGGCTGATGCGCTTCACAAATCCCAGACGCAGAAGCGCGAGCTGACCCAGAAGGAAGCCTGGACCACCGTCGGCAATTGCTTCGTGCCGATCATCGGCGGTCTTGTTATGGGCTCGCTCGCTCAGCAGCCGTAACATCACGACATGGCCTTCCGCAGCGGCGTCACCTTGAGAGCATCAAGGTGATCGCCGATTGCGCGGGCGATGTAACGAGCGGTGATGGGCGTGCCGTCATAGTGCAGAATTGGCACCAGACGGACCGGGTCGATCCCGCACTCGTTGACGAGAAGTGACCGCATCTGGGCGTCACGGTTTTGTTCTACCACGAAGACGAAGTCGTGGTCCGCGATGAAACTCGTGACATCCTGATTGAAGGGAAAGGCACGCAGCCGCAGCCGATCGAGGTCGTGGCCGCGTCCCTTCAGAATCTCGGCGGCTTCGTCCATCGCGGGCGTGGTCGAGCCGAAATAGATCGCGCCGAAGCGTGTGGTGACGGCGGCGTCCGTCCGCACCGGACCCGGAATAATCGATTTGGCCGTCTCGAATTTGTGCGCCAGCCGCTTCATGCTGTCGACATAGGCGGCGCCGTCTTCGGTATAGCGTGCGTAGCGGTCGTGCGACGTGCCGCGCGTAAAGTAGCTGCCCTTGGCCGGGTGCGCACCCGGATAGGTGCGATAGCCGATACCGTCGCCGTCCACATCCAGATAACGCCCGAATTCCTTGGCGCGGTCGAGGTCCTGATCCGTCAGCACCTTGCCGCGGTCGTAGCGCTTCTTGTCGTCCCATTTGAACGGGCGGCACAGCCGCGTGTTCATGCCGATATCGAGGTCCAGCATCACGAAAATCGGCGTCTGCAGCCGGTCGGCGTAATCGAACGCGGCTGCGCCCATGTCGAACGCCTCGGCCGGGTCTTCCGGGAACAGCAGCACATGCTTGGTGTCGCCATGCGAGGCATAGGCGCAGTTGATGAGGTCGCATTGCTGCGTGCGGGTCGGCATGCCGGTCGAGGGGCCGGCGCGCTGCACGTCGAAGAGGACAGCCGGAATTTCCGCGAAATAGGCAAAGCCGAGGAACTCCTGCATCAACGAGATGCCGGGGCCTGACGTGGCGGTGAAGGCGCGCGCGCCGTTCCAGGCCGCGCCCAGCACCATGCCGATGGAGGCAAGTTCGTCTTCCGCCTGGACGATGGCGTAGCGGGCTTTCTTGGTGTCCGGGTCGGTCCGGTAGCGCGCACAATAGCGCGTGAAGGCTTCGGCCAATGAGGTGGAAGGCGTGATCGGGTACCACGCACACACCGTCGCACCGCCATAGACTGCGCCGAGCGCGGCCGCGGCATTGCCCTCGATGAAGATCCGGTCGCCGACGGCATTGGCGCGTTTCACGCGCACGCCGAGCGGGCAGGTGAAGTTTGCCTTTGCGTAATCGCGCCCCAGATGCAGCGCATGGATATTGGGCTCGATCAGCTTTTCCTTGGTCTTGTATTGCTCGCCGATCAGCTTCTCGACCTCGGCCATGTCGAGATCGAGCAGGGCGGTCAGCGCACCGACATAGATGATGTTCTTGAACAGCTGCCGCTGACGCGGATCCTTGTAGGTGCTGTTGCAGATTTCCGTCAGCGGGATCGGGATGACATTGATGTCGGCGCGCATCTTGCCGGGCGGCAGCGCGCGCGTTGAATCGTAAAGCAGGTATCCGCCGGGCTCGAGACCGGCGACATCCTGCACGAAGGTCTGCGGGTTCATGGCCACCGCGAAATCGACGCCGCCGCGCGCGCCCAGATGCCCGGCCTCGGTGACGCGCACCTCGTACCAGGTCGGCAGGCCCTGAATGTTCGAGGGGAAGATATTGCGCGGGGACACAGGAATGCCCATCCGCAGGATGGCTCGCGCGAACAGCTCGTTGGCGCTGGCCGAGCCTGAGCCATTGACGTTGGCGAAGCGGATAACGAAGTCGTTTACGCTTTCGATCGGCATGCGTGACCTGCGTGTGTCATCTCAAGGTAGAATTTCTTCATGTCCCAGGCGCCGGTCGGGCAACGCTCGGCGCACAGCCCGCAATGCAGGCAGACGTCCTCGTCCTTCACCATGATGCGGCCTGTCTTCAGTCCTTCTGCGATATAGAGGTCCTGTGTGACGTTGGGCGCGGGCGCTTGCAGCCGCCCGCGCAGATCGTCTTCGTCGCCGTTCTCGGTAAAGGTGATGCAATCCATCGGGCAGATATCGACGCAGGCGTCGCATTCGATGCAGAGCGGCGTATCGAAGACCGTCTGCACGTCGCAGTTCAGGCAGCGTCCGGCTTCCGCCAGCGCCAGAGCAGGATCGAAGCCGAGTTCGACTTCCGCCTTGATGTCGGCCAGCGCGACGGCCTTGTCGCGATGCGGCACCTTGAAGCGCGCGTCGTTCATGATCTCGTTCTTGTAGCTCCATTCGTGGATGCCCATTTTCTGGCTGACGAGATTGGTCAGCGGATCAGGGCGCTCCTCGATGTTTTCGCCGGCGAGGAATTTGTCGATGGAGACGGCGGCGTCGTGGCCATGCGCGACCGCCCAGATGATGTTCTTCGGTCCGAACGCCGCGTCGCCGCCGAAGAACACTTTCGGCAGCGTCGATTGCTTGGTGAGCTTCGCTGACCTTGGGCATGTCCCATTCGTCAAACTGAATTCCGATGTCGCGCTCGATCCAGGGAAACGCATTCTCCTGGCCGACGGCGACCAGAACGTCGTCGCAGGGGAAGTGCTGATCGGGTTCGCCGGCGGGCACCAGCTTGCGGCGGCCCTTGGCGTCGAGCTCGGCCTTCACCTTCTCGAAGGTGACGCCGGTCAGCTTGCCGCTTTCGTGCGTGAAGGCTTTCGGCACGAGATAGTTATGGATCGGAATGCCTTCGCTGATCGCGTCTTCCTTCTCCCACGGCGAGGCTTTCATCTCGTCGAAGCCGGAGCGGACGATGACCTTCACATCGTCGCCGCCGAGGCGGCGCGCGGAGCGGCAGCAATCCATCGCGGTGTTGCCGCCGCCGAGCACGATGACGCGTTTGCCGATCTTGCTGATGTGGCCGAACGACACGCTGGACAGCCATTCGATGCCGGTATGGATGTTCGCGGCGGCTTCCTTGCGGCCGGGAAGGTCGAGGTCGCGGCCGCGCGGCGCGCCCGAGCCGACGAACACGGCGTCAAAGCCCTCCGTCAGCAACGCTCTTCAGGCTGTCGATGCGCTTGCCGGCGCGAAACTCGACACCGAGATCGAGAACGTAACCGGTCTCCTCGTCGATCACGCTGTCGGGCAGGCGGAATTTCGGAATCTGCGTGCGCATCATGCCGCCGGCCTTGGCGTCGCCGTCGAACACCACGCACGTCGTAGCCGAGCGGCGCGAGATCGCGCGCGACGGTGAGCGAGGCGGGCCCGGCGCCGACCAGCGCGATGCGCTTGCCGTTCTTCTGCGTCGCCGGTTGCGGCAGGCGCGCGCGGATGTCGTCCTTGTAATCGGCGGCGACGCGCTTGAGGCGGCAGATCGCGACCGGCTCGTCCTCGACGCGCACGCGCCGGCAGGCCGGCTCGCAGGGGCGGTCGCAGGTGCGGCCGAGAATTCCCGGAAACACATTCGACTTCCAGTTGATCATGTAGGCGTCGCTGTAGCGGCCTGCGGCGATCAAGCGGATGTATTCGGGGACCGGCGTGTGGGCCGGGCAGGCCCATTGGCAATCGACCACTTTATGGAAGTAGTTCGGCGCCGAAATGTCCGTCGACTTCATTCCCACCTCGTCCACGCGTAAGCGCTTCAGTCGCGTGGTATCTGTCGGGTGCGGTCGCCGGAAGCGACCGTCCGATGTGTCGTATGCCGTTCCGGGACGCATTGAAGCCGAGCAACAAACAACTTGAAAGTACTTTATCGTCGAGGCACTTAGAGCATTAGACGTATTGCGCTGCACAAGATCGGATTGGTGATCAGAGATGCGTGAGCTGTTCGAAGAAGGTTTGGGTCATACGCCGCTCGATCCGGCTGAAATCGGCGCGCGCAGGCTCGCGTCCGACCCTGCGCAAGCGCTTTTACAAAGATGCCGGGGTCCAGGAGGCCGAAGGCGGCTTCGCGGTCCTGCTCGATGGCCGTCCCGTCCGCACGCCCGCGCGCCGTCCGCTTGTCGCACCGCAGCAAGTTCTGGCGCAGGCCATTGCCGCCGAGTGGCAGGCTCAAACAGATGTGATCGACCCGGCCGGGATGCCGCTGACGCGACTCAGCAACAGCATCATCGACGGCGTGACTGATCGCGCCGCAGAGGTCGCCGACGACATCGCCAGGTACTTCGCCTCCGATCTTCTGTTCTATCGCGCCGAGCATCCCGAGGGGCTCGTCGCGCGACAGGCGCAGCACTGGGATCCGATCGTGACATGGATGGCCGATGAATACGGCGCGCGTTTCATTCTCGCTGCCGGCATCGTTCACGTCGCGCAGCCTGACGCCGCGCTCACTGCGGCGCGCGCCGCGCTGCCGTCCGATCCATGGCCGCTCGGCGCGTTGCATGTCGCAACGACGCTGATGGGCTCGGCCGTGCTGGCGCTGGCGCTGGCGCGCGGCCGGCTCGACGTGACGGCCGCGTTCGCTGCCGCCCATCTCGATGAGGACTGGAATTTCGAGCGCTGGGGTGGCGAGGATGCGGTCGCTCAGCGCCGCGCCGCGCGCTTGAGGGACCTCGAAGCCGCCGCATTGGTGCTGCGGGCGATTGCTGGTTAACGAAAGCTTTACGGCGCGCGTATAGGTTGCGGCTTCTGGAATCAGGCCTTGAAAGGGGCGTCCGGCATACTGGACTGAACTGGTCTCCAGAACAGAGAGCCGCCGTGTCCCTGACGATCGCACCCGCCGCCCCACAGCAGACGCAAGCGCAGACGCCGCTGGCGCAGCTGCTCGTGCCCGGCGCCACCGTCGAGGCGCGCGTGCTGCAGCAGATCAGCACGACGCTGGTGCGCATGGTCATCGCCGCCACCGCCGTGGATGTCGCGTCTCCCATTCCTCTGCCGATCGGCGTCAAGCTGCGTCTGGCGGTGACCTCGGGCGAGGGCGGTCCGCAACTCACCGTGTTGTCGTCGACACCGTCATCGCCGCAGGCCCCCGGCACGCCTGTGTCGCAGCCGTCGCTGGTGCAAGCCGGTTTGCAGGGCGTCGTGCTCAAGCCTGTGCTGGGCGAGACTGTGAGCGCTCCGTCCGCGCCGCTGCCACAGGCCGCGCCGCCTTCGCCTGCGGAAGCGCTGTCGCAGGCCGCGCAGCAAGCCGCGCCCCGTCAGGGCGGACTGTCGCCCTTGTTCGCCAACCTCAATGTCGCGCTGGCCTCGGGAAAATTGCCGCCGGGCGTGCTGCAGGCGGCGTTCTCGTTGCTGTCGATCCGCCCGCAACTCAGCGAGGAGGTGAGCGCGACCGACATCCGCGCCGCCTTGCAGCGCTCGGGGCTGTTTCTCGAATCCTCGCTTGCGCAGGGACGCGCGCCGACACCGGTGTCGCCGGATCTGAAAGCCGCGCTGCTGGTGTTCCGCGAGGCGTTGTCGCAATGGCTCGGCGATGCCGGCAAATTGCCCGCGGCCATCGCAGCGGCGGCCGGAGAGCGCGCGCCATCCTCCGCACCGCAATCAATATCCGTTGCGCCGCAGCTTGCGGGCACGGCGCCCGCACCGGCACAAGCCACAGCGATCCCGACTGTGGACGCGCCGCCGACTGAGTTCGTCGAGGAGATCGTCATTCCGCGCACGCCCGCCGGCATGCCGGCGATGCGCCATCATGACCAGCCCGTGTCATCGCAGGCGCTGCCGCGTCAGCTCGCGCAGCCTGTGGTGGGCGCGGTTCTGACGTTCGTGCAGGAGATCGAGCAGAATCTCCGCGACGCGCTCTCGCAGACAAGCCTCTCGCGGCCATCGTCGCCCGACGGCAACGCACCGCGTTCACCGCTGTCGGCACCAACGCAATCCGCGCTGCCGCAGGGCGCCGCCGTACACGTTCCGCCGCCGCCGTTCCGCGGTTCCGATCCGTCGGCGCAGATGGTCGCCGCGCCGTCGCTCGCGCCGGACGATACATCGCTGGTCATGGGGCACCGTTTGCTCAATGAGACCGACGCCGCCGTGGCGCGCCAGACTTTGTTTCAGATCGCCTCGATGCCGGAATCGTCCGTGCAGCAGGCCCAGCGCAGCGAGCATCCGCGCTGGGCGTTCGAAGTGCCCTTCGCCACGCCGCAGGGCACGGCGGTGGCGCAGTTCGAGGTCGAGCGCGACGCCAAAAAGGATACGCAGGTCGAACAGACAGGCCCGGTCTGGCGTGCACGCTTCTCGTTGAATGTCGAACCCGCAGGCCCCGTGCATGCCGTCATCACGCTCGTCGGTGGACAAACCACCGTGCGGCTGTGGGCCGAGCGTGCCGAGACGGCCGCGCAATTGCGCGACGGCACGCCGTTGCTCTCGCATGCGCTGCGCGAAGCCGAACTGCAGCCGGGCGATATCACCGTCGGCGGCGCCGCGCCTGCTGCAAAGCCGCCTGCCGCCGGTCACTTCCTGGATCGCGCCACATGAGCGCCGACCGCACGCAAAATCTCGCCAGTCGCGCTGCATTACGACCGCAAGGGCGCGCCGCGCGTCGTCGCCAAGGGTCGCGGCACGGTCGGCGACAAGATCGTCGAGATGGCGCGCGAGCATGGCGTGCCGATCGAGGAGAACGAGGTTCTGGCCGGCGCGCTGTCGCAGGTCGAGCTCGACAACGAAATCCCGGTCGAGCTTTATAAAGCCGTCGCCGAAGTGCTGACGTTCGTCCTGCGGGTCAGCGGGCGGCGCTAGCGCATGATCCCGAAAAGTGGAATCCGGTTTTCGGACCAGATCATGCGCAAGAAAGTCCCCAATTCCTCTCGTATAAGCCTTTCGGACGCTGGCGAGACCGTTTCTGGCCTCGCATACCCATGCTAGAAAGCCCCCAGCAAGTGGGGCCTCCATGAAAGACATCCTCGAAAAGCTCGAAACGCGGCGTGCCAATGCGCGGCTCGGTGGCGGCCAGGCGCGCATCGACGCCCAGCACAAGCGCGGCAAGCTCACCGCCCGCGAGCGCATCGAACTGCTGCTCGACAAGGGCTCGTTCGAGGAGTTCGACATGTTCGTCGAGCACCGCTCCATCGAATTCGGCGCCGATAAAACCAAAATCCCCGGCGACGGCGTCGTCACCGGCTGGGGCACCGTCAACGGCCGCACCGTGTTCGTCTTCGCCAAGGACTTCACCGTGTTCGGCGGCTCGCTGTCGGAGACCCATGCCCAGAAGATCATGAAGATCCAGGACATGGCGTTGAAGGCGAGGGCGCCGATCATCGGTCTTTACGATGCCGGCGGCGCGCGCATCCAGGAAGGCGTCGCCGCGCTCGCGGGCTATGCCGAAGTGTTCAAGCGCAACGTCATTGCGTCCGGCGTCATTCCGCAGATTTCCGTCATCATGGGGCCGTGCGCGGGCGGCGATGTCTATTCGCCGGCGATGACCGACTTCATCTTCATGGTGAAGGGCACGAGCTACATGTTCGTCACCGGGCCCGACGTGGTGAAGACCGTCACCAACGAAGTCGTCACCGCCGAGGAACTGGGCGGCGCCAGCGTCCACGCCACGCGCTCCTCCATCGCCGACGGCGCCTTCGACAACGATGTCGACACACTGTTGCAGATGCGCCGGCTGATCGACTTTCTGCCCGCGAACAATGCCGACGGCGTGCCGCAATGGCCGAGCTTCGACGATATCGAGCGCATGGACATGTCGCTCGATACGCTGGTGCCGGAGAATCCCAACAAGCCCTACGACATCAAGGAACTGATCCTGAAGGTCGTGGACGAAGCCGACTTCTTCGAAATCTCGGAAGCCTTCGCCAAAAACATCGTCACCGGTTTCGGCCGCATCGCCGGGCCGCACGGTCGGCTTCGTCGCCAACCAGCCGATGGTGCTGGCGGGCGTGCTCGACTAGCGACGCCTCGCGCAAGGCGGCGCGCTTCGTGCGCTTCTGCGATGCCTTCAACATTCCCATCGTCACCTTCGTCGATGTGCCGGGCTTCCTGCCGGGCACGGCGCAGGAATATGGCGGGCTCATCAAGCATGGCGCCAAGCTCCTGTTCGCCTACAGCCAGTGCACCGTGCCGCTGGTCACGGTCATCACGCGCAAGGCCTTCGGCGGCGCGTTCGACGTCATGGCGTCCAAGCAGATCGGCGGCGACGTCAATTATGCCTGGCCGACCGCGCAGATCGCGGTGATGGGCGCCAAGGGCGCGGTGGAAATCATCTTCCGCGCCGACATCGGCGATGCCGACAAGATCGCCGCGCGCACCAAGGAATATGAAGAGCGGTTTCTGTCGCCCTTCATCGCCGCCGAGCGCGGCTATATCGACGATGTCATCATGCCGCATTCGACGCGCAAGCGCATTGCGCGGGCGCTCGGCATGCTGCGCGAGAAGAAAGTCGAGATGCCCGCCCGCAAGCACGACAATCTGCCGCTATGATCGCGACGGTCGCGATGCCTCCGATCGAGTCCGTGTTGCACGTGCTGGCGTACTTCGCCTACGCGGCGCAGGCGATGACCGCCGCGCTGTCGGCCGGACGGCGCAAGATGGACTGGCTGGGCGTCGCCATGCTCGGCAGCGTCACGGCGCTGGGTGGCGGCTCGGTGCGCGATGTGCTGCTGGGCCATTATCCGCTTGTCTGGGTGGCCAATCCGGGGCTGCTGGCGCTGACGGCGATTGCCGCGCTGGCGGTGATCCCGCTGGCGCGCGTCGCGCATCATCTCAGCACGACCTTTCTCGTGCTCGATGCCATCGGGTCTGGTCGTGTTCACCATCGCCGGCTGCGAAGTCGCGCTGCAGATGAACCAGCCGCTCGCCATTGTCATTGTCGCCGGCATGATCACCGGCTGCGTCGGCGGCGTGCTTCGCGATATCCTGTGCAACGAGGTGCCGCTGCTGTTTCGCAGCGAACTCTACGCCAGCGTCGCGGTGGTCACCGGCGCGGTCTATGTCGGCGGGCTGCGGCTGGGCCTCGCGGTCGGCGTCGCAACGCTGGTCGCCTTCGCCATCGGCTTCGCATTTCGCTTGCTGGCGATCCGCCACAAATGGGAAATGCCGAAATTCATCTACGACCGCGACGGGGCGTGAGCCGGCTCACGCCGGCTTCAGCTCCGCCGGCTTCAGATCCATCGGCCGCTGCGGCGGGAAGGCGAGCGCCATCGCCACCGCGCCAAGTCCCACGATGCTCGATCCGATGAACAGCCAGGCATAGCTGCCGTAATTGTCGAACAGCCAGCCGCCGATCAGCGGGCCGGACGCCATGGCGAGGCTCGAGACCATCGTCACCGCGCCGAACACCGTGCCGAGAATGCGCTGGCCGAAATAGTCGCGCGCCAGCACGGCATAGAGCGGCATCACCCCGCCATAGGCAGTGCCGAACACCAGCGCGAGCGCGTAGAAGTGTTCAAGCCGGGTCACGGCGATATAGCCCGCAATCGCAAACGCCTGCAGCATCAGCCCGCCGATCAGCACCGGCTTGACGCCGAAACGATCGGCCGCGACGCCGAACAGCACGCGGCCGCCGAGACCGGCGAGCCCCTCGACGCTGTAGATCGACACCGCCGCCATCGGCGCGACGCCGCAGAAGATCGCGTAGCTCACCATGTGGAAGATCGGCCCGGAATGCGCGCCGCAGCACGCCGCAAAGGTCAGCGCCAGCACGATGAATTGCGGCGAGCGGAACGCCTGTCCCACCGTCGGCCCGGCGGAGTCTCCGGTCATTTCGGCGGCGTCGGTTGTCGCGCGCGCGGGCGCCTTGCGCACCAGCAGTGCGGCGGGGATCAGCAGCACCCATGACATCAGTCCGATGATCAGCATGGCGCTGCGCCAGCCTTGCGCATGGATCAGCCATTGCGCGAACGGCGAGATCGTCAGCGGCGCGACGCCGACGCCGGCCGAGACCAGCGACACCGCGAGGCTGCGCTGCGTATCGAACCACTGCATCGTCACCGAAATCATCGGCGCGAAGAAGGCACTCGCCGACAACCCGATGATCACGCCATAGGTCATCTGGAACATCAGCGGCGTCGTCGCGCGGCTCGCCAGCACGAGGCCGAGGCCAAGCAGCACCGCGCCGATCAGCACGACGATGCGCGCGCCGAACTTGTCGCTCGCCGCGCCCCAGCCGAACCCGCCGAGGCCCATGACGAGGAAGTTGATCGTCATCGCGCTGGAAATCGTCGCGCGCGACCATCCGGTTTCGGTGCCCATCGGATCGAGGAAAACGGCGAGCGAGAACATCGCGCCGACCGCCACGCAGGTCATCAGCGCACCGGCGGCGACAATGACCCAGCGATAGGCGGGGGCGGCGGGTGTGGTCGGGCTGGCTGTGGACGTCATGGCGGCTTCCCTGAGCTTGGACCCTGTCTCTGGACCAAGGACGGCGCACGGCCGGTCCTTCCGACACGTCGCCTGAAGTTTTTCCGGGCCCCAATCCTGTCTGGGGGAGGACAAAAGTAAAGGGGCTGGTCCAGGAGCATGATCCCCAAAAGTGGGTACCGGTTTTGGGATAAGATCATGCTCGCTTAAAAGCATGATCCCCAAAAGTGGGTACCGGTTTTGGGATAAGATCATGCTCGCTTAAAGTCCTCCCGGCTTGCCCCGGCTGGCCACCTCTTTAATATCGCGGCGCATTTCGCATTGTTCCCGCACGCAGGCCAGATCATGAAAATCAAGGAAATCCACGGCTACCATCTGTCCTGCGACATGCCGGAACCCGTGGGCAATTCGCTGATGTATTTCTCCCGGCGCGACGCGCTGCTGATCCGGCTGGTGACCGACGACGGCATTTCCGGCTGGGGCGAGACGGCGAGCGTCAATTATCCCGCGGCGGCGATGATCCGCAAAAACCTCGCCCCGAGCGTGCTGGGGCAGCCGGCCGCCGACATCAACCGCATCTATCAGGCGATGACGCAGCGCTCGGGCGTCGGCCAGCGGCATCTCTCCACCATCGTCGGCTCGGCCATCGACATGGCGCTGCACGACATTCTTGCGCGCGCGCAGGGCATCTCGGTCGCGCAATTGCTCGGCGGCGCATTGCGCAAATCCGCCATCGCCTATGCCAGCGGTCCCTTCATGCGTCCGGGCGCGGATCCTTACGCGCGCTTCGGCAAGGAAGTCGATGGGCTGCTGAAGCGCAATTTCCGCGCCTTCAAGCCGCGTGTCGGCGAAACACCGCGCGCGGATGCGGCGATGGCCAAGGCGCTGCGTGCGCAGATCGGCGAGGATCGTGACCTGATGGTCGATTTCAATCAGGGGCTGTCGGCGGGTGGCGCCATCGATTCCATTCGTGCGATGCACGACACCGGCGCGCGTCTGTTGTGGATCGAGGAACCGATCCACCCGGATGATCTCGCGGGCTATGAATCCGTCGCCGCGCGCTCGCCTGTGACGCTTGCGGGCGGCGAGGCGCTCATCAGCGTTCAATCGTTTCGCGATTTCCTGATGAAGCCGATCTTCGGCGTGCTGCAACCGGATCTCGCGGTGTGCGGCGGCTTCACCGGCATGCAGCAGGTGGCCGCGCTCGGCCTCGCTTTCAACGTGCCGGTGGTGCCGCATGTGTTCGGCACGGTCGTCAATTTCCACGCCTCGCTGGCGTTTGCCGCGATCCTGCCGTTGCAGAAGGCAGGCGGCGAGAAGCCGTTCCCTTACGTCGAATATGACGTCATGGGGTCACCGCTGCTCTCGGTCCTCGGCGAGCCCAAACTCAATACCGACGGAACCATCGCGATCCCGGAAGGGCCGGGACTCGGCTTCGAATTGAAGCCCGAACAGCTCCAGCCCTGGCTCAAGGAACACTGGGTCGAGCAGGTCTAGGACCCAAATTTCCTCAAATTTTGATACGCACCTATTTTGCCCTCAATGGATCGCTTTAAACTTCGAGCTGACGTGCTTTGCTTCCCCAGGAGACGACAATGAACGTCTTCAAGAGAGTTTACACCGCCTTTATCGTGATCGCCTGGATCGCGTTGGGGATACTCTACTTTGCGAACTACGGTCTGAGTCTGACTTGGGCTTTTGTGATTGGGTTCGCCATCCCGATTGGCGGCGAATTGGTGGCTGCAGTCGTTCGCGGGTTCAAGGCGGCTCGGAAACCCGACACAGCCGCCTAGCTTTCATTGCCTATGGCCACATTTGGCCAGCACCCAAATTTTTATAGGATGCCTGTCGGCTGGCGGCCTCGCCAGCCGTCCTTGTTATGCGCGCGCACAACATGCCCCCGGGGTATGTTCAGAAGGGAACCCTCATGCAATACGCCATCCTCTGCTACCACGCCGAAAACGTCGTCTGTTCCTGGTCCAAGGAACAGGACGCCGCCGTCATGGAAAAGCTCATGGCGGTTCAGGAGCCGATGGCGAAGGCCGGCAAGCTCGGCCCGGTGGCGCGGCTGATGCCGACGACCGCGGCCACGACGCTGCGCAAGGACACCGACACGCCTCTGATCCTCGACGGTCCCTTCGCCGAGACCAAGGAGCAGTTGCTCGGTTTCTACATCGTCGATTGCCAGTCGCTCGACGAAGTCCATGAGTTCGCCAAGAAGCTTGCGGCGGTCAATCCCGGCGGCGCCTATGAAATCCGTCCCGTGTCCTTCTTCATGCCGGGAGCTGCGACAGGGTGAGCGATCTGTCCTGGATCAATGGCGCCCTGACGTCGGCCCGCCCGCAGGCGGTCGCCGCGCTGCTGCGCTATTTCCGCGATCTCGATATTGCCGAGGAGGCGTTTCAGGACGCGTGCCTGCGCGCGTTGAAGACCTGGCCGCAGAACGGTCCGCCGCGCGACCCCGCCGCCTGGCTGATCATGGTGGGCGCAACAGCGCCATCGATTCCGTTCGCCGCCTCGCCAGGCAGACCGAACTGCCGGACGAGGAGAAAATCTCCGACGGTGAAGATGCCGAGAGCGCCGTCGCCGAACGTCTCGACGATGCGCATTATCGCGATGATATCCTGCGTCTGCTGTTCATCTGCTGTCATCCGGACTTGCCGGCGACGCAGCAGATCGCGCTGGCGCTGCGCATCGTCTCGGGGCTTGTCGGTCAAGGAAATCGCGCGCGCGTTTCTGGTCGACGGAGGCCGCGATGGAGCAGCGCATCACCCGCGCCAAGCGCCGCGTCGGCGAGGGCGGCACGTGCCGTTCGAGACGCCGGGCGCGGTCGAGCGGTCGCAGCGTCTCGCGGCCGTGCTGCCATGATCTATCTCGCTGTTCAACGAAGGCTATTCCGCCAGCGGCGGCGAAGCGCATATGCGCGCGCGCCGCTGTGCGACGAAGCCATTCGTCTGGGCCGGTTGCTGCAGCGGATATTTCCGTCCGAGCCCGAGGTCATGGGGCTTGTGGCGCTGATGCTGCTGCAGCATGCGCGGACGCCGGCGCGGCTCGACGCCAAGGGCAGATCGTGCTGCTGGACGATCAGGATCGCAGCCTGTGGAATCGCGCGATGATCTCCGAAGGCGCGGCGCTGATCGACAAGGCGATGCGCCACCGGCGGCCGGGTGCCTATCAGGTGCAGGCGGCGATTGCGGCGTTGCATGCGCAGGCGCCGCGCGCCGAGGACACCGACTGGGCGCAGATCGATGCGCTCTATGCCAGCGCTCGAGTAGCATCCAGCCATCGCCGGTGGTGACGCTCAATCGCGCGGTCGCGGTGTCGAAGACGAGGGGGCCGGAGGCGGCGCTCGCGATGATCGAGCCGCTGGCGGAGCGGCTCGGCGGGCTACTTCTATTTCTCGGCGTGAAGGGTGGCCTGCTGCTGCAACTCGGCCGCGACGAGCGAGGCGCAGGAGAGTGTTCGATCGCGCCATTGCGCTGGCCAACACCACGGCGGAGGCGACGCATATCCGCATGCATCTCGACCGGCTGTCGAAAAAGATGCCGGCGAAATCTCCCCAATAATTTCACTTGAGTTGTCGGATGCCGCCGGGTTGCTGCGTCCTTGGACCATGAGTTCATTGCCTGATCGCAGGAGAGGGGCACCATGATTGATCACTCGGGACGATATCAGCCAAGTCCATCTGGACCGGCCGCATCATGAGCGGACTGGTCGTGGCCTTCCTGCTGCTCGACGGCGGCATCAAGCTCGTTCCGATCGAAGCCGTCATTACGACGTCCCGGGATCTTGGCATTCCTGTGCATCTGGCGCGCACGCTCGGCATCCTGACGCTGGTCTGCGCCTTGCTGTACGCCATTCCGGCCACGTCCGTGCTTGGCGCTGTCCTGATGACCGGTTATCTCGGCGGCGCCGTCTATGTGCATCTGCGCGCGGGAAGCCCGATCGTTCTCGCATCTGCTGTTCGGCGTCTATCTCGGCGTTCTGATGTGGGGCGGCCTGTGGCTGCGCGAACCGAGATTGCGCGCCCTGTTTCCGTTGCGCCGTTGAACCTTGTTTGTCGCCCGAATTAAAATGGAAGGATTAAAACGATGAGCACGAAAATCTTCGTCAACCTGCCGGTCAGGAACCTCGACAAGTCGAAGGCGTTCTTCGCGGCGCTTGGCTACACCTTCAACGCGCAGTTCACCGACGAGACGGCAGCCTGCATGGTCATCTCGGAAGATATCTACGCCATGCTTCTGACCGAAGAGAAATTCCGTCAGTTCACGCCGCGGCCTGTGTCGGATGCCAGCAAGGCGACGGAAGTGCTGGTGTGCCTGTCGGCCGAAAGCCGCGACAAGGTCAATGAGCTTGTGGACAAGGCGATGGCGGCGGGCGCGTCGGACGTCATGCCGCCGATGGACTACGGCTTCATGTTCGGCCGCTCCTTCGCCGATCTCGACGGTCACATCTGGGAAATCATGTGGATGGACCCGGCTGCAGTGCAGCAAGGGTAAGGTTGGGAATTTTTCTCAATGTCGGCGGGGCGACGGATAAGGTCGCCCCGTTTGCATGAGCGGGCGTTGCATAAGATTGCGCGTCTTATAGTGTTGGCGCCTTGTCCCGGGGAGCCTGTCCAATGCCGAATGAAAAGTGGGTGCGCGTCGAGGCCGAAGGCGAACCCTGCCACGGTCTCGTCGAGGGTGACATCATTTCGCTCATTGACAGGAAGCCTGTTCGGCGAATGGCAACTCAGCGGCAAGACTGTCCCGCTCGCGACGGCAACGCTGCTGCCACCGGTGATCCCGCCGACCTTCTATGCCTGCGGCATCAACTATGCCGAGCACGCGCACGCCGCGAGCCGCAAGCACAACAAGCCGCTGGAATCCTTGTGGCCCAAGACCCCCGAAGTCGGCTACCGCGCGCAGAGTGCGATCACCCGACCCGGCGCGCCGATTATCATTCCGGCAGACGCTGCCGAGAACACGCAAGCCGAGGGTGAACTCGCCGTCGTCATCGGCCGCACCGCCAAGCATGTGTCCGAAGCCGACGCGATGAACTACGTGTTCGGCTACACGATCTGCAACGATGTCAGCCAGCGCGACTGGCAATACGCCGACCGCACCTTCTGGCGGGCAAAGAATTCCGACACCTTCAAGCCGCTGGGTCCGTGGATCGTCACCGGCGTCGATCTCGACAAGCTGCACACCCGCGTCCTGATCAACGGCAAGGTCGGTGCCGAATTCAAGACCAACAACATGATCTACAGCATCGCGACCTATATCTCGGTCATGACCCGCTACATCACGCTGGTTCCGGGCGACATCATCATCATGGGCACGGACGGCGAGGCGCCGCGCATCGCGGCCGGCGATACGGTGTCCGTCGAAATCAACGGCATCGGGACGCTGACCAACCCGGTGGTGCGGGAAGGGGCCTGAATATGGCCTTTTGGCCGGGTTTCAAGGGGGTGCAAACCGGGCTCCTTTGGACTACAAGGACGCCATCCGAAGCCGTTTTGACTGCAGCCCTTGAACCCGATCGACCACCGCTTTTCCGTTGCGCCGATGATGGACTGGACGGACCGGCATTGCCGGTACTTCCATCGCATTCTGACGCGCCGCACGCGCCTTTACACCGAGATGCTCACCACGGGCGCGGTGATCCATGGCGCGCGGCCGCTGTTGCTTGGGTTCGATCAGACCGAGCATCCGGTGGCGCTGCAACTGGGCGGCAGCGATCCGGCCGATCTCGCGACATCGTCGAAGATCGGCGAGGATTTCGGCTATGACGAAATCAATCTCAATGTCGGCTGCCCGTCTGATCGCGTGCAGGAAGGCCGCTTCGGCGCCTGCCTGATGGCCGAGCCGAAGCTGGTCGGCGATTGCGTCGCCGCGATGCGCAAGGCCGTGCGCGTGCCGGTCACCGTGAAGTGCCGTCTCGGCATCGACGAGCAGGACACCGAAGAGGCGCTGAACGCTTTGGCGGACGCGGTGTTTGCGGCCGGCGTCGAGGTGCTCGTCGTGCATGCGCGCAAGGCCTGGCTGAAAGGGTCTGTCGCCGAAGGAAAACCGCGACGTGCCGCCGCTCGATTACGGCCGCGTCTATCGGCTCAAGGCCGCGCATCCCGACAAGATCATCGTCATCAATGGCGGCGTCGGCACTTTGGCCGAGGCGAAGGATCATCTCGCGCATGTCGATGGCGTGATGCTGGGCCGCGCCGCCTATCAGGAGCCCTGGCGTCTCATCGGTGCGGATCCCTGAATTGTTCGGCGACGCTGCGCCCGTTGCCACGATGAAGGACGCGCTGTTCGCGCTGACGCCCTACATCGCCAACGAGGTTGAGCGCGGCACGCGGCTGCATGCGATCACGCGGCATCTGATGGGCGCGTTCCATGGCATTCCCGGCGCGCGCGCCTTCCGCCGCCATCTGTCGGAGCACGGCGTCAAGCCGGGTGCGGGCGTGTCGGTGCTCGAGGACGCGCTGGCGCTGGTCGACGATTCGAAAGTGTCCGAGGCGGCCTGAACGGGAGAGTGGGAATGGGTTTCAAGCGCGTCGCCATCATCGGTTTCGGAGAAGCCGGGCCTGCGTTTGCCAAGGGGTTTCTCGCCACCGGCGCGACGGACGTCCGTGCCTACGACATTCTCGTCGACGATCCCGCCCGCCGCGACGCCCAGATCGCCAAGACCAAAGCCGCCGGCGTCGTGCCGTCGATGAGCAATGCCGATGCGGTGAGAGACGCCGAACTCATTCTCTCCACCGTCACCTCCGACCGCACCGCCGATGTCGCCGAGCTGGCCGCGAAGACACTGAAGCCCGGCCAGTCTTATCTGGATCTCAATTCCACCTCGCCGATGAAGAAGACCAAGGCGGCGCATTTCGTCGAAGGCGCGGGCGCGGCCTATATCGACGGCGTTGCCATGGACACCGTGCCCAATCACGGCCATCGCGTGCCGCTGCTGTTGTCGGGCGCGACCGCCGAAACTCTCGCGCCGCGCTTGCGCGATCACGAGATGGATGTCGACGTGGTCGGACCCAATGTGGGGCAGGCCGCCTCGATCAAGCTGATCCGCAGCGTGCTCATCAAGGGCATCGAGGCGATCTTCACCGAGGCGATGCTCGCGGCCGGTCAAGGCCGACGTCATCGAGCGCGTGCTGGCGAGCCTCTATGTGACGATCCCCAATGTCGACTGGCATCAGGTCGCCGGCTACTACACCTCGCGGCTCGCGATTCATGGCCGCCGCCGCGCCGCAGAGATGGACGCCTCCGCCGACACGGTGGCCTCGCTCGGCATCGATCCGATTGTGACCCGCGCCATCGCCGCGCGCGAACGCTGGTCGGCCGACATCGGTCTGGTGAAGCACTTCGATGCGTCGCTGAAGAACCCGACGATTGCGGATTTTCTCGAGGCGGTGAAAAAGGCTGAAGCGGCCAAATAGCAGTGCCTCACCCTGAGGAGCGGCGAAGGCGCGTCTCGAAGGGTGAAGGTTGCTGGCTCTACGGATACCCGCGCATCATCAGCTTGTCGGCTGCGCACTTCCCAGCTTTCGAGCCGGTCGAGGAACGTGGCCCCGAGCAGATTGGCCTTCAGCTGGCCGGGCGGGGCGACCAGCGCCGGCACCGACGTTTCCACCAGCTTGCCGACGGCAACGCGGTCGAGCGTCACGGGTGCGGCGCGCAAGCGCCCCGCTCGCGGTCTGCACATCCACCGTATATTTCAGCACTTCCAGCGGCAGGCCTGCCGCCTTCGCCGCGTCATAGGTCAGCATCACGCTGGTCGCGCCGGTGTCGAGCACCATCGACGTCGTCACCCCGTTGACCTTGGCGCTCAGCGCGAAGCCGCCATTGCGTCCGCGCTGCACGTCGACCGTGCGCAGCGGCGGTGCGGGTTCGATTTTGCGCCACAGATCTTCGCCGGCGCGCAGCACCGCGGCGCTGGCCTGCGCGACATGCGTCGGGTTGCTGTTCGCCCAGGCGGCGAGGCCGGCCATGGCGAGCACGAAGAAAATGATGCGGCGGGTCACGAGCGCCATTTCAATGCGTCTCTGGTTGGGCAGGCGGCAGACCGGCCGCCGCCATGCGTGCGCTCAATCCGCTCATGATCGTGCGGCGCGTCGCGTCCGGACAGTGCCGGCCCATTGCGCGATCTCGTCGATGGTGCGGCCGCATCCGCGACACAGCGCGCTCGCGGCGTCGATCACGCAGACCTTGGTGCATGGCGATGATGATGGCCATTGTCGGTCATGCCTTGATCGGTTTCTTGCGAATGGAGCCGCGTTCGGGCGGCTGCGCCGGTGGCAGATAGTCCTGCCAGTCGGGCTGCGCGGGCTGCGTCGGCGGTGCGCTGATCGGCGGCAGCGCCGCCATGACGCGCTCGGGCGGGAAGGTGACGATCACCTCGGTGCCGATGCGCACCTTCGATTTCAGCGTGAAGGTGCCGCCATGCATGTCGACGAGGCTCTTGGCGATCGGCAGGCCGAGGCCCGCGCCCTGTTCGGCGGATTTGATCGAGTTCGAGCCCTGGCCGAAGGAGGCGAGCACGATCGGGATCTCGTCCTCGGGAATGCCGGGGCCGGAATCCTTGACGCTGGCATATTGTCCGCCGGCCGCCGTCCAGCCGACCTTGAGCCAGATATCGCCGCCCTGCGGCGTGAACTTGATGGCGTTGGACAACAGGTTGAGGATGATCTGGCGGATCGCGCGCTCGTCCGCCCACAGCCTCGGCAGGTCGGTGGCGAAGGCGTCGTGGATGGTGAGGTCGCGGCTCGAGGCGCGGATCTTCATCAGGTGGTGACAGTCGGCGACGACCTGCGCCAGCGACACCGCTTCCTCGTTGAGTTCGTAGCGGCCGGCCTCGATGCGCGACAGATCGAGGATTTCGTTGATCAGGTTCAGGAGGTGCACGCCGGAATTGTGGATGTCGGCGGAGTATTCCTTGTAGGCGGGCACAAGGTGCGTGCCGAAGACTTCGCTCTTCATCACTTCGGAGAAGCCGAGGATGGCGTTGAGCGGCGTGCGCAGTTCGTGGCTCATATTGGCGAGAAAGCGCGACTTGGCGACGTTGGCGCTCTCGGCGCGGTAGCGCGCTTCGTCGGACACCGCCTTCGCCTGTTCGAGCTCGCCGATCAGGGCTTCCTTTTCGGCGCGAGCTTCAATCGCCGCGAGCGTCGCCGAATGCAGCCGATAGGTCAGCAGCGCGAAAAACAATTCCGCCGACATCGTCAGCACCGCCATGGCGTAATCGTCGAACGTGCCGCCCATGGCGAAGTTGAGCGCGATCGCCACGGTCACCGGCAGCGTCGAGGCGAGCGCCGCCACCGGCAGGCTCGCCGCCATCATCGTCATCACGGCGACGACGAGCAGCATCAGGAACAGCATCATCGTCGAGGAGATGACGTTGCCGGCAGACGGTTGCGCCAGAATGAAGGTCCAGGCGAGGCCGTAGAGGAAGTCGAGCGCGATGAAGGTCACGCGCCATTTCTGCGTGGCCGAGGGCGAGGCCGGCTGGCCGAGGAATGCCCGGCAGCGCGAAATGATGAAGACATGAATGCCGAGCACGGCAATCGTCCACGCCGCCGCGATCACCGGGTGCGCCCAGAAGCTGGCGATCACGCCGGTCAGGATCGTCAACGCCAGCACGAGCAGCGACGCCGAGATGCGGGTCTGCGCGAACTGGCGCAGCAATTCATGGTCGAAGGCGGGATGTGTGCCCGAGAGCGAGGTCACGCGGTCGCGCGCTTCGCGCACGCGCTGCGCGGTGACGCGCTTGCGGCGCGGCTGCCCGTCGCCGGACGGCACCTCAGCCCTGTGGGACGCCCCGAACGACGAGGGCGCTGACTCACGCATGGACGAACGATCCTGCACGCAAACGCACTTCCAGTTTCGTAACCTTATTGAACCAGAAATCATTAAGGCTGAGCTTAAAAGACGCCCGAAGATCGTTAAGATTTGATTTATTTTGCGTGATCAGCAGCGCGGCAGCCGGAGTTACCCACGACCTCGCGCCGCGCCCAACAAAAAAATCGCCCGCCGTGAGGCGGGCGTTTTCATGTTTCAGCGGGTAAGGCGCTCTAGCGCATGATCCCGAAAAGTGGGTACCGGTTTTCGGATAAGATCATGCGCTTTAAGACCTGCGGCTGCGGATCTGGAAGGTGTCGAAGGTATATTCGGCCACCTGCCACCACAGATACTGGTCGCCGCGGAAGGCCATCATGTTGTCGTGGACCTTCTTGAAGTCGGCGTTCTTGGCCGAGGTCTCGGCATAGACCTCGTTGGAGGCCTTCAGACACGCCTCGAGCACCGACTGCGAGAACGGACGCAGCTGCGCACCGCCGGCCACCAGCCGCTTCAGCGCCGCCGGGTTGCCGGCGTCGTATTTCGACTGCATGCCGGTGTGCGCGAGTGCGGAGGCGGCGCGGACGATCGACTTGTAGGCCGGTGTCAGCGAGTTCCACTTGTCGATGTTGATGAAGTTGTGGAGCATCGCGCCACCTTCCCACCAACCCGGATAGTAGTAGTACTGCGCGACCTTCTGGAAGCCGAGCTTCTCGTCGTCATAGGGGCCGACCCACTCGGCGGCGTCGATGGTGCCCTTTTCCAGCGCCGGATAGATGTCGCCGCCGGCAATCTGCTGCGGCACCGCGCCGAGCTTCGACAGCACCTGACCGGCGAAACCGCCGATGCGCATCTTCAGGCCGTTGAGGTCAGCCGGCTCCTTGATCTCCTTGCGGTACCAGCCGCCCATCTGCGTGCCGGTGTTGCCGTTCGGAATCGCGAAGATGTTATGCTTCTTGTAGAACTCGTTCATCAGGTCCATGCCGCCGCCATTGTGCTGCCAGGCATCCTGCTGGCGGCTGTTGAGGCCGAAGGGCACGGCGGTGCCGAACGCAAACGTCGGATCCTTGCCGATGAAGTAATACGACGCGGTGTGGCACATCTCGACGGTGCCGTTGGTCACGGCGTCGGCGGCCTGCAGCGCTGGGACGATTTCACCGCCTGCGAAGCACTGGATCTGGAATTTGTTGTCGGTGGCTTCAGCCACAGCCTTCGCGAATGTTTCGGCTGCGCCGTAAATCGTGTCGAGCGATTTCGGAAAACTTGAAGTCAGGCGCCATTTCAATTCCGGCATTGACTGCGCGATCGCTGGCGCGGCAATCGCAGCTCCTGCGACGCCAAGGCCAGCGGTCTTGATGAATTCACGACGTTTCATGAGATTCTCCCTGATCGGCCGTTCGGCTATGCGGCCGAATCTGTGATCCCCCTGTGCGGGGGCTGGGTTCCAGCATGGTACAGGGACGCCCCGAAATCCATGCCCTTGCGTCCTAGCAAAAAGGACTAAGGGCCGCGGGCCGGCAACGCCGCTGCCGGATACCGGCAGGCGCATTCGGCTTTGTTGCAGAGCAAAAAAGAGCCGGGCCCGTAACGAAGCAGACCTATCCTTCGTCATCACCGGGCCGGCGCGAGCGCCGCGACCCGGTGATCCACCTTAATTCAAATGTCCGAAGTGCGAATAAGCTGGATTGCCGTGTCGAGCACGGCAATGACGGCACCTTAGGCTACTGCGCCTTCACGGTCGCCAATTGTTCCGCCACTCGCTTGGCGATGGTGGCGTAAATTTTGGCATGCTCACTATCTGGCTTCATGGCCGTCACCGGCGCGCCGGCATCCGAACTGAGCCGGATGTCCATGTGCAGCGGCACCTCGCCGAGGAAGGCGAGGCCGAGCTTTGTTGCCTCCTGCCGCGCGCCGCCATGCCCGAAAATCTCGTGGCGCGTGCCGCAATGCGGGCACAGGAAGTAGCTCATGTTCTCGATCACGCCGAGCACGGGAATATTCACGCGCTCGAACATGGCCGCGCCGCGCCGCGCGTCGATCAGTGCCAGGTCCTGCGGCGTGGACACGATCACAGCGCCCGTGACCGGTACGGTCTGTGCGAGCGTCAGCTGCGCGTCGCCGGTCCCGGGCGGCATATCGACGACAAGCACGTCGAGCGTGCCCCAATCGACTTCGCGCAGCATCTGCGTGATCGCCGACATCACCATCGGTCCGCGCCAGATCATCGGCGTGGCTTCGTCGACGAGGAATCCGATCGACATGATTTTCAGGCCGAACCGCTCGATCGGGATCATGATCTTGCCGTCGCGCGTCTGCGGCCGTTCGTTGATGCCCGTCAGCTTGGGAACGGAAGGGCCGTAGATATCCGCATCGAGAATGCCGACCTTGAGGCCGAGCGCGTGAAGTCCCAGCGCGAGGTTGAGCGCGGTGGTCGATTTGCCGACGCCGCCCTTGCCGGAGGCGACCGCGACCACGGCATCGACGCCGGGGATGCGCGCCTGTTTCGCCATCGGCGAGCCGTGCGGATGCGCATGGCCCTTGGGGCGCGGTGGCGTGCCGGCGGGAACAGCACCGGCGGGTGTGGGGTTGCCGCCCTTGCGCTCGGCGGTGAGCGCGATCATCGCCAGCGTGACGCCGGGCAGCGCCTTCACGGCGGCCTCGGCCTGCGCGCGCACGCTCTCCCAGGCTTTGGCCTCGGCGGCATCGACATTGATGGAGAAGAACACCTTGCCGTCATTGGCGACGATCGGCGACAGCACGCCCGCGCGCGTCAGCGGTGTTCCGTCCGGGGCCGCGACTTTGGCCAGCGCGTCAAGGACCTGATCTTCGTTCACAGCCACGCAGGATACTCCCTCATGGGGCGCAGTCATACGTTGGCTGTGCGCGAGGTCAACGGCGAATTCGCCCCGGAATGCGGCGCAAACCGTGCAGTTGTCCGCGGGCCGCGGGGCCGGTAATGTAGCGCGAGCCGTTCCGCGCTTCGATTTTCAAATCAAACAAGGACTAATTCGCATGGCAAAGGTCGCCTTCATCGGTCTGGGCGTCATGGGTTTCCCCATGGCCGGTCATCTCGCCACCAAGGGCGGCCACGAGGTCACGGTCTACAACCGCAGCGCCGCCAAGGCGCAGGCCTGGGTCGCGAAGTTCGGCGGCAAGGCGGTGCCCACGCCGCGCGAGGCGGCGCAGGGGCAGGATTTCGTCATGGCCTGCGTCGGCAATGACGACGATCTGCGCAGCGTCACCATCGGCGCCGACGGCGCCTTCGCCGGCATGGGCAAGGGCGCGATCTTCGTCGATCACACCACGGCGTCGGCCGAAGTCGCGCGCGAATTGAATGCGGCAGCGAACAAGCGCGGCTTCGGCTTCGTCGATGCGCCGGTGTCGGGCGGGCAGGCGGGCGCGGAGAACGGCGTGCTCACCGTGATGTGCGGCGGCGACGAAGCTGCGTTCAAGCGCGTCGAGCCGGTGATCGCCGCCTATGCGCGGATGTGCCGTCTGCTGGGCGGCGCCGGCTCCGGCCAGCTCACCAAGATGGTCAACCAGATCTGCATCGCCGGTCTCGTCGAGGCGTTGTCGGAAGGCATTCACTTCGCCAAGAAGGCGGGTCTCGATGTCGAGGCCGTCATCGAGACGATCTCCAAGGGCGCGGCGCAGTCCTGGCAGATGGAGAACCGCTACAAGACGATGAACGCCGGCAAGTTCGACTACGGCTTCGCGGTGGAGTGGATGCGCAAGGATCTGGCGATCTGTCTCAATGAGGCCAAGCGCAACGGCGCCAGCCTGCCGGTGACCGCGCTGGTCGATAATTTCTACGCCGAAGTGCAGAAGATGGGCGGCACGCGCTGGGATACGTCGAGCCTGATCGCGCGTCTGGAGAAGTAGGCGCGGCCTGACTTCTCCCCTCCCTCGATTCGCGCAGCGAATGGTCGGGGAGGGTCGGGGGTGGGGGCGTTTTCTTGCTTTCCAATTTTCTGTCATCACCAGGCCGGCGCCGGGGCCTGGATCAGCCGCGCACGCCATCAGCTGAGAACGGTTTGGCGGATGGCACAATTATTTTGTCATCACCGGCGGCGCACCCGATCTCGGATTTATCCGAGATCGGCACAATAAACGCTCAAGTCGGCTATAGCCGAATTGAGCGCGCCGTGACCCGGTGATCTCGCTTAGGAAGGCAGTGCCTCTATAATCGAGATGGCCGGGACGAGCCCGGCCATGACGAGTTCGATGCAGGTCTTACATGACTTCGCTCGTCGTCACCTGATCACCGGCGGTCCCAGATCGAGCGGCGGCAACGAGTCGAATCTGTGGAATCTCGATCTTGATCGTGTTCGGATCGACGCCGGTGCCGATGCCCTTGTAGTGCATCACCATGCTCGGGAAGGCGATGACAAGCGCGACCATGATGCACCTGGATCACCACGAACGGCACGGCGCCCCAGTAGATCTGTCCGGTGGTGACGGGCGCCATGCGTTTGCCCGTCACCCTGTCGAGATACAATTCCTTCGGCGCCACCGATCGCAGATAGAACAGCGCGAAGCCGAACGGCGGATGCATGAATGACGTCTGCATGTTCACGCGCGAGAATGACGCCGAACCAGATCAGGTCGATGCCGAGCTTCTCCGCCGCCGGGCCGAGCAGGGGCACGATGATGAAGGCCAGTTCGAAGAAGTCGAGGAAGAACGCCAGGACGAAGACGAGGACGTTGACGAAGATCAGGAAGCCGGTCTGGCCGCCCGGCAGCGCCACCAGAAGCTCCTCGACCCAGACATGGCCGCTGACGCCGTAGAAGGTCAGCGAGAACACGCGCGCGCCGATCAGGATGAAGACGACGAAGGCGGAGAGCTTGGCGGTGGCTTCGGCGGCCTGCCGCGTGAGGTTGAAAGTGAGCCGGCCCTTCATGGCCGCGAGGATCAGCGCGCCGGCCGCGCCCATCGCGCCGCCCTCGGTCGGGGTCGCGACGCCGATGAAGATCGTGCCGAGCACCAGGAAGATCAGCCCGAGCGGCGGCACCATCACGAACACGACCTGCTCGGCCGAGTCTTCGACAGCAGCTTGAGCCGCAGCACCTTGTTGATGACGGCGATGACGAACGCCACCGCAACGCCGATCGACATCGATGAGCACGACATAATCCGCGCCGGCGCTTGCGTCTTGGTCCGGCTCATGATCACGAGCGCGATCGTGGCGGCAAGAATGACTGTGAGATAGAGCGAGATCGTCATGGTGCGGATGGTGCCCATCAGCGCCTTCCAGACGATCCCGAAGATCACCGCCGTCCAGAAAATCCGCATCACGATCTCGCCTGCGCCCACCAGGCCGAAGGCGGGCTGCGACCAGTCGAAGGCGTGCCAGCGCCACACCAGCGCGTAGGTCGCAAGCGCGGCCGAGGCGAGCGCGAGCGGCAGGATCAGGGGATGGCGCAGCGTTTCCGGTTCGCGCAGCGTCTGCGCCTCGAGCGGCAGGCCCGGCGCCTTGTCCGGCGAGATCATCGTGACGAGGAAGACATAGCCCGCATACAGGGTCGACAGCACGAGGCCGGGAATGAAGGCGCCTTCGTACATGTCGCCGACCGAGCGGCCGAGCTGGTCGGCCATCACGATCAGCACCAGCGAGGGCGGGATGATCTGCGCCAGCGTGCCGGACGCGGCGATGACGCCGGAGGCGACCGAGCGGTCGTAGCCGTAGCGCAGCATGATCGGCAGCGAGATCAGGCCCATCGAGATGACGGAGGCGGCGACGACGCCGGTCGTCGCCGCCAGCAGCGCGCCGACGAAGATCACCGCATAGGCGAGACCGCCGCGCACCGTGCCGAACAATTGCCCGATGGTCTCAAGCAGGTCCTCGGCCATGCCCGAGCGTTCGAGGATCAGCCCCATGAAGGTGAAGAACGGGATCGCCAGCAGCGTGTCGTTGTTCATCACGCCGTAGACGCGCTCCGGCAGCGCCTGCATGAAGTCCGGCTGGAACAGCCCGAGCTCGATGCCGATGAAGGCGAAGAACAGTCCGTTGGCGGCGAGCGAGAAGGCGACCGGGTATCCGAGCAGCAGGAACACCACCAGCGACGCGAACATGATCGGCGCCATGTAGTGGATCAGCATCGCGATCATGAAAGGCTCTCCAGTCCGGGCATGTGGTCAGGCTTTGCCCGGCGGGTTGCCGGAATGGATGGCGATGGGAGCGATCGCGCTCAGAAGACGTTCGGCTTCGAGTTCGGCGGCGGTCGGACCGACGACTGCGTTCGGATCGGGCAGGTGGCCCTGCATGATCGCGATGCGCTTGATGATCTCCGAAATGCCCTGCAGCACCAGAAGCGCGAAGCCGATCATGATCAGCGACTTCGCCGGCCACTGCGGCAGGCCGCCGGCGCTGAAGGATTGTTCGTTAAGGCGCAGCGAGCGCACGAAGAACGGAACGCCGTAGTATAGCATGATCAGCGCGAAGGGCATCAGGAAGAAGATGTGCCCGAGCAGGTCGATCCAGCTTCTGGTCTTCAGCTTAGAATCGATTGTTGATGATGTCGATGCGGATGTGTTCGTTCGACAGCAGCGTCCATGGCGAGCAGCACAGGAACACGATGCTGAACAAGCACCCATTGCAGTTCGAGGTAGGAATTCGACGACATGTCGAACACCTTGCGCACGATCGCGTTGATGGATGAGACGAGAACGGCGGCGACGATCAGCCACGACAGCCAGCGTCCAAGCCAGGAGTTCATGGCATCGATGCCACGACTGATCGGCAAAAACTGATCCAATGTTTCCCCTCCGAAACCGCCGGTTGGTCCGGCTTGTGTCCCTGTGGCCCGCATTGAGTGCGAACACCGGCAGCATTCCAGCGCGGTCGGGGGAGGTCAATCGGTAGTTTGGACTAAAACAAGTCTCTTGACGGCCGGTGCATTGCACACGCGAGAGGCATTGCCGAATGCGGAGGCAGGTCGTCAGCCGCCGGTCACGCTCATATGGCGGCTCACGGCCGGGCCGCTGTGGCGGCGGTCGATGATGAAGTCGTGCCCCTTCGGCTTCGTCCCGATGCCGCTGTCGATTGCGGCATCGAGCAGCGCGTTGTCATCGGAGGCACGCAGCGGTGCGCGCAGGTCGGTGGCGTCGTTCTGACCGAGGCAGGTGTGCAGCGTGCCGGTGCAGGTGATGCGCACGCGATTGCAGCTCTCGCAGAAATTATGCGTCATCGGGGTAATGAACCCGAGACGGCCGCCGGTTTCCGCGACGTGCACATAGCGTGCCGGGCCGCCGGTGAAGTCCGGAAGGTCGCTCATGGTGAACTGCGTCGCCAGGCGGGTGCGCACGAGCGAGAGCGGGACGTATTGATCGGCGCGGCCGACGCCGACATCGCCGAGCGGCATCACTTCGATCAGCGTCAGCTCCATGCCAAGGCTATGCGCCCAGCGCACCAGATCGGGAATTTCGTCTTCGTTCGCGCCCTTGAGCGCGACGGTGTTGATCTTGACGTGAAGCCCGGCGCGCCGCGCCGCCTCGATGCCGTCCAGCACCTTGTCGAGATCGCCCCAGCGCGTGATGTCGCGGAACAGTGTGGCATCCAGCGTGTCGAGCGAGACGTTGATGCGGCGGATGCCGGTCGCATAAAGCTCGTCGGCGAAGCGGGCGAGTTGCGAGCCGTTGGTGGTCAGCGTCAGTTCGTCGAGCGCGCCGGTGGTGAGATGGCGCGACAGCGAGCGGATCAGTTCCATGACGTTGCGGCGCACGAGCGGTTCGCCGCCGGTCAGGCGTAGTTTGCGCACGCCCTTGGCGATGAAGGCCGAGCACAGACGGTCAAGCTCTTCGAGCGACAGGACATCCTTCTTGGGCAGGAAGGTCATGTCTTCCGACATGCAATAGAGGCAGCGGAAGTCGCAGCGGTCGGTCACCGAGACGCGCAGATAGGAGATGTCGCGACCGAACGTGTCCCGCATGGGGGCGCGTGTCGCTGTCGGTGCGGTCGATGGCACGACGATCTTGTTCAAAACGGGCGTCCGGTTGGCGGTCGCGGACAAGGCAATAACCGAGGCTGCCGAGGCTGCGTTGTCACAGATCAAATCTATGGACGCGGGAGGCGACGCCGCAACGCTATTAGCGCGTTTTCGAGCTATCGCGCGGGAGGCGGAAAGCTGGATTGGGCGGGGGGTGGAAAGCCGGATTGGGCCGGGGGCGGGAAGCGCGACTGGACCGGGCTTTGTTGGGCAGCCGGAGCCGGTGCGGATTGCTGCTGGGCAGGCGCGGCTGCCGTCGGGGCCGGGGCTCGCTTGGGGGCGGCCTTCGGGGAGCTTTTCTTGCGCGGCGGCGGCGCGGCGGGCTGCAATTCGGCATAGACCGGGCTCGGCTCGAACCGCGCCTCGGGCGCCGTGACGTTTTCCGTTCCGTAGTCCTGTGTGTTGAACTGCGGCTCGACCAGCTGCACCGGAACCGTCTGCGGCTGGAAGCGGTCGAGCGTGTAGGTCACGGTGAAATTGGCGGTCCGCGGCACCGAGACGGCGCAGGGCGTGCGGCAGGCCGGGCCGAGCGAGGTCTTGGCTTCGGCGCCGGAGGGTAAAGATTCGAGCTGCAGGGTCATCTGCGGCGGCGCGGGCGACAACGAATCGAGCGACGGAAATGACATCGATCCGCAGCCGGCCAGCGTCAAGGCGGCGGCGGCGACAGTGAATGCGCGGCGCATGAAGCAGTCCATCCTAATCACGCGGCAGCTTGCCGCATCCCCGGTCCGACCATAGGGGGAGGCGGTGATGCGTGCAACATGGGGTTGGGGTGGGCGGTCTTCGCTCTTTTCCCGAGGGTCCTTTTAAGATATTGATATAGTTCATTATTTTCTATTTTTGCGAAGCGGTGGAAGACCCAAAAGCACCCATTACGGTGTCCGGCAATTCGCGCATATGCGAGATCAGCCAATCCGGCTTCAAATCTTTCATCGGCGTTTCGGTGTACCCGAAATCGACGCCGATCATGGGGATCCCCGCCGCCCGCGCAGCCCCCACATCCGTCGCCGCATCCCCCACCATCACCGTTCGTTCCGGCACACTTCCCGCACGCACGACGGTCTTTCGCAAAATATCCGGATGCGGCTTCGCAACGCCAAAAGTATCGGCGCCGCAGATCGCGGCAAATCGGTTGGCCAGGCCCAGTTGCTCCAGCAATCGCACCGACAGCCATTCCAGCTTGTTGGTGCACACCGCGAATTGCACGCCATTGGCGGCGAGTTGATCGAGTGCGGCTTCCAGCCCCTCGAATGGCTGCAATTCGACGGCGATATTCTCGCTGTAATGGGTGATGAAATCCGCCACCATCCGCTTGAGCTCCTGCTCCGGCGCGCGGCGGCCCTGATCGGCGAGACCCAGTTCGATCAGCTTTTTTGCGCCCGAACCGATCATGGTGCGCGCGCGTCCGATCGGCACCGGTGCGACGCCTTCGCGTTTCAGAACGGCATTGAGGCTTGCGATCAGATCGGGGGCGGTGTCGATCAGCGTTCCGTCGAGATCGAACACGGCCAGAAGCGGGCTTGTCATGGCCTCTCGCTAGCGGTCCGGCCGCTCTCGCGCAAGCGCCGTGATGGGCTGTTCCCAGCCCTGAAACAACGCTAAACAGGGGCCACTTTCGGCAATCTGGCATGACGGTCACGATGGACTTGGACGGGCTGAAACGGCAGGCGGCGGCGCGCGCACTCGAGGAGGTGCGTGACGGCATGCGGCTTGGGCTCGGCACGGGATCGACCGCCAAGCACTTTGTTGAACTTCTCGGCGAGCGCGTGCGTGCCGGATTGAACGTGATCGGTGTGCCGACATCGGAAGCCACGCGCGAACTCGCGACCCGCTGCGGCGTCAAGCTGACGACCCTCGACGACATCGATCGGCTCGATCTCACCGTCGATGGCGCCGACGAGGTGGACCCCGATCTCAATCTGATCAAGGGCGGAGGCGGAGCGCTGTTGCGCGAAAAGATCGTGGCCAGCGCCTCTGACCGCATGATTGTGATCGCCGATGAGTCGAAATGGGTGCCAATACTGGGGCAGTTTCCGCTTCCGATCGAAATCATGCCGTTCGGCGTGGCCGCGACCCGTCGCGCGATTGTTGAAGCCTTGAAATCCGCTGGCGCCGAAGGCCCCCTTACCATCAGAAGCGGGCGTGACGGCCTTGCTTTCGTCACCGATGGCGGCCACTGGATTGTCGATGCCAAGCTCGGCAGCATCAAGGACCCGCACAAAGTGGCGACTGCTCTTGCCGCCATTCCGGGCGTCGTCGAGCACGGACTGTTTCTTGGATTGGCGCGCACCACAATTCTTGCGGGCGCGCAGGGTATTCGCGTGATTGATCGGCCGAAGGGCCGCGCTTGAGGAGTATGACCATGACTGCATTTTTGAGACTGGCGCTGACGGCCGTGATCGTGTTTGCCGCGGGCGCGCTGCGACCGGCTTACGCGCAAACGGTGGTGGAGGGACTGCCCAATCCGCCGGCGGCGGCGGTGGCTCTCGCCAAAGAGATCGTCAACATGAAGCAGGCCAATGTGATGTTCGCAGGCGCCGTGCCGGGCATCATCGCCCAGGTAAAAGACGGTATTCTCAGAAGCAATCTCGACAAGCAGAAGGATCTCGACGAGGTGGCACTCAAGCTCGCCAAGGATCTCGACGGTCGGCAAAATGAAATCGGCGAAGGCATGTCCAAGATCTATGCCAGCGGGTTCACTGAGCAGGAGCTGCGCGACCTTGTGGCGTTCTACAAGACGCCGCTCGGCAAGAAGTCGCTTGAGACGGAGCCGCGTGCGATGGAGCTCAGTGTTTCCTACATGAACCTCTGGGCGCAGAAGTTCTCGGACGAAGTCGGCACGCGCTTCAAGGACGAGATGAAGAAGCGCGGCAAGGACATTTAGTGCGCGACGCCCGGCGGTCTGTTCGATGACCGAAGTCGATCTCTTCGTTATTGGCGGTGGATCGGGTGGCGTACGCGCCGCCCGCATCTCCGCCCAGTACGGCGCACGCGTCATGCTGGCCGAAGAATACCGCATGGGCGGAACCTGCGTCATTCGCGGCTGCGTACCGAAGAAGCTTCTTGTTTACGCCTCACATATTCATGAGAGCATCGAAGACGCCGCCGGGTTCGGCTGGACGATTCCGGAAGCGTCGTTCGATTGGGCAACGCTGATCGCCAATAAGGACAAGGAAATCGACCGGCTCGAACGCGCCTACACGTCGAACCTCGACAAGGCCGGCGTGACGATTGTGAAGAGTCGCGCTGTGATCGAAGACCCTCATACGGTGCGCATTCTTGCGACCGGCGAAGCCGTGCGAGCGAAGTACATCCTGATCGCGACAGGGGCGGCCCCGCATCACGGCCCAGCCATTCCCGGCCTGGAACACGTCATTTCCTCGAACGAAGTATTTCATCTGCCACGCAAGCCTGAGCGCATTGTGATTCAGGGCGGCGGTTATATCGCCGTCGAGTTCGCGGGCATCTTCGCTGGATTAGGTTCGGCGGTGACGCTCGTTTATCGCGGCGAAAATATCCTGCGTGGCTTTGACGACGACGTGCGCGCGCATCTGCGCACCGAAATGGAGAAGCGCGGCATCACTATCCGTACTGGCGTGACGGTTGCGAAGGTCGACAAGCGCGGCGCCGAATTTGACGCGCAGCTCTCCGATGGGACCAGCGTTGCTGCCGATCAGGTGATGTTCGCGATCGGTCGTCATCCCAACGTGACAGGGCTCGGCCTTGAAAAAGCGGGCGTCACGCTCGATACGAAGACAGCCGGCATCGCAGTCGACGGATTTTCGCAGACGTCCGTGCCGCATATCTATGCGGTGGGCGATGTCACCAACCGGCTTAATCTGACTCCGGTGGCCATTCGCGAAGGCCATACCTTCGCCGATACGGTGTTCGGCAACAAGCCGACGCGTGCCGATCACAACGATGTGCCGACGGCGGTGTTCTCGCAGCCGGAAGTCGGCACGGTGGGGCTGACCGAGATGCAGGCGCTGGCGACTTTTGTGAAGGTCGACATCTACAAGGCGACGTTCCGGCCGATGAAGGCAACGCTCTCCGGCCGCGACACGCGTGTCTTGATGAAGCTCGTCGTGGACGGCGTGAGTGATCGTGTCGTCGGATGTCACATTGTCGGTGAGGGCGCGGGCGAAATGATTCAGCTCGTCGGCGTTGCAGTGAGGCTCAAGGCGACCAAGGCGGATTTCGACGCAACGATGGCGGTGCACCCGACCTCAGCCGAAGAGCTTGTCACCATGCGCACGCCGACGACACGGCACGTGCGCGAGGCAGCCGAAGAGATGCTGCCGGTGATGGACGGCTAAGGCTCCGAGCCAAGCCGGGCTAAACCGACAATCCCTGCGTATTCACGGGCTTGAGGGCGTCGACCGAGCCCCAAAACCGGCTGGCGAAGACCTCCCGCCCTGTGTATAAGTCCGCCCCATCAGGCGGAAAGCTTCCGCCTTCCAACAAGTTGAGGCCGCCCAGCCGGAGGAAATCGCCGGGGTGGGAGGTATTTCAGAAGCGGTATTTGAGGAGCGTGTCATGGCCGAGCGTTGGTCGCCCGATAGCTGGCGCAGCAAACCGGTGGTGCAGATGCCGGATTATCCGGACGCCAAGATTTTGGCGGACACCGAAGCGCAACTCGCGACCTTTCCGCCGCTGGTTTTTGCAGGTGAGGCCCGCAGCCTGAAGAAGCAGCTCGCACGCGTTGCCAGCGGCAACGCGTTTCTGCTGCAGGGCGGCGACTGCGCCGAGAGCTTCGCCGAACACGGCGCCAACAACATCCGCGACTTCTTCCGCGTCTTCCTGCAGATGGCGGTGGTACTGACCTATGCCGGTGCGACACCGATCGTCAAAGTCGGCCGCATCGCCGGTCAGTTCGCGAAGCCGCGTTCTTCGCCGATGGAGAAGAAGGATGGCGTCGAGCTTCCGAGCTATCGCGGCGACATCGTCAACGATATCGGCTTCACGCCTGAGCAGCGCATCCCCGATCCGCGCCGCCAGATCGAGGCGTATCGTCAGTCGGCGGCGACGCTGAACCTGCTGCGCGCCTTCGCGACGGGTGGCTTCGCCAATCTCCAAAGCGTGCATCAATGGATGCTCGGCTTCGTGAAGGATTTGCAGCAGTCGCGTCACTATCGTGAACTCGCCGATCGCATCTCCGAAGCGCTTTCTTTCATGCGCGCCTGCGGACTCGACCTGGAGAACCATCCCGAACTGCGCTCGACGGAATTCTACACCAGCCACGAGGCGCTCTTGCTCGGCTACGAGCAGGCAATGACGCGTGTCGATTCAACGACGGGCGACTGGTACGCAACCTCCGGTCACATGATCTGGATCGGCGACCGCACGCGGCAGCTCGATCATGCCCATGTCGAGTATTTCCGCGGCATCAAGAATCCGATCGGCCTCAAATGCGGCCCGTCGCTCAAGCCGGACGAACTGATCAAGCTGATCGATGCGCTGTCGCCCGAGAATGAGCCGGGCCGGCTGACGCTGATCGCGCGCTTCGGTTCGGACAAGGCGGCGGATTGCCTGCCGGCGCTGGTGCGCGCCGTGAAGCGGGAAGGCCGTCATGTCGTGTGGTCGTGCGATCCGATGCACGGCAACACCATCACCTCGACCTCGGGCTACAAGACACGTCCGTTCGACCGCATCCTGTCTGAGGTGAAGACGTTCTTCGCCGTGCATCTGGCCGAAGGCACCCACGCCGGCGGCGTGCATCTGGAGATGACGGGCAAGGACGTGACCGAGTGCACCGGTGGCGCCCGCGCAGTGACCGACGAGGATCTCAACGACCGCTACCACACGTTCTGCGATCCGCGCCTCAATGCCGAGCAATCCATCGATATGGCGTTCCTGATCGCCGAGCAGCTCAAACAGGAGCGGGCCACCAAGGCCAAGCCGCTGCCTGCGGCGGCGGGGCTGTAAGGGTTCCGGCGGCCAGCCGGCGGAAAGAACCGGTTAAGGCGACGCGCTTATAACGGACCGACCGGGCAAGGGGCCCGGACGGGCCGTCTCATGTTTCGCCTCTATCGCGCCGCCATCAATACCTGGAACGGTCTTCGCTTCGCCACGGCCTCAGAGCAGGCGATCCGCGAGGAGCTGATTATTCTGCTCGCGGCGATCCCGCTCTCACTGTGTCGTCGGCATCTCCTATGAGCGCAGCCTGCAACTGGTGACGGTGATCCTGCTGCTGCTGGCTGTCGAACTCCTCAACACCGCCATCGAAAAACTCGCCGACCGCGTGACGCTGGAACACGACCCCCAGATCGGCCGCGTCAAGGACATGGGTTCGGCCGCGGTCGCGGTCGCCGCTGTGATCGCCGGCCTGGTCTGGCTTTTTGCGCTGGTCGAGCGGCTGACGATCTGATCCGGTTTTGTTGAACCCCGCTTTTGGTCTGCCTGTTTCCCGGTGTGGACCGGTTTCCACTTCGCCCGAAAACGCTATAGATGCTTCCCATGACCGACCGTCTGACCATGACGCTTGCGCAGCTGAACCCCATTGTGGGCGATGTCGCCGGCAATGCCGCCAAGGCGCGTGCTGCCCGCAAGCAGGCCGCCGCCGAAGGCGCCGATCTCGTGGTGTTCCCGGAGCTTTTCATCGCGGGCTACCCGCCGGAAGACCTCGTGCTGAAGCCGGCATTTCAGGCGGCTTGCCGCGCCACGATCGAGGAGCTTGCGCGCGAGACCGCCGACGGCGGCCCGGCCATGCTGATCGGCACGCCGTGGGTCGACGAGGGCAAACTCTACAATGCCTGTGCGCTGCTCGATGGCGGGCGCATCGCCGCGATCCGCTTCAAGGTGAACCTGCCGAACTATGGCGTCTTCGACGAGAAGCGCGTGTTCGCCGTGGGACCGGTGCCGGGCCCGATCAATATTCGGGGCGTGCGCGTCGGTGTGCCGATCTGCGAGGACATCTGGCAGGAAGAATCGTCGGCCTATGAGAGCGTGGTCGAGTGTCTGGTCGAGACCGGCGCGGAAATTCTCGTCGTTCCGAACGGTTCGCCCTATCACCGCGACAAGGACGATGTTCGCTTGAATATCGCGGTCGCGCGCGTGGCGGAGAGCGGCCTGCCGCTGGTTTATCTCAATCAGATCGGCGGACAGGACGAGCTGGTGTTCGACGGCGGTTCGTTTGTGCTGCATGCCGACAATTCGCTGGCGGTGCAGATGCCGTCCTTCCGCGAGGACATTACGACGCTGCGCTGGGTGCGAGACGCCAAACGCGGCTGGCGCTGCGAAGGACCGGTCACGAAACTGGTGGAAGGCGACGAGGGCAATTATGCCGCCTGCGTGCTGGGCCTGCGCGACTACGTGACCAAGAACGGTTTCCCCGGTGTCGTGCTCGGCCTCTCCGGCGGCATCGACTCGGCGCTCTGCGCGGCGATGGCCGTGGACGCGCTTGGCGCGGATCGCGTGCGCGCCATCATGCTGCCGTTTCGTTTCACCGCGCAGATTTCACAGGACGATGCGGCGGCTGTCGCCAAGGCGCTCGGCATTCGCTACGACGTGCTGCCGATTGCGTCCGCCGTCGGCGGTGTGGAAGAGGCGCTCGCACCCATCTTCAAGGATCTGAAGCGCGACGTGACCGAGGAGAATATCCAGGCGCGCGCGCGTGGCGTCATCCTGATGGCGTTCTCCAACAAGTTCGGCTCGATGGTCGTCACCACCGGCAACAAGTCGGAGATGTCGGTCGGCTATGCCACGCTCTATGGCGACATGAATGGCGGCTTCAACCCGGTGAAGGACCTCTACAAGACGGAAGTTTTTCGTCTGTCGCGGTTGCGCAACCAGCTGGAAGCCGGACGACGCGCTGGGCCCTTCGGGGATCGTCATTCCCGAGCGCATCATCACGCGCCCGCCGACGGCGGAGCTGCGCGAGAACCAGACCGATCAGGATTCGCTGCCGCCTTACGATCTGCTCGACGCCGTGCTTGAGCGGCTGGTGGAGAAGGAAGAGCCGCTTGCGGATATCATTGCCGCCGGCTTCGACCGCGACATGGTCGTGCGCATCGAGCGGATGCTCAATCTTGCCGAATACAAGCGGCGGCAGGCGGCGCCGGGCGTCAAGGTGACGTTGCGCAGCTTCGGCCGCGATCGCCGCTATCCGATCACCAACAAATTTCGCGACGGTGGCAAGGCGCTGCCCAAACCCGACGAGACGCTGGTGACGCGATCCTCAGGCAAATCGGCTGAAGCCTTCGATGTCTGACGCACATATCAAAGTTCGCTTTGCGCCGTCGCCGACGGGCCGCATCCATATCGGCAATGCGCGCACCGCGCTGTTCAACTGGCTTTACGCCAAGAAGCGCGGCGGACAGTTCGTACTGCGTTTCGACGACACCGATGTTGCGCGCTCGACGCGCGAGTTCGCCGACGGCATTGCGGTCGATCTGGCCTGGCTCGGTATCAAGCCGGATCAGGTCGAGCGGCAGTCCGACCGCTTCGACCGTTACGCGATGGCCGTCGACGGCCTGCGCAAGGCCGGGAAGCTGTACGCCTGCTACGAGACGCGCCGAAGAGCTGGACTACCGTCGCAAGCGCCAGATGGCGATGCACCGCCCGCCGATCTACGATCGTGCGGCGCTCAAGCTCACCGATGCCGACAAAGCCAAGCTGGAGGCCGAGGGACGCAAGCCGCACTGGCGCTTCCTGCTTGATCATCGCGTCGTGGAGTGGGCCGATCTTGTTCGTGGCGACCAGTCGATCAATGCCGCCGCGTTGTCCGATCCCGTGCTGGTGCGCGAGGACGGCATCTATCTCTACACGTTGTCTTCCGTTGTCGATGACATCGACATGAACATCAGCGACATCATCCGCGGCGAGGATCACGTCACCAATACGGTGGTGCAGATTCAGTTGTTCGAGGCGCTGGGCGCCGTCGCACCGCGCTTCGGTCACCACAATTTGCTGACATTGCCGAGCGGCGAGGGGCTGTCGAAGCGGCTCGGGCATCTGTCGTTGTCGTCGCTGCGGGACGAAGGCTATCGAGCCGGCCGCTGTCGCGGCGCTGGCGGTCTTGATCGGCACCTCGCATGCGGTCGAGCCGGTGACCGGCCTCGACGATCTGATGAGCAAGGTCGATCTCGCCGATGTGTCGCACTCGGCGGCCAAGTTCGACCCGGCCGAACTCGACGGGCTCAATGCGCGAACGCTGCATCAGTTGCCGTATGAGCGCGTTGCGACGCGGTTGTCGGGCCTCGGCATCACGGGCGGCGACGCGTTCTGGATGGCGGTGCGTGGCAATCTCACGCGCTTCAACGAGGTGGTGACATGGTGGAGCGTCGTTGCGACCGACGAGACCTACGCGGCCGACGACCGCGATCTCGTGCGCGTGGCGCGCGAGCATTTGCCGGCGGAGCCGTTTGACGAGACGACCTGGAGCGCGTGGACGAAGGCGGTTGGCGCTGCGACAGGCAAAAAAGGCCGGGCGCTGTTTCATCCGCTCCGGCTGGCGCTCACCGGGCGCGAGCAGGGGCCGGAGTTGAAGGCACTGCTGCCGCTGATCGGACGCGCGCGCGCGGATCGCAGGTTAGCTGCGGCGAGCTGAGGCGCTCGCAGTCGGGCGCCAAGGCAGGCGCTAGTTCGCTTTTGGCTGAATGAAGGTCGGGCCGACCGAGCGGATCGGCCGGTTGGCGTCGGCTGGCGCCGCGGGTGTCGATGACACCGCCGGTGCGGCAGCCGGGGTTCCCTTGGGATTGGCGTTGACGGGCCGGCCTTTCGGCGGCGCCGACATCTGCTTGGCGCGCTCATCGGTGACGATGATGTCGCCTTGCTGCGAGGCGGCCGCGCGATCGTCGATGTTCTTGAGCGCATCGGCCCAGGTCTGGCCGGTCGCCTTGCAGCTGCAGGACGGATTGAACTCCTGGCGATATTTGAACGCGGCGGGAAGCGCCGTGTAAGGCTGGCCGCTCGACGCCGAAACCGCCTGGTTCATGTCTTCGCCCGGATTGCGAAAGGTGTAGAGCACGGCCTCAGAGGCCGGACACTGCGCCTTGCAGGTGCGCTCGTCGTCGGCGAAACGTGCCGGAGACGTCGCAAAGGAAACCGGGAAGTAGAAGCCGTCGCAGGTGCGCACGCACATGGTGCGATAGGTGCCGCCCGCCGCGCCATATTCAGGGTAGGCGCCGGGGTCCACAGGCGCGTTGGGGTTGTTGCCGCCGAACAATGCGCCGAAGAAACCGCCCGACTGCTGCGGCGGCTGCGCGCCGCGAACGGCGGCCGCGTATTGCGCGCCGCAATTGTTCTGCGCGAGTGCGACCAGCACCGACCTGCGCTGCGCATCCTGCGCCGATCCGCCGGAAGCGGCCCTCAATTGTTCGATCTGGCGCATGATCTGATCGAGATTGCCGCGCATTTGCTGAAGCTGGGTATTGATCGGACCGCATTGCGCCGACTGGCCGCTGAACAGCGAGAAGAAGCCGCCGCCTTCGCAGCCGTTGCGGCGCGCAGACATCTGGGTGCGGTCGAGTTCAGCCTGCTGCTTGGTGGCTGCCTCTTCATAGCGGCGCATCTGTTCGGCGCGGCCCTGATCGCCGTTGGCGCGGTCGATGGAGACAAGCTGCGCTTCAAGGCGCTGGCAGACGGGATTGGCGGAGGGCGCGCCCGGTCCGGGCGGGGGCGCACCTTGCGCAAGTGCCGCGCTCATCGGCAGCGACACGAGCACGGCCAGCGCGCTGAACAGCGTCCTGGCGTCGATGTGAGGCAGGCGGAAAGTCATAGGCCAGATAGGCATGAGCCGGCGCGCTTCCGAAGGGACCAAGAGGTGCCTTCATAATCGCTTCGACCCGTCAGGTCACGCCGTTTTGCACCCTGTGCGGGATAACAACCTGTTCAACCCACGGCCAAATTGTGGCGGTGGCGACGGTCAGCGCTGGCAGGTAATGGCGATGAACTCGCCGCATCCGGTACCGCCGCAGCTCGAAACCGGAATGGCGCCGGTAATTTCGTCGCGCTCGACACGGCGGAACGAAGCGGCCTTCGAGAAGTCCTGCGCCTGGCAATAGGCCCGCGCCACGGTCTGGCCGCAGGGTTCGCCGGAGGCGAGGCAGCGATCGACGCCATATCCATCGGGCTGATTGGCGATGACGAAGGTTCTCGTCTCGGCAAAGGCAGCCCCGGCTGAGAGCACGAGGGCGCTGGCAATGAGAATGGCGACGCGGCGCATGGCACACCGGAATGACTGGGAATCGGACAACATCTGCTAGCCAAAAATCATTAAGAATGATTGAGCCGGTCCGATTTTCGGGCCGGGCCGAGCCTTGACGAAAGCGGCCGCTTTGGCCCATTGTCCCGGCCCATGAACGGCCTTTTGACGATCTGCGGCATCTGCCGGGAGATTATTAGCTAGCGACCCTCGCTGGCTGCGGCCGTCTGTTCTCAAAATTCGAGACAAGGAGACGCCCGGCCAGCGGCCAGGGTGTTTATTGTTGTTTGGGATTCGCAAGGACGCGCCACGGTGCTGAAGCTTTACGATACGCTGACCAAGGACAAGCAGGCGTTTGCGCCGCTCGATCCTGCCAATGTCCGCATGTATGTGTGCGGGCCGACGGTCTATGACTTTGCTCATATCGGCAACGCGCGCCCGGTCATCGTCTTCGACGTGTTGTTCCGCCTGCTGCGGCATGTCTATGGGGAGAAGAGCGTCACCTACGTGCGCAACATCACCGACGTCGATGACAAGATCAACGATCGGGCCGCGCGTGACTTCCCCGGTCTGCCGTTGAACGACGCGATTCGCAAGGTGACCGAGCAGACCGAGAAGCAGTTTCATGCCGATGTCGACGCGCTTGGATGCCTGCGCCCGAGCGTCGAGCCGCGCGCGACCGAGCATATCGGCGAGATGCGCACGATCATCGACAGGCTGATCAAGAACGGCAACGCCTATGTCGAGCAGGACCACGTCCTGTTTTCGGTCGCGTCCGATCCGAACTACGGCAAGCTGGCGCGACGCTCGCTCGACGAGATGATCGCGGGCGCGCGTGTCGACGTTGCGCCCTACAAGCGCGAGGCGATGGACTTCGTGCTGTGGAAGCCGTCGAAGGTGGGCGAGCCGTCATGGCCGTCGCCGGGCGGAATCGCGGTTCAGGGCCGTCCGGGCTGGCATATCGAGTGCTCGGCGATGTCATGGAAGCATCTCGGCGAACAGTTCGACATTCACGGCGGCGGTATCGATCTCGTATTTCCTCACCACGAGAACGAACTCGCGCAGTCATGCTGCGCGTTTCATTCCGAGCGCATGGCGAATGTCTGGATGCACAACGGCTTCTTGCAGGTCGAAGGCGAGAAGATGTCGAAGTCGGTCGGCAATTTCATCACCATTCGTCAATTGCTGAACGACTGGCCGGGCGAAGTGCTGCGCTTCAACATGCTGCGAACCCATTATCGCCAGCCGATCGACTGGACGATGAAGGGCGTGGAAGAGAGCAGCAAGGTGCTCGACCGCTGGTACGCTGCGATAGGCGATGCCGCGCCGGCAGGTGCGCCCGATGCTGCTTTGGTCGATGCGTTGGCTGACGATCTGAATACGCCCGCGGCGATCACGCGGCTGCATCAGCTCGAAGGCGAGGGCGCTACGCTCAAGGCGTCGGCGATGTTGCTGGGCCTGCTTGCGACCACGGCCTCGGAACGCAAATCGACGGCGCTGGCTGAAACCGGTGCGGATAAATCCGCCATCGAGAAACTGATTGCGGACCGCAAGGCGGCGCGCGCGGCGAAAGATTTCAAAGAGTCCGACCGTATCCGCGACGAACTCGCGGCCATGGGCGTTGTGCTGAAAGACGGCAAGGACCCGAAAACGGGTGAACTCACCACAAGCTGGGAGATCGCGCGATGAAACAGGTTCTCCATACCGGCGGTTGTCAGTGCGGCGCGGTGCGCTACGCGCTGCACGCCGAGCCGACCAACCCGCATGTCTGCCACTGCCGCATGTGCCAGAAGGCGTTCGGTTCGTTCTTCGCACCGCTCGCCGGTGTGACGCTTGACAATCTGACCTGGACGCGGGGATTGCCGCGCGTGTTCTCGTCGAGCGAGGCGACCGAGCGCGGCTTCTGCGGCAATTGCGGTACGCCGCTGACGTTCCATTACGAATTCACCGATCGCATCTCAATCTCGCTGGGGAGCCTCGACGATCCCAGTCGCGTCGTGCCCGCACATCAATACGGCATCGAAGGCCGGCTGCCATTCATCGACACGCTCGCAGGTTTGCCGGGCGAGGCAACCGAATTGCCGCAAGATCGCGTCGATCAGCTCAAGAGCCGCCAGCATCCCGATCACGATACCTCACAGTGGCATATCGAATCGTCGCATGCCGCGCATCGCCACCACAGGAGCGTCTGATGGATAAGCCCGACACCCCGTTTCCGCGTCATCCGTATTATTACATCGCACTCAAGATCGTGCTGCTGGTGATCGCGCTCGCCGTTGCGACCAAGATCTTCGGAGTTTGGTGACGATGGCGTCCTCGCCGCAAAAACCCGGTCTGCGGCCGCTGTTGCCGACGGATGTCGCTGTTGCGGCGGCGATTTTTGTCGCCAGCGTGAGCGAGCTGACGTCGGATGACTATACCGAGTTACAGCAGCAGGCATGGCCGCGACAATCGAGGACGAGGAAGCGCTGGCAAAACGTCTGGCCGGTGAGCTGACGCTGGTGGCGACGCTCGGCGAATCCGCCGTCGGCTTTGCCTCGCTCAAGGACAACGCTGTGATCGACATGCTCTATGTGCATCCGGCCGCGGCGCGACAGGGCGTGGCGACGGCGTTGGTCGAGGCACTGGAGAAGCTCGCGACCGCACGCGGGGCGGTGGCACTCAGCGTCGACGCCAGCGACACCGCGCGGCCGTTCTTCGAGCAGCGCGGCTACAGCGCCGAAATTCGCAAGACCGTCCTGATCGGCGACGAATGGCTTGGCAATACGTCGATGAAGAAGAAGCTGGCGCCCGACGCCATGGTGCCGCCGAAAGGGCCGCTGCAATGAGCCGCGAACGTCTCTATTTGTTCGACACCACGCTGCGCGACGGCGCGCAGGCGAATGGCGTCGATTTCACGCTGCATGACAAGCAGCGGGTGGCCGTTCTGCTCGACAATCTCGGCCTCGACTATGTCGAAGGCGGATATCCCGGCGCGAACCCGACCGACACGCAATTTTTCTCCGAACCGCCGAAGCTGGAGCGCGCGACCTTCACCGCGTTCGGCATGACGCGACGGCCGGGCCGCTCCGTGTCGAACGATCCGGGTGTCGCGACGCTGCTCGACGCCAAGGCGGATGCGATCTGTTTCGTTGCCAAGACGTCGGACTATCAGGTGCGTGTTGCGCTTGAGACGACGCTTGAGGAAAATTTGGCCTCGATCCGCGACAGCGTGAGCGCGGCCAAGGCAAAGGGCCGTGAAGTGCTGGTCGATTGCGAGCACTTCTTCGACGGCTACAAGGCCAACCCCGACTATGCGTTGTCTTGCGCGAAGGCTGCTTTTGATTCCGGCGCGCGCTGGGTGGTGCTGTGCGATACCAATGGCGGCACGATGCCCGACGAGATCGAGCGCATCGTGGCTACGGTCTGCAAGACGGTGCCGGGCGATCATGTCGGCATCCATGCCCACAACGACACGGAGCAGGCGGTCGCCAACTCGCTGGCGGCGGTGCGCGGCGGTGCGCGCCAGATCCAGGGCACGCTGAACGGCATCGGCGAGCGCTGCGGCAACGCCAATCTGTGCTCGATCATCCCGACGCTGAAGCTCAAAAAGGAATTCGCCGACAAGTTCGAGATCGGCGTCAGCGAAGAGAAGCTCGCGACGCTGGTGCAGGCATCGCGTACGCTCGACGACATGCTCAATCGCGTGCCGTATCGCCATGCGCCCTATGTCGGCGAAAGCGCCTTCGCGACCAAGGCGGGCATCCATGCCTCGGCGATCATGAAAGATCCCGCGACCTACGAGCATGTGCGGCCGGAAACCGTCGGCAACCATCGCAAGCTGATGATCTCCGATCAGGGCGGCCGCTCGAATCTTCTCGCGGAACTGGAGCGCGCGGGCCTGAAAGCCGACAAGGACGATCCGAAACTGGCGCGGCTCCTGGATGAGATCAAGGATCGGGAAGCGGCAGGCTACGCCTATGAGTCCGCTGACGCTTCATTCGAGCTGCTGGCGCGCCGCACGCTCGGCCGCGTCGCGGATTATTTCCGCGTCGACCAGTTCGATGTGAATGTCGAGCAGCGCTACAACGCGCTCGGCGCAGCGCGTGACGGTCGCCATGGCGGTGGTCAAGGTCAATGTCGCGGGCGAAACGCTGATCTCGGCGGGTGAGGGCAATGGTCCGGTCAACGCGCTCGACGTCGCCTTGCGCAAGGATCTCGGCAAGTATCAGAAATTCATCGATGGGCTGAAGCTCGTCGATTACCGCGTGCGTATTCTCAATGGCGGCACCGAGGCCGTGACACGCGTGCTGATCGAGAGCGAAGACGAGAACGGCGAGCGGTGGACGACCATCGGCGTGTCGCCGAACATCATCGATGCCTCGTTTCAGGCGCTGATGGACTCGATCATCTATAAGCTGGTGAAGGCAGGCGCGCCGATTTAGGCGCTTCTCACATCTTGTCGGTGACTTCCGGCTCCAGCGTCGCCGCCGCAGGCGGAAGGTTGCGGACGGCTTCGCGCAGGCGCGGCACGATGTCTTCGACGTACTCGGCCTGCAAGATGTTGACGCTGAGACCGGCACGGATGAAAGCCAGCTCGCGCATGTGATCGATCAGCGCGAGCAGAGGGTTCCAGAAACCGTCGATATTGGCGAGCAGGATCGGCTTGGCGTGACGGCCAAGCTGCGCCCACGTCATCTGCTCGACAAGCTCTTCCAGCGTGCCGATGCCGCCGGGCATCGCGACGAACGCGTCGGAACGCTCGAACATGATCTGCTTGCGCTCATGCATGTCGCGCGTGACGATCAGTTCCTGCACGCGCTTCTGCGCGTGTTCTTTCTGGACGAGGAATTGGGGGATGACGCCTGTGACCTCGCCGCCATTGTCGAGCACGGATTTGGAGACAGCGCCCATCAGTCCGACGGAACCGCCGCCATAGACAAGCCGGATATTTTGCTCTGCGAAAGTGCGGCCGAGTTCGGTTGCGGCTTCGATGTAGCGCGGATTGGTGCCGGGGCCGGAGCCGCAATAGACGCAGACAGTTCGAATTTGGGTCATGAATCCGATGTGGCATTGCGCCCCGGTCCGGTCAAGGCGCAACGCGGAATAGGCATTGCAACATTGTGCGCAAAATCGTTACACGCGTGGGTGCAACTTGTAGCGAAACCGCCTATATGACCACGATATGACTGACGCGACCCTTCCCCAGCCATCGCCAGGCAAGGCCGCAGCAAGCCCCGTTCGCGGCACGCTGTTCGGCGCCATTGTCGGCCTTTGGCCCTCCATCTGGCCGCACGACCGCGCCGACCTCAAGCGCCGTGTCGTCTGGTCGATGGTGCTTCTGCTCGTCGCCAAGCTGACGACGCTGACGGTCCCCTTCACCTATAAATGGGCGGTCGACGCGCTGAGCGGCGAGGGCACCGCTCCGGTTGCACCGTCGAACTGGCTGTTCTGGATCATCGCGTCGCCGATCGCGATGACGCTCAGCTACGGCTTCGTGCGCATCGTCATGGCGGTGTTCACGCAACTGCGTGACGGCGTCTTCGCCAAGGTCTCGATGCATGCGGTGCGCAAGCTCGCCTTCCGCACGTTCGTGCATATGCATGAATTATCGCTGCGCTTCCACCTCGAGCGCAAGACCGGCGGACTGACGCGCGTGCTCGAACGCGGCCGCGAGGCGATCGAGACCATCGTTCGCATGGTCATCCTGCAGCTATTGCCGACAATCGTCGAACTGGCGCTGATCGTGGCTGTGCTGCTCTATCAGTTCGACGCGTGGTACGTGCTCGTCGTCGCGGTCACCGTCGTGTTCTACATGGTCTATACCTATTACGCGACCGAATGGCGCATCGGCATCCGCCGCCGCATGAACGAATCCGACACCGACGCCAACGCCAAGGCAATCGACTCGCTGCTCAACTACGAAACGGTGAAGTATTTCTCGGCCGAACAGCGCGAAGCGGAGCGCTACGACCGCACCATGGCGGTCTATGAAGGCGCCAGCGTCAAGAGCTACACCTCGCTCGCCGTGCTCAATACCGGCCAGGCTATCATCTTCACGCTCGGCCTGACAGCGACCATGGCGATGTGCGCCGTCGGCGTCCGTAACGGCACCAACACCGTCGGCGATTTCGTCATGATCAATGCCATGATGATCCAGCTCTATCAGCCGCTGAATTTCATGGGCATGGTCTATCGCGAGATCAAGCAGGCCATCATCGATATCGAGCGGATGTTCAACATCCTGTCGCGCAATCCGGAGATCGCCGACAAGCCGGATGCGAAGCCATTGCAGATTGCGAGCGGCGCGATCCGCTTCGAGAATGTCTCGCTTCGCCTATGACGCCGAGCGTCCGATCCTCAAGGGCATCAGCTTCGAGGTTCCCGCAGGCAAGACGGTCGCGGTGGTCGGGTCCGTCCGGCGCCGGCAAGTCGACGATGTCGCGGCTGCTGTATCGTTTCTACGACATCTCCGGCGGACGCATCACCATCGACGGCCAGGACATCCGCGACGTGACGCAGGCCTCGCTGCGCGCCGCCATCGGCATGGTTCCGCAGGATACCGTGCTGTTCAACGACACCATTCGCTACAACATCCGCTACGGGCGCTGGGAGGCGAGCGACGCGGAAGTCGAGGAGGCGGCGAGGCTGGCGCAGATCGACGGTTTCATCCGCATGGCGCCCAAGGGCTACGAGACCGAAGTCGGCGAACGCGGCCTCAAATTGTCCGGCGGCGAGAAGCAGCGCGTCGCCATCGCCCGCACAATTCTGAAGGCACCGCCGATTCTGCTGCTCGACGAGGCGACATCCGCGCTCGACAGCCACACCGAGAAAGAAATTCAGGATGCGCTGGAGCGTGTCTCGCGCGGGCGCACGACGCTCGTCATCGCACACCGGCTCTCCACCATCGTTGGCGCCGACGAGATTATCGTGCTGGAGCAGGGCCGGCTGGTGGAGCGCGGCAGCCATCATGAACTGCTGGCCCAGGGCGGGCTTTATGCCAGCATGTGGAACCGGCAGCGCGAGGCCGAAAAGGCCCGCGAGTTGCTGGCGCAGGTGGGCGACAGTGCCGTAGCGCCCAACCGCATGCCTCCGCCGGTCGCGGATTCGCTGATCGAGCCGTCCGATATCGATCCGCTGGTGACGCCGACCCGGGCGGAGTAGCTTTTCGCGCCGCCTTCGGATATTGCGTCCCCATGTCGATTTTGAACTCCATCCGCGCGCAAATCCCACCCATCCACCGCGAAGGCTATCCCTTCATCGGAGGGTTTGCGTTCGCAAGCCTCGTGCTGTTCTGGGTTTGGACGCCGCTCGGCTGGATCGGCACGGTGCTGACGATCTGGTGCGCGCTGTTCTTCCGCGACCCTGTGCGCATCACGCCTGTTCGCGAGGGACTTGTCGTGTCTCCGGCCGATGGCGTCGTCTCCATGATCGTGACCGTTGTGCCGCCGCCGGAACTCGGCCTCGGCCCCAAGCCGCTGCAGCGCATTTCGGTCTTCATGAATGTGTTCAATTGCCACGTGAATCGTGCCCCGGTGTCCGGCCGGATCGAGCGCATTGCCTATCACCCCGGCAAGTTCCTCAACGCCGAACTCGACAAGGCGAGCGAGGACAATGAGCGCAATGCATTGGTCATCGCGACGCCGGCGGGCTCCATTGGCGTGGTCCAGATCGCCGGCCTGATCGCGCGGCGAATCGTTTGCTTCGCACGCGAGGGGCAGACGATGATGGCGGGCGAGCGCTTCGGGCTGATCCGCTTCGGGTCCCGCCTCGACGTCTATTTGCCGGACGGGGCCAAGCCCCTGGTCGCCCAGGGCCAGACGGCGGTCGCCGGCGAGACGGTTCTGGCCGATTTCCGGGTCGGGGACGGCGGCCGGACGTATCGGCGCGATTAACGATCTTTTGCGGGATTGCGCCCGGTTAGGGGCCGCCATGGTGTCGCCACGACCCGGCGGATATATACTGGGGTATGGCTCAAGATCCGGACAGCATGAGTAGCCGTTTGCGCAGGCGCCGTTTTCGGCCAATTCCTGTTCGCATGCTCGTGCCCAATGTCATCACCTTGCTCGCAATCTGCGCCGGTTTGACGGCCATTCGGTTGTCGATCGAAGGCAAGATGGAGCTTGCACTTGCCGCCATCGTTTTCGCGGCGCTGCTCGACGGCATCGACGGGCGTATCGCCCGTGCGATCAAGGGGCAGTCCAAGTTCGGCGCCGAGCTCGACAGCCTCGCCGACTTCGTCAATTTCGGTGTCGTGCCGGGCATCCTGCTGTATTTCTGGCAGCTCAAGGACCTCGGCAATTTCGGCTGGATCTGCGCGATCTTTTACGCGATCTGCGGCGGCCTCCGGCTGGCGCGTTTCAATGCCTCGATCGACGATCCGAATCGACCGGCCTTCGCGGCGGGCTACTTCACCGGCGTTCCTGCGCCGGCGGGTGCGATCGTTGTGCTGATGCCGGTCTATCTTTCCTTCATCAACATGCCGCAGTTCCCGGCGTTGCTGACCGCGCTCTACACGCTCGGCATCGGCATCCTGATGGTCTCTCGCCTTCCGGTCTATTCCGGCAAGACGATCGGATCGCGTGTCGAGCCCGACAAGGTGCTGCCGCTCGTCCTGGTCGTCGTCGGCTTAATCGCGCTCCTGATCGCCTATCCCTGGCACGTGCTGGCCGTCTGCACCGTGATTTACCTGTTTGCCCTGCCGCTGAGCTGGCTCGCTTATCGGAAAGCCGCCGAGCAGGCGGCACAGCAGGGCGCCGCAAGCGTCACAATGCCGCTCCCGGCGGGCGATGAGACGGCCGAAATCGCCGCACAACCGGCTGCGGATGCGTCGCCCGAGCGTCCGACGCGGCTGAATTGATCGTTTTCCGCGCGTCCGGTCCGCATTCGTTACCAAAACATTGAGATGTCATGCGTGCGGCTGTGACAGCCCCGCCAGCGCAGCAGCGTGCTGCGAAAATATTCAAACTTTACGCTACTTTAATTGGGGTTCCGTAGGGTCATGGAGAACGGCCTCGAATGGGCCGCTTGTCTTATTGCGTAGTATACGCGTTGGAGTTCTCCATGGATCTCGCGACCGGCCTGGGCATTATCGCCGGCGGCATCGTTATTGTCACCCTGATCTTCATGGGTGGCGATCTGCGGATGTTTTACGATATCCACGCCGTGATCATCATCTTTGGTGGCTCGTTCTCCGCGACGCTGATCCGCTTTCCGTTCATCTCGATGATTCACGGTTTGCCTCTCGGCATCAAATTCGCGTTCTCCATGCGTTCGACGACTTCGCGCGATCTGGTGGACGAACTCGCCAACATCGCCGAAATCGCCCGCAAGCAGGGGCCGGTCGGACTTGAAAAGGTCGAGACCGAGGATTCATTCCTCGCCAAGGGCATACGCTTCGTCGCCGACGGCTACGACGTCAACTTCATCCGCGACAACCTCGAGCGCGACCGCGACAATTTCCTGCACCATCTCGACGAGGGCCAGAAGATCTATCGCGCCATCGGCGATTGCGCACCGGCCTTCGGCATGATCGGCACGCTGATCGGCATGGTGCAGATGTTCGCCAACATGACCGACCCTTCGAAGCTCGGCCCGCTGATGGCGATCGCGCTGCTCGCCACGCTCTACGGCGCGCTGGTCGCCAACCTGTTTTGTCTTCCGATCGCCGACAAGCTGCATGTGAAGCTGGCGGAAGAAGACACCAATCGCACGCTGATCATCGACGGCATCCTGATGATCCGCGACTCCAAAAGCCCGGCGCTCGTGCGCGAAATGCTGCTGGCCTATCTGCCGGAGCAGCACCGCCACGACGAGGCCGAGACGGCACCGGCCTGATCACCGGCCACGTAAGGACGCAGGACAGGGACTTCGATGGCCAAGAAGAAGCACGGCGCCCACGCCGGCGGTCACGGCTGGTTTGTGACCTTCGCAGATCTCATGGCCTTGCTCATGAGCTTCTTCGTCATGCTCGTGGCGTTCTCCAATCAGGATTCGCAGAAGCTGAAGATCGTCGCAGGCTCCATGCGCGAGGCCTTCGGCGTTCAGACCGAGGCGCGCTATTCCGGCATCATCGAGACCGACGGCCTGCCGACCCGGCCGCGCCTGAAGAATGTCGAGCATATCAACCCGGAAGACTCATCCAACCGCCCGACGCCAGACGAGCAGCAGCGCAGCCAGGTCAGCGGCGCGCGCTTCAAGGTCGATCGTGAATTCGCGCTTGCCTCCGCCTCGCTGCGCCAGGCGCTGCAGGACATGCCCGAGCTCACGGAAGTGTCCAAGCACATCATGTTCGAAGAGACCAAGCAGGGGCTGAACCTCGAGATCGTCGACCAGGACGGCCGCTCGATGTTCGCGGAGGGCTCGCGAGAGCCGCTTGAGCGCACGAGGGCTCTGATCAAGAAGCTGGCCGGGCCGATCAAGGCGTCGCCGCTGCGGGTTTCGGTCGTCGGTCACACCTCGGCGAGCCAGGTGCCGATGCGGGCAGACTATGGCGCTTTCGACCTGTCCGCCGACCGCGCCAACGCCATTCGGCAGATCCTGCAGAACGAAGGGGTGCCGAACGGGCATTTTTTCATGGTGGGCGGCAAGGCGGATACCCAGCCGCTTTTCCCGGACGATCCGTATCTGGCGGCCAACCGGCGCGTGACCATCACACTGATGCGCGAAGACCCGCCACTGCCGCCCGGCTTGAAGCCTTGATATAATGGTATTTTGATACCTTTAATTCTCTTCCATATTTGACTTTTCGCCGGTGCTCTTGCCGGGCGATGGTGCTATAAGCCCGGCCCGCACGCTTGCAGTGCAGCAACAGTTGCCTGCCGAGGGCGTTAGTGTTTCGACCTGACTCGCTGTAACGCTCCCACTTATGTTTGGGCATGATCTCGTCTGTCGGATCACGCCCTAGACAAGGCATTTTCAGTTCATGGCTCATGAAGATGTGTCTGCCGTCGAGAACGGCAACGCCGGCCACGCGGCCGGCGTGTGGACGCTCACCCTTGGCAGCGTCGGTGTGGTCTTCGGCGATATCGGAACCTCGCCGCTCTACGCCTTCCGCGAAGCCGCGCTTGCCGCCTCCGGTCATACCGGCCCGGTGACGCCCGAAGTGGTCATCGGCGTGCTGTCGATGATCCTGTGGTCGCTGATCATCGTCGTCTCCGTGAAATACGTGCTGTTGCTGCTACGCGCCGACAATAACGGCGAGGGCGGCACGCTCTCCCTGATGGCGCTGGTGCAGCAGGCGATCGGGCGGCAATCGAAGCTCGTGCTGGCGCTCGGTGTGATCGGCGCGGCAATGTTCTTCGGCGACTCGATGTTGACGCCGGCGGTCACCGTGCTGTCGGCGGTCGAAGGTCTCAAACTCGTCACGCCGGCCTTCGAGGAATATGTGGTGCCGTTCGCGGTCATCATCCTCGTGGCGTTGTTCGCGATGCAGAGCCGCGGCACGTCGCAAGTCGCGACCGCTTTCGGCCCGGTGATGGTGGTCTGGTTCTGCGTGCTGGCCGTGCTGGGACTGATGCATATCAGCGACGAGCCGACGGTGCTGTTTGCGCTCAATCCCTACTACGCGATCTATTTCATGCTGACGCATGGCGTCATCAGCCTGGTAACACTGGGCGCGGTCTTTCTAGCGGTGACGGGCGGCGAGGCGCTGTACGCCGACCTCGGTCATTTCGGCCGCAAGCCAATCCGCATTGCGTGGTTCGGATTCGTGCTGCCGGCGCTCATCATCAATTATTTCGGCCAGGGCGCGCTGGTCATGGCGAATCCGGCAGCGATCGAGAACCCGTTCTACCGCATGGCCCCGGAGGGCGTGCTGTTGCCGCTCGTGATCCTGGCGACGGCGGCTTCGGTGATTGCGAGCCAGGCGGTGATTACCGGCGCTTTCTCGCTGGCGCGACAGGCGGTGCAGCTGGGATTGCTGCCGCGCTTTGCCGTGCGTCATACCTCGGCGGTTCACGCCGGACAGATTTTCCTGCCGCGCATCAATATTCTGCTGCTCATCGGTGTGCTTCTGCTCGTCGGCCTGTTCAAGACGTCGAGCGGACTGGCGGCGGCCTATGGCATTGCGGTGTCGACGACGATGCTGGTCGACGGCGTCATGTGCCTGATCATTCTGTGGAAGCTGTGGCACTGGAAACCCTGGCTCGCCATCGCCGCCGCAAGTCCGCTGATCCTGGTCGATGCGACGTTCTTCACGGCCAACCTGCTCAAGCTTTTCGACGGCGCGTGGCTGCCGTTGCTGTTCGGCGCGTTCATGGTCGTGATCATCTGGACCTGGCGTCGCGGCACGTCGATCCTTGTCAGCAAAACGCGGCGCATCGAGGTGCCGCTCGCCGATCTCGTGCGCAGCCTCGAAAAGCGTCCGCCGCATATCGTGCCGGGCACGGCGGTGTTTCTCACCAGCGATCCGGCTTTTGCGCCGACCGCGCTGCTGCATAATCTGAAGCACAACAAAGTGCTGCACGAGAAGAACGTGATCCTCACCATCCAGACTGCCCAGACGCCGCGTGTGGATCTGGCGCAGCGCGTCACGATGACCCAGATCAGCGACAAGTTCTCGCAGGTGACGTTGAAGTTCGGCTTTATGGAGTCGCCGAACGTGCCGAAGGCACTGGCGATCGCACGCAAGCTCGGCTGGCAATTCGACATCATGTCGACGTCGTTCTTCGTGTCGCGGCGTTCGCTGAAGGCTTCCGCGCAGTCCGGGATGCCGTTGTGGCAGGACTATCTGTTCATCGCGTTGTCGCGCTCGGCCAATGACGCCACCGACTATTTCCAGATCCCGACAGGGCGGGTGGTCGAGGTTGGCACGCAGGTTACCGTTTGAGCCCAAACAGGCGATCCGGGTGGGCGCGGAAGCGGTTGATTTCCTGAAGCCCGCAGCCTAATCCGAAGGCGGTATTTTGGTTTGGAGCATGATCTCGTCCGAAAACCGGTATCCACTTTTCGGGATCATGCTCTAAATACGCGGGAGGCGGGTTTGGCGGAACAAGAGCAGGGCGTGGTCGATCTGACGCCGGAGCAGGTCGCGGAGGGCATTGCCCAGGGCCGTTATCTCCTCGTCGATGTGCGGGAACCCAATGAGGTTGCCGTCGAAGCCTATCCCGACGCGGTCGTGCTGCCGCTTTCGACCTTCGATCCGGCCGACATCCCCGACCCGCAAGGCAAGGACGTGGTGTTTGCCTGCCGCTCAGGACGGCGTTCGGTGACAGCCTCGCTCGCGGCGCAGGCCGCAGGCCTAGCCTATGGCTCGCATCTGGCGGGCGGCATCCTCGCCTGGAAGGCGGCCGGGCTGCCGGTCAAGACCGGCGGCTGAGCCGATGAATAAGCTTTTCACAAATATGCCTGTGACGATCTTCGAGGCGATGTCGCAGGCAGCTCGCGACAACAAGGCGATCAATCTCGGGCAGGGCTTCCCCGACCATCAGGGGCCGGATGATGTGCGGCAAGCGGCCGCCGACGCCCTGATGAGTGGCGACAATCAGTATCCGTCGATGATGGGACTGCCTGAACTGCGTCAGGCCATCGCCAAGCACTACGGACATTGGCATGGCGTCACGCTCGATCCGATGAGCGAAGTGCTGGTGACATCGGGCGCGACCGAAGCCATTGCCGGCGCGATTCTCGCCATCGTCCAGCCCGGCGATGAGGTCGTGATCTTCCAGCCGTTCTATGACGCTTACGTCCCGCTGGTGCGTCTGGCCGGCGGCATTCCGAAGTTCGTCCGGCTCGAGCCGCCGCACTGGCGCTTGCCCGAGGAGGCGCTGCGCAAGGCGTTCTCGCCGAAGACCAAGGCGGTGCTGTTCAACAACCCGCTTAATCCCGCCGCTGTCGTCTATCCGCGCGAAGACCTCGAATTGCTGGCGCGCTTCTGTCAGGAGTTCGACGCCATCGCGATCAGCGACGAGGTGTGGGAGCACGTCGTTTTCGACGGGCGCAAGCACATCCCGCTGATTGCGATTCCGGGCATGCGCGATCGCACCGTCAAGATCGGTTCCGCCGGAAAAATCTTCTCGCTCACCGGCTGGAAGATCGGTCTCGTCTGCGCCGCGCCGCACCTGTTGCGCGTGCTCGCGAAGGCGCATCAATTCCTGACCTTCACGACGCCGCCCAATCTGCAGGTTGGCGTGGCCTACGGTCTCGCCAAGACGGACGCTTATTTCGAGGGCATGCGCGCCGACCTGCAGCGCAGCCGCGACCGGCTGACCGACGGCCTGAAGTCGATCGGCTTTCCGGTTCTGGAGTCGCAGGGCACATACTTCCTCAATGTCGATCTCGCGCCGCTCGGTTTCAACGAGACCGACGAGGCCTTCTGCAAGCGCCTCGTCGTGGACAAGAAAGTCGCCGCCATTCCCGTATCGGCGTTCTACGAGGACGATGCGGTGACATCGGTGGTGCGGTTCTGCTTCGCCAAAAAAGACGAGACGCTCGACACCGCGCTCGAGCGCCTCTCGGACGTCTTCAAATCCCGGTAGCCCAAGGAGTCGCGTGAATGCGCAAGGCACCTTTCGCTCTCGTGTCGCTGTGTCTCGGTGCGCTGGTGTTCGCACCTGCGCAGGCACAGGAGCGCACCGTCAACTTTTTTAATTGGTCGAGCTACATGGCTCCCGACGTCCTCGAAGCATTTACGCGCGAGACGGGGATCAAGGTTGTTTATGACACCTTCGATGCCAACGAGACGCTTGAGACGCGGCTGATGGCGGGACAATCCGGCTATGACGTCGTCGTGCCGACCGCATATTTCCTGCAGCGACAGATCAAGGCCGGCATTTTCCAGAAGCTCGACAAGTCAAAATTGTCGAACCTGTCGAATGCCTGGCCGGAGGTCACGGGCAAGCTTGCGATCTACGATCCCGGCAATCAGTTCGCCGCCAATTACATGTGGGGCACGACCGGCATCGGCTACAATGTGAAGAAGGCCCGCGAGCTGTTGGGCGCGGACGCCCAGATCAATTCCTGGGACGTCGTCTTCAAGCCTGAGATCCTGTCGAAGTTCAAGGATTGCGGCATTCACATGCTGGATTCGCCGGACGACATTTTGCCGGCCGCGCTGAACTATCTTGGCCTCGATCCCAACTCATCGAAGCAGGCCGATCTCGACAAGGCGGCCGCGCTGGTCACCAAGGTACGTCCGTTCGTCCGCAAGTTCCATTCATCCGAATACATCGCTGCACTCGCTTCGGGTGAAATCTGTTTTGTTGTCGGCTGGTCCGGCGACATCAAGCAGGCGCAGAGTCGGGCCGAGGAATCGAAGAACGGCGTCGAGATCGCCTATGCGATCCCGAAAGAGGGCGCGCAGATGTTCTTCGACAATCTGGCAATCCCCAAGGATGCCAAGAACGTCGCGGAAGCCTATGCGCTGATCAACTATCTCTATCGCCCCGACGTCGCGGCCAAGAACTCAAGCTTCCTGTCTTACGCCAGCGGCAATCTCGCGGCGCAGAAGCTGATCGAGCCCAAGGTCATCAACGATCGGACGGTCTATCCCGATGAGGCGACGATGAAGCGGCTGTTTGTCATCACGGCGCGCGATGCAGCGGCGCAGCGCACGATGAACCGCATCTGGACACGGGTGAAGACGGGGAATTGAGTTAGCGACGGTCCAGCGGCCGCCAGCGGCGGTGCAGCCACAGCCACTGGTCCGGATATTCGCGGATCCAGCCTTCGATGATGCCGGTGATCTTCTGTGTCGTCGCCTGAATGTCGATGATGCCTGACGCGTCGCGTACCGGCGCGACTTCCTCGCTCAGCTCGATACGGAATCGGTTCTGCGGCAGACGGATAACGCGCACGCCGTGGATCGGGCAATCGACGTGACGTGCGATGCGCGCGAGGATCGGATTGGCCATGGTCTTGCGGCCGAATAAGGTCACCTCAACGCCACGACCGAACCATTGATCGATCAGCATGCCCACATGCTTGCCGGCCTGCACCGCTTCGGCCAGACGGCGCGGCGCGTCGGCGGTGTTGGGGATCATCTCGCCCATGTTGACGCCGCGAATGTCCTGAATGGCGCGATCGACAGCTGCCACATTCGGCCGGCGGAACAGCACCGCAGAGTCGAGGCCATGTGCGGCTGCGGCAATCGCCGGCAACTCCCAGTTGCCGAGATGGGAAGCGAAAATCAGGGCGCCTTTGCCGTCTTCGCGCAACTGCGAGAAGCGAGCGATCGTGTCGGGCGGCAATTCGATACGGCCGGCGCCGGACGTGCCGGATCGAAATCCCAGATGTGATCCATGTGAGCGAATTCAGCGCCAAGACGACCAAGACCGTCCCAGACATTGATCAGGATCTGCTCGATCTCGGCCGGTGATTTATCGGGAAAGGCGGCGGTGAGATTGGCGCGGCCGGTGCGCTGCTCGGACATCCACGGTCCGAAGGTTCGTGTTACGCCGCTCGTGAACCGTGCAAGGCGCGTAAACTCGACATGGCGCAGCAAGCGCAGGAGGCCGACGGTGACGTATCCCACCACGGCATTCGACACCGACTTGCCAAATCTGCGTAGCTTCAAGCCGGTGCGGAGGAGAGTGAGGTTCATTGTCAGAAATGAACGATGATCTTGCCGAAGACCTGGCGGGTTTCCATGCGCGCCAGTGCCTTGTCGACGTCGGCGAGCGGGACTTCCATGTCGATCACGGGCTTCATCCCGGCTGCCATCTTGTCGAGGCTCTCGGCGATGTTCTTCATCGATGCGCCGAACGATCCGATGATGCGGTATTGCTGCTGGAACAGTTGCATCAGGTTGAGAGTGGTCGAAGGGCCGGAGGTCGAGCCGCAGGTGACGAGCGTGCCGCCGCGCTTGAGCGACAAGAGCGAGCCGTTGAACGTGTCGGCGCCCACATGCTCGAACACGACATCGACGCCTTTCTTCTTGGTGAGTTTACGCACCACACCTTCGAACCGGTCGGTGCGATAGTTGATGACGTGATCGGCACCGAGTGCCTTGACCCGCTCGATCTTCGAATCGTCGCCGACGGTGGTGTAGATGGTGCAGCCGATGGCTTTCGCCATCATGATCGCAACAGTGCCGATGCCGGACCCGCCCGCATGGACCAGAATTGACTGACCTGGTTCGAGCTTGGCGTTGTCGAACAGCATGTGCTGGACGGTCGAGTAGGCAATCGGTGCGCAGGCGGCATCACGTGCACTCACACCGTCGGGCACCGGAATGACGAGTCGCGCGGGCATGTTGATCAGCTCGCGCGCGAAGCCGTCGACATGGAATCCCATGATGCCGGCGACGTTTTCGCACAGGTTGTCGCGTCCTTCACGGCAGGCGCGGCAATGTCCGCAGGTGATCGCGCCATACATCACGACGTTCTGGCCCGGACGGAAATTGGTCACGCCTTCGCCGACCGCGGCGATTTCACCGGAGGCTTCTGCGCCGACCGCAAGCGGCAGCGTCCGCTTGGCGAAGGCCATGCCGCGAAAACCCCAGACGTCGATGTGATTGAGGGCCACCGCCTTGACGCGAATCTGGACCTCGCCGGCCCCCGGCGCCGGCGGCGGCGGGATATCGACGATGTCGAGCTTGCGCTCCGAGACGAGGTTCAGCGCACGCATGGCGGCGGTCTCCGGCAGAAGGCTAAAAGGTGGGGGCATATCGCCAAGGCAGGGGGGCGGCGTCAACCACCCTCAGACCTGTGTTTTCAGGCTTGTTTGGTTTTCAGACCGGCTCGCGCGTCAGGATCAGCGAGACGTTCTGGCCGCCAAAGCCGAAGGAGTTGGACATGGCAGCGGTGACGCGGGCGTCGCGGGCTTTATTGGGCACCACGTCGAGCGGGATCGTTGGGTCGGGGAATTCATAATTGATGGTCGGCGGAATGCGCTGATGCTCGAGCGTGAGCAGAGAGAACACCGCTTCCACCGCACCCGCCGCCGACAGCGTGTGTCCGATCATCGATTTGTTGGACGATACCGGCATTTGCTTGGCGCGTTCGCCGAACACGGACGACATGCCGAGATACTCCATTCTGTCGTTCTCGGGAGTGCCGGTGCCGTGGGCGTTGATGTAGTCGATACGGTCGGGCTCGAAGCCGGCATCCGTCAACGCCTTGCGCATGCAGCCGATGATCGGTTTGCCATCCGGGCTTGAACGCGTGCGATGGAAAGAGTCGGCGAGTTCGCCGCAACCGGCCATGACGCCGAGGATTGTTGCGCCGCGCGCGGTCGCGCTCTCAAGACTTTCCAGTACGAGCGCGCCTGCGCCTTCGGCCATGACAAAGCCATCGCGGTTCTTCGAGAACGGCTTGGCGGCCGATTGCGGCGGCTCATTTGCGGTCGACAGTGCGGACAGCAGCGAGAAGCGGATCAGCGATTCCGCATTCACCGAGGCATCGGTGCCGACGCAGAGTGCGGCATCGGTTTCGCCGCGGCGGATCGCCTCGACGCCGAGCTGGATTGCGCTCGCCCCCGATGCGCAGGCGGTCGACAGCGAGATAGGCGAGCCCTGCGTGCCGAAACGCTCCGCGAGATGATCGGCGACCGACACGAACTGATAGCGCTCATGATAGGCAGCGAAACGCCCCGAGCTGCTGGCGCGCAGCAGGTCGTCATAGGTGATGTCGCCATTGGCGCCGGTGGCGCGCGCCAGTTCGGTGCGCGGACCCCAGTCGAGTTCGATCGGACAGACGGCCAGAAACAGCGGACCCGGAAATGCGCCCTTGGTGCCGATGCCCGCCTGCGTGACGGCTTCCTCGGCGGCCATGTCGGCGAACTTCTCGCACAGCGCGGCGGACGAGAACGGTTCGCAGGGCACGAAATCGACGGCGCCCGCGACGGTGGTCTTCAATCCGTCGATGGGAAAACGCGTGATGGTGCGCAGACCGGACTCGCCGGCTGTGAGCTTGGCCCAATTGTCGGTCTTGCCGGCGCCAAGAGATGTGACGACGCCCATGCCCGTGACGACGACGATCGGCCGGCCCAACGAATCCTTCGCCACCATCATGATCTCCTCAATCCTCAGTCCCGACGCTTGGCCGTCGAGGCCAATCAGGCTGGTTCGACCAGTGCCATGCCTTCGCCGCGCCAGTGCCCGGCACCGACGACCGCGACCTGCGAGACAGGTCCCGCGGACGCTGCTTCCATGCCGCTGTCATCGTAAGCTGGAAATAGCGCTCCGTGGGACAGACACAAGGCGGCAATTGCGATTCCGAGCGGAAATTGCGCCTCGGTCATGTGGCCGAAAGGCGTGCCGATGGCGCGAATGGGATGTCCCGGATGGGCGCTCAGAAAAGCGCGTTCGCCGGTTGTCGACAGGTTCGGCGCCGGTCGCAGCCGTGATGATGGCGGCATCCTTTGATGGCGCGATCTCTTTCCACAGCGTCTCAAGCGTTGCGGTCACGGGCGCGTTTTTGCGCCGTGTGTAACCGGCGACGACCTTGCTCAGCCGGGCGAACGGCTTCGCGCCGCGCTTCTCGGCGTGATCCTTCGATTCAATGACAAGGAAGACACCGCCGGAGCCAAGCGCGAATCCGCCCTTGGGGCCGCGCGACCAGACCGGAGCAAAATGCTCCTTGAGATTGTAGCCGCCGAACTCATGCAGCATCAGCATTTCCTTGCGCTCGGCATTGTAGGCGGCGCCGACCAGCGCGATGTCGCTTTGGCCAGCGCTGATGCGCGCGAGTGCGATGCGGGCGGCGTCGATGCCGGAGGCTTCCTCGCCCATGAACGTACGCGACGATCCGGTGACGCCATGCACGATCGAAATGTTGCCGGCGAGCAGATTGGACAATTGCGCAAGGAACAAGGTCGGGCGCAGATCGCTCATCAGGCGTTCGTTGAAGAACTGGGGCGAGGCTTCGCCCTTCATCTGCGCCGTCAGGATGGCGGCATCGACGGCGAGGTCGCGTTCACCGCCAGCGGCAGCGACGATCATGTCGGTGCGGCCGAGAATCTCCGGCTGGCCCTTGATGCCGGCCGAGTCGAGCGCGAGACCGGCCGCATAGGTGCCGATGCGCTGCCAGGCTTCCATCTGCCGCTGATCGCCTTTCTTGGCGATTTGCAGATCGAAATTGATAGGGGCGAGGGGGTGGACGATGAACGGCGCGAAGGTCTTGGCGTCGACGTTGATCCGGCTGCCCTGGAGAGCCTCCCAATGCGCGTCCAGTCCTTCGCCGAGGGACGACACGATTCCGATGCCGGTGATCCACGCCTCGCGTGCTTCAGCCATTATTCACTACCTGCGGTTGTAGGCCGATCTTTGCGCCGAGCGCGACCATGTGATCGCGCAACTCCGGGTTCGGGAAAGGCATGTGCCGCAGGGTCAGGGTGGCATTGCAGGCGAGCTTGCCGGCCATGTGGATCTCGGCATCGGCGACGGTGAAGCCCGATCCTTCATGCACGACATGGGAGCGGACGATGAGCGACTGGCCGGGAGTGATGAACTGCCGCAACTTCGCTTCCTTGACCGCGGCCAGGAACGCCATGCGCTCGAAGTTCTGCATGGCGACTGCGAGCCAGCCGGTGGTCTGCGCCATCGACTCGATCAGAAGCACGCCCGGCATCAGCGGATGGCCGGGAAAATGGCCTTCAAAGACGCGATCGGCAGCCGGCACCTGGGCCTCGACCTCAATGGTCCGGCTCTCAAGGTTGATGCTGATGATGCGGTCGACGAGTTGAAAACGGTCAAAATTCATGAGGCGTGCGCGTTACGCCCCCTTGGCGGTGACCAGCTCGTCGATACGGGCGCAGAGGTTCCCCAGGACGAAGTACTGTTCGGTCGTCGCCTTGCCGTCGTTGACCTCTTGGGTCCACTTTTCGAGCGGCATCTTGATGCCGAAAGCCTTGTCGATGGCGAAGGCCACATCGAGGAAATCCAGGCTGTCGATGCCCAGATCGTTGATCACGTGACTTTCCGGGGTAATGGTGTCGCGGGCGATGTCGCATGTCTCCGCGATGATGTTGGCAACTTTATCGTAGGTGTCGGACATCGCTAAGCCTTTGATTTTGCTTCACTGAAATAGGCGGCGCCGCAAGCCGCGGCAGCCCTGCCGCATCTGCCGCAAAGCTGTGTGCCCGTATATCGGACCCCTGCCGCCACTTCAATGCCGGAGGGGGGTGATGTGCCCGGAAACGGCTATCCAAACGTCGGAATAAGGTCCGGTCGGCAGGTGGGCTCAACCGCCGCGGGTGTGCTGGGTTGAACAGTCGCGGCGATTGGCAAGGACGCAATCCTGTTTCGCCCGCAGATCGGCCATCGCGATGGCGATCCAGATGCCTGCGGCCGTCAAAAGCCCAACGAAAACGAAGGCCAGCGCATTGGTGATCATGCGATGGCGAAAATCGTCGGGCTCGTCGGTGTCGGTTTCGTAGCGGGACAGGTCGTCCGGCTCGCGCTGCGGCGCGGGCGCCTGCCGAATCGCGCCGCCTGAACGATTGCGCGGTCGAAACGGGAGAACCTGATGGTTATCGCCTGACGTCACGATAATCGTCCTGCCTGCTGGATGCGGCCGACGGAAACGCTGCCGTCATAATGAGCTTAGAATTGGCGACGAGGGCTTTCAAGCGCCAGTCGCAACAGCGGGGATCATGGCAATTCGGCCATGCGCCGTCGGATCAGCGGTCGATGGAACCCGGCGTCAGCGGCTTCTTGAGCAGGCGGAAGCGCTCAGGATCGAGCCCCATCGATGGTTGGGTCATCGGCGAGTCGCTGATGCGGGACATCTTGGGCTCGAGGGCGGAGGCACCGCCGTCGGTGTTTTCGCGATGCATGCTGGCGCCGCGCCAGCGTTCGACGACAGAACCGACGAAATCGGCTTCGGCGATATTGGCGATGCTGCTGCTGCCGCCCAGCATCGATTCACCCCGCGGCAGATATTGTGCCGGAAGTTCTTTGAAACGCATGCGTGTCGGGAGCGCCACACCTTCGCCGAAGGCGAGCACTTCACGTGTACCGAGCGAGGGGACGAACGACAACAGGTTGGCCGCCGCATCGGACACCGCGGCGCGCAGCAAGGCCTGGTCCTTGTCGTTCGCAAGACGCATCGCGAACAACGTGTTGCATTGCGACAGGATGGTGGCGTCGAGCTCGCCCGGTCGTTGCGTGATCAGCGCAAGGAAGACACCGTATTTACGGCCTTCCTTGGCGATGCGGGAAATGGCCTTGCGGGTCGGGCCGAAACCGACGGTCCGATCGCCGGAGGCGTAGCGATGGGCTTCCTCGCAAACGAACAGAAGCGGTGAGGCGCCGTCGCTCCACAGGCCGAAATCGAACGCCATGCGGCACAGCACCGACACGACGGAGTCGACGACTTCCGCCGGGAAGCCGCCGAGCTGCATCACGGTCATCGGCTTGCCGGCAATCGGCAGCCGGAAGAGATGGCTGATCACTTCCGCCATCGTGTCGCCGCCGACATTGGCGTTTTCGAACATGAAAGCGTAGCGCGGATCGTTGCGCACGGTTTCGATGCGCGTGATCAGGCGGTGATAGAAAATGCGCGAGGAGCGATTGTCGAGGCGACCCATGCGCTCATCGATCAGGCCGAGCAGATCGACGAGGCGATAGGGCACCGGCGTGTCGCAGGTGAATGCGATCTTGGCTTCGCTGCGCTTGATCGACCCGCGGTCGCCATTTTGATACTGGGTGTAGGCGGACTTGGCGAGCGGGATGACTTCGGAGAGGATTTCAAGCTCTTCGGCAACGCCGGGGCGCCCGCCGAAAAACACGTCGACGATTTCCTCGAAGTTGAACAGCCAGAACGGCAGTTTGATGTTGCGCGGGTTGAGCACCTGCGCCTGCGAGCCGAAGCTGCGGCCGTATTCGTTATGGACGTCGACCAGGAAGATGCGCAGGTCCGGCCGCGACTTGAGGATCTCGTGCAGAATGACGACGACGCCGGTCGATTTACCGACACCGGTCGAACCCAGCACCGCGAAGTGCTTGTTGATCATTTCGTTGACGTCGATGGTCGCCTCAACGGTGGGATCCTGCTGCAGAGTTGCCGACCGACACCGAACCCTTCTTGACGCGCGCATAGACGGTGCGCAGTTCCTGATTGGTGACGAGTTCGACCGTGTCGCCGATGGTGGGGTAGACGGTGACACCGCGCTGGAAGCGCTGTTCTTCGCCGCTTGTATAGATTTCGCCGAGCAGATCGACCCAGGCGCTGGCGAAGTATGTTTCGTCCGGCGCTTGCGGCAAATCCTGGTTCGAGACTTCCGTCACCATGCTGATGATGGTGTTGTTGCCGCATCGCAATGCCAGAAAGCGGCCGACGGTGGCACGAGCCTCGGCCAAATTGGCCGTCGGGCCGTGAGCGATCATAGCGACGCGGGCGGAGGAGCCGCGCACAGTGATGACACGCCCAAACGGGCGGGAAGGCGCTGTGTTTAACATCGTCTTAATGGACCGATCCCGTTGTTCAATATGCCTAAGTGTGCGCCGCCATCGCGGAAAATTCAGTTAAGGAACCCGATTGCATCAGATCGAATGAGGTAAAAAACAGCAAAAAATATAAGCAAATAGGTGCGGAAGGTATCGTGATGCGCCTTGAAGGCGGGTCGCGGGACGCTAGGCTGAGGTATCGGCTTCGATAGATGCGGGATGAGTGCATGACCACGCGTGGCTTTACCGGGCGGCAACGGCCGCCCGGCGACATCGCATCGCGGTTGCCGCCGGGGCAATCGCCGACTGACGACTTTCCGGTTCTTTCAGCGGGCCCGACGCCGCGCATCCGGATCGCAGACTGGACCTTCACGATCAAGGTCGGCGTGCGGACGGTGATGAAATGGACCTGGGCGGAATTCAATGCGCTGCCGCAGACGTCGATCTCGCGCGACATTCATTGCGTAACGAAGTGGACAAAGTTCGACACCGCCTGGGAGGGCGTGACGATCGACGACGTCCTGGCTGCCGCCGATCTGTCGCCGCCGACGCCGTTCGTGCTCGCCCATTCCTATGACGACTACTCCACCAACGTGCCTGTCGCCGATCTGGTCGGCAGCAAGGCGATGATCGCGCTGCGTTACGGCGGCGAGCCGCTCGATTCCGATCATGGCGGTCCGGCGCGTCTCCTGGTCCCGCATCTCTATTTCTGGAAGTCGGCGAAGTGGATCAGCGGCTTCAATTCACCGAACGCGACGAAGCCGGGTTCTGGGAATTGCGCGGCTATCACATGTATGGCGATCCGTGGCGCGAGCAGCGTTTCAGCGGTGACTGACACGCCAGCTCCCGCCGCGCGGCTGCGCTGGCAGACCGCGACGATCGCGGCGATCGTGCCGCGCACGCCGCGCATCAAAAGCTACATGTTGACGCTCGCCGAGCCATTTGCGTTTCGTGCCGGGCAGCATGTGGATGTGCGCCTGACGGCGCCGGATGGCTATCAGGCCCAGCGCAGCTATTCGATTGCATCGGCGCCCGGCGCTGACGGGGTGATCGAGCTTGCAGTCGAGCGGCTTGATGACGGCGAAGTCTCACCGTTCTTCCATGACGTCGCGATGGTAGGAGATGAGATCGAGCTGCGCGGGCCGATTGGCGGTCATTTTGTATGGACGGCGCAGCAGGGCGGTCCCGTCCTTCTGATCGGCGGCGGGTCCGGCGTCGTGCCGCTGATGAGCATGGTGCGTCATCGCCATGCCGCGGGATCGGGTGTGCCGATGCTGCTGTTGTTCTCCGCGCGCACGTGGGACGACGTCGCGTGGCGCGATGAATTGCTGTCGTTGGCGGATGCGCGCAACGGTTTCGATCTCGCGTTGACGCTGACGCGTGAGGCGGCGACGCGCGCAGGCGATTTCTCGCGAAGAATCGACCCGGCGATCATCGCCGAGGTGCTCAAACGATTGCCGGATACGCCGCGCCAGGTTTTCGTCTGCGGATCGCATCGCTTCGTCGAGAGCGCGACACAGGGCGCCATCGCCGCCGGCGTCAATCGTCGCAACATCGCGACCGAGAGATTGGCGGAACTGCCTGAGGGCAGCTTAGCTCGTGCGATGCAGACAGGAATATTTGCGGATCAGGCGGCGGCTGACGGCGGGCACGGCGCGCACGCTCTCGACCGTCTTTGTCGCCGCATTGCAAGGAAGCCAGAAGTAACTCGAACTGGGATCGATGACGAGCCGGGCTGGCGATAGATTTGGCGCAACGAGCACAGACAGAAAATGCGTCGTCGAGAACCAGGACACGCGATTGAGTGCCGCAGAAATTCGCTGCGACGACACGAATTGAGCGTCGCCAAGCGCCGGATCGGAAACCGTGCTGCGCGCCAGCGACTGGACGGCACTTTTATACTGCGCCCATGTCGTGACGAATTTGGTCGTTTCGCCTGCGTGAAGCAGCATGGCGAGCGCGAGGGCGCCGAGCGCGGCCCTGCTGACGGCTGGCCGTACCAGCGCGCTCGATACGGCTTGCAGATGATGTGACGTCAGGTCCTGCCCATAGGCAACAATCACGGCGACGATGCCAAGCAAGGGCGTGACCGTGAGCACGACTGTGCGCATGTAGTAACGATCTTGGGCATGGAGCGCCGTGTCGAAATAAAGCCAGTAGGCAATCAGCGCGGCTATCGACAATGTTGCCGCAAGGATATGCGCGCGGTGGGGCGAAATGCGCCGAAAGGCGAGCAATGCCGTGCCGTAGATCAGCCCCATGGCGGCGAACAGGCGCAGCAGGTCGTTGATGATGTAGGTCGGATTGAATACGTTCATCGCTGCGCGCCACAGGATGTTGGAGATATAGGCGTCGGGCTTGAAGGTAAGCTTGACGCCGACGCGTATCGCAAATGCCGCCAGGAAAAATGCCGCGACCCACCACGCCATCTCTTTCGAGCGCCGCAGAAAGAGCGTCATCAGGATTGCTGCGACAAAGATCGCGGCGCCGAGGTGAGTCAGTATCAGTGCGGTCAGCAGAACAAAGATCAGGGCGAGTTTTGCCGGATTGGCGCGCGACGAGTGGCACACCGCAAGCACCGGCCAGAATAGTGCGTGGCTGATGAAGGTTTCGGTCGGGAAGCCGAACACCAAGGGGCAGACGAGAGCGGTGGACAGGCAGGCAAAGCCGAAAATGACGCGGCCGGGCGAACGGTCGCAGAACCATGTCGCAATCAACCCGAACAGTTGGGACGACAGGAAAAGAAAGCCGTAGAGGACGATGCCGCCGCGCGCGTCCTGCGTCAGGCCGACATAGGCTTCCGCGGGCGCCATGGCGTAAAGATAAACGACGAGGCGCCCGGCGATGTTGTGCCAATGATAGGACCAAGCGTCCTGAACGGCGACGGCGTAGGAGAAAATCGACCCGTCGCCATAAAGCTGTAAATCGTAACGCAGGCCGACGACGACAAAAGCGACTGCCCAGGCAAGCCCGGCGCCAATCGTTGCCAAATAGAGAATAGAGCCGTCGCTGCGCGTCTCCGCTACAGCCGGTCTTCCGCTCCGGAAGCCGATATCTTCGGTCGTCATCCTGCCCCTTCGGCCCGCGACAGTGTTCCCTGCCTGCAAACCGTTTCCCCCAGTTGCAGCAACAATACCGGATGATGACCGTGAGGCAATAGCGTGGAATTAATGCAGGCCGATCAAGGTATCTGCCGCATTGCAGCGCGCTCAATTCGTGGACGCATGTGGTGACTCAGGTCGGCCGACATCATAGAATCCGCCTTGTCCTGTGCCGCGCGCCGCCCTCAATGATTTGAAAGTTTCTTATGTCAGTTCGTCTTCATTTTCATGGCGCATCGGGCGCAGTCACCGGGTCGTGTTTCGTTCTGGAGGCGGGTGGAAAGAAAATCGCGATCGATTGCGGCATGTTTCAGGGACCAAAATCGGAACGCGAATTGAACTACAGGCAATTTCCTTTTGCGCCGCAACGTCTGGACGCGGTTCTGCTGACCCATGCGCATATCGATCATAGCGGACTGCTGCCGAAGCTGGTGACGCACGGGTTCAAGGGGCCGATTTTTGCGACACAGCCGACCATCGACCTTTGCGGCTTGATGCTGCCCGACTCCGGGCACATTCAGGAGATGGAGGTGGATCAACTCAATCGGCGCAACCAGCGTCGGGGCGGGCAAGCCGTCGAGCCAATCTACACCGCGGCCGATGCAGTCGCGAGCCTCGAATATTTTCGGCCTGTCGCATATGAATCATGGATCAGCCCCGTGCCGGGCATCAGGGCGCGTTACTGGAATGCCGGTCATTTGCTTGGTTCTGCCTCCATCGAGATCGAAGTGGCGAATGGCGATAACGATCCGATCCGGATTCTTACATCTGGCGACATCGGCCCGGATTGCCGCTTGCTGCATCCGGATCCGGAAGCTCCGCGCAGCTTTGATTACGTGCTTTGCGAATCCACCTATGGCGATCGGGATCGTATCGAGGCTGGAGTCGAGGATCGCCGGAAGACCCTTCTTGCAGAGGTGCGCGATGCGGCCCAGCGCGGCGGTGCGCTGCTTATCCCATCATTTGCCGTGGAGAGGACGCAGGAACTGCTCGTCGATTTGTTGGCGTTGTTCGATAGTGGGGCGTTGCCACGGACGCAGATCTTTATCGATTCACCGCTGGCGACCCATGTCAGCGACGTGTTCGCTCGCAACAGCGCTTCGCTTTCAAACGGTGACGCGTTGGTCGCTGCGTTGCGATCACCGCATGTGCGGTTCACGCCCAGCGTTGAGGAAAGCAAGGCGATAGATCGTTTCCAGGGTTTTCACATTGTCATCGCTGCAAGCGGCATGGCTGATGCCGGGCGCATTCGTCACCATCTGAAAGCCAAGTTGTGGCGGCGGGATACAACGGTGTTATTCGTCGGCTTTCAGGCACAGGGCACGCTCGGACGGATCCTGCTCGATGGTGCGCCGATGGTGCGTATCCATGGCGAAGAAATTCGCGTTGAGGCGCAAATCAGGAAGCTCGATCTGTATTCCGGTCACGCCGACGGACCAGAGCTCGCGACGTGGGTCAAGGAGCGCTTGCCAATCCGCCATCAGGTGTTTCTGATCCACGGAGAGGAGCCCGCGCTGGCCGGACTGGCGCAACGCATCGGCGAGTTTTTGCCGGCCGAGGCTATTCGCATTCCGCGACTTGACGAAGTTCACGAGTTGACCACGCGAGGCGCTACATTATCGGCTGCCGGGTCTGTGCCTCGTATCGGGCGTGAACTGGTCGGTCACCGCGATTCAAGTAACGATCTGTCGCGGCTGCTGCTCGACATCAATGAAGCGGTTGCGCAGGAGGCCGACGAGAAGGCCAAGCGCGTTCTCATTCGTCGCGTTCGCCGCGCGCTGGACGACAGGAAGGCGTGAGCCACCGGATCTGATGCTCGATCAGATGTGGCACTTGAAAAGCGAGCGGCGCGTGAAACTTCAGGATCGCGCAGTATAAAACAAAGCCGCCATTACGGCCGAGCGTTCAGTGCCCGGCCGTAACGGCGGCTTTTTAGTCATCAGGCGGCGGCGCGGGTGCGGCCGGTGGTCACCTGCTGAGTGGCCTCTATCTTGAAGGCACGGACCCGATCGTCCATCGCCTTGGCCTGCTGCTCCAGAGTTCGCGCGGTCGCCGCATTCTCCTCGACCAGCGCCGAGTTCTGCTGCGTGACCTCGTCCATCTGGGCCAGGGCCTTGTTGACCTGATCGATGCCGCCAGCCTGTTCGGCGCTGGCGTTGGCGATCTCCGACACGATGCTCGCGACCCCGCGGATCGACTCGACGATTTCAGTCAGCGACTTGCCCGCACGGTTCACGAGTTCGACGCCGTCTTTAACCTGAGTGTTCGAGCTCGTAATCAGATCCTTGATGTCCTTGGCAGCTTGAGAAGAGCGCTGCGCCAGGCTGCGGACTTCCGATGCCACAACCGCGAAGCCACGGCCGGCATCGCCTGCGCGCGCCGCTTCCACGGCGGCGTTCAGGGCGAGCAGATTGGTCTGGCGCGCGATTTCGTCGATGACGCCGATGATGTCGGAGATCTTGCGGGATGATTCCTCGATCAGTGACATGGCCTTGACCGCGTCGGCGACGACTTCGCCGCCACGGGCTGCCACTTTGCTTGTGGACCCCGCCGTCGCGTTAGCCTGCTGCGCGTTCTCGGCATTTTTTCTCACCGTCGCCGAGATTTGCTCCATGGACGCGGATGTCTGTTCAAGACTTGCGGCCTGTTCCTCGGTTCGCTGCGACAGGTCGGTCGTGGCCGTGCCGATTTCGCTGGAGGCATTGGTGATTTCGTGCGAGGCCGATTTGATTTCGCTGACCACCGCCGTCATCGTATCGAGCAGGCCGTTGACGCCAGAGCACAGTTCGGCGATTTCACCGGTCTTGCCCTTGAGCGGAATGCGCTGAGTCAGATCGCTTGCGCTGGCGCGCATTCACGGCCTGTTGCGTTTCATGCACGGCGGTCTGGAGCATACGGCTCGCTTTGATTTGCTCGGTGATGTCGGTGGCGTATTTCACGACCTTGAACGGCCTGCCGTTCACATCGAAAATTGGATTGTAGCTCGCCTGAATCCAGACTTCCTTGCCGCCCTTGCCGATGCGCTTGTATTGGCCGGAATTGTACTCGCCGCGCCCGAGCTTTTGCCAGAATGCACGGTACTCCGGGCTATCCCGGAAGCTGGCTTCAGCGAACATGCTGTGATGCTTGCCCTTGACCTCGTCGAGCGAGTAGCCAAGCGTTTTCAGAAAGTTCTCATTGGCGTGGCGGATCGTGCCGTCCAGCGAAAATTCAATGACGGCCTGCGCCTTGCTGATAGCGGCCAGCTGACCTTCGAAATCTGCGGTGCGCTGCTTCTGCTCGGTGATATCGGTTGCGTACTTGATGACCTTGTAGGCTTTGCCGCTCGAGTCGAAGATCGGATTGTAGCTCGCCTGAATCCAGATTTCCTTGCCGCCCTTGCCGATGCGCTTGTACTGGCCGGCGTCGAACTCGCCGCGGCCAAGCTTGGCCCAGAATTGCTGATACTCGGCGCTCTGTTTGTACGAAGGCTCGATGAACAGGCTGTGATGCTGGCCCTTGATCTCCTCGAGCGTATAGCCGAGCGCACTCAGGAAATTCTGGTTGGCGTGCAGAATCGTGCCGTCGAGCGCGAACTCGATGACCGCTTGTACTTTGTTGATGGCGTCGATCTGTCCGCGATAGTCGGCCGTTTTCGAGCCTGAGCCAAATCCGAGCAGTTTCATTGCGTGTCTCCGGTCAGTTGGAAAAGAGAGGAATCCCGAAAGGGAATGGTGGTCTCGATGGCGTTGGGTGTTTTTGGGAGGGGTGTGATGGTTTGCTGCGCGGCGAAAACGGTGCCGGCATTGTGCATAACTGTCTTGCGGATTACCCCGGCACCGTTGCCGGGATTCTCAAACGGATCGCTCATGGCACCGGAAGCTGCTGAATATATTGGCAGAATCTAAATGCGTATTCAGCTTCTAGGTATGGCCCGTCATGCCTAACGAAACCCTAATGCGGTGGGCAGCTTTCAAGTTGAGCCCAAGTATTCGTTGCCGATAAATCTTTGTCTAAACAATGCTTTGACTTCAGCGCGCTGCGCTCAACAATGCAGTTAGTGAACTTATGTTATCGACTTTCTCCAAGTTCAGGATCGTTTCTGCAGCCATCGAAGCGCGATCCGCGCCGATGACGGCACTCGTCTGCGCCAGAAACTTCTCCCGCAACTGACTCTCGCTCATCGGACGCGACGAATCCCCGAGCGGCGCCTCAACCAGAATTGAATGTCGCGTGCCGTCCTTCATCTGCGCCAGCAGACGCGCGGGGCGACCGTTCGGGAATTGCTGTTCGAGCTCGGCAGACGGAACACATGTCATCATCGCCATGATGGCCTTCACCTCCGCCGCCTGCCAGCGCCCGGATTCGAACTGTGCCGATGTCAACTCGCCATCGGCCAGCGCCATGGCCACGCAGCACGGCAGGCTGTGATCGGCCGTCTCGCGATTGGCGGGCGCAAACTTGGCCGGATCGGCGGTGCGCCGGCAGGCATCCGCGAACACTTCGACGGTCAGCCGTTCGATCTGCCTGAGATCGCCGCCCAGACTGTCGCGCAATCGCAGCGCCGCCTCGACCGGCGATTGCAGCGTGTACTGCACGGGGAAGCGCTTCATGCTGACGCGCCGTGCGCTGCCTGTCCCCGGCGACAGATCCATGTCGCGCGCGCCCATGCTCTCCAGCACGTCGAGCGGACCTGTGAAGCCGGACGCGGCCAGACGCGTCGAGGCCACGCACTCCGAGGCGGGCAGGGCGTAGCCGACAGCTTTCGCCATGCTCAGGCGTCCCCGCGCCAGAACAGCGCTGGTCAGGTGACGAAAACCTCCCAGCGCGACCGCATGCGCGGTCTGCGCCGCGTCCAGGCGCCAGAGCTTGCCCAGGATCAGCGGCGCCACGAAGCCGGCGGCGCTGACATGATGCAGGCCGATGCCCTCTAGGCTGAAGGCATCCGCAAGACGCACCTGTGCTTCATAGGCGAGCGCGATCGCTTCGATCAGTTCGCGGCCGCTGCGTTGGCCGGCTTCAGCCGCGGCCAGCGCCACGGGGATGTTTTCGCTCGGGTGACAGATGTCGAGCGCCCAATAGACATCCATGAAATCGAGATAACGCACGAGCGCGCCGTTATGCAGGATGGCGTCAGCGAGGCCGACGCGCTCACCGCTTCCCAGCAAGGTCGCGGTATCCGCAGGAGCGGACGACGGCCGCAGCATTGGCTTGAGCAGCCGCACGGGTTCGCAGCCGACCGCGCCGATCGCGCAGCCCAGCGTGTCGAGCACCAGGCGGCGGATCGCATCGACGTCTTCATGCGGCATGTCGTCGAAGCGAACGCCCGCGCTGAATTGCGCGAGCCGTTCGACGAGGGTCGGTCCCGTTGCGCCGGCCAAACTCACTCCGCCTTGATACCGACGGACTTGATCAGATCGCCCCAGCGCTTGCGATCTTCGTCGAGGAAGGCCGGCATCTGCGCCGCCGTAATGTCGAAAATCTGGTCGCCCTGGCCGATCAGGCGCGCGCGCACATCGGGTTCCTTCATGATCTTCGGCCATCGTCTGCTGCAGCTTCTGCGCGATGGCGGGCGGCGTCTTCGGCGGCGCCATCATCGCGGTCCACGACACGGCAAGATAGCCCGGCAAGTGCCTCCGAGATCGAGGGCACGTCCGGCAGCAGCGGATTGCGCTTCGAGCCGCCGACTGCGATGGCGCGCAGCTTGCCGTCCTTCGCGTTGGACAGGGCGGTGCTGAACGCGAAGAATGTGAGATGAACCTGTCCGGACACCGTGTTCAGCATCGACTTTGCCGCCCCCTTGAAGGGAACGTGCACCATGTCCAGCTTGGCCATCGATTTGAAAAGCTCAGCGGCCAGATGCGGCGCGCTGCCCGCGCCGCTCGAGCCGTAGTTGAGCTTGCCCGGATTGGCTCTGGCGTAGGCGATCAGTTCCTGCAGGTTCTTCACCGGCAGGTTCGGATTGACCGCGAGCATAATGTCCTGCAGCGAGGCCATGCCGATAGGCACGAATTCCTCAGCTTCGAACGACGTCCGGCCGTACAGCGCCTTGCTCACCGTCAGCGGACCCGGCTGCGTGAACATCATGGTGTAGCCGTCAGGCTCGGCCCGATACACCGCTTCGGCGCCGATATTGCCGGCGGCACCGGTGCGGTTTTCCACGATCACTGTCTGGCCGAGTTTGGTCGTGAACTTCTGCGCCAGAACGCGCGCAAGTGTGTCAAGTCCGCCGCCGGGAGCGAGCGGCACCACGATCCGGATCTGTCTGTTCGGAAAAGTGTCCTGCGCGTGCGCGGCCGGGGCCACGGCAAGCGTCATGACGAGCGACAAGGCTGCGAAAAGCAGGACGTTTGGTCTGCAGTGCATGGACGTCTCCCTTAGATTTTTTCAGTATTCTGTTTTTTGAACGCCGCAGCATGGCCAGTTCGCCTCCTGACTGCAATCCCGAAACCGCGTTTCGTCCGTGCGGCGTCATGTCCTGTGGGTGGCGCCTGTCTCGTGTGGCGCGCGACAATAAGAGGCAGTATTCGGCGGTGCCGCGTTCCCGTATCGTGAACTCTTGCTTCCTCACAGGATTGAAAAGACGCAATGACAACCTGGTTCATCACCGGCTGCTCGACCGGCTTCGGCCGCGAACTCGCCAAGGCCACGCTCGCCAGAGGCTGGAACACCGTCATCACCGCGCGCGATCCGGCCTCGGTTGCCGATATCGCCAAGGGACACGACAACATTTCGCTCGTTCTGCCGCTCGACGTCATGAACAAGCAGCAGATCGCGGATGCGGTGAAGGCCGCCGAGGCGCGCTTCGGCGCCATCGACGTGCTGGTGAACAATGCGGGTTACGGCTACCGCGCCGCCGTGGAAGAGGGCGACGACGCCGAAGTGCGCAGGCTGTTCGATGTCAATGTGTTCGGCCTGATCGACGTGACCAAGGCGGCGCTGCCCGGCATGCGCAAACATCGCAAGGGACACATCATCAATGTGTCGTCGGTTGCCGGTCGCGTCGCATTGCCGGGCGTCGCTTATTACGCGGCGTCGAAATTCGCGGTCAACGGATTGTCGGATGGTCTGGCCAAGGAAGTCGCGCCATTCGGCATCAAGGTGTCGATCATCGAGCCCGGACCCGCGCGCACCGACTTTCGCAGCCGCTCGATGCGCGACGCGACGCAGACGATCGACGATTATTCGCAGTCCGCCGCCGGCAAGCAGACGGCATCCAGCAAGGCCGTCCAAGGCGCGGGCGGGCAGGGCGGCGATCCGGCGCGGGTAGCGCAGGCGATCATCAAAGTCGCCGAAATGGACAATCCGCCGCTGCATCTTCTGCTCGGGGCCATCACGCTCGATCGCGTCCGCCCTGAACTCGAGGAGCGTCTGCGAGAGCTCGATGCATGGCAAGAGGTGACTAAATCGTCGGATTATCCGGCTTAATGGCCAATTTAGCTCGAAAACGGGCCTATATTCCGGGTGTATTGGCGACGAAGGTGATATGCACGGGCCAAATCACATGAGGCTCGATATCATTGGCATTCCAGACTGCAACTCCTCCGCTCGCCCGCGCACTCGCCGAGCGTAATTTTGACAAGCCGACGCCGGTGCAGGTCGCGATTCTCGCCGACGAAGCCAGCGGTCGCGATCTGCTGGTGTCGGCCCAGACCGGCTCCGGCAAGACGGTCGCCTACGGGCTGGCCTTCGCCAATGAATTGCTGGAGGGCGCCGAGCGTCTTCCGCGCGCGTCGGCGCCGCTTGCGCTTGTCGTTGCGCCCACGCGCGAACTGGCACTGCAGGTCTGCCGCGAACTGGAATGGCTTTATCAGTACACCGGCGCGCGGGTCGTCTCCTGCGTCGGCGGCATGGACCCCAGACAAGAACAGCGCGAACTCGCCGCAGGCGCTCACATCGTTGTGGGGACGCCGGGCCGGCTTTGCGATCATCTTCGGCGCGGGCGACTGAATGTGTCGGAGCTGAAGGCCGTCGTGCTCGATGAGGCCGACGAAATGCTCGACATGGGTTTTCGCGAGGACATGGAACTGATCCTCAAGACGACGCCCGAATCGCGCCGGACGTTGCTGTTCTCCGCCACGCTGCCGAAAGGCATCGCGGCGATGGCCGACAAGTTTCAGAACGACGCGCTGCGCCTTGAAGTCGGCGGCGACGATGGCGGCCATATCGATATCGAATATCGCGCCATGCGGGTCGCTCCGCACGACGCGGAGAATGCCGTCGTCAATGTGCTGCGGTTCTTTGAATCCCCCGGCGCCATCGTTTTCTGCAACACCCGTCACGCGGTGCGGCATCTGCAGGCGTCGCTGCTGGAGCGCGGATTCTCGGTCGTGGCGCTGTCGGGCGAACTGGCACAGCACGAGCGAGCCCAGGCGCTGCAAGCGCTGCGCGACGGCCGCGCACGGGTGTGCGTTGCGACGGATGTCGCGGCGCGCGGCATCGATCTGCCGAATATCGGTCTTGTCGTTCACGCCGAACTGCCGAACGATCCGGAAGTCTTGCAGCATCGCTCCGGCCGCACGGGTCGGGCCGGCAAGAAGGGCATCAGCGTTCTTTTAATTCCGCCGGCACGTCGCAAGCGCGCGGAACTGCTGTTTCGTTTGGCGGGCATCGACGCGGCATGGGTTTCGCCGCCGACGGCGGACGAAATTCGCACGCTCGACCAGAAGCGCATGTTGCAGGACGCGCTGTTCGCGGAGACGCCGACCGAAGACGATCTGGTGTGGGCGCGTGCGCTGCTCGAGGGGCGCTCCGCCGAGGAGATCGCGGCTGCTCTGGCGCGGCTGTATCGCTCCAAGCTTCCCTCGCCGGAGGAGACTTCCGATCCCGGCGAGACGTTCGAGCGTTCGCGCAATGAGCGCAGCCGGAGCAAAAGCACGCGCGAGGAACGCCACGGCGATCAGGGGCCGCGCCCCAGACAAGACGCCCCGAGACGCGAAGGCGCGCCATCGGGACCGCGCGCTCCGATGCAGGGCGGCGTGTGGTTCAGCGCGGCCATCGGCCGGCAGAAAAACGCCGAAGCGCGCTGGCTGCTGCCGATGATCTGCCGCCGCGGCGGCATCGACAAGCGCGACCTTGGCGCCATTCGTATTTTTGAAACGACCACCGAGTTCGAAATTTCGTCGCAGGCGGCCGACGACTTCGCCGCCAAGATTTGCCGGCCCGACAAGGAAGACAACATCCGCATCGAACTGCTGAAGGACGGGCCGCAGCGCTATGTGGCGCCGGAACGGACCGAGCGCACCGAGCGCAAGCCGGCCTATCGAGGCGATGCGCAGCGCGACAATCGTGGTTCCGACGACAAGCCGCGCGGTGCTTATCCGCGACAGGATTCGCCGCCGTTGGGGAAAAAGCCCAAATACGACAAAAAGCGAAAGCCGGGCGGCTACGACGCGCCACCGAAACGTGACTTCGGCAAGAAGCCGAAGAAGAAGAAATTCTAACATTCCAACTATTGCCGTCATGATTCCGTGGACGCTGATCGACAGAGCGGAGGTTCCGGGCGGCAAGGAAACGCTGCGGCTGATGCAGCGCGGCGCGGAATTTTCGATCAGGCTCGATCAGAACGAGCTGATGAACAGCCGCCTGAGCGGGTCGGAGGAGGCGCTGGCCGAACTCGCCTGCGCGCGGATTGCCGATCGCAAGCAGGCGCGCATTCTGATCGGCGGGCTCGGCATGGGCTTCACGCTGCGCGCCGCTTTGGCTGCGTCGAAGCCCGACACCGAGATCACGGTTGTGGAATTGATGCCGGCGGTGATCGCGTGGGCGCGCGGTCCGATGGCGGGCATTTTCGGTGACTGCCTCGATCATCCGCGCGTCAAAATTCAAGAAGCTGACGTGATCGCCGTCATCCGCGCCGCGCGGTCGGCCTACGACGCGATCCTGCTCGATGTCGACAACGGCCCCGAAGGCCTGATGCGCACCGAAAACGACAAGCTCTATAATTCGTCGGGCCTGAACGCCGCGAACGCCGCGTTGCGTCCGGGTGGTGTTCTCGCCGTCTGGTCGGCGGAGCCGAGCGAGGGCTTCAGCCCAAAGCTTCGCAAGTGCGGATTTTCCGTCGAGGAGATCGCGACGCGGGCACGCGGCAAGCGCGGCGGCGCACGGCATACGATCTGGCTGGCGACGAAGGCGGGATAATGAGGCCGCGCGTCATTGCGCTCCTAGGCGAGCCGCAGGAACAGCTCGGGGAAAAGGACGTATTGCTAGGATAGGGCGATGGATCGACGACACCGTGGCGGCGGTGATCTGGCCTCAATCGATCTCTACTCCGCAAGCTGACGATCCAATTGAACGCGCCCTGACGATGGCGAACGCCGCGACTAAGCAAGCCGCTGCCGCCACCATCGCCGTCGGCCGCGATCATCGGCTGGCTGCTTGCGCGGCGATCATAGGTCTCAGATAGTCCAAGCTCAGCGAATGCTGCCGTCGTTCTCAGCGCGTTGCCTTGATGCCGTGAATATGTCCCAAGCCGCGATGAACATGGCCGCGATCACCGGACCGATGACAAATCCGTTGAGACCGAAAGTCGCGATTCCGCCCAACGTGGAGATAAGCACAACGTAGTCAGGCATCTTTGTGTCTTTGCCCACCAGCATCGGACGCAAGAAATTATCCACGAGGCCGATGATAAGCGCGCCGAATGCTATCAAAACCACGCCCTGCCAGATCGCACCGGTCGCCAGAAGATAGACAGCAACCGGGATCCAGATCAGGCCTGCGCCTATCGCGGGCAGCAACGAAAAGAACGCCATCACAACCCCCCATAACAGCGGGGCGCTAATCCCAAGGAACCAGAATATCAGGCCGCCGAGCGTTCCTTGCAGGAGGGCTACGAGCATGTCGCCCTTCACCGTGGCGCGGATGACGATCGTGAATTTGAGCAGGAAAGCCCGCTGTTGTTCGGCGTGCAACGGAATAGCATCCCTAATACGCTTGGACAGCGCGTCCTCATCGCGGAGCAGGAAGAACAACAGGTACAGCATGACGAACAGATTTGCGATGAAGTGCGAACGTGCTCTGGCCAATACTAAGGGCCTGTGTAGCGATGTATTGGCTGCCCGCCATAAGGCCGGTGGAAAGTTTTTCCTGCACCGCGCCGAGGCTCGCAATACCGAAGCGATCCATAGCGTCTCGTGAGGCTAAGGCGATGAATCTCCAGTCGTCGCGGCCGACTTGCCGTCTATCTGATCAAGCGCCAGAAGCAGGGACGCGACGCGGTTTGCAGACGATCTCCACTCTGCGATACGTCCATAGCTGTCGGCGATCCAGTTAAACGCACCTTGTACAATGGCGAACGCGGCGGCTGCCTGGACGACCTCGCCGAGAGTCATCGCTCCGGTGATGTATTTCGGCGTGCAAAGGAGCAATCCGATCACCGGTGTCAGCAGCGTGTTGGTATGAGAAACCAGCGTCATCCGCATAAGCTGCCAGCAATAAGCCAGCCATTGTGCAATCACATCCTGCAATGCTGCGCCGATGATGCGCCGTCCGTCGGCCTTGCGGTCCGGCAATGCCGTCCCTTCGCCACTCTCGCGCAGATGCGCCCCTATCGCCCGTAGCGAGGCCTCACTGCGCTTGTATTCTTCCAGCACGCGCGTCAGGCGGTGGGCAATGAGCATCATCGCCGCTGTCAGCACCACGGAATAGACGACAACCGAGATCACCAGATAGCCGGGAATGGCCACGGCCAGGCCAAAGGCGCTTAAGTCGAGACGGCCTCCGACACTCCACAGCACGCCGATAAAAGTGATTGCTGTCAGCACCGATGACAGAAGCCCAAGGACAAGATCGACAGGCAGATCTGTCGCAACCCTTGCGTCCTCGGCGATCCGATACTCCGGCGTTTGATGTTCGCCGGGCATGAACCGCAGCCGGCGAGAATGGTCTCTTTCGAGCCAATAGTCGTACAGGTGGTTGCTCAGGGACTGGCGCCAGTCGCGCTGCATGGTCATGCGGCCCCAGACCGAAGCGATGGCCAGCACGAGACTGGCGGCGGCCAGCGGCAGGAACCGCATGATCTGCACCCAGAGCTCAACTCCATCCTTTCGCTCGATCGCGTTGAAAAAGTCGCGGTTCCAGAAATTCAGCCAATACTGGAACAGCAACTGAAGGAGCGTGATGGCGATCAGCAGCGCAGCCAGTGACCAGGCGTGCCAAGCCGATGGGCCTCGCCAGAATCCCGAGGCGCTCTGCCAGAAGCGAGACAGAAGAAGGCGCTTCTGATCGGGACCGAGGTGCGTTTCGTCAGACATCGGAACTCAAGAATCGCTTTGGGGCGCCCGGTCAGGTCAAATCCGGCCCATGAGAAGCAGGCACGACGCCAGGACGATCAGGACAACGCCGAGAACACCGATCGCCGCCATGGCCGAAGCCGTAGCCATAGCCGCCGAAGCGGCCGCTAAAGCCGCCGAGAAGAAAGATAGATGAGGATGATGACGCAGGATGGTTCCAAGTGACATGACTTTCGTATCCCTTGTTGATCGCCTCAACGCACGGCTGCCGCACGCGTCGTGTCGACGTCGTATGCGACAAACTCGCAGAGCTATCTTTTCTCGATAGAAATGCCACCTTTGCCGACGTTGATCTCGATGCCAGCGGGCTTCTGTCGTTCCTTATACAGCTGATAGCCGAAAACCACCACTGAAACGGCGAGGACGCCAATGATGAGATAGAGAGTATTGCGGTTCATATCGGCGAGCCCCAGCGATAGTGGATTTAAGGCACCACACCGATACACCGCGGATGTTGATTTGCATCAACTTGCGACACGGACAAAGTCGCAGGGCCGTCGCTATTTGTCCTGACGCTCTTTCCACTGCGCGTAGTTCAACCGCTCCATCATGATGGTCGGGCCGAGCGACGCGTAGTAGTTGCCCGACAGTCGCGCCAGCGGGCGATAGGCGTCGAGGTTGGTCCGCAGATTGGTCGGATCCACCAGCCCTTCGCGCACATGCAGATAGAGAACATTGCCGAGGATCGCGTAGTGATCCGGCCCGAGCTTGACGGCCTCGCGCAACGTGCATTCAAGCGACACGGGCGCTTCGGCCAGACGCGGCACCTTCACCTTGACGCTTGGCGCCAGCGTCAGCCCGACCGCATCGACCTCGCTTTCGCCCGGCGGAAAATCCGTTGCGGCGAGATTTATTTTCGGGCCGAACGCTTCGTCGACGAGGTTCACGACATACTCCTTGCCGGACAGGATGTTCGACGAGGTATCCTTCGGCCCGCCGGTCGGGCGCGGGTCGATGCCGAGCACGCAGACCGTGGGCTCATCGCTCAGCAGATTGAAGAATGAGAAGGGCGCAGCGTTGATCACGCCGGCAGGCGACATCGACGTGACGAAGGCGATGGGACGCGGGATGACGAGGCCCGTGAGCAGCTTGTAGCGCTCGCGGTGCGGCAGCGTTGCAGGATCGATGGAAATGCCAGCCATGTGTGCCCGTTGAGGTGAAGAGGAATTGACCGGGCTGAACTCTTAGCATCGCAACGAGCCGGCTGAAGTCAGCCGCTGGCTAATGTCGCAATGTTTTCGAGGGTAGATGGCTGGGGGACTAGGATTTCGAACCTAGACAGGCAGAGTCAGAGTTTGCAGTCCTACCGTTAGACGATCCCCCAAGCAGATCAGGGCGTTAGAGGTGCTCCTGAAGCCTGGATCGGAGCACCGAAGCGCTCCGTAGCGCCGCGTTCTAGCCTGCAAGGCTGCTTCGGTGCAAGGGCAGAAGGCGGTTCATTTCCGGACAAACCGGCCGTTTTCGCCGCCTTTCGGCAGCTTAAGCGGCCTTGCGCGCGTCCCGGATGGCACGCCAGATTTTTTCCGAGGTCAGTGGCATTTCGAGGGCGGTGATGCCGTCGTCGGCGAGCGCGTCGATCACCGCGTTGACGATGGTCGGCAGCGCGCCGGCGCAACCGGCTTCGCCGCAGCCCTTGGTGCCGAGCGGATTGGTCTTGGCCGGCGAGGGCTGGCTGGCGGTGGCGAACATCGGCACGTCCTCGGCGCGCGGCATGGCGTAGTCCATGAACGAGCCGGTGACCGGCTGTCCGCCGGAGTCGAACACCGCGAGTTCCATCAGCGCCTGGCCGATGCCCTGCGTGACGCCGCCATGCACCTGACCGTCGACGATCATCGGATTGACGATGACGCCGAAGTCGTTGACGCCGGTGTAGGCGACGATGGCGATCTTGCCGGTGTCGGGATCGATTTCCACTTCGGCGACGTGCGCGCCGTTCGGGAAGGCCGAGGGAACGTCTGTCGAGGTGTGATCGACGTCGAGCGAGGCGGGCACATCCTCGGGCGGCTTGCTGGCGCGCAGTTTCGCGGCAAGCTCCATGATGCCGACGCCGCGGTCGGTGCCGGCGATGGTGAAGCGGCCCTTCGAGAATTCGATATCGCCTGCGGACGCTTCCAGCACATGCGCGGCCGCCTTCTTGCCCTTCTCGACGACAAGGGCGGAGGCCTCCACGATGGCCTGTCCGCTGGCCGTGATCGAGCGCGAGCCGCCGCTGCCACCGCCCATGCGGACCTGATCGCTGTCGGTCTGGATCAGGCGGATGGCGTCGAACGGAATGCCGAGCTGCGTCACGAGCACCTGCGCGAACGGCGAGTGATGGCCCATGCCGTAATCGTAAGTGCCGGTGATCAGCGACACCGTGCCGTCGGCCTCGAAGCGGATCTTGCCGAGTTCCTTGCCGGGAGGTGCGGTGACTTCCAGGAAGGAGGAGACCGCGATGCCGCGCAGCTTGCCGCGCTTCTTGCTTTCGCGCTTGCGCTTGGCGAAGCCGGCGTAGTCGCCGAGCTTGACTGCGCGATCGAGCACCGCGGCGAAGTCGCCGGAGTCGTAGACCATGCCCGAGGCGGCGTTGAACGGCATCTGCGAGGTCTTGACGAGGTTGCGCTTGCGCAACGACACGCGGTCGACATTCATCTCGCGCGCAGCCTTGTCCAGCAGGCGCTCCATGAAATAGTTCGCTTCCGGGCGGCCTGCGCCGCGATAGGCCGAGACCAGCGGCGTGTTGGTGACGACGCATTTGACCGAAGCCTCGATCAGCGGCGTGCGATAGACGCTGGCGATATTCTTCACGAGATTGACGGTCGCGGGCACAGGTCCCAGCAGCGCGAGCTGCGAACCGATATTGGCGAAGGACGACAGGCGCAGGCCGACGATGTTGCCGTCCTTGTCGAAGCCGAGTTCGCCGGTGACCTTGGTGGCGCGGCCGTGGTGATCGCACAGGAACGAGCCGGAACGGTCATCGAGCCACTTCACCGGCTTGCCGATTTTCTTCGCGGCATAGAGCGCGCAGTAATATTCCGGGTAGTGCGAGCCCTTCATGCCGAACGAGCCGCCGACATTCTTGGCGACGACGCGCAGCTTCGCGGGCTCGATGTTCATGATGCCGGCGATGGTGTTGCGATTGCCCGCGACGCCCTGATTGGGGAAGTACAGCGTGAAGCGTTCGGTGGTGCGGTCGTAGTCGGCGAGCGCGGCGCGCGGCTCGATCGGACTGGGGACGACGCGGGTGTTGTCCATCGTCATTTTGGTGACGTGCGCCGCGCCCGCGAGCGCGGCGGCAGTCTTTTCGGAATCGCCGGTGTGGAAGTCGAGCGCGATGTTGTTGGGCACATCGTCATAGAGCTGAACGGCGCCGGGCAGCGTGGCGGCTTGCGCATCGACAATGGCGGGCAGCGTTTCGATGTCGACGGCGACGGCTTCGGCGGCGTCGCGCGCCTGCAGCGCGGTTTCCGCGATCACGGCCGCGATCGGTTCGCCGACGAAGCGGACGCGATCATGGGCGAGGAGGGAGCGCGGCGTCGGATGCACCGGCGTGCCGTCGCGGTTCTTGATCGGCGTCTTGGACAGAAGGATGCCGTAGCCGGCGTCGACGAGATCCTTGTTGGTCACGATGGCCAGCACGCCCGGCATGCCGCGCGCCGCCTCAAGGTCGATCGACTTGATCTTGCCGTGGGCATGCGTGGAGCGGACCAGGACGAGATAGGTCTGGCCCTTCAGATGCAGGTCGTCGGTATAGGTGCCCTTGCCGCGCAGCAGCGTGTCGTCTTCCTTGCGCAGGACAGGCTGTCCGACGCCGTAACGCTCGAACTCGGGGGCAACCTGCTTCGTCGGACTGTCTTGCATCGCTCATTTTCGGCCAAACGGCCGCCCAGGCTGTCCACGCGCCCCATGCGCTGTGGCCGCCCTTGCCATATCGGAGCGGGGTCCCAGCCGCAACCCATTGAACGGCATGGGTCTTAAGCTCGCTTTGCGTGGGTTCCCGGCACTGCTACACTTTGCGCCGGGAGACGCTTTGATGGATGACGGTACGCGCCGAGGCCAGGGGCCCGGCGCCGGGAGTGTCGATGCGCGCGCCGGTCACGGGCGCGAGCCGACCTATGCGGCGCTTGACTTAGGGACCAACAATTGCCGGCTGCTGGTGGCGCGCCCCTCCGAGGGCGGCTTCCGCGTCATCGATTCGTTTTCGCGCATCGTCCGGCTGGGCGAGGGCGTCTCGCGCACTGGCCGCCTGAGCGACGCCGCCATCGGCCGCGCCGTGGACGCCTTGCGGATCTGCCGCGACAAGATGCGCACGCGCGGGGCGACGCGCGCGCGCCTGATCGCCACCGAGGCCTGCCGCGCCGCCACCAATGCCGACGAGTTCCGCTCGCGCGTCGACGAGGAACTCGGCATCCGGCTTGAGATCATCGACCGCGAAACGGAAGCCTTGCTGGCCGCGACCGGCTGCACGCCGCTGATGGACCGCGAATGCTCCGGCGCGATCCTGTTCGATATCGGCGGCGGGTCGTCCGAAATCGTCCGGCTCGACCGCCTGCTGGACGGCGACGGGCTGCCGCAGATCCGCGGCTGGGCGTCGTTGCCGGTCGGCGTGGTGACGCTGGCGGAGCGCCATGGCGGCACGCATGTCACGCGCGAATCCTATGACGCCATGATCGATGAGGTTTCCGATCATCTCGCCGAGTTCGCCGGCCGTCACGGCAGCGATCTCGGCGACATGCATCTGCTCGGCACCTCGGGCACGGTGACGACCATCGCCGGCATTCATCTCGAATTGCCGCGTTACGACCGCCGCCGTGTCGATGGCGCCTGGATGAGCGACGACGAAATCACCCAGACGGTCGAGCGGCTTCTGGCGATGCCCTATGACGACCGCGTCAGCAATGGCTGCATCGGCGCCGAGCGCGCGGATCTGGTGCTGGCGGGCTGCGCCATCCTCGATGCCATCCGCAAGGCGTTCCCCTGCCGCCGCCTGCGCGTGGCCGACCGCGGGCTGCGCGAGGGCATGCTGATGCAGATGATGCGCGAGGACGGGACGATCCGCGCCTCTTGAAGTGATTTGCGTCTTGTGCGAAGCGCAGACCACACCAATTCGCTCCTCGCTCTGAGGACCTTCGGCAGCACAGGCAGCATGGCATGGCCAAGGTCGGCAAAATCACCGGCAAGCGCACCCGCAAAAGCGCGGTTAAAGCGGACAACAAGCGCGCCGTGACGCGCACGCTCAAGAGCGCCGACCGTGCGGACACAAAGAGCGTCGCCAAAACAGACAAGAAGCCAAGCGAGCCGAAGAAGACCACCGCCGCAAAATCCTCCGGCAAGATCGGTGACCGCTTCCGCGTGCAGGTGAAGAACCGCGGCGGCAAGCGCACGCTGTCGTCGAAGCTGTGGCTCGACCGCCAGCTCAACGATCCGTATGTCGAGCGCGCCAAGAAAGAGGGCTATCGCTCGCGCGCCGCCTACAAGCTCAAGGAGATCGACGACCGCTACAAGATTCTCAAAAGCGGTCAGGCGATTGTCGATCTCGGCGCAGCACCCGGTGGCTGGAGCCAGATTGCGGCCAAGAAGGTCGGCTCAGAACAGGGCCGGGGCCGTGTCATTGCCATCGACCTTCTGGAGATGCCCGAGATCGCGGGCGTCGAGTTCGCGCAGATCGACTTTCTCGAAGACAGCGCGCCGGAAACCTGCGCGCCATGCTCGGCGGCGGCGCCGATGTGGTGATGTCGGATATGGCGGCGAACACCACGGGCCATCGCACCGACCGATCAGTTACGCATCATGGGGCTGGTCGAGAACGCGGCGCATTTTGCCCGCGAAGTGCTCAATCCCGGCGGGACATTTCTGGCGAAGGTGTTTCAGGGTGGCGCCGATTCCGCGCTCGTCGCGCAGCTCAAGCAGGACTATGCCACCGTGCGCCACGTCAAGCCGGAAGCCAGCCGCGCCGGTTCATCCGAGCGCTACGTGCTGGCGACAGGGTTTCGTTACAAGCGCTGATCGCGCGCGTCGCGGCTCGTTTCAGCGGCTTCGGCTTCCGCCGTCTGTTCGGCGGTGCGAACGCGACTGACCCGGGTGGCCATGGACTGTCCGGCATTGTCCGGCAGCCGCCAGTAGATGAACACGGCCGCCATCGAGATTGCGCCCATCAGAATGAAGGCCGGGCCGAAATCCTGCGCGACAATCTGCGGTCCGCTGCGGAAGGCGACAGTCGCTTCCACAACCGCCGCGCCGACGGCAACACCGGTTGCCAGCGCCAGTTGCTGGCAGACATTCACCAGCGTCGAGGCGCGCGTCATGTCGGCTTTCTCGACATCGGCATAGGCAATCGCGTTGTTCGACGAGAACATCAGCGAGCGGAAGAAGCCCCCGATCATCAGCACACCGGCGATGACGACGAGCGGCAAGGGCGGCACGAACAGCGCATAGGCCGCAAGGAAGGCCGAGCTGACGACGCAGGCCCAGATCATCAATGTGCGGAAGCCAAATCGGTTGATCAGCGCCGGCGCCAGTCCCTTCATGGTGAAGGCACCGACGACCGATGTGAATGTCACAAGTCCTGACGCAAACGGCGAGAGGCCGAAACCGAGCTGCATCAACAGCGGCAGCAGGAACGGCACCGCGCCGAGGCCGACGCGAAACAGGAAGCCGCCGACGACGGATGCGTAGAGCGTCTGGATTCGCAGCAGGGAGAAATCCAGCACCGGAGCCGCAATCGTCAGCGAATATCGAACATAGGTCGTCATCGACATGGCGCCGACGACAACGAGGATCGTGATCAGCCACCACGGCAGGATCCCGAGACCGGCGACCGACAGGCCGAACATCAGCCCGGCGACACCGATGCCCGACAGCACCGCGCCATACAGATCGAAAGGTTCGCGCGTTTCGCTTTTGATGTCCGGGATGTAGCGGTTGGCGAATGCGATGCCGACGATGCCGATGGGAATGTTGATCAGGAAGATCCAGTGCCAGGAAAAATAAGTGGTGATGAAGCCGCCGAGCGGCGGGCCGACCATCGGCCCCACCAGCGCCGGCATCGTCACCCACGCCATCGCGGCGACGAGTTGGCGCTTGTCGATGGTCTGGACCAGCACGAGGCGTCCGACCGGTGTCATCATCGCGCCACCGATGCCCTGCACGATGCGCGCGATGACGAAATGTTCGATCGACTGGGCGAAGGCGCAGCCGATCGATCCCAGCATGAAGACGCCGATGGCGGCGCAGAACACGACGCGGGCGCCGAAGCGGTCGGCCGTCCAGCCGCTCGCCGGCATGAAGATCGCGAGCGACATCAGATAGGACGTGATGGCGAGTTTCAGCGTCAGCGGGCTGGTGCCGATATCGGCCGCGATGGCCGGCAGCGACGTGCCGATGACCGTGGAATCCATGTGCTCCATGAACAGGGCGGTCGCGACGATCAGCGGGATAATACGTTCGGTGCGCATGGAGCGGGGAGACAGATCCTGGAATGAGCCGGCCGCGCGGGAATACACGACATCAGGCGCTGGACGAGGCGTGCGTCCGGCGAGGCGACGCGTCGGCAAACTACGGGAGGCGGGCGCTTGCGTCACCCGCCGCCGTCGCAGCCCTGATATACGCGCCAGACCTGCGGAAAACGCAGGCGTGATCGCAGAATTCCTTTGATTTGGCCGGTTCCCATGCTAACGACCACCGCCAACACAAATGACGGGTCTCCGAATCGGAGTGGTCCAACGGATCGCACCGCGGAAGGCCCGTTCCGGTCAATCAGGCGGCTGCCGGGCCGCCGGTTCGGAATAGACGGAGTTGGCAATGGCGGGTCTGCGTGACAGCGTAACCGAGGCATACACATTCGACGACGTGCTGCTGAAGCCCGGCCTGTCGGAGATCATGCCGTCCCAAGCCGATATCCGCACCCACATCACACGCGCGATTGCTCTCAACATTCCGATCATCGCCTCGGCGATGGATACGGTCACCGAAGCGCGCATGGCAATTGCCATGGCGCAGGCGGGCGGCCTCGGCGTGATCCACCGCAATTTCGATATCGACGGCCAGGCCGCACAGGTGCGCCAGGTCAAGAAATTCGAATCCGGCATGGTGGTCAATCCGCTGACGATCTCGCCTGACGCGAAACTCGCCGACGCGCTGACTCTGATGAAAGAGAACAGCATCTCCGGCGTTCCGGTGGTCACCGGGGGTGCTCCGGGAAAGCCGGGCAAGCTGGTCGGCATTCTGACCAATCGTGACGTGCGGTTTGCGACCGACCCGGGCCAGAAGGTCTCGGAGCTGATGACGCATGAGAACCTCGTCACCGTGCGCGAGAACGTCGGCCAGGAAGAAGCCAAGCGGCTGCTGCATCAACATCGCATCGAAAAGCTTCTGGTGGTGGACGATGACTATCGATGCGTCGGGCTGATCACGGTCAAGGACATCGAGAAGGCGGTGGCGCATCCGCTCGCCTGCAAGGACGAGCAGGGACGCTTGCGCGTTGCCGCCGCGACCACCGTCGGCGATGAAGGCTTCGCGCGCACCGAGAGACTGATCGACGCGGGCGTCGATATCATCGTCGTCGATACGGCGCATGGTCACTCCATGCGCGTGCTCGAGGCCGTCAACCGCATCAAGAAGCAATCCAACGCCGTGCAGGTCGTGGCCGGTAACGTCGCGACGGCCGAAGGCGCCAAGGCGCTGATCGATTCCGGCGCGGATGCCGTGAAGGTCGGCATCGGACCGGGCTCGATCTGCACGACGCGCATCGTCGCCGGCGTCGGCGTGCCGCAGCTCACCGCCATCATGGAAGCGGTGGAGAGCGCCAGGAAAGCCAACATTCCGGTGATCGCCGATGGCGGCATCAAATATTCGGGCGATCTCGCCAAGGCGATTGCCGCCGGTGCGGATGTCGCCATGGTCGGCTCACTGCTTGCAGGCACGGACGAGACGCCGGGCGAAGTGTTCCTGTTTCAGGGCCGCTCCTACAAGGCCTATCGCGGCATGGGCTCGGTCGGCGCGATGGCGCGCGGCTCGGCCGACCGCTACTTCCAGCAGGACATCAAGGACACGCTCAAGCTCGTGCCGGAAGGCATCGAGGGGCAGGTGCCTTACAAGGGCCCGGCTGCGAACGTCGTGCATCAGCTGGCCGGTGGCCTGCGCGCGGCGATGGGCTATGTCGGCGCACCGACCATCGGAGAGTTCCACAAGAAGGCGCAGTTCGTGCGCATCTCCAACGCCGGTCTGCGCGAGAGCCACGTCCATGACGTGATGATCACGCGCGAAGCGCCGAACTATCCGGGCGCGGGGTAAGTTTCTCGGCGAGCGGCGTTTTTGCTGTCATGGCCGGGTTTGTCCGGCCATCCACGTCTTTCCTATCTCAGCTATTCTTTCAAGGCGTAAATGCCGCCGAGGCCGGGCATGACGAAGTCTTCTCCGTCCATTCTAACGATTTCGGGTCGCGTTCGCTGTTTGCCTCATGGTGAGGAGGCTGCGAAGCAGCCGTCTCGAACCATGAGGCGGATCGTACCTCATCCTTCGAGACGCTCGCCTTCGGCTCGCTCCTCAGGATGAGGACGGCCGGCACCTAGGCGATGGCCGCGCGTACCACTCCAACCTCTACGCCTCGCACACTGCGCACCGGCTTCGTCGTCCAGCGTGACAAGGCGGAGCGGTCGTCACCATTCAATAGCTGCGCCAGCACATTGGCCATCGCGACTTCCGATGCGCGCGTCGCGCCATCGTCGCATTTGAGCGCGATGCCGAGCCCGAGTTCGGGGATGGCGCCGCAGAATACGCCTTCCGCGCCGGTCTTGACGAAAACGCGCTTGCCGAAGCTCTCCATCACCTCGGTGCAGAAGCGGTCGGTGCCCGCGACGTACCAGGGCTTTGCGGCACACGCCTCCAGCAAACGGCGCGCGGCCTTGATGCGCCCCGGCGCGAGACCTTGCCCGCTGCCGAAGCGCGCAAAGCCAGCGGCGAGCGCGCGCAAGGGGATGGCGTAGGTCGGAATGGCGCAGCCGTCGATGGCGCGGTCTTTTGCCGTGAGTCGATGGCGCGTGACGTCTTCGAGGATCGCCTTGATCTCCATCTGGATCGGATGATCGGCGGCGACATAACCGCGCGTCTCCTCACCGAGCGTCGTTGCCGCGCACAGAAACCCCGCATGCTTGCCGGAGCAGTTGTTGTGGAGCGCCGACGGCTCCGCGCCTGAGCGCGCCAGTGCGATGCGTGCCGCTTCGTTCGACGGCCAATGCGCGCCGCATTCAAGACATGTCGCATCGAGCCCGGCCTGCCTGAGCATATGCGCCGCGGTCGCGACGTGGCCGGGTTCGCCGCCATGCGAGGCGCAGGCGAGGGCTATCTCCGCGTCGCCGAAACCGAACGCATCGGCAGCGCCGCTTTCGATCAGCACGAGGGATTGCATGGCCTTCACCGCCGAGCGCGGATAATGCGGCCGGTCGATGTCGCCGATGGCCGTGACCACGCTGCCGTCGGCGTCGATCACGGCGATTGCGCCGCGATGCTCGCTCTCGACGCGGTCGCCGCGCGTGACTTCGACAAGGACAGGATCGGTCATAAAAAGCTCACATGGGCGCCCATATCGGCACTGGCGAACCGGTATCTTGTCATTGCCGGGCTTGACCCGGCAATCCATCTTTCCCAGAAGCAGTCATTGTGCATCAATCCGACGCCGTTCGACGAAAGAGAGTAGCCATGTCGCAGTCCGCCACCCGTATCGTTCTCGCGTCCCGTCCGACCGGCGAACTCGCGCCCGTGCATTTCCGCACGGAAAGCTACGATCCGCCGAAGCCCGGCGCGGGCGAGGTGCTGCTCAAGACGCTGTTCATTTCCATCGATCCGTATGTGCACGGTCGCATCAAGGAAACGGCGTCCTACGCGGCGCCGACGCCGGAGGGTGCGGTGATCGAGGGCGGCACGGTCGCCGAAGTGCTGCAGTCGAACAGCCCGGATTTCAAAGCGGGCGATATCGTGCTGGCGCATTCCGGCTGGCAGACGCACGCCATCGCGAAGGCGGAGACGTTGAGCCGCATCGACCCCAAGATCGCACCGGTCTCGACCGCGCTCGGCATCCTCGGCATGCCCGGCATGACGGCGTATTTCGGCCTGCTCGACATCGGCCAGCCCAAGGCCGGCGAGACGGTGGTTGTGGCTGCGGCATCGGGCGCGGTCGGCTCGGTGGTGGGGCAGATCGCCAAGATGAAAGGCGCGCGCGCTGTCGGCATCGCCGGCGGCGCCGACAAGTGCAGGCTTGTGAAAGAAGAATTCGGGTTCGACGATTGCCTCGATCACCGCGCGCCGGATCTTGCCGGGCGGCTCAAGGCGGCGTGCCCGAACGGCATCGATGTCTATTATGAGAATGTCGGCGGCAAGGTGCTGGAAGCGGTGCTGCCGAACCTTGCGATCCATGCGCGCATTCCGGTGTGCGGTGTCATTTCCTATTATGGCGGTGTCACGGGCGGTGACGAGTTCACGCCGCTGCAGCGCTTCATGCGCATGATGCTGGTCAAGCGCATGACGGTGAAGGGCTTCATCGTTCGCGAATACGACGCGCGCCGCGCCGAGTTCGAGCGCGACATGTCGCAATGGGTGCGTGAGGGACGCATCAAGTGGCGCGAGCATGTCGTCGAAGGGCTCGACAAGGCGCCGCAGGCGCTGATCGGATTGCTCGACGGCGCCAATGTCGGCAAGGCGGTGGTGAAGATCGCCTGAGGCTTACCGCGCCCGGCGCGCGAACCATATCCGCCGCAGCGTGGCGTCGCGGAGGATGAAATGATGGTAGAGCGCGGCGAGGATATGGATCGCAAGCAGCGCCAGCATCAGGTTCGCACCGATGCCGTGCGGAACACGCGGCGCGTAGGTGAAGAAATCGGGCAGGGTGCCGGTCCCCAGCCACAGCGTATTGTGGGCGCTGCTCAGGATCATCATGCCGAGGCCGCTGGCCGCCATCAGCACAATCACGGCATACAGGAGAAAATGAATTGCGCTCGCCAGCCGGTTCGGCCAGCGCTGCGTCCGGTCGAGAGGCGGGGGCTTGTTGTCCACTCCCAGCCACCAGACAATGCGAAAGAGCGTCAGAGCCAGGATGAGCAGGCCCAGCGGGGCGTGGACCCGGAGCAAGGCGATCTTGGCTGCGGCGTCCGTGGTATCGTCCGCCCGGAAGCCCGAGGCCAGCAGCATGACGATCAGGACGGCGGTTAGCCAGTGAAGGGCGACCGCCACCATTCCGTAACGATCATTGTCACTTCGGCTTGGCATCATGAACACATATCACGGAACCGCCGCGCCAGTTGCCTTGATCGGGATCAAATCACGATCCGCAACGCCGCTTGCAGCCTGCGGATCACAGCACGCGATAGCGGATCGCGAAGCCTTCGTCGGGACGGGCTCGCTCGCGACTGCCCTTGTCGATGAAATCGACCTGATGCCACGGGCTGAAGGTTTCAGAATGGCTCGGGGACTCGGCGAGGCGCAGCTTGAACAGCCGTGCCGGCTGGCCGGGCATATTGAGAACAACCGTGCGCTGGCTGGTGCGATAGGAGAGCGGCACGGAACCGCTGAGCACAGGGCGGCCATCCTCGGAGAGCGTCCAGTCGCCATCGAGGCGCGCCACGGTCTGGTTCAAATCGGTGTGCAGTTCCACCTGCGCTTCGGTCCGCGCCACATCGGAGAGTTCCTTCTGCGGCAGGCGGATTTCAAAGGCCACTGCGGGGGGCTTCGGATTGAGGCCGAGATGGCCGAGCGCCGCATAACCAAGCTGCATCATGCCGACCACCGCCGCGGCGATGACGGCCAGCATCAGGGCGACCCGGCGCGCAATCTCGACAGGCGCGCGGATGCCGCCCTTGAGGCGCAGCGTCAACGCAAAACCAAGGGTCAGGCCCAACAGGGCGCCGAGCGGCCCGGCGAGAGCAAAGGCCTCCGTGATCCGGTCAGGTCCCGGCGTTCCGAAGGTCGCGGCCGAGAAGGCGAGAACTGCGCCGATCGCGAGCCAACCGCCGAAGGCGCCTGCAACGCCGGCCAATGATGCCAGGAAATAGACCATGTCGTCCTCCGCTACGCCACATCACGCGTGCCCTTTTGGTCGCTTCGGCCATTGGTCGGTGCCGGGCGGCGCGGGGTTCAAAGGCCTGGAAAAGAACGGCGGCAGGCGTTGCTTTTGCGCCACAGCGAGGCCACCGTCGGGTGCCATAAAAAAGGAGAAGCCGATGTCCATTCAGGCGGTTCTGTTGCCGGTTTTCGTGATGGTGGCGCTGACGCTCAGCATCATGTTCGCGATGGGCTATGCGCGCGTGGGCGACATCAAGGCCGGCAAGACCCGTATCCGGGACATCGCCCTCGGACAGTCCGCCTGGGACACACGGGCGACGCAGTTCACGCGGAACTTCGAGAACCAGTTCCAGCTCCCGGTGCTGTTCTATGTGCTGGTCGCGTTCGCGCTGCTGACGCGCAAGGCCGACCTGATCTTCGTGGTGCTGTCATGGGTGTTCGTGCTGTGCCGCATCGTTCATGCGTATGTGCATGTGACGACGAACTACGTGCCGTATCGGTTCTTCGTCTTCGCCGCTGGCGCGGTGGTGTTAACGGTGATGTGGGTCGTTTTCGCGGTCCAGATCCTGATTCTGCCTTAATCATGCGGCGGAAAATCCTTGCGGCCACGCCACTGGCGTGATTGGTGGCGCCGCATCCTATTCATTGTTGGGTTCTCCAACTTGGGTTGCCAGGAATACAAACATGACACCCGCAGCCCGTCTGTCTGCCGCCATTGAAGTCCTTACCGCCATCGACACGCAACGCGTGCCGGCGCCGAACGCGCTGAAGGACTGGGGCACCGCTCACCGCTTTGCAGGATCCGGAGACCGCGCCGGAATTGCCGGTCTTGTTTACGACGTGCTGCGCCGTCGCGCGTCCGCCGGTTACATCATGGGCGCCGACACGCCGCGCGCACGCCTGCTCGGCATGCTCAAGCTCGAGCGCGGCATGAGCGCCGACGATATTTCCAAGCTTTGCGATGGATCGCGTTTCGCGCCGGAAGCGCTCGACGACAACGAGCGCAACGCGCTTGTCTCGGGTTCGCTCGACGACGCGCCTGCGCATGTCGCAGGCGATTATCCCGAATGGCTCGACGCCGAATTGCAGGCGGCTTTCGGCGACGACCGCGTCGTGGAATGCGCCGCGCTTTCGCGCCGTGCGCCGCTCGATCTGCGCGTCAACATCCTCAAGGGCCAGCGCAATGAAGTCCTGAAGTCGCTGAGCCATCTCGGTGCGGTGGCAACGCCGTGGTCGTCGTTCGGTCTGCGCATCGAACTTGGGCCCGATGCGCGCAGCCCCGGCATTCAGGCCGAACCCGATTTCATCAAGGGCCGTCTCGAAGTGCAGGACGAAGGCTCGCAACTCGCCGCGCAGCTCGCCGGCGCAAAGCCGGGCGAGATGGTGATCGATCTGTGCGCAGGCGCGGGCGGCAAGACATTGGCGCTCGCGGCTCTGATGAGCGGCAAGGGACGCCTCGTTGCCACCGACGACGACAAGCGCCGTCTGGCGCCGATCCATGAGCGGCTGTCGCGCGCGGGCGTACACAACGCCGATGTGCGCACTCCCAAATACGGCCCGTCCGGCGGCAAGGATCCGCTCGCCGATCTGCAGGGCGAGGCCAATCTGGTGCTGATCGACGCGCCCTGCACGGGAACGGGCACATGGCGCCGCAACCCGGACGCCAAGTGGCGCATGCGCCCGGGCGCGCTGGAACAGCGAATCAAGGATCAGGCCGAAGTGCTGGACCGCGCCGCCGCGCTGGTGGCCCCCGGTGGCCGCATTGCCTACGTCACGTGCTCGGTTCTGCCGCAGGAGAACGGCGCGCAGGTGCGGGCCTTCCTGGGCCGCCACGAGGGCTTCAAACTGGTGCCGCCGACCGAAATCGCCGCCGCTCTGGGCCCGAAAAGCGCCGAATTCACCGCTGCCGCGCGCCTCTCGGCCGAAGGCATCCAGATGACCCCGCACCGGACGGGCACGGACGGGTTCTATGTCAGCCTGCTCCGGCGGGCGTGATCCGGCCCTGAAGCGCTGAAAAGCAGCGGATAGGACGCCAAGGCGGTTGCGGGGGCGGGTGGCTTCGCTTAATTCGTGGCCATGACAGCCCCCAGCACCGCCTCGACAACTTCGCCGGCCGCGGCTTCGCCGTCCGTCCATGACAAAATCCTGATCGTCGATTTCGGCTCGCAGGTGACGCAGCTGATCGCGCGTCGCGTGCGCGAGATGGGCGTCTATTCCGAAATCGTGCCGTTCCAGAACGCCGAGAAGGCGTTCCTGGCGATGAAGCCCAAGGGCGTCATCCTCTCCGGCAGCCCTGCGTCGGTGCTCGAAGACAACGCGCCGACCGCGCCGCTGTCGATGCTCACCGCGGGTCAACCCGTGCTCGGCATCTGCTACGGCGAGCAGGTGATGGCGCATTTGCTCGGCGGCAAGGTCGAGGCCGGTCATCATCGCGAATTCGGCCGCGCCAATATCGAAGTGACCGCGCCGTGCGCGCTGTTCGAAGGCGTGTGGGAAGTCGGCGGCAAATATCCGGTGTGGATGAGCCATGGCGACCGCGTCACCGAAATGCCGAAGGGCTTTCGCGCCGTGGCCAAGGCGCCGGGCTCGCCGATCTCGGTGATCGCCGACGACGAGCGCAAATTCTACGCGATGCAGTTCCACCCCGAAGTGGCGCATACGCCGGACGGCGCGAAACTCATTCGCAACTTCGTGCGCAATATCGCCGGCTGCAAGGGCGACTGGACGATGCGCGCCTTCCGCGAGGAGGCGATTGAAAAAATCCGTGCGCAGGTGGGCAAAGGCCGCGTGATCTGCGGCCTGTCGGGCGGCGTCGATTCAGCGGTGGCCGCTGTGCTGATCCATGAAGCGATCGGCGAGCAGCTGACTTGCGTGTTCGTCGATCACGGGCTGCTGCGTCTGGCGGAAGCCGAAACCGTCGTCGACATGTTCCGCAACCACTACAACATCCCGCTGGTGCATGTGGATGCGTCGAAGATGTTCCTCGGCGAACTCGCCGGTGTCACCGATCCCGAACAAAAACGAAAGACCATCGGGCGTCTGTTCATCGACGTGTTCGATGCGGAGGCCAAGAAGATCGGCGGCGCGGATTTCCTCGCGCAAGGCACGCTCTATCCCGACGTGATCGAAAGCGTGTCGTTCACCGGCGGGCCGTCGGTGACCATCAAGTCGCATCACAATGTCGGCGGGCTTGCCGGCGCGCATGAACATGAAGCTCGTCGAGCCGTTGCGCGAATTGTTCAAGGACGAGGTGAGGGCGCTCGGGCGCGAGCTTGGATTGCCCGACGTGTTCGTCGGCCGTCATCCGTTTCCCGGTCCCGGTCTCGCCATCCGCATTCCCGGCGACATCACGCCGGAGAAGCTCGACATCCTGCGCAAGGCGGATGCGATCTATATCGAGGAAATCCGCCGCGCCGGTCTCTACGACACGATCTGGCAGGCGTTTGCCGTGCTGCTGCCGGTCAAGACCGTCGGCGTGATGGGCGACGGCCGCACTTACGATTCACGTCGTGGCGTTGCGCGCGGTGACGTCCACCGACGGCATGACGGCGGACTTCTATCATTTCGACATGAATTTCCTAGGCGCCGCCGCGACCCGCATCATCAACGAGGTCAAGGGCGTCAACCGCGTGGTCTACGATGTGACGTCGAAGCCGCCCGGCACGATTGAGTGGGAGTAGCGGTTGACCGGCGCTGTGATCGGGGCAACCATCGGGTCATGAATGCCACCCGACTGCCACTTGTCTGCCTCGCTGCGCTTGCGCTCTTTCCTGCGGCCGCATCGGCCCAAGCCGGCAAGGGATCCTACGCCGGCACGGCCACGATCCAGTCCACCGAAGTGAGCGGCAAGAACAGCCGTGTGCTGCGCGCCATTGTGAAGGTCGCGCTTCCTGTCACCAGCACCGGCGGCAGCACCATGGCCGAGGTGGACGACATCGACAAACCCAGCGCCACGGCGACGATCACCGAGCTGACCATCGCCAGGGAAGAATCCTCGCGCGGCACCGACGGCAAGTTCGCGACGCTCAACTGCAAGCTCTCCAGACCCGTGGAGATGCCGCTCAACGCGCAGGGCGCCATCACGGTGGATAGCCGCGCCAAGGACTACACGGTCACTATCGCCATGGTGGGCCTGAAGCAGGTGCCTCTCGACTGCGTGCACTCCCAGTCCGGCGCGCACAAGCGGCAGGAAGGCGTGTCGGTCGCGATCGCCACCCACGACCCCAGCGCGCTGCCGAAGGGTCTGCCCTATACCGATCCGGCGAAACTCGCCGCCAAGCACAAGCTCACGATCAAGGGCGGCGGCGGTGAAACGATCTCCCTCGATCAGGAGTGGGATTTCCAGTTCAAGCGTTGATCTTTCGATTGGATCAGCGGCTCGCGTGTCTACGACTGCGTTCGGATCGCGCACCGTCAGCTTGAACCCCGCTTCGCGAATGCTGTTCATCACCTTCTGCGCATGTTCCTCGTCGCGGGTCTCGATCGTGATGCCGAGGCGCGCGGCGCTGGCCGTGAGATCCATGGCGAAGCGGCTGTGCGAGACTTCCAGCACATTGGCGCCTTCCGCCGCGCAGATGCCCGACACCGCGTGCAACTGGCCGGGCTTGTCGGGCATTTCGATGTTGAGCGTGAGCACCTGACCGGAGCGCACCAGATCGCGCATCAGCACCGACGACAGCAGGCGTGAATCGATGTTGGCGCCGGACAGCAGCAGGCCGACCTTTTTGCCTTTGAACTTGTCCGGATACTGAAGCAGCGCGGCGAGCGGTGCGGCGCCGGCGCCTTCGGCAATCGTCTTGTCGAGGTTGGCGAACATGCCGATGCCGCGTTCGATATTGGTTTCGCTGACCGTGACGATCTCGCGCACCAGCTCGCGCACGATGGCGACGGTCTTGTCGCCGACGCTTTGCACGGCGATGCCTTCCGCGAGTGTCGTGCCGCCACACGGAAGGTGGCTGCCGTTGAGCGCGTTGAGCATGGCGGGGTAGAGCGCCGCCTCCACGCCGATGATCTCGACCCTGGGGTTGATGCTCTTTGCCGCCAGCGCCACGCCGGCGATGAGCCCGCCGCCGCCGATGGGGATCACCAGCATGTCGAGCCCCGGTGCGTCGTCCATGAACTCAAGGCCGATGGTGCCTTGTCCGGCGATGATCTCTTCGTCGTTATAGGGATGGATCAGCGTCAGGCCCTTGTCGCTGGCGATCCGCTGGGCCGCCTGCGACGCACCCGTGAAGTCGTCGCCTTCGATCACCACCGTCGCGCCATAGTCGCGCGTCTTGCGGATCTTCACGAAAGGCGTGCCCTTGGGCATCACGATGGTCGCCGCGATACCAAGCTTGGCGGCGTGATAGGCCACGCCCTGCGCATGGTTACCCGCCGACATGGCGATGACGCCCGCCGCTGCCTGCGCGGCACTCAGGGTCGTGAGCCTGGCGATGGCGCCGCGCGCCTTGAAAGCGCCGGTGTGCTGCATGTTCTCGTATTTCACAACCACCTGCGCACCTGTCGCCCGCGAGAGGGCGTCGGACGGCAGCGTCGGCGTGTGCACGATGCGGCCCTTGATGCGCGCAGCGGCGGCACGCACGGCATCGGCGGTGAGCGGCTTGAGTGGGAGAATTCGTCATGGCAACGGACCTTTCGGACCAAATATAGCGGAAACAAACAGGCGAACGCGAACAACCCGATTCTTTTAAAGAACCGGGATCGTAATTCGGCCGCTCATCATCCGTTGCATCATGATGTTTCAGGGATATCAGCCGGGAAAGAATGCGGCAAGCCCGGCGAACCAATGCATTTTGAGCCTCGGTCTTGTGGAGTTGCAACCACGTATCCGATCCGCTAGTCAAAACCATCGACTAGGACCCGGTGGAACTCCGGGTGGCTTTTCCGGCCGCTGATCCGCCGGACAAATTGGTCAGAAGCGACAGAAGCGCAGCTTCGCTGCATGGCATTCTCCGGCCCGCTCTGACTAAATCCCCGATGGAAGTTTTGTCCGATGAACTTTGCTCACTTGCGGAGCGAATGGGCTCCAAATGTTACGCGTGAAATTCTTGCCGGCACCGTGGTCGCTCTGGCGCTGATCCCGGAAGCCATCGCGTTCTCGATCATCGCCGGGGTCGATCCCAAGATCGGGCTCTATGCCTCGTTCTTCATTGCGGTGATCTCCGCCTTCGCCGGTGGTCGCCCGGCGATGATTTCCGCGGCGACCGGCGCCATGGCGCTCGTCATGGTCACGCTCGTCAAGGAGCACGGGGTTCAGTACCTGTTTGCCGCGACGATCCTCACCGGCCTGATCCAGATCGTCGCCGGCGTGCTGCAGCTCGGCTCGCCTGATGCGGTTCGTCTCGCGCTCCGTCGTCACCGGTTTCGTGAATGCGCTGGCGATCCTGATCTTCATGGCCCAGATGCCGGAACTGCTCGGCAAGGGCCATGAACGTCTACCTGATGATCGCGGCGGGGCTCGCGATCATCTACCTGCTTGCCCTGCCTGACCAAAGCCGTTCCGTCGCCGCTGATCACCATCGTCGTGATGACCGGCCTTGCCATGTATTTCGGGCTCGACATGCGCCGCGTCGGCGACATGGGGCAAGCTGCCGACCGACTTGCCGTTCTTTGCCTTGCCGCAGGTTCCGCTGACGCTGGAAACGCTGCAGATCATCCTGCCGTATTCGCTGACACTGGCGATGGTGGGCCTGCTCGAAAGCGCTGATGACGGCGGCAATCCTCGACGACATGACCGACACCGCAGTCCGACAAGAACCGCGAGTGCGCGGGGCAGGGCATCGCCAACATCGGTCACCGGCTTTTTCGGCGGCATGGCCGGCTGCGCCATGATCGGCCAGTCGGTCATCAACGTCTCGTCCGGCGGGCGCGGACGACTCTCCACGCTTTGGGCGGGCGTCTTCCTCCTGTTCCTTATTTTCGTGCTTGGTCCCTATGTGGCGCAACATTCCGATGGCGGCACTGGTGGCGGTGATGATCATGGTGTCGATCAACACCTTCCAGTGGCGCTCGATGAAGGATCTGCTGACGCATCCCAAGCAATCGAGCTTCGTGATGCTCGGTACCGTGGCCATCGTGGTCCTGACTCATGACCTCGCAAAGGGCGTGTTGTTCGGCGTCATTCTCAGCGGTCTGTTTTTCGCCCACAAGGTCACGCGCTACTTCAGCGTCACATCGACGCGCGACGATGCGAGCGCGATCCGTACCTATCATGTCACCGGACAGATTTTCTTTGCGACGGCGGAAGCGTTTCATGCCGCATTTGATTTTCGCGAAGAAGATCTAAGGGCATCGTCATCGATCTTCATGTCGCCCATTTCTGGGACATCACCTCGATCAATGCGCTGGATCGCGTCGTGCTGAAGTTCCGGCACCACAACATTCCGGTTGAAATCATCGGCATGAATGAGGCGACCGCGACGATGGTCGAGCGGCTGGCCGTCCATGACAAGGAAGGCGCGATCCTCAAGGCGTTGGCGCATTGATCCTTATCGACGCCACCCGGCATTCGCGGCGTCATGATGGTACCGGCATATCAGCCAGCAAAGTCAGCGGGCCGGGGCGTCCGCATGCTTCGGCATGCGGGAGCGCCGGCTGCAGCGACTCAGCCGATCAGGGCTTCGAGTTTGTCGAAGCTGCCGGTCCAGCCCATGGTCATGCTGCCGCGCTGTTTGACGAACTCGGCAATGTCGGCGGCGTTGGCGTCGTGCGGCTCCCAGCGCACCGTCACGCGGGTGCGATCCGGGCCTTCGGCGGCCAGCTCCACGGTGGTGAGCATGGTCTCGGGCCAGTCCTTGAAGAAGGGCGGCCGGATGACGTGTTCCTTTTCGTCGCAGAATTGCTGCGTGTAGACGATGCGATGCGGCTTTTCGAACGCGAGGTACTGGATGCAGTCCGTGCATGGTCGCGCCGTCCGGAAAGGTCATCGCATAGAACGACGAGCCGCCGACGCGCAGCTCCGCGCGCAGGAAGCGCATGGTGGCGCCGGTCGGCGGCAGCCATTGCGCGAGGTGTTCGGGATCGGTCCACATCTCGTACACCGTCTCGATGTCGGCATCGAAGCTGCGCGTGATGAAGAACTGCTCCTTGCCCGTGGTTCGCTTGCCGAGATACTCGGCGAGCCGATCCCAGGTGCCGTTGCCGCCGGCCTTCTTGATGAAGCCGCGCATTTCCTCGGCGACCTCGGGAGTCGCGAACGTCATGCTCATGTCGAGCTGCGTGCGTCCGTCGCGCTCGGTGAACAGCGCCGTCACGCGGAACAGCGGCGGGCGATCCTTGGTGGCCGCCATGGTCGTAGACCATGCGCTGCAGGGGCACCACTTCGAGGTACTGCGTGATGTTGTCGTAGTCGGTGCCGTCGGGGCCGTGCATCGTGTAGTGCCAGTGGCCGCCGGTGCGCAGGTCGCGGCTGTGTGTGGTGATCGTGAAGCCACGCGGCCCCCACCACTGCGCGACTTCCTCCGGGATCGTCCAGGCATCCCACACCGTCTGCAGCGGCGCGTCGTAGACGCGCGTGAGGGAGATGACATTGGACTTACTTCTGACGGCCATGACGGGCTCCCTTGCTTCTTTGCTTTCAGATAGGCGCCGAGGCGGTCGAGCTGGTCTTCCCAGGCGATGCGGTATTGCTCCATCCAGTCCACAGCCTCGCGCAGCGGCTCGCCGTTGATCCGGCAGGGCCGCCACTGCGCGTTGCGGCCCTTGCGGACGAGCCCCGCGTTCTCCAGCACCTTCAGGTGCTTGGTCACCGCGGGCAGGCTCATCTCCTTGAGGAACGGCGCGGCGAGGTCCGAGACGTTCGCTTCGCCCTCGCGACAGGCGCGCGAGCATCGCGCGCCGGGTCGGATCGGCGAGGGCAGAGAAGGTTTGACTGAGGTGATCCGGCATGGTGATTCACCGACTGGTTAATTAACCGATGGGTTAATTATAGGGACGACCCGGCCGCTTGTCGAGAGCGGCGGGGAAAATCGCGCCTGTGTCGCTTGACCATGATTGGGCGGGCGTTCGCGGTGCAACCGACAGCCGAGAGACCGCGGGCGTAGCGCGCGACGGCCGCACCTGAGTGGCGCCGCCGGCCTCCGCGCGGTCACATCGACCGGCGCACGACCGCCGAGTCCGCCTTCGACATGAACGTGTGGCCGCCGCAACTCATCAACGAGGGTGGGGTGTCAACCGCTTGGTCTACGACGTCGCGGTGAAACGGCCGGGCATGATGGTGTGGGAGTGAGGAGTTTTCTTTCTGGAGTTATCGTCTGTCGATCTTGAGTTCTTTGGCGGCCTGGCGGGCTCCCTGGGCGAGCTCATCGAAATGACGTTTACGGCCACTGCTGTCTCGCCAATAGAGGCCGACTGCACGGGTTTCCGTCCAGTCGGCGACTTCAAGCAGTCGAACGTCTTCGGCATTGCGAAATTCGGCCTTTGCATAGAGCTCCGGAAAAAGTGAGCAGCCCATGCCGATTGAGACCATCTGACGGATCGCGTCGAACTTCGTGCCCTCATAGTCTTCGATCACGATTGCTCCAGAGAGGTGAGCGAGATGTTGGACATTCTCAAGGAGCCGGTTGCCGCTGCCGAGCGCAAGTAGACGCTCGCCACGGAGTTCCGCAAACTTCACCTTTCGCCGCCGCGCAAGCTTATGCTCGGAAGGTACTCCCAGATAAAGTTGCTCAGTTCCAATTGCCGTGAAAGTCAATTCTGGTTCTTCACAGACGGGGCCGAGGCCGCAGTCGAGTGTGCCTTCCGCCACTGCTGCTTCAATGGCCGCTGGACGATCTTCCGAGATATAGATTTGCAGATCCGGATACTTCCGGTGAATCGGCGGAAGAAACGTCGGAAGAAAATACGGACCAAAACTTGGCGAGGTTCCCAGCTTGATGAGGCCGCCAAGCGACCTGGTGTCGCGCGCGACCGCGTCCATCAGATCGTTCATCGCGGCGAGGGTCAGCCGGGCTCCGTGGACGAACTTTTCGCCCAGCGGCGTCGTCATCACGGTCGAGGACGTGCGCTCGAATAGCTGGATTCCGAGATTTTCCTCGACCAAGGCCACTTGCACCGAAAGCGTCGGCTGGGAGACATGACAGCGCCGGGCGGCCTTGCCGAAATGGCCGCATTCGGCCACGGCAATCACATACTCCAACTGGCGAAGGGTCGGGCGAAAGACCATGCCCGATAGTTATAGACTAATACGGTTATTGCAACAATCAATTGGAACTATTGTTCTGGCGAACTCATATTCCCTCCATCGAGACTAGGGAGGTTCGTGATAAGTCAGCTTTTGAAATCTCTTCGCCGCCGTCATGCCGCCATCCAGAAGCGTATCAAGGAAGAGCAGGCCCGGCCTTTGTCGGACAGCCTCGCGCTACAAGCGCTCAAACGGCTCAAGTTGCACTTCCGCGAGCAAATCGAATTCGTCGAGCAATTGAACCGTCGCGGCAAGATGAGGCTGTTTCAGCCGATGCGGCACCGAAGTCTCGCGCTGGCCCGCGTCAGACCGCGCGGATAGCGAAAAGGGTTGTGTAAATCGATCCGAACCGGCGCGCAAAGTTCTCCGCGTCGGTAGTTCGCCGGCGCCGCGACGGCTTCAACATCAGAAACCGAAGATCGATCGAGGAAAATAGAATGGCTTTCAAGGATGCCTTGCTGCAGTTGAGCAGCTATCCCGAGGCACTCCGGTCGCATTCGATCGAGCAAGCAGTCCTCTTCGCCGAGGTTTTGGGCGCGCACATCTCGGCGCTCACTTTCAAAATCAAGTTCGCAAACGCCGGCAACGTCCTTGCAAATGCGCTGCTGGATATCCCGGGAATGGTTGCGGCCGAGCGGCAGAAAAGCGCAGAAACGTGCAAGCAATTCTCAACGCATTCGAAAGCATGGCGACGAAGCGAGGCATTCCGCACGAGAAGATAGTCGAGTTCGTGCACGACCTCGCAGCTGGCGTGCACCTCGTGACTGAACATGCCAGGCTGCACAATATTACAATGATCCCGATCGGTGAGCAGGCGACGCTTCAACATTTTGTGGCGGAGCGCGTTGTATTAGGCTCCGGACGCCCCACGATTGTCCTTCCAGAAGAACCGAGGCGTCGCAGGCCCTCGTCTTTCGACGTCGTCGGAGTGGCTTGGGACTTCAGCCGGTCCGCGGCACGGGCCGTGGCCGATGCCCTCCCGATCCTGGAGCGTGCCAAGACGGTGCGTGTGGTGACCGTCACACAGGAAAAGACGATCGACACCATGCACTCGGGTAGCGGAACTGGCAAAGCATTTGGCCTGTCACGGGATCAAGGCCGTCCTGGAAGAGGAAGAGGCCGCCGGGCGCCCGATCGGCCTGGCTCTCGAAGAATATGCAACCGCCACGACCATCGACCTGCTGGTGATGGGGCGCCTACGGGCGCTCACGCATGCGCGACTTCATCCTCGGCGGCGCAACGACGACCATCGTCGCCAGCCCGCCGCTGCCGGTGCTCCTTTCGCATTGATTGAATTCGACGAACCACGCGACGGCCGCAACACTTCAAGGATCACTCCATGGAATTGCTCGCCGACTTCTTAACCGCTGATTTCCTCAGTAAGCCCACTTGGCTCTGGGGCGCCTTTCTTTGCATCGTCGGCGCGCTGCTCGCCTTCGATCTCGGCGTCCTTCACAAGCACGACAAAGAACTCGGTGTCGGCGAAAGTCTGGTTTTGTCTGCGCTCTACATCGCGATCGCGCTTGTATTCGGCGCCTGGCTGTGGTGGTCGATGGGCCCGACATCGGGCATGGAGTACTTCACCGGATATGCCCTCGAGAAGGCACTTTCGATCGACAACGTCTTCGTAATCTCCCTCATCTTCAGCTACTTCGCGATTCCTGCCAAATACCAGTACCGCGCGCTTCTCTGGGGAATCATCGCGGTGCTGGTTTTGCGCGGCATCATGATCGGGCTCGGCGCAGCCCTCGTACAGCAGTACGAGTGGGTGCTGTACGTCTTCGGCGCCTTCCTGATCGCCACAGGGATCAAGATCCTTGTCGTCGGCGAAGGCGATAAGGACGTATCGAAGAATCCAATCGTGCGTTTCCTGTCGAAGCGCATGCGGCTTTCGACCGAATTGCACGGTTCCGCACTTCTTTGTCCGCAAGCCGGACCCGCAGACCGGCGAGATGGTGCGCTTCGCCACGCCGCTGTTCCTGGCGCTGGTCGTCATCAACATCGCCGACCTCGTCTTCGCCGTGGACTCGGTGCCGGCCATCTTTGCCATCACGACCGACACCTACATCGTGTTCACGGCCAACATCATGGCGATCCTCGGCCTCCGTGCCCTCTACTTCGCTCTGGCCGCGATGGTCCACCGCTTCGAGTATCTGAAGTACGCGCTCGCCGTCGTGCTCGTCTTCATCGGCGCCAAGATCTTCTGGAACCAGATCGTCGGCAAGCTTGACCCCGCGATCTCGCTCGGCGTGACCCTGTCGCTCATCCTGGCGGGGTCATGTTCTCGCTCTGGAAGACCCGCGCGGCTGCGAGAGACGAAACCGATTATCGCGGTTTACCGGCTCCGACTTCCGCTATCGCCGCCAGAGAAACCGTTCCCCAACAACCGGAGACGACCGATGACCATTGATGTCGCCTGCGCTCCATCGCGTGTCTCTGCCGAAGCCCTGAGTTCGCGATGCGTTGCCGCGACGCCGCAACACTAAGAATGCATGTCCGCAGACGCATCGACGGCCAGTCCATCACAGGAGAATGAAATGATCGACATAAACAACTTGCTGAACACCGTTCTGGCGGGCGATACGGCGTCCCCGCACAGCAACGGGAGGGTTGCGCAATCGGGTGATCAAGGCAGAAGCCAAGGTATCGGCGAATTCCTCTCTAACAATGCGGGTGCCCTCGGTACTGGCGCACTTGCGGGCGGGTTGGCGGGTACCCTTTTGACCTCAAAGCATGCGCGCAAGCTTGCCGGCAGCGCTTTGCAGGTCGGCACCGTCGCTCTGCTTGGAGGGCTCGCCTACAAGGCCTATAGCAACTATCGCGACGGCAAGCCGATAATCCCTCAGAACATGCGCGATGCGATTGGCGGCTTATCCCCGCAGCAGGCCGGTGCGGCACAACCGGCATTGGGCGGTTTTCTGTCGCCACCGACCGTTGTGCACGAAGAGAATAATGCTACTCTTCTGTTGCGCGCGATGATCGCCTCGGCCATGGCGGATGGCCGGCTCGACGAGGCCGAGCGTTCCCGTCTGATTGAGCGGGTCGAAGCCAGCGGGCTTCCGGGCGAAGAACGGCATTTTCTTGAGTTTTTGATTGCCCGCCCGGATACGCCGGAGCAACTCGCTGCCGCGGCGAATTCTCCTGAGGAGGCCGCGCAGGTGTACCTGGCCGCCTTCATCGCGATCGACGCCGATACGTCCAGCGAGGCAGCCTGGCTCGACGACCTGGCCAACAAGCTCGGTCTTGATCCGCTGCTCCGGAGAAACATCGAGGCCGCGGGCCGCGCAAACCCGTGATCTGATGCTGGCAGCATCGGTGGAGCCGCAGGAACCTTATTACGGCGCGGTCGTTACTTCCTCAAACAGAGGATTTGACATGACCACGCCTGCGGAACTCGAAACCAAATTCTGGAAGGCGCTGAAATCCGACATGACCATGATGGTCGGGATCAGCGGCGTCGCGGAAAGCCACACGCGCCCGATGACCGCGCAGCTCGAGCGCGACGAGGGCGGCCCGATCTGGTTCTTCACTGCGAAAGACAGCGATCTGGTGCGGCAGCTTCACAGCAACGCGCGTGCGGTTGCGACCTTTGCATCCAAGGGTCACGATCTGTTTGCCGCGGTGCACGGCACGCTGCGCGTGGATACCGACAAGGCGGTGGTGGACCGGCTGTGGAACGCGTATGTCGCGGCCTGGTACGAAGGCGGCAAGGACGATCCCAAGCTTGCGCTGCTTCGCCTCGATCCCGACACGGCGCAGATCTGGGGCGATGCGTCGAGCCTGTTCGCGGGCATCAAGATGCTGGTCGGGATGGACCCGAAGCAGGATTACAAGGACAAGGTCGCCAAGGTGAATTTGCGGTAGCGTCGCCGCGCGGCGGTCTCTTGACGCAAACCGGCTTCGCACGCTTGACTGGCGCCCACGGAGCGTAGGCGCATGAACGGCCTCCGCCGAAGCGGGAGCTGCTCAACTGCCATGTCCAGATCCACGCGCGCGACGAAAGCTCTGGAACTGGCGGGCGTTGAATTTTCTGTCCATGCCTACGACTACGATCCCGACGCTGACAGCATCGGCTTGCAGGCGGCCGAGGCGCTGGGCGAGCCGCCCGCGCGCGTGCTGAAATCCCTCATGGCGCTGGTCGACGGCAAGCCGGTGTGTGTGGTCGTGCCGTCCGATCGCGAAGTCTCGATGAAGAAGCTCGCGGCGGCGTTCGGTGGAAAGTCAGCGCAGATGATGAAGCCCGCCGATGCCGAGCGCATCACGGGCTACAAGGTCGGCGGCATCAGCCCGTTCGGTCAGATGAAGCCGCCGAAAGTCGCCATCGAGGAGCAGGCGATGGTGCAAGAATTTGTGTTTATCAATGGAGGCCAGCGCGGTTTGCAGGTGCGATTGAATCCGGGCGATGCTGCGAAGATATTGAACGCGATCGTTGCGCCGCTGGTGGCGTAAATCGAATCGTTTGCTTCCCGCCTTCGATTGCACAAGCCTGCCTACTGCCTAACAATAAGGCAGTCTGCACTCTTTTCGAATTGCCCCGTCACACTTCTACTCGCGCCGCGCGATTGATTCCGGGGATACACGTGACTGCGCTGTATAAAGGGATCGCGATTGATCCGGCGTTAGCCGGCTTAATTCGCCATATGCATGACGTCGAGGAATACCGCGAGGTTCTGGCCAACCTGCAGTCAGGCTGGGACACGCTTGCGTTGCTTGGCGAGTTGTCGCTGGGCGCGGCGGAGATGTCGGATACACGGCAAGCCTTCGAGCGGCTGACCGGCGATCTTCTGAATCAACTCGGTGTCGAGACCAAGACAAAGTCGCTTGACGGGCTCCGCACCAAGGCGCGCAACAGCATCGATATTCTCGTGCGCAATCTGTTCGAGCGCACCGCCGATATCGGCTTTCTTGCAGCCGATACAGAAATCCGCAATTTTCTGGAATCCGGCGGCAGCGACGGCCGTGACGCGCTTGAAGCGCGTTTTCGCGAATACGTTGCCAAATATTCGGTCTATGCCGACATCGTGCTGATCTCCGCCGCCGGGCACATCTGTGCGCGTCTCGATGCACATCCGGCGAAGGAAACCTCGCATGATCTGCTGCGCGAGACGCTGTCCACCGGCGCGGCCTATGTCGAATTCTTCGGCGAGGCGGATTTCCTGCCCGATGGGCATCATCTTGTTTATGCCTATCGCGTTGTCGGCGAGGGCGGGAACGCTCTCGGTGCGCTTGCGCTCGTTTTCCGGCTGCACGACGAACTCGAGAGCGTGTTCCGCAATCTTCTGACGGCCAGCGACTGGGCGGTTCTCGCGACGGTGAGTGCGGACAACCGCGTGATTGCATCGTCATGTGCGATCCAGTTGCCGAACGGGCTCGCATTGCCGCCCGGCGTGGCGCAGGCCGATGGCGACATCGTGCGCATCGGCGGGCGGCAATATCTCGCGGTGGCTTGCAGCGGCGCCGGTTATCAGGGTTATGGCGGCCCCAAAGGATGGGTCGGGCTGGGGCTGGTTCCGGTCGAGCAAGCTTTCGTCGACGATGGCGCCGTGGCGGCTTCTATCGACACGCAGGCGCTTGAGAGCATTCTGCGCGAGTCGACATTGTTTCCGGAGTCGCTGCGCGCGGTGCCGCGACAGGCGGCGCAGATCCAGCGCAATCTCAGCCGCTCGGTCTGGAACGGGTCCGTGAAACTTGCGGAGGCGTCGGAAAGCAGCGCTGATTTTTCCAAGGCGCTGTTGCGCGAGATGTCCAATGCCGGCGCCAGGACACAGACGGTTTTCGATCAGGCGATTTCCAATCTGCAGCAGACGGTGATCGCCGCGCTTCTGCAGAACGTGCAGTCGCGCGCGGCCTTCGCCATCGATGTCATGGATCGCAATCTCTACGAGCGCGCCAACGATTGCCGCTGGTGGGCGCTCGATACGACTTTCCGCCGTGCGCTTGGTGAAGCTTCGCGCGAGGCGGCGCACAATTGCGCGCCGGTGCTGGCGAAGATCAACGGGCTTTATACGGTTTATACCAATTTGATCCTGTTCGATGCCGACGGCGTCATCGTCGCCGTGTCGCAGCCATCGGAAAGCCATCGTGTCGGCGAGAAGCTCGATGCCGAATGGACAGCGCGCACGCTGGCGCTGCGGACCACGCAGGATTACGTCGTTTCCGCATTCGAGCCGTCATCGCTTTACGGTGAACGGGCAACCTATATCTACGCGGCCTCGGTACAGCATCTGGAATCGCGCCAGAGTGCGGGCGGTATCGCGATTGTCTTCGATGCAGCCCCGCAATTCGCGGCGATGCTCAGCGACGCGCTGCCGTGCGATCCGCAAGGCGTGCCGATTGCAGGCAGTTTCGCGCTCTTTCTCGATCGCGACGGCCGGGTCATCGCCTCGACAGATGCGGCGTATCGCGTCGGCGCAACAGCTTCGCTGGGGTTCGATGTCTCAAGCCTGCGTAACGGGGAGGGCGTGTCGACGATCCTGACGCGAGATGGTCAATGCTGGGCCATCGGTGCTGCGATGTCGGCGGGCTATCGTGAGTACAAGCGGTCTGACGGATATGTCAGCGATATCGTCTCGATCTGTGCCGTGCCGCTCAGCACGGCAACGAGCGTCAGCGGCGTGCGCCCGTCAAGGGCCGCCCATTCCGTCGCAGCGCAGCCGAGGCGTGCGGACATCGACAGCATCGAGGTCGCGACCTTCCGTGTCGGAGGCCATTGGCTGGGTGTCAGAGCCGATGAAGTTGTCGAAGCGATACCAGCCGACGGCATCACGGCTGCGGGGCAGGTCGGATCGGGCCCGATGGTCGGCTACAAGCTGCACCGTGACACGCCGATCCCCGTGCTGGAACTGGCGCGCGCGATCGGCGCGACGGGCCAGGCCGTCGATATTGCCGTTCAGCAGATTGTGGTGGTCAAGACGCCAAACGGATCAGTCGGCTTCCTGGTCGACGATCTTGCGGATATTCCGCAGGTGGTGCCGGCCGAGATTGCGCCCTTCGAATGGAATTGCGAGATGCCGGCGCTCGGCGTCGTCAGCCTGCAGGGCAGCGGCAGCGGCCCTGCAGACATGCTGATCATCCTCGACCTGAGCCGCTTCGGCCCGGGGACATCCGCGTTGCAGGCCGCGGAATAGGGCGCCGCGCCGGATCAAAGCCTCGCTTCAAGGATCAGGTTGAACGGCGTCGGCATGCGCCCGGCGGAAGCGCGTGAAGCCGGCCTTGCGGAACACGTCCGCCAGGCGCGCTTCGCCGGCCTGCGCGCCGAGCACCATGTGGCCGCCCTCGGAGATCGCGTGCGCGCAGCAGATCGTCGTCGACGCGGCGTAATACAGTCCGCGCCACCGGCGAGATATTGTCCTCGACCCGGTCGTTGGCGAAGGGCTCGACCAGCATCACCGTGCCGTCGCGCGCGATGCGCCTTGGCCGCGTGCCGGCGCGGCGGCGACCGGGTCGCCCATGTCATGCAGGCAATCGAAGAAGCAGATCAGATCGTAGCCCGTGCCGGGATAGTCGTCGGCCCGCGCCGTGACGAAGTTCGCCCGCCGGCCGACGCCGGCCCTGGCCGCGACGTTTTGCGCTTCGATCGACGGATTGCGCGATGCACGTCGAAGCCGTGAAATTGCGACTTCGGGAACGCCTGCGCCATCAGCACGGTCGAATGGCCGTGACCGCAGCCGATGTCGGCGACGAGGGCGCCGGCCTTCAGCTTGTCGACGACGCCGTCGAGCGCCGGCAGCCATTCCGGCACGAGACTGCCGCGATAGGCATTGCGATAGAACGCCGCGACGCCGCAAAAGAGCCGCCCGTCGTGATCGCCCCAGGGAATGCCGTTGCCGGTGCGGAAGGCTTCGACGGCCTTGTGTCTCGTCGGCCCACATCGAGGCGGGAACAGACCACGCATTCGGCATGAAGACAGGGCTGTCTTCGTCGGCGAGAACGAAAGCCTGCTCCGGCGTCAGCTCGTAGGTGTTGCTGATGGCGTGATAGCTGACGTAGCCGCCGGCGACCTGCGAGTTGAGCCATTCGCGCACGTAGCGTTCGGCGCAGCCGGTGCGGCTGGCCAGTTCGCGCGAGGTCAGCGGGCCCGCGCCGGCCATCGCCTTGTAGAGCCCGAGCCGGTTGCCGATGCTGATCATGACGCCGCCATAGCCGGCGGAAATGTCGGCGATCGCGCGTCCGAGAAGCACATCGAGTTTCGCGGAATCGATGGCGCCGGGTTGCAACGTATCCATGGTTTTTCTCCTGTTGTCGCTCGGGCGGGGCCGAGCCTTGGCAGGGAAAATGGCCGACGATTGAACCGGCAGCAGAGCGGGACTGTCCAAAATCGGGCCGTTTGTGCCATCCGGTGCGTCACAGGCGCGTGTGGCGTCAGGAACTGCCCGGAGCTACTCTCGCCGCCTTCGCGCCAACGGACATTGCATGCCTCGCCAAGCCACGATCGGATCGAAACCGCTGCATGTCAGCCTCGTCGCGATTCCCGAGGCGGTGGTCTCGACGCTGAGCGGCATCTTCGACGTGATGAACGCATTCACGATGATGGCGAAGTTCGGCGATGTGACCTTCGATCCGCCGCCGTTTCGCGTCGAGATCGTCGGGCTCGAGACCGGCCCCCTGAAGCTGGCGAGCCATGTCCCGGTCACCGTCCAGCGCAGCATCACGGATATCGAGGCCACGGACATCATCATCGTGCCGTCGATCCTGCTCGGCCCCGAGGGATGGAAGAAGCAGCAGCATCCCGAACTGGTCGCATGGTTCCGCGCCATGCATCGCCGCGGCGCGCTGCTGTGTTCGGCCTGCTCGGGGATTTTCCTGCTCGCCGAGACCGGGCTGTTCGACGAGAAGGATGCGACGGTGCATTTCGGCTATGCGGGCGCATTCGCCGACGCCTTTCCCGATGTGCGCGATTCATCCCGAGCGCGTGCTGGTGACGTCCGGCAAGCACGACGAACTGATCACCTCGGGCGCCTCCATGACCTGGCACGATCTGGTTCTGTATCTGATCGCGCGTCATGCCGGCGCGACGGCAGCGCAGGCCGTGGCGCGCTTCTTCGCCCTGCAATGGCATCAGGACGGGCTGGCGCCCTACATCGTGTTCGAGGGGCGCAAGGATCATGGCGACGTTGCCGTGCAGACAGCACAGGACTGGGTCGCCACGCATTTTTCCGTGGCCAATCCGCTCGACGACATGATCCGGCGCGCGGGGCTGACCGAGCGCACCTTCAAGCGCCGTTTCACCAGCGCGACCGGTTTGAGCCCGATCGCCTATGTGCAGCGCCTGAGGATCGAGGACGCCAAGCGCCGTCTCGAGCGGACGGAAGCCTCCGTCGACGAGATCAGCTGGAAAGTGGGCTACGAGGAACCGGCGTTCTTCCGGCGGCTGTTCAAGCGGGTCACCGGTCTCGCGCCGGGCATCTACCGGCGCCGCTTCAGGGTGCCCGATTATGCCCAGCCGCCGCGAAAAACACGGCGCTCGGGTGGCTGACGGCAATTTTCTTTAAACCTTGAAGGCGGTATATCTGGGCGGCGTCGCGCACCTTGGGCGCCTCGCGTTGCAACGGGCCCCGAATGTATATCGACACCTTCACGGTGCTGCTGTTCGGCCTTCTGGTGAAGTTGCCGCTCAGCATCCTGTTCCTGATATTCTGGCTTGGCGGACGTCGCGCCAGCGGTTTTGCGTGGTGGGGTATCGCGCTGCTGCTCGGCGCGATCGCCGGGGCCATTTTCATGACCCGCGGCTTTGCCGGCGAATTCTTCACCGTCGGGATAGGCGTTGCCGCGCTCATCGCCGCTTTTGATTGCTGCTGGCAAGGTGCCCGCGCTTTTGAGGGGCGGCCCGCGCTCAGGTGGCCATTGATCGCCCCGCTGGTCTGGCTCGTGGCGTCTCTGTTTCCGGAATTCACGGCGAATGTCAGCTATCGCGTCGTGTTGTCGTCTCTCCTGACCGCGCCGTTTGCCGCGATGACGGCTTTTGAATTCTGGCGGGGGCGCGCCGAGTCCTTGCCGTCGCGCTGGGGCGTGGTGTTGCTGTTTGCCTCGGTCGCAATTTTCTTCGCGCTCCGGATTCCGCTGGTCGAGATTGCGCCGTTTCCGTTCGGCGCGCTGCCGACAAAAGGCATCTCGGTGGCCGCGTTCAATCTGTTCCTGATCTTTCACACGGTCCTGATCACCGTGCTGCTGGTGGCGATGTCGCGGGAGCGGCTTGAACTCGAGCAGCGTGAAAAAGCCCAGACGGATCCGTTGACGGGCGCGCTCAACCGGCTTGCGTTCATGACGCGTGGCGTTCGTATCGTGCTGCGTCATCAGGCGAGGGGGCAGTCGCTGTGCGTTCTCTTCATCGATATCGACCACTTCAAGTCGCTCAACGACCGCTATGGGCATTCGGGCGGCGATGACGTGCTGGTGAAATTCGTCGAGCATGTCCATGACCTCATCCGTCCGACGGATTTTCTGTTCCGGATCGGAGGCGAGGAGTTCTGCTGTCTGCTGCCAGATACACACACGGAAGGCGCCTGCGGCGTTGCCGAGCGTATCCGCAGTCGCATTGAAGCCGTGCCGGTCGACGTTGCCGGAACGCAGGTCAATGTCACGGTCAGCATCGGCGTCGCTTCGACCGAGACCTTCGGCCACGACGTCGATACGCTGCTGCGACGCGCGGATCAGGCGGTCTATGCCGCCAAGCGCGAGGGCCGCAACCGGGTTGTGGTCGCCGTGACGGACGGGACGAAGACCGCGGACGCTCTTGTGGCGGGTAGCGCGATGCTGGCGGCGGAATAGATTTCAGGTTTTATAAACCTAGCCCGGCAGCCGATGCACCATCAGGCACCGGCGCGCCTCGAAGACGTTTCCGCTCAACGCCGCACGAAAGCCGGTAAGGCGGAAGCGGGTCTTTGCATTTGCAGCAACGAGAACCTCGTTGAACCGCTTGATCGTGACCTCGTTGAAATAGAAATTCTGCGCCACATAGGTTGTTCGGTTGGCTGCGGTCAGAACGTAGCCGCCGCCTTCCTCCGACAGCTTGCCGTCGGCCGTCATCGGCTTTGGGATCGGGATTGTTCGGCATGTCGGCAGCACTGACCTCGGCCGGGGGAACGGCGGCGACCAATTCCGGGCCGGCCGGCATGTCCTTTGCGAAGGTGACGCCGGGCTGAAACGGGTTCAACTCCGTCAGCCGCAGGCGATAGGCACTGCTGAGGCACGTCTCGTCGCGGCAGGCATTGCGGACTGCGCGAAGCCATCGCGACTGGTCGGCGCGCAAGCATGTGCCGGCCATGCCCAATTCGCCGACCGCGACGGTGTAGGAGCGTGCCAGCATCTCGTCGAGGCCCGCGAGCGCCGGGCTGGCGCAAACAAGACGTTCGGCGGGGAGCGTCGCCTTGTTGCAATCGAAACTGGGTTGTGCCGCCGCCTGCGGCGGTTCGAAGGCGACGAGGGCAAGAATGGCGAGAGCGAACGCGCCAACATCACGAACTGAAAATTGCATCGAAGGGTCCACCGCTGAGGTGGATGATCCTGCGGCGTGCCCGATCCGAAATCAAGGCACGCCGCCTGGGAATATATGTCAGCGGTCGAGCAGTTTTTCGAAGCCGCCATAGATCAGCCGCTTGCCGTCGAACGGCATCGGATTCTTGTCGTGCGCCATGCGCTCGTCCTTCATGATCTTCGCCCAGCCGGCGTCGCGCACTTCTTTCGACGGCCACTCGACCCAGGAGAACACCACCACCTCGTCGTCCTCGCGCTTCACGGCCATCGTGAAGGACGTGAGCTTGCCCTCGGGCACATCGTTGCCCCAGGTTTCGACGACGCGGGTGGCGCCGAATTCCTTGAAGATCGGCGCCGCCTTCTCGGCATGCGCGCGATAGGCGTCGCGGTTTTTCGCCGGCACCGCACAGACAAATCCATCGACATAAGACATCACTGTTCTCCTTGAGAGGTTGGTGGGAAGTCAGTTCAGGCGGCGTTGTAGGCGTCACGCAGCTTGGCGAGATCGATCTTGATCATCTGCATCACCGCGCCCATCACGGCTTCGGCTTTCTTAGGTCCGCCCTTGGTCATGAGGTCGCCGATCTCCGCGGGCACGACCTGCCACGACAGACCGAACCTGTCCTTGAGCCAGCCGCATTGCGCCGGAGCGCCGCCGCCTTCGAGAAGTTTGTTCCAGTAGTTGTCGATCTCCGCCTGATCCTTGCAACTGACGACCTGCGAGATCGCCTCGCTGAACTTGAAAACAGGCCCGCCGTTCAGGCCCATATAGGGCTTGTCGCCAAGCTCGAAGGTGACGACCATGACCTGTCCCTCGGGGCCGGGCTGGTTCTTGCCGTAGCGCGAGAGATTGGTGATACGGGAATTCGGGAAAATTGAGACATAGAAATTTGCCGCTTCCTCGGCGTTGGCGTCGAACCACAGGCACGTCGTGATCGCAGGCGCGGATGTCATTATTCGGGCTCCCTTGGGTTGTCAGGACGGCATAAAGCCGCGATTGCCCCTAGGACGAACGAGTTTTGCGCATTCCGACAATCGATAAAAATTATTCCAAGTGCCGTTCCGGACGTTCCGGCGGTCGAAACAGGCAAGAAAATCGCCGATTGGGGCATCGCATCGGCAATCAACGTGTTACAAGCGCCGCCGGTTCCGGGGGGCACCGTTGGCAATCACAATTTACGGCATCAAGAGCTGCGACACGATCAAGAAGGCCCGAGCCTGGCTCGATGGCCATGGCGTCGTCTATGCGTTCCACGATTACCGGGCAGACGGCGTGCCGCGCGAGCGGCTGGAACGCTGGTGCAAGGAAGTCGGCTGGGATGCCTTGCTCAATCGTGCCGGAACGACGTTTCGCGCGTTACCCGAAAAAGAAAAGCAGAACATCGACGCCAGGAAAGCCATCGCGCTGATGATGGATCAGCCGGCCATGATCAAGCGGCCGGTGCTCGATCTCGGCCGCAAGCGGCTGGTTGGATTCAAGCCGGATCAATACGCCGAAGTCCTCGCGAAATAGCGGCCCGACCGGCCTGAACCTCGCGCGTCGATGTCGCGACCAAGCCATGAGGCTTTTTTGGAGGTTGGCATGGCGCGACGGATGGTTTGGGGCCTGATCGCGGTGGCGTTGTCGCCGCTGCAGGCTTTGGCGCAGAGCGCCCCGCAACCGACTGTGGCAAGCGCCTACACGACCTTCGATTCCAAAACCTGCCGGCACACGAAGGGCACGGCCGAGGAAGATTACGGCTCGTGGCGGTGTCCGGGCCTGAACGGCATCGGCATCACGCTCTCCGCCGGCGACCAGCGCATGTATGTGACCTACGGGCGCGCGAGCAAAGGCGAGGATCTCGCATCCACGCAGACATTCCCTGCCTTCAATAATGTTTATAGCGGCACGGTCGAATGGCGCGGCGAGGCCCAGCCCGGCGGCAAGATCAAGCCGTTCGCGACCATTTTGCGCTGGAACGTGATGACTGGAAAAGACGAGGACGCGGCGCTTGGTCCGGTTGTGTCCAGCGGGCGCGTTCTGGTGGTGACGCGGCTCGGTCCCGGCGGGCTCTGCCATGTCGGCTATGTCGATGCGCGGGCCAATGCCGATGCCAATGAACTCGCGCGAAAAATCGCCGATGAGACGGCGCGGACCTTTCGCTGCGGCACGGACGAACCGCGTGTGCTCGGCAAGGTCGGGCCGGGGCTAGCCATGCCGAGCAAGCGCGGCTGAGGCTGTGACCTGGGTGGCCGCGCCGGTAGCGCCGCGCTTGCCGGCCTGATAGCCATACGGGCGTCAATTGTTCGGAGCTTGCATCATGGAAATTTCGCTTCAAGGCCATTCGGCGCTCATCACTGGCGGCAGCAAAGGGCTCGGCCTGGCGATGGCGCGGCGTTTCTCCGCATCGGGCGCCGATGTCGCCATCGTGGCGCGCGGGCAGGAGGCCCTCGATGAGGCCCTGACCAAGATCCGGACGGGCGCCAAGGGCGACAGCGTTGCGATCTCCGCCGATGTGGCGACGGCGGCGGGCTGCGAGCGCGCCTATGCCGAAGCGATGAAGGCGTTCGGCAAGGTCGATATTCTCGTCAACAATGCGGGCGGATTTCGTGCCGCGCCGATCGAAACCGTCACCGACGAAATGTTGCAGACGGACCTCGACCAGAAACTGTTCGCGGCGCTTCGGTTGACCCGTCTCGTCTGGCCGCAGATGAAAGAGCGCCGCTGGGGACGCATCATCAATGTGCTGTCCATCATGGCCAAGACGCCGCCGCCCGGCACCGCGCCGACGTCGGTGTCACGCGCCGCCGGCATGGCGCTGACCAAGGTGATGGCGAGCGAAGGTGCCGAGCACAACATTCTCGTCAATGCACTGCTCGTGGGACAGATCGAGTCGAGCCAGCAGGCCGTCAACGCGGCGAAGAAGGGCGTTCTGCTCAGCGAGCTGATCGCCCAGCAGGGCAGTGCTGTTCCGATCGGCCGGATCGGCCGTGCGGAGGAGTTCGCCAATATCGCCTGCTTCCTTGCCTCGGCGGAATCTTCCTACATCACCGGCACGGCGATCAATGTCGATGGCGGCAAGTCGCCGGTGATGTGATGCGCCGTCCATTCCTGCGTCTGCTGCTGATGATCGTTGCGCTGCTGTTCGGTGCGCGCCTGGCACTGGCGGCCGACAAGGTGACGTTCGCGTCAACGGATGGAACGCAGATCGCAGGCTATGTCATGAAGCCCGACGGTGCGGGTCCGTTTCCGACGCTGGTGTTGCTGCACGGATGCGGTGGGCTGTTCAACAGCCGAGGCGAGATGCCGAGCCGCGAGCGCGACTGGTCGGCGCGTTTTGTCGCCGCCGGCTATGCTTTGATCTTTCCGGACAGTTTCAATCCGCGCGGCTTTCGCAGCGTCTGCAGCGAGCGCGACCGCGGGATCAATCCGGCCGGCCGGGCGCGCGATGTTGCCGGCACTGTGGCATGGCTCAAGACGCAAGCTTTCGTTGCGCGCGACAAGATTGCGGTCGTGGGCTGGTCGAATGGCGGCTCGACCGTGCTGCGCTTCGTGCCGGCACGTGCGGCGGCCGATGTGGTCGCAGCGATCGCCTTCTATCCGGGCTGCTCCTCACTGGTGAAGCGCGGCGGATGGTCGAGCCGGGTGCCGCTGATGATTCTGATGGGTGCGGAGGATGACTGGACACCGGCCGAGCCCTGCCGCCAGCTTGTTGCAGCGACCGGCGGTTCGACCCGGATCGAGACCTATCCCGGCGCCTATCACGGCTTCGACAGTCCCGATTCGAAACTGCGGACACGCAAGGGCATGGCGTTTTCCGTCAATGGCACGGGCGTTGTGCATGTCGGCACCCACCCGGTGGCGCGGCAGGCCGCCATTGCCGCCACCATGAAGTTCCTCGGCGAGCGTATGGGCCGCTGACGGGCCTTGATCCGGCAGCATTTCCCTGCCACATGCCGCCCCATGACCGACGTCTCCACCATCACTCCGGCCACGAGCCCGCTTGCGGCGGAAGTCGCGCGGCGGCGGACCTTTGCCATCATTTCGCATCCTGACGCCGGCAAGACGACGCTGACGGAAAAGCTGCTGCTGTTCGGCGGCGCGATCAATCTCGCCGGGCAGGTCAAGGCCAAGGCCGATCGCCGCAATACCCGTTCGGACTGGATGAAGATCGAGCGCGACCGCGGCATTTCCGTCGTCACCTCGGTGATGACGTTCGAGTTCGATGACCTCGTGTTCAACCTTCTCGACACGCCGGGCCACGAAGACTTCTCGGAAGATACCTATCGCACGCTGACGGCGGTCGATTCCGCCGTCATGGTGATCGACGCCGCCAAGGGCATCGAGGCGCGCACGCGCAAACTGTTCGAAGTGTGCCGCCTGCGCGACATTCCCATCATCACCTTCATCAACAAGATGGATCGTGAGAGCCCGCGATCCGTTCGATCTGCTCGACGAAATCGAAAAGACGCTGGCGCTCGACACCACGCCGATGACCTGGCCGATCGGTCGGGGTCGTGACTTTATGGGGACCTATGACATCGCCACCGGCGGCATCCGGCTGCTGGATGGCGAAGGCGGCAAGACCGGTGCGCCAAAAGTCATTCCGATCGCCGAAGTCGTTTCGCGCAACGCCAATCTCGATGCGTCGGCGATCGAGGAAGAACTGTCGCTGGTCTCCGAGGCCTGCAAGCCGTTCGATCTTGAGGCGTTCCGTGAAGGCCACCTGACGCCGGTGTTCTTCGGCTCGGCCTTGCGCAATTTCGGGGTCGGCGATCTGCTGGAGGGGCTCGGCCGCTACGCGCCGGCGCCGCGCGATCAGGATTCCAACGCACGCCGGGTCAAGGCGAGCGAGCCGCGCATGACGGCGTTCGTCTTCAAGATCCAGGCGAATATGGATCCCAACCACCGCGACCGCATCGCGTTCGCGCGGCTGTGCTCCGGCAAGCTGGTCCGCGGCATGAAAGCCAAGCTGACGCGCACCGGCAAGCCGATGAGCCTGACCGCGCCGCAATTCTTCTTCGCGCAGGACCGTGCACTCGCCGATGAAGCGTTTGCAGGAGACGTCGTCGGCATTCCCAACCACGGCACGCTGCGCATCGGCGATACGCTCACCGAAGGCGAGGATCTCTCCTTCGTCGGCGTGCCGAGCTTTGCGCCGGAAATCCTGCGTCGTGTGCGTCTGACCGATGCGATGAAGGCCAAGAAGCTGCGTGAAGCACTGCAGCAGATGTCGGAAGAGGGCGTCGTGCAGGTGTTTCGGCCGCGCGACGGTTCGCCGGCACTGGTCGGCGTCGTCGGTCAGTTGCAGCTCGACGTGCTGAAAGCACGTCTTGATGCCGAATATGGTCTGCCGGTCGATTTCGAAGTCAGTGAATTTTCACTGGCGCGCTGGTTTTCAGCCGATGATCGCAAAATTTACGACAAGTTCGTGGCGGCGAACGGTTCGGGCATTGCCGAAGACGTCGATGGCGATCTCGTCTTCCTGGCGAAGAACCAGTTCTATCTGGATTATACGCGCGAGCGATCCGAAGGCATCGCATTCGCAAACGTCAAGGACGTCAAGCGCGTCGGAACCTGAACATTGTTGTTCGGCTGCGGCGCCAGTGCAGGCGCGGCCACGGTTTCCACGACGGTTGTCGGTTCGGCGGCAGGTGCCTGCATGGGCGCATTGACGATCACAGCCCAATGACGTGGCGCCGTCGGCGTATTCTGCCGCAGCAGGCCGGGAAGCTGATATTTTCCTTCGGTGCTGAAAGCGTGGATCGAGCCGATCATCGTATCGGGACGATTGCCGTCTGCGCCGAACGGAAGATAAAGATGCTCAAGCGTGACCGGGTTGCCGTCGCGATCGGCGGTCGGCACGATGGAATAGACCGGGAGTTTGTTTTCGACGCAGGCGCGCCACACCATGCGTGCGGCGCTATGGATCGCGGAGTCGAGACAGGCGTCGAGATAGCGGCCCTTCATCGGCGCGTCATTGGCGACCTCGATCCTGCGACCGGCATCGAGGCACTGGTAGCGGACGTTTTCGCCGGCGCGCTCAAGGGAGCAGACCATCATGTCGGAGGCGTCTTCGCCACGCGAATCCGGCTGAAAATGAGCGAAATTCGGCAACGTCGCGGCGCCGCGACAATGAATCCACTCGCGGGCAAGACTGATTTGCCGGATGGACTTGATAATGGTCGTATCGGCGCGCTGAAAATTCATCGGTTCTGGAGCAAGCGTTACGTTCTGAAGGCCACAAGGTGCCAGTCCGCGACTAATCTCAGGTTAATTTACACATAGATTAGGTCCTTAAAGTTGTATGGTGGCCGGGGACTTTCGGCAGGGTTGTGAATTGAGCCCGTACTTTAGGAACATTCGGTAAAAGCGCTGAATTCCAAGGGCGTCCGGCAAGCGCGGGCTTCGTCGAAAAAGCTGGTGCGTATGGGGCAGGCTGACGTACAGCCATCGCCGTCTTGATCGTTGGGGTGCATATGGGGCTCGCAATTCTGGTAGCCGGACTGGTGTTGTTTCTCGGCGTGCATGTCGTGCCGACGCAACGGGCATGGCGCGCGGCGCTCGTCGCTCGGCTGGGCGAGGGCGGCTACAAGGCGCTCTTTGTCCTCGCCTCGTTCGCCGGTCTCGCGCTGATCGTCATCGGCTTCGGTCTCTATCGCCGCACCGGCTGGATCGATGTGTGGTATCCGCCGGTGGCGATGCGCACATCGCGCTGGCGCTGATATTGCCGGCGATCATCCTCATCGCAGCGTCGTATCTGCGCGGACGCATCTACACCACGCTCAAGCATCCGATGCTGGCGGGCCTGAAGCTGTGGGCGCTGGCTCACCTACTGGCCAATGGCGATCTTGGTTCGATGCTCCTGTTCGGATCGCTGCTGGGGTGGGCGGTGTACGATCGTATCTCACTCAAACACCGCAGCGATCCCGGCGCACCGCCCATTCCGGTCGGCGGTGCGGCAACGACGTGCTCGCCGTCGTCGTCGGTATCGTCGCCTATCTCGCGCTGGCGCTTGTGTTTCATCCCCTCGTCATCGGCGTTCCTGTGATTCGGAGCCTGAGCATGTCGTTGCAAGCTGACATCAAGCGTTTGACCGCGCCCGACATCCGCGCCCGCAAGGGCGGCGAACCGATCGTGATGCTGACCTCGTATCACGCGCACACGGCGCAGCTGGTCGACCGCCATTGCGACGTCATCCTCGTCGGCGACTCGCTCGGCATGGTCATGCACGGCCTCGAGACGACCATCCCGGTGACGCTCGACATGATGATCCTGCAGGGCCGGCGGTGATGCGCGGCTCGCAAGCAGGCGCTTGTGGTTGTCGACATGCCGTTCGGCTCCTACGAGGAATCGAAGGAGCAGGCATTCCGCTCGGCGGCGCGCGTCATGAAGGAAACGGGCTGCGGCGCGATCAAGCTGGAAGGCGGCGTGCGGATGGCCGAGACCATCGCCTTTCTCGTCAGCGCGGCATTCCGGTGATGGGCCATATCGGCATGACGCCGCAGTCGATCAACACGCTCGGTTCGTTCCGCGCGCTGGGCCGCGAGGACGACGACTGGGAGTCCGATCGAACAGGACGGCAAGGCGGTGGCGGAAGCCGGGGCGTTTTCGATGGTGATCGAAGCGGTCGCCGAGCCACTTGGCGCGTCAAGATCACCACGCAGGCGTCGCATCCCGACCATCGGCATCGGTGCGAGCGCGGCCTGCGACGGCCAGGTGCTCGTGCTCGAAGACATGCTCGGCCTGTCGCCGCGCGTGCCGAAATTCGTCCGCCGCTATGGCGATCTCGGTCCGTCGATCGAAGCGGCGGTCGAGGGCTATGCCGAGGACGTGCGGGCGCGCGCTTTCCCGGGTCCGGAGCATCGTCTACGGCATGAAGACGAAGCCCTGAGAGGCGGCGATTTGCCTGACGCGTGCTGTGAGGCGAACCTGGCCCACTGGCCCGGCGCGCTTTGGCGCCTTAACGCTTTGAAGGGTCTCGCTTTGCCTTGCCAGCGCCATAGCGCTAGGGTATTCGCCACCGCTTCGGCAAGCGCACGGGTTCGCCATGGCGCTCGAACGGTGACGGATCCTAAGTGTCTGATATCATTTAAGAAGTTGACGAAGAAGTGCGTCGCGAACAGCTCAAGAAGCTGTGGGACAAATATCGGCTTCCTGATCGTCGGTGCGGCATTCCTCGATCGTCGCCGGGGTCGGCGGCTGGCGTGGCTATCAGTGGTGGCGAGGCCAAGAAGGCGGCCGACGCCGGTGCCGCGTTCACAGGCCGCCGCCGACTCTGTCGGATCAGAACAAGCACGCCGAGGCGAGGCGGCGTTCGCCAAGATCGCCGACCGACGCGCCGCCGGCCTATCGCATGCTGGCGCGCCTGCGCGAAGCGGCGAAGCCGCGAAGCGCGATCCGCAGGCGGCGGTCGAAGCTGTACGACGCCATCGCCGCCGATCGCGCGGTCGCCGCAGCCGTTCCGCGACCTAGCGCGACGTTGCGTGCCGCGGCGCTTGCTGCTCGATACGCACATCGTATGCCGACATGCCGCAGCGGCTCGAGCCGTCGACGGCAGCGACCGCACCTTCCGTCACACCGCGCGCGAACTGCTGGCGCTGTCGGCGTGGCGCGCCAACGATGACGCCGCGACGCGCGCAGTGGCTCGACGCGATCATTACCGACGCCGAGACGCCGACCAACCTGCGCAGCCGCGCCGAAGCTGCTGCAGGCGCTGCTGCCGCCGGTGGCAAGAGGTGATCGACGTCGACGCCAATGCGCAGTTCGCGTGAGACTGTCCATGCGCCGTTCGCACCGTCTGATTCCTCGCCGTCTGCCGCTTGCGCGGACTGGCCGGCTGCGGCATGTTCGGCGGCGGTTTCGATCCGACCGACATGTTCGATTTCCTCGATACCAAGAAGAAGCTGCCGGGCGAGCGCAAGCCGGTGTTTCCCGAAGGCGTGCCGGGCGTGGAGCAGGGCGTGCCGCAGGAGATGGTACGCGGCAACCCCGCGAACCAGCAGCAGCAATGCAGCAGGACCCGCAGATGGGTCAGCCCCAGGGCGGGCAACCGCCAGGCGGCAACCGCAGCAGGCCGCTGTCGCGCCGCGACCGCAGCAGCCCGCGCCGCGCGCGGCGCCTGCCGCCCAGTCAGCGCCCAAGGCGACCGACCAAGCGGCGCAGCGTCACCGCGCCGCCGCCGGACGAAGAAACACTCGCGCCAGAGCCTGCGCCGCAGCCACAGCGCGCTCCGGCCCAGAGCCAGCCGGCTCCGTCGCAGCCCTCGGCATTCCCGTCGCCCGCGCAGTCGTCGCCATTTCCGCCGCCGATGCAAAGCGGGACCTTTAGCCGCTAACACCGACGGCGGATGCTTTCGCGCCCGCCGCGCGACAGCGCGGCGTGGATGTGCGATGCAGACACGCGAAAGCCAGATGCCGTCATGACCTTCACCATTGCCATTGTCGGCCGACCCAATGTCGGCAAATCGACGCTGTTCAATCGCCTCGTCGGCCAGAAGCTCGCGCTGGTCGACGACCGCCGGGCGTGACGCGCGACCGCCGCGAAGGTGAGGCGCGGCTCGGCGATCTGCACTTCAACATCATCGACACGGCCGGCCTCGACGAAGGCGCCGCGCGGCTCGCTGCCGGCGCGCATGCGCGAGCAGACCGAAACCGCGATCGAAGCCGCCGACGCCGTGATGTTCGTGATCGACGCGCGCATGGGCCTGACGCCGGCCGATCGCGTCTTCGCCGATCTCGCGCGCAGTCGCGGCAAGCCGGTGGTGCTGGTCGCCAACAAGAGCGAAGGCCGCCAGGGCGTTGCGGGCACGGCTGAAGCCTACGGGCTCGGCCTCGGCGAGCCGGTGCCGATCTCCGCCGAGCATGGCGAGGGCCTGAGCGATCTCTACGACGCGTTGCGCGACCTCATGCCGGAGCCGACGACGATGACGAGGACGAAGACGACGACGATGCCGACAAGGAAGATCAGCGCGGCGCGCGGCCGATCCGCGTCGCCATCGTCGGCCGGCCCAATGCCGGCAAGTCGACGCTGATCAATCGCCTGCTCGGCGAGGAACGGCTGCTGACCAGTCCGGAAGCCGGCACCACGCGCGATTCCATCGCGGTCGATGTCGAGCTATTCGGGCGCGAAACTCCGCGTGTTCGACACCGCCGGCATTGCGCCGGCGCTCGCGCATCGAGGACAAGCTCGAAAAGCTGTCGGTGGCCGACGCGCTGCGCGCCATTCGCTTCGCCGAAGTCGTCGTGCTGCTGATGGATGCGAACAGTTCGAGGAGCAGGATCATGCGCCTTGCCTCGCTCGTCGAGCGCGAGGGGCGGGCGCTCGTCATCGCCGTCAGCAAATGGGATCTTGAGGAACGCAAGGCCGGCGGCATCCTGCGCATTCGCACGGATGTCGATCAATGGCTGTCGCAGGTCAAGGGCGCGCCGATCGTCGCGGTGTCGGGCATCACCGGCGAGGGTCTCGACCATCTGATGAAGGCGATCGCCGACGCGCATGAAGTGTGGAATCGCGCGTATTGCGACGGCCGCACTGAATCGCTGGTTCGACGATGCGGTGTCGACCAACCCGCCGCCGGCGGTCTCCGGCCGCCGCATCCGGCTGAACTACATCACGCAGGCGAAAAGCCGACCGCCGACCTTCGTGCTGTTCTGCGCGCGCGCCGATGCCATTCCGGAAGCGTATGTGCGCTATCTCGTCAACAGCATGCGCGAGGCGTTCGATCTGCCCGGCACGCCGATCCGCATCATGCTGCGCGAGAAGGAAAACCCGTACGCCGGAAGGGCGAAGCGGAAGAACTGACTTGTCGCCAGTGTTTTGTCTCATCCTTCGAGACGCGCGCGTTGCTGCGCTCCTCAGCATGAGGATCTGCCCTCACGCCGGATCGCGATACTTCAAAATCTTCCTGTCCGGATACGAATAGACCACGCCGGTTTGCGTGAAGTCCGGCAGGCACATCGGCACGATGAATTCCGCGCACCTGCTCCGGCGTATCCAGCGTCATCGGGTCTTCGCCCGGCATCACGATCGGCGCGCATGCGGGTGCGGATCGGGCCGGGGTTGAACAGATTGACGCGCAGCGGCGTCGTCGACGGTCTCGTTGGCCCAGGCCCGCGCCAGCGTCTCGAGCGCGGCCTTCGAGGCCGCATAGGGCCCGAGATAGGCGTCGGCCTTGCTCGCGCGCGCCCGAGGTCACGAACACCGCGCGGCCGGCGTCGGACTTCTGCAGCAGCGGCTCCATGCAGCGGATCAGCTGGAAGTTCGCGGTGACGTTGACCGCCATCACGTCGTCCCACGGCTTCAGCTCGATATGCGCCGAGCGGCGAGGAGGGGCCGGCGATGCCGGCATTGCCGACCAGAATGTCGAGCTTGCCGTGGCGCTCGTGCAGCGCGCGCGCCGAGCCGGGCGATGCCGTCGAAGTCGGTGAGGTCGAGCGGCACCAGCGTCGCGCTGCCGCCGTCGGCCTTCGGATCTCGTCGTCGAGTTCTTCGAGCCCGCCCTGCGTGCGCGCCACCGCGACGACATGCGCGCCGGCCGTGCGCGAGCGCGCGCGCGGTGGCATAGCCGATGCCGCGCGAGGCGCCGGTGACGAGAGCGATGCGGGAGGCGAGGGGCTGTGGTCATGGAGCGAGCTCTCCGTCAGTCGTCCCGGCGTATGCCGGGACCCATACGCCGTGACGTTATGATGCGAGAAGACGTCGTGTCTAATGGCTCGAGCACAAGGCCGCGGTCATGCGGACCCTGCGCTCGCAGGGACGACGCGCGGCAGGCGTCAGCTCGCTTCCGCCAGCAGCGACAATTGCCGCGGCTGCGGCTTCGGTCTGGGTCTGGTCGGTCAGGCGGGTCGGATAGTCGCCGGTGAAGCAGTGGTCGGTGAACTTCGGATGTGGCGGGATCGCGGCCGGGCTCGCCCATGGCGCGGTAGATGCCGTCGACCGACAGGAACGCCAGCGAATCGGCGCCGATGAATTCGCGCATCTCTTCGAGCGATATGGGTCGCGGCGAGCAGGCCGTCGCGGTCCGGCATGTCGATGCCGTAATAGTCGGGATGCGTGATCGGCGGCGAGGCGATGCGGAAATGCACCTCGCGTGGCGCCGGCGTCGCGCATCATGCTTGACGATCTTCTTCGAGGTGGTGCCGCGCACCAGCGAGTCGTCGATCAGGACGATGCGCTTGCCTTCGATCGCGGCGCGGTTGGCCGAATGCTTCATGCGCACGCCGAGTTCGCGCACGCTCTGGGTCGGCTGGATGAAGGTGCGGCCGACATAGTGATTGCGGATGATGCCGAGTTCGAACGGCACGCCGGAGTGCTGGCTGTAGCCGATCGCGGCCGGCACGCCGGAATCCGGCACCGGCACGACGACGTCGGCCTCGACATGGCTCTCGCGCGCGAGCTGCGCGCCGAATGCCTTGCGGACGTCATAGACCGAGCGGCCGCCGACGATGGAATCCGGCCGCGAGAAGTAGATGTATTCGAAGATGCAGGGCCGCGGCGGCTGTCGGCGGGAACGGCTTGTGGCTCTGCGCGCCGTGCTCGTCGAACACGATGACTTCGCCGGGCTCGATGTCGCGGACGTATTTCGCGCCGATGATGTCGAGCGCGCAGGTCTCCGACGCCAGGATCGGGCAGCCGTCGAGTTCGCCGAGCACCAGCGGGCGGATGCCGAGCGGATCGCGCGCGCCGATCAGCTTCTTGTTGGTCAGCGACACCAGCGAATAGGCGCCCTCGATCGCGCGCAGCGCCTCGATGAAGCGGTCGATGAAGCGGCTGCGCTTGCGACTGCGCGACCAGATGCAGGATCACCTCGGTGTCGGTGGTCGACTGCATCATCGCGCCGTTGCGCACCAGTTCGCGGCGCAGCGTCAGGCCGTTGGTGAGATTGCCGTTGTGGCCGACCGCGAAGCCGCCGGCATTCAGTTCGGCGAACAGCGGCTGCACGTTGCGCAGGATGGTGTCGCCGGTGGTGGAATAGCGGACATGGCCGACGGCCGAGGTGCCGGGCAGGCGGTCGATCACGTCGCGGCGGGAGAAGGTGTCGCCGACCAGGCCGAGCCGGCGTTCGGAATGAAAGCGGCTGCCGTCGAAGGAGACGATGCCGGCGGCTTCCTGGCCGCGATGCTGCAGGGCGTGCAGCCCGAGCGCGGTGATGGCGGCGGCGTCGGGATGGCCGAAAATGCCGAACACGCCGCATTCCTCGCGCAGCGTGTCGCGCGTCGAGGTCCAGCGAATCGACTTGTCGAGTTCGCAGTTTCGCGTCATCGCGCCTCGCTGTGTCGCTCAGCGTGAGGACGTTGCCGTTGCCGCCTTCGATCAACTGCCGCAGCCTGTCGCGTTCCGCCTTGGCGTATCCACCGTCGATAGCGCCGGTCGACGAGCTTGTTGCTGTTGGCGGGCGCGTCCGAACGCCTGGCCGGCGGCGCCGCCTCGGCAGGGGCTTCGTCGTCCGCGCTTTTGCCTTCTTGAATCTCTTCAAGATGGTGTTCTCGGGGTCGTCCGGCAAGAGCGACATCAACCAATTCCCGGTTCCTTGCAGCACGCCTGCGCGATTTGGCCGTGCGGACCCAGTCCGGGCGCTGCTTGTCCGGAACCAGCCAGTTGAAGAACAGGAAGGCGACCACCACGATCAGCAGGCCGCGGCCGAGCCCGAACAGGAACCCGAGCGTGCGGTCGAGCGCGCCGATCCGGCAGTCCAGGATCATGTCGGAAATCCGCACCGTGATGATCGAGACGATGATCAGCGTGCCGATGAAACAGGCCGGCGATCACGACGACGGTCGCGACGGTGTCGTTGTTGAAATAGGTCTTTCGCGGTCGGCAGAAGCTTCTGGATAGAACATACAGCGTCACCAGCGCGGCGGCGCCCCAGGCCGCGATCGACAGGACTTCGCGCATGAAGCCGCGCACCATCGCCAGCAGGCCCGACATCAGCATCACCGCGAGCAGGACGAGATCGAGAAGCGTAATCGGCATCGGGTCGTCAGGTCCGCTGCGTTGTGGCCGGCACGGCGAATCGGCGCGCGCGATTATCGCTCTACGCTGACGGATGGCATGACGGCCGTCCCGCAAGGCCGGCATCCTCATCGCCACAGCGAGTTCAACGCGAGGTGTGTTGCCGTCGCGGCCCGTGTATAGCGGCGCGGGCGCGTCACGCCGGTCAGCCGTCTTGGCGCATTCGAGCCGGGCGGCCGGTTTCTCGGGCTTGTGTCCCGACGCCGGCGTGCCGCGGCGGCGATATCGGCGACCAGGCTGGTCAGTCCGCCGACGCGGTTGAGTCGACAGGCCGGCATCGGCCGGCCTCGCCGCGCGCCGCTTCCGGCAGGACGGCGCGGCCGAAGCCGAGCTTGGCGGCTTCCTTCAGCCGGGCCGCGGTCTGCGCCACCGGCCGCACCGCGCCCGACAGCGAGATCTCGCCGAAATAGACCGCATCGGTCGGCAGCGGCGCATTGGCCAGCGACGACACCAGCGCGGCGGCGGCGGCGAGATCGGCGGCCGGTTCCTGGATGCGCAGGCCGCCGGCGACGTTGAGATAGACGTCGTAGCCCGACAGCTTGACGCCGCAATGGGCCTCCAGCACCGCCAGCACCATCGACAGCCGGCTCGGATCCCAGCCGACCACGGCGCGGCGCGGCGTGCCGAGCGTGGTCGGCGCCACCAGCGCCTGCAATCTCCACCAGCACCGGGCGGGTGCCCTCGATGCCGGCGAACACCGCGGTGCCCGGGCGTGCCGAGATCGCGCTCGGACAGGAACAGTTCGGACGGATTGGAGACCTCGCGCAGGCCGAGCCCGGTCATCTCGAACACGCCGATCTCGTCGGTCGGGCCGAAGCGGTTCTTCACCGCGCGCAGGATGCGGAACTGCTGCGAGCCTTCGCCCTCGAACGACAGCACCGCGTCGACCATGTGCTCGACCACGCGCGGGCCGGCGATCTGGCCGTCCTTGGTGACGTGGCCGACCAGGATGATGGCGGCGCCGGATTTCTTGGCGAAGCGGATCAGCGCCTGCGCCGAGGCGCGCACCTGCGTGACCGTGCCGGGCGCGGACTTCGACCGTGTCGGTCCACATCGTCTGGATCGAATTGATGACGATCAGGCGCGGCGTCGTGCCTTCGCGACAGCGTGGCGACGATGTCCTCGACCGAGGTCTCGGCGGCGAGTTCGACCGGCGCGTCGGCGAGGCCGAGCCGCTCGGCGCGCAGCCGCACCTGCGCCACCGCTTCTTCGCCGGAAATGTAGACCGCGCGATGGCCGGCGCGCGCCAGCGCGGCGGTGGCCTGGATCAGCAGCGTCGATTTGCCGATGCCGGGATCGCCGCCGAGCAGCAGCACCGAGCCGCGCACGAAGCCGCCGCCGGTGACGCGGTCGAGTTCGGCGATGCCGGAGGCGAGGCGAGGGGCGTCGTGGCTCTCGCCGGCCAGCGACTTCCAGCTTGAACAGCGCGGCCCTTGCGCCGTGGCCGGACGGGCTGCCGGCAGCCGGCGCCGCCGGCCGTCTTCCTCGACCAGCGTGTTCCACTCGCCGCAGGATTCGCACTTGCCCTGCCAGCGATTGTACGACGCGCCGCAGTTCTGGCAGACGAAGGTCGGTACGCCTTTGGCCATCAGGTCTTGACCTCAAGCGCCGCCGCGATAGACGCGACGGTAGCGCGAGCCGAGGCTGGTGAGAACTTCGTAACCGATGGTGCCGAACTGGTGCCCACTTCGTCGACGGTAATGCCTCGCCGATCAGGGTGACAAACTCGCCGCGGCGAATTTCGCGCTCGGGCACGTCGGTCACATCGACGGCGATCAGGTCCATCGAGATCCGGCCGCGATCGGGCAGCGCCGTCCGGCGGCAACGACTTCGGCGCTGCGCACGCCATCGACGCCGCCTGCGGCGCGGAAATATCCGTCGGCGTAGCCGACCGAAACGATTGCGATCCGCGTCGGCCGCCGTGCGTGTCCAGGTCGCGCCGTAGCCGACCGTGTCGCCTTTCTCGACATTGCGCACCTGCACGATGCGCGCCTTCAGCTTCGACGACCGGCTGCATCGGATTGTTCGAATGCGGCGTCGGATTGACGCCATAGAGCGCGGCACCCGGCCGCACCATGTCGAAATGCGCCTGCGAGCCGAGAAAGATGCCGGACGAATTCGCCATCGATGCGTCGACGCCGCTGAAACGGCTGCGTCACTTCGCGGAACGCGCCGAGCTGACGTCCGTTCAGCGTGTGGTCGGGCGTCTCCGCGCTGACGAAATGACTCATCACCAGCGCGATGCCATGATTGCCGGCCTGAATGCGCGGCACCAGCGACAGTGCTTCGTCAACGCCGATGCCGAGCCGGTTCATGCCGGTGTCGACATGGATGGCGGCGTCGCCGCGCCAGCCGCTCACGGCGCGAAAGGAATCCCATTCCGCAAGTTCGGTGAGATCGCCGATCACCGGGCGGGCGTCGATGTCGGCAAACGCCTTTCCGCTGCCGGAGAAAAATCCATCGAGGACATAAATCGTCGTGCCGGGCGCGGCGACGCGGGCACGCCTTGCCTCATCGAGCGTGGCGACGAAGAACGTCTTGCACCCGGCCTTGGCGAGCGCGCGTGCCACGGGCTCGGTGCCGCAGCCATAGGCGTCGGCCTTGACCACGGCCGCGCATTCGGCCGGCAAGGCGTGGGACCCGAGCGCGCGCCAGTTGGCGACCACCGCGTCGAGATTGATGGTGAGAATGCCGCTCGCCTCGGCGTCGTCGGTCGCGACGTCGGGTTCTGCGGTGCCGAAGAGGGGCTTTGGGTCGGATACCGGGGTCATGGTCTCAAGGTCCTGCGGCGCGCCCGCTCGTTTGAACATGATCCTACCCGAAAACCGGTTGCCAATTTTCAGATCATGCGGGCCAGAATCGGACTTTGGCGCGCGGCACGGTGGCGGTCAATTGCGGCCGCTTATAGCCGATCCGGCAAATGGACGTCGCGGACAAGATTGTCGAAGCGCGTCACGCTGGCGTCGAACTGCAGCTCGACCGTGCCGGTGGGGCCGTGGCGCTGTTTGCCGATGATGACTTCGGCCTTGCCGTGGACGCGGGAGATATCCTGCTCCCATTTGAAGAACTCGTCGGTGCCCTCCTGGGGCTTCTTGTTCTCCAGATAGTATTCCTCGCGGTACACGAACATGACCACGTCGGCGTCCTGTTCGATCGAGCCGGATTCACGCAAATCCGACAATTGCGGGCGCTTGTCGTCGCGGCTTTCGACCTGACGAGACAATTGCGACAGCGCCACGATGGGAACATTGAGCTCCTTGGCGAGCGCCTTCAGCTTCGTTGTGATTTCGGTGACTTCCTGCACGCGGTTGCCGTCGCGTCGCGCCGTACCCTGCAGCAGCTGGATGTAGTCCACGATGATGAGATCGAGGCCCTTCTGCCGTTTCAATCGCCGCGAGCGGGCCGCGAGTTGTGCAATCGAAAGGCCGCCGCTTTCGTCGACATAGAACGGCAGGTTCTGCATCTCGATCGAGACGTTTTTGATGACCTCGAACTGGTCGGCGCTGATGCCGCCGCGGCGGATGACGCTCGAGGGAATGTTCGTGCGCTCGGAAATGATACGGGTGGCCAGCTGCTCGGCCGACATTTCGAGAGAGAAGAAGCCGACGACGCCGCCGTTGACGGTCTTCATGTGGCCGTCGGGGCCGATCTCGCCGCGCCAGGAGCGTGCGATGTTGTAGCCGATGTTGGTCGCAAGCGACGTCTTGCCCATGCCGGGACGGCCGGCGAGGACGATCAGATCGGATTTCTGCAATCCGCCCATCTTGGCATCGAGGTCGTGAAGGCCGGTGGCGACGCCCGACAGCTTTCCGTCGCGCTGATAGGCGTTGGCGGCCATGTCGATGGCCACCGTGAGCGCTTGCCCGAAACGCTGGAAGCCGCCGTCGTAGCGGCCGGTCTCGGCGAGTTCATAAAGCTTGCGTTCGGCGTCCTCGATCTGGACGCGCGGCGCCATATCCACCGGCGCGTCGAACGCGACATTGACCATGTCCTCGCCGATGCGGATGAGATCGCGCCGCAGCGCAAGCTCATAGATCGTCTGGCCATAGTCATGCGCATTGATGATGGTTGTGGCCTCGGCGGCAAGCCGCGCGAGATATTGCGACACGGTCATGCCGCCAATGTCGGAATCGGCCGGCAGGAAGGTCTTGAGCGTGACCGGGGTCGCAATCTTGCCCGCGCGGATCAGGCTACCGGTGAGGTCATAAATCTGCTGATGGATCGGCTCGAACAGGTGCTTCGGCTCGAGAAAGTCCGAAACCCGGTAAAACGCGTCGTTGTTGACGAGAATAGCGCCGAGCAGCGCCTGCTCCGCCTCGATGTTGTGCGGCGCGGAGCGGAACGCCGGCGCGGAACCGGTCGCAAGTTTCAAGACGGTCGAATCGGCAGGGGCCATGATGGCTCAGTGTTGGAGTGTTTCGGTCAAAAGCGTGGCGATGCCGCCGCGACTGACAAGCATGAACCACCATGGGGGCGGCGCTGCAAATGATTTTGCGAACCGGCCCGATCAACCACCGCGTATGCACAGGCAGTTCACAAGGAAAGAGCTTGCGGCGGCGCAACGGCAATTGACAACCACCCGCCTGCAACCTGCAGCGATGTCCGCGCCTGTCGCCGCGGCCGAGTCGGTTGATGGCGTTTGCGGCTCGTATGTAGAAGTGGTCGCTGCGATATTCTCGGACGCAATCCATAACCGATGAAATGCGCCCGCGTCGGCGGGTGCAAAAATGACGCAGCTCGTTCGGATAATTTGCGGCGACGGAACGCATAAGCGCTTGTGGCTGGTCGGCAATCAATTCCCGCTGAGCGCGTCTGTTTTGATCAAAATTGGGTTGCACCGGCAATTTCACACAGGCAGGGATGCCGCTTGCGGTGTGTACGACAGTGCCGCTTCCATTCGTCCGGCGATCCGCTACAAGGTGGCGGTTCACGGGAAGCCGAGGTTGGAGGATTGAATGGCGTGCCGGGCGATCAGACTGGCCGCATTAAGCGTTGTTTTCGCGCTTGTTGCGTGGGCTGGCGTGTCTGCCCAGAACCTGGACGCGGGCAAAACGCCTGCGCAGTTGTTCTCCAGCACGTGTTCGGCCTGCCATTCGACCCCGCGAGGGCTGCTTAAATCCGTGGCCGCGGGACAACTTCCCGGGTTCCTGCGTCAGCATTATACAACCGGCTCGGAAATGGCCGGGACGCTCGCTGCGTATCTCGTTCAAAACGGCGCCGGTGTGAGAGTCGAAACGCCCGCCAAGTCCGCGCCCAAGGCGGCTCGCAAGGGGCAGGGAACGCCAGGTGCAACGCCGGGCGCGCCGTCAACGACCGCTGATGCGCCTGCTGCTCCGGCCCCGGGCAAGGGAAAAGCCAGGCAGACGATCACGGTTCCGACCGTGGAGGGCGCGCCTGCCGAGGATCAGCCACCTGCGGCCAAGCGGCAGGCCAAGGGCAAAAAGGGAGACGGCAAGCGCGGCCCAGCAGTCGCGACGCCTGAGCCCACACCGACGCCCGCAGCTGCGCCGGATGCCAAGCCTGAAGCGAAGCCGGAGCCTGCACCTGCGGTTGAGGCAAAACCTGAACCCAAGCCCGAACCCAAGCCCGAGCCCAAGCTCGAACCCAAGCCCGAACCGGCGCCGACCCCGCTTCCCGTCGAGGCTGAACATCAAGCCACGCCGCCCGCGGCTGCGACCCCGCCTGCGTCGGCCACGCCTGCGCCAGAGTCGTCGGGACCGGTGATTGTCATCGTGCCGCGACCGGAACCGGCGGCACCGGCAGCCTCCGAAGGGCAGGCGGCACCTGCGACACAAGCTGCACCTTCGAGCGAAACGCCGGCGCGCTGATATTCCGACTGGATACAAAAACGGCGCCGGTGATCCCGGCGCCGTTGTCGTTTGTAGGTTTCGTAGAGATCTTTGCTGAAGTCTTACTTGAGCTTATTTGGCGTCGTCGGCCGGAGCGTCTTCCGAACTCGTCGGCCGCCGCTTCGCCGGCGCCCGGCTCGAAGAACTCTTCCGCGGCCGCCAGCGCTTCCTCGGCTTCGTCGCGATCCTGCTTGCGAACGGTGACGTCTTCGCCGCGCGCGATACGCTCGGCTTCTTCCTGGCTACGCGCCACGGTGACCGTCACGCCAGCCTCGACTTCGGGATGAACCGCGATCGCGATCTTGTGGCGGCCGATCGCCTTGATCGGCATGTCGAGCAGAATCTGGTTGCGGTTGACGCTGATGCCGTCGGCTTCGAACAGGCCGACGAGGTCGCGGCTCGACACCGAGCCAAACAGCTGGCCGGTTTCGGACGCCTGCCGCAGCACGACGACATTGCGGCCTTCGATCTTGGCGGCGACCTTTGCGGCCTCGCCCTTGGCTTCGACGTTGCGGGCTTCGAGATCGGCCTTCATGGCATCGAAGCGAGCGCGGTTGTCCGTGGTGGCGCGCAGCGCCTTGCCGCGCGGCAGCAGGAAATTGCGTGCGAAGCCGTCCTTGACGCGGACGACTTCACCCATCTGACCGAGCTTGGCGACGCGTTCGAGCAAAATAACTTCCATCTTTCAGTCTCCTTGTGATCCAGAATTATTCCGAGGGTGGGGACGGAGGCAGTCGCTTGGCGATCTGCGCCCGAAAACCGAGAAGCTGTTCGGCAATGCCGAGCACGACCACGGGCAGCATCGGCCAGCCGAACAGCAGCGCCACATAGAGCGCGCCGAGCCAGAAAGGCCGGCCTGCGAGAGGCCTGGTCATGTCGTGGAACGTCGCAAGGCCGAGCAGGAGAAAGGCGGCGGCCAGCGGTGCGACGACAATGCGCGCATAGGCCGCGACAGGCTCACCAGCGAACATCAGAACGAACGCAACACCCAGCACCGCAAGGAGCGGTGCCGGCAGCGTCATCATCGACACATTGGGCCAGGGGCGCGGCAGCCGTCCGCTCAGCCGGATCAGGTGGCCGGCGGCCCACAGATCGAAGGCGAGTGCCATCACCGCGAAGAACGATGCGACCGACGGCAGGATGCGAAGCACGGCATCGACGAAGCGCAGGGAATCGACGCCGTCGGGAATGCGCCCGCTCGCCTGCAGCATCGTTGCAAGCTCCTGACGCGAACTGTCATCCGTTGCAAAGACATCGCCCGCATTGAGCATCATGGAAACGGCGCTGCCGACGATAACAATCGCGACGATCCAGGCGATGAGATGCCCGGTCGGATACCAGCTCGGCGTCTGCGGCTGCGCTGCGCGGGCGCAGGCTGCGCCGTGATCGCGAGCCGCGCCAGCCACCAGGCCGGCAAACCGATTGCAATCAGGAAGGCGACGAAGGTCAGCGGCCCGATAACGGCGCCAAGGCTACAAGCTCCCAGCAGCGCGGCGGCAAGACCCACGGCCGAGCCCCATCCCATGGTTGCACCCATGATGGGCAACGGCGCCAGGAACACCAGGAAACCGGCCAGCACTGCGCCGCTCGCGGTTGATGCGAACATCAACGCCGCGATCAAGCCGGCAACAGGTGCGATGATGAGGCCGTGGTTCATGTCGCTGTCCCGCCTCCTCGGCGGTTAGAGGCGGATCGATGTCCGCCCCAACTGGTTTTGACTGAGTGCCGCGCTGTCGCGGCACTCAGGATTGTCGTGTCGTCTTACTTGATGACGTAAGGCAGGAAGCCGAGGAACCGCGCGCGCTTGATTTCGCGGGCGAGTTCACGCTGCTTCTTGGCCGACACCGCGGTGATACGGCTCGGCACGATCTTGCCGCGCTCGGAAATGTAGCGCTGCAGAAGCTTGATGTCCTTGTAGTCGATCTTCGGCGCGTTCGCGCCCGTGAACGGGCAGGTCTTGCGACGGCGGAAGAACGGGCGGCGAGCGGAATTTGCAGCAAAAGCCATGATTCTTACTCCGCGCTTTCGGTGTCAGCGCCAACTTCGGCATCACGTCGTCCACGCGGACGGTCGTCACGGTCACGGTCGCGCGGACCACGATCGTCGCGGTCACGCGGGCCACGATCGCCACGGTCACCGCGATCGTCACGGTCACGGTCGCGCTCGGACTTGCGCATCATCGCCGACGGGCCTTCTTCAAGCTCTTCGACGCGCACGGTGATATAGCGCACCACGTCTTCGTTGATGCGCTCCTGGCGCTCGATCTCGACGATTGCGGCTGCCGGCGCTTCGAGATTGAGAAGCGTGAAGTGCGCCTTGCGGTTCTTGGAGATGCGGTAGGAGAGGGAGCGCACGCCCCAATATTCGGTCTTGGTGACCTTGCCGCCCATCTGCTCGACGACGCCCTTCAGCTGCGCGGTCAATTCCTCGACCTGCTGGGCGCTCGCATCTTGGCGCGCGAGAAAAACATGCTCGTAAAATGGCATTTGAGTCCTTTCCAGTGTTCGGCGTGAGCCCCGACGGCAAGCCCTTCGAACCCGGGAAAGGCTCGAATGACGAAGGCGGAAACACGGGACGACGGGCCGACTGGCCCTGCCAATTTTGGTTTCAGACGTGTCTGATTTGGTTTCAGACGAGTTTGAGCCAACACTGGCCGTCCGTTCAGTCCCCGGCCGGGGTCACGGATGGCGCGGTTATAGGTGATTTGTCCCCAGAAGCAAGCTTTCGGCAAAACCCAAATGGCTGAAAATGCGGGTTTTTGGCGCTTGCCAGGCATCAGCCCGCCATCGCCATCGCTCCGGTGCGCATCAATTACACGAAGTAATCCTGCTATTTACCTGATGTACCGAGGATATTTTTGGCCGGCGGGACATAATCCCCGGCCTCGATCGCCATCCGCTTGAGGATATCCGACATTTGCAGCGCCAGATCGGCCCCTTCGCGCAGCTGGCCGGCGAGCTGGGGGTTGACGGTCTCGGGGGTGCCCTTCATCAGCGCCATCGTGGTAATCAGCGACTGGAGGTTGTTGGCCAGCAATTCACGCCGGAAGTTGCTATCCGAGCGCGCACGGGCCATCTCCTCGTCGCTGGGCAGGCTGTAGGGCGGCAAGCTACTCTCCACCGGCCTGTTCTCGGCCGAGCGCCTATCTTTCGCTCATTCGCGTTGTTGTTTCGTTACCGGGGCACGGGGACCCCGCCTTGACATCGCCGGGGCCCCAGTGTCTTACGGCCCGTCTCTGGCGGTCATGACGCCCATTTCGGCGCCCGGCAGCTCTTGCAAAGAAGGTCGATGGCTACAGCATTCATTTTTCCCGGACAGGGGTCCCAGAGCGTTGGCATGGGCAAGGCCTTGGCCGATGCCTTTGCGCCGGCGCGCGCGGTGTTCGAGGAAGTCGATGCCGCGCTTGGCGAAAAGCTCACCGACACCATGTGGAACGGTCCGGCGGAGACGCTCACGCTGACCGAGAACGCCCAGCCGGCGTTGATGGCGGTGTCGATCGCGGCGCTGCGCGTCCTCGAAAGCGAGGCGGGGATCAGCGTTGCCAACAATGCCGACTTCGTCGCGGGGCATTCGCTCGGCGAATATTCGGCGCTGGCGGCCGCAGGCTCGTTCACGCTCTCCGATACCGCGCGTTTGCTGCGCATCCGTGGCCGCGCCATGCAGAAGGCCGTGCCGGTCGGCGTCGGTGCGATGGCCGCGTTGATCGGTCTCGATTTCGATGCAGCCGCCGCGGTGGCGCAGGAAGCGGCGCAAGGTCAGGTCTGTCAGGCCGCGAACGACAATGGCGGCGGTCAGGTGGTTGTTTCCGGCGACAAGGCTGCGGTCGAGCGCGCCGTCGAAATCGCCAAGGCCAAGGGCGCCAAACGCGCCATGCTGCTGCCGGTCTCCGCGCCCTTTCATTGTTCATTGATGCAGCCCGCGGCTGAGGCGATGGCGGATGCGCTGTCCAAAGTTACGATCAACGCGCCGATCAAGCCCGTCGTCGCCAATGTGGTCGCGGCGCCGATCTCCGCGCCCGACGACATCCGCAAGCGTCTCGTCGAGCAAGTGACCGGGACGGTGCGCTGGCGCGAATGCGTGCAGGCGATGTCCGCGCACGGAGTCACGACATTCATCGAGATCGGCACGGGCAAGGTGCTGTCCGGTCTCGTCAAGCGTATCGCCGACGGCGCGAATTGCGCGGCGTTCGGTGCGCCGTCCGACATTGACGCCGTGAAAGCCGCAATTGCGGCCGCACGCGTCTGATCAACAAGAGTGGAGCATCGGTGATGTTCGATCTGACAGGCAAGACGGCTCTGGTGACCGGAGCGACAGGCGGTATCGGCGGCGCGATTGCGCGCGCGCTGCACGCTCAGGGCGCCACAGTGGCGATCTCGGGAACGCGCCGCGAAGCGCTCGACAAACTCGCGGGCGAACTCGGAGCCCGCGTTCATGTGCTGCCGTGCAATCTGTCCGATGCCACGGAAGTTGAAGCGCTGGTGCCAGCGGCGGAAGCCGCGATGAGCCAGCTCGACATCCTCGTCTGCAACGCGGGCATCACGCGCGACAATCTGTTCGTGCAGCTGCGCGACGAGGACTGGGACAATGTGATCGCAGTCAATCTGACCGCGACCTTCCGCCTGACACGCGCTGCGACCAAATTGATGATGCGCAAGCGCTTCGGGCGTCTGATCGGCATTACGTCCATTGTTGGCGTCACCGGCAATGCCGGGCAGGGCAACTACACCGCCGCCAAGGCCGGGATGATCGGCATGTTCAAGTCGGTGGCGCAGGAATATGCCAAGCGCAATGTGACGGCCAATTGCATCGCGCCCGGTTTCATCGCCACGCCGATGACCGACGTGCTCAACGACAAGCAGCGCGAGGGCATCCTGGGGCGGGTTCCCGCCGGCCGTTTGGGCACGGCGGAAGACATCGCAGCCGCAGCAGTTTATCTTGCGTCCAACGAAGCCGCCTATGTCACCGGCCAGACCCTCCATGTGAATGGTGGAATGGCAATGATTTGAACGGGATATGTACGCAGGCAACGACCGTGGATGATTGCCTGGTGTGCTGGCCAAGCCTATTGAAGTGTGGTAACCGGACTGCGGCTGGTCAGGACGGTTTGGAGACCAACAAACCGTCCAGCCAGGACACCTGCCGGCGTCCGCCACTTGATGCTTCGATATCTTGGGGCTGCAATACCAATCAGAATGACTGGCGAGAATTTGCCGGTCTAAATCAAACGAGTGGTCCGTATCGTTCGCGGTCGGGCCAAAGTAACAGCATGGGGTTCAATCGATGAGCGACATCGGCGAGCGAGTTAAGAAGATCGTTGTGGAACATCTGGGCGTCGAGGCCGACAAGGTGGTCGAGGGCGCAAGCTTCATCGACGATCTGGGTGCCGACAGCCTCGATACAGTTGAACTCGTCATGGCCTTCGAGGAAGAGTTCGGCTGCGAGATCCCCGATGACGCGGCTGAGACCATTCTCACCGTCGGCGACGCGGTCAAGTTCCTCGAAAAGAACGCCAAGAGCTAAACCAGAGCGCAACCCTATGAGGTGGCGGCCGGTGGTTTGGCGCGCGCCTCTGAATGTCGGCCTGATGATGCACGGCGTATTTTCGGAGTGCCGCGGATGAGACGGGTCGTCGTCACAGGTCTCGGCATGGTGACGCCGCTTGGTTGCGGCGTTGAGCCGACGTGGCAGCGTTTGATCAAGGGTGAAAGCGGGGCGCGGCGCATCGAAACATTCGATGTGTCCGACCTGCCGTCCCAGATTGCCTGTATCGTCCCGCGCGGCGACGGCACCGGCGGCACCTTCAATCCCGACAAGTGGATGGATGCGAAAGACCGTCGCAAGGTCGATGAGTTCATCGTCTTTGCGATGGCGGCTGCGCGTCAGGCCCTCGACGACGCCGACTGGCACCCCGAGACCGAGGACGATAAATGCGCCACCGGCGTGATGATCGGTTCCGGCATCGGCGGTATCGACGGCATCGGTGAGACCGCCGTCACGCTGCATGAGAAGGGCCCGCGGCGCGTGTCGCCGTTCTTCATTCCCGGCCGCCTCATCAATCTCGCATCCGGTTATGTGTCGATCGAGTTCGGCCTGAAGGGTCCGAACCATGCGGTCGTCACTGCCTGTTCAACCGGCGCGCACGCCATCGGCGATGCCTCGCGCATGATCGCGCTCGGCGATGCCGATGTGATGGTGGCCGGCGGTACGGAATCTCCGGTCAACCGGCTCTCGATTGCCGGCTTCTGCGCCTTGCGTGCACTGTCGAGCGGTTTCAACGATACGCCCCAGAAGGCTTCGCGGCCTTACGACAAGGCGCGTGACGGTTTCGTCATGGGCGAGGGCGCCGGCGTTGTCGTGCTCGAGGAATACGAGCACGCCAAGAAGCGCGGCGCGAAAATCTATGCCGAAGTCATCGGCTATGGCCTGTCGGGCGATGCCTATCACATCACCGCGCCGTCGCCCGATGGTGACGGAGCCTATCGTTGCATGAAGGCGTCGCTGAAGCGCGCAGGCCTCAATCCCGACGACATCGACTACATCAACGCCCACGGCACCTCGACGCCGCTCGGCGACGAGATCGAACTGAACGCCGTGCACAGGCTGCTCGGCAATGCGACGGACAAGGTGTCGATGTCATCGACCAAGTCCTCGACCGGCCATCTGCTTGGCGCCGCCGGCGCGATCGAGGCGATCTTCTCCGTGCTGGCGATTCGCGACAATGTTGTGCCGCCGACGATCAATCTCGACAATCCGTCGGTGAATACGGCCATTGATCTCGTCCCGCACAAGGCGCGCCAGCGCAATGTGGACGTCGTGCTGTCCAATTCCTTCGGGTTTGGTGGAACCAATGCCTCGCTCATCCTGCGGCGCGCCAACTAGTTTTTGCGCATGATCTGGTCCGTAGACCGGTATCCACTTTGCGGCAATGCGGTCGTACCGGCGGGATCATGCTCTAAAGTCGCGGCAAAATAGCGCTGGAGCATTTCCGGCTTGATGGAATCAAAGCCGGGCTCCAGGTGTTTATTTTGACGCGTTTTCTTCACGCGAACCGGTGTCCACTTCGCTTGAAAACGCTATAACCCCTCGACGGGCTTCACCTTTCCGCCATATTGGGGAGCACTTTCAGCGGTATAGGGCGTAAAGACAGATCATCAGACGGCCGGCGTTTCCGGTTGCGGGGCAAGCAGACAGGACGGGTTTTTCGATGAAGGACAAGTCGCCGATTACGCCGCGGAGCCCCCGTGCTGCGCTCGAGCCCGAGCAGATGCCGCCGCCGCCCCGCCGATCGCGCAGCGCCCGCCATCCTTTCGTTATCGCCGGCAATGCGATCATCACGCTGCTGTTTCTCTGCCTGATCGGCGGCGGAGCGCTCTATGTCTACGGACGGCAGGCTATCGAAGTTGCGGGCCCGCTCACGGAAGATCGTATCGTCAACATTTCGTCGGGCGGCATCTCCGATATCGCCGATGTGCTGCAGCGCCAGGGCGTCATCAATCCGAACCGCGCTTTCATCACCGGCGGACAATGGCAGTTCATGGGCGCGGTGCTGCTGATGGGCGCGCGCAGCGACCTCAAATCGGGCGAATATCAATTCACCAAACAGTCGAGCCTGCGCGAGGTCATCAATACGATGGTCGAGGGCAAGGTCGTTCAGCACAACTTCACTATTCCCGAGGGCCTGACGTCAGAACAGATTGTCGCGCGCTTGCTTGAAAACGACGTGCTCAGCGGAACGATCAAGGAGATCCCCCGCGAGGGAACACTGCTTCCCGAAACTTATCGTTTCACGCGCGGCACGACGCGGGAGCAGATGATCCAGCGACTGCAACAGGCCCAGCGCCGCGTGCTGCAGGAAGCCTGGGAACGCCGTAACCCTGACATCCTCGTGAAATCTCCCGAACAGCTCGTCGTGCTGGCGTCGATTGTCGAAAAGGAAACCGGCAAGGCGGACGAACGCAGCCGTGTCGCGGCCGTGTTCAACAATCGGTTGCAGAAGAAGATGCGGCTGCAATCGGATCCCACCATCATCTACGGTCTGGTGGGCGGCAAAGGCACGCTGGGACGGCCCATTCAACGTCGCGAGATCGATCAGCCGACGCCGTACAATACCTATGTGATCGACGGTCTGCCTCCGGGGCCGATTGCCAATCCGGGCCGTGCCTCGCTTGAGGCCGCCGCCAATCCGGCGCGCACGCGCGATCTGTTCTTCGTTGCCGATGGCACCGGTGGCCACGCCTTCACCGAGACTTACGATCAGCATCAGCGCAATGTCGTAAAGCTGCGCGCCATCGAGCAGCAGACCAAGAACGATACCGCCGAGCGCGTTCCTGACGCCCCGCCGCCGGCTGCGGCGGAGAACGCAAGCGGTCAGACTGCGCCTGCAGCGACGGTCCCTGTGCCATCCGTCGCCACGCCGAAGGGCGCGCCGTCGGCGCCGCGCAAGCGCAACTCGGCCACCAACGGCTGAGCGACTGAAAACCCGCGGATTTCGGCGGCAGGTGGTCGCGGATCGTGCTGTAATATCCGCGTTCATCCCGCCCTGACGATTCGTATGACGAGATTTCAACCATGGCCCTATCGAGCATGACCGGTTTTGCGCGCAGTCAGGGCGCAACCGACTCCTTCGCATTCGAGTGGGAAATCAAGTCGGTCAACTCCAAGGGTTACGACTTTCGCCTGCGCCTGCCGCCCGGCTGGGATGCGGTTGAGCCTGCGTTGCGCAAGGAGGCGGCCGACAGCCTCGCGCGCGGCACCGTTTACGCCAACCTCGCGGTCAAGCCGCTGAACACCGCGCCCGCGGTGCGCATCAACGAAGATGTACTCGCCGTCGTCGAGCGCGTCAGCGCTGCTTTGCAAAAGCGGACGGGTGCGGCGCCGGCAACGGTCGATGGATTGCTGTCGGTGCGTGGCGTGGTCGATACGGTCGATGCCGAAGTGAGCGAGGAGGCCCGCCGTGCGGCGGAAGTTGCCATCACCAAGGCCTTCGGTGTCGCGCTGAAAAGTCTGGCCGAGATGCGCCGTCGAGAGGGCGACGCGCTTGGCGATGTGTTGCGGCAGCGACTGGCCGAACTCAGCACGCTGTCCGCGAAGGCCGATGCCACGCCGGGTCGCAAGCCTGAGGCAATCAAGGCGCGGCTCGCCACCCAGATCGCGACGCTTCTGGAAAGCTCCGATCGTTTCGACCCGGACAGGCTGCATCAGGAAGCGGTGCTGATCGCCGCGCGCGCCGATATTCGCGAAGAACTGGATCGCATTGCCGCGCACATCGCGCAGGCCGGGGAATTGCTCGGCAACGGCGGAGCGGTTGGCCGACGTCTCGATTTCCTGTCGCAAGAGTTGAACCGCGAGGTGAACACCTGCTGCTCCAAATCCAACGATCTTGAATTGACCAATCTCGGACTGTCGATGAAGAACGTCGTCGAACAGTTCCGCGAGCAAGTTCAGAACGTGGAGTAGGTTGCATGGCGGCGGCGCAGGGCAATGCTGGGGTCAAGCGGCGGGGACTGATGTTCGTTCTGTCGTCGCCCTCGGGTGCCGGCAAAACGACGCTGTCGCGCATGCTGATCGAACGCATTCCAGAACTGGTGCTCTCGATTTCGGCGACGACCAGACCGAAGCGGCCCGGCGAAGAAGAAGGCAAGCACTACCATTTCGTCGATACCGCACACTTCAACGCGATGGCGGCTGCGGGCGAGTTGCTCGAATGGGCGACCGTATTCGATCACAGCTATGGCACGCCGCGCGCGCCCGTCGAGCGTGCGTTATCCGACGGCCGTGACGTTCTGTTCGACATCGACTGGCAAGGTACGCAGCAACTGCGCGACCGCGCCGAAAAAGACGTTGTCAGTGTCTTTATTTTGCCGCCGTCGGTCGAGGCGCTGGAACAGCGCTTGCGTACACGTGCGCAGGATTCCGATGAGGTTATCCAGCGGCGGATGCACAAGGCCGGTGACGAGATGAGTCACTACGACGCTTACGATTACATCGTCGTCAATACCGATCTGAATGAAGCCTTCGATGCGGTACGCTCGATCCTGTTCGCCGAGCGCCTCAAGCGCGAGAGGCAAGTCGGGCTGTCCGATTTTGTCATCAGTTTGCGCCGTCAGCTCTAGGCCGGCAGGGGGACCGATGGCGGGCCATTCGCACGACGACATCCCCCACTGGACCTGGATTGCGCCGGTAGTGGCGACGCTGATGCTGGCGGTCGTGCTGCCGGGGTTCGTCACGACCGGCGTTGTTGTGCAAATCCTCGCAGCCATACTGCTCGCCGCGGCCGTGTTCGCCGCGGTCCATCACGCCGAAGTGCTGGCGCTCAAGCTCGGCGAGCCTTTCGGATCGATTCTACTCGCGGTCGCCGTGACGGTCATCGAGGTCGCGCTGATCGTCTCGATCATGCTGTCGAGTGCGGAAGGCCGCGACGCGGTGGCGCGCGATACAGTGTTCGCTGCCGTCATGATCGTGCTGAACGGTGTCGTCGGCCTGTGTCTTATTCTGGGCGCCCAACGGCATCACGAGCAGACGATTCAGCTGCAGGGCGCGTCTGCGGCGCTCGCCGTGCTCGGCACGCTGGCGGTTCTGACGCTGGTGCTGCCCAACTACACGGTTGCGACACCGGGGCCGTTCTATTCGTCATTTCAACTGGTGAGCGTCGGCGCCGTCTCGCTGGTGCTCTACGGTGTATTCATTTTCGTGCAGACCATCCGCCATCGGGTTTATTTCCTGGACCAGGTCGAAGAATCGGCTGCGGACGAGCCCGTCATTGCCAAGCCGTCCAACAAGATCTCCGTCATCAGTCTTGCGCTGCTGATCGTTGCGCTCGTTGCGGTGGTGCTGCTGGCCAAGCTGTTGTCCTATCCGCTGAGCGGCGCGGTCGCCGCGGCCGGTTTGCCTTACGCGTTCGTCGGCGTGGTGATCGCCGCGGTGGTCCTTCTGCCGGAAACTGTTGCGGCTGTCCGCGTGGCGCTGATCAATCGTCTTCAGGCAAGCATGAACCTTGCGCTGGGCTCGGCCATCGCCAGCATCGGCCTGACGATCCCGACAGTGGCCGTGGTGGCTCTCATCACCGGTCAGCCGCTGCGGCTTGGACTCGATCCCAAGAGCACCGTACTGCTCATTCTGACGCTGTTCATCAGCACGTTGACGCTCGGCACCGGACGGACGACCGTGCTGCAGGGCGCGATCCACCTCGTGATCTTCGTCGTCTTCATCCTGATGTCGGCGGTGCCGTAGAGCATGATCCGGAAAAGTGGGTACCGGTTTTCCGATAAGATCATGCTCAAAATAACGGCCGGTCAGGCCGTCATCGCGAACTTTTCTATTTTGACGCGTTTTCTTCACGCGTGCCGGGTCCCAGCTCGCTTGAAAACGCTTTGTACGCGCGCGCAAGCGCGACGAATCCCGAGACCGGGACCGTTTCGGCGCGCTGTGTCGGATCGAGATTTGCCGCAGCGATCAGTGCGGGCGTATCGACACCCAGAGATTTCAGGCTTTGCCGCAACATCTTGCGACGCTGTCCGAAGGCAGCCTCGGTCACCCGTTCGAGCGCGCGTGTATTGCAAGGCTCGGGATTGGCACGCGGCACAAATCGTACGACGGTCGATGTGATTTTCGGCGGCGGTACGAAGGCCGACGGCGATACGTCGAACAGCATTTTCGGATCGCTGCGCCAATTGACAAGAACCGAGAGCCGTCCGTAAGCGTCGTCCCCCGCCTGCGCCACGATGCGCTCGGCGACCTCGCGTTGAAACATCAGCACCATCATGTCGTACCAGGGCGGCCACGGATCGATCGTGAGCCAGCGCGCCAACAGCACGGTCGAGATATTGTAGGGCAGGTTGGCGACGATCCGTGTGGGACCGCCGGACAGCATGGGCCGCGGATCGAAGTGCAATGCGTCACCGGACACGACCTCAAGCCGGCCGGGATAATACGCCGAGATCTCCGCAAGTGCGGCCAGCGCCCGCTCGTCACGCTCGACGGCGATGACGCGCTGCGCGCCGAGAGCCAGCAGCGAGCGCGTCAGGCCGCCGGGACCGGGGCCGACTTCAATGATGGTGGTCTCTTCCAGCGGGGCGGCAGCGCGCGCGATGCGCGCCGTGAGGTTGAGATCGAACAGGAAGTTCTGGCCCAGCGATTTACGCGGCGACAGATCGTGGCGGCGAATGACGTCGCGCAGCGGCGGCAGATCGTCGATCGCGCTCATGTGACGCGGGCAAGGCGCGCCGCGAGCCGCAGCGCCTCGATCAGGCTCGCAGGATTGGCGCGCCCGGTGCCGGCGATATCGAAAGCGGTGCCGTGATCGGGTGACGTCCGCACGAAAGGCAGGCCGAGGGTCACGTTGACGGCGCTGTCGAAAGCCAGCGTCTTGATCGGGATCAGCGCCTGGTCGTGATACATGCAAACGGCGCAATCATAGGTCTTGCGCGCGGCGGCGTGGAACAGCGTGTCGGCGGGAAACGGTCCTGAAACCGCGATACCGTCGGCGCGCAGCCGCTCGAGTGCCGGCGCGATGATGGTCTTCTCCTCATCGCCCATCGTGCCGTCCTCGCCCGCATGCGGGTTAAGGCCCGCAAGCGCCAGCCTTGGCGTCGGAAGGCCGAAGCGCTGGCGCAGGTCGGCGGCCGCGATACGGCAGGTGTCCACGATCAGATCGGTCGACAATGTCGTGATGGCGTCGCGTAGCGCCTGATGGATGGTCACCGGCACGACGGCCAATTCGGGCGACCACAGCATCATCACCGGCCGCAGCGTAGTGCCTGATTGTTTGCCCGCGAGCTCGGCCAGGAACTCGGTGTGGCCGGGATGAGCAAAGCCGGCGCGCGTCAGAACGGATTTGGCGATGGGGTTGGTCACGACAGCTGCAGCGCGGCCTGCTGCGACGTCAGCGACAGCCTCACGGATCGCGGCGATGGCGACGGCTGCGCTGGTGGCGTCGGGGCGTCCGGGGCTGGCGGTGGCCGGCAGGCCGCAATTCGAAACGGGCAGGGCTTCCGTGAAGGTCGCGACCGCCGCGCGCGGGGCGACAGACGCGACGGGCACGTCGAGGCCGAGGACCTTGGCGCGCTGCGCCAGCAATTCCGGGTCTCCGCTGACATAGAACGGCGGCAATGCGAGTTCGCGCCGCTTCAGCCATGCCGCAAGGGTGATGTCCGGGCCGATGCCCGCGGGTTCACCCAACGTCAGCGCGAGAGGGAGAGCCATTTGTTCAACGGTATTCGATCAGAGCCGAGCGCCGAACATCTTTCAGATACTGGTTGGATTTGGCTTCGAAACGATCCTGATAGAGCTTGTCGCGCGTTTCGCGCTCCTGCGGCGTGTCGGCTTTCGAGGCCTTGCGGTCGCACAGCGCAACCATTTCGATGCCGCGTGAACTGGTTTCGGGAGCGGTCAACTGGCCGATGGGCGTCTTGTCGAGCGTGGCGCGCAACGCCGGAGGCAGGTCGCCGGAGGTCTTGACCACGGGGGGACGAATGGCCGCGTCACGCATGGCACTGAAGATCGACACAGCCTCGGCGCAGGATTGAATGCGTCCGCGGAGCGCCTCGGCCTCGCGTCGGCGATTGTCGGCCAGGCCTGCACCCGATCCGCGCGGCACGACCATGACGATCGTGCGCAGCGTGTACTGGAAATTCTCTTCGGACTTGGAATTGCCGCCCTTGATTTCGATCGCCGAGAGGACGTCCTTCTCGCCGATCAGCAGCGTCTGCTGGAATCGTCCGCGCACCAGCTGCGACCAGACGATGTCAGCCTTGATCTTCGCCTTCAGCGCGTCGGCGCGAATGCCGTTGCCCTCCAGCATTTTGGTCAACTGATCGGCCGACATCTTCAGGCGCTGGCCCATGCTGGCGTAAGAGTTCTCAAGGTCCGTGGCGGACAGGTCGAGGCCAAATTTCTTGGCTTCCTTGATCTTCACCTTGTCGTTGATGATCTCTTCAAGCGCGGCCTTACGGTCGGCAAAGCGCTTGCCCTGAAGCGCGCCGATCTTCATGCGCTGTTCGATATCGGTGTTCGTGATCGGTTCGCCATTGACCATTGCAACGACGATTTGCGCATGAGCAGGGCTGACGGTTGCGGGAATTGCGCCGCAAAGCGTCAGCATGACGAGGCCTGCGCCGAAGATGAATGAACTGGAGATTCTGGGCATCATGGATGTCGTTGTCACGTTCGTTGTTGTCGTGCGCTTCTGATACCGGATGTCCCGCCCCGGACATGACCGGCGTTTTACTGGCCCGTCAGGGTTCCGACATTCGACCGCACAGACGTGCCGCCAATGGTTCGCAACCCGATCTGGAGCATGACGCGATGGTCGGCATGCGGGTTACCCGAGTAGCTATAGTCCGTGATGTAGTTTGCCGCGATCACAAAGCAATCATCGATATAGCTTGCGCCGAAAATGGTCTGGTTGACCTTGCTGGCGTCGAGGTCGTAGCGGGCGCCGCCGGACACGAGCCAGTTGGTATTGATCTTGTACGAGGCCGTGCCGAGCACGCCTTCGCGGCGCTCAAGGAACCCGAGATTGGGCTGCTTGTCGTAGTTGCCGTAGAGCACGGTCGCGGTCCAGCGATCGAACCGCGCATTGGTTTCGAACTCGAAACGGCGAACGGTGAGATCCTGTTCGTCCAGGCGCGTGCGCGCGGTGAACGTGTAGTTGCGGTTCGGCTGGAACGAGGCGCGGGTGACATAGTCGGAGCGTCGCGTCTCGAGGCCGCTATCGACGCCGGTATTGGTCGGGTCGCCGGCGGCAAACGAGTTCACGCCGAACAATTGATAGGATTGTCCGACCAGCACGTTGAGAAAGCCGCCGCGATTGAACTGGGTCGTTCCTTCGATGGCGACGTTGGCACGGCCGCCGCCTTCGGTGCGATCCCAGCCCGAGAACTTGTCGTAGCGCAAAAGGTTGGCGTCATCGAACGTCAGGCTCTGCGCGTCTTCGTTGGGCAGCGTGCCGATGGACTGTTCGTTCGGACGCACGATGACCTGTGCGATCGGGGTGATCGTCTGCGTACCCCAGCTCTGCACGTTGATGAGCGGGTAACGGTAGTCGAGGCCGACGGTCGGCATCAGGCGACCGGTCTCGGTGTTGCCGGTGGCAACGTAGTTGGACACGCCCGGCTGGCCGTTGATGGAGGCGATGGCGAGATCGCCGCGGATCGAGGCGAACGGCGTCCACACCTGACCGGCACTGTCGGTGATCGAGCGCTTCCACATCATCTCGGCGGAGAGGCGGCTGTAGGTGCCGGGCGCGCCGCGCAGCAGGCAGTTTGCGGCAATCTTCTTGGTCGGGTCGGCCGACGTCGGCAAGCACCAGCCCGCGGTCGTGGCGGAGGTGGAGATCGCGTCGAAGCTTGCGTCCTCGCGGCTCAGGCTGGTGAAGTTGACCTTGTAGCCGAGCTCGCCGCCGAACACCGGGCGATCGAACGTGTAGGAATAATCCAGCACCGGGTGGATGACGGGGATTTCGCCCTGACGATCCAATTCCGAGAAACCGTAATAGTAGATCGAGCGGACGTCGAAGAAGCTGCGGTTGGACAGGCCGGTCAGATAAAGCTGCGAGACGCCTTCCGTCGGATTGGACTGGAAGACGCTGGCGGGTTTGCTGAACTGGCCGATGCTGTAGTCCTGCAGGAAGGTGCGGTCGGACAGCACCAGAAGATTCCAGCCCCAGACCCAGTTCTGGTTGAGAGCAAACTGGCCGTCGGACTCGACGCTGCCGCGGCCGTTGCGATAGCCGGGCGTGGCGGTGCCGTCGTCGCGCAGGAAGTAGCTCTTGTCCTGCTGGAAGATGCCGGCGGCGCGGATCTGGTAGGAGCCGTTGACGAGGCGCTGACGCCATTCCGCCTGCATCAGCAGACCCTGCTTGGTCGTGAAGCGCGGGGTCAGCGTCATGTCGTAGTTCGGCGACAGCGCCCAGTAGTAGGGAGCTTCGACGCCGACGCCGTATTTCGAATTGGTGCTGACGCCCGGCATCAGGAAGCCCGACTTGCGCTTCACTGTCGGATCGGGAGTCGAGAAATAGGGCAGCCAGGCGATAGGTTTGCCGAAGAATTCGAACGTTGCCTGTTCGAAGTACAGCATCTTCTCGCCCTGATCGTGGACGATGCGCGCGGCCTTGACCTGCCACAGCGGCGGCTTCTTCGGATCGTCCTTGCAGGGCTCGCAGGCGGTGTAAACGCCGCTCTGGAACACCGTGTAATTGCCGTCGGTGCGGTCGGCGCGCGCAGCCGCAAGGCGCGTGCGGTCGGGTGTCTCGAGGCGAAGTAAATCGATGAAGCCGTCGCGATAGTCGTCGCTCAGGTCCAACACGTCGGCATAGGTGATGCGGCCGTCGGCGTCCGTCATGCGCACATTGCCGCGCGCGTTCAGCCGTTTGTTCTTCTGGTCGTAGGTGACGCGATCGGCTTCGAGCGTCGTGTTGCGATAATAGATCTGCACACGGCCAACGGCGCCGACCTGCTGGTTGTTGTAGTCGTAATCGATCTGGTCGGCCTGCACGAGCATCTGGCCGTCATTGCCGGTCTGCTGCGCCTGCTGCGCGGGCTTCTGCGGCGCGGCGCGCGGCGGACGCGGATTGTAGGTGAGGCGACCCTGCGCGAAAGCAGCCGTCGTGCCGAGCGGCACGCCAGCGATTTCAACATTGAGAATGGGCGAGGCGGCGACGATGGCGAGCGCGCAAGCAAGGGCATGCCATCGGCGCAAGGCAACGCGCCGCAGCACACCACAAATCCATTCGTGGCGGGTGGTGACGATGGTCACCATTACCCGTCCTCCTGGTACAGCAAGGCCATGAAACCACTCAGACTTCCCACAAGAACGGGAAGCCAGGCGGCAGCGACGGGATTCATCAAATCGGCCTTGCTCAAATCGTCAGTTACTTTGGACAAAACATAAAGCAGAAAGCCCGCGCCGATGCCACTTAAAACCATCTTCTGGACACCGCCGAAGCGGAAGAACCGAAGACTCATTGCAGAGGCAAGCAGAACCATGGCCAGCAGCAGAAACGGCTGGGCTATTAGCTTCTGATACCTCAATTTATAGCCTGCAGCGGCAGGTCCGGAGGCAGAAGTCGAGGCAATGTACTCAGAAAGTTGCCAAAATGACACAGTGTCCGGGGTGGCGAAGCCTTCCCGAACCTGACTTGGACTAAGATTTGTACTTAAAAACGTCGTTTCGGCGTTTTGTGGGGCGCCTTCCAGCGCGAAGCGGCGGGTGCCCGACAGGCGCCAGCGTCCCGCTTCCAGCACCGCCCGCTGCGCCTCGATTCGCTCCTTGAACGAGCCGTCAGGGTTGAAGCGGAACACGCTGACGCCCGTCAGCTGGGTGCCCTGGCCGGCGCTGTTGACGGCGTTGATGATGCTCTGACCCTCAGCCGTCGTCTGGTTGATCCAGAAAGCCGCCGTTGTCGCCGCACGGAAGTGCTGGCTGAAGATCTCGCTCTCGATCTGACGCGAGCGATCCTGCAGCCTGGCGGACAGCGGATTGTAGATCGTGGTCGCCAGGACGCCGAGAACCAGCGCGCTGATCCCGATCGGGGTCACGAATTGCCACGCCGAGACGCCTGCTGCGCGAACAACGACGAGTTCCAGCCGTCGTGACAGTTCCAGGAAGCAGCTCATCGCGCCGACCAGCACGCAGATCGGCACAAGGCGTTCCATGAATTGGGGGACGCGAAAGAGGGTGAGCTTGACCACATCGAGCGCGGCGACGTTGGCGATTACCGATGTCCGGCGCACCTGCTCGATGTAGTCGATCATCAACACCAGCACGAACATGCCGATGAAGACTGTCGCAACCGCGGCCACGAAGCGGCGCGCGAGGTATTTGTTGAGCGTCATCCCGATCATGGCGCGGCCTGCCAGCGCGGCCCAAGCCGCCGCAGGAGTCGCTGGAAGAACGCGTTGATCTTTTCGACAAGGAGCGCGGGCGGCTCGATCACGATGCCGCGCCATATGACATAAAGGCCGCCGGCCGATGCCGTCGCCAACATCACATATTGCAGGACAGCGGCGTAAACACCGCCGACGGTCAGCACACTGAATGCGAAGCCGGCAATGCGAAGCCCGGCCACCGCAACGATGGCCGCAACAACGGAAATCGAGCGGCTTTGGCGGGTGGTGCGCGGAGGACCTAAAAAGGCAAACGCGATGATGACGAACACGATCAGATAGAGCGGCGCCAGAATGCGATCGTGGATTTCCTGGCGGTAACGCCCGGGCGCGATCTGAAAGAGCTGATCGTCCGCGGCGGGCCAGATGAGTTCCCACAGATAACGGTCGCGAACGGTGCGCGGAATGTTGCGCGTCATGTTCGAGAATTTGGACAGGTCGAAGGCGTAACGGTCGAACACGACGAAGGCAGGATCGCGCTGGCTCTGTTGAAAGCGCTGCAAATTGCCGCGCTCCAGAATCAGAAAAGTGCCGGAATTCATTGGTCAAAACCGTGCCGCGCTCCGCAACGATGCTGACGCGCTCATTGGGATCGCGTCGGTCGTCGACGAAGACGCCGGACAAAACGCCGCCGGGCTGGCGTTCGCGCAGCCGCAGCGTCAGGCCCTGTTCGATCGGCGTGAACTGACCGGGCTTGAGAATGTTCGCCAGACACGTCGGCGGTCACCTGCGTGTCCCAGCGGGCGAGGCGACGCCATGCATCGGGCGCAAGATAGGCGGCAAGCAGCGCGACCAGCGCGGCGATGATGAAGGTGACGACCATGAACGGGCGCAGCAGCCGCAGCGGTCGCAGGCCGGCGGCGTTCATGACGATGATTTCGGAATCGTTCGACAGCTTGTTCAGCACGTGTCCGGCGGCGAGCGCCAGCGCGATCGGTGCGATCATCAGAAGGAGTGTGGGGATAGCGAGGCCGGTGATGCCGAGGAACACCAGCACGGTCTGTCCCTGGCTCGTCATGATGTCGATTTCGCGCAGCGCCTGCGTAATCCAGACAAGCGCTGTCAGGCTGAACAGCACCAGCGCGAACGCACCAAGCATGGTGCGTGCGATATAGCGGTCAATCGAACCCATCGCTTACGCGAAACCCCTCAAAGGTCCGTTCGGATCCCGTCCAGCGGGATCCGTCCGGCGGGCCGTCCACCCCCATGGCGCGGCCGCTTGCAGACTGCAGGAACTGCGATCTTCGTCCCAAGTTCTGTTTGTTGGGTCAAGAACATGGCCGGGGGATGGCACGGCTTTCGGCAGGGTCAATTATTGGTTAAGGGTGTAAATCCGGGCCCACGCCCGGGAGCCTGCACCTGGCCACGCTGGAGACCTGCGAAATGCCCGATACCCTCAGAATTGATTTTGTCCCGCTGACCGCTTCGGCTCGCGGCGTTCTGGTGGTGTTCACCGATGACAGCCTGAAATTCGGCCCGGCGACCCGCAAACGCCTGGGCGCGACGGTCGATGTCATCCGCCGGGCTGCGGCAGGGGCCAATTTCAAGGGTAAATCCGGCTCCGTGCTGGATATCGTCGCGCCGGCGAAACTGACCGCAAGCCGCCTCCTGGTGATCGGGGTCGGCAAGGCGTCGGAGATGAAGGCTCTCGACCTTCTCAAGCTTGGCGGTGCGACGGCCGGCAAAATTCCGTCGTCCGCGGCCGATGTCACCATCGTCGCTGAATGGCCGGCGGGTCCGATGAAACCCGCCGAAGTGGCTCAGCTTGCGTCGGGCCTGCGCCTGCGCGCTTACGTCTTCGATCGCTACAAGACCAAGAAGAAGGACGACGACAAACCGCTCAAGGCCAAGCTGTCGCTTGCCGTCGCCGACGCGGCAGCGGTTCGCAAGGCGTTCGCGCCGAAAAGCGGTGTTGTGGATGGGGTGCTCATCGCGCGCGATCTCATTAACGAGCCGCCCAACGTGCTTTTCCCGGTCGAGTTTGCCCGTCGCGCGACGGAACTGCGCAAGGTCGGTGTCAAGGTCGATGTGCTGGATATGGCCGCGCTGAAGCGACTGAAGATGAACGCGTTGCTTGGTGTCGGGCAGGGCTCGCGTCAGGAAAGCCGCGTGGTCATCATGAGCTGGAACGGCGGACCGAAGGGCGAGAAGCCGGTGGCTTTCGTCGGCAAGGGTGTGTGCTTCGACACCGGCGGCATTTCGATCAAGCCGGCCGGCGGCATGGAAGACATGAAGGGCGACATGGCGGGCGCGGCCTGCGTCGTCGGCCTGATGCATGCGCTGGCCGCGCGCAAGGCCAAGGTCAACGTCGTCGGCGCCATCGGTCTCGTCGAGAACATGCCCGACGGCAATGCCCAGCGCCCCGGCGATATCGTCACCTCCATGTCGGGGCAGACCATCGAGATCATCAACACCGATGCCGAAGGCCGTCTCGTGCTGGCCGATGTGCTGTGGCACGTTGCCAAGCAGTTCAAGCCGAAATTCATGGTGGATCTCGCAACGCTGACAGGCGCGATCCTTGTCGCTCTCGGCCAGGAATATGCCGGTCTGTTCTCCAACGACGATGACCTCGCCGCGCGCTTGCACAAATCCGGTCAGGAGACGGGCGAGCGCGTCTGGCGCATGCCGCTCGGTCCCGAATACGACAAGCTGATCGAACTCGCGCTTTGCCGACGTGAAGAACGCCGGCAGCCGCAATGGTGGCTCGATCACCGCGGCGCAGTTCCTGCAGCGCTTTGTCGACAAGACACCGTGGGCGCATCTCGACATCGCCGGCACTGGCATGGCTGTCAGCGCCAGCGACATCAACCGCAGCTGGGGGCCGGGCTTCGGCGTCCGCCTGCTGGATCACCTCGTGTCCGAGCATTACGAAAAATGACGGAAGTCCTGTTCTATCACCTCGAGAACATGACGCTTGAAGCTGTGCTGCCGAAACTGCTCGAACGATCAATCGAGCGCGGCTGGCGCGTCGCGGTGCAGGCATCGTCGGACGAGCGCGTCGATGTGATCGATGCGCATTTGTGGACGTATCGCGACAATTCTTTTATCCCGCACGGCACGTCGCGCGACCGCGATTGTGCCGATCATCCGGTCCTGATTTCGTCCGATGCGGAGAATCGGAACGCCTCCACGGTGCGTTTCCTTGTCGATGGTGCGAGCTTGCCGGCCGATGCGGCGTCCTATGAGCGTCTTGTCCTCATCTTCAACGGCGAGGATGAGGAAGCGGTGGGGACAGCGCGGCTGCAATGGTCGCAGGCAAAGGCCTCCGGCTTCGAGGTCACCTATTGGCAGGCCGATGAGGCGGGACGCTGGCAAAAGCGAGCCTGAGCGCGCTGCGTTAACGGTGAGAACGCTTTTCCAAGGATCCGATTGCCCTTGGTCATGGTGATGCCGCAAAATGGTGGTGGGGAAACATGTTACCGGGAACAAGGGTAGGGTCTCTGTGAGTCAGACGGACAACGCGGCGCGATTTGGTCGTGCATGCTGCGCGCTGGGCGCGATTTTGCTTTTGGCTGGCTGTACCGGCGCTTCCGATCTGCTGTCGAAAGACGCCGAGTGGTTTTCCCGGCCGACCCGCCTTTTCAGCAATGATACCGGCGTCAGCGTTGCGCCGTTGTCGCCGAAGAAGGCGGTGACGCCGGATGAACTCGTGAGCGGCGAGGGAACCTGCGCCGGCATGTCGGTGGTCGAAAGCCCTGCCAGCAACGTCACGCCGGGGGGCACTCCGGCGTCCGCCGCGGCGACCGGCGGCAACATTGGATTCGACAGCACTGAATGCGATGTCGTGCGCTTCGCCGGCATTCCGAACAGCACCGAGATCAGCGCCAATGAGCGCGGCGAGCGTGCCGTGCTGATGACCTATCTCGGCGGTCCGCGTCCGGGCGTTTACAGGTTTCTCGGCGGCCGTCTGACGTCGATCGAGCGCGGCGCTGCGCCCGAGCCGCCGCCGGCGAAGTCGACCAAGCGACGCAGCTAACGCCTTACGGGCGCTACGCTTCGCTTTCAAGTTTGGCGCTGGCGTCGAGCCATGCGGATTCCGCTTTTTGCAAAGCGTTCGTAGCGGCAGCGCGGGCCTTGGCGAGCTGCGCAGCCTTGTCCGGTTCACGCTTGAAAAGGTCGGGCAGTGCGAGTGCGGTGTCGATCTTGGCGATGATCCCGGTAATGCGCTCCATCTCGGCCTCCGCCTCTGCCACGGTTTGCCGCAGCGAGGGCTGCGCCTTGCGGCGTGTCGGCTCGCGCGGCGCTTCGCGTGCGTCGTCGCGTTTGGTGCGCATATCGCGCTGGCCGCGTGACGACAGCACGCTGCGGCGATAGTCGTCGAGATCGCCGTCATAGGTGGTGACCGTGCCATCGGCGACAACCCACAGCGCATCCGCGCACGCGTCGATCAGGTAGCGGTCATGCGAGACCATGATGACAGCGCCGGGGAATTCGTTGATCGCTTCGGCGAGCGCGGCGCGGCTGTCGATGTCGAGATGGTTTGTCGGCTCGTCGAGGATGATCAGGTTCGGTCCGAAGAAGGTCGCGAGCCCGAGCAGCAGTCGCGCCTTTTCGCCGCCCGAGAGACTTTTGATCGGGGTATCCTGCGCTTCGCCTGAAAAGCCGATGCTGCCGACCCGTGTGCGCACCCGCGCTTCCGGCGCATCCGGCATCAGGCGGCGGACATGGACGTAAGGGCGTAGCGGCTTCGTCAAGCTCGTCGAGCTGATGCTGGGCGAAATAGGCCACGCTCAGTTTATCGGCGCGAGTCACTTTGCCTGAGAACGGTTCCAGCTTTTGCGCGATGAGTTTGACGAGCGTCGATTTGCCGTTGCCGTTGGAGCCGAGCAGCGCGATGCGGTCCTCGGTATCGATGCGCAACGTGACGCGGCTCAGGACGGGCTTGCCGGGTTCGTAACCGACCGAGACGCCGTCGACGGCAATGATCGGTGGCGACAGGATTTTATCCGGCTTGGGAAAATTGATTTCGCGGACGGACTGCGTCACCAGCGCGGTGACCGGCTCCATGCGCTCCAGCATTTTGACACGCGATTGCGCCTGGCTCGCCTTTGAGGCCTTGGCCTTGAATCGGGCGATGAAGTCCTGCAGGCGCTTGCGTTCGAGTTCCTGCCGCTTGACGAAGGCAACGCTCTGCATTTCGCGCGTGGCGCGCTGCTTCTCGAACGACGAATAGTTGCCGCGATAGAGCGTCAGCTTGCCGCCTTCCAGATGCAGGATCTGGTCCACGGACGTGTCGAGCAGGTCGCGGTCATGGCTGACGACGATCACGGTGCGCGGGTAATTTGCCAGATGGTCCTCGAGCCACAGCGTGCCTTCGAGGTCGAGATAGTTGGTCGGCTCATCCAGCAGAAGCAGGTCCGGCTCGGCGAACAGCGTGGCCGCAAGGGCCACGCGCATGCGCCAGCCGCCTGAAAACTCGGAGCAGGAGCGCGCCTGATTGGCCGTCGAAAAGCCGAGACCGCTGAGAATGGCGGCCGCTCGCGCCGGCGCGGAATGGGCGTCGATGTCGACAAGCCGTGTATGGATTTCACCGATGCGGTCCGGGTCTTGCGCGGTATCGGCTTCACGCAGCAACGCGTCGCGCTCGACATCGGCTTTCAGCACGACCTCGATCAGACTTTCCGGACCGTTCGGAGCTTCCTGCGCCAGGCTGCCGATGCGCCATCGTGGGGACAGCGACACGGAGCCGGATTCGGCAGCCAGCTCGCCGCGAATGGCACGAAACAGCGTTGACTTGCCCGTGCCGTTGCGGCCGACGAGCCCAACGCGGGCACCCGACGGCACTTGCACCGAGGCATTGTCGATGAGGAGGCGCCCGGCGATGCGAAGCGACAGATTGGTAATTGTGAGCATGTGCGGGGGTTTTCACCAAACCGCGCGCCGAATGCAATGGCCTTGCCGCGAATTAGGCGGCAGGGCGGAGCCCCGGATGGTCCGGGGCTCCTGAGCCGCAGCTTACCAAGCGCAGCGGTTCACCACGCGCAGGCGCATTCCGTACGGGGTCGGTACCCAGCGCTTCACATAGCAGCCACCGCCGCCATAGCCGCCCATGCCATAGGCGCCGTAAAACACCGAGCCATAGCCGTGCGGGTGAAAGTGGTGATGCTTCTTCCAATGCTTGGCTTCGGCAACTGAGGGGGACATCACGGCAGCGCCGAGGGCGACGACAGCGGTAGCTCCGAGGATCATTTTGCGAAACATGGTCGTTCTCCTTGTTTGTGTTAACGGCGCCAACCAGGTCGCCGCCATCCGTTCATAGGTCGCGGCCCGAACGCAGGAGGTTCATGACGAATTCACGTCGCAAGGCATTGAATTTTCTGACTGTTTATTCATGTGGCGGGGAGACGGGCGGATTGGTCGCGCTTGCGGCGCTGGGGAACCGCCGCTATAAGCCCGCCACCTTCCTTCCCTTCGACCTAAGGACTTCAAAATGGCGAGTGAGCGTACCTTTTCGATTCTCAAGCCCGACGCGACCGAGCGTAACCTGACCGGGGCGATCAATGCTGTGATCGAGAAGGCGGGCCTGCGCATCATCGCGCAGAAGCGTATTCTGATGTCGCGCCGTGAAGCCGAGACGTTCTATGGCGTGCATCGCGCGCGCCCGTTCTTCGGCGAACTCGTCGACTTCATGACCTCTGGCCCTGTCGTCGTTCAGGTCCTCGAAGGCGAGGGCGCGATTGCCAAGTATCGCGAAGTGATGGGCGCAACCGATCCGGCCAAGGCCGCCGACGGCACCATCCGCAAGCTGTTCGCCAAGTCGATCGGCGAAAACTCCGTGCACGGATCGGACGCGGTCGAGACCGCGGTCAACGAGATCGCGCAGTTCTTCTCGGGTAACGAGATCGTCGGCTAAATCGGCAGACGGCACTTCCAAGATTCATAACCCCTGCCTGCGGTCACGCCCGGGCAGGGGTTTTTGATTCCGCGCGCGCAAATATGCGTGCGTGTCCGGGTGATGATTTGCTGTCGTGAGGGTGGTCGCAGGCCAGCGCTTTAGAAGCGTACTTCCAGCCCGGCCGTGCCGTGATGCGACGAGAAGCCGTCGCGGAACTTGCCGTCATAGGCAAGATAGACTCGCGAAGTCCCCGTCATTCCAAACGACATCATGCCGCCGGCGTCCACACCGGTGGTGCTTTCGCGAATGCCCGCAACATTGATCGAGCCCAGCAGCGAAGAAACAGAGACGCCGTCCATCTTCTGATGGAAGTTGTCGATGAACTTCGCATAGCCCGACACGTCGAAGATGTGCTGCTGCAAGATCCAGTAATGCCCGATTTCCGCGCCGATCATCACGCGTGCGCGTTCGGCTTCGGCGGCAGCGGCCGTGATGGGCAACAGGCTGCCCATTTCCTGGAAGGCATCGGTGCGCGAGCGCGTATATTCCAGCGCCAGCTTGGGCACGATGCGCCACTGATCGATGCCCCAATAGTAATTCACTTCGGCAATGCCGCCGCTGATGGTGCCGTCGTAGTTGGCTGAAGCTTGTCCGAGGTCGATGCCGAGGATCATCGCGCGCCGGCCGGATGAGATCTTGGCGAAGCCGTGAATGCCTGCGACTGCGAAGGTCCACGGCCCTGTCTCGTAGGTGGCGTGGACGCCGATCTGTGTCAGATCCATGCTCGCCGACTGGAACGCAAACGGCATGTTGATGCGTGTCTGGCTCTGGTCCACCGAGACGCCGACATTGAAACCCGGCGCCCAGCGCGCGGCGAAACCGCCGACGACGCCAAAGCTGTCGCGATTGTCGCCGAGGAAATTGCCCTGACCGCTGGTCTTGGATGTCAGACCGTATACTTCGGACCAACCGCGATAGCGGGGTTCCTCGTCACCGGGAGCGCCACCGCCGCCGGGATTGTTTCGTCGCGCGGCATTCAGGCCGAGCGTTGAATTGCGATCGAGTCGGTTCAGGAACACGCTGCCGAGGTCGAACATCGCGTTGACGGCGCCGAGATGCGCATTGTTGCTGTTCGGCGCGGTCGCATAGGTCGTCGGCGTGACGCAGAAGAAGGCGGCCATGAACGAGCAGCCCTGCGCGCTGGCCTGGTTCGTGTTGAACACCAGAAGGTCATCGCGACAGGCGATCGCAAATCCCGCGCGCCGCGCCAAGGTCAGCCCGGCACGCCGAATTGTCGCCATGATGCTCGCGGTGTCGCCGGCCGTCGCCATCCTGCCCGAACTCTCAAGACCCGCCCCCGCAGGCGGCTTTCGCAGACGGATTTGTGCTGAATTTACCCGATGCGTCAACCAGTTCGGCACGATGGCGAAACGATAGTCCGGCGCTGTGGTGGTTAGGTCACAACTGCGGGTTTTAGTGGCCTTGCTCGTGCCTTTTTTGGGCAGTTATTTTCGGGGGCAATCGGATTTCGGCGACATCCTGTGCATTTTTCGAAGAAAATCTCGCAGACATTCCTCGGGGACCGGCTTGTGGCGCGGCGTGTGAAAACACGGCCGTGTCTTTTTTTGTCTAGCGACTATCGCTCTACAGCAGGAGACAGGCGATGCAAAAAGGCACCGTCAAGTGGTTCAACCCAACCAAGGGTTACGGCTTCATCAAGCCAACGGCAGGGGACAAAGACGTTTTCGTTCACATCTCCGCCGTTGAGCGGGCCGGGTTCTCAACCCTCAACGAAGGCCAGGTTGTCGAGTTCGAACTGGTCAGCAATCGTGGCAAAGACTCAGCAGAAAACCTGAAAGTGTCTTGAAGCTACGGCTTGAAAATCGTTCGTGATGATCTCGTGACCCCCGGCGTTTCGCCGGGGTCTTTTTATGTGGACGTGCTTGCGATGTTCGCCGGCGTCCAGTCTTTCCCATTTGCATCGATACAGCGGTCGCCGTCGAGACGCACCGCACCGCTTGCCAGCGCACGCAGTGCGGCGGGGAAAATCACATGCTCAACGCCCAGGACGCGCGCGGCCAGCGTATCGGGCGTATCGTCGCTTTTCACCGCGACCGAGCCTTGCGCAATAATTGGTCCGGCGTCCATTTCCGGCACGACAAAGTGCACTGTCGCGCCATGCGTCGGTCGCGCCGTCTGCCAGTGCGCGCTCATGCGTGTGCAGTCCGGGATAGGCCGGCAGCAGCGCCGGGTGAATATTGATCATGCGTCCGTGCCATTGCTGCACGAACCAGGGCGTCAAAAGCCGCATAAAGCCGGCCAGGCAGACGAGTTCGATGGTGTGGCGTTCCAGCACCGCGTGAAGCGCGCGTTCGAATGCTTCGCGGTCCTTTCCGAAGGTCTTGCTTTCGATCGCCTCGGTGGCGATTCCTGCCTCGCGCGCCCTCAGGAGCCCGCCGGCGTCGGGCTTGTTGGACATGACGAGAGAAATTTCGGCCGGGTAGTTCGTGGCGCGGGCGGCCTCGATCAGGGCCGTCATGTTGGAGCCGCGCCCCGAAATCAGAATGGCGGCGCGGCGCTTCGCCGTCATTGCGACAGATCGAGCGTGTTGTCGTAGACGACACGCTCGTCGCCCCGGGCGGCGATCACTTCGCCCAGCACCGCGACGGTCTCGCCTTCCGACCTCAGGATCTCCGCGACGCTGGCGACTTTGTCGGGTGCGACGATGGCGATCATGCCGATGCCGCAGTTGAACGTGCGCAGCATTTCCGCTCTGCGCATCGCCGCCTTGCGCGGCGAGCCACTCGAAGACCGGCGGCACGGGGATCTGCGACGAGGTCGATGCGGACGCCGAGATGCTGCCGGCAGCACGCGCGGCATGTTGTCGGTGAAGCCGCCGCCGGTGATGTGGGCCAGCGCCCTTCACCGCATGCGTTTCGCGGATCGCCTTGAGCAGGGACTTCACATAGATGCCGCGTCGGCGTCAGCAGCGCATCGCCAGCGTCATGCCCGGCGCGAAGGGCGCGGGCGCATCGTAGGCGACGCCGGATTGTTCGACGATCTTGCGCACCAGCGAATAGCCGTTCGAGTGGACGCCGGAAGAGGCGAGGCCGATCACGACGTCGCCGGCGCGCAATATCGCCGCGCGGCAGCAGCGTGCCGCGCTCGACCGCGCCGACCGCGAAGCCCGCGAGATCGTAATCGCCGTCGCTATAGAGGCCCGGCATCTCGGCGGTCTCGCCGCCGATCAGCGCGCAGCCGGCCTGCGTGCAGCCGTCGCGCGATGCCCGCGACGATGGCCGCGCCGCGTCCGGCTCGAGCTTGCCGGTGGCGAAGTAGTCGAGGAAGAACAGCGGCTCGGCGCCCTGCACGACGAGATCGTTGACGCACATCGCGACGAGATCGATGCCGATGGTCGTCGTGCATGCCGGTCGTCGATGGCGATCTTGAGCTTGGTGCCGACGCCGTCGGTGGCGGCCACCAGCATCGGGTCCTTGAAGCCGGCCGCCTTGAGGTCGAACAGGCCGCCGAATCCGCCGATCTCGGCGTCGGCGCCGGCCGGCGCGGTCGCGCGCACCAGGGCTTGATCGTCTCCACCAGCCTGTTGCCGGCATCGATATCGACGCCCGCATCGCGCGTAGGTCAGACTGTTCTTGCGTTCGGTCATGGAAACTCGCCTTTACGCGGCTGGTTACGCAGGATTTTGTCCTGGCGCAATGGCTCGCTCTCCGCGAAACGCTGTACTAGAGCCCGTCCGGCTTTGAGGAGATCAAAGCCGGGGCTCTAGCTTCTTGTTTGACGCGTTTTCTTCACGCCGAACCGGTTTCCACTTCGCTTGAAAACGCTTTATGTAGATAACGCCAGGGCCGGGACCCTGGCGGCCGGGACTAACGCGTTGAGCATTCCAAATATCATCACTTTGGGCCGCATTTTGCTGGTCCCGATTATCGTTTGGGCGATCGGCTCTCACCAGCAGATGATCGCTTTTGTGCTGTTTTTGGCCGCCGGGCTGAGCGATGCCGTGGACGGCTTTCTGGCCAAGCGCTTCAACATGACGAGCGAAATCGGCGCGCTGCTCGATCCGCTCGCCGACAAGGCACTTTTGGTCTCGATTTACGTCGCCCTGGGTATAGCGGGGGCTATTCCGGTCTGGATCGTTATTCTCGTCGTCTCGCGCGATATCATGATTGTCGGCGCGGTCATCGTGTCGTGGCTACTCGACAAGCCGGTTCCGCTGAGGCCGTTGATGGTGTCCAAGCTCAATACAGTGGCGCAGGTCGCCTTCGCGGCGCTGGTTCTGGCCGCGCTCGGCTTTCGATTCTCCATCGCGCCGCTCGATATCGTGCTGATGGTATGCGTCACGGTGCTGACGCTGCTGTCGGTTGCGTTCTATCTCGTCGAGTGGGCCCGCCACATGGGCATGCTCGATACGGTGCGCTGAAAGGCCGGGTTCCAGTTCAATGTCGCAGGTCCAGCCGGTCCAGCTTGCGCTCAGCCTGCCGCATCAGGAAAGCCATGCGCGCGAGGATTTTCTCGCGGGCGACTGCAATGCGGCCGCTCTGACGCTGGTCGACCGCTGGCCGGATTGGCCGGGCCGCGTCGTCATGCTGATCGGGCCCGAGGGCGCAGGCAAAAGTCATCTTGCCGCGGCGTGGGCGGGGATCGCGGGGGCACGGGTGATATCGGCGCGCGCGCTTGATGTCGCCGCAGTACCGGGATCGCTCGCTACCGGTGCGCTGGTGGTCGAAGATGTCGTTCCCGGCGCCATCGATGAGCGTGCGCTGTTCCACCTTCTGAACCTCGCGCGGCAGGAAGAGGACTATGTTTTGCTCACCGCACGCAGCGCGCCGGCGGGCTGGAAAATCGCATTGCCGGATCTCGGATCGCGGCTGCGGGCACTGCCGACGGTGAGCCTCGCGCCGCCGGACGACGCCGTTCTGAAGGCCGTGATTTTCAAGCTCGGGACCGACAGGCAACTTGTGCTCGATGAAAGCGTTGTCAGTTATCTGGCGAGCCGGATCGAGCGGTCGTTTGCCGCGGCGCGCAGCGTTGTCGGGAAACTGGATGAGGAAGCGCTGCGGCTGCGAAGGCCGGTCACGCGCATGCTGGCGGTGGAGGTCGTGCGCGACCTTTTGCCGTGAGGCCTTACGGCAATTGAAACCAGTGGTGGGGCATGGTGTCATCGTGTTGTCACGAGGGGTAACCAAGGTCGTTTTGAGCAATTCCGCCGCCGGTCATCTAAGATGAATGAAGCCGCACAAGTCATTGATATAAAAGAAAAAACGGAAATCGGTGGCGGCGGTTATGGGGCCCGAGCGCTTCATCAACCGCGAATTGTCCTGGCTGCATTTCAACCGGCGCGTGCTGGAGGAGGCGGCCAACACCGGCCATCCGCTGCTGGAACGGCTGCGGTTCCTGTCGATTTCCGCCAACAACCTTGATGAATTCTTCATGGTGCGCGTCGCCGGCCTCAAGGCCCAGGTGCGCGCCGGGATTGCCGAAAAGAGCCCCGACGGGCTCACCCCCGCCGAACAGCTCGTCCGCATCAACGAGGCCGTCGCCGCGCTCAGCGCCGACCAGCAGGCCAACTGGCAGACGCTGCGACCGCTTCTGGCGGACGCGGGTGTCGTTCTGGTCGACGGCCGCGACGTCAGCAAGACGGAACGGAGCTGGATCGAGGACCATTTCCTCCACAACGTCTTTCCGCTCTTGACGCCGCTGGCGATCGACCCGGCGCATCCGTTCCCGTTTATCCCGAGCCTCGGCTTCACGGTGGCGCTGCAACTCGCGCGCACGTCCGACGGCACGCCCGATGAACGCGCTGATCCGTATGCCGAGCAAGATCGATCGGTTCATCCGTCTGCCGGCCAATGCCAAGGACACGACGATCCGCCTGATCACGCTGGAACAGGCAACGGGCCTGTTCATCGGCCGGCTTTTCCCCGGCTACACGGTCAAGGGGCAGGGCGCGTTCCGCCTCATTCGTGACTCCGAAATCGAAATCGAGGAAGAGGCCGAAGACCTGGTGCGCGTGTTCGAGACCGCGCTCAAGCGCCGCCGCCGCGGATCGGTGATCCGTCTTGAACTCGAAGCAGCGATGCCCGACGAACTGCAGCACTTCGTGCAGCGCGCGCTCTCTGCTGCCGACGACGAAATGTTCCGTGTCGACGGCGTGCTGGCCCTCAATGAATTGTCGCAACTGACGCGGCTCGACCGACCCGACCTCGAATTCACGCCCTATGTGCCGCGCCATCCCGAGCGCGTGCGCGACCATGGCGGCGATATCTTCGCCGCCATCGGGCAGAAGGACCTCGTCGTCCATCACCCGTATGAAATCCTTCGACGTCGTCGTGCAGTTCCTGCAGCAGGCGGCGCGCGATCCCGACGTCGTCGCAATCAAGCAGACGCTCTACCGCACCTCGTCCAATTCGCCGATCGTGCGCGCGCTGGCGGAAGCCGCCGAGGCGGGCAAGTCGGTCACGGCGCTGATCGAACTGAAGGCGCGTTTTGATGAGGAAGCCAATATCCGCTGGGCGCGCGACATGGAGCGCGCCGGCGTGCAGGTGGTCTATGGCTTCATCGAACTGAAGACCCACGCCAAGCTGTCGATGGTGGTGCGCCGCGAGGCGGGCCAGATGACGCACCTATGTGCATGTCGGCACCGGCAACTATCATCCGGTGACGGCGCGCATCTACACGGATCTGTCCTATTTCACCTCGGACGCGGTCATCGCCCGCGATGTGGCGCGGGTGTTCAACTATATCACCGGTTACGCCGAGCCGATCGATATCGAGCGCATGGGTGTGTCACCGCTGACGCTGCGCAAGCGCATCGTCGATCATATCAGTCAGGAAATCGAACATGCGCGCGCCGGACGCCCGGCGATGATCTGGATGAAGATGAATTCGCTGGTGGACCCGGAAGTCATCGACGGGCTTTACGCGGCCTCTCAGGCCGGCGTTTCGGTCGATCTGGTGGTGCGCGGCATCTGTTGCCTGCGGCCCGGAGTTCCCGGCCTGTCGGAGAACATCCGCGTCAAATCGATCGTCGGCCGATTCCTCGAACATTGCCGAATCTACGCCTTCGGCGGCGGTCACGGCCTGCCTCACGCGAAGGCTTCTGTGTATATCTCCTCGGCCGACATGATGCCGCGCAATCTCGACCGCCGCGTCGAAGTGCTGTGTCCGTTGGTGAATCCGACGGTTCATCAGCAGGTTCTCGAACAGATCATGATGGCCAACCTGAAAGACACCGAACAGAGCTGGCAATTGTTGCCGGACGGATCGTCAACGCGTATGAAGGCCGCGAAAGGCGAGGAGCCTTTCAACGTGCACAACTACTTCATGACGAATCCGAGTCTGTCAGGCCGTGGCAAGTCGCTCGAAAGAATCCTCCCCGCGTCGCCTCACGAGGCGCTCGGAGCGGCAGCAGGCGACGTAAGCCTGCGGCTCGCGCTCGCGCCGCGACCGGCGGTGCAGCAAGAGTTCGAACAGGAGTTCGAACAAGGGCGCTGTCGCCGTCATCGACATCGGCTCCAATTCCGTCCGTCTTGTCGTCTATGACGGGCTCGTCCGCAGCCTGACGCCCATCTTCAACGAAAAAACGCTGTGCGGCCTTGGCCGCGAAGTGCGCACGACCGGGCAACTCCCGGCCGATGCCGTGACCAAGGCGCTGGCCGCGCTGAAGCGTTTCCGTGGTCTGTGCAAGATCATGAAGGTCAGCCGCATCTTCGCCGTGGCGACGGCCGCCTGCCGCGAAGCCGACAACGGGCCTGCTTTTATCGAGCGCGCCGAACGCATCTGCGGCGTTCCGGTTCGTGTGCTGACCGGCACGCAGGAAGCGCATCTGTCGGCGCTTGGCGTCGTCTCCGGCATCGAAGGCGCCGACGGCTTCGTCGGCGATCTTGGCGGGGGCTCGCTCGAACTGATCGATGTATCGGGTCACCGCATCCGCTCCGGCGTGTCGCTGCCGCTCGGCGGTCTCGCTTTGCAGGACATGGCGCACAAGTCGCTGAAGCGCGCCGACCGCATCGTGCGCGACGAAATCGCCCGCGCGCCGCAGCTCAAGGCTTGCCGGGGCCGCGATTTCTACGCGGTCGGCGGCACCTGGCGCGCGCTGGCGCGGCTGCACATGACGCAGACGAAATATCCGTTGCGCGTGATGCACGGCTACACCATTCCCGCCAAGCAGGCGCTGGCGTTCGCGCGACGCGTGCGGCGGCTTGCGCCGGTCAAGGGCATGCTGGACATCGACGCCATTGCCGGCGCGCGGCGTCCGCTGCTGGCCTATGCCGCGCTCGTGCTCGAACATCTGATCCGCGTCGCCAAGCCGAAGCGGATCGTCATCTCCGTCTATGGCGTGCGCGAAGGTCTGCTCTACGAGATGCTGCCGACGCGCGAGCGCAAGCAGGACGGCCTGATGGCCGCCGCGCGCACGCTGAACAATCTGCGCTCGCGCTCGCCCAAGCATGGCGACGAACTGATCGCCTGGAGCGACCGCTTCATGCGCGCGGCGAAGCAGAAGGAAACGGTGGTCGAAAAGCGATTGCGCCACGCCGGCTGCCTGCTCGCGGATATCGGCTGGCGCGCGCATCCCGATTACCGCGGCGAGCAATCCTTCAACCTGATCGCCAACGCGAATTTCGGCGAGATCAGCCATGAAGGCCGCGCATTCCTCGCGCTGACGGTGTTCTATCGCTATGCGGGGCTGTCGGACGAATACCGCTCGCCATTGTTCGACAAGCTGCTGACACCGAAGCAGATCGAGCGCGCGCGCGTGCTCGGCACGCTGTTCCGCATCGGGCATCTGATCTCGGCGGGGCAGGCGGGTGTGCTGGGCAAGGTGACTTTCCGCGCCCGTGGTCGCAAGCTCACCCTGCGCTTCGCCCACGGCACGGCGGCGGATCTTTCCGGCGACCGCACCACCAGCCGCTTCAAGCAATTGTGCAAGCTGATCGGGCGCTCGGCTGCGGTCGAGGCGAAGTAGGCGCGACACATCGCCCGCCTTCACGTCGGTTCCGCACGTGAGGCTGGTCCCATCATCGCCGTGGTCGTGGTAAAGTCGCAATCTGACGTTTAGAGTCGAATCACGCGCGGACAGGTTCAGATAGGGCAGGGCATGGTCAACGGAAATGCGACGGCGCCATCCACCATGATGACGCGTCGGTGGAGCCGTCCCGCGCTCATGACGTTTGCCGCGTTCGCCGCACTGGTGGCGCCGGGCGTTGACGCTTTAGCTCAAAAGCAAAGGGCGCGTCCTGCGCAGACCAGCGAGGTGCGAGCGCCGCGCGACGCAGGCGAGCCGATCATGGCGATCGTGTCGATCAAATCCCAGCAGATTACGTTCTATGACGCCGACGGCTGGATCGTGCGCTCACCGGTATCGACCGGCACGACGGGACGCGAGACGCCTGCGGGCGTCTTCGCCGTTCTTGAGAGGAAAAAGGACCACCGCTCGAATATGTACGACGATGCCTGGATGCCGCACATGCAGCGCATCACATGGAACGGGATCGCGCTGCATGGCGGGCCGCTGCCGGGATATGCGGCCTCGCACGGATGCGTGCGGATGCCTTTCGGCTTTGCGGAGAAACTCTTCGACACGACGCGGATCGGAATGCGCGTGATCATATCGCCGCACGACGCCGAGCCGGTCGACGTCTCCCATCCAGCGCTGCTCGTGCCGAACGCGGAGGCCCTGGCTGCTGCTCCGGCACGCGTCGAGATACTCGTCCGCGCGGCTACGGAAGCCGCCAAGGTGGCCGACGAGGCCAAGAAAGCCGCAGCGACAGCGGTGCGAGATGCGGCATCGCTCAAGATATCGCTGCGCAAACTGGAGGGGCTCAAAACGCGCGCCGATGCCGAACTCGCTTACGCCAACAAGGCGCTGACAACAGCCAAGACCGAGCAGGCCACGAAACGGGCCGAGGATCTCAAGCAAAAGGCGGCCACGAAGGTTGCCGAACTCGAAACGCAGCTGGCTGCTGCAAAAGCCGACGCGGCCTCGAAGCTCGATCCCGCCGCTGCCAAGGATGCTGCCAAGGCGGCTGAGGTCAACAAGGCCAGCACCGCCAAAGCGGCGAGCGACGCGAAGCTCGCGCTCGAGCCCGTCTCAATTTACATCAGTCGCGCAACACGCAAGCTTTACGTGCGACGTAATACGCACAAGCCCGCGCCCGACGGCGGCGGTGAGGTGTTCGATACGAGCATCGAAGTTCCGGTCACGATCCGGAATCCCGAAAAGCCAATCGGTACGCATGTGTTCACGGCTCTGGCGCGCAACGATGCGGGACTGCGCTGGAACGCGGTCACGATCGAGGGTAGCGATGACGGCAAGGATGCGCTCGACCGCATCACGATTCCGCAGGAAGTCCTCAATCGTATCGCGCCAACCGCATTGCCGAGATCCTCGATCGTCATTTCGGATGAGCCACTCAGCGCCGAGACCAACTATCGCACCGAGTTCGTTGCCGTGCTGAGCAAGCAGCCGCAGGGCGGCTTCATCACACGCACGCCCGACCGCCGATGTTCTCGTTGCGAGCGATGGTGATAACGGCTTCGACACGCTTTTCTCGCGCAACAGGGGTTTCCAGCCTTACAACCCGTGGCAACGTGGCGGCCAGCCCTATCGTGCTCCGCCGCCACGAGGCTGGTGGTAAAGGGGTGCCGCGTTAACTTTGCCGCAGATGGAACCTGGGAAGGTCGATGTCAGGGGAGGCCAATCTGATTTTCCGATGCTATTCTGGTCACTCAAAGATATTCTGGTAACTCAAAGACAAGTGAGCTGTACCGCCCGGCTGAGATGCCCATTGCATTCGGGTGGCGTGTTCGGAAAATACCCCGGTTTTCTTCAGTGCACTTGATGCCAAAAATCGGATTTCACATGGCTTGCTGTGCAATTCGTCGACGCGGATTCTTCGCAAGGGGAATGGGATCATGAACCCGCAATGGTCATCGAGAATGGCGTGGTGCGGAACATTCATTCTCATGGGTGGATTCGTCGCCTTGCTTGCCAGCCTCAGTGCGCCCGGCGTCGAGAGGGCGGACGCGCGTTCGATCGACTATCCTCCCATCGTCTCACACGCTTCGAACGCCGCACATGCTTTGAACTCCAAGGAACCGGAGGCGCTGCAGGACCCCGTCATTGCCGACATCGCTGTCAGCAATGCCGATGTGGAACCGCACCATCCTTCTGTATCCAACTCCCCGGCGCCAGCGGTGGCGCCCGATATCGCGCCGACATCGCCTGAACCAAAACCGTTTGTTGTTGCGTCGGCCGATCCATCGCAGAGACTTTTCATCGAAACGCCGCCTTTGCCCATGCTCCCGCCAATGCCCGTTTCCGTGACGACCGCGCCCACCAGGGACTTGTTGCCGAATGTGCTCATGGTGCCGGTCAGCCCGATCGCGGCCCCCGAAGATTGCCTGGTCGCGGACATCTGCATCGATCAATATTTGTGGGCTCTGTACCAGCGGACGCCGAAGCAGGACACCAACAAGGTCGTCGAACTGAGGAAAGTGACAGTCAAGCGAAAGGGCAAAACGAGAATTGTCACCAGAAGTTTTACCAAACTCGTCGATGCGGACTTTACGTGGAAGGATCCGCACGCTGCGGAAAAAGTCGGCAAGCCCCTGGCCAAATATGTGATCGGAGGCATGGATCGGACTTTCAAGAGGAAGCTTCTCTATACGCTTCTCGCGGCGGAACAGGCCGGTCTGTCGCCTGGAATTACCAGCGCATTTCGCGATGACTATCGTCAGGGGATTGCGGCGGGCCAGAAGGCCGCGAGCAACAGATCGTACCATGGCGGCAGCTTGCGCGGCGGATACGGTCACGGGCTTGCGGCCGATGTCGTGAGCGTCAAAGGCACGACGCGATCGCAGCGATGGGTTTCCTCCGATCTTTTATGGAAGTGGATCGACGAGAACGGCAAGCAGTTCGGAATCGGTCGGCCGTATCTTCATCGCGATGCACCGCATGTGGCTCCGATCGACGGCCGGGAATATGCCACGCACTACCGCGCGCCGAAAATCCAGCTGGCGAAGGTGGACAAGAGCAAGACGCGGACCGCGTCTGCGCTGCCCGACAACACGCGGAAAATCTTTGCAGCAGTTGAGTTCAATGCGAGGCGGGATCAGTAGCCGGCGCATAATCCCTGACATGTCCGCGTTCGCGGACGACGACAGCCGTGTGATTTGGCCGGCTTAAATAAATGTCCCCCGATGTCGGACCCGGCGCCGCCGGTTCGTCTTATCTGCAGGAAGCCGTCAGGCTTGTGGAACCAGAGGAGACGGACCAATGCGCGTCATGGTGATCGTGAAAGCCACGAAGGACAGCGAAGCGGGGATGATGCCGACGGCCGAGACGGCCGCGATGCTGGAGGCGATGGGCAAATTCAACATGGAGCTGACTGATGCCGGCATCATGGTGTCCGGCGACGGACTGAAGCCGTCGTCACACGGCAAGCGCGTCGCGTTCGACGGCGCGAGCCGCAGCGTCAAGGACGGACCGTTCGCCGCGACAAGCGAACTGATCGCCGGGTTCTGGATATGGAACGTCAAGGACATGGACGAGGCGGTGGCGTGGGTGAAGCGTTGCCCCAACCCGATGCCCGGCCCGAGCGAGATCGAGATCCGGCCGTTTTACGAGTCGGAAGATTTCGGTGAGGCGCTGACGCCGGAAGTCAAAAAGCAGGAAGAGGAAATTCGCGCCAAGCTGACGGGGCGGTAGGGGGAGGCTGTTGGTTTTACAGTGCTTGTCATGGCCGGGCTTGACCCGGCCATCCAGTTTGGTTGCCGGGCGAGGCAGGGAGTGAAGATGGATCACCGGGTCACGGCGCTGCGCGCCGGCCCGGTGATGACAAATTATCTAAGCAATCCCGGGAAGAGGTGAAAAAGGAACCAACAGCCCGCCTGCGCATTGATATGGCAGTCAGTTCAAAGCCAGGCGAAACCAAGCCATGAACATCTTCGTCACTGCCGCCCTCGTGCTGCTCACAACCGCCAGCGCCAGCTACGCCGAAGACTTAAAGCCGATCCGCGTTATTCCGATCACGCGGGAAGCGGCACAGCAGTCCGCAACAGTTCTGGCGGCAGCGAAAAATCCGACCATTGGCGTGCCGCCGCAGACTCAGCCGCAAGTCCAGCCGGCTATCGCGCGTGTTGCCGGCAACGATCGCGCCAAAGAGTTCCGCAATGTGAGAGAGGCGCGGGCCGAGGCTATCGTGACGCCGGCTCCGGAATACACCCGGCCGATGCAGACCGTGCAGGTCATTTCGCCGACGGCCTTTGGGCGTCTGGCGGTCCAGGTGTTCGACGTCTCGTCCCGTCCGTAATTAATTCCGCCGGTCAGTCGGCGGCCTTCGTCTCGCGCATCACCGAGACGACGCGATTTTTCTCGACGGCGAGCGCCAGACGTCCGTGCTTGAGCGCGAGTGCGTTGTCGCCGAACAATTCCCGCCGCCAGCCATGCAACGCGCCGACATCGGATTGATCGTCGGCGGCGATCTGTTCGAGATCGTCCACCGTGGCGATGACCTTGGCGGCGACGCCGTGGCGCTCCGCGGTCATGCGCAGCAGAACTTTCAGCAATTCCACCGTCGCCTGACCGTTGCCGTTGTTCCGCGGTTTGTCCATCGGCGGCAGCGTTTGCGGATCCCGCGCAAGCCCGCGCTTCACCACGTCGATGATATCCTGACCCCAGCGCGACCGGTCGAAGCCCTTGGGCAGCGAGCGCAAGCCCGCGAGCCGTTCCAGCGTGGTCGGGGCCTGCGTGGCGATATCGCCGACGGCGTCGTCTTTCAAAATGCGGCCGCGCGGCACGTCGCGCGTCTGCGCCTCGCGCTCGCGCCATGCGGCGACCTCGATCAGCACGGCGAGATCCTTCGGCTTGCGCACGCGGGTCTTCAAGCGCTCCCAGGCGCGCTCGGGGTCGACGTCATAGGTGTCACGCGAGGTGAGCACCTCCATCTCCTCCTTCACCCAATCGGTGCGGCCGCGCTTTTCGAGATCGGCGGAGAGCGCGTTGAAGACGTCGCGCAGATGGGTGACGTCGGAGACGGCGTATTCGAGCTGTTCGGCGGAGAGCGGACGCTTGCTCCAGTCGGTGAAGCGAAGCGTCTTGTCCGGGCGGTGACCGCTGACGCGCTCCACCAGTTGATCGTAGGCGATGCTGTCGCCATAGCCGAGCACCATGGCGGCGACCTGCGTGTCGAACACCGGATGCGGCAACTTACCCGACAGATTCCAGATGATTTCGATGTCCTGCCGCGCGGCGTGAAAAACCTTGGTCACGCGCTCGTCGGTCATCAGTTCGAAGAAGGATGCGAGATCGATGCCCTCGGCCAATGCATCGACAACCACGGCTTCCTCCGCGCTCGCCATCTGCACCACGCAGAGGAGCGGGTAATAGGTGGTCTCGCGCAGGAATTCGGTATCGACGGTGATCGATGCGTGCGTCGCGAGCCGCTGGCAGGCGGATGCGAGGTCTGCTGTTGTCGTGATGAGCTTCATCGCGCCTCAATAACGCAGCCGTGTGCGCTTGTCGCGTTGAATGGACAACGGCGGCTGAACGGACAATGGGCGATTTTGCTGCGGTGCAACAATAGATTTCCACCGCGGCAGCGTGCGGCCATTCAAAGCTGGACAGGGCCGGACCCGGAGGTTTCAATCCACAGGGGCTTCGAGACTCACCGTTTGAAGCCTTGGGGGTGACCGGATATCCGGGAACCGGAGATCGGGGATGGGTTTTCGATGCGGAATGCGCGCGCCTGGCTGTGGGGCCTGATCCCGCTTGCTGTAATCTGGGTCCTGGCCAATCTGACGACAGGGGTCGCGGTCAAGATCGACCTGACCACGCGGGCCAATGAGCAGATGGCGCAGCGGGGCCAGTCCTGGGCCCGCGCCGACATCTCCGGCCGCGATGCGCGCATTGTCAGCGCCGCGCCGTCGCCCGGCGCAAAAATCTCGGCGATCGATGCGGCTGCCGATACGCGCGGTGTCCGTCGCGTCAGCGGCGAGGGCGATGTGCTGCCGCCGCGCAATCCCTACACCTGGAGCGCCCAGCGCTCCGCCGCCGGGATCACGCTGCAGGGCTATGCCCCGGACGACGGTGCGCGCCAGCAGATACGGGTCGCGGCGGCTGCCATCGCGCCGGGTGTCGGCGTGGAATCGAAGCTTGAACTGGGCGACGGCGCGCCGAAGGATTTCGGCGTCGCGGTCAGCTACGCACTGACGCAACTCGGCCGGCTGGCCGAAGGCGATGCTTCGCTGTCAAACACGACGCTGACGATCAGCGGGCGGGCGGCGACCCGCGAGGGATACGCGGCGTTCGTCGCGGCCTTGAAGGCGGTGCCGCCGGGATTTTCGCTGAGTTCGGCCAATGTGATTCCGCCGCGCGTGTCTCCGTTTGTGTTCAGTGCGACGCGCAACGGCAATGGCGTCATTCTGGACGGTTTTGCGCCCGATGACGCCATGCGCACGCAGATCATCGCCAATGCGACGCGATTGATTCCGGGCGCGCAGGTGACCTCGCGCATCGAACTCGGCGACGGTGCGCCGGATGGGTTTCTTTCCGATTGCAACGTTCGCGCTCGAACAATTGGCGCGTATGAGCGACGGTACGGCCGCGCTGTCCGACCTCGCGCTGACGCTGCGGGGACGCGCCAGCGATGTCGCCAATCATATCGCTCTCGCAAACGCCCTGCGCAGTCCGCCCTCCGGCGCGCGCATCGCGGGGGGCGAGATCGGCCCGCCGATTGTCTCGCCTTATCTGTGGTCGATCGACAAGGGCGCGCAGGGGCTGGTGCTGCGCGGCGCGGTGCCTGATGCAGCGAAGCGTGAAGCCAATGTCGCCGCTGCGCGCAGTGTGGCGGGAGGCGCAGCCGTGCGCGATGAGCAATTCATCGGCGATGGCGCGCCGTCGAATTACGCCGCCAATGTCGCGGCTGCCACAGCCGCCGTCGTCACGCTCGACGAGGGACGCGGCGAGATCCGTGACGCAGCCCTGGCGTTGAGCGGCAAGGCAGCGACGCAGGACGCGCTCAATGCGGTTCGCAACGCCCTGCAGGCGGCGGGCATCAATGTCGCCGCCGCAGAAGGTGTGACCGCGCCGCAGCCCGCGCGCATGCCCGATCCGCCCGAAGCGCCGCCGCTGTCGCCCGATCTGATTGCGACGTCCCACGCCGGCACCTGTGGCTGCACCGACACCGACACCGGCGCCTGTGGTCGTGCGCGCGCCCGAAGCTGCCAACGCTCCGGCGCAATCGTGCAAGGACAAGGTCACGACGGCCGTCGGCGGGCGCATGGTGCTGTTCAAGCGCTCGCGTTCGGAGATTGCCGCCGAGAGTGAGCCGCTGCTGCGCGCCATTGCCGGTGCGCTGAAGGATTGCGGCTCGCTCGATGTTGCGATTGAAGGCCACGCCGACGGCGATGGCGCGACGCTCAACAATCAGCGTCTCAGCCAGGCGCGCGCGGCCGCGGTGGTGAGCGCTTTGAAAGAGGCGGGCGCCGACGGCGCGCGTCTGACGTCGCAGGGCTTCGGCTTCTCGCGTCCGCTGGTGCCCAACAAGGGCGCGGACAACAAGGCGAAGAACCGCCGCGTCGAATTTGTGATCCGGTAAAGGGCAAGCTCATGCGCTATGTGATCGAGCAATTCTGGATCTGGACCGCGGTGTGCGCCGTTATCGGGCTGACCACGGGCTGGGTGTCGCAGCGCCAGAGCGCACCGGCGTCGAATGCCTGGTTGCAGGCGTATCTCGTGCTGGCCGCGATCGGCGCCGGGGTCGTCTACAGCGGCGTCGTCAGAGGCGTGGCGGGTCTGTGGTTCGAGACGCTGGTGCTGTTCGGCGTCGCCTATCTCCTGGGCTGCATCATCGGCACGGCCGCCGCGCGGCTAATGCCCTCCGCCGAGGCGCCGAAATAAGGCCTAAACCCTGATTCGGCGGGCTTTTTTGCCTGTCCGGCGTGTTGCGGCGCGTGATGGGCTCGGCTAGAGCCTATCCGGCTTTGATGAAATCAAAGCCGTGGCTCTAGTTCGTTGTTTTGACGCGTTTTCTTCACGCGAACCGGTTCCCACTTCGCTCGAAAACGCTATATACCCAAGGCCTCCAGCCGCCCGTTTGGCCCCGATTCTCAAGGATAATCATGCATCGCTACAGGTCACACAATTGCGGCGCGCTGCGCGCCAGCCACATCGGCGAAACGGTGCGCCTGTCGGGCTGGTGTCACCGCATCCGTGACCATGGCGGCTTGCTGTTCATCGACCTGCGCGACCACTACGGCCTGACCCAGTGCGTGGTCGATCCGGATTCAGCCGGCCTTCAAGACGGTCGAGGCGCTGCGCTCGGAGTGGGTGGTGCGGATCGACGGCCAAGTGCGGGTCGCGCCCGGCCGGTACCGAAAACGCCGATCTGCCCACGGGCGCGGTCGAACTCTTCATCACCGAGATCGAGGTGCTGGGCGCGGCCGGCGAATTGCCGATGCCGGTGTTCGGCGATCAGGAATACCCCGAGGAGACGCGCCTTAAATATCGCTTCCTCGATCTGCGCCGCGACCGGCTGCACAAGAACATCATGATGCGCGGCGCGGTGATCGACTCGCTGCGCCAGCGATGAAGCGAGCAGGGCTTCTTCGAATTCCAGACGCCGATCCTGACGGCGTCGTCGCCGGAAGGCGCGCGCGACTTCTCTCGTGCCCTCGCGCCTGCATCCGGGCAAGTTCTACGCGCTGCCGCAGGCGCCGCAGCAGTTCAAGCAGCTGCTCATGATCTCGGGCTTCGATCGCTATTTCCAGATCGCGCCTTGCTTCCGCGACGAGGACGCGCGCGCCGACCGTTCGCCCGGCGAGTTCTACCAGCTCGACATCGAGATGAGCTTCGTCACGCAGGACGACGTGTTCAACGCGGTCGAGCCGGTGCTGCGCGGCGTGTTCGATGGAATTCGGCAACGGCAAGCCGGTGACGCCGCAGTTCCCGCGCATCCATATGCCGATGCGATGCGCAAGTACGGCTCCGACAAGCCGGACCTGCGCAACCCGCATCATGATGCAGGACGTGTCCGAGCATTTCCGCGGCTCCGGCTTCAAGATTTTCGCGCGCATTCTCGAAGCGCCGCGGCACCGCGGTGTGGGCGATCCCGGCGCCGGGCGGCGGCAACCGCGCCTTCTGCGACCGCATGAATTCATGGGCGCAGGGCGAGGGTCAGCCGGGGCTGGGCTACATCTTCTGGCGCGACGGCGAGGAGGGCGGTGCTGGCCCGATCGCCAAGAACATCGGACCGGAGCGGACGGCGGCGATCGCCAAGCAGCTCGGGCTCGGCGTCGGCGATGCGGTGTTCTTCGTCGCCGGCAAGCCGAAGGATTTCGTCAAGTTCGCAGGCGCGGCGCGCAACAAGATCGGCGAGGATCTGAACCTGGTCGAGAAGGACCAGTTCGCGTTCTGCTGGATCGTCGACTTCCCGATGTTCGAATGGAACGAGGAAGACAAGAAGATCGACTTCTCGCACAACCCGTTCTCGATGCCGAACTACGACATCGACGCGTTCCTCAAGCTCGACCCGAAGGACGAGGAAACGATCCAGTCCATCACCGCGTTCCAGTACGACATCGTCTGCAACGGCGTGGAATTGTCGTCGGGCGCGATCCGCAATCATCGCCCCGAGGTGATGAAGAAGGCGTTCGCGATCGCGGGCTACGGCGAGGACGTGCTGGAAGCGAAGTTCGGCGGCATGCTGCGCGCGCTGTCGCTCGGTGCGCCGCCGCATGGCGGCATTGCGCCGGGCGTCGATCGCATCGTCATGCTGCTGTGCGGTGAGGAAAACCTGCGCGAAGTCGTGGTTTTCCCGATGAATCAGCGCGCCGAAGACCTGCTGATGGGAGCGCCGTCAGAAGTGACACCGAAGCAGTTGCGTGAACTCCACTTAAGGCTCAATCTGCCTCAGAACTGAAGGCGGACGCATGTAAGACGGCGTTCGGAAGCGACGAATGACCTCCTCGTTTTCTGACGATCTGCGCGCGGGCGCGCTCGTTTATCATCGCCTGCCACGGCCCGGAAAACTTGAAATCCAGCCGACAAAGCCGCTCGCCAACCAGCGCGATCTGGCGCTGGCCTATTCGCCGGGCGTGGCGGCGGCCAGCGAAGCCATCGCCGCCGATCCCGCGCAGGCCGCCGAACTCACCAGCCGCGCCAACCTTGTCGCCGTGGTGACCAACGGCACCGCCGTGCTCGGCCTCGGCAATATCGGGCCGCTCGCCGCCAAGCCGGTGATGGAAGGCAAGGCGGTCCTGTTCAAGAAATTCGCCGGCATCGACGGCTTCGACATCGAGATCGACGCGACCGAAGTCGATCACATCGTCAGCGTGGTTGCAGCGCTGGAGCCGACCTTCGGCGGCATCAATCTGGAAGACATCAAGGCGCCGGAATGCTTCGAGGTCGAGGCGCAGCTCAAGGCGCGCATGAATATCCCGGTGTTCCATGACGATCAGCATGGCACCGCGATCATCGTCTCGGCCGCGGTGCAGAACGCGCTGGCACTGTCGGGCAAGAAGATCGACAAGGTGAAGATCGTGACGTCCGGTGCGGGCGCGGCGGCGCTCGCCTGCCTCAACCTGCTCGTCTCGCTCGGCGCCAAGCGCGAGAACATCTGGGTCACCGATCTCGAAGGCGTGGTCTATGAGGGTCGCGAGAAACTCGATGGATCGCTGGAAGGCGATCTATGCGCAGAAGACCAAGCAGCGCACGCTGATGGATGTCATCGACGGCGCCGATATTTTCCTCGGGCTCTCGGCGGCGAATGTCGTGCAGCCGGAAATGGTCAAGCGCATGGGCAAGAAGCCGCTGATCCTGGCGCTCGCCAATCCGACGCCGGAGATCATGCCGGCGCTGGTGCGCGAAGTCCGTCCCGACGCGATGATCTGCACCGGGCGCTCGGACTTTCCCAATCAGGTGAACAACGTCCTCTGCTTTCCCTACATCTTCCGCGGTGCGCTCGATGTCGGCGCGACCACGATCAACGAGGAGATGAAGCGCGCGGCGGTCGATGCCATCGCGCAGCTGGCGCGCGATCCACCGTCCGACGTGGCGCTGCGCGCCTCCGACGGTCAGGCGCAAGGCTTCGGCCCCGGCTCGCTGATCCCCAATCCGTTCGATCCGCGCCTGATCCTGCGCATCGCGCCCGGCGGTGGCGAAGGCGGCGATGGACTTCGGGCGTGGCGACGCGGCCGATCGCCGATTTCGACCAGTATCGCGAGGCGCTCGACCGTTTCGTCTTCCGCTCCGGCTTCGTCATGAAGCCGGTGTTCGCGCAGGCCAAGACCACCAGATGCGCGTGATCTACGCCGAGGGCGAGGACGAGCGCATTCTGCGCGCGGCGCAGGTCGTGGTCGAGGAGAAACTGGCGCGGCCGATTCTGGTCGGGCGTCCGTCGGTGGTGCGAGGCGCGCATCGAGCGCTTCGGTCTGTCGATCCAGGCCGGCGATGCATTTCGACCTCGTCAATCCGGAAGACGATCCGCGCTATCGGTCCTATGTGCAGAGCTATATCGAGATCGCCGGCCGCGGGGCGTCACGCCCGGACGCCGCGCGCACGCTGGTGCGCACCAACGCGACGGTGATCGCAGCGCTCGCCGTTCAGCGCGGCGAGGCCGACGCCATGCTGTGCGGTGTCGAAGGCCGCTTACATGAGCCATCTGCGGCATATCCGCGACATCGTCGGCTCCATGCCCGGCGTATCGCGATTTCGCAGCGCTCGCGCTCGTGATCACCTCGCGCGGACCATATTTCATCACCGATACGCAGGTGCGGCTCGACCCAAGTGCCGAAGAACTCGCGGAGCTTGCTGCCTGCGCTGCGACGCATGTGCGCCGGTTCGGGCTGAAGCCGAAGATCGCGTTCCTGTCGCATTCGGATTTCGGCAGCCATGACAGCAACTCGGCCCGCAAGATGCGCCACGCCGCGGAGCTCCTGCGCAAAGCCTGTCCCGACATCGAGGCCGATGGCGAGATGCACGGCGATTCGGCGTTGTCGGAAGTGTCGCGGCACAAAGTCCTGCCCGCATTCCCGCCTGTCGGGCGAAGCCAACGTGCTGATGATGCCCAATCTGGACGCCGGCAACATCGCCTATCAGTTGATCAAGATCATCGGCGATGCGCTGCCGGTGGGGCCGATCCTGATCGGACCGGCGCGTCCGGCGCATATCCTGACGCCGTCGGTGACGACGCGGGGCATCGTCAACATGACGGCGGTCGCGGCGGCGGAGGCGATGGAAGAGGCTCCCCGCCAGCAAAAGCTGCAGTTCAGCTGATCGGTCCGCCTTGTCGGGTGGCCTGTCGCGTTGATGGCTGTTTTGACGGAATGCAATTTGCAGGCGTTTGAAAGTCCGTCCCGGAACCGGCATAATGGCCGCGAGGGACGATGACCGGAACGATAACCCAAGGAGACACCAGATGATGAAGACCCTGAGCGCCGCAGCAATGTTGACGCTGGCGGTGGTGCTGCCGGCGCAGGAAGCCTCGGCGCAGAATAATACGCTCGGTGGCGCGCTGCTCGGCGGCGCAGCAGGCGCAGTCATTGGTGGCGCGGCAACCGGCCGGGCCGGCGGGGCGGTGGTTGGCGGCGTGATCGGCGCGGCCGCGGGCGCGGCGCTGGGTTCGCAGATGGAACCGCGTGCGGCGGGCTATTACTGGTACGACAATCGTTGCTGGCTGCGTTATCGCAACGGCGAATATCGCCCGGTCAACCGTCGCAACTGCTATTGAGTTTGCCGACCGGCGCGGCGGCGATCGTCGCCGCGCCGGGTTAGTTTGTCTGATTGCCCGCCAGCCGGAGAGTCTCGCCCATGTCGCCTATTTTTCTCGCCCTTGGCCGAGTGCTCCTGATCATCGTCTTCGTTTATAGCGGCGTGAACCAGCTTCTCGATATCGGCGCCACGGCCGACATGATCGCCTCCAAGATTTCGGTTCCGGCGCAGTTCACCCAGTACACACTGCAGCTGGAGCAGGCGACCGGCATGCCGACGATGCGCCTTCTGGCGATCGCGGTTGGCGGCCTGCAGGTGGTTTTCGGTCTCCTGATTGCCTTCAACATTGCCGCGCGCTGGTTTGCCTTGTTGCTCGCGCTCTACACAATTGCCGCCACGGTCCTGTTCCACGATTTCTGGAATCTTGCCGACGTGGCGCGCACGAACCGCTCAATCATCTGCTGAAGAACCTCGCTATTCTCGGCGGGCTTCTGCTGGTGGTCGGTATCGGTTCGCCGTCGCGCGACGAGCGCGAGCCGCAGTTCGACGATCACTGATCTCGAACCATAAGCCCATCCTTCGAGACGCGCCTTTCAGGCGCTCCTCAGGATGAGGTCACCAGTGTTGGTCAGGCCTTAAACGCGCGTCCACGGCGTCAGCGTCACGCCGTGCGCGGCGTCGAGCGTCTGTGTTGCATCCGGCTTGAGCCCGTGACGCTTCAGAATATCCTGTGGCGCGTCGTGCGGGACGCCCGGGAAGACCGGCACGCCGCCGGGCAACCGCACATTCGGCGCTTCCGACAAAAAGAATGTGTCGTAGCTGTCGAGGAACATGCCGAAGACATCCGTGCCGCCGATGATGGCAACGCGGCCCTGGCTAAATCCGGCATGCGCGCAGGCGTCCGCGAAGGACGCGCCGGCCGGGTTCCACAAGGTCGCTTTCGGATTTTCAGGATCGCCGGCAAGTGCAGTGATGCGGCGCGTGAGGATGACGCGGCGACGGTGCAGCGAGTTCGGTTGATCCTCGTAGGAATTGCGACCGTGGACGATGAGGTCGGCGCGCTCCAGCGTGTCGTTGAAGAAGCGCTGATCGGCGTCGAACTTCAGCGAGGCGGGCATCACATGCGTCGAGTCCGCCAGCATCCCGTCGGCGCTGACGATGGCGCAAGCTTCAACGATGATGCCCGGCGTGCGGCTCATGGGCAGAATGGCACCTTCATCTGCGGCATGTAAAAATCATTCCACTTGCAGATCGGCTCAGGCCCTGAGCGAGAGATCACGACGCGGACGCGCGATGCCTGACTGACAACGATATGGGCGACGAGCAGGGCCTGAGCCGATCTGCAAGTGGAATGATTTTTACATGCCGCAGATGAAGGTGCCATTCTGCCCATGAGCCGCACGCCGGGCATCATCGTTAAAGTCTGCGCCATCGTCAGCGCCGACGGGATGCTGGCGGACTCGACACCATGTGATGCCCGGCCTCGCTCAAGTTCGATGCAGATCAGCGCTTCTTCAACGAGACAGCCTCATCGTTCACGGTCGCAATTCCTACGAGGACCAACTCGCTTGCGCATCGCCGTGTCGTGTAGCACGCAGCAACCCTGAAAATCCGAAAGCCACGTTGTGGAACCCGGCCGGCGCATAGCTCAGCGACACCTGCGCGCATGCAGATTTAGCCAGGGCCACATCACGGCCACGGCAGCAGCCGATGCTTTCCGGCATGTTCCTCGACAGCTACGACAAATTGTTTTTGTCAGAAGCGCGAATGTGCGGTTGCCCGGCGGCGTGCCCGTCTTCCCGGGCGGTTCCCGCAGGATGCACCACAGGACATTCTGAAGCGTCACGGCCTCAAGCCAGGAAGTGCGACACGACGCTCGACGCGGCGCACGCCTTTAAGGCCTGACCAACATTGATGGCCTCATCCTGAGGAGCGCCTGAAAGGCGCGTCTCCAAGGATGGGCTTATGGTTCGAGATCAGTGATCGTCGAACTGCACGGCGCTCGCGACGGCGAACCGATACCGACAACCAGCAGAAGCCCGCCGAGAATAGCGAGGTTCTTCAGAAAATGATTGAGCTGTTCGAGCTGCGCCACGTCGGCAGGGATACCCAGAAATCGTGGACCGTGGCGGCAATTGTGTAGAGCGCGAGCGAGACAAGGCAAACCAGGCGCGCGGCAACCAGAAGGCAATCAGGAGACCGAAAACCACCTGCAGGCCGCCAACCGCCGATGCCGGTCGCCTGCTCCAGCCGCAGGTGTACTGGGTGAACTGCGCCGGAACCGGAAGCGATGGTGTTCAGGCCGTGGCGCGATCGAGAAGCTGGTTCACGCCGCTATAAACGAAGACGATGATCAGGAACACTCGGCCAAGGGCGAAAAAAATAGGCGACATGGGCGAAGAAATTCTCCGGCTGGCGGGCAATCAGACAAACCTAACCCGGCGCGGCGACGATCGCCGCCGCACCGGTCGGCTAACTCAATAGCAGTTGCGACGGTTGACCGGGCGATATTCGCCGTTGCGATAACGCAGCCAGCAACGATTGTCGTACCAGTAATAGCCCGCACACGCGCCATCTGCGAACCCAGCGCGGCCGCGCCGATCACGCCAACCACCGCCCCGCCCGGCCCGGCCGGTTGCCGCGCCGCCAATGACTGCGCCTGCTGCGCCGCGAGCAGCGCGCCACCGAGCGTATTATTCTGCGCCAGAGCCGGCAGCGCCGCCGCCACGTCAACCACTGCTGCGGGGCCGCACTGCAGGGTCTTCATCATCTGGTGTCTCCTTGGGTTATCGTTCCGGTCATCGTCCCTCGCCGCCCCGTATGCCGGTACCGGGACGGACTTTCAAACGCCTCAACGGTCATTCCGTCAAAACAGCCATCAACGCGACAGGCTACCCGACAAGGCGGAGCCTGAACTGCAGCTTTTGCTGGCGGGGAGCCTCTTCCATCGCCTCCGCCGCCGCGACCGCCGTCATGTTGACGATGCCCCGCGTCGTCACCGACGGCGTCAGATGCGCCGGACGCGCGTCCGAATCAGAATCGGCCCCACTGGCAGCGCATCGCCGATGATCTTGATCAACTGATAGGCGATGTTGCCAGCATCCAGATTGGGCATCATCCGCGCGTTAGTTCCGCCGAACAGGCGGATGCAGGCAGAACTTTGTGCCGCGACACTTCCGACAACGCCGAATGCCCGTGCATCTCGCCATCGGCCTCGATGTCGGGACAGGCTTTGCGCCGCAGCATGGCGCCTCTTGCGGGCCAAGAAGTCGCTGTCATGG
>CAVTOO010000006.1:0-18115 GCA_963736355.1 uncultured Alphaproteobacteria bacterium | reverse complement strand
ATCAGGGCAGCGACGTGCGCGGCGACTGAGTTCGCCAAGCCCTGCAGGTCGTAGCCGCCCTCCAGCGTCGAGACCACGCGTCCGCCGGCCGCCGGTCGGCAAGTGCCAGAGCCGTTCGGTCGCCCAGTCGAAATCGGCCTCGGTCGAACTCAGGGCGGCCAGCGGGTCGAGGCGATGCGCATCGAAGCCGGCGGAGATGATGACCAGTTCCGGCGGAACGCTTCGATCGCGGCAGACACGTGCTCCATCGCGGCCCGAAACTGCTCGCCGCCGTCGCCGGCCCGCAGCGGCGCGTTGAAGATGGTGCCGAGCCGCCGCGCTCGCTCTCGCGCCGGTGCCGGGATAAAGCGGGATCTGGTGGGTCGAGCGAAGAACACATTCGGATCGTTCCAGAAAATATCCTGCGTGCCGTTGCCGTGATGCACGTCGAAATCGACGATCCGACGCGGGTCAGCCCGTGCTTCTTCTGCGCGTGGCGGCGGCGATCGCGACATTGTTGAACAGGCAAAAGCCCATTGGCCGCACGCTCTCGGCGTGATGGCCCGGCGGACGCGTCGCGACAAACGCATTGGCGGCCCGCTTGCCGATCACCTCGTCGACCGCAAGCACCACGCCGCCGACGGCGCGAAGCGCCGCCTCCAGCGAGCCGGGGGACATCGATGTATCGCCGTCGAGCGACACCATGCCCTCGCGCGGCGCGGCCTCCCGGATCGCTTTGGCGTAATCGAGCGGATGCGCCAGCAGCGACGGTCTCAAGCTCGGCCATCGGCGCCTGTTCGCGCGCGAGGATAGCGAATTTCTCGTTCTCCAGCGCGCGATCGATCGCCCGCAGGCGGTCCGGCCGCTCCGGATGGCCGGGCGGCGTGACGTGATCAAGGCAGGCGGGATGGCTGATCAGCAGCGTTGTCATTTTTGACGGGATGTCCGGGGCTTGTCAGGATTTCTGGCGGGATGCCTCAGGCTGATAGATATCGCGTTGGCCGTCAATCACAACGCCCGGCGGCGGCGGCGGTTCGCTCGGCGTGAAGAAAACCGGCGCCAGCGGCATGCTCGGATCGACCCGGTATGGCTCGAAATCGCGCACGCCCTCGCCGTAGAGGAAGGTATCGTCGATCAGGAAATGTCCGGTGAAGTCGGCGGCCTTCTTGTTGAAAATCGCATAGGCCGCGTCCGCCATGATCTCGGGCTTGCGCTGACATCCGCATCACGGTATCGCCGCCGAGCAGATTCTGGATCGCGCTGGTCGCGATCGTCGCACGCGGCCACAGCGCGTTCACCGCGATGCCCTTGCGCCGCAACTCGCCGGCAAGACCCAGCACCACCATGCTCATGCCGAACTTCGCCATGGTGTAGGCGGTGGACGGCGCGAACCATTTCGCCTGCATGTCGAGCGGCGGCGAATTCATCAGGATGTGCGGGTTCGCAGCCTTCTCCAGATAGGGAAGCGCGAATTTCGACACCATGAAGGTGCCGCGGGCATTGACGCCGTTCATCAGGTCGTAGCGCTTCATGTCGGTCTGTTCGACCGGCGTCACCTGCACTGCGCTCGCATTGTTCACGACGATATCGATGCCGCCGAAAGTCTCGGCGGTGCGCGCGAGTGCCGCCTTCACCTGCTCCTCGTCGCGTACATCGACCGCGAGCGGCAGCGCCTGGCCGCCGGCCTTTACGATGTCCGCCGCCGCGGTATGGATCGTGCCGGGCAGCTTCGGATGCGGCTGATCGGTCTTGGCAGCGACCGCGATATTGGCGCCGTCGCGCGCCGCCCGCAGCGCGATCGCCAGCCCAATGCCGCGCGACGCGCCGGTGATGAACAGGGTCTTGCCTTTGAGGGACATATGCCGCTTCTCTCCTTGCTGAAGACTTTGCGCGCGGTTAATTAAGGACAGCCTGAACCTGGTGTGCGTTGCGTGCGACGTATGTGAACATAACGCAGGTGAGAGCCATGCGCATGCGCGCATTCGCGACTTTGGCAATCCTTCTCGGACTGGCTGGGGCCGCGCCTTACGCGTGGGCACAGGAACCGCCGGCCGTGGTCTGCCGTCAGGGACAGCCGACGGAGGCTGTCGCCGCCTGCGGTGGAATTCTGAGCCGAAAGGACCTGTCGCCCGAGGTGCGTGCGCTGACGCTGACCAATCGCGGCAATGCGCACGGCAAGTTGAAGGATCTGGACAGCGCGCTTGTCGATTTCGAGGCTGCGATCAAACTGAACCCGAAACTCGCGGCGGCACACAATTTCCGCGGCATTGCGTTGCGCACGCGGGGTGACTACGAACTTGCAGTCGAAAGCTACAGCGCCGCTATCGCCCTTCAGCCCCAAGTCGCAGTCTATTACAGGAACCGCGGCATTGCTTATCGCTGGAAGCGTGATCTGGACAAGGCGCTCGCAGATCTCGATCAGTCGATCAAGCTCAATCCAAACAGCGCGGAGTTGTTCAACGAGCGCGGCTTCGTACTCCGGCTCAAACGGGAATTCACCCGCGCATTGGCCGATCATGCCGAAGCGACCCGGCTGAGTCCGAATGCCTGGCAGTCCTACTCCTATCGCGGCTACACGCACGAGGCGCGCAACGACCTGCGTGCGGCCTTGGCCGACTTGCGCAAGGCGAATGAGATGCAGCCGCGCGAGGAGTTCACGCGCGCGATCGCCCGCATCGAAGGCAAGCTGGCCAAGCAGGCGGCCCAGCCGCCGGGCGGCAAGCCGCAATCTTCCGCATCCGGCGCGGCTCCCGCGCTTCCGGGCGGCGGTGCAGCGCGGGTCGCGCTGGTCATCGGCAACGCCAATTACCGTGCTGCGGGCGCATTACCGAACCCGAAGAACGACGCCGAGGCGGTCAGCAAGGCCCTGAACACCGCCGGCTTCCAGGTGGTATTGGCCAACGACCTGTCGCGCGAGCAATTCGCGTCGGTGCTCAAGAATTTTTCCGCCATGGCCGACGGCAGCGAATGGGCGGTGATCTATTACGCCGGCCACGGCATTGAGCTCGGCGGTAACAATTATCTGGTGCCGGTCGATGCCAAATTCGCGTCAGACCGAGACGTGTCGCTTGAGGCGGTCACACTCGAACAGATTCTGCAGAGCGTCGAAGGCGCGAGCAAGCTGCGTCTTGTCATTCTCGATGCCTGCCGCGACAACCCGTTCGCGCAGAAGATGATCCGCAGCTCCGGCTCGCGCTCGATCGGGAAGGGGCTCGGCAATATCGAACCGGAAGGGACAACGCTGGTCGCCTATGCGGCGAAGCACGGCCAGACCGCCGAGGATGGGACCGGACGCAATTCACCCTATGCCAGTGCGCTGATCCGCAACATTCAGACGCCGGGCCTGGAAATCAACCAGGTGTTCCGGCGCGTGCATGACGAGGTGCTGGCTGCGACCGGCAAGCGTCAGCAGCCTTTCACCTATGGCGCGCTGCCGAGCGAGCCATTCGTGTTCAGAACGAAGTAGCGCTGTCTCCGGTTCCGCATCGGTCTTGTCGGAGGGCTTTCCTTTTGACTGTCAGCATATAAGTAAAGTCCGCGGCCGGCCGACGCGATAGTCGGCCGTGCATTTGCTGATTGCGGGACGGTCTCATGCAGCTTACCGGTATCCATCATCTCACCGCGGTCTCGGCCGACGCGCCGGGCAATCTGCGCTTCTATACGCAGGTGATGGGGATGCGGCTGATCAAGAAGACCGTCAACCAGGACGACGTCTCGGCCTATCACCTGTTCTACGGCGACGGCGTTGCGTCGCCCGGCAGCGATCTCACCTTCTTCGATTTTCCGGCAACGCCCGAGCGGCGCGGCAATCACACCATCACGCGGACCGGCCTGCGGGTCGCGGGGCACGACACGCTGCAATGGTGGCACCGCCATCTGACCGAGGCCGGCGTGACCGTCAGCGATATCGGTGAGCGCGACGGACGCTTCACCCTCGATGTCGAGGATCCGGAAGGACAGCGGCTGAGCCTGATCGACGATGGCGGCGCGGGCGAAGCCCATCCATGGGACGAAGAGCACGGTGCCGGCGGAGCATCAGATCCGCGGGCTCGGGCCGATCACCATGTCGGTGCCGGACCGAACGCAGACCGACATCGTGCTGCGCGAACTGATGTTGATGCGGCATGTGCGCGATTATCCGGTGCCGGATTCGGATTCCGACATCGTGCATGTCTACGAGATGGGCGAGGGCGGTCCCGCTGCAGAGTTGCATGTCGCGGTGCGGCCGAAGCTTGCAGCGGCGCAGCCGGGCGCGGGCGGCGTGCATCACGTCGCGTTCCGCACGCCGAACCGCGCCGAGTATAACGAATGGGCGGAGCGGCTGCGCAAGCTGCGCGTACCGAACAGCGGCAAGGTCAATCGCTATTATTTCGAGTCGCTGTATTTCCGCGAGCCGAACGGCATCCTGTTCGAGATCGCGACCGACGGGCCCGGCTTTGCGACCGACGAGCCGCTGGCAACGCTCGGCGAGAAGCTGGCGCTGCCGCCGTTCCTGGAGAAGCGTCGGGCGGAGATCGAGGCGGGGCTGAAGCCGCTGGTGGCGTGAGCTTCGCGCGCGGTGTTGCCGCATGCGCCATCCCTCCCCTGCAGGGAGGGTCGGCGAGCGAAGCGAGCCGGGTGTGGTGATAGCGCATTGACATAACCCCACCCGGCTCGACGCTCCGCGTTCGCCACCCTCCCCGCAAGCGGGGAGGGACAAGACAAAATAAAAGCGGGGGAGGGACGACCAAGTACCTCCCCCGCTGGACATCGATCCCGCTGACATCAGGATCGCTGCGTCTGTGACACGGTTGCGCGTTCGCGCAGACCGTGTGTCGTTACATGCTAAGCGGCCACCGCCTTCGCGCTGGTCGGCACTTCCGAGATCGTCTTCAGGATCTGCGAGGCGATCTGGTAGGGGTCGCCCTGCGAGTTCGGGCGGCGATCTTCGAGATAGCCCTTGTAGCCGTTGTTGACGAACGAATGCGGCACGCGGATCGAGGCGCCGCGATCGGCCACGCCGTAGCTGAACTTGTTCCACGGCGCGGTCTCGTGCTTGCCGGTCAGACGCTTGTCGTTGTCCGGGCCGTAGACGTCGATGTGATCCATGCAGGTTCTTCTCGAAGGCCTTCATCATGGCTTCGAAATAGTCCTTGCCGCCGACCGTGCGCATATACTCGGTCGAGAAGTTGGCGTGCATGCCCGAGCCGTTCCAGTCGGTGTCGCCGAGCGGCTTGCAGTGGAACTCGATGTCGATGCCGTATTTCTCGGTGAGACGCAGCATCAGGTAGCGAGCCATCCACATTTCGTCGGCGGCCTTCTTGGAGCCCTTGCCGAAGATCTGGAATTCCCACTGGCCCTTCGCCACTTCGGCGTTGATGCCTTCGTGGTTGATGCCGGCGGCGAGGCAGAGGTCGAGATGCTCTTCGACGATCTCGCGGGCGACCGAGCCGACATTCTTGTAGCCGACGCCGGTGTAATACGGACCCTGCGGCGCCGGATAGCCGGCTTCCGGGAAGCCGAGCGGCCGGCCGTCCTTGTAGAAGAAATATTCCTGCTCGAAGCCGAACCAGGCGCCGGCATCGTCGAGGATGGTGGCGCGCTTGTTGGTCGAATGCGGGGTGACGCCGTCCGGCATCATCACTTCGCACATCACCAGCGCGCCGTTCTTGCGCGCGGCGTCGGGATAAACGGCGACCGGCTTCAGCACGCAATCCGACGAATGGCCTTCGGCCTGCATGGTCGACGAGCCGTCGAAGCCCCACAGCGGAAGCTGCTCGAGCGTCGGGAAATACGTCGAATTCCTTGATCTGGGTCTTGCCGCGCAGGCTCGGCACCGGCGTGTAACCGTCGAGCCAAATATACTCGAGCTTGAACTTTGGCATTGGTCTCTCTTGATCTGGCGACGCGGAAAAGGTGACCCGACGGTGAATCGGGTGCCGGCTCGCGCCCGGCTACCGGCAATGCGGTCCAAACGAAGCATTTTGTGTGCCAATTCGGACGGCATCGCCCTGCGACGCAGCAATTGCTGCGGCACAGCAGTTTGCGTGCGGTGCCCAATTGGTGACCGAGCGAGCAAAAGGTCAAACGCACATATTGTATGCATGCGCTGATTTTATGTGAGGCATGAGGAGCAAATCACGGGCAGCGCGGTTATATTCCGTCCAACGCAGTTGAATCGCGCTCAACCCGCGAAGCCCCAAAGCCGCAAGGCGAGCCGCAAGGATTGAACCGATGCCCAGCCTGAACAGAGGATCCGCCGAGATCATCGCCTTCCCGCCGCGCGGTCGCTTTGCGGCCGGCGCAGGAGGACGTCAGCGATGCGCGTAGTCAGGCGCGCACCGCCAAAGCCGTGAGCGGCAGCTCCTGGTATCACGAAGAAGCAATCCGCGACGAGCGGACCCCCAAGAACTGAGATTGCACACCGCCGGGTGTGTGCGAGCGCGCGTCGCCGGGACGCGCGCTTTTTTGTCTGGCTAGCCCCCGAACACCGACCAGCCCATCCGCTGCGTCAGCTTTTCCAGCGCGATGCGGCCGAGATGCGAATTGCCGGTGTCGTCGAGGCCGGGCGACCACACCGCGATCGAGGCCTTGCCCGGCGCGATCGCCAGAATGCCGCCGCCGACGCCGCTCTTGCCCGGCAGGCCGACCCGATAGGCGAACTCGCCCGATCCGTCGTAATGCCCGCAGGTCAGCATGATCGCGTTGATGCGCCGCGCGCGCTCCGGCTGCACCACCGCAAATCCGGTCGAGGGATTGCGGCCCCGATACGCCAGAAAGCGGCCCGCCATCGCCAGCTGACGGCACGACATCGCGATCGCGCAGTGATGGAAATAGACGCCGAGCGTGTAATCGACCGGGTTCTCGATCACGCCATAGGACTTCATGTAATTGGCCAGCGCGACGTTGCGGAAGCCGGTGCGCTGCTCGGAGGCCGCCACCGCCTCGTCGATCGTGATCGAGGTGTCGTCGGCAAGAAACTGCAGAAAGCGGAGAATGTCGCCCAGCACTTCGCGCGGCTTGTGCCCGGACAGGATCGAGTCGGTGACGGCGATGGCGCCGGCATTGATGAAGGGATTGCGCGGCACGCCGTTCTCGTATTCGAGCTGCACGATCGAATTGAACGCGCTGCCGGACGGCTCGCGGCCGACGTTCCGCCACAGCCGGTCGCCGATCCGCCCGAGCGCGAGCGTCAGCGTGAACACCTTCGAGATGCTCTGGATCGAGAACGGCTCGTCGGCTGTCGCCGCCGGTCGCGACGCGGCCGTCCGCATCGATCACCGCGATGCCGAATTTGGCGGGATCGACGCGCGCAAGTTCGGGAATATAGGTCGCGACATCGCCGCGGTCCGGCCGCTGGCGCATCTCGTCGGCGATCTCGGTGACGACCTGCTGCAGGTCGGGTGTCGGTCATGTCATGCTGGTATCGTCCAACGTCTCGGTCATGCCCGGCTTGTGCCGGGCATCCACGTCTTGAAACGCAAGTCAAGTCAAGACGGGGATGGCCGGGACGCGCCGTCCGGGACCGAGAGCTACGTTACTTCTTCCTTGCAAAAAACGCCGCGAACGCCGCCTGCGCCTCCGGCGATTGCAGCCGCTCGCGGAAGAAGTCCGCTTCCATGTCGATGCGCGCGGCAAGCTCTTCCGGCTCGCCGCGGATCATGCGGCGCGAGGCCAGCACCGCTTCCGGCGGCAGCGCTGCGATTTTCCGCGCGGCGGCGAGCGCCTGCGTCTCGACCGCGGTGCTGTCCGCAACCGCATTGATCAACCCGACCGACAACGCCTGTTCGGAATCGAGCGGCTCGCCCATCACCAGCATCGCGAAGGCGCGGCGCGGTCCCATCAGGCGCGGCGCGAGCAGGGTCGAGGCCGCTTCCGGTACGAGGCCGAAGACCGACAAACGGCGTGGTGAACCGCGCCATGCGCGACGCGACCACGTAATCGCAATGCAGCAGCATCGTGGTGCCGACGCCGACCGCGAAGCCGTCCACCGCCGCGACCAGCGGCCGCTCGCACCAGGCCAGCGCATGCAGAAAGCGCAGCACGGACTCGCCGAGGCCTTCGCCGTCGTCTGCGGCCTGCCGGAATTCGTCGAGATCGTTGCCGGCGCAGAACGCGCCGGGCACGCCTGCGATCATCACGCAGCGGATGTCCGGATCGGTCTTGGTGCCGGCGAGCGCGGCCGCCATCGCGTCATACATCGCGGCGGTCAGCGCGTTCTTCTTGTCGGGACGGTTCATCCGCACGATACGGATGCCGGCCGTCGTCGGTGATCTCGACCAGATCTGTCATGGTCAGGCGGCCTCGCCGGGCAGCGGCGCGGAGGTGACCGACTCGGCGGCTTCCGTCACCGTCGTTTCGAGCCCGCCGCATTGCACCGCGATGTTCTCGGCAAAGAAGCGCGCGATCGCGATCGCGATCGGCGCTGTTGCCGTTGGCAAGGCGAATGCGCGGCCAGCGCCTCGTTGGCGAGCAGGGCGCCGCCGGCGGCATTGCCGAACAGCCGCAGATAGGGCGTGGCACCGGCCAGCGCCGCGCGTGTGTCGGAGGTGAGGCGCGCCAGCAGCCAGTCGGTCGCGCGTTCGAGCGCGTCGATCGCTTCGGTCAGCCGCAACGCGGTCGCGCCGAAGGCCGGATCGTTGGTCGCCTGCACGCGCGCGGTGATGTCGCGCAGCTCGGCGATGAAGGCTTTCACCGTGGCGCCGCCGTTCAGCGTGATCTTGCGGGTGACGAGATCGATCGCCTGGATGCCGTTGGTGCCCTCGTAGATCGCGGCGATGCGCGCATCGCGATAATGCTGCGCGGCGCCGGTCTCCTCGATGAAGCCCATGCCGCCATGCACCTGCACGCCGAGCGAGGCGACCTCGATGCCGATATCGGTGGAGAACGCTTTCGCGACCGGCGTCAGCAGCGCGGCGCGCTCCTGCGCGGTCTTGGCGGCGGCCGCATCCTTGTCGAGATGCGAACGGTCGAGCGCGACGGCGGTGGCGTAGCAGATCGCGCGCGCGCCTTGCGTCAGCGCGCGCATGGTGAAGATCATGCGCCGCACGTCGGCATGTTCGATGATGGCGACGGAGGAGGGGCCGTTCGGCTGGTCGCTGCGGCCCTGCTTGCGGTCGCGCGCATAATGCAGCGCCTGCTGCATCGCGCGCTCGGCGATGGCGACGCCCTGCAGCCCGACCGCGAGCCGCGCCTCGTTCATCATCGTGAACATGCAGGCCATGCCGGCATGTTCCTTGCCGATCAGGTAGCCGACAGCGCCGCCGTCGTCGCCATAGACCATGGTGCAGGTCGGCGACGCATGTATACCCATCTTATGCTCGACGGAATGCGCCCTCACGTCATTACGTTTGCCGAGCTTGCCATCTTCTTCGAGCATGAACTTCGGGACGAGGAACAGCGAGATCCCCTTGGTGCCGGGCGGCGCATCGGGCAGGCGGGCGAGCACGAAATGGATGATGTTGTCGGTCATCTCGTGTTCGCCATAGGTGATGAAGATTTTGCTGCCGAAGATCCGGTAGGTGCCGTCGTCCGCGCGCTCGGCGCGGGCGCGCAGCGCGCCGACATCCGAGCCCGCCTGCGGCTCGGTGAGCTGCATCGTGCCCATCCATTCGCCGCTGATCAGCTTGGGAAGATAGGCCTTTTTCAGTTCGTCATTGCCGTGCAGCGCGAGCGCATCGATGCCGGCCATGGTCAGCACCGGGCCGATGCCGAAGGCCATCGATGCGGCATTCCACATCTCGATGCAGGCGGCGTTGAGCGCGCGCGGCAGTCCCTGGCCGCCCCATTGCGCCGGTGAGGCAAGTCCGTTCCACCCGGCCGCCGCCCAGTCGCGATAGGCCTCCGTCCAGCCCGGCGGCATGGTGACCCGGCCGTCCTTGAACGGAGTGCCGAATTCATCGCCGATCCGGTTGAGCGGCGCGATCACGTCGGTGGCGAAGCGCCCGGCCTCCGTCAGCACGGCGTCGACGTCGTCCGCCGACAAGTCGCCATAGAGCCCGGAGGCCAGCGCCTCTTCCATGCCGGCGCCATGACCAAGGGCGAAGGCGATGTCGGCAACCGGCGCGCGATAGGACATGGTTCCTCCACAACGCTGGCTGGGCAGCCGTTTCCACGGCTAGTCCAGCATGGGAGGGGCGTCAACGGCATGCTCCGGCAGGCGCCGGACCCGCTCCCCGGACCGCCGACTTTAGACATTGCGAGAGCCGGGGTCCGAGGCTATGAGGAGGCCCTTCATCGCACCGTTGGGGCGTCGCCAAGTGGTAAGGCACCGGATTTTGATTCCGGCATTCGGAGGTTCGAACCCTCCCGCCCCAGCCAACGTCTAAGCCTTTGATATCACATAATTAACATTATATAGGTGAAGCGCGATTTTTGCCCGATTTTGCGCGACATTCTGTGGCTCTGATTGGAATTAGCTCCCCGCGGAGACTTTTCCCTGCGTTTTTTCGCGCGACATTGACGCGAATATCTCTCCGCGGCCGTTCAGTGGTTGCCGCGTGTGCGGATTGATGGCGTTAAATCACCGCGCATTCGCTCGTTGGAGCGTGACTTGCCCGGTTCGCTACGATGTCCGCTTCGTGCCAGAAGCGTCAGTTAAGGCAGGTCTTCCGAGGAAGCTGCTAAACTTTCCCCGGCGAAAGCGTGGCTTTTTTTCAGGTAGCTGTTTCGTCTTGAGGGCGGGGTGATCGGCTGTCTTGCCGGTGCGCGGCGGTGACGCGATCTGCCGCCTTCAGTCAGAAACCAGCCGCCGGGTTCGCAATTTCTGCCGGGCCGCAGCGTCTCAACCGTTGAGCACGTTTCACCGTGGTCCGGTCATGGACGCTTGGATCGACCCTATGCTTTGCTGCCGACGGGTGTCGCCACCAGCGCAGCCTTGAAAACATCGGGCTCGACTGGCGGGCCGAAAAGATAGCCTTGGCCAAAGGGGCATTTCATGGTCACAAGAGCGTCCCGTTGAGCTTCTGTTTCGATACCTTCCGCAACGATATTGAGACCTAATTCGAGTCCTACCTCAATAACGGCGCCGATGATGATGCGCTTGGCGTTGCTGTGCAAAATCTCGCTAACCAAAGCGCGGTCAATCTTGATCTCGGTCAGTGGATAGCGATCTACGTAGCGAAAGGATGAGTATCCGACGCCGAAGTCGTCGACCGAAAGCCCGATCTTCAGTTCGCGCAACTGATCAAACATCTCCTTAAGTTTCGGCGTCTCCTCCGCCAGCATACGCTCGGTAAGCTCAAGCGTCAGCCATGCAGGGTCTGCGCCACTCTCTCGAACGGCTCCTGAATTGAAGCAACAATATCCCGGTGGGTAAACTCGATAGCCGCGACATTAACCGAGAAGTGGATCGGGACATCGCGGTGCTCGTCGACTTCCGCTGCGAACCGCGCGACCTCGCACCTGCCCCAGTGACCAATATCGAGAATAAGTCCGGTGTCCTCTGCGAGTTCAATAAACCGATCCGGACGTTGAAGCCCAAACACGCCGTGATTCCAGCGCAGAAGAGCTTCGGCTCCGGTGACCACTCCAGTGCTTAGGTCCACACGTGGCTGGTAGTGGAACAGGAATTCGCCATTGGCAATTGCTTGCTGCAGTTCGTTGGTCAAGCGTTGCCGCTGTACGGAACGACGTTGATCGGCGGCGTCGAACTCCTTAACCTCACGAAGCCTCGTGCTCCGAGAGTGATGAAGAGCGGTGCTCGCTTGACGAGCAGAAGATAGCGCTGCCCCCGACCGGCCCAATTACGAAGCCTATCGCGAACTTCACGTCTAGGGCTGCGCCGGGAAGCGTAAACCGCTGGCTGAGCGCGATCCTTATCCTGTTCAGCCAAGCTAGAGCCTGCTCGCGCCCGTCCACCAGACAAGCAACTGCAAACTCGTCGCCTCCGGTCCGCGCTATCAGATCAGGACCGAGAGCGTGCAGTCGTTGTGCGGTCTGTTGCAGCAGAGCGTCACCGACATCAAATCCATAGCTTGTGTTGATATCCTGGAACTGTGCCACGTTAATCTTGACTACCACAGGCAATTGCCCAGAGCGCGTCGCCAAAGAGTTGAGCCGTTCTACAAACGTATAACGGTTCAAGGTGCCCGTAAGCTGATCTTGGTGCTCGGCCCGATCGATCCTTTCCGCCAAGATGCAAGTCTGTTACATCTCTGATGATCCCCACGATGTATGTAACTTTACCAGGTGCCGGGAGCGGAAAAAGCCGGATGGAATTCCAAAGAGGCGCCGTCCTTGCGGTAGTTTCGCAAGGTGGTGGCAACGGGCTGAAGATCGGTATCGTGCCGCATAACGGCAATCTCTGGCTGAAGCCTGTCGCTTCCCTGCAGGTATCGGCAGTTCTTTCCAACAGCTTCGTTGCGAGGATAGCCGGTAATTGTCTCAAACGCGCGATTTACATGGATGAGCCGTTGCTGCGGATCACTGGCGTCCGCAACGAGCACTCCTTCATCAATTTCTTCGATTACCGCGCCAACAGCTTCGGCTGAAATGCCGGCAAACTCGCTCAGGATATTCGGCGGAGTAGGTCCGGTTCGCGCAAAATTGGGTAGAAACCGATCGATGGATACGAATTTTTTTCCCGACATTTGCGGCGGACCTTCATGCGGCCCCCGGCATGGCGGCACCGCGGATTAGCGCGGTGCAACTCAGAGCGGAACTCGTGCCGCTACGAGGCTCGACACCTAGTAGGATTACGGGTTCAGGATGGAACTCGAACCTGTCGCCGGGCGCCCCGTGTGCTAAAGTGCTTGGGTTGCCGGCAGAGTTGGTGGCTGATGTCGCGCCATGCACGAGCTGCTTTAGACGTTCAACAGTTGCGCAAGAGCGGTCTCGAACCCATCGGCGACCGACCTTGGGGCACGCATATCTGTCTGTTTTATCAGTCGCCGCAGGATCTCTATGATGTGCACGCCCACTATTTCGGTGCCGGCCTCGCGAGCGGAGAATTCTGCATCTGGGCACTCTCCGACCCTATAAACCGCGAGGACGCAATCGACGCCCTGCGAAAATCTGTCCCCGATTTCGATCAATACATGCGAGCCGGTCAGATCGAATTTATCCACGGCTACCAATGGTACCTCCGAGGAGATGAATTCGACGCTCAACGCATTACCGGCGGCTGGCATGCCAAACTTGACGAGGCGCTGGCGCGCGGCTTCGAAGGTATGCGGGTCAGCGGCAATGCCTTCTGGATCGAAACGAACCTCTGGAGGACTTTTCGCGAATACGAGGCCGAACTCGACCGCTCACTCGCCGGCCGGAGAATGATCGTGCTTTGCACCTATTCGCTTGAGGCAAGCCGCGCCGTCGACGTGCTCGACGTGGCCCGCACGCACAATTTCTCAATCGCAAGGCGAGACGGCCAGTGGGAATTCCTTGAAACGCCGGAACTCACAGAAGCCAAGCGCGAAATTGAAAGATTAAATGGTGCGATCGCTATCCTCTCCAAGTCGTTCCCGGGTAAGCGGAAGCTGACACATCGAGAGCAGGTTGTGCTGGCGCAAGTTGTTAAAGGTGCGTCAAGCAAGGAAGCGGCGCGCGTCCTCAACATCAGTCCTCGAACGGTGGAATTCCATCGTAAGAATATTATGCGCAAGCTTGGCGCCCGCAATGTCATCGAGCTTTTGACAATCGCGCTCGGGGGGAGTCCCGCCGACAAGGAAAGTAAATCGGCCTCCGTATAGCCGGCATCAATCAATTAGATTAGCCAGGCGATCGGTCCGCGATGCGAACTGTGGTCGCTGAACAGCTATGTTCAATTTTGGTCGGTACGGACGTAGCAGATGTCCGCTTCGTGCCACTAATGGACATGTTGAACAGCAGACCATGTTGCGGCTATAGGTTTTGCTTTCGATGGTTCAGCAACGCGGCCTCTGCTTGGCTGTGTTTTTTTGCTTCGGCATGCACCCATTGGCGGAAGGCAATAAGTGCGGGTTCTTTCTGGCGGATAGGTCGATATTCCAAAAGCCAGTTTTCGCGCTTCTTTCCAACGACGGGGAATGGAGAAACCAGCCGACCCGCGGCTAATGCATCGCTGACATATGCGAACTGAGCTACGGCGACGCCGGTCCCGTCCAAAACTGCTTGCAGGGCCATTGCGTTGCTTTCGAACAGAACTCTCCGGCCGGGGGAATTTGATGGTGCACACCCGCTGCTTGGAACCAATACGGCCAGTCGTTGGGCATATTGGAGACACGGATTTGAGTGGCGTGTCTCAAGTCGTTAGGGATCCGAAGTGAAGAGGCTATTTCGGGCGTACAGACCGCGATGACGGAGCTGGGGAACAGAGGTTCTGCGACATAGCCCGGCCAGTTGTCGGTGTCTCGCCGGATAGTACAGGTCCAATCATCGCGCACCGGACGGGTCGCACCGCCGGTTGCCATACGTACTTCAACTTCGGGGTGGCAGCGATAGAAGCTGGCAAGACGAGGAATGAGCCAACTCACCGCCAACGTTGGACCAACGCCGATTGTGAGCACAGGGCCGGCCGCATCCCCGCAACGCTGTCAGCGAGCCGAGCTATGGAATTGAAGGCATCGCTCAGTCCGACCAAGAGTGTGTGACCTTGATCCGTCAATTCAAGTGAATTGGCCTGACGGCGAAACAACGCAAAGCCGAAGCGAACCTCTAGAAGCCGGACCAGTCGGCTGACCGCTGTCTGAGTGACATTCAGTTCCTTCGCCGAGCGGTGAAGCTCCCGTGGCGCCCGGCAGCCTCAAACGCACGCAATCCATTCAACGATGGCAAGCGCCGCATTTTTAAACCCCAACCTGAAGTTGGGCAGACTGTAAGTTAATAGCGTTTGTTGGGCAACGTCGGACCAGTCAATATGCGCTCGTTTCAACGGCCTACGGACCATATTAGGAATTGCCTTCACTCCACTGAGCCTGTGTTTCAGTTGGGTTGTACAGGCCGTCAGCTCGCTTTGGAGACCGAAATGACCAACACGTCCCCCTTCAAACTTATCGGCATCGCAACGTTAGGAGCTCTCCTCATGCTTCAGGCAGGACCAGCTGCGAGCCAACGCCGCGGCGTGATCCCTCACGCGCCGCTGCTGAAGATGGTGGTGCCCAATACGGCGAACCAAGAAGTTGCAGTTTACGAGGCGGAGTATGAGCCGGGCGGGATCAACCCGCGGCACCTACATCCGGCTGCGATCACCTTTCACGTTTTGTCGGGATCAGGCGTTTGGCAGGAGGAAGGCAAGCCGCCTGTAACGCTGAAAGCCGGTGACAGCTTGTTCGTACCGGCAGGAACGATCCACTCCCACTGGAACCCCAGCACGACAGAACGCCTGCGTTTTCTGGAATTCATTGTGGCGGAAAAGGACAAGGGCCGCTCTATCCCTAAACCATAATGAAAGGCCAGGTCGCTTTGCTTCGCGAATCAGCCTGAGGAACAGCAACAAAACTATCGCTGAGATTCTCCAGTTACAGGGGACGTGGTCTCACTGTGTCGGTCCGACCGAGTATTTTGTCGGCGAGATGGCGCAGAGCGCCGCCAAGCGCATCATCATCGGCTTCGTTATCGAGAGGGGCCGAGATTTGGTGCTCGATATCGTTGCAGAAGGAATTGAGACTGAAGCTCAAAGTATGCCCTTAGGCTCATGAAATGCCCTTTGGCCAAGGCTACGTTTTTGGCGCGCCCCTCGATCCCGCTGCCTTTAAGGCGCTCGTAGGAGCGACGTCAGGGAACCAATGTGAGGCGGGTTGCGGATACCACTATGGGTGTCGAGGACAGGGCTGCTGCGATGTCCGCATGGGGCGACAAGCGGCCATAGCACAGCGTGCCGGTATGGGCGCGCGGCAGTCCAGAACTCACCTGCCTAGCGAAAGTCCGAGAAAGGCTCGTTGTTCGGACCAGTCGGCCGGCAGCTGGGCAGTCAGCCGCATCAATTTCATGGCGTTGAGCTGTGGCGGCTGCCGGCCGTTGACGATCGCGGTGGTGATGTCCGGCGCGAGCCAGCGCAGTCGAAGCAGGATATAGAGATACGCGATGAGACGCCCTCTTCACGAGCAATGTCATGCACGGTGAGGCTTGTGTCTTCGGCGAGGCGCCGCTGGATGTCGTGAGCGCGCGCGACAACTCGAAGGAGGCCCATATCGGGTGCCCTATTGTCGATCGAATCGTCGACCAGCAATTTCATCTCGCGGCCGACACGCGTCAGTTGGACTGGCGCCGTCAACGTTACGACATGATCGGATGGATCGATCGGCCTATCGTGGGTGATCTCCAGATCGTTGGAGCTGAGCGAGCGCAGCAAGGCGGTCTTGAGAAACGTCGATCTTGACGCTGTCCGGTCCGACCTCGACGCGACGGACCAAGGCCGTGACGATTGCTTTGTTCTTGTCTGGCGTTTGACCAAGCTCATCCGCGATCTGGCGCCCGCGCTTAATCAAATGCCCTCGTCCGCTTCTGCCGAGGCTCTCGCCCTCGATGGCGTCGAGCAGTTCTCCTCGGCTGGAAAGAATTTGCGGAGCCTATCCATCACGACGGTTTCGAGGTTGCCAGCGGGGATACGACGGCGCGTCGAGCGAGTTCTGCCGTCGCCTTTCACGAGAGACGTCGACACGTAGTAGCGGTATCGTGTGCCCTTCTTGACCGACCATGTCGGCGTCAGCCGCTCCCCGGTCTCGTCGAAGAGCAAACCGGTCAGCAGGCTTGGCGCCTTGGTGTTGGCGCCGGTCGCCCGTTTGACGCGGTTCTCGGCGAGACGGCCTGCACGGCGTCCCACAGCGGCTTGTCAACGATCGCCGCATGCTCGCCGGGATAGGCGTTGCCCTTATGGGTCGCCTCTCCACGGTAGGTGCGGTTCTGAAGCAGCAGATAGAGCGCGCCCTGGCGAGAACCGCTGGTTGCCGTATTCCGTGCCATCGGGCCGGATGCGGCGCTTGCTCCTGATGCCGGCAGCGTCGAGCTCTTCCTGCAGCGCCCGGACCGACTTGAGCCGGAGATAGCGCCGGTAAGATGTCGACGACGGTCCGAGCCTCGGCCTCGTTGACGACGAGCTTGCGGTCTTTCGACGTCGTAGCCGAGCGGTACGGTGCCGCCCATCCACATGCCCTTCTTCTTGGAGGCGGCGATCTTGTCGCGCACGCGCTCGCCGATCAGCTCGCGCTCGAACTGGGCGAAGGACAGCAGGATGTTCAGCGTCAGCCGTCCCATGCTGGTGGTGGTGTTGAACTGCTGGGTGATCGAGACGAAGGAGACGCCGCGGCGGTCGAAGACCTCCACGAGCTTGGCGAAGTCGGAGAGCGCCCGGGTCAGCCGGTCGACCTTGTAGACGACGACGACGTCGATCCGCCCGGCCTCGATATCGGCCAGCAGCCGTCTGCAGGGCGGGCCGCTCCATGGTGCCGCCCGAGTACCCGCCATCGTCGTAGAGGGCCGGCAGACGCCGTCCAGCCCTCGTGCTTCTGCGACTGGATGAAGGCGGCGCAGGCCTCGCGCTGGGCATCGAGCGAGTTGAAGTCCTGCTCCAGCCCCTCTTCGGTGGATTTGCGCGTGTAGATCGCGCAGCGAGACCTTTTGACGGGCGCGCTGCGGCCTTGTCGGCTTCAGCCATGGTCGCCTCCGTCGCTGGTTCATTTGCCTCGCGAGCAAGGCCGAAGAAGCGCGGCCCGGACCAGTGCGCTCCCGTGATCTTTTTGGCGATCTTGGTCAGGGACGGATAGCTGGTGCCGCCGTACTCGAACCCGTCCTCCGTCACCGTGACGGTGTGGGTTCGGCCACGCCATTCGCGGACGAGACGCGCGCCGGGCTTCAGGCTGAGGCTCGGCGTGGGGCCGACGCGGCCTGTGCGTGCAAGGTCTTTGCCAGCGTCCGCAGCTTGCGAAGTGTCGCCTTGCCGAGCCCGCCGTGCTCGATCTCCTGGCGTCGATAGGCAATCGCCGAGGATCAGCAGGTCGCGGCTGATCCTGGGTGGCTCACTACTTATACAGACGCCGCCATTCGCGACGCAGGTCGTCGGGCTCGTGTCAGCCCGGAACGAGCTGCGATTTTCGGAGGCCGGCGTCGTCGATCGACGGACCGCCGAGCCATGATCAGGCCCCTGAGGGCAGGCGATTCGGCCTTGGGCCTGGCTTTGTTCGCTTTGACCGCAGCGATCCGATAGACTCCGTCGCCATCATTGGGCTTTTCCGATCCCAGCGGG
>CAVTOO010000005.1:0-38047 GCA_963736355.1 uncultured Alphaproteobacteria bacterium | reverse complement strand
CCCCTATGGCATAAACTTAGCGCGCTGGGGCTGCACGGGAAAGGGCGCAGCCCAGGTTCTTCGCAGCGCGGATTCGAGCGCCGTCGCGCCGACCTACATGCCCTTGCGCGGGTTGTACGGCTTCTCGGCCTTCCACTTGCGCATGAGGTCCTCGAACTCGGGGTCGCGTCTCCGGCAGCGCGGCGCGCAGCGTCACGAGCAGGTCGCCGGCGGGCTTGTCGCCCGCTTTCGGCAGGCCCTTGCCGCGCAGGCGCAGGGTCTTGCCGGCGCACTTGGCGCGGCACGCTCATCTCCACCGCGCCGTCGAGCGTGGGCACCTCGACCGAGCCGCCCAGCGCCGCCTCGTAGAGGGTGACGGGCAGATCCATGCGCAGGTCGCGGCCCTCGATGCGGAAGACCGGGTGCGGCGAGCACGTTGACGGTGAGAATGACGTCGCCGGGCCCGCCGCCGAAATGGGAGGGCTGGCCCTGCCCGCGCAGCCTGATCTGCTTGCCGCTCTCGATGCCGGCCGGAATGTTGACGTCGAGCATGCGGCCGGTGGGCAGCGCGACGCGCACCTCGCCGCCCTTCACCGCCTTCTGCAGCGGCACGGCGACGGTGGCGGCGAGGTCCTCGCCCTTCTGGGCGCCTGCGGGCCGGCGCCGCGCCCCCCCGCGGCCCATGGCGCCGCCGAAAAGGTCGGAGAAAATGTCGCTGGGGTCGAAGCCTGCGCCGCCGCGGCGCCCGGCCGGCCCGCCCATGTCGAATTCGAAGTGCTGCCAGCCCCCGCCGGGCCAGCGCCGGCGCCGGCGCCCGCGCCGCCCGGCCGCCCGGCGCCGCCGAAGCCCTCAAAGCCGGTGAAGCGGGGCTTGCCCTCGGCGTCGATCTCGCCGCGGTCGAACTTTCGCGCGCTTCTCGGCGTCGCCGAGGATTTCATAGGCCGGAATTGGCCTCGGAGAACTTTTCCTTGGCCTTGGGGTCGGACTTGTTCTGGTCGGGATGATGCTTCTTGGCCAGCCTGCGATAGGCCTTCTTGATCTCGTCCGCGGTCGCGGACTTCGATACGCCGAGAATCGGTGTAGGGGTCGCGCATGTTCCATGAGCCCAATCGGGCGGCCGCCCATAAGGCGCGGCCGCGTATGTCTCGGTTCACATTTGGGGATAGCCCGCCTCAATGCAATTGTTTTCGGCGCAATCGCGCAGCTTCAGCCGCGAGCCGTTCAGCTTGTGCGGGCGCCGCCCGCCCACGGCGCGACCTCGCCGATCGACCAGTCGCCGTCCTTGCCGCGGCAGGCGGAGCCCTGCAGGGACTTCTGCGGCAGCGAACCGCCGACCGACGTGATGAAGGACCGGCAGATGCGATCATCGACCGGCCCTGGCCGGGCCGACCGGCGTGAACGCGCCCCGCGCGCCCGATTTCGGATTGTCCCAGTTGACCGGCTTCGCCGTTGCCCTGCGGGTCGAGCGCGAGCCCGAGCGCGCCCTTGGCGCGACGCCAGTCTTCGACGTCCATGGCGGTCGAAATGGGGTTTGCGGGCTTGATCGACCCGGTCACGTCGTCGCGCGAGCCCACGAACGAAGGCAGCGGAATGGCGGCCGAGCACCCGCAAGCGCCGCAGCAAGCGCAGAGCGAGCGCGGCGCCCGGCAGGACGGCGAACGCGGCGCGGCGCAGGACGCGACAGGGCTGCGGTCGCGACCTATATTGCCGCGCGCGGGGGTTACGCAATCAAACAAGGTATGACCCGTGGCAATACAACCAGGCGGGATCAAAACATTGAACGAGTTAACGCTAGGTGACTTCACCGAGGCTTCCGAGCCCTTCGCGCTGTTCAAGACGTGGTTCGCGGAGGCCTGCGAAAAGGAAATCAACGACCCGTCCGCGATGGCGCTGTCGACCGTCGACCCGGACGGAATGCCCAACATTCGCATGGTGTTGATGAAGGATTGGGACGAGCGCGGCTTCGTCTTCTACACCAACCGCCAGAGCGCCAAGGGACGCGAACTCGACGCCAGCTGCAAGGCGGCGGCGAACTTCCACTGGAAGTCGCTGCGCCGGCAGGTGCGCGTGCGCGGGCCGGTGGAACAGGTCACGGACGCGGAGTCGGACGCCTATTTCGCCTCGCGTCCGCGCGACGCGCGCATCGGCGCCTGGGCCAGCCAGCAGTCGCGCCCGGTGGAGTCGCGCTTCGCGTTCGAGAAGGCGATCGCCGGCTATGCGCTGAAATATCCGATCGGCGAGGTGCCGCGCCCGCCGCACTGGATCGGCTATCGCATCAAGCCCGTGGAGATCGAGTTCTGGCACGACCGGCCGTACCGCCTGCACGACCGGATCGTCTTCCGCCGCGACGCCCCGGAAGGGCCCGTGGGGAAAGCAGCGGCTGTTCCCGTAGGAGGGAGCGACGCGTTAGCTGCGCCGCCTTCACGCGCACGATGACGTCCGCGCCGAGGATTTCCATGCCGGCGGGCGCGAGCGGCAGCTTGAGCACGGCCACCATGTCCTCAGGCACGTCGAGCAGTTCATCCCTGTCCTCGACGTAGAAGTGGAAGTGCGGGCCGGTGTTGGTGTCGTACCAGATGCGCGAGCCGTAAACCGCGATCTCGCGCAGCAGACCAGCGTCCGAGAACTGGCGCAGCGTATTGTAGACCGTGGCGAGCGACAGCGCGGTCTTGGAGCCGCGGGCCTCCTCGTACAGGGCACTCGGCGGTGACATGCCGGTCGCCCTTGCCGAACAGCAGCCAGCCGAGCGCCATGCGCTGGCGGGTGGGACGCAGCCCTGCCGCATGAAGCCGGTCGCGAACATTACGGAAGGAGCAGCCGGCTGCATCTGGCGCACGCGGAACCACGGGCTCAGGTCGCACAGCAGGGCGAGCTGCGACAGGGCCCACCCGGACACCCGACGCTGAAATAGCCATTCCGCAGTCCTCCTCGACCCGCTTGTTGAGATTAATTCTCAAGTACACATACATTATGTCCGCGCAAAGCGCAAGGTTCCTTGATCTAAATCAAGCCAGGCCTGCGGCTGGGCCGGGGGCGACCGCGACGCGCGCTTTTTACCGGTGGGCGGGGGTGATAGCTTGCCGCTCGCACAGGAAACCCCGATGAAGTCCTCCCGCGATTATCCAGACCGTCCGATCCTGTGCGCCAGCGCAGCCGTATTCCGCAACGGTCTCGTCCTGCTCGGCTCGCGCCGCAATCCGCCCTACGACCAGGTGTTCAGCCTGCCGGGCGGGCTGGTCGAAACCGGCGAGACGCCTGGAGGAAGCCGCGATCCGCGAGGTTGAGGAGGAAACCGGCGTGCGCGGCGAGATCGTCTGCTTCAACGGCTGGCGCGAAGTCATCCACCGCGACGCCGACGGCCGCGTCCAGCGCCATTACGTCATCGCCTCGTTTGTCGCGCGCTGGGTCTCGGGCGAAGGCCAACCCAGCGAGGAGCTCGGCCGCGTCATGTGGGCCACCGAAGAAGAAACGCGCACGTTGCCGCTTACCAACGGCCTTGCCGAGTTGCTGCAACGCGCACGGGGCATTCTCGAAGTCGCATGAGCGCGCGCGCCGCATTGCCGACATCTTCGTTAAGGCGACTTGCGACGGCGCGTGCGTCGCTCTTTGCGTTGGCGTGGCCTGGCGCAATCGAGCGCCGCAACGCGCGCGCAACCGGCGCCCACCGCGAAGCCCGCGCACCCGGCGCCAGCGCCCGCGCCCGCGCCTGCGCAACCGCTCGAACCCGCGCCTCCGTACGAGAAACAATTGTTGCGGCTTGCGGAAATCATGGGCGCGCTGGCCTGGCTCACCGAGTTGTGCGGCGACCGGCCGGGCGACCAATGGCGCAAGCAGATGACCACGCTGATGGAAGCGGAAGCCACCAGCGCGCCGCGGCGCGAACGACTCGCAGGTTCGTACAACCGCGGGTTTCGCGGCTACAGCGCGATGCACCGCCGCTGCACGCCGAGCGCCGAATTGATCATCACGCGCTTCCTCGACGAAGGCGGTCGCATCGCGCGCGACGTCGCCAACCGATTCAGCGGCTGAGCCATTAACCTAAGGTCACGACTTCGCTCGCGCGGCGGCGGGGTTTTGATAGGTTGCCGCCATGAAAGCTGAGGCGCCGATCTCCATCGACGAATACAACGCCGCCGAAGAACGACGCGCCGCGTCGAGCTTCGTCGCCGAGTTGTTCGCGGAGGGCATCCTCTCCGGCATCGAACCGGCGAACCTCGCGCACGCGGCGATCTCGGCGGCGCTGAACGAGCTCATTGCGTCGAACGGCGAGGAAGCCGTCGCGAAATACGCCGAAGACCTCGCGCGCCGCATCCGGCTCGGCGAATTCTCCGCGCTCAACAAGCATTGAGCGCTTTTCGTCGCAGTGCTCGATCTTTCGTCCGGCGGCCTCGCGCCTTGAATGCGGCCGCGCATGGGTAAGCAGCCACAACCCCGTACGCAGCCTCGCGAAACGATCTCGCCGCCTTCGCGCGATCTAAGCCTCCTGCCGGAGCGCGTGCGCGCCATGCGCGACCTCATCCTCGAAGCCGCGCAATCAGGAGACATCGAGGAGCTGCGCCCGGCGATCGAGCGCAACGAAACCCTGCCGATCTTTTCGACCGGCGCCGAAAGGCCGCGCACGTTCGCGGACGCCGTCGAGTTCCTGAAGAAGCAATCGTTCGACGGACAGGGCCGAGAGACGCTTTCGATTATCGCCGCAATCCTCGACCAGCCTTATGCGAAGATCACGCGCGGACCGGCGGTCACCTACGAATGGCCGGCGTTTTCGCGTCGGTTAACGGGCGAAGCAAGCGAGGACGACACTCGCCGCAAGTGGCGCTGCATGCGCTTCGCCGCCATCGCATCATCAGGCGACAAGGCGCCCGCGATCCAGCGCATCGGCATCGGCGCCGACGGCACGTGGCACTATTTCTGGTCGCGCCAACTGAGCCTAGGCCCTCAGCGCCTCGATGAAACGCACCGGCTCGCCCTGCGAGGCCGTGACGATCTCGCCGTCCCACATCACCTGGCGGCCGCGCACGATCGTGCCGACCGGCCAGCCGGTGACCCGCTTGCCGTCGTAGGGCGTCCAGCCGGCGCGTCGAGGCGATCCAGCGCGTTGGTGATCGTCTCGCGGCGCTTCATGTCGACGACGGTGAAGTCGGCGTCGTAGCCGACCGCGATGCGGCCCTTGCGCGGCGATGCCGAAGATGCGCTTCGGGCCGTGCGCTCGTCAGGTCGACGAAGCGCTCCAGCGTCAGGCGGCCGGCGTTCACATGGTCGAGCATGATCGGCACCAGCGTCTGCACGCCGGTCATGCCCGAGGGCGAGGCGGGATAGGGCTTGGCCTTCTCCTCCAGCGTGTGCGGCGCGTGGTCGGAGCCGAGCACGTCGACGATGCCCTGCTGCAATGCCGCGCCAGATGCCGTCGCGATGATGCGGCCTCGCGCACCGGCGGGTTCATCTGCAGCAGCGTGCCGAGCCGCGCGTAGTCGTCGGAGGACGAGCGTCAGGTGATGCGGCGTCACCTCGCAGCTCGCGACGTCCTTGTGGCCGGCGAGGAAGTCGATCTCCTCGGCGGTCGAGATGTGCAGCACGTGGATGCGCGCGCCGTTCTCGCGCGCGATGCGCACGAGCCGCTCGCGTGCACAGCGAGCGCCGCGATCTCGTCGCGCCAGACGGGATGCGAGGTCGGGATCGCCCGGCGACGCGCAGCGGCTTGCGCTCCGCGCAGGCGGAACTCGTCCTCGGAATGGAAGGCGGCGCGGCGGCGCGTGTTCGCAGGATCGCGGCGACGCCCGCGATCGTCCTCGACCAGCAGGATCGCCGGTCGACGAGCCCATGAACACCTTGATGCCGGCCGCGCCCGGCAGGCGCTCCAGCTCGCGGCACGTCGCTCGCGTTCTCGTGCGTGCCGCCGACCCAGAAGGCGAAGTCGCAATGCATGCGGTGCCGGCCGCGCGCGCACCTTGTCGGCGAGCGTTTCCGCGGTGGTGGTCAGCGGATTGGTGTTCGGCATCTCGAACACGGCGGTGACGCCGCCGAGCACGGCGCGCGCGCGAGCCCGTTTCCAGGTCTTCCTTGTGCTCGAGGCCGGGCTCGCGGAAATGCACCTGGCTGTCGATGACGCCCGGCAGGATGTGCAGGCCGCGGCAGTCGATCCGCTGGCCGGCCGAGCCGCGCGAGAGATCGCCGATGGCGGCGATGCGGCCGTCGCGGACGCCGATGTCGCGCACGCCCTCCCCGTCCTGATTGACGACGGTGCCGCCCTCGAGGATGAGGTCGTAGGTCTGGGCCATGTTCGAGCCTTTCATGGTCACAAGCATCTTTGGCGCGCGGAGCTTGCAAGCCGCTGGCGCGGGCTTACCTGTATGCGGTGCGCGGAGCAAGCGGGAGGCGGCGTCGTTGGCGGGGACGACAGGCGGGGCGAAGGTTGCGGTTCTGGGCTCGCGCGCGGTGCTGCGCGTCAGCGGCCCGGACGCGCGCGCGCTGGCTGCAGGGCCTCGTCACCAACGACGTCGAGACCATTCCCGCCGGGCAGGCGCGCTTTGCCGCGCTTCTGACGCCGCAGGGCAAGATCATCGCTGATTTTCTGGTCGCGCCCGACGGCGACGGCCTGCTGCATCGATTGCGCAGCCGATCAGGCCGGCGCGCTCGCAAAGCGCCTCGCCATGTACAAGCTGCGCGCGCAGATCGACGATCAGCGACGTCAGCGGATCGCTGGCGGTCGCGGCCGGCTGGGACGGCGAGCCGCCGCCCGCCTTGAATGGCCGCATCTTCGACGATCCTCGCGACGCCGCGGCTGGGATGGCGCGCCATCGCGGCGCCCGACGCGCTGGAGCGCCTTGGCGAGCCCGCCGCCGAAAGCGACTGGCACGCGCACCGGATCGCCTGCGGCGTTCCGCAAGGCGGGCTGCGATTTCGCGTGGGGCGACACGTTCCCGCACGAAGCCAACATGGACCGCCTGCACGGCGTCGATTTTCACAAGGGCTGCTACGTCGGCCAGGAGGTCGTGTCGCGCGTGCAGCATCGCGGCCTCGCCCGAAAGCGCGTCACGCCGGTGCGCATCGAGCGCGGCGCGCCGGCGGCCGGCGCGGAGGTTCTGGCGGGCGATGCGGCAGTGGGCGTCATGGGCTCGTCGGCGGACGGAGCCGGGCTTGGCGCTGCTTCGGCTCGACAAGGTGGAGGAAGCGCTCGCCGCCGGGCGCGAAATCTCGACACCCGGGGCTGTCCTCACCGTAGTTCTGCGCCCGTGACGCAGCCATGACTGCGCCCTACTTATTAGGCTAGTCTAATCACAGACATCGACATGGATCTGAGATGCTCGCCACCCCGGACCTGGAAGAAAAGGCCGAAGAAGTCGCCCAGCTCATGGGCATCATCTCCAACGCGCGCCGCTTGCTCATCCTGTGCAAGCTGGCGGATGCGGGGGAAATGAACGTTTCGCGCCTTGTGGAAGAGGTTGGCCTGAGCCAGTCGGCGCTGTCGCAGCATCTCGCCCTGATGCGCGCATGCGGGCTCGTGACGACGCGCAAGGAAGGCCTCAACGTTCACTACCGGATCTCGGACCCGCGCGCCTACGAACTCATGCAGGCGCTGGAACGCATCTTCTGTCCGTCGGGAAAGTAGATCGCGCGACGCTGGCTCAGGCCGGGTCGCGGCGCGCGGGATCGAAGCGCTTGCGCAGCCCGCTCCAGCACTCGGGATAGGTCTCGTCGAGCGTTGGCAATTGCGCCGCCCAGCGCGTGACCCGTTGTGGAAAGCGCGTCTCGAACATGAAGGCCATCGTGCCCGTCTGCTTCACCGGTTTCAGCTCGACGTTGCTGGCGTGCTCGAACGATGTTTCGTCGGGGCCGTGCGGCAACATCGAATTGTGCAGGCTCATGCCGCCGGGGCGGAAGCCTTCGGGCTTGGCGTCGTAGACGCCATAGATGAGGCCCATGAACTCCGACATGATGTTGCGATGATACCAGGGCGGGCGGAACGTGTTTTCCGCCACCATCCAGCGATCGGGAAAGATCACGAAGTCGATGTTCGCCGTGCCCGGCGTCTCCGACGGCGCGGTCAGCACCGTGAAGATCGACGGGTCGGGATGATCGTAAAGCAGCGCGCCCACCGGCGAAAAGCGCCGCAGGTCGTATTTGCAGGGTGCGTAATTGCCGTGCCAGGCGACCACGTCGAGCGGCGACTGGCCGATCTCGCTGCGGAACAGTTCGCCGCCCCATTTCGCGTACAGGAGCGAGGGCGCCTCGCGGTCCTCATAGGCCGCGACGGGGGTGAGAAAGTCGCGCGGGTTGGCGAGGCAATTGGCGCCGATCGGGCCACGGTCGGGCAACACGAATGACGCGCCGTAATTCTCGCACACGTAGCCGCGGACAGGGCCGTCGACGAGTTCGGCGCGGAAGATGACGCCGCGCGGGATGATGCAGATCTCGCCCGGCGTCACTTCGATGACGCCCAGTTCGGTGACGAGACGCAGCGCGTTCTCCTGCACCACGATGAGCATCTCGCCATCGCAGTTCATGAAATATTCGTCGCGCATGGAGCGCGTGACGAACAGATAATGCGCGGCCATGCCGGCGCGGGTGTCGGCGTCGCCCGCCGTCGTCACCGTGCAAAGGCCGGTGATGAAACTGAGCGGGGCGTCGGGCACGGGCACGGGGCCCCAGCGCAATTGCCCCAGCGGCAGCTCGCTTTCATCGCGTGCGGCGGGCGCCGTGCGCAACAGCCCCTGATCGACGCGCACGAACCGGCCCGCATGCTTCACGCCGGGGCGAATCCGGTAAAGCCAGGAACGCCGGTTGGAGGCCTGCGGCATCGTGAAGGCCGTGCCGGACAATTGCTCGGCGTAGAGGCCGTAATTGCACTTCTGCGGGGAATTGCGGCCCACCGGCAAGGCGCCGGGAAGCGCCTCGGTCTCGAACGAATTGCCGAAACCGGTCATGTACGCGGCGTCCGACATGGCAATCCTCGCTCGTTGCGCCTGGCGGCAGGCTCTGCGCCGCACTGCCCGATATCATCGGCCAAAATTCATTGCATGTGAAATGAATTGGGTCAACGCAGCGCGTGGGGGCGCTACGCCTTGCGCGGACGCGCCCGCCGCCGCAACGGCGTGACGTCGAGCTCGATGGTGCAGGTGACGCCGCGCGGATCGAACCGCCGCTCGACCTTCGCGCCCGGCATGCCGCGCTCGATCAACGTCGAGCCGAAGCCCGCGGAGGTTGGATGCGTGACGGGCGGGCCGCCGCTCTCGCGCCATTCCAGCCGCAACTTGTCGCGCGGCCCGCGCGCGTAGGTCCACGAGAGATCGACGCGGCCTTCGGGCGTCGAAAGGGATCCGTGCTTGGCGGCGTTGGTGGCCAGCTCGTGCAGCGCGAGGGCGAGCGGAACGGCGAATTGCTGCGGCAGGCGCACGGCCGGCCCCTGCATGCGCAGGCGCTTGTCGGAGCCCGAGAGATAATGCGCGAGCTGCTTGGCGACGAGTTCGCCCAGATCCGCGCCGCGCCAGTGCATTTCGCTCAGAAGATCGTGGGCCGCCGCCATGGCGGACAGCCTGCCGGAGAGCGAGGCGACGAACTCGTCGAGATTGCGCGCGCGCGGCGCCGTGAGGCGCACGAGCGACTGGATGACGGCGACGGAGTTCTTCACGCGGTGCAGCAGTTCGCGCGTCATCAGGCGTTGCACGCGCGCCCATTCGTTGCGCTCGGAAATGTCGCGGACGAGGCTGAGGATCATCCGCTCGCCGTCGATCACCATCGACACCGCGCTCACCTCCACGGGAAAGGTGGAGCCGTCGCGCCGCTTGTGCACCGTTTCGAACAGGGTGCCCTCGCCGACGCGGTCCAGATCGGCGCGCAGCGAGGCGACCGTGTCCGGCGAGCGCAAGCTCACGATGTTCATGGCGAGAAGGTCCTCGCGCGCGTAACCATAGGCCGCCACCGCAGCCTGGTTGGTTTCGACAATGGCGCCGTCGTCGAGGCGAATGACGAGCAGGATGTCGCGCGCGTGCTCCGCCAGCAGCCGATAGCGCTCCAGCGCGCGCTGCGCCGCGATGCGCGGGCCGATGTCGTGGGCGAGCGTGGAGACGGCGACGACACGGCCGGACGCGTCACGCACCGGAGACGCGCTGAGCGCGATATGGACCAGCGAACCGTCCTTCCGGCGCCGCATCGTCTCGAGGCGCACATGCCCGCCCGCGCTCACGGTCGCCAACTTCTTGCGCGCCTCCCACCTGCGGTCCTCGGGCACGATGAGATCGATGCGCTTGCCGAGCGCTTCGGCCGCCGTGTAGCCGAACAGGCGTTCGGCGCCCGCGTTCCACGAGATGATGACGCCATCGAGCGAGTAGGACTTGATCGCCTCGCTCGAGGATTCGACGACAGCGGCCAGATGCGCGTTGGCCATCGTCGTGGAATAGCGCTCGGTCATGTCCTGGTTGACGCCGTAGCGCCGGATAGGCGCGCCGTGCGCGTCGTACTCGAGCCGCAGGCGCGTCGAGATCCAGCGGATTTCGCCGTCGCGCAGAATTCTGTACTGGAACTTCACGTTCGTCGCGCCGTCCGCCGTGGCGGCGCGCAGCGCATTCTCGACCCGGCCGCGATCTTCGGGATGGATGCGGCCCATCCAGGCTTCGCCCGACGCCTCCATCGCGGTGCGGTCGATGCCGAAGATGCGGCACATGTTGTCGCTGATGCGGCCTTGGCCGGTGCGCAGGTCGCGGTCGAAACTGCCGATCTCGCCGAGCTCTTCGGCCATGTTCCACAATTCGCCGGAAATCGGATCGGCGTGGTTCGCGTGCATGGGACCGCCCGCGTCGTCGACGCACACGTTTTTGATCACGGCGGAATCATGGGGCATGGGGGCCCTCGGCAATCTCTGATTCGTCGCAAAGCGACGGCGCCCCCGCGGGGCGGACTATACGCGCACGCCTCCGGCATACAACCCGGGCGCCCCTATTAAGTGGTGGATTGTGGCGGGAAAACAACTGCGCCGCAGCGCTTTGCTTACGCGCCCGTCAACTTAGCCGAGCGAAGCGGAGCTGTTTTCGACCCGCACGTCGATGCGGTCGAGATCGCCCGCCTTCGCGCTTGCGCCGACGTAGACTTGGATGATCCCGTCGTCCAGGCGCGGCTTGAGGTTTTCGTCGCGATACGAAAAGTCGCGTGGCGCGCAGCACGAAGTGAACGGCCCTGCTTTCGCCGGGCGCGAGTTCGACGCGCGTAGAAATCCTTGAGTTCGAGAACCGGCCGCGTCACGCGCGCCACGGGATCGCGAATGAAGAGGAAGAGCGTCTCCGCACTCGCCATGTCGCCGTCGTTGCGGACGTCGAGCGAGACCGTGACGGCGCCGTCGCCGCTTATTGCAGCGCTGTCGGCGCGCAGATTCGCGCGCGTGAAACGTGCGTAGCCGAGACCTTCGCCGAAGCTCCAGCGTGGCGCATACGGCGCGTCGAGGAAGCCCGTCGACCAGCCGTTGGCCGGATCGTGCGGGCGGCCCGTGGGGCGCATTCCGTAGAAGACCGGCATCTGTCCGAGCGTGGCGGGCCACGACACGCAAAGCTTGCCCGAAGGACTTACGGCGCCGCTCACGAGATCGGCGAACGCCGGGCCGGTTTCCGAGCCCGCATGCCAGGTGATCAGGATCGCGCTCGCGCCCTCCACAAGCCAGTCGGGCAGGACGAGCGGACGGCTGACGACAAGCGCAAGCACGACACGGCTTGCCGCAGCGCATAGACTGTCGCGCGCGAGGTCGATCTGCGTTTGCGGCAATTCCGGCCGCGTGCGGCTGCAGGCCTCGCCGGTGTGCGAAGCGCTCCTCGCCCAGGCACAGCAGCACGACATCCGCCTGCGCCGCAGACGCTGCGCGCTGCCGCGTGCCCGCCTTCGATCGGCTCCTTCGGTCCGCAGCCTTCGGCAAACGAGACTTCGGCCGCGGGAAAGCCCGCGCGCACGCCTTCGAGGATCGTGATCGAACTCCTCCGCGGCGCCGGCGGACGCCCACGCGCCGAGCTGGTCGGCGGGCGCGTCGCACATGGGGCCGATGAGCGCAATGCGCGCCGGCTCGCGCATCGGCAGCACGCCATCGTTCTTGACAGCACCATCGATTTGAGCGCAGCCTCGCGGGCCAACGCGCGGCCTCTGCGATGGCCTGCGAGATGTCCGCGCCGATGCCGCGGTACGGATCTTCGAACAGGCCGAGCCGCTCCTTGAGCGAGAGCACGCGCGCAAGCGCTTCGCGTCGATCTCGTCGATCGTCACGTCGGCCGCGCTCGAGCGCGATCGGGCAGACCCTTGACGATAGGCGTCGCCCATCATGTCGATGTCGACGCCCGCCTTCAGCGCCAGCGCGCCCGGCTTCGACAAGATCGGCGGCGACGCCGTGATTGATGAGTTCGGCGATCGCGTTGTAGTCGCTGACGATCAGCGCCGTCGAAGCGCCATTGCGCGCGCAGCACCGTCGCGCAGCAGGCGCTGTGCGCGGTCATCGGCACGCCCGCGACGATCGATGAACGCCGGCATGATCGCCGCGACGCCCTCCTCCACCACCGCGCGAAACGGCGGCAGATACACCTCCTCGAGCGCGCGCTGCGAGACGTCCACCTCGCCGTAGTCGCGCCCCGACGATCACCGCGCCATAGGCGCAGAAGTGCTTGGCGCATGCGGCCAGCGCATGAAGCCGGCGGCGTCGGGGTTCTGGTAGCCGCGCACGCGCGCGCGTCCGTACTCGCGCGTTGACCAGGGGTCCTCGCCCGCGCATTCGACGATGCGTCCCCAGCGCGCGATCGCGCGACACGTCGAGCATCGGCGCGAACGTCATGTGCACGCCGTCGGCGGCCGCCTCGATCGCGTTGTCGCGCGCGGTCTCCTCCCACAGCTCGCGGTCGAACGCGCACGCTTCGCCGAGCGGCACGGGATGGATCGTGCGATGGCCGTGCACGACGTCGAGGCCGAAGAAGAGCGGAATGCCAAGGCGGCTTTCTTCGACCGCCTTGCGCTGCGCCTCGCGCACGAGATCGCGGCCCCACACGTTGAGGATGCTGCCGACGCGGCCTTCCGCGATCATCGTGAAGGGATTGTGCGGGCCGGGCGGGCCGGTCTCGACGAGGCCGTCGGCGAGCATGGACAGCTGGCCGAGCTTTTCCTCGAGCGTCATGCGCTCGATGAGCGCGCGCACGCGCGCCGATGCGCCGGCCTGTCCCCATACCGTCCCCGCCCCTCGCCCAGAGCCTGCCGCCTGCGCGCCTGTCGCTTCGTTCTGCTGCGGATCAGGCGCGAGCGCAAGCCCCGCAGCAGCCCGGACGCGTTCAGCGCAGGACAGTCGGGCGCACCCACCAGGACGGATGATCGCGGCGGATGACGCGCGCGGCGCGGGCCGCGGCGTGGCAGTCGGCAAAGAGCGCGAAGCAGGTCGCGCCGGACCCCGACATGCGCGTCAGCCGCGCGCCGCGCGCCGCGCCGAGCACGGCGAGCACATGGCCGACGACGGGCGCGAGGACGCTAGCGGCGTCCTCCATGTCGTTGCGCGCCTTGCGCAGTTTCGGCAGCAGGCGCGTCGAGGCGTCTCGGCCTGCTCGATCTGCGGATGCCCGCCCCATATGGACCGCTCGCCGGGCTTGAGGCCGATCTGCCGGCGAAGACGGCGGGCGTCGACAGCGCGACGCCGGGATTGACGCAGCACCGCGAACATCGGCGGCAGGCCGAGCGCGGGACCGACCTTCTCGCCGCGACCCGGCCATCATGCGCGCGCGTGGATCGAGGCAGACCGGTACGTCGGAGCCCGTCGCCTGCGCGGCGGCGCGACGCGCGGATCGTCCGGCGCAAGCGCGTTGAGGCGCGCAAGAAGCCGCAGCGCGGCGGCCGCGTCCGACGGAACCTCCGCCGACGCCCGCAGCGGCAGGAAGGCGCTTGAGCAGACGGAAACGCCCCAGCGCAAGCCTTCGACGCGGGCGGCTAGCGCACGGGCGGCCTTCAGCACGGAATTGTCGGCGGCAGGGCCGGCGGCGGCCGGCGTTGGGTCCTCGACTTCGAGCGCGAGCGCGGCGCCGGGATCAAGCCACAGCAGATCGTGCACGCCCGCGAAGACGACGAGGCTTTCCAGATCGTGCCAGCCATCGTCGCGACGGCCGCGCACGTGCAGCGTCAGATTGACCTTCGCAGGCGCCCTCTCGACGAGACGCGGCGCGTCCTGCGGCGCGCGCATCATGCGTCAGCCGCCGCTGCGCGCCGGGGCGGCCTCCGCCGCGGGCTTGGGGGCGCGTCTCCTCAAGCCCGGCTTCGATCTTCTGCAGGATCTTCGGCAGGTCTTCGGGCTCGGGATTGAGGTCGCGCGCGTGGTTCCACTGGAAGCGCGCTTCGAGCTTGCGGCCCGACCTTCCAGTAGGCGTCGCCGAGGTGATCGTTGATCACGGGATCGGCGGGCTTGAGTTCGATGGCGCGTTCGAGTTCGCGCACGGCGTCCTCGTACTTGCCGAGCTTGTAATAGGCCCAGCCGAGCGAATCGACGATGTAGCCATCCTCGGGGCGCAGATCGACGGCCTTGCGCAGCATGCGGAAGGCTTCATCGAGATTGATCGCCCTGATCGACCCACGAGTAGCCGAGATAATTCAGAACCAGCGGCTGGTCCGGGATAAAGCTCCAGCGCCTTCTTGAAGTCGGCCTCGGCCTGCGGCCAGCGCTTGGAGCGCTCGTAGGAGACGCCGCGGAAGTAATACGTCGTCCAGTCGCCGCGCCCGCTCTTTTCGGACAGCGCCGAGCGCCTTGCGAGTAGGTGTCGGCGGCTTCCGCGAAGAGCTTGCGCGTGCGCTGGAGATTGGCGAGCGCGAGCAGCGCGTCCGGATCGGTCGGATCGCGCGCGACCAGCGCTTCGAGATGCTTCTGCGCTTCGTCCTTGCGTTCGAGCGTTTCGAGCACGAGGCCGATCTGCAATTCGGCGGTCGAGCGCAGCGGCGAGGTCACCGGCATGCTCGCGTAGACCTCGATCGCGCTCTCGCCCTGCTTGATGCGCTCGTAGAGGTCGCCAAGGCTGACGATGGCGAGGCCATGATCGGGCGACAGGTACAGCGCGAGCCGCAGATAGATGATGGAGGCGATTTCGTCGCCCTGGCGCGCGCCGGCGGCGCCGAGCCCATAGAGCACTTCGCCCGCGCCTTCGGCCGCGTTGCTCACGAGCGGCTCGAGCGTCTGGCCCTTTTCGAGCCGCTCGCATCGCGTCGACGATCACGGGGTGACGCGGCAGCGCCTCGTCGAACGTCGCGCAGGATCTCCAGCGCTTCCTGGGGGCGGCCCTGGCGCGATTCGAGGCGCGCGTAGGCTTCCGCGAGGCGAAGCGTGTTCTTGTCGGCCGATAGGCCGCGCGCATGCGGCGGCTCGCCTCCTGCGGGCGCTTCAGCAGTTCGGCGATCAGGCCGGCGTGGAAATCGCGGAACAGCGCGAAATTGCGCTCGTTCAGCCGGTCGGCGGCCTCGATCGCCTTGTTGGAATCGTTGCTGCCGGCCCACGCCCAGGCGGTGAGCAGGATCGCGGTGACATCGCCGCGGCGGGTGTTGCCGCCGCGCGAGAGATGCGTGCGGGCGGTGGCGAACTGGCGCTGCTTCAGGGCGCGCGCGCCCAGCGCCAGCTGGGCGAGGCCGTTCTTGGGATCGATGCGCACGAGCCGTTCGGCCAGCGCGAAGGCCTGCGGCATGTCGCCATTGGAGAGCGAGGCGACGAAGGCGCGCTCCAGCAGGATGGCGTTGCGCGGATCGGCGCGGAGCGCCTCGCGGAAATAGGCGGCGGCGGCGCGGGTGTCCTGCCGGGCGCCGGCGACGAGCGCGGCGAGGTAATTGCCCGACTGCGTGCCGCCGATCTCGACGGGCGGCTGGCGTCAACGGCGTCTCGCGCGCAATCGCCGCCGGCGGGCTGAAGAAGCGCCAGCACAGCGCGATGCGCGCCACAGGCTCGCGGGGAGCGGGCGTCGAGGCCGTCGACCGCGGCTTGCCAAGCGACAATCTGAATGAAAACACGCGTTCGTCTCCTCTCGATGGCTGCTGGAGCGCAGCCGCGCGCGCCCCGCTTCGGGAGCCAGTAGAATCCTTGAACATGGCTCTTTTGCGCCGCAGGAGCAAGCGCGCCCGCCGCCGGGCGCCCGGCGGTGCGGGTCGCCGGATACGCTTGAGGCACGCCGGTTTCCGCCCCTGAAACCGCGCCGCCGGCCCGCGCCGCGCTCCGAATGACGCGCGGCAGGGCGCGAATCAGCGCCGTCGAGCGCCGGCAGACCCGAAAGGGCGCTTCTTGACGCTGTCCGCGGCAGATGCGCACAAGGCGGCGCGCCCGGAGGGCGTCCGAGCAACTGCATGGCCGCGACCAGGATCTGCATGACCATGAACCCGCGCCCCGGACGACGCGCCGCATGACGGCGGGGCCGGCCGCCACCGCGCACGCCGCCGGCGTCCTGCGGCAGGGCGGGCTCGTCGCCTTCCCGACCGAGACCGTCTACGGGCTCGGCGCGGACGCCGGTTCCGACGCGGCGGTGGCGGGCATCTACGCCGCCAAGGAGCGCCCGAGCTTCAACCCGCTGATCGCGCACGTGGCGGACGCCGACGCCGCGCAGGGCCTCGCCGTGTTCGATGCGGACGCCCTCGCGCTCGCGCAGGCGTTCTGGCCCGGTCCCCTCACCATCGTCGCGCCGGCGCGCGCCGGCTGCGCCGTGAGCCTGCTGGCGCGCGCGGGCCTCGACAGCGTCGCGCTGCGCGTGCCCGCCCACCCCGTGGCGCTCGCCATCCTGCGCGAAGCGGGCGTCCCCGTGGCCGCGCCCTCCGCCAACCGCTCGGGCCGCGTGAGCCCGACAAGCGCCGATCACGTGGCGGCCGAACTCGACGGCCGCGTCGATCTCATCGTTGATGGCGGGCCGTGCGCGGTCGGCGTCGAGTCCACCATCGTGTCCTGCCTTGGCGACGGCGTGCGCATCCTGCGGCCGGGCGGCGTGGCGCGCGAAGACATCGAGCGCGTTCTGGGGCGCGCCGGTCGAACGCCGCCAGCGCGACGGAGGCGAACGCGCCGCGCGCGCCCGGCATGCTCGCGTCCCATTACGCGCCGCGCGCGCAGGTTCGCCTCGATGCGACATCCGCGATGGACGGCGAGGCGGTGCTGGATTTCGGCGGTCAGATCACGGGCGCGCGCGGCGAGCGGCTCGATCTGTCGCCGAGCGGCGATCTGGCGGAAGCGGCGGCGAACCTGTTCGCCTTCTTGCGCGAGCTCGACGACTCCGGCGCGCGCGCGATCGCGGTCGCGCCCATCCCGCACGAAGGGCTTGGCGCGGCGATCAACGACCGGCTTGCGCGGGCTGCCGCGCCGCGTCAGCCGTGACCTTGCCGGCTTTTGGCGTGACGTAGTCCAGCGTCCGATAGACCGGCTCGAACAGCGCGCCGACCGCGTCGTGAGGCGTTGCGCACGTCTTCGCCCAGTCCGAATTTCTCCACCTCGCGCTCGCGCGCGGGCACGTAGAGCGTGCCGAACGCCCAGTCCCACACGGCCAGGCAGGAGCCGAGGTTGGTGTTGTGGTGCAGCGGCTTCGCCGAATGATGGATCTGATGATGGGCGGGGCTGAGGAACAGGCGGCCCCACACGCCGGTGAACGCGATCCACGCCTGCGAGTGCTGCAGATGCACGAAGGCGTAGACGAAGAACACGAGCACGATGTTGGCGCCGGACACGGCATAGACCTGCGCGCCGCCGCCCAGCACATAGCGCCCGAGCCCGTCGCACAGGCCGATCGTGATCGCGAGCGTGTTGATGAAGATCACCTGCTCCACCGGATGCACGCGCCACACGGTGAGCGGCGTCAGCACTTCCGCGGTGTGATGGATCTTGTGGAACTCCCACAGCAACGGATGCGTGTGCGCGGCCCAGTGGAACAGCCAGTAGCCGAACTCGTAGGCGAGGAAGCTCATCAGCGTGATGATGATCGCGGCGACGACCGGGTGAACGGGCGCGGCGCCCGGTTCGCCGAAGACGAACGTCAGCCCTTCGACGACGCGGCCGGCGATCCACGGCTGCGACAGATAGGCCCAGCCGAGCAGCGCGCCGAACACCATCGTCTGCAGCACGAACAGGATGGCGTCCGCGCGGCTGGAGGGATGCAGGAAAATGCGCAGCGGCAGCACGTAGCGCACGAAGGCGCGCAGACGCACCGCACGCCCGCGCGCGCGCCGGCGCCAGACGAAGAACAGCGCGCACACGACCATCGCGCTGAACAGCGAAGCGAGCGAAAACGTCGAGCCCGGCGCGAGGAAGACGTGCTTCAGCGCCTCGATGCGGCTCGTGAATGAAGCTTCCAGCATGCGTGCGGACCCCGGATCGAACCGCGGCAGGCTAGGGCTATACCGTAAAGGATTGGTTTTGCGATTGTCGCAAAACCATTTCGCTTGCCCGGAAGCAAAAGCGCCGGGCGCGATCCGTGCTAGTAATCAGGCGCTCCACGGAGACCCCGCCCATGGCCCAGCACCGCCGCGGCCCGGATCGCAGACCTGATGCCGACAGCGACCTCATGGGACGAGTTCCGGCTCGTCAAGGCGATCGCCGACGCCCGCTCGCTCGTGGGCGCGGCGGAGAAGCTCGCCATCAATCATTCCACGGTCTTCCGGCGCCTCGGCGCGCTCGAGGAAGCCATGGGCGCGCGACTGTTCGAGCGCTCGCGCACCGGCTACACGCCGACGCCCGCGGGCGAGGAGATGATCGCGCTCGCGACGCGCATGGAGCAGGAGATCGTCGATTTCGAGCGCGCCGTCGCGGGCCGCAGCGCCAAGCCCGCGGGCGAATTGCGCTGACCACGAACGACGCGTTCCTGAGCTGGCTGCATCGGGCCCGATGCTCGCCTCGTTCCGCGCGGCGTATCCCGAAATCCGCCTCGACATCGTCGTGGGGCACCAGCACCTCAACCTGTCGCGGCGCGATGCGGACGTGGCTCTGCGCGCGACGGTCGAGCCGCCGGAAACGCTTGTGGGCCGCAAGATCGCGCACATCGCATGGGCCGCCTACGGGCCGGAGAACTGGAACGGCCGCGACAACGAGCGCCCCTGGGTCGGCTTCGGCGAGGGGCCGGGCGTCGTGGGCGCGCGGCGCTGGTTCGAGGACAATGTCGCGCCCGACGCCATCGTCTGCCGCGTCGACAGCGTCGCGGGCGTGGCGCGCGCCATCGAAGTCGGGCCTCGGCTCGGGCCTGCTGCCCTGTTTCATCGGCGACCGGCTGGCGGGCGTGGCGCGGATTGGCGAGATCTTGCCGTTCGGCGACGACATGTGGCTGCTGACGCATCCGGACCTGCGTCATTCGGCGCGCGTGCGCGCCTTCATGGAGCACGCGGGCGCCGAGCTGACGAAGCTGCGGCGCAGGATCGAAGGCGAGCCGTAATCGCCGCGCAGAGGGCCTCGAGGGCCGGGTCAGCCTTGATCGTGACAAGTCCGCCGGTGTGACATCATCGCCATGATGGACCGCGCTCGCCGGGCGGGGCCTCGCGCAAAGCTTGCGCCCGCGCCCGGCGCAGTCGCTAAAAGCATCGAGACAGACTTGCAGGGGAACGCAGACGCAATGGACCGCAGAACACTGCTCGCATCGCTTGCCGCATCCGCCGCGGCGCTCGCCGCCGGACCCGCCTTCGCCAACACCAGCGCCGACGCGGAGCCGCGCGCCCCGCCCTGCGCCAAAGCCGCAGCGCGCGAGCGCAACCTCGGGACCGTGGCCGCAGATCGTGCCCTCGCCGGTCGGCCGGTCCGGCGTGATCGTCGTCTCGATCAAGCGGCGCATGCTGTTCCTGACCCGCAACGACGGCACGGCGCTCGCCTGGCCGGTGGCCGTCGGCAAGGCCGGCATGTCGTGGACCGGCGAAACGCGCGTCGCGAGCAAGCACGTGCGCCCGGCATGGCAGGCGCCCGGCGTCGATCCGCGGCGGCCGCGGCCCCGGCCCGGTCATCCCCGGCGGCGCGCCGAACAACCCGATGGGCGAGCGCGCGCTCGTGCTGGAAAAGGCCGAGATCGCCATCCACGGCACCTCGCCGTCCATGCGCGGCTCCATCGGAAGCGCCGCCTCGGCGGGCTGCATCCGCATGCTCAACGAGCACGTGGTCGATCTGTTCGAGCGCGTGGGCGTGGGCACGCCGGTCGTGGCGATCGCGTAACGACCAGCGGCTCCGCCGCCTTGCGGCGGGCGCGGCGAAGCGCGATATCTGATCGATGTGCGGACGCTTCGCGATCACGCTCCCGCCCGAAGCGGTGCGGGCCTTCTTCCAGTACGTCGAGCGGCCGAACTTTCCGCCGCGCACGAACATCGCGCCGACGCAGCCCGTGCCCATCGTGCGGCTGGAGCGCGACCCCGACGGCGCGAAGCGGCGGCATTTCGCGCTGGTGCGCTGGAGCTTCCTGCCCGGCTTCGTGAAGAACCCGAAGGATTTTCCGCTCGTCATCAACGCGCGCTCCGAGACCGCGCTGGAGAAGGCGAGCTTCCGCAACGCCATGAAGCGGCGGCGCTGCATCTTCATCGCCGACGCGTTCTATGAATGGCGCAGGTTTCCCAAGCCGCAGAAGGGCAAGGCGCCGCCGGCGCAGCCCTTCCTCATCCGCCGGCGCGACGGAAACCCGATGGCGCTCGCCGGGCCTGTGGGAGACGTGGACCGGACCCGACGGCGAGGAAGTCGACGGCGCGTGCATTCTCACCACCGACGCCAACGGACTGATGGCCTCGATCCACGACCGCATGCCGGTGATCCTCGAGCGCGAGGATTTCGACGCATGGCTCGAATGCGACGAGAGCGACGTGCAGACCGCCGCGCGGCTGATGCGCCCCGCCCGCGACGACGTGCTCGAGGCGTGGCCGATCTCCACCGACGTCAACAAGGTCGCCAACGACAACGCGGGCGTGCAGACGCCCATCGGGCCCGGTGGAATGCATCGAGAGCATCAGCGCGCCCGCGCAAGGCAGCGCGGCGGAGGCCGTGGAGAAGGAGCTGCGCGAGGAGCCGCGGCAGCGGGATCTGTTCGGGTGAGGCAATCATACGACGGCTGATCGCTTCAGCAAGCATGCCACAGCACGCGGCGCCGGCTTGCAAGTACCCTCGACATTTAGCTCGGGCGAGCGGCATGTGGACGCACAATGGAGGATTGGGCACACTTCCATCTAGAGCTTAACCGAAAGTCGTGATATCGGTGCGTCTCCATTCGAGGAGCCATTGGTGTCGCCGCCAGACACAATTCTGAAGCTCAGATATGTCGGAAAGCGCTTCGATGGCTGCCGACTGCCGCTCGCCGTCATCACAGACTTGCCCGCTTTGCGCGATCTCATCGTTGCATATGCAAAGGAAAAGTGGCGCTCAGATCATCCGAACAAGGAGCGATTGCCAAAAGGCTTTGATAAGATTTTCAACTTCGATTTAGTAGCTTTGGAAGACGGGAGCGCCATGCCGAACCTGGCCTGGCAGGGCACGCAGCTTCAACAGACATTGCCCGGGTTCAACGTATTTCAAGAAATCTTCGATCATTCCTGCGGCCTCGTGTTCAAGCTCATCGAAGAAGGCAGCCGAGGCGGGACCGCTGCCTCCTCTGTCCAGCGAGCACTTGCGCGCCCTGAACAGATTTGGCGCTGGGTTAAAAGACGATGAGAAAATTGAATTCGTTGGCAGAAAAGACAAATATGACAAAATCTTATACATGGATGCATTAAGGCGGAAGCAAACGATCACACGGCTTACGCAAACGTATCAGGTACGTTATGAAGGCATTGGAACCCTCGTCGGCCTCCATACCAGCGACAAGGTCATTAACGTTCAAACGGCGGATCATGGGGAGATTACGATCTCTTTGGCGCCGGATAGGATTAGCGCCGATTTCAACGGAATCCGGTCAATGCGTGCAATTCGTCCTTCAAATTGAGCTAGATGGCAACGACAGATATAAACGCGTTGTCGAAGTGTTCGAGGTTGATGTCGTGATTGATGCAGTTACACGCTGTATGGAGCGCATCGATGAGCTCGCAAGGCTTCAGCCCGGATGGCTAGACGGTGACGGCGCTGCATTATCCGACTTGGCGATAAAGACATCGAAGTATCTGCTTCTTCTCGCCAAGAGTACGCGTCTCGGATATCGATCTTCCCCATGCCAGAAGGCGGCATCGCCTTTGAATTTATCAACAATGGGTGGGATTACACCATTGAGTTCAAGATGGACGGTGGCGTTGAAATGTTCGGTTTCCGCACCAAATCGAGGGATCGTTCGTCCGTTCACGGCTTTGACTCCTGATCCGGTCCCAACAGGTCGCCCAGCCCATAACAAGTGGGCGGCCAACTTCAGCTTACCAGGCCGCCAGGGCGTCCGACAGCCGTTCGATCCACCAGAAGGGACGCACCAGCGGGTGTGATCCCATTGTGTGTCATACGCCAATGGATGCAAGTGACTCTATTGCTATGGTTTGTGGCGAAGGTGGTGATACCGTTTCGTCTGCGTTCAGATTTGTCAGATCAGGGGCTGACTTTTGCGCTTTGCCCGCTTCATCAGATCCGTGAGCACTTCGTCGTATCGACTGCCCCGCAGCAAACGCCGCATGTGAGTATATGTCTTGTGCCGGGCATTGCCTGTCAGACCTAATGCAGCGGGCGCTAAGTTCGATTTGCAGATTTTGGGGGTAAATTGATAGGCCTCCGTGCCCATTTCGGGGTAGGTTGGGATTATGCAACAAGTCCCAAACCCCAAGGCAAGGAGGCCGATGCCGTGGAACTTATCGCAGGATTCGTTCGTTGCTAGAGGAGTTCCGTGAGGTTTTCAATGCGCAGTCCTTTCCCATCTTCGTGGAGTTGATGACAGGGTGGGTCCTTTCACATCGCCATCGCTTCATTACCGACTTGATCGTGTCGAGCGGTTCGGTCGGGAAGCGGCATTTTTCGAACTACCATCGCTTCTTCAGTCAGTACGCCTGGAATCTGGACGTTCTCTCGAAATGTCTGTTGCTGTTGCTGGTTCGCGTGTTTGCTCCCACGGGTGTGATTGAGTTGTCGGTCGACGATACCCTGGCTCGCAAGCGCGGACTGATGGTCTACGGAACGGGCATGCATCACGATCCGTTGATGTCGAGCAGGGCCAAAACGATCACCAGTTGGGGACACGACTGGGTCGTCCTGTGTCTGATCATTTGTCTTCCCGCGTGGGCGCCGACGAAGGTGTTCAGCTTGCCGTTCTGCTTTCGTCTCTACCGCAATCGCCAAGGTTTGACCAAAGGAAAGAAGAAGACACCGAAGCAGGATGCCAAGCAACGGGAGAAAGCTGCCAAGCGGCGAGAGCAACTGTGCGCACGAAACGAAGGCCACACGCCGCACCGGACACGTCCCGAATTGGCGGTGGAAATGCTGCAAACCGTGGCCAATTGGCTGCCAGACCGCGAATTCGTGGTGACCGGCGACAGTGCCTATGGCGGTGCCAGCGTGCTGCAGAAGCTGCCGACGAACATCGGCCTCATCAGCCATGTCCACCCCAAGGGCGGCCTGTACGAACCGGCACCGAAGCCGAAGCTCGGCGAGAAGAACGGCCGAGGTCGCCAACGGAAAAAGGGCCGCCGTCTGCCTGGCATGGCGGAGTGGGCCAAGGACAAGAGCAAATGGCGGACACTCAAGTTCGACCAGTACGGCTTCCACGCCACGGTCCAAGTCAAGGTGATCAAGGCCTTGTACTACAAGGCCGGGAAAGGATCGGCTCCTGACGATCGTGTTGGTGCAAGATACGCTGGGAAAGCGGCCCGACCAAATGTTCTATTGCACACGTCTGGACTGGGATGCTCGTCAGATTCTCAGTTGTTATGCTCGGAGGTGGTCCATTGAAGTCGCATTCCACGACTGCAAACAACTGCTGGGCTTTGAGGATCCGGCGAACCGGAAGGAGAAGGCCGTCCGCCGTACGGCGCCCATGGCCATGGTCATCTACAGTCTGATCGTCGTCTGGTTCCATCGAGATGGTCATCGGCATGTCGAATTCCCGGACCGTCCCTGGTACCGCCACAAAGAAGAACCGTCCTTTGGCGACATGTTAACGACCCTGCGGCGTCTGAGCTGGAAGATCAATTTCGGCGATGTCGTTCCGAAACGCGGTCGCGCGAAAAATATCTTTGACCAAATTACCTGGATGCTCTGCTTGGCCGGCTGACAAGCACGGCCCTGCAGCGGCTGTGTAAAACTTCACGCGTTGTCCACGAAATGGCTGAACGGCCACTCGTTTGGGAGGGTTGCCTGGCGTGGCCGGCCTTGAACGGCTATATTATGATTATGATGAAGGACACCGACATCGGGTCGGCGAACTTTTGCACTTTCACCGGGCGCAGTTGTGCCACTCGATGAGAAAGTGGGGAGAGCGGGTACATTTTCGATATTTCTTGGTTTAGTGAAACGCGATCGGGAGAGCTTCATTGACCTTCGCACGGCGAATGAACCCAGGCCGACCAGCGGGAGGTGGCGCCGGCAAGCGGCCAAGTACGTTGACCGGCCGGGCCATTCTCCAGGCAAACACCAATAGGGACCCAGAATGACATGAATACAAACCGACGTGATTTTTTGAAAGGGGCCAGCCTGGGCCTGACGGGCGTGGTGCTGGCCGGCAACGCCGCCAAGGCGGAGGTCCGCCCGAATGCGGCTTGCGAGCACACTTCAGCCGGGGCGGCGGGCGGCGGGAATCCTCGCGACGTGAAGCTCAACGTGAAGCTCGTCTATTATGCGATGATTCACAGTTCCTTCTGGGAAGGGCCCTGCCGTTACAGCGAGATGACCCTGGGCCCCGATGCCGAAAGGGCCGAAGCGCGGCAGAAGTATGCGGAGACCGTGAAGACGTTCCGCAGCAGCCTGCCTCCCGAAGCCAACATGCTCGAGCCGGTGTATATGGAGTTTCACGAGAACACCCGGCTGCTGCCGAGGGACCTGCGCGTCCTCAAGGCCGACATGGACCAAGTGGACCTCTATGTTCTCCGAGGCTACAATCTGAGCTCGCATTACGAAGTCTATTTTGCCTCCGCGCTGAACGAAATGTGCAAGACGCCCATCGTGGGTGCGGGACACCACGGCCGAACCCTGGCGGCTTACCTGGACAGCATGGGGGCCGAGGGTTACGCCGACTATGCGTATGGCGGCCTGAACAAGCTGATTGCCTTGCTGCGGGCGAGGAAAGCGTTTCGGCAGACCAACATGCTGCTGGTCACGGAAATTGGAGGTGCGGTGAAAGGACCCGGCTACCTGCGTGGGTCGGTCAGGGATTTCGACGACCTGAAGAACAAGTTCGGCATCGGCGCCGCCATTGTGGGCTACAGCGAGCTTGCCAGCGAACGGGACAGACGTCCTCAAGGATCCAGCCGCCATGGCGGAGGTGGAACGGCTCAGCGACAGGCTGCTCAAGCAGGCGAAGGCCGTGCACATGGACCGGGAGTTGTTCAAGAACAACGTGCTGTTTTACCAGACGATCCGCTCGCTGATGGCGAAATACAACTGCAACGCCTACAGCATCGATTGCATCGAGTTCTGCTCAAGCAAGCTGCCCATGGCCTGGAAGATCACCCCGTGCGTGGCGTTCTCGCTGTTCAACGGTGAAGGGTATGCGACCGCCTGCGAGGGCGAGATCGGGTGCTTGCTCGCGATGAAGTTGTTCAGCGCCATTGCGAACAAATCAGCCTACATGGGGAATCTTAATCCCTACCGGCCCGGGCCGGAGAAGCCGTTCTTTGCGCCCTATTTTTGGGTGAACGAGGCGGTCAAAGGGAAGGCCGACTTCACGTTCGGGCACAACGTGCCCACGCTCAAGATGGAGGGATTCGAAACGCCCGATCTTCCGTTCGAGATCAGGAACTTCGTCCCCGGAAAACCGGGCAAATCAGGCTGGGGCGCGTCGTTCAAGATTGACTTCACGAAGATCAAGGAGAAGACGATCACCCTGGGCCGGTTCAATCCTGCGACCACGAAGCTGCTGCTGACCAAGGCGGAAGTCGTGGGGATGAGAGGGTTTTCCTCGGAGCGCTGCTCCACCGAGATGTTGATTCGCGTCAAGGATCCGGACGGGTTCCATCTGCGGACTGCAACCTTCGGGCACCACTACGTGATGGTGTATGGAGACTACACCCAGGAACTGAGCCGGATGGCGGACATCCTCAAGGTCGAGTGCATACTCCATGCCGCCTGACGGCTCATGCCCGCCGATCTTTCCGACCTCTATCGGAAGTTTCACGGGAAAAAGGGTCCGTCCTGGAATCGTTGACTTGGCAGTCAGCCTAGGACGCGGGAGAACTGCGCAAAGGGGTCGGAGAAATCCGCCGGGATAGGAGCGGCCGACAAGGCCGCGAGTTTTGCGGGGTGTTAGTCCGCCGTTCACAAATGAGCAATCCGTCGTCACCCCCAATGATCGGTGACTCGGCGGGAATCACATTTCCTATCAGCCCTTGAACCAGCACAGGAGCCCGGCCATGCCAGCAGACCGTTTCCCACTTCCCTTAGCGCTTCTCGTAGTGCTGTGCTGGAGTCCAGCCCAGGCTGCCCCAGTCGCCAACGTGGCGCCGGAAAAGTTCATCCCGACCTTCGCCATCTGCTACTCCGACGCCAGGGCAGCCCAGTCGCTGGAGGAGACGGCGAAGTTCGACATGATGGTCGTGTCCTTCGGCAGACGCACCTCCCAGGTGTGGGGCAAGGACGGCAAGAACTCGTTCGAGTCCCTGCGCGCCCTCAACCCTGACATCGTGCTGGCGATCTACGCGATCGGGCCGACCGAGTACAACACCGCCGAATGGGGGCAGATCGGCGAGGGCTGGGACTGGCTCAAGCAGAACCACGGCAAGGACAGCGCCGACCGCTGGATCGCCATTGGCCGCCAGACCGGCGCCTACCTTCAGGGCAAACCCTACCCCAACGAGCGACTCATGGAGCTGGGCAACCCCAAGTGGCAGCAGTACTGGTGCGACACCGTCTACCAGGACTACTGGGGCGGGCGCAAGCAGATTGACCTCAAGGGCGCCGACGCCGTGTTCTCCGACAACACCCAGTACAAGCCGATCTGGGCCGGCCAGTGGCATGCCGAAGACCATCCCGACCAGACTGACGAGCCAACCTCCTACTACCGCGACGGGAAGTGGTTGAACGACAAGTGGCAAGCCGACTGCCGCGACTTCCTCAAGCGAGCCACGCCGTGGTTCGCCCGGAAGGGCCTCGGTTTCATCCCCAACTTCGGCTACATGGGCTCCAACCCCGAGTACTGGCGGGAGTTGGACAACCTGCCCGATCCTCCCTACGCCACGATGGAAGAGGGCGGGTTCGTCTGCCCGTGGGGCGGCGACGGTAAGAGCTTCAAGTTCTGGGACTGGGAGAAGAAGCTGGCGCCCTTCGCCGGACTGCGCCACACCAAAGCCCTGATGGTCAACCACGGCGGTTTCTCCGACGTGCAGGGGCTGGCGGCCATGGACGTCCCCGACGCCAACGGCATGACCGGCTGGGATGCCCTCTGGTTCTCGCTCACCAGCTTCCTCCTGTGCTTTGACGACGTGAGCCGCAATGGCTTCCTCAGCTTTACCGTCTGGAGCTACGGGGAGTACCACTACTTCGATGAGTTCGACCCGCGGCGCCTGCACCTCGGCCGCGCCGTGGGCCCGTACGAAAAGCGCGGGCCGTGCTATTTCCGCGAGTTCCAGGATGGCTGGGTGGCAGTCAACGCGGGGACCGACCCGGCTCCCGGCGTCGCGGCGCCCGGAGGCGCGGCCCGGGTCCTGACCCACGCGAATTTCAGGGACGCCGGGCAAGCCGCTCTGGTCACGACCTTCGACCTGCCGGCCCACCGCGGGGTGATCCTGCTGCGCGAGGGGCGCCAGGCGGGGAATGTGGACAATCCTCTGCCGGCGGCGGGACAGTAGCCCGCCATGCCCCCGCGATGAACTACTGGCCCGCGGAGATGTGCAACCTGCCGGAGCTGCACGAGCCGCTGCACAAGCTGATCGCATCGCTGGTGGAGCCGGGGCGCAAGACGGCCAAGGCCTACTACAACTCGCGGGGCTGGGTGGCACACGTGATCACCAACTATATAGCGTGTCGGTGTGGATCATGGCAGGTGACCGAGACCGTCGTATCGTAACTAACGGATATCGCCCGGGGGCGCAATACTCTACTTCAGGAGGGTTCAGCTTGAATGGCCACGTCTTCGGATTGCGCTGGAGGCTTTTCAAGCAAACGAGGATGGAATTATTAGTAGGGACAACAGTCTTCCTTCGGCATACTGCAGATGGTATTCTTGCGAAGGACACCCAACATGACTGGAGCAATATGCCTGCCCGTAGAGGGGAACCAACGGATGCAATACGCACATTTGGGACGCAGCGGCGTCGTGGTCAGCCGGCTTATGCCTGGGAACGATGAACTTTGGCTGGAAGACGCCCGCAGACGAGAGCCTGTCGATTCTGAACAAGAGCCCTGGAGTTGGGCATCAATTTCCTCGACACCGCCAACGCCTACGGCTTCAAGATGGGCGAAGGCATCACCGGAGTCGCTTCTCGGCCGAGTGGTTCGCGGACGGTCGCCGACCGGCGCGAACAGGTCGTGCTGGCGACCAAGGTGTACGTGCCGATGGGCCACGGCGTGAACGAGCGCGGGCTGTCGGCGTACACATCCGCCGCGCCTGCGAGGAGAGCCTGCGGCGGATGCAGGACCGACCACATCGACGTGTACTACATGCACCACATCGACCGCGGTGCAGCCAACAGCTTTGGACAAGAAGGTATGGGGCGCTGCACGACTGTGGACCTGTATCGCCCGCCGCACCTGAAACGCGAAACGCCGTGGGACGAAGATCTGGGAAGCGATGGAGGTCTTGGTCAAGCAGGGCAAGGTGATCTACATCGCCAGCAGCAACTTCGCCGCCTGGAACATCGCCCAGGCGTGCGAGAAGGCCACACAGCGGCACAACTTGGGCCTGATCGCCGAGCAAAGCCTCTATCATCTGAACCAGCGGACGTCGAACTCGAGGTCGTCCCCGCCTGCCGCGAGTACGGCGTGGGACTGGTCCCCTGGAGTCCGCTCGCCGGTGGCTTGCTGGGCGGAACTCCTGGAAGACCGGAAAACAGCCGGCGGGCCGACGGCACGCCGGAACAGCTGAGAAAACTCCGGCCCAAGCTGGAAGCGTACGAGGCATTCTGCCGCGAACTCGGCGAGCAGACCGGCGGACGTGGCGATTGCCTGGCTGCTGCCAACCCGGTCGTCGTCCAGCCCGATCATCGGGCCGCGCACGCATCGACCAACTCACCGGCAGCCTGCCGCAGCCTCGAAGTCAAACTCGACGACGAGCGCGCTGGCGCGGCTCGATCAGATCTTCCCTGGTCCCGGCGGCGAAACGCCCGAGGCCCATGCGTGGTAGGCGGGTGCGCGATGTTCGCAGCTCGCCCAAGGCTTCAATCCGTTCGCAGGGACGAGGCTCGATACCACAACGATTCCCAATAGGCGCGATCGGTGGCATAGGGGTCGACCGGCGCATCGGCCGAGTCGCGGGCGGAAAGGATGCCATAGCGTCGCATCTCACGCACGTATTCGGGCCGCGGCTGGAAACCTGGCATGTCGAAGCGTTTGATCTGGTTGAGCTTTGCCTGGGCATCGCGAATCGACCGGAGCAGCACCTGGTAATCGGCGTCGTTGCGATCGCGAAACACCACCTCACCGCATCGTTGATGCCCGCCGGCCTCCCGCGTCAAGGGAGCCAAGAGCAGCAGTGACTTTTCAGGCCGGGTCAGGTTGTACACCAGATGCCTGGCAAAGCGGCGGCGAACATCGTCGGGTTTCAAGGCCACCCAGGGCGGGTTGCCGATTTCATCAGAGGGCGAATGTGGCAGGACCCGCGAACCGTTGTGACAACCGTCGCAGCGGCGCGAGAGCACTTCGGCCGCCATCTTCACGCTGGGCCATTCGAGGTCCGAGCGGTCGATCGTGCCCTCCAGGATTCCGCCGATCATTCCGGTTCCCAGCGACGCGTAGGTTCCCGGGTAAGACGCACCACTGTCGATCCACAGTCGGAGCATCTTCCGTTGGTTTTCCGAGAACTTGGCCCCGTAATGGCTCCCATCAATCAACTGCATCAAACGGCTGGCCGAGCTGCCGATGTCGCGCGGCCGACGATTGCCCATGCCATTGCGTCCGTCGGCCACCAGGGAATGGGCGGTGATCGAAAAGTAGCTCAACGAGAACATCGGTCCCCGATCGCCCGAGAGATTGACTCCGCCCTCCGGCCGATCGCAATCGTGGCAGCGCACGCAATGGGCGTCGAGGAGGGGCTGGATGTCGCGAGGAAAGTCCAGAACGTCGGGAATGTCGCGGAGCGGTTCAATCTTGCTGGGTGCGCGGCGTACCGCGGCAAAACCACGCGACTGCAAGGGTGGGGCCTGCGTGCGTAATTCGTGGCAACCGATGCAGGTCGTGGTCTCGCCGGGCATCACCGTCATGAAACTCTGCATGCGTTTGACCGACAGGTCGTTTTCATCCAGCGCCACGAAGAACAGGCTGCGCAGCGCAGGCACCTCGGCGTAGGCCGAGCCGTCAGGTTCGACGGGAATCGTTCCCAGGATGCGCTCCAGGGTGAACGTCCCACCGTAGCTCAGCGGCTCCATGCCGCCGCTGAAGTTGATGGGTTTCGGCAGCGTCTCCAGAACCAACAGTTTCTTGATCTCCCCGCGCTGCACTCCCGGCATGTTTCGGCCGCGATGCGCCTCAACCACGAGGATCCGGCCCGACTCGCGCTCGGGTCGACTTTGCGGCGAGATCACCGCTTCGCGGGGACGCGCGGCGATCGGGCGTGGCTCGTGGCACTGCAGGCCCGCGCGCTGATCGGCCGCGGGCAAGTCGTAGATCACTTGCGTACGCCCTTGGCCGTCCATGAGCACGATCTGGCTCTTGTGGGCTGCCATGAATGCGTCGGCGGAAAACGCCCAGGGGTCGCGATAGTCGGGCGTCCGGCTGACGGAACGTACGGCCTGCGGAGCGTCGGGGCCGGCACGCGGATCGAGCACCGTGACAAAGCCGTCGTGTTCGCGCTTCCCGTGGCCCGGGGAGAAGGAGGCCACCACCAACGGAGAGTTGGGAATCGGCTTGGCGTCGATCATCGCCGTGCTGGGCCGCAGATTCCCGTAAAAGACCGTTTGCCGCGCGCCGTCCGGGCTGGCAATCCACAGATGATGGAACGACACCTGGCTGCGATCGACGTATTCCCAACGGGTGTAGAGGATTTGCCCGTTGGCGAGCACCCAGGGCGTGTTGTCCTGTTCGTTATTGCTCGACAAAACGCGGATGTTGCGCCCGTCGGCGTCGCACCGGTGCAAGATCGCCACGCGTGTCAACCAGCAGTTGACCCAGCGGTTGCAGCGGCTGGAAACGAAGACGATCCCACCATCGGGAAGATACGCCGGTTCGAGATCATCGTACGGCCCGTCGGTCAACTGACGCAGCCCTGTGCCGTCGGCTTGGATCTCGTAGAGATGATAGTACGCGCTGCCGCCCCTGCGGTACGAAAAGAGAATCGTTCGGCCATCGTAGTGGACCTGCGGATCACGAACACCGCCCGCCGGATCATCGACGAGATGCGTGACCCTGTTGCTGGAGAAATCCAGCCGGCAGAGCCGCCCTCCGTTGCCATAGGCCAGGCGCTGCTCGCTCTCCGCAAAATGGCTGAAGTTGGCATACCAATGATAGTCTTTGCCCAACGGCCGCACGGCGAAGACGACGCTTTGCACACCGGACATGGATCCCGACTGAAATGCCGGAAACAGGACGGCCGCGGCCGTGTCAGTCGCTGGCGTTTCCGCTGCTACCATACGACCGCAGAACACCAGACCCCAAAACAACGCCATCGGCAGGCTGAGCATGGTGCCTGCCCTGACGCTTGCGGGAAGAGATCGCCGGCAAAGCTTCGTGCCGAAACCAACTGATATTCGCTTTTTCGGCCAGTTCACGTCCAGATGGATCGCCGCTGGTTCTTCATGGAAATCTTCGGTCACTTCTTGCCTCGCGCCATCCAGTGCCTGTTTCAGCTCCATCAGGGCTTCCACCTGATCCTGGGGGATGCGCCCGGTTTGATCGGGCGCAACGTCCAGCAGCCAGTTGGCGCCGCGGCCGACGACCTCGTCGTATCGTTTCAGCCGCCAATCGAGCGGCTTGGGCTTGTTCTTGCCCGTGTGGAACCAGACCTCCGTCAGGCAGTCCTCGGTTTCCATCGGCACGTAATACGTCGTACCGCCCACACCGATCCGCGGCACGTGTCCGTCCTTGGGCGGCGGGGTGCATTCGCCGTTCAGGATGTCGGTGGGCCACAGCGTGACCCGCTCGTTCAGCGTTTCCCGGTGGTAGTTCCACGTCACGCGCCAAGTGCGCGGCCCCATGCCGTCCCAGAACGACTGGTTGCAACAAGACCAAGCAGTCCGGCTGGAGCTTCTTGGCCAGCGCGTAAATCCGCTGCAGCCGCTGGCTGTTCCCCGGTCCGAGGTCCCACGGGATATCCAACCACAGCTCGACGATGGGACCGTAGCCCGTCAGCAGCTCGGTGAGCTGGTTGCGGCAGAACTCCTCGTAGTGATCCGGCGTCATGCGGCGCTGATGATAGTTGTCCCAGCCCAGCAGGTAGTAGAAGCCCGGCTTGATTTCGTGCTTGCGGCAAGACTCGACAAACAGCTTCACCACGTCGTCCTTGACCGGGCTCTGGGCCACGGTGCGGTCCGAGTGCTTGCTGGGCCAGAGGCAGTGTCCGTAGCAGTGCTTCGTGGTCAGCACCGCGTACTTCATGCCCGCCTCCTTCGCCACGCGCGCCCACTGATCCGTGTCCAGTTGCGCCGGCTGGTAATCGGCGCAGGCCGCTTCTTCCTTCTTGCCATACTCCTCCTGCATGAAGGTGCTTAGCCCGAAGTGGATGAACATGCCGTACTTGAGCAACTCCCATTCGGCGATGACAGTGGTGCGTTCGCTGGCCGGCTGGCACGATTGGTTCTGGGCCAGGACCGTTGAAACGCTCGCGCCCAGCAGTGCAGTCAGTGCAACGGCAATGGCAACAATTCGATGAAGCTTGTTCATGTTCGCATTCCTTTCTGGTTCATGTGGGGTCCTTTCTTTGTTTGTGAAGCGCCGGTTGAATTCCGCTTTTCATTGCTCATTTATTCGGGCTCACGGCCGCTGTCTCCGGGTGGCTGGGACCTTCTCGCGCATCCGCAGGTACAGCCCCTTGTCGTTGCACGGGATTCTCGCTGTCATTTGTGCTTCATTTCTGGACTACGTGGGGATGCCGCAGATTCGTATTCCCCGACCGGCCAAACTCGCACGGACCGGGCTTTCGTAAACGCCAATCTTTTCGACCGGGATCGGCTTGAACCCCGAGCCGGAACGCCGGCGACTCCGGCTCGAGGCGGTAGTCGTCCTTCTCGGGATCCACGGACAGCGGGTCGGCCACCAACGAGTGCTGGTCAGCTCCCAACTGCCACGCGATCCACTCTTATCTTGCATCTGACTCTGGGTGTAGCTGCATTCGGCGCTTTGCAGGTAGTCTGGCGGTTACTTCCTCGCCTGAAAGTCCTTGAGGTGAATCCAGTTGTCCGTGGCGATCTCAGGGTGCCTATACATGCCGAACTTGAAATAATGCTGAAAGCCGTTGTGCATGTTCGGCCCTTGCAGGGTCTTCACGGGCCGGGTCATGTCATCGAAGAACACGGTGGCGCTGCCATCCGCCTTCTGAGACCAGTGAATGACCACCGCAATGTAGTGCCACTTACCGCGCTCAATGAATATCGGGCCGTGCTTCTGTGAATGCGTCGGCCCATATTCGATCCCGATCCCGAGCCGCCCCTGCAACTCCCCCAGACCGACAAGCACTGGCGGGCTGCGCGAGGGAAAGCCTTCCCAAGTCTCACCACGACGTGTGTCCGGCTGGTCATGCCATTGTCCGATGAGGCACCAGCGGTTCAGGGGCGCGTCGGACTGAAAGTCCTCTGGAACCATGAACTGCCACTCGTAGCGCACGGTGTCGCCCTCTTCATACGGTATGCCCACGCTTACCTCGGCGCGGACACCTCCACCGCGTTTCTTCTGCCCGGGGATGAGGTGCAGCCCGAGGTGCTCGTCCTCGCCCTCACCCAGGATCGCGATGTTCTCGATGGCAGGCACGTCCACATGTGCAAACTCCAGCAACGCCTCCGGGATGGCACCTCGGAGGTAGGCGAGACCCTCTCGCGTGCCTGCGGATCGGCCGCACGGCTGCAAGCAGTCAGAAGCAAAAGGGTGAGCAGGAATAAGCGCATCGGCGTGGGTGGCAAATACGTGCCTCGTTGCACCTGTTTGATGAAACTGGAATACTGCTGTTCGCGCCAAGTTCGCTGCCGCGCTGTCTCATGAGATGCCCGGCTCCTGCGGCAGGGCCATGACCATCCGGCCATCGGGCAGCGGCTGCATGTGTTTCTCCAGCGTTTGGCGTCCGCCTTCGGAGTTGAATTCCAGCAACGGGCACAGGTCTTCCGGCTGCGAGGCGACGCAGTGGGGCGCGACGATCCACGGACTGGTGATGTGGGGCACGACCTTGACGCCAGGATAGTGGCGGACCAGCTCGCAGACTTTCAACCACTCGGAGATGCCGCCGCACCAGGTCGGGTCGGACTGCACAAAGTCCACGCACTTGCGGTCGAGGAACGGTTTGACGGCCCACCGGGTATACCAATGTTCGCCGCCGGCGATGGTCAGGCCGGTCTCGCCCTTGATCCGCGCGTAGCCGTCGACGTGCTCGGGGCAGATGGGTTCTTCGATCCAGAAGGGCTTGTAAGGCGCCACCGCCTTGCAGAGCCGCAGCGAATAGTCCACGTCATCGCTGTAGCGGATGCTGTGATTGTCGAACATCAGCGTCGCGTCGGGCAATTCCTCGCGCAGCACGCGCACGAGTTCGACGTTCTCCTTGAAGCCCTGCTCGCCATCCGCCGCGCCTTTGCTGAAATACCATTTCTGGGTGCGATACCCGCGATCGAAAGCCTCGCGCGCCTTCCGCGCGGCCTCGACTGGAGCGATTCCGACCTCGCCCGGCCGCCAGTAAACCGGCACGCGATCGCGCCTGCCGGGGCCGATGATCTGGTAGGCGGGCTTCTTCAGCAGCTTCGCGCGCAAATCCCAGAGCGCGATGTCCACCGTGCTGAACGCGATGAACACGCGGCCCGTCGCCGTGTGCCGGCTGCGGCGCGGCTTGTTCAAGATCAACTCGCCCGTCAGCGGATCGCGCCCCTCGCCAAACAGCCTGGCCTTGCCGGGATAGATCGCCTCCCACAGCGTCTCGCCCGCGAGCGTGAAATCGAGCGGCGTTCTTCCCGACCAACAGTTCCCGGATTTTCGGGCAGATGCCGTTCCGAGCGTCTTCAGATCCTGGAGCGGACTGCCGGCAAACGTCCCGATGGTTCCGTCGTCCGCCTCAATCGCGACGCCTTTTGCGATCCGCACGTCCTTGATCGTGACCGGCGCCTGCTCCGCGAAGGCTTTGATGCGCGATCAGCCCACCGGCGATGATCCCGGTGGTCTTGATGAATTCCCGCCGGTTCAGTCGGGTGAGGTTGTTCTTCATGGCTAGGATAGTGGAAAGATGTTTGCGACGAAAGTTCACGCCTACCGGTTCGCCGCGAGCACACGGCGACTCCACGCGATAGCCCGCGCGTTTGCCGGATTTGTCCGAGGTGAAATACACGGCGGTGCAGGCGTGGTTGAAGATGGGATGCGGGTGCGTGTCCTGGGATTTCCAGGACGAGCCGTGGCGGCAGAGCGGATGCCAGTCGATCTTGCCGGCGTTCCAGTCGATGTGCAGCAGGGAAAGCCACGCACCACTGCCTTTCGGACCGGGATCACCGGGCGTTTCGTAGTAGCCATCGGTCACCAGCCAGCCGGCGGGGCCGACCGTGAAGTGGCCGTAGCGGTGCCAGCCCGCGGGCAGCGGTATCTCCACGCGCCCGGTGCCATCGGGACGCACGCGACCGAGGTAGGCGCGGCCATCCACATAGGTGCCGTGGTAGATGATGGTCTTGCCATCGCGTTCCCACATTTCATGGCAGGTCCAGTCGTCCTTGCTGCGGCCCTGCCCTCCGTGCGCAGACGACGATGTTCCTTGCCCGTCCAGAGCCAGATGCGACGGATGCCGCAGTCGGAGGGGCGCTCGTTGTTGTAGAGAATAACTTCGCGATCGATCGGTGAGAACTGCACGTGGCTGATCCATGCGGGAACCTTCTCGCAGAGCACCTGCTCGCCCGTGCGCGGTGTCGAACACGCGCAGATAGGACGAGAGATGATGCTCGCGCACATAGGCGTCGATCTTGCCCGGACCGACATCGAAAGCCTGCGCATCCATCGTCGGCACGCACGAGGCGCGTGCCATCGTGTGACAGGTGCATGCCCGCGGTGACCTGCCCGTCGGGGTACGGCGCGAGCACGCGCTGACGCCCCTCCGTGTCCACCACGCAGACGTTCCGCCCCTGGACAAAATACACGAGGCCCCTTTGCTGGATCGACCATCACGCTCGACTTACCGAGACCGCGATACGGATTGCCGTCGTAATAGGCGGAGGACTTGAGGATACCCTCGGTGTTCGTGGTGAGCTGGCGCTCCTCGCCGGTCTTGAGATCGCGCAGGAAGATGTTCGGATGCCCCGTGCGCTCGCTCAGGAAAATGAGCCGCTGGTCATCCGCGAGCAGGCTGCTGGAGGTGAAGTAGAGCAATTGCTCGTCCACCCCGGGATGCACGGTCACAGCTACAGGATTGAGGTTCAAAGGTTCCACGCACGAGGCGGGCGAAGCTGCGAGGAGCAACAGGCAGGAAAGGAAGAGTAGAGCTGTCATGGTGGGAAGAGGTTGTTCGTCTCGTGGCGATCCGTGGACGGTGGGTTCTGCGCCATCACCCGCTTCAGATACTTCCGATCCTCTTCGATTGAGCCAATGACATTCTGGTTGTAGCGAAACAATATGTATCTCTCCGTCGGGATGGTGCAGAACGGAATCATCATCTCAGCACACTTGCGGGCCAGTTGGCTGCCTCGCCCGCGCCCTGGTGCATGCGCAACCCTGGCAAGCCAAAACCGCAAGACTAGCAGCCTTCACTACCGCGCAGAAACGCGGAACATTCCCCATGTCGTTCCCTCGTCCGATCACGGCAGGGTCAGGCGGATCTGGTAGAAGGCCTGGTCGAGGCTTCCGGGGATCGTCGGTCCAGGTTTGCGTGGACGCTCCCGCCGGGGCGGTAAAGGTGGTGAGTGTGGTCCAGGAGCTGGCCTGCAGATAGTCTGGGATCGATGGACCTCGGAGGTCACTCCGGTGAATCCAGGCCAGGCAAGCGCGTTTTGGGTGCCATTGCGGACCAGAGCTGACCTTGAAAGACTGGTCCCCATCGAGCGGACTGAGACGCAGGGCTTGTTCAACAAGATTCGTGGTGCCATCCCCGTCGGTATCGCCGGCGGCGAGGCCGTTGGTGACACTTCCGAAATAGCGCTCGAACCAGTCCATGAGACCATCGACATCGACATCCGCCGGTGCTGTGGTCAGGGGCGTATCGGTGCTCCAGACCGGGCCAGCCGGCGTTCCACCGAACTGCCGCAACCCGTGGCTGGGGCCACCGGTGGCTCCGCTGCGTTTCATGGACGGCGTCGCCAATGCCTTCGTCCAGACGCCAGAGGGCGACGGTGCTGGCATCGTTGGAAAACCACGCGGCCGGGCGGGTGAAATTGGCGGTGTAGCGCACGCTGTTCGAGATACGGATCTCATCGAGCCAGCCGCTGAAGGACGGATACTCTACCCCTGCATCGTGCTTCTCGGCGCCAAAGACGAGATACGGATCGCTATCCGGCCAGGAAGTGGATCGAGCGTCGCGATAGCTGACGTCGCCCGCCGGTCCGGTCTGAGAGGCAACCTGGACACCATCCACGTACATGCGCATGAGGCCAGTGGTGCCATGGCGCGTGAAGGCCACGTGATGCCACGCGCCGTCGAGCACATTGCCGCTGCCCGCCTTGATCGTGCGGTCGTTGCCGAGCCGGTCCAGGCCAAAGGCCAGGCGCCCGTCGTTGCCCACGGCCACACCCCAGTGGGAAAAAAATG
>CAVTOO010000004.1:0-460995 GCA_963736355.1 uncultured Alphaproteobacteria bacterium | reverse complement strand
GAGGCCTTGGCGTCGTCGAGCTGAACCTTCAATTCGTCGGCCGAACGCTTGAGGTTCTCCCGACGCTGGATCGCCGCCTTGGCGTAGGTCGGATAGGCGAAATGCGAGGGATCCTGAATGCCGGCACGATCCTGCTCGGTCGAGATCTCGCGCTCGAGGTCACCCGCCATGCGGTCGAAATCAGCGATCATGGCTTCGATCTGCGCCACACGCCGACGCTTCTCGTCGACCTGGAATTTCTTAAGGCGGATTAGTGTTTCACGCGACTTCATCGACTCATACTCCCCAGAAGTCCCCGAACACGGGACCGCGCCGGCTCACCCCCCTCAGGCTCTGCCAGCGCAACTCTACAGCGGAGGGCATGATGACCGCACAAAGTTAGCTTTCCGTTTCCGAGGTCTTTAGGATTTGTTCAAGCATTTGATAGCCCTCGGCGAGCGGCGTGGCCTCGTCCTTCATCTGCCGCAGGAACGTTTCGAGGGGTTCGTGGAGGCGGATCGCCTCATCGACTTCCGCGCTGGACCCCGGCCGGTAGGCGCCGAGACGGATCAATTCCTCCATATCCGCATAGGTCGCCATCACCCGCTTCGCCTGGGTAATGGTACCCACATAGGCCGGATCGGCCGAGCGCGGCATGGTTCGGGACACTGACTTCAGGACATTGATGGCCGGGTAGCGGCCGCGCTCGGCAATGGCGCGTTCCATGACAATGTGGCCGTCGAGAATACCGCGCACGGCGTCGGCGACCGGCTCGTTATGGTCGTCGCCATCGACCAGCACCGTGAAGATGCCGGTGATGCTGCCCTCGCCCATGCCGGGGCCTGCGCGCTCCAGAAGCTTGGGCAATTCGGTGAAGACCGTCGGCGTGTAGCCTTTCGCGGTCGGCGGTTCGCCAGCCGACAGGCCGATCTCGCGCTGGGACATCGCAAAGCGCGTCACCGAATCCATCAGCGCCAGAACGTCCTTGCCCTCGTCGCGGAAATATTCGGCGATGGCGAGCGTCAGATAAGCCGCCTGCCGCCGCATCAAGGCGGGTTCATCCGACGTCGCAACCACAACAACGGAGCGGGCCAGACCCTCTTCGCCGAGATCGTCCTGCAGGAATTCCTGCACTTCACGGCCTCGCTCGCCGACAAGGCCGATCACGGACACGTCCGCATCGACATTGCGCGCGAGCATCGACAGCAGCACCGATTTGCCGACGCCGGAGCCGGCGAAGATACCCATGCGCTGGCCGCGGCAGCAGGTCAGGAAGGTGTTGAGCGCACGCACGCCGAGATCGAGCGGCGCGCCGACACGGCGGCGCGCATGCGCCGGCGGCGGTGAATTCCTGAATGTATAGGGCGAGCCGCCGGACGGCAGCGGACCTTTGCCGTCGATCGGCTGGCCCATGGCATTGATGACACGGCCCAGCCAGGCCGACGACGGCCGCACCGCGCTTGCAGCGTTGGCGATCACCGCGCGGCAACCGCGCCGCACGCCTTCGAGCGCCGCGAACGGCATAAGTACCGCATTATCCCCGGAGAAGCCGACGACCTCGCAGGCGATGTCGCTTTTGGAACCCGTCTCGATCATGACGCGCGCGCCGACCGACATCGCATGAATGGGTCCGGCGACCTCGACCATGAGACCGCGCACACCCACGACTCGGCCATAAGTGTTGACGCAATCGAGGTCCGAAATCTGTTCGGCCAATGCTTTCATGACGAAAGCCCCAATTCCGTAAACATTCGGTAGGTGTCCTTAACCTCGTGTTTACCCGCGTCGTTAATGATTGCGTCACTGTCTTGGGTCACTGACCGGCCTCTCATCGTCAGAACGAAGGTGTGAGTCCGTAGAGTCACTTAGCTGGGACTCTTAAAGCAGGGACTGAAGGGATACGGTTCGGAAAAGCCTCTATCGGACAAAATCTTAGGTCGATTCGAGAAAAATTGCACCTTAGACCTTGATCCCGAGAATCAGCTTTTGTTAACCATATCCCGTTAGCCTCGAATCAGTAAGTCCAAGGCGTTTTTTTTCTAGTGGGCGCCTTCGCGGCGCGCCGACCTGACGCCCGGAGCGGCGAAGAAGGGGATTGGCATGCGCGTTCTGCTGATTGAAGACGACAGCGCTACCGCGCAGTCGATCGAGTTGATGCTCAAATCGGAGAGCTTCAACGTCTACACCACCGACCTCGGCGAAGAAGGCGTCGATCTCGGGAAGCTGTATGATTACGACATCATCCTGCTCGACCTGAACCTGCCGGACATGTCCGGTTACGAGGTTCTCCGCTCCCTGCGGGTATCGAAGGTCAAGACCCCCATTCTGATCCTCTCCGGCCTCGCCGGCATCGAGGACAAGGTGCGCGGCCTGGGTTTCGGGGCCGACGACTATCTCACCAAGCCCTTCCACAAGGACGAACTGATCGCCCGCATCCATGCGATCGTGCGCCGGTCCAAGGGTCATGCCCAGTCGGTCATCCAGACCGGCGATCTCGTGGTCAACCTCGACACCAAGACGGTGGAAGTCGCAGGCCAGCGCGTGCATCTGACGGGCAAGGAATACCAGATGCTCGAGCTGCTCTCGCTGCGCAAGGGCACGACGCTCACCAAGGAAATGTTCCTCAACCATCTCTATGGCGGCATGGACGAGCCTGAGCTGAAGATCATCGACGTCTTCATCTGCAAGCTGCGCAAGAAGCTCGCCAATGCCTCCGACGGACGCAATTTCATCGAAACGGTGTGGGGCCGCGGCTACGTGCTGCGCGAACCGCACGAAGAAGAGATCCGCATTCCGGCCTAAGCTCTTCGTCGAGCCCGTTGGCTCTCTCCTCCCTGACTGAACCCCGCCGGAAACGGCGGGGTTTTTGTTTGTGCGCTCCCCTGCTGCCAGATTCTGGCAGCAGCATGTGCTAGGCACGGACCGGCCCTGACCTTTGCCGCCGGTGACCCCCGTGTCGCGCTCCGAACGCCTGCTCGATTTGATCCAGATCCTGCGCCGTCACCGGCATCCCCTCGCCGCGCAGGCCATCGCCGACGAGCTGCGCGTATCGCTGCGCACGGTCTATCGCGACGTCGCCACGCTTCAGCATCAGGGCGCCTCGATCGATGGCGAGCCCGGCGTCGGCTATGTGCTGCGTCCGGGGTTCATGCTGCCGCCTTTGATGTTTTCCGAGGACGAGATCGAGGCGCTGGTGCTGGGCTCGCGCTGGGTGGCGAGGAACGGCGACACCAGGCTGGCCGCAGGTGCGCGCAATGCGCTGGCGCGGATCGGCGCGGTGCTGCCGAAAGATCTCACCGACAGCCTCGACGCCGGCCTTCTGATCGGTCCGGCCGAGCCCGTGGCGGCCGGCACCGCCGAGCTTGCGACCATCCGTGACGCGATCCGTGGCGAATGGCGGCTCCTCATCACCTATCGCGACGAAAAAGGCGCCGAGACGCGGCGCACGGTCTGGCCGATTGCGCTCGCCTTCTTCGAACGCGTGCGGGTCGTGGTGGCCTGGTGCGAGTTGCGCGAGGGCTTCCGCCATTTCCGCGCCGACCGCATTTCGGCGTTGGGTCTGTCGAAGCGCAAAATGCCGCGGCGGCGTCAGGCGCTGCTCAAGGAATGGCGGTCGCAGCGGGGAATACCGGAACAATAACAGATGGATAGATACTGACAAAATTTGTCAGTAGCGTGGATTAGGCTGTCTCCATCGCAACCGGGAGACACCCAAAATGACCCATCTCGACATGACCATTCTCTACGTCGCCGATCCGCTCACAGCGCCGATTTCTACGCCGGTGTTTTCGGCGTTCAACCCGTCGACAAATCACCCGGCTTCGCCATGTTCATCCTGCCGAATGGCGCGCGGCTCGGCCTGTGGAAGGGCGCCGACGTCAAGCCCCACGCACCCAACGGCAAAGGCGGCGAAATCTGCTTCACGGTCGAAAGTACCGACGCGGTTCGCTGCAACGCATGCGGACTGGTCGAAGCGGATGTCGATCGCGCAAGTGCCGACCGAGATGGATTTCGGCAATACCTTCGTCGCGCTCGATCCGGACGGTTATCGCCTGCGGGTGTTTTCACCGAGCCAGCGCTGACGATCAAAAGCCCGCGGCGTGCAGCACAAGGCTGCAGGCCGCGCAGATCGCGAGCGTCGGCACCATGCCGATGCGCGCAATAAACAACGCCACGACTGCGACTGCCGCCAGCAGCGCGGCACGCCAGTCGAGCGAGGCGAGCTCGGGCCAGGCCGGGCTGAACCAGCCCAGCTTGAGTTCGCCGACGCGGGCGAACAGCACGTGCATCGCGAACCAGACCGCGAGATTGAGAATGACGCCGACCACGGCGGCCGTGATCGCAGCCAACGCACCGGACAGCGCCGCGTTACTGCGCAGCCGCTCCATCACCGGCGCGAACAGGAACACGAACAGAAAACACGGCACGAAGGTGACCCATGTCGTGAGCGTCGCGGCAAGAAATCCACCCGCGAGCGGCGTGAGACCCGTGGGATCGCGGAAGCCGGCGAGGAAACCGACATAGGTCAAAACCAAAATCAGCGGACCCGGCGTTGTCTCGGCGATAGCGAGACCGTCCAGCATCTCGCCGGCGCTCAGCCAGTTGAAATTCTCCACTGCCGCCTGCGCGACATAGGACAGAACCGCGTAGGCGCCGCCGAACGTGACCACCGCCATCTTCGAGAAGAAGACACCGACGGCCGTATAGACACTTCCCGCACCGAACATCGCGGCGAGCACGACGATCGGTACCGCCCACAACAGACCGCAGACAACGAGAATGGTTGCGGCCCGCTTCCAGCCGCCGCCATCGTCTGCACGGCCGTTCAAAACGCCGTCATCGTCGCCGTGCGCACCGACATCCAGTCCGCGCACACCGGCGCGAACCCCGAGATAGCCGAGAACACCGGCGCCCAGCACGATCAGCGGAAACGGCACATGCAGCGCAAAGATGCCGAAGAACGCAACGGCCGCGATCGCCTGAAGCAATCGATTCTTCAAAGCGCGACGGCCGATCCTGATCAGCGCCTCGACAACGATGGCCAGCACCGCCGCTTTCAGACCGAAGAACAATGCGGCGACAAGCGGCACGCTGCCATAGAGCGCATAGATCGTGCTCAACGCCAAAATGACGAAAAATCCCGGCAACACGAACAGTGTGCCGGCGACGATGCCGCCGCGCACGCCATGCATCAGCCAGCCGATATAGGTGGCCAGCTGTTGCGCCTCCGGGCCCGGCAGCAGCATGCAGAAATTGAGCGCATGCAAAAAGCGCGACTCGGAGATCCAGCGCCGCTGCTCGACAAGCTCGCGATGCATCAGCGCAATCTGGCCGGCCGGTCCGCCGAACGACAGAAGCCCGATGCGCAGCCAGACCTTCACCGCCTCGGCGAAGGAAACCTCGCCGAGGAGTTTGTCAGAGCCCAAGTCCTTCATGACGCAGTCCGTGCTGTGTGGTTCGGCCAGTTGTGGGTCTCGCCTGTCGCATCACGGCACCAGCGGTAGAATGCGTCGTAAAGCAGCAGGCCGGCATCCAGTTGCGCGAGATCGTCGCCATACATGCGCGACAGCCCGAGCGAGGCGGCGAGCAAGCCTGCCGCCTGCGGCGACAGTTCGGGACGCGCCGTATCGGCGCCGCGCACCATTAATGCGAGACGCTTGAGCGGCTCGGTTGCGAGCCCGAACTCCTCGACCATCACATCGAAGGTGCAGTCGTCGCCGCGATGGCTCCAGTGAACGTCCTCGATATCGAACGGCGTCGCATTGAAGCGTTCGCCGACGGCGGCGACTTCCGCCGGCGCCACAAACAGAAACACCGCGCGCGGATCGACAAAGCGCCGGATCAGCCAAGGACAGGCGATGCGATCGACCTTGGGGCGCGCGCGCGTGACCCAGACGGTGCGTCCATCCGTGTCGCGCGGCGGAATCTTATCCTGCGGCACCATCGACAGACCCGCCTGAACCCAGGCTTCGGTACCGCCTTCGAGATTCTCGGCCTCGATTCCGGCCTGCCGCAGCCACGCGGCAGCGCCCTCGCTCAGCTTCTTGCCGCGCTGACAGACCACGACGGCGGAGCGGCCCGCGAACGCGGGAGCCCAGTCGCGGACGTGCTCGTAGGCAAAGCGTGATGCACCCGGAATGAACCGCGGATTGGCCGCGAAATCATCGTCATCTCGGACGTCGATCAGCGCCGGACATTGCGGCGTGCCGATGAGACGTGAGAGTTTTTCGGTGGAAATGGAGTTGAATGACGGCATGGCTGCGCCCTTTCAAGTAGAGGACGCGATACTTTGGCTTGCCGCCTCGTGGGGAGATCGCATTCCCCATGACGTCAATTTCCCAAGAAACGGAGAATGCCTGTCAACAGTCAGGAAGCGGGCACGACGCGCAGATGGGACCGTCCGGCTGTCATATTCGGCACGACCGACGGCGCATCCACGTCTTTCGGGAAGTGCGGACGATAGACGCAACGCATGTCGGAGCACGGCACGAAATCGTCGGCGACGCCGATCATGGTCTCGGCGGCGCCGAGTACGAGGTAACCGTCGGGGGCCAGCGTGCTCCGCAGCCGCGCCAGAAGGTTGCGCTTGGTCATCAGGTCGAAATAGAGCAGGACGTTGCGGCAGAAAATAATGTCGAAGTTGCCGAGCGACGTAAAGTCATTGAGCAGATTTAACGGCTTGTGCTGCACCATGCCGCGCAGTTCGGGCGAAATGCGCCAGCTTTCGCCATCCTGCGTGAAGTATTTCACCAGAAGCTGAATCGGCAGCCCGCGCTGCACTTCAAACTGGCTGAATATGCCGGCTTCCGATTTGCGCAGCATTTCCGTCGACAGGTCGGTGGCGACGATCTCGACGCGACATCCCTGCAGCTTGTCCGCCATTTCCTTGACGATCATCGCCAGCGAGTAAGGCTCCTGCCCGCTTGCCGCCGCCGCAGACCAGATCCGCAGCGTTCGCCGCTCGGCGCGCGCTGCGAGCAATGCGGGGATCATCGTCTGACGCAGATCGTCGAAGGGCACCTTGTCGCGGAAAAAGTAGGTCTCGTTGGTCGTCATCGCCTCGACGACTTCGCTGATCAGCGCATCGGCGCCCTGCAACCGGCGCACCAGCTCGCTGATATCGGGCAAAGCGTTCCTGCGCAGGATGGATTGCATGCGGCTTTCGACAAGATATTGCTTGTCTGTCGACAGCATCAGCCCGGAACGGGATTTCAAAAGCTTGCAGAGGTAGTCGTAATCGGCGGGCGTCACGCAACTTCTCCAAGGTACAACTGGTCGATCTGCGCCGCGATGGCGTCGATCGGCAAAATAGCCGTGCAAAGACCGGCGCGGGCGACCGAGCCCGGCATGCCCCAGACCACACTCGTGGCCTCGTCCTGTACAATGATGTTACCGCCCGCGGCTGCGATCTCGCGCGCGCCTTGCAGGCCGTCCGACCCCATGCCTGTCAGCACGACGGCGAGCGCACCCGCCCCCCAGACCCGCGCAGCCGAGGAAAACAACGGGTCCACTGCCGGTTTGCAAAAATTCATTGCCGCGCCGTCGTGAAGGACGATGCGTGCATTGGCGCCGGTACCCGCCACTTCCATGTGGCGACCACCCGGAGCGACATAGATGCGTCCCGGATGCACCGGCTCGCCATCGATACCCTCGCGTGCCGGAATGCCGCTGGTGCGGGCCAGTTGTTCGGCAAGCACGGTCGTAAACGTCGCGGGCATATGCTGCGCGATGAGGATCGGGCAACGGCGCACGACCGATCCAAGACGGATCAGCAGGCTCGTCAGCGCCTGCGGTCCACCAGTTGAGGAGCCAATGACAACCGCAACAGGCGCACGCGGCACGAACGGACGCAGCACCACTTCACCGCGCGGACGATGGGAACGGCGGCCGAGGTGCCTGATCTTGCCGAGAAGTTCGTCGCGAAAGGTTTCAATGCCCGGAGAATTCGCCCCGCCCGGCTTCGACACATAGTCTGCCGCGCCCTGGGACAGCGCCCAGATTCCGATCTCGGCGTTCCGGCGCGTCATCGTCGACGCCATGATGACGACGAGATCGCGCTTCTTGTTCAACAGAATCGGCAGCGCCTCAAGACCGTCTATGTCCGGCATTGCGATGTCGAGGACGACAACATCGGGGGACAATGCATCGAACTTGTCGATCGCATCCGTCGCGGAACCGAGCGCAGCAACAAGTTCGAGGTCCGGCTCAGCCTTGATCCAGCGATTGAGAAGGTTTCGAACGACAGCGGAATCGTCGACTGCCATCACGCGCAGCGGTATGCACCCCGCGCGATTGGCCGCAACTCCGGTCTCGTTATGACTTCACAACTCACCCGACGCAACACGGTGAACACAACCTGCGCCCTGCAACCGGGCGCAGATGGCAAGGCCTTCGTCAGATCAACCCGACTTCCTGGAACTTCGCGGTCACGATGTCCTTGTCGAAGGGCTTCATGATGTACTCATTGGCGCCCGCGTGCAGCGCGCGCGCAATGTGAGCGACATCGTTCTCGGTCGTGCAGAACACAACCTTGGGCTTGTCGCCACCCGGCATCGTGCGCAGATTGCGCAGGAAGTCGTAGCCATCCATGACCGGCATGTTCCAGTCGAGGAGGATCGCGTCGGGAAGGTCGCGACGGCAGATTTCCAGCGCCTTCTCGCCGTCTTCGGCCTCGGTGATCTGAAATTCGAGACCTTCAAGAATACGACGCGCGACTTTGCGAATGACGCTCGAGTCGTCAACGATCAAACAAGTTCTCATGACTTCCTCTATCGGTTATCGAATGTGCAAAATTGCGGACGGCTTTCACGCCGCCATAGATTCGGACGAAAATTCCAAAACGCGCTCGACATCGAGAATGACGAGCAATTCGCGATCCAGCTGAAACAGACCGGCCGCCACACGCGAGAGACCCTGCTCAAGATTGGCGGGGTTGGGTTGCAGGTCATGCCGCGAGAGCTTCATGACTTCGCCAACCGAATCCACCAGCAATCCCCAGAACTCGCCCTGAACCTCGATACCGATTGCCATTGTCGGCGCGACTTCATCGCGCGCCGGCAATCCGATGCGGCGACGAAGATCCACCAGCGTGACGATACGGCCACGCAGATTGAGAATGCCGCTGACTTGATTCGGTGCAAGCGGAACCCGCGTCGCGCGCTGCGGTTTAAACACATCATGTACGTGCGCAATCGGCAGACCGAAGAGCTGGCCGCCGACCCGCGCCGTGACGTATTCGGAAATATCGTCGTTGAGATCGTCTGGTTCGTACATCAAACGCTCCTCATGCCACTTGCGTCATGGTCGCGGTGCGCTCCTTGAGCGCAGCGATCAGGCCGGGGCGATCGAATTTCGCAACATGATCGTGCATGCCCGCCTGACGGCCACGGGTCAGCGCGTCTTCCGAGATCATCGCCGACAGCGCAATGATCGGCATACCGTCCAGATGGCCGTCGGCGCGCACCGTGCGCGCGAGATCGAAACCGTCCATGCCGGGCATGTCGGTATCGGTCAGCAACACAGAAAATTCCTGACCCGAGCGCAACGCCTTCAGCGCTTCTTCCGCATCGGCGGCAACCGTCACGCGATAGCCGGCGGCACGCAGCACAGGCGACAGCATGTTGCGGAAGAATGCGGAGTCGTCGACAAGAAGGACGCCCCTCTCAGCCTTGGCGTCCGGCTTGCGGCCATACCAGTCGGCAAATGCCATCGGCATGAAATGACCGACATCGACGATCTCGGTGGCATGCCCGTGAACGACGGCTGACCCGAGAATGCCTTCGGCGAAGCCGGCGACTTCGATATCCAGTTTTTCCTCGGCGATATCGATGATGTCGTCGACAATGAGGCCCATGACGCGGTCGCCTTCGGCGATCACAAGCAGCGTCTGCTGGCCGTCGCCGCGCACCCGCGCGCCGCCGACGGCGATCAGCGGCATCAACTGACCGCGATATTGCAGAACCTGGCGGCCGTCGGAAATCTCGATGTCGAGCGCCCTGATGCGCTCAATGCGCGTGACGAGTTCCAGCGGCAACGCCTTGGGCTGCCGGGAGCCGGCGCGGAAGACAAGCATCGATGTCTTGTCGTCCACCGACTGGCCGTCGAGGTCCGCGGAGTCGTCGTGACGCACGCTGACGAGATTGCCGAACGCGCGTGCAATGCCGTTCGGATCCATGATGAGAATGACGGAACCATCGCCCAGGATCGTCGCACCGGAGAACATGGCGATGTGACGCAGCCGGCTCGACAACGGCTTGACCACGATTTCCTCGGCGTCGAACACGCTATCGACCATCACGCCGAAGCTGCGGCTGCCAACCTGCATGACGACGACGAAGCCGGTGGTGGCGTGATCGCCGTCGTTCAAGGCCAGCAATTTGCCGAGGCCGGCCAGCGGCAGCAAACGATCGCGCAAGCGAAGCATTTTCGTTTCGCCGACATGTTCGATACGCACGCCTGAATCCTCGCGAACCCGGATGAGTTCGGTCACCGCAAGCTGGGGAATGGCAAAGCGCTCGTCGCCGACGCGCACGATCAACGCCGACACGATCGCCAATGTCAGCGGAATGCGGACGATGAAGCTCGTACCCTCGCCCAGAACGGAACGAACATCGACGGCGCCACCGATGCGATCGATGTTGTTGCGCACGACATCCATGCCGACGCCGCGGCCCGAAATGCTGGTAATCTGGCTCGCCGTCGAAAAACCCGGCATGAAGATGAAGCGGTGAATTTGCGCTTCGCTCATCCGTGCGATGTCGGCCTCGGTCGCGAGCCCGCTGGCGATGGCCTTCGCCGCGATGGCGTCGGTGTTCAGCCCGCGTCCATCGTCGGCCAGGCTGATGACGATAAATCCGCCTTCGTGATAGGCCGACAGCCTGATCTGGCCGCGCTCGGGCTTACCGGCCGCGAGACGCTCAGCGGGCATCTCAAGGCCATGATCGGCCGAGTTGCGCACCATATGCGTCAGCGGATCGCGGATCAGGTCGAGCACCTGACGATCCAGCTCCGTATCGGCGCCCTGCATGTCGATATCGATGTGCTTGCCAAGCTCAAGCGCCAGATCGCGCACGATCCGCGGCAGCTTCTGCCACGCATTGCCGACAGGCTGCATGCGCGTCTTCATGATGCCTTGTTGCAGATCAGCCGTGACGTTCGAGAGGCGCTGCAGCGGCGCCTGGAATTCGGACTCTTCATGACGCCGCACGATCGCGAACAATTCGTTGCGCGTCAGAACCAGCTCGGAGACCATGTTGATGAGATGGTCGAGCGTATCGACATTGACGCGGATCGATTGCGCCACCAGACGGCTGTCAGACTCCGCCGCGGCGGTCTCCTCGACCGATGGCACGATGGACGGCGCCTCGACAACAGGCTCCATGGGAGCCGGCGTGACATCCACGATGTCCGGCGCAAGCCTCGCCTCGGCGGCCCGTATTTCAACCGGGACTGCAATCTCGTCGGATTGCTGCGCGGCCTCGCGCAACGCCGCAATCAGATCGTTGTCGTCACCCTGCGGTTCGGCCTGGGTGTTCTCCAGCGCATCGAGGATAAGCTTGATGCGGTCGATGGCCGCGAGCACCAGCGTCACCGATTCCCCGGTCACGCTCATGCCATCGCGGAAACGGCCCATCAGCGTCTCGGCGGCGTGCGCCAAAGCTTCCAGCCGCGGCAATCCAAGAAAGCCGCAGGTACCCTTGATGGTGTGGACGAGGCGAAAAATGTTGGCGAGCGAGCGCGCGTCGTTGGGCTCCTGCTCGAAATGAACGAGCTGGTTATCCACGACCCCGAGACTTCTCGTGAGTCTCTGTGAGGAAATCCCGCAGGAGTTCGTCCATTTACGCCGGCCTTACAAAGGTCATGCGGCATCGCCGCGCCCTACGGGGGCACCGGCATCATGGTAGAGAATAGTTTAAATGGAGTTGCACAATAACGCGGCGACAACCGCGCTCTGGTTATCAATTCGTTAAGCCCGTGCCTTAGGCACCGGGGCCTCGCCGTGGCTTGAAAATTCGCCTTATGCGGCGGCGATGATGACCGTCTCGCCGTCCATCCGCAGCGTCACCGTCAGGCCGCAGGCCTGCGCCAGGAGCCGCGTGTAGTGCGGCTGGACCGCGTGGGCGTCGATCGCGGCCGGATGGCTGCCGGCCAGCAGGTCCATGATGTTCTGCGGCAGCCGGGCATTGGGGCCGATCGCCTTGATCTCGAACGCCATCGTGTCGCCCTCGCCGACCGGCGTGACCGACAGGGACCCGCCACGGGGAATCGTCTGCTGGGCAACGATCAGCATATTCAGCAGAAGCTTGACGCGGTTCTTGGGCAACAGGAGCCGCGGCAGACCCCAGGTAATTTTCGTCTTCTCGTCCTCGATCACCCCGCGCGCCATGTTCTCGGCATCGCCAGTGTCGATCTGGGCGCCGGCGGAGCCCGCCGCGCCAAACGCCAGCCGGCAGAACTGCAGCTTGGCGGAGGCGTTGCGGGCGCTTTTGCGGATCAGCCCGAGCGCGAATTCGCGGTCGTCGGGCGTCGGATTGTCGTCGAGAACCTCAAGCCCGTTGACGATGGCGCCGACGGGACTGATGAGATCGTGGCACACACGCGAGCACAGCAGGGCAGCAAGATCGAGAGCGTCGGGTGCGGCGGGGCCGGTCATCAGGGATTCCTTGGCGAGTTCTTGGGCGAATTCTTGGGCAAGTTCTTGGACAAGTTTCTGGAACTGGCACGTCTGCGAAGGCAACACATCGACGGAAACTGTGGCCTCGCGCAGACGGAAGCGGCGAATCGAAGCCTCCGATGTGATACACCGCGCCTTGCCGGGCTGCCAAGCAATCCCGGCACAGGCTCCATCGCTTCTCCAGACATCAACAGCATGCCAGCGCCCATCCTTGCCTTCGACGACTGCGTCGCTCTCCTCAATCCGCTGGCCGATCTCGCCCGCGCCGCAAGCGCTGCGATTCTTGCCGTGCCGCGCGATGCGATGATGCGCACCGACAAGACCGATGGATCGCCCGTCACGCGGGCCGACCTCGCAGCCGACGCGGTCCTCATCGACGGCCTGGCAAGGCTCGCACCTTCCATTCCGGTCGTCTCGGAAGAACGCGCGGCCGCCGCCACAGGCCCATTCGATGGCAGCTTTTTCATCATCGATCCGCTCGACGGCACGCGTGAATATGTGGCCGGGCGCGACGAGTACGCCGTCAACATCGCGCTGATCACGCGCGGCAAGCCCGTGCTCGGGGTGATTGCATCGCCGATCTTGCGCCAGACATGGCGCGGATTGATCGGACATCGCGCCGAGCGTCTCGACTGGAACGCCGACACCGCGACGCCGATCCAGACGCGGCGCGGCCATCGCGGCACGTGCTCAGTGGTGGCAAGCCGCTCGCATCTTGACCCACGTACATCGGCCTTTGTCACGGCACATGGCGCAACGACAACCAAGCTCGGCTCGGCGATCAAATTCTGCCACGTGGCCGATGGCCGCGCGGACATCTATCCGAGGCTGGCGCCGACAAGCGAGTGGGATGTGGCGGCTGGCGCGGCGCTGGTGATCGCGGCCGGCGGCAAGATCACGCGCGGCGACGGCAGCGAGTTGCTGTTCGGTCGGAGCGAAGCGAAATTTCTGGTTCCGGATTTTATCGCCTGGGGCGATCCGGCTGCGTCGTGACGCGAACAGATCCGCACCTCGCCTGACAGCGCTGCGTGCTATTCTGGAAGACTGTCGTGCAGCGCAGGCCAGCGTTGATAAGCATCGACAAGAAGAACGCCCGCGGTGCGCGCGAACGTCGCGCGATTGCGTTCGCTGGCGAACAGATAGAGTCGTTGACCCCTGACCAGCCAGAGCTGCGGGTGGCCCGGAATTGTGCGGCCCTGGGCGACATCCACCGGATCGTAGCCGCCGAACTGGGGCGCATAGACGTCGGGGTGAGCGAGAAACGCCGCCCGGTCGGATTCATGGCGGAAACGCCAGACCGCGCCGGCGAAAGTCAGCTCGACATCCTCCCGGCCCCGCACCGGGGTACCGTCGGTGAAATAGGCGATCGGATCGAAACCGTAAATGGCGAGCCCGCTGTTCGGATCGGCAACGATACGCTCGCTCGTGCCGGCGCCGGCCGGCCCCGCCAGAAGGCTGGCAGCCAGAAAGATAAGCCCGATCAACGGGCTCGAACCCTTTCCTCTGTGCCGCGCTGCCGTCATAGTTGTGGTTCACAAGGTTCCGATTCGCCGGACAGCTTAATCTCGCGCCGTGAGCACGGAGTTAAGCTGAACCTCAGAGTTCCGACGATTGACCCACCGCCACCGATTTTGGGGCAATATCCATGACCTTTCTTTCCCGTCTTGCGGCGTTGATCGTGACGCTGTTGGCCCTGTCTGCTGGCCCGGTCGAAGCCCAGGGCGCCCGACGCGGCCAGACCTACGGCCCCGACGAAATTCTCAATGCCGGACACCAGTTCTTCGGCACCGTCTCGCGTGGGCTCGCCTCTGTGGTTGAGCGCGCCACCAGCCAGTGGGGACAACCCAACGGCTATATTCTGGGCGAGGAAGGCAGCGGCGCCTTCATTGCCGGCCTGCGCTACGGCGAAGGCACGCTCTACACCAAGAATGCCGGCGACATGAAAGTGTACTGGCAGGGTCCCTCGGTCGGCTTCGACTGGGGTGGCGACGGCGCCCGCACCATGATGCTCGTCTATAACCTGCCGTCGACCAGTGCGGTGTTCCAGCGCTTTGGCGGCGTCGACGGCTCCGCCTATTTCGTCGGCGGCTTCGGCATGACGGCGCTGACCTTCAACAACATCGTGGTGGTGCCGATCCGGTCCGGTGTCGGGCTGCGGCTGGGCGCCAATATCGGCTACCTGAAGTTCACCAACCAGCCGACCTGGAATCCCTTCTGAGTTGACGGATTAAAGCCTGGCGGGCCGTGAATCGCGGCTCGCGACAGGCTTGCAAGTGCTGGCGCTCACCGCCCCTCGCGTGGCATATGGTGGCGCTTTCGCGTGGCGTTTGAGGAGCGTGGCTCATGGTCGAACCGATCATGTTTCTTGCGATCGGCTTTCTTCTGGCCGCCCTGATCGGGCTTGGCATCGTGCCGCTCGTGCATGCGCGCGCGGTGCGCCTGACGATGAAGCGGCTCGAAGCCTCCACGCCGCTGTCGCTGGCCGAGATTCAGGCCGACAAGGATCAGCTGCGGGCCGAATTCGCCATGTCGGCGCGGCGTCTGGAAATGAGCGTCGATCAGCTCAAGGCGCGGACCGCGAGCCAGGCGGCCGAACTCGGCAAGAAGTCCGATGCCGTCAATCGCCTCAAGCTCGAGCTGGACGACAAGAACGCCGCGATCCTGGCAAATGAGGAACGCGAGAAAAGTTTGCTCGAGCAGTTGCGGACGATCGACACCGACGCCGGCACCAAGACCGAGAAGCTGCTCAGCGTCGAACGCGAACTCGCCGAGAAGCAGGCGCAGATCACCAAGCTCACGCATGAACTGACCGACCGGACCATGTCCGCGGACAGCCGTCAGGTCGAACTCGTCGCCCTGACGACGCAGATGGAAGTGCTCAAGTCGCGCGCCGAGAGCGCCGAAAAAGATGTCATCGGCACGCGGGAGCGGCTCGAGCTGCAGCGCAGCCAGAATGCGAACGTGACCGACGAACTCAACTCCACGCGCAGCCGCGCCGAGACCCTCGACGCCCGCGTGAAAGAGCTTGAAGGCGAGTTGGCCACGAAGACGCGCGAAGCCGAGGCGCGTTCGGACCGGGTCGATGATCTCGAAACTCAGTTGTCGGGCCAGGGCAAGATGCTTGCCGAGCGCGAGACCGAAGCAAACCTGTCTGCGGCAACAGGTCGAACTCGGACACAAGACCGAACGCGAATTGCGCGCGGCGCTGACGGACGCGACCGAAACCGTCGCGGCCCTGCGCGAGCAGGTGCGCACGCAGCGGGCCGATCTGGAAAAGCAGATCGAGGCTTTGCGCAACGAGACAGCGACCGCCGTGGCGCAAGCGCAGGGCTCGTGGAGCACCGAACGCACCGAAAATGCGCAGCTGCGCGAGCGCATCAGCGAGATTGCCGCCGAGGTCGCCCGGCTGGCGATCGCGCTCGAAGGCCCCGGCTCCCCGATCGAGACGATCCTGGCGGAGCCGGCCCGCCGCAACGGCAACGCCAATGGAGCGGCCACCACTCAGGGCGCGCTGGCCGAGCGCATCAAGGCCCTGCAGGCCCACGTATCGCGCGCCGGCCGGGGCTGATCGGCCCTTTCAGACCACGCCACGCAGGCTCGGCTTGACACCAAGGGTCTGGCTTCCCTAAATCCGCCCCGTCTTCGGCCCCCGAACGGGTCCGGGCGCTTAGCTCAGCGGGAGAGCGTTCCCTTCACACGGGAGAGGTCGAAGGTTCGATCCCTTCAGCGCCCACCATTTCGTCTCACCGCGAGACGGCACATTCCGCACACACATACCGTCCGGTTGATGCATCGATGTCACAGCGTCGAACAAGATTGTTCCCCGTTGTTTTGTCGCGGGGAACTCACGCGCCTGTGGGTTGCGAATTCCGGCAAATTATGGCCTCTCTCGTGGCGTGCGGCCCAATTGCCGCCTCGATTCCCTCCGAGCCGGATCACTGAAAGAGCCATGATGACCCGCCTGATTTATTCCTTTTTCGCCATAGCCTTGCTTGCCGTCAGCTTCGGATCCACAAGCGCCCGCGCTCAGGATTATCTGGACACGCTGTACGGCGGCGCACCCGCCAGCCAGCGCTACAAATTCGGCGCGTTCAGCGGCAACTCCGGCCCTGTGTCGCGCACCACCGTCGCGTTCGACTCCAAGCAGCCCGCCGGTTCGATCTACATCAGCACCAAGGAACGGCGCCTGTACTATATCCTCGGCAACGGCCAGGCCGTTCGCTACGGCATCGGCGTGGGCCGCGATGGCTTCCGCTGGGGCGGCACGCATCGCGTCACCGCCAAGAAGGAATGGCCGGATTGGACCCCGCCGTCGCAGATGCTCAAGCGTCGCCCCGACCTGCCCCGCCACATGAAGGGCGGCGAGGACAATCCGCTTGGCGCACGCGCCATGTATCTTGGTTCGACGCTTTACCGCATCCACGGCTCCAACGAGCCGGAGACGATCGGTCAGGCCGTGTCGTCGGGCTGCTTCCGCATGGTCAATGCGGACGTCATCGACCTCTACAGCCGCGTCAATGTCGGTGCGATAGTGGTCGTTCAGAACTGACCGCACCGTTCAAAATTCCTGCAAAAGGCCGGCCGCAAGCCGGCCTTTTGTTTTTTGACGTCCTTGCGCTCAAGACAAAAGCAGCTACCTCTTGAACGTGATCCCGCTGTCGTCCGCCATCGGCCCGCTCCTGCTTGCTGCTTCGGTCGCCTGTGCGACGGCGGCGACGGCGCAGGATGGCTTCGTGCGCAAATCGGCGCAGCGCACGACCTTCACCGACGCCGAGATCATTGACGGCTTTCTCAAGACCACCATCGGCGCGGAGTTTCAGCTCGCCGGCCGTGTTGATCGTATCCGGAAATACGATACGCCGGTGCGCATCTACATCGACAATCGCGGCCGTCCCGATCGCAGCGCGCGGCTGAAGCAGATTGTCGACGACATTGCGCGCCACATCCGCCATCTCGACCTCGCCATCACGCCGAAGCAAAGCGACGCCAATGTCGTCGTCACCATGGTGCGCGAACGGGATTTCTATCCGACGCTGACCCGCCTCTTCGGACGCGACAGGATGCGCGACATTCGCAAGAATCTCGACCCGCAATGCCTGTCTGGTTTCCGCAAAGACGACAGCTATCGCATTCTCGGATCGAGCGTCGTTCTCATGACGAACGTGTCCGACGCCATTTTCGCCGACTGTGCGTATGAGGAAATGCTTCAGGCCCTCGGGCCGATCAACGATACCGACAGCGTCCCCTGGACCATGTTCAACGACAACGTGCAGTTGGGCTATTTCGGCGTCTTCGATCAGTACATCCTGAACATCCTGTACGATCCGCGCGTGAAGCCGGGCATGACCGCTCAGGAGGTGCAGGCGGTCCTGCCGCAGGTGCTGCCCGATGTGCGTGCATTCGTCGCGGACAACAACAAGCCCGGTCCTTAGAAGGGCTCAATCGGCCGAAATGGCCGGTTTCTTGATTTGCGGACCAAATCCGCGCAGTAGTACATTTGGATATGACAGGCACACCGAACCCATGACCGATTCCATTCTCGACCTGCGCGGCGCGATCGCGCCCCAGATTTACCAGGCCTTGCGGCGCGAGATCGTCGCGATGCAATTGCTGCCGGGCCAGGCGCTGTCGGAAAAGGAAATCGCCGACCGGTTCGGCGTCAGCCGCCAGCCCGTGCGCGAGGCTTTCATCAAGCTCGCCGAAAACCAGCTGGTGCAGATCATGCCCCAGCGCGGCACCTATGTGAGCAAGATTTCGTTGCGCGATCTCGCCAATGCGCGGTTCGTGCGCGAGGCGGTCGAAGTCGCCGTGGCGCGTTCGGCCTGCTCGATTGCCTCACCCGGTGCCATCGAGCGCATGAAGCAGGCCATCGAGGCGCAACGGGCCGCTGCTGCCGTCGAGGATCAACGCGCGTTTCTGGCGCATGACGAGTCGTTCCATCGCCTGATGGCGGAGTCGGTCGACGGCGCCAAAATCTGGATGGTGATCGAGGACATCAAGGCACAGACCGACCGCGTGCGCTTTCTCAGCCTGCCACGTGCATCGCCGATGTCACTTCTGATCGAGCAACACACCGACATTCTCAACGCCATCGCCGCACACGATGCGACTGCAGCCGAAGCGGCCGTTCGATTGCACTTGCGGGAAATTCTTCTGGTGCTGCCGCATCTGTGCCGCGCGCACCCCGATCTGTTCGAGACCGATACGCTGCCGGCGCATTCGCTCGATCTCGATCCGATGAATATTCTCAGCGCCGGCGCTTCGACCAAATAGACGAAGCAAAAAGAGCTTTATTTCTTGAGCATGATCCCCGGATCAAGTCCGGGGACAAGCCTTTTCGGAAAACCGGTACCCACTTTTCCGGATCATGCTCTGTTTTAGATCGAAAATTCGATCTGCGCGCGCAGTTGCGGCGTGACTTCGGGCATAATGCCGAACCACGACCGGAATGCCGGCCGCGCCTGATGCAGCAACATGCCAAGACCGCCCACGACGCGATTGCCGCGTTGGCGCGCCTGCGTCAGCAGCGCGGTCTCGAGCGGGATATAGACGATATCCGACACCAGTGCTGTCTGCGGCAGTTTGCCGAGATCGATGTCGAGCGGCGGCTGACCGCTCATACCCTGGCTCGTGGTGTTGACGAGCATCGCCGCGCCCTCACACGCATCGGCGCGAGCACTCCATGCCACGGTGCGGATGGATTTGCCGAATTCGCGCGCGAGATCGTCGGCACGCGGCGCCGTGCGATTGAGCAGGCGAATGTCCTTTGCGCCCTTGTCGATGAGCGCCAGCAGGATCGCGCGTGCGGCGCCGCCGGCGCCCAGCACGACGATCGGTCCCGCATCGGCGCGCCACGCGGCATCCATCTCCAAAATTGACGCGAGATAGCCGAAACCATCGGTGTTCGTCGCCGAGAGCGAACCGTCGGCCTCCACCGTCACGCAATTGGTCGCGCCAACGCGCTGCGCCAGTTCGTCGGCGCGATCGACAAAGCGCAACGCCGCTTCCTTGTGAGGGATCGTCAGATTGACGCCCGAAAAGCCAAGTGCCGGCAGCGCCCGCAACGCGCGCTCCAGCCCTTCCGGCGCAATGGACAGCGGCACATAGGTGCCCGTGAGACCATGCTGCGCCAGCCAGTAATTATGCAGTTTAGGCGAGCGTGAATGCTTGATCGGCCAGCCCATAATGCCGGTCAGATGGAAGCGATCAGAATGGGGCATGACGCTGAACTTGGATGGATTTGGCGCTGACGCGAGGTTTCGATGGCAGGAATACCCACCGGAAAACCCGTGGGTGGGGCGAACCTATATGATATGAGGCTTGGCGCAATGTTATTTGAGCCTGCTATTAGGGGGCATATGCCCAATATTCATTTCATTCTGCCGGACGGAAGCACGAGCACCATCGAGGCGGCGACCGGCTGGTCGCTGATGGAGGTCGCACGCAATGCAGGCCTGCCGGGCATCGTCGCAGAGTGCGGCGGCAGCGCCCTGTGCTCGACCTGCCACGTCTATGTCGAACCGGATTGGCAAACCATCGTCGGCCCGCCGGCCGACCTCGAACTGATGACGCTGGATCTCGCGCCGGACACCACCGAGGCCAGCCGTCTCAGCTGCCAGATCATCATCAAGCCGGAATTCGAGGGGCTGACGGTGCGGATACCAAGCAACCAGGCCGGCTACTGAGATCTCGCGATCATGCTGCGTGTTCTATGCGCTCCGCCGGAACGAGGCTGAACGACTTCAGCCGGCCCAGACGCAACACCTGGATTTCAACCGAGCGTCCGATCAGATCGCGGTCGAGCAGCCGCGTGAGGTCGTCGACACCGCCGACCGTCTTGCCGTCAAGCCGCACGACGACATCTCCCGACAGCAACCCGGCCTTTGAGGCGGCGGCCTGCTGATCGAGTTCGATCAGAAGCGCGCCCATCTTGTTGTCGATCCCGGCCGCGACAGCATGCCTGCGCGGCACCGGCACGGTTTGCGCCGAAACCCCGATGAAGCCGCGCCGCACGTGACCGTGCCGGATGATTTCCGACAGCACGAACTGCGCCGTGTTGCTGGCGACCGCAAAGCAGATGCCCTGCGCGCCCATGATCACGGCCGTGTTGATGCCGATGACTTCGCCGCGCGACGACACCAGCGGTCCGCCGGAATTGCCGGGATTGAGCGCGGCATCGGTCTGGATCACGTCCTCGATCATGCGGCCGTTGACGGCGCGGATCGAACGGCCGAGCGCGGAGACGACGCCTGCGGTGACGGTAAATTCGAAGCCGAGCGGGTTGCCGATGGCGACCACAAGCTGGCCGCGGCGTAACGATTGGGAATTGCCCAGCGCCGCCGTCGCAAGCGAACCAGCCGCGTTGGCGCGCAGCAAAGCCAGATCCGTATCAGGATCGACACCCAGAACCCGCGCGTCGGTGACAAGGCCCTCGCCGCTGGTCAGCCGGATGTCACGCGACGTCCCGACGACGTGATTGTTGGTCAGGACAAGACCATCGGGCGAGATCACGATACCCGAACCGACGCCCCCGCGTTGGCCCGCACCACGCGCGCCCGCGTCTCGACACGAACGACGGCCGGGCCAACGGTCTCGGCGACATTGGTGACCGCGTTGGAATAGGCATCGAGCAGCATCGCGTCGTTCGCCGGAACGTGCGACGCAGATTGCTCTTCAGCATTTTCTTCGATGAAGGGGGCGGCATAATCAAGCATGGCCGCCCTTAGATAGGTCGGCGGAGGCCGTTGTGAAGGGGCCGCTTTAGTGCCCGCCGCCGGCCGCGGCTGGCGCCGGTGCCGGGCGCTTCATGATGACCGCAAGCGCGGCAAGACCGACGAACAGCACCGTCAGCATCAGAAACAGATCGGCAAAGCTCATCACCGCCGCCTGCTGCCGCGCCATCAGCATCATTTGCTTGAGCGCCTTCGTCTGCGCATCGGCGCCCTGGAAACGCTCGGTCAACTTCGAAAGGGTGTCAGTGGCAGCGACGCTCGAATAATTGACGGCCTCGTGCAGGCGCGCCAGGTGCAGATCCATGCGGCTGTTGTAGATCGTGTTGATCAATGCGAGGCCGAAGGCGCCGCCGAGATTGCGCATCAGGTTGAACAGACCCGACGCATTCTTGATGCGATCCGGCGGCAACGTGCCGAGAGATGTGTTGGTGACGGGGATCATCGCGAACATCAGGCCCACGCCGCGGAAGATCTGCGGCCACAGCAATTCCCAGAAATCCCAGTCCTTCGTCAGATAGGACATCTGCCAGGTGCCGGCCGCAAACAGCAGAAAGCCGGCCATCAGCATCAAACGCGGATCGAACTTCGCGCTGAGCCGGCCGGCAATCGGCGCGGTGATGAACATGACGAGGCCGGACACGAACACGGTCTCGCCGATCATCAGCGCGTTGTAGCCGCGGATCTGGGCGAGATAGACGGGATAAAGATAGGTGAGACCGTAAAGCCCGATGCCGAGCACGAAGCCAAACATGCTGCCGACCGCAAAATTGCGATTCAGCGAAGGCGCGCAGATCCACGATCGGCTCCTTCGCGCGTCAAGACACGCGCGAAGAACACGATGCCGGACACCACCGACACGATCGCCATGAGCAAGATCGTTGTGTCGTCGAACCAGTCGTAGCGCGGCCCCTCTTCCAGCACATATTCGAGCGAGCCGAGAAAAGCCGCCATCGACAGCAAGCCCGGTCCAGTCAAAATTCTCGAAGCAGCTTGAAATTCGGCTTGTCGAAATCAATCAGCGTCCACGCCGCAAAGGCGACGCCGATGCCGGGAATGACGTTGATGAAGAACAGCCAGTGCCAGGACAAAATCTCGGTCAGATAGCCGCCGACGGTCGGGCCGATGGTCGGCGCCAGCGTCGCGATCAGACCGATGATCGGACCGACCATCGCCTGGCGCGAACGCGGGAACATCACATAGGCCGAGGCGAACACGGTCGGCACCATGCCGCCGCCGATGAAGCCCTGAACCGCGCGCCAGAAAATCATGCCGCCGATCGACGTCGACAGGCCGCACATCACGCTCGCCATCGTGAAACCGGCCGCAGCGATCGTGAACAACATTCGCGTGCCAAGCGCCCTCGACAGGAAGCCCGACAGCGGAATCGCGACGACTTCGGCGATCAGATACGCGGTCTGGACCCACGGAATTTCATCCGCAGACGCCGACAGGCCGGCCTGGAGTTCGGCGAGCGAGGACGAGACGATCTGGATGTCCAGGATCGCCATGAACATGCCGAAGCACATCGCCATGAAGGCGAACAGGCGCTTGCGGCGGAATTCGATCCGCCGCAACCCCGATGTTGGGGGGGGATACCATCGTGGTTGCGGCGGACATGAACCGTGCTCCCTCTTAGCGAGCGAGCGCGGCTATGGTGGAATCTGGTCGCAGACTTGGTGTTGACGCTGACCACGACCGACATGCCCGGCCGCAGCAGATTCTGCGTGGCGACATCGGCCGGGATCTCGACCCGCACCGGCATGCGCTGCACGATCTTGGTGAAGTTGCCGGTGGCGTTGTCGGGCGGCAGCAGCGAGAACACCGCACCGGACGCCGGCGACAGCGATGCAACGCGGCCCTCGATGGCATGCTCGGGCAGCGCATCGACACTGATCGAGACCGTCTGACCGGGCTTCAGGCGCGCGAGCTGCGTTTCCTTGAAATTGGCATCGACGTAGATGCGATCGAGCGGCACCAGGCTGGCGAAGCGCTGGCCGGTCTGGACGTAATCGCCGACCTGCACGGCGCGATTGCCGACGACGCCGTCGACCGGCGCGCGGATCTCGGTAAAGGAAAGATCGCGCTCGGCCTTGGCCTGCGCCGTCTTCAATTCCGCAAGCATGCCGGTGGCCTCCGCTGCTGCGCCTTGACGACATCAAGCGTCGCGACGGCGGAGTCGACAGCGGCCTGTGCGCTCTGAACCGACGCAGCCGCCTGATCGCGACCGGCCTCGGCCTGCTCGAATGACTGCTTGCTGGCAAACTGCGCGCGACGACAGCGACTGCTGACGCTCGAATTCGGACTGCGTCTTCTTGGCATTCGCGTTCGCGGAGACGAGTTGCGCCCTCGCCTGCGCGATATTGGCGTCCTGCGCCACGACCTGGCGGGCAAAGCGCTCGACCGTCGCCTCCTGCGTCGCAACCTTGCCGCGCGCGGATTCAACAGCGAGACGATAATCGCCGTCGTCGATGGTGGCGATAACGTCGCCGGCGCGAACCTGGGCGTTGTCCTCGACCGGAACGCTGGCGACATAGCCCGACGATCTTCGAGGCGAGCGTCGTGTTGTGGGCGCGGCACATAAGCGTCTTCGGTCGAGACCATGTAACGGCCGCTGACGAGATACTTGGTGCCGTACCAGCCGGCAGCCGCGAGCGCGATGACGGCGACAGAGCCGATCAGCACCAGCTTGCGCTTATTGGGCTTCTGCCTTGGCGGCTTCGCCGGCCACGGCCGCCGCGGGTGCAGGAGCTGCGCTGGGTGCCTCCGCTGTCCTGGTTTCCGGCGCAGCGGGCTCCACCGGCTTGAGGTGGGCAGGGTGCGGCTTGGTGGCTGCAATTGCGTCGCGGGACATGGCAGGCTCCGGTTCGGCGATTCTTGATCCGGCTCGAAAGGACTTGACCGAACCGTTCGGTCAATCCATATAGCCGATACGCCGATGAAGTCAACGCTGACCGAACCGTTCGGTCAAAAAGTTTTCGTGATGCAATAAGTCACTGAAACAGAAGCGGAAAATATCTAGCGCCGCGCGATGGCGGCGAAGGAGACGGAAAATGACGGTCGAGGCCCTGGCCAAAGCGGAACTGGTCAAACCGGTCGCCGATGGCAGTGAGGACGGTGCCAAGCGCCTTCAGATCGTCGAGGGCGCGCGCAGCATTTTTCTCTCTCAGGGCTACGACGCCGCCAGCATGAACGACATCGCCCGCGCCGCAGGCGTCTCCAAGGGCACGCTCTATGTCTACTTCAAGGACAAGGAGGCCCTCTTCCAGGCCATCGTCACCGACGAGTGCGCCGGACAAGCCGAGAGGCTGTTCGATTTCGACCATAGCGAGCGCGACGTCGAAGGCACGCTGATGCGGCTTGGCATGAGTTACGTGCCGTTCCTGTGCCGTCCGGCCAAGTCGGCGGTGCTTCGCACCGTCATTGCGATCGCCGATCGCATGCCCGAAATCGGCAAGTTGTTCTACGAGACCGGTCCCTCCCGCGGCATCAGCCTGCTCGGAGATTATCTGCGTGCCCAGACGAAGGCTGGTGTGCTGAAGGTCGAACACCCCGACATCGCAGCCGCACAGTTTCTGGATTCCTGCCAGTCGACACTCTTCAAGCCCGTGCTGTTCAATTTCGGCCCGCCGCCGGACCACGACAGCGTCGAGCGCGTGGTGACAACCGCCGTGCGCGCCTTCATGGCGGCCTATCGCGCGAAATAACAGCGCCGATCTACAGATGCGGCGTCTTGCGCAACGGCACTTCTTCGGTGATCGCGACAAACACGATGGCGATAAAGACACCCGCCGCCGCCGCCAGGAAGACGTAGCGGAAAATCCCGCCGAGCTCGATGCCGGATGATGTCCGCATCAGTGTGGCGATCGAGATCCCCTCCCCGCCCACGCCGCCGAGCAGGATGGCGCCAAACAGCGCAACGAACAAGGCGCCGCCGAAGGAACGCGCAGAAGTTCAGCGCGCTGGTGGTGATGCCCATTTCGGTTTGCGGCACGGCGTTCTGCACCATCACCGTGGAGATCGGCATCAGTGGACCGAAGCCCATGCCGACGACGGCCAGACAGCCCGTACATCGCCCAGATCGGCAACTCGGTCGGCCAGATCGCGAAACCCAGCAGAACCGTCATGCACACCGGCAGGCTGATCAGCGGAAACATCTTGTAGTGATCGTAGCGTACGCACAGGCGGCCGGTGGCTTGCCCGGCCGTCACCATGCCGCCCATCAGCGGAATCAGCGCGAATCCAGCTTCCGCAACCGAGAGATGGCGCACGATCTCGAAATAGAGCGGCAGGAAAATAGTCAGCCCGGCGAGCGCGCCCTGCGCGAAGCCCCGCGCCAGAATACCGTTGCGCACGATAGGATTGCGCAATGTATGAAGCGGCAAGAAAGGCTCCTGCACGGTCGTGATCCGCCACGCGAAGATCGTCCACAAGACCACTGAGCCGGCGAACAGCGCGCCGATCTGCATCGAAATCCACGGATAACGCACACCGCCCCAGCTCAGCGCCAGCAACAACACGATGGAGGCTGTCATCATCAGCACCGCGCCGATGATGTCGAGCTTGTGCGGACGGCTGTAAACCGGGAGCTGCTTCAAGGTACGGTCGCTCATCCACAGCGCCGCAAGACCGATCGGGATGTTGATCCAGAAGATCATCGACCAGTGAATGTACTGCGTCAGCAGGCCGCCGATCACGGGGCCGCCGACGGACATGCCGACGGAGACGGTGACGAAATAGCCCATGTAGCGACCGCGCTCGCGCGGCGAGACGACATCGGCGACAATCGTCTGCACCAGCGAGATCAATCCGCCGCCGCCGGCGCCCTGAAGCGCGCGGGCGATGATCAGCATCGTCATGTTGGTGGCGAGCGCGGCGACCACCGAACTCGCCATGAAGATGATCAAACCCGTCATCAGCACAACACGCCGGCCGTAGATATCGGCGAGCTTGCCGTACAGCGGCACCACAGCCGTGCCGGTGACGAGATAGATCGTCACCACCCAGGACAGATTTTCGGTATCGTTGAGAGAGCGGCCGATACTGGGCAGCGCCGGGGCAATGATCGTCTGGTCGATGGACCCGAGCAGCATCGCCAGCATGACGCCGACAAAGACCCGGCTGATCTCCTTGTGCGTCAGCGCGCGGGCAGGCGCGTCACCGGCGACCGGCGATGAAACGTCCGCAGTCTCTGTTGCGGGCATGTCAGAACCGGCGGGGTCGTGGCGCAGCGTCATGGGCGGAAAAACAGCATCACAGGGAGCAAAGGGTCGACGGCCATTGGCCACAATCGATATCTTTCCTCCCTGTTTGCGGCCCCCGGTGCAAGAGCACGGAGCGCAAGGCAGTCATGTAATCCGATGCGGAATGCATTCTGGCTGACAGGAGCGTCCCCGCCCGCCCCTTCCCTGCGACAAGCTTTCGCGGCGCGAGCCCCGTCAGCGTTTTCAGGGTCTGTAAATTCTCGAATATTTCTCGGAATCGTTGACGAGGCCGGGCGCGCGGGCGCATAGTTTTACAAAGTTCAAAAACGGGAGGAACATATGAACAGACGCGAGCTTTTGATCGGCGGCAGCGTGGCGGCACTGAGTTTGGCAGCCGCGGCGCCCGCCCGCGCGGAAGTGACTGAAGTCCGCTTCGCGCAGCAATTCGCCTTCACCTACATGCAGCTCAACGTGATGAAGCACCAGAACCTGGTGCAGAAACACGCAGCCGCCCTCGGCATCCCGAATTTGAAAACGTCATTTGCCGTTTTCAGCGGACCGGACGCCATGAACGACGCTCTCATCTCCGGTAACGTCGACTTCGTTTGCGGCGGCATGCCCGGCCTGCTCACGCTCTGGGACAAGACCAAAGGCACGCCGCAGGAAGTGCGTGGCGTATCCGCGCTCGGCTATTTCGAGCTGCTGATGAATACGCGCGCGCCGCACGTCAAGACGATCCGCGATTTCAAGGACACCGACAAGATTGCCGTGACGACCGTCAAGGTGTCAGGCCAGGCCCTGATCCTGCAAATGGCCGCGGCGAAGGAATGGGGCATCGAGAACTACGACAAACTCGACAAGCTCACCTTCACCATGTCACCGCCCGACCAGACCGCCGGCATGCTGTCGAACAACCCGGCGTTCGAGACGGCCTTCGCCTCGCCGCCCTTCACCATCATGCAGCTCAAGAATCCGACCGTGCGAACGCTGCTGCGCTCGAACGATGTCGTCGGCAATGCAACGTCGGCCGTTTGGTGGTCGTCGAAGAAATTCCACGACGCCAATCCGACCGTCTACAAGGCGATCATCGCGGCGGTGAAGGAAGCCAACGAGTTCATCAAAAAAGACCTGCGCACCGCAGTCACCTATTACATCGCGGACTCCGGCGCCAAGACCAGCGTTGATGAGGTCGTGGAAATGCTCAGCCGTCCCGGCTTCGGCTATCACGTCATTCCTGACGGAACGATGGTCTACGCCGACTTCCTGCACAAGACCGGCCGCCTCAAGAACAAGCCGGCGACCTGGAAGGACATGTTCTTCGAGGACATCCACAACGAGAAGGGAAGCTGATCGCAGCTTTCGACAAAGTTCGAAGAGCCCGGCCCCGTGCCGGGCTCTTTATGTTTCAGGTCTGGTTGATCGAGAGCCGACCGCCATGCATCAGTTTGCCCGGCAACCGATGACCGACGACACGCTCGGCGAGCAAGCCGCAAGCGATCAGTCTGTCGAGGTCGAGGCCGGTCTCGATCCCCATCTCCTCGCACATGAAAACGAAATCCTCGGTGCAGATATTGCCGGCCGCATCCTTGTGACCGGCGAAGGGGCAACCGCCAAGACCGCCGCACGAGCTGTCGAAGGAATCGATTCCCATCGCCAGGCCCGCCAGCGCATTGGCGAGCCCGGTGCCGCGCGTGTCATGCAGGTGCAGCGCAAGGCGCAAGTCCGGCCAGCGCTCGCGGATCGCACCGACGACATGCTGGATCGCGACCGGGTTGGCCCAGCCGACGGTATCGGCGAGACGAAATCGGTCGGCGCTGACGTGATACTCGTCCATCAGGTCCATCAGACGCGCCACGCAATCAACCACACGTGTCGCGGCAATCCGCCCCTCGAAGTTGCAGCCGAAGGCGGTCATCACGATGGCCGAGTCGAGATGGACGCCGTGCGTCTTGTAGAATTCGAGCCACTTGCGCTGCTCGGTCAAAAGCTTCTCGGTCGTCACATTGGCGTTGCGCAGGCCGAAAGTTTCGGAGGCATAAATCTGCAGGATGCCCGAGAGATCGAGGCCCGATTGGTGAGCGCGTTCGAGACCCCGCATGTTGAGCCACACGCCGCTGTAGCGAACGCCGTCTTTGCGCCGGATGCCGCGCGCTACATCATCGGCGTCGATCATTCCGGGAACACGGCGGGGATCGACAAAGGAGACACACTCGACTTCGTCAAGACCGGTGTCTGCCAGAGCCTCGATCAGTTCGATTTTGGCCGCGGTCGCGATGGCGCCTTTCTCGAACTGGAACCCCTCGCGCGGTCCCTCCTCATGGATGAAGACTTTCTTCGGCAGATCCCGGATCATACGCCACCCCATTCGCTTCCGTCTTTTCTATAATATCAATCCGCGTCCTGCCACCGGATTGAACCTGCAACAGCTTCACGATGCGAGTTGAACATGACGATCCTGCAAGGCCTGCGCGTGGTCGAAATCGGACAAGTGATTGCCGCTCCGTTTGCGGGCTGCATCTTTGCCGATCTCGGCGCCGAAGTGATCAAGATCGAGCGCATCGAGGGCGGCGACGACGCCCGCATGATGGGCGAGCCGTTCCGCAACGGCAACTCCCTTCTGTTCACGCAATGGAACCGCAACAAGAAATCAGTCGCGCTCAATCTGCGGGACGCGGCGGATCAAGCAAAGCTCGACGAGATTTTGGGTACGACAGACATCCTCGTGCATAATCTGCGGCCCGATATTCCGCCGACCATCGGCCTCGGTCATGACCAACTGCGTCAGCGTTTCCCGCGCCTGATCATCTGCGAGATTTCGGGCTTCGGCGCCGACGGACCGCTCAAACTCCATCCGGCCTATGAGCCGCTCATTCAGGCGTTTAGTGGCCTCTCGGCGATCAATGGCGGCCCGGATGACCCGCCGATGCGGATGGGCGCTTCAATCTGTGACCAGGGCTCCGGCATGTGGAGCGTCATCGGCGCCCTCGCGCTGCTGCAGCGCCGGCATCTGACCGGCGAAGGCGGCGTGGTGTCGGCCTCGCTGCTGGAGACGGCACTGGTGTGGGGCAGTCAGAAGCTCGACGGCTGGATCAATCAGAAGAAAGAGCCGGAGCGCCATCGCTCGGGCCATCCCAACATGATGCCTTATGAGGCGTTCGACGCCTCCGACGCACCGCTCGTGATCTGCGCCGGCAACGACCGGTTGTTCGAGAAGTTCGCCAAAGTGATGGGACGCGAGGACTGGCCGCAGGACGAGCGCTACCGCACCAACCGCGTCAGGCTCCAGAACCGGCTCGTGCTGTTCAACGAGATCCAGGCGATCCTGAAAACACGCAAGCGCGCGGACTGGGTCGCGCTGCTCGAACGCGCCGGCGTTCCCTGCGCGGCGATCAACACCATGGCGGAAGCCGCCAGCGAGCCGCAGGTCGCAGCACTCGGCATCATCCAGACCGTCCCCGATACCGATTACGTTCTGACCGGTTTGCCGCTGTCGTTCGATGGCACGCGTCCGCCGATCCGCTCGGCCGCCCCGCGCGTGGGTGCCGACAATGCGGAGTTCGGTGCTGCGGCTGCAAAAGCCTAGCGGCTCATGCGCGCCGCATCGCCCAGCAGGCTGCGCGCGACCACCGCACGCTGCACTTCGGACGGGCCTTCGCCGACGCGCGTCACGCGCAATTCGCGATACCAGCGCTCCAGCGGCATCGCCTGCGTGACGCCGAGACCGCCGAACATCTGGATGCAGCGATCGACAACGCGGCCTGCGGTTTCCGTCGCCATCACCTTGGCGATGGACGAGGACACTTTCATGTCGCGGCCGAGATCGCCCGCCCAGCAAGCCTGATAGATCAGCAGGCGCGCCGCCTGCAGCTCCATTTCGCTGTCCGCGATCATGAACTGGATCGCCTGTCGGCTGGCGAGCTTGGCGCCGAATGTCTCTCGCCCCTTGACCCAGTCGATCGCCATTTCGAGCGCCAGCTGCGCAACACCGAGGACACCCGCCGCATACGGCAAGCGGCCTTCCACCAGCCATCGGTCGGCGACCTTAAATCCTTCGCCTTCCTCGCCGAGCCTGTTCTCGAACGGGATTTCGACATTGTCGAAATGAACCTCGTAGGGCGAATAGGAACGGATCACCGGGATTTTCTTGAAGCTGATGCCCGGCGTGTTGCTGTCGACCAGAAAGCAGGTGATGCCGCCGCGGTCGCCCTGCTCGCCAGTGCGCGCAAAGACAATGCCCCAGTCGCAATTGCCAGCGTCCGTGATCCACGTCTTGGTGCCATTGATGACGTAGCGGTCGTTCTTGCGCACGGCGCGGGTGCGGATCGCGCGCGCCGGATCGGAACCGCCTGAAGGCTCGCTGATGGCGACGAACCATTTGCGTTTGAATTCGACAGTCGGAATGCCGTAGCGCTCGATCTGGTCGCGCGTGCCCTCGAAAATCACGCTCGGCGGATTGAGACCGAAGGCGTTGCAGCCGGGTACGTAGATGCCCATCTTGCAGCGCGAGATTTCCTCAGTCAGCACAGCTTGGCCCAGAAGATTGAGGCCCATGCCGCCATACTCTGCGGGCGTGCGGATGCCCCACAGGCCGAGCTGTTTTACTTTGTCCTGAAGCCGCGCCAATTCATCGGCCGGCAGCTTGATGGCGTCGTGCTCCACCGTATCCTCGACAGGCCGGATATCCTTGACCATGAGCTGGCGCGCCGTGTCGCGCAGCATTCGAAAATGTTCGGGGATTTCCCACGCGCCTGTGTCACGCGGCAAAGCATCATCCGACACGTCTATGTTCATTGCAGTCTCCCTTAACCGACGCATCATGGAATTGGGCCGAAGGGCTTGCAACTTGTCCCACAAGCGACAAACGGCGAACCTGTTCGCAGCTGCACCATGCGGCCCGACGTGAACTTGAGCACCGCCGTGCAATTGGTATAACCGGGGCCCTTCCGTCACGGAGTTCCGACGACCATGGCCCCGCAAAAGCTCAACGCGAACGGCATCACTTTCAACACGCTGACCGAAGGCCCCGAGGGCGCGCCGTGGATCGTCCTATCCAACTCGCTGGCAACGAACCTGACGATGTGGGACGAGTTCGCGGCCTTCATGAGCGACCGCTATCGCGTGTTCCGCTACGATCAGCGCGGCCATGGCGGCACGGATGCGCCACCGCCTCCCTATCCGCCCGCGCAACTGGTCGACGATGTCGTGGCGCTGATGGATGTTGCAGGCATCCAGCGCGCGCATTTCGTCGGCCTGTCGATGGGCGGCTCCACCGGGCTTGGCCTGGTGCATCGCTTTCCCGAGCGCGTGATCTCGCTCACCATGTGCGATTGCCGCGCATCGGCCGCGGGCATTCCCGGATGGAACGAACGAATCCGCGTCGCACGCGAGGACGGCATGGATGCGACCGTGGATGCGACGGTCTCGACATGGTTCACTCAAGCCTCGCGCGACGCCAATATTCCGGCGATCGACAAATTGAAGGGCATGGTGCGCACGACCAAGGTCGATGGCTATGTCGGCTGCATCGAAGCGCTGAAGGTCTACGATTATTCGAGCTATCTCGACTCCGTGGGCAAGCCGACGCTGCTCGTCGTCGGCGAGCAGGACGGCGACCGGCCCAAGAGCATGGCCGAGGATGCCAAGCGCATCCCCGGCGCGCGCCTCGTTGTTGTTCCGAATGCGGGCCACATCTCGAACATCGAGAATCCCGACGCTTTCAATAAATTGGTCGGCCCCTTCATCGACAGCGTCAAAAGCTGACGTCATCATGTCTATCTTCCTCGACATACAGGCACGCCGGCACCAGTTCGTGACGACCGCCGACGGCGTGCGCATCTCGGTGCGCGAATGGGGCAACCCGAACGGACCGCCGATCCTGTTCATCCACGGCGTGCTGCAAAGCCATCTCTGCTTCGTGCGCCAGTATGCGAGCCCGGAGCTTGCGCCGTTCCGCCTGATCGCGCTCGACGTGCGCGGCCACGGCGAAAGCGACAAGCCGGACGATGCTGTCTTCTACAGCGATCAAACCCGCTGGGCCGCCGACATCGATGCCGTCATCGACGGCCTGAAGCTCGACCGGCCGATGCTTGCGGGCTGGTCGATGGGCGGACGCATCATGGGGCAATATCTCGCGGTCCATGGTGACAAAGCCATCTCCGGTTTGCATTTCATTGCTTCGCGTCCCGTATGCCGACCCGGCCTTCAGTGGTCCCGGCCCGGCATTGCCGCCGGCCTCCACCGGCCCCGGCCTTGCCTTCGACATCGCTTCATCGACGGCATTTCTGCGCGCCTGCTTCCTGAGCCAACCCGAGCCCGACGATTTCGCGGCGATGCTCGCCTACAACATCGTCGCCTGGCCGCGGTACAGCCTGTTCATGAAATCCTGGCAGCCGCGCGTCGAAGAGACGATGGCCGCTCAGCGCGCTGTGCGCGTGCCGACACTGATCAGCCACGGAACCAACGACGCGCTGATCCAGAAAACAGCGGCAGACCGGCACCACGAGTTGATCCCTCACTCGAAACTGTCGGTCTACCAGGACTGCGGACACTCGCCGTTCTGGGAGCAAACCGAGCGATTCAACCGCGAGATGGCGGAATTCGCCAGCGAGGTCTTCCGGACCTGACCGGGAGGGCGACGTTCACGCGCTCAAGACGGATCTCGTCAACGCCGAAGAGGTTCGCATCTACGAGCCGGAGAATACGACGCACTATCTGATCGTCGACCGGCCCGAGCGCGGACGCACCGAAGCGATCGCGGAGATTTTCGACTTCCTGAAGTGAGCGCGCACAGCGCTCACTTTCTCCTGCCCGAACCGGTAATTCAAGCCGACGCGGCCGATGAAGGCGGAGTCATAGCTTTCGAACGTCCGCAGGCGGTTAGGCACGAAGAACGTGTGCGAAGTCCTTGGCGAATTGCATGTAGAGCACTTCGCCATTGACACTCCAGTTGCCGGCGAGTGCGAATTCGGCGCCCGCACCGCCGGTCCAGCCCCAGCGCTTTCCGCCGAACTTGTCCTGGCGAAATCCCTGCGACTGGGACAGATCGGTTCCGATGTCAGTGACCGCCAGACCGCCCGTCAGATAGACGAGCGTCATCATCCATCGCGACGCCGGCGCGTCCGCGCACTGTGCCGAACCAGTCCATCCCGCTGCGGATAGAGGATTGGAGGTCGCCCGCATTGCCACCGTGCGGATAGATCTGCACGGTCGTATCGGCCCTGGCAAAGTTGGCGTCGGCAACCACGCCGAACACCTTGCCGCAGGATTGCCAGTCGTAGCCGGCCTGCACGCCACCCGTCATGCCGCCGCGCGTTTCGGTCCACTCGACATTGTCAAAGAAATACGAATCCGTGTCGCGCGTCAGTGTCGTGCGGCGGATCGCACCGACATTGCCGCCGATATAGCCGCCGTTGAACCGCGACGGTCCGCAGGATGCCCTGCGGGACGTCGCCGAAGCTTGAGCGCCTTGCGGCTTGTCCCAGCGATAGTTGAGACCGATGCGGCTGACCCAGGCGGAGTCCTGATTCTCGATGCTGAATGTGTTGTTGTTCCGCTGCAACGAATGGGCGTTGCGCACGAACTGAAGGTAAAGCAGTTCCGTGTTTACGCTCCAGTTTCGCGCCACGGCGAACTCCGCCCCGACGCCGACGGCGGCACCCCAGCGCATATCGTTGAAGGCATGATGAACATTGACGTTCGTTTCGCGCCGAGTGACCGCCAACTCGATCCCGGCGATCGCAGGACCGCCGGTGACATAGATCAAGGCGTCGTCGACAACGAGGCCGGCGCGGCCGCGGAACGTGGAAAACCAGTTCAGACTGGCCTTCCATCGCGCGATAGCCTGGCGAATGCGGCTCCGCCATCGCAGTCGTATTCACTGCACTCCAATTCAGATCGGCAACGATGCCGAGCAGCCGGCCGCACGACTGCCAATCCCAGCCGAGTTGCGCGCCCGCTGTCGCGCCGCTCGTCGAGGCTGACAGATCGCCATGGATGCTCACGATCGCATCCTGATCCTGCCGCAACGCCGTGGAGCTGACCGCGCCGGCGTTAGCGCCGACATAGCCGCCGTTGAAATGCGCCGGACCGCAGGGATGAGCCACAGCGCTCGGCATTCATCGACGCGCTGGCGTTACGCGGATTGTCGAAGCGGTAGTTCACGCCGACGCGCCCGACGAAGGCGCTGTCGTTCGACACGAAAGTGTAGTCGTCGTTGGTCCATCGGAACGTATTGTTTGCCTTTCTGAACTGCATGTAGAGCGCTTCGGCACTCAGGCTCCAGTTGCCGCCCAGCATGAACTCGGCGCCGACGCCGCCGACGAGACCCAGCCTCGTATTGGTGAATTCGTTGCGTTGATTGACGCCCGGCTCGATGTCCGTGATCGTCAGGTTCGTTCTGGCGGCTGCCACGCCGCCCGTGACATAGAACAGCGTATCGCCCGAGGCGACGCCGGCGCGGGCGCGCAGCGTGCTGAACCAGTCCATGCCGCTCTGGATAGTTCGTGTGGTGTTTGCCAGATTTGGCGTGATCCGCGTTGTGACCACGGAATCGACCCAGTTGAAATCCGCGACGACGCCCAGCACCTTGTTGCAGGATTGCCAGTCATAACCCGCCTGCAGGCCACCGCTGAACCCGATCCGCGTCGCGGAATAGTTTCCCTCGACGGGAAAGTATTCGTCCGCATCGGTGCGCAGGGCCGTATGGGCAGCGGTGCCGATGCTGGCGCCCAGATAGGCGCCGTTGAAGCGCGCCACACCGCACGGATCGGCGTTCGTCACGGGCCGCACCTTGTCCGCCGCCGACGCCGCGCCCGCCCCCAACAGGAGGACCGCGCCCGCAATTCCAGCCACCAGATTCCGCATGCCCGCATCCAGTCAAAGACCGCGCCGCAGCCGGAACATCCGGGCGGTCGCAGCCGAATTCATCTCAAAGAGTTCTGATTCCGTCTTGTCCGGGCCCGCGCCGGGCTTGGACGCGCGCGCGGTGTCACGCTGCATTTGCGGCGCTGTGGCAGATGCGCCACAGCATTTGGATAACACTGCACCGGGCTTGAACCGGAGCGCGCCTCGTCGCGTCCTCACCGAAATCTGAATGTGGACAGCAACATCGTTCAGATATCAAAATGGTTGCTTGGCGAAATCGGATTTCAAAATGCATTCATTTGACACAAGCAACGCGCACACGACATTCTCTTCGGACGAGCTTCCAAAACATCTGGACGAGCAGAGCCGCTACCTGCTGTGGCGCGACCTTTTCATGGAGCGCTATGGACGCGCCTTCGATCTGTCGACGGCTGTCGGCAAGCCGTTTGCGATGCGTTGCGAGTTCACGCGGTTTGGCCGCATCCATATCGGCCGATTCGATGGAACGATCGAATGTTTCGCACGCACATCCCGTTATGCGGACGATGACAACGACGATTTCGTGCTGGGCCTCAATGCCGGTACTTCGCCCATGGCGTTCCGGCAGATAGGACGCGAAGGCACGATCCATGCCGGTGGCGCGGTGCTTGTCACCAACACGGAGAGCGGAGAGATCCGCAGCCGCGCCGATAACCGATGGCTCGCCATTGCCCTTCCCCGCCGTCGCCTACTGGACCTGGTTGAAGACGCGGAAGATCTGGTTGGCATTTCCATCGAACCCGGCTGCGAGCCGCTGCGGCACCTGCGTCGGTATATCGACATTCTCCTTGAGGATGGCGGATCACCTCTCACACCGGCACTGATCGAGCACATTAGCTCGACGCTGATAGACCTTGTCGCGTTGTCTTTCGGAGAAAAGACAACTGAGGCCGAGATAGCGCGACTGCGCGGTCTGCGAGCAGTACACTTGCAAGATGCGCTATCGGATATCGCCGCCAATTTTCCAGATCCAGCCTTCTCTCATCGCCAGCTGGCACGGCGACTGAACCTGTCGACACGCTACGTTCAAGAGTTGCTGCACGGGGCGGGCCGGAGCTTCACCGATCGTGTCAACGAGCTGAGGTTGCAGAAGGCGCGCGTGATGCTGTCCGACCCACGTCATGACCGCATGAAGATCAGTGACATCGCCTATGTCTGCGGATTTCATGAGGCGTCGTATTTCAACCGGCGTTTCCGCGCCCGATTCGGATGCTCTCCGACACAGTTTCGCACGAGCGGATCGCGATGAAGGCCGGGATGAATCCCATCCAGAATTTCACGGCTTGATCCTTCAAGCTGTCTTTCGGCCGTTGCTGTGCGGCGTGCTCAGTACTCACCGGGCGAAGAGGCTCAGGCCGCCCTTTTTTGATGGCGCGCAGTGGTGTAGGTTGGCCGCGACCCATGTGGCTGCCGAGGACCTATGCTGACCGAAGAAACGCTGACCATGCCCTGCCCGAACTGCAAGGTGACCAACCACATCATCGCAGCGACATCGGACAAGGCTGCCGACAATCATCATGAGCTGGCGCTCTGCTTCAAATGCAGCGACGAACTCACGACGATGAATTGCTGGATGGTGTTTACCGCGAAGTCCGCGAAGGAAGCGAAAGAACTTCTGCGACAGGTGCGGCCCGAATAGCCGCCTTAAGCGCCCGGTCCGTATCGGCGGCCTGCCTCGATGGTCAAACCCTTGCCGACCGCGCCGAATTTATCACCTTCAATCAGTCGTGCGGCCGGCACCATCTTGACGATGGCCTCGCGAACATGCGCGAGTTGAGCCGATCCTCCGGTCAGGAATACCGCGTCAATGTCCTTCGCAGTGAGCCCTGCCTGCTGAAGGCATTTCGTTATTCTGGCCGCGATATTCGCTGCCAGTCGTCCCGTGTGGGTGACGAGATCCTTTTGGGTCACAGCGACGTTTAAACCCGGCTCCACCCAGTCGAACGACATATCGAATTTCTTCTTATCCGACAGCGCGATCTTGGCCTCTTCAACTTCCATCGCGAGCGTATGGCCGCGCTGTTCATCGAGCACCCGAACGAGGCGGTCGACCAGTTCAGGCTGTGCCGACTCAAAACGCACCTGAAGAACTTCGTTCATCACCTTGCGCTCGTACATCCTGTTGATGTTGGCCCAGGTTGCCAGCTCGTAAAAATAGCGCGGCGGCACTTCCGTTCCGGCGCGCTTCATTGCGCTACGATAGCCGAACAGCGGCATGATCGTTCCCAGACTGAGCTGGTAATCGAAATCAGTGCCGCCGATACGCACGCCGTCATTGGCCAAAACATCGGATGAGCGATCGGCTTTCAGATGCCGCGCGGGGCTGAGACGCACAATCGAGAAATCGGACGTGCCGCCGCCGATATCGGCAATCAGCGCGATCTCCTCGCCGGTGATTTGCCGTTCATAGTCCAGCGCCGCGGCGATGGGCTCAAGCTGGAACGTGACGTCGGCGAAACCCACTTCATGGGCGATGTCGCGCAATGTTTGTTCGGCGGCCGCGTCCGCCTCTGGCGAATTGTCGACGAAATGCACCGGGCGGCCATGAACGACGGAGCGGAGTTCGTGACCGACGGATTGCTCGGCCCGCCGTTTTACCGCACCGATGTAGTAGGCAATGACATCCCTGAACGACACGCGCTCGCGGCCGACCTGCGTCACCTCCTCGATGAGCGACGTGCCGAGCAGCGATTTCAGGCTGCGCATCAGGCGCCCGGACACACCGTCAACATATGCCTCGATGGCGGCGCGGCCGACCAGTGCGGCGCCATCCAGCTCATAAAAAATGGCGCTCGGAATAGCCGTCTGCCCCGCGTCCAGTTCGACCAGAACCGGCTGTCCGCCCACAAGCGTCCCAAGCGTCGTATTCGACGTCCCGAAATCAAGTCCGCAGGCTGACATGGGTGCTCCTAGAAGGAGCGTCCGTTTACACAGTTCGGAACGGACGATCTACCCTTATTTTGCAGTGCCGTTGTCGTGGCGTTGCCTCACTGTCCATTCATCGGTAACTAGAATGGCGAAACGTCGTTCTGAATAAGGGCTTGAGGAGCCGGCATGCGCATCGTGGATGTTGTCGAAATCACCAAGCCGATCGCGTCCCCCATCCGGAACGCCTATATCGACTTCTCGAAAATGACGGCCAGCCTCGTTGCGGTGGTCACGGATGTCGTGCGCGACGGCCGTCGCGTGGTCGGATACGGCTTCAATTCCAACGGCCGCTACGGACAAGGCGGCCTGATCCGCGAGCGCTTTCGTAACCGCATCGTCGAGGCCGATCCCAAGACGCTGCTCAATGATGCCGGAACAAATCTCGACCCCCACCGCATCTGGGCGGCGATGATGTCCAACGAAAAGCCGGGAGGCCATGGCGAGCGCTCGGTCGCGGTCGGCACGCTCGACATGGCGATCTGGGATGCGGTGGCGAAGATCGCGGGCCAACCGCTGTTTCGCCTGCTTGCAGAGCATGAAAGGCCGCGACGCCAATCCACGCGTGTTCGTCTATGCCGCCGGCGGCTATTACTATCCGGGCAAGGACAACTCCGCGCTGCAGGCGGAGATGCGCGGCTATCTGCGGCGCGGCTACAACGTCGTCAAGATGAAGATCGGCGGCGCACCTGTTGACGAGGACCGCGCGCGGATCGAAGCGGTACTCAAGGAAATTGGCTCTGAGGCGCAATTGGCGGTCGATGCCAACGGACGCTTCGATCTGGAAACGGCCATCGCCTACGCCAAGATGCTGCGCGACTATCCGCTGTTCTGGTACGAAGAGGCCGGAGATCCGCTCGACTACGCGCTGCAAGCGGCGCTGTCGGAGTTTTATCCGGGCCCGATGGCCACCGGCGAGAACCTGTTCTCGCACCAGGACGCGCGCAATTTGCTCCGCTATGGCGGCATGCGGCCCGATCGCGACTGGCTGCAATTCGATTGCGCCCTGTCTTACGGGCTGGTCGAATACCTGCGGACACTCGATGTTTTGGCGCAGCATGGCTGGTCACCCGCGCGCTGCATTCCCCATGGCGGGCACCAGATGTCGCTGAACATCGCAGCGGGTCTCGGTCTCGGCGGCAACGAGAGCTATCCCGATCTCTTCCAGCCTTACGGCGGATTCCCCAACTCCGTGAAAGTCGAGGACGGCCACATCACCATGCCGGACCTGCCCGGAATCGGATTTGAAGGAAAATCCGATCTCATCAAGGTGATGCGAGAACTTGCCGAGTAAGCAAGGCGATCGGTTCTGCTATTTCGCGAGCAACGTGTCGAAGTCCTCGGGCTTGTAGGTTTTGCCATCGGACGTGTCGGTGATCGTGACGCCGAGATTGCTCTTGGCGCCCCGCGCCACATCGATGGCGTCGGCCGCCTTATCCTTGTGGAACACCAGTTTCCCGTCCAGCGTGCTCACTTCGATCTGAAACCGCATGTCGTTCCTTATTTCTTGATCTTGTCCCGCGCTCAGGATTCGCGCGTTTGATCGCTCAAGGGAACCATTTAGATACAAACGAGGCGCGCGACCAGAGCAGCAACGGCGTCAGCACTGACAATAGTTCCGTGCGGTTCCAATGCGCGGCCGTGGTCAAAACGGGATCAGTCCGATAATACGCTCGCCGATGACTCCAGAATCCCATGGACTGAGCTACGAAACCTATCTCACCGACAGCCACCGTCCGGCCTTTGATGGTCTGCGTGCGCTTGGCTTTCTCCTCGTGATCACCGCGCATATCCCGATCGTGCCGCTCTTTGCCGCTTTGCACGGATGGGCGGCGGTCTGGATATTTCTGGTGATCAGCGGATATCTGATCGCCATGCTGCTGATGCGGGAAGAGAAGCGCGCTGGCCGTATCGCGTTCGGGCCTTTTCTGGTCAAGCGATTTTGCCGTATCGTGCCGGCTTACGCGACCGCGATCCTGATCTACTGGCTGGCGTGCTTTGCAATCGAGCCTTCGCCGGGCGACTACGCGTCTTTCATGGAGCGCCTGCCGTATTTCCTGACATTCATGCCGGAATATTCGAGCCGCAACGGCTTCAGTATCTTCACGCATTCATGGACGGTCGGCATCGAATTGAAATTCTATCTGTTCTTTCCGCCGGTTCTGTTTCTGCTGATCAGGAACCAGAACTGGCGGTTCGCCGTGACCGCGATCACCGCTGCACTGTTGACGGCCGTGGGATCGTTTCTCGCCCAGGCCTATTGCGCGCTTTTGTTCGGCGCGATGCTGGCATTCGCACTCGAGCGCCCGCAGGCCTACGCCGTGATTGCGAAGGCGACGCGTGTCTCAGTGCTCGTTCCCATCACGCTCGTCGTCGCGACGGCTGCGATGCTGAATTACACCGAGCAGCTCACGGTGGTTGCCTTGACGGCGACTTACCTGACCGCCTACGCGATTGTGCAGGAAACAGCGGTGTCATGCATCCTGACCTGGCAACCGCTGGTCTATCTGGGACAACGGTCTTATGGAGCGTATCTGCTTCACTTCCTGGCGATACGATTGGGCTATCTCGCATTCGGCGACGACAGCGTGACCGGCGGCCTTCTGACCGCAGCCTTCTGTCTTGCGGTGACCGTGCCGGCGGCCGCGCTGATGTATCGCGTGATCGAACTCCCGGTCATTGATTTTGGCCGTCGCTTAGCGGGCATGCGGTCGGCGCCGGCTCGCTGAGACATGCAAATCGCCCGGCGTCGTGCCTATAATGTTCCACGTCGCGCCAGGAACACGACAATGAACCACAACGCACATGAGGCTTGGCATGTCGCTTCTAGGTAAGGCCGCGGTTGCGATGTGGTGGTCCATCCCTCCCGAGCAACGGGCGGAATTCGGCGACTGGCATTCGCACGAGCATTTTCCCGAACGGATGAGCATTCCCGGCTTTCGGCGCGGCTCGCGCTGGACCAGCGTTCTTGAACCGGGCGATTTCTTCGTGCTGTACGAGTTGGAACACTATGAAACGCTCACATCGACGGGGTATCTGGATCGGCTGAATGCTCCCACGCCGTGGTCAACCAAAATGATGCCGCACCATCTGAACATGGTTCGCAGTCAGTGCCGGGTGGAAGCGAGCTTCGGAGGTGGAATCGCAGCTTCGGTTGCGACGATACGTCTTTGCCCGGAAGCTGGGAGGGAGGCTGATCTAAAGACTGCGCTAGTGAAAAGTCTTCGCGACTGGAGCGCAAAGCCGGGGTTGACCGGAGCCCACCTGCTGATCACCGACACACCTAAAACGAACAGCCCCACGACGGAGCAACAAATCCGCGGGGCGGACAGCACTGCGGATTGGATTGTGCTGCTTTCCGGCTACGATACTGACGTGGTGATCGAAGCTTCTGCCAGCCAGTTCTCGTCGCGTGCTCTGCAGCTTTCGGGCGCTCAGGAGAATTCAACGACGGGACACTACACGCTCGCCTTTGCAGCGACATCTCAGGACACCGAGACGTTTGCTGCGCAAAGCCAGGGCACCTGAGACTAAATTTGGTCTGCCCTCTGATCTAGCCTCCTAATTTCAATAACTGAAATATCAAGGTTTTCCTTCTCCGAAAGGAAATACTAGACCTAGACTTGCGTATGACATTGACGTCAAAAAATAGACCTCAAGCGCTGCCGTGATAAAATCCGCAAAATCGTATATCTCGCACACCGCGACGAGCGGAAAGGCTGCGAGTGGAGCGACTGAATGAATCAGAACTCGTCCTTGATAGACGCAAACGACGCCGCTCTTTCTGGGGTTAGGGTAGTTGATCTCACTCAATTCGAAGCAGGCACCACCTGTACGGAAACTCTGGCTTGGCTTGGCGCAGACGTCATCAAGGTAGAACCACCTGGCCGAGGCGAACAGGGCCGCGGTGCGACGGCAGAAAGAAACGGAGTGGATTCCCCGTATTTTGTCATGCTGAATGCTAACAAGCGCAGCGTCACCTGCAACATCAAGTCAGAAAAAGGGGCGGCCCTGCTTGGCAGGTTGATCGAAAACGCCGACGTCTTTATCGAGAATTTCGCGCCCGGTGTGATCGAACGCCTCGGCTTTTCCTATTCTGACGTACGACGGATCAATCCCAACATAATCTATGCCCAAATCAAGGGATTTGCTCCCAACGGACCATTCGCGAAGTTTCTTGCATTCGATGCAATTGCTCAGGCGGCAGGCGGGGCGCTGGCGACTACCGGCGAATCCGGCGGACGCCCTATCAAGCCCGGCCCCAACATGGCCGATACTGGGTCGGGTCTGCATTGCGCGATCGGCATCCTCGCCGCGCTTTATCAGCGCAAGGCAACGGGCGAAGGCCAACGCATTGAAATCACCATGCAGGATGCGGTGATCAACTTCACCCGGATTGCCTATGCGGCACAGGAAATGTTCGGCAGACCGCCGCCGCGCGTCGGCAATCAAAGCCTGATCGCGGGCACATCGCCTAGTGAAGTCTATCCCTGTCTCGGCGGCGGCGAGAACGACTACTGCTATGTCTACACCACGCGTGCCAACAATCTTCACTGGGAAAAGCTCCTGGAGGTTATCGGTCGCCGGGACCTTTTGAATGATCCGCGTTTTTCCGACGCCAAGGCGCGCGCCAGCAACTACAAGGACGTCGATGCCGTCGTCGCGGCATGGATGCGCAATGTGAGCAAGCACGACGCCATGCGCCTGCTCGGCGAGGCCGGTATCCCCGCGAGTGCGATCCTCGATACGCGCGAGCTTGCCGCCGACGAAGCTCTGCGCGAGCGCGAGACGTTCGTGACGGTCGACCACCCCATGCGCGGCCCCGTCACCATTCCCGGCTTCGTCATCAAGATGAGCGGATCGCATGTCACCGTGAAAGCTTCACCGCTGCTCGGCGCCGACAATGACGATGTCTTCGGCGAACTACTCGGCATGTCCGCCGACGAGATCGCCGGCCTGCGCGCCGATGGAACGATCTGAAGAACAGGCAGACGACTTTCTCTAGGAAGGAAACGGGTTTACGTCATGATCAAGGGTAACACGCTGCTCGGACAGGCCGTCGCCAAGGCGCAGGTTGAGACCGGCTTTTTCATCATGGGCGGGCCGATCAATGACGCGCTGAAGGCTGTCATGGCCAGCGGCGTGAGGATGATCGATGTTCGCCACGAGCAGGCCGCCGCCATGATGGCGCATGCCTATGCGCGGCTGAAGGCCAGGCCGGGCTTCTGCATGGCCGCCTCGGGCCCGGGAACCATCAATCTGACGACGGGACTCGCCAACGCACTGATCGACTGCGCGCCGGTCGTCGCCATCGGCGGCTCGAGCCCCCTCAACCAGCGCAATACCGGCGCATTTCAGGAGATCGACCAGCTCGACATCATGCGTCCCGTCACCAAATGGGCCGAGCGGGTGCACGATACGCGCCGCATTCCTGAATATGTGGCGATGGCGTTCCGTCAGGCCATGGCGGGCAAACCCGGCCCCGTCTACCTCGATCTGCCCGCCGACGTGCTTTATCGCGAGGTGGACGAAACGGAGGTGGTCTGGCCGAAAATCGCCTTCACCGGAGAACGGCCGCGTCCGCTCGCCGATCCATCCGCCATCGAGCGCGTGACGAAGGCGATCCGCGCTGCCAGCCGTCCGATCATTCTCTCCGGCAGCGGCATCCTCTGGTCGGAAGCTTCCGACAACCTGCAGGCCTTCGTGGAGGCCACCGGCATCCCCTTTTACACCACACCTCAGGGACGCGGCGTCATCGGCGAAGATCACGAGTTCTTCTACGGCCATGCCCGCTCGCAGGCCTACAGGGAAGCCGATCTCGTCCTCGTCATCGGCACCCGCCTCAACTACGTCTTCGCCCACGGCCAGCCGCCGCGATTTGGCGACAAGGCGACCTTCGTGCGCATCGATATCGACGAGTCGGAGCTTGCGACCTCACGAAATGTGGACATCAGCGTCGTCGGCGATGCGCGCGCGGTTCTTGAACAGTTGCTGCACAGTTGCGCCAAGGACCTATCGCGCGAGAGCTTCTCCGCGTGGCGCGCCAGGCTCGCCGACGTAGAGAAGTCACGAATTGCCAAACACGAAGCCGCTCTCGCGACCGATCAGGTGCCGATTCATCCGCTGCGCCTGTGCAAAGAGGTCCGCGATTTCATCGACCGCGACACAATTCTGGTCGTCGACGGACAGGAGATTCTGAACTACGGGCGGCAATCAATTCCGAGCTTCCGCCCCGGCCACAGATTGAATTCAGGCCCGTTCGGCACGATGGGGGTCGGCCTGCCCTTCGGCGTTGGCGCCAAGGCGGCGAAGCCCGATCACAAGGTTCTGGTGCTTCATGGCGACGGCTCGTTCGGGCTGAACGCCATGGAGCTCGACACCGCCGTACGCCACAAATTGCCGATCATCGTCGTCATCAGCCTGAATGGCGGCTGGACGGCCGACCCGGAGAAGGTTAAGCCCGGCCGCGATCTTGGCTACACCCGCTTCGACAAGATGGCCGAAGCGCTGGGATGCCACGGCGAATACGTCGAGAAACCGCAGGACATTCGGCCTGCGCTCGAGCGCGCGGCCAAGGCGGTGGCGGCGGGCAAGGTTGCCCTCGTCAACGTCGTCACCGACGAAAACGCACGTGCCGGCACGGTCAATTTCGCCGCCGTCAGCACATAAGCCCGTTGTCCAAAACCAATCGCCTTCAATTGACGAGCCGTAACGATGCTTCTTGATCCGCAAAAATCCCTTCTGCTGATCGTCGACATGCAGGAAAAGCTCGTGCCGGCGATGTTCGACAAGGACGACCTTTTGAAGAATTGCGTCATCCTGGTGCAGACGGCGGCGCTTGCAGGCGTGCCCGCTCTTGCCTCCGAACAATATCCCGACGGGCTCGGGCCGACGCTGCCGCAACTCGTCGACAAGTATGCCGACCTAAGGCGCTTTCCAAAGATGGAGTTCTCCTGCGTGAAGAACAGCGATCTGCAGCGCGCGATCGCCGCCGCGGCGCGATCCCAGATCGTCGTGTGCGGCATCGAGGCCCATGTGTGCGTCACGCAAACCGCGATCGACCTGAAGCAGGCCGGTTACGACGTCTTTGTCGCGGCGGACGCAACCGCCTCGCGGCTCAAATCCAGCAAGGATGTCGCCATGCAGCGGCTGTCGGCCTCCGGCGTGACTATCGTCACCTCGGAGATGGCCGGATTTGAATGGGTCGGCTCCGCCGCCGCGCCGGCTTTCAGGCCTTTCAGCAAGTTGATCCGCTGACGCCTCAGTCGAGAGCGAATGTCGTCTGCGCGATGTGGCGCACGCCACCGCCCATCTGGATGTGATCGTCCTTGCGGTTCATGTAATAGATCACCAGCAGCCGGCCTTTTTCATGTTCGATCACACGCGGATAGCCAAGATCCCAGCTTCCGCCGTCGTCCCGGATGATGATTTCCGCCCCCCAGCTTCGTCCGCCGTCCTCGCTGACGCGCGCGCGCACGCCGTAAGGCGGTATCCGATAGCCATAGGCGCAAACCAGACGTCCATCGGTGGTCAAGGCGAGATCACCCGGCGCACCCCAATCACCGACCCTTGAGAGAAAGCGCCAGCTGACACCGCCGTCGGTGCTTTCCCAGACTTCGGTCCACAACACACTCGTCGGATCGCGCTGACATCGAATCGATGCGACGATGCGGCCGTCTGGCATCAGGATGGGGCGCGGATCAAACCAGCGGTGCGATGCGAACTTGATGTTCTTCCGGCTTTCTCCGGACTCTATGCTGTCGTTGTCTCCGTCCGGCGTCATGAATGACAGGAAGGTCCAATGCGACGTATCATCGACGCTCGCATAGACCACCGGCCGCCTTGTGCGGCCATCGGCGCTCACTGCGGTCATGCAGATGAGGCTGACGCCGTCGTCGCGGACGACGGGCGAGCCGTGCCCGGACAGCGAGGCGAGCTTGACGAGAGGTGCGATGATCGGACGCCGCCAAGTGCGGCCGCCATCAGTTGAGACCCGAATCCATGCCCGGCTGCTGGCCAGAAAGTAATCAGGGAACGCGCCCGATGCGACCAGCACGTTCTTGTCGGTGAAATCGAGTGCCGGCTCGTCGGCATAGCGGTGGGGGTTGTTGCCGAACTTGGCCTCGGAATCGTCGGCGAGGTCATAGATATCCATGATCTCCGACGTATTCCAACTTGCCGCCCGGTCTTCCGAACGCAACACCGACAGCCTAGTGCGCGTACGCTGCCAGCTATTGTGGCTCATGTCGCGCTCGGAATTGTAGGTACATTCGTTCCGCATGAATCCCACGAGAAAGTGGCCTTCGGCGGTCTCCCAGAAGCCGCAAAGGAACGGCCACGAGCAGAACTCCTTATCGTTCCGGTAGACCACGCGATGCTCCGCATCGCGCGCACGCAAGGTTCCCCGCGCCCGAACCATCATCCGGCCTCCTCATCCGCCACGTGATCTCGCCTGGCAGGCGCGCTTGCGACCGCTGCGCCTGCCAGGCAAAGATGCCTACTTCCTTCTTCTGTTGAAGGCCTCCTCGGCCTTCTTCAGCGCGGCCATCGGATCCGCGTTGTTGACGAGCACGTCCTGGATGGCGCGGTTCATCCCCTCGTTGAATCCGCCACCCGCCTCGGGAGGAGCGAACCAGCCGGTCTCGCTGACCATCTTCGCCGCCGTGACGAGATAGGCGTTCTGCGGAGCGGCGAAGAATGCGGTGTTGTCCCGGATCGTGGATTTGCGGATGGGCATCGCACCGCCCTCCATGGCCCACAGACGATCCGCCTCCTTGCTGGATTGATAGGCGACCCAAGCGCCGGCCAGCTTCTGATGCTTGCTGCCCGACCACACCGCCGCCGACCAGCCCACCACTTCGGTCGGCGAGTAACGCCCTTCGGTGAAGCTCGGCGTCGGCAGGAAACTGACCTTTTCAGCACCGAGCGCGGCCTGGGCCCTCGGCAATCTGGCAGTCGAGCCGCGCGCCATCGCAAGCCGCCCCGCATTGAACTGATCGTAGATGTCGTCATTCGACATGGCCGGCGCGACACGCGGCGATATCTGATGTTCTTCAGCCATGCTTTTCAATATTTTCAGGCCTTCGACGCCAGCTCGGCGTAGCCCATGCCGCCCGGAACTTGTCGTCAAAGATCGTTCCGTCCCTGTCCAACATCACGTTGAGCAAGGTCGAACCGTTCGCCGCCTCGCCGGGGAATGCCTGACCAAAGCCCCAGCGGGTGACAGTGCCCTTGTCGTCCTTCACGGTCAGCTTCTTCGCCGCCTCGATAAAGCGGCTCCATGTCGTCAGCGACGCCGGATCGATTCCGGCCTCCTTGAACAAATCGACGCGGTAGAACTGGCCGACGGCCGAGATTGAATGCATGATCTGATACTGGCGACCGCCCGACTGGCCATAACGCCAGGCCCGCCCGTCGAGATCGTCGACATCGTCCTTCGACCAGTCCTTGATGAACAAGGCATTGAGATCGGACAAGGCACCGAGCTTGATTGCATCAACAAGCCTCGGCGAGTGAAGCCACACCACGTCGGGTGCCGTGCCCGTTTGATGGGCCGCCAGAAACTTGTCACTTATCTGATGCCAGATCTGCGGCTCGACCTCGACCGTCACTCCGGGATTGGCGGCCTGGAATCCCTTGATCAGCTTGCTCAGCACAACCTCGCGGCCGGTCTTGCCGGTGGCGCTGAGCTGCGTCCACATCCGTATTGTGCGCGCCTCCTGCGCGCCCGCCCGGCCGATCAGGGCGGGAGCGGCAAGACCCGCCGCACTACCCGCGATGATGAAAGTTCTGCGGCTTATACGCCGTTTCGTTGAATTGGTTCCGTTGTACGACATTGCGACGTCCTCCCTGTGCTGGTTTGAAAGCATTTTCGTCCCTGTCGTCCGCATAAGCGGCTTATCAACGCGTAACCGAAAACAAGCCCTCCTCTGTTGTTACCCGTTCCACGTCCTTCCGTTGGCGCTACAGCGCTTTCTCGGCGCGCAACGCCTTGATCTCCTCGGGACTGAGCCCCAGAACCTCGCCATAGACCGCCTCGTTGTCGGCGCCGAGGAGCGGAGCCGCCGTCGACTCGACGTAGGTCTCCCCCATCTTCACCGGCCAGCCCGGCATCTTCATCTTGCCGCGCACGGGATGATCGACCATGACGAACGCGCCGCGGCGGTTGAGGTAGGGATCCTCGGTCAGGTCCATCGTGTTGACGACGGCGCCTGCCGGAACGCCGGCCTCGCCGAGCGTCTTCATGACCGCGAACTTGTCGTGCTTCACGGTCCACTCGGAAATGACCTCGTCGACGGCTTCGCGGTTGGCCCAGCGCGCCTCGGGCGAGTTCGAACTTGGGATCTCCAATGAGATCGGTGCGGCCGATGATGTTCATCAGCTTGTACCACTGGGAATTGTCCGGCGAGCGCGACGTGTAGACGAAGCAATAGTCGTTGAGCCCGCCGCCCTTGCATGGATAAAGCTCGCTCGGCGCCGTCGCGCCGAGGATGCTCTGGTTGCCCACGCGCGGAGCCGGCTCTTTCTTCAGGGCCTGGCGGGCGAACGCGATGCGGCTGAAGTTGATGACCGCCTCCTGCATCGCGACCTCGATGCGTTGGCCCTTGCCGGTGATCTTGCGCTGGTACAGCGCCGCCAGGATGCCGATGGCGCAATGAAGGCCGGTGCCGGTGTCGCCCAGCGTGACGCCCGGCTTGATCGGCCGCCCGGTTTCCTCTCCCGTGATGGCGACTGACCCGCCGACGGCCTGCGCGATCATGTCGAAGGAAGGAAACTTGCCATAGGGGCTTCCCGGCGCGAATCCCTTGATCTGCGCGTAGATAATCGACGGATTCATTTTCCGCACGTCTTCGTAGCCGAAGCCCAGCCGGTCGATGACGCCGGGAGCGAAATTCTCGATGAAGATGTCGGCCTTCTCGATCAGTCCGCGCAGCAGGGCGCGTCCCTTGTCGTTCTTGAGATTGGCCGTGACGCTGCGCTTGTTGGAGTTGAGGTACATGAAATAGTAGGCGTCGGCGTCGGGCCGATCGACGGAGGCGTAGCGTCCCTGCTCGCCTCGGGTCGGCTCCTCGACCTTGATGACATCGGCCCCGAGCCACGCGAGCGACTGCGTGCAGGACGTTCCGGCCTCGAACTGTGTCAGGTCGACGACCCTGATGCCTTTCAAGGCCGGCTGGCCTGAGGCATTCCTGAACCATGCATCGGTGTCGTCGCTCGCCAACTTCGTCATTTTCTGACCTCAACCATTTGCTGCACCATCACGCAGAATTTGCGTTTGTTTCCCTGCCGCAAGACCTCTTGAGCGGCGCAGGATCCACAGAAGAGGCGGCAGCAGCAACACCACGGCGGAAAGCGCGATGAAGACGCCGCTGATCGGCCGCTCCAGGAATATCAGGAAGTTCCCGTCCGAGATGAGGAGCGAGCGTCGCATGTGCTCCTCCAGGATCGACGACAAAATGAATCCGAGTACAAGCGGAGCGACTGGATAGCCGAACAGCCCGAGCACATATCCGACGATGCCGAAGACGATCGCCAGATATACATCGAACACCGCATTGTTGATGCTGTAGACGCCGATGCAGATGACCAGCAGCACGACCGGATAGAGTATGTGCGCCGGCACGTCGAGAAGACGAATCCAGATGCCGATCAGCGGGATATTTAGGACCAGCAGCATGACGTTGCCTATCCACATGCTGGCGAGAAGGCCCCAGAAGATTTCGGCGTGCTGCGTGATGAACAACGGCCCCGGCGCGATGCCGTGAACCATCATGGCGCCGACCATCACCGCCATCACCGCGCCGCCCGGAACGCCCAGCGCCAGTGTCGGGATGAAGGCGGTCTGCACCGAGGCGTTGTTGGCGGCTTCAGGCGCCGAAATTCCCTCGATCGCGCCCTTGCCGAACCGGGTCGGATCCCGGGCTATGCGCCGTTCGACCGCGTAGGCCATGAAGGTCGCGAGCGTCGCGCCCATCCCGGGCATGATGCCGGTGATCGCCCCCATCGCCGAGCCGCGTAGGGTCGGCGCTGCCGCCTGCTTGATATCCAACCATGTGGGAAGAAGGGAGCGCATCGTGATGGTGCTGCGCTTGACCAGCATCTGTCCCCCGCCCTGCCCGAGCGATGTCAGCACCTCGGCGATGCCGAACAGCCCCATCATCATCGCCACGAGGTTGATGCCGTCGCCGAGCGACGCGAGTCCGAAGGTGTAGCGCGGCAAGCCGGAGGTGACGTCGATGCCCGCTAGGCCGAGCAGAAGCCCCAGCATCACCATGCCCAGGCCCTTGATCGGCGAATGGGTCGACAGCGTCGAGGCCGAGATCAGGCAGAAAAGGATAATGGAAAAATACTCGGTCGACGAGAACGTGAGCGCGAATCTGGAAAGCGCCGGCGTGAATGCCATCATCAGCAGGATGCCGAGCGAGCCGCCGACGAATGAGGCGATCGCCGTGATGAACAGCGCCACGCCGGCCCGGCCCTGCCTCGTCATGGGATGGGCGTCGAGGCAGGTTATCGCCGAAGACGGCTCGCCCGGAAGATTGAGAAGGATCGCGGTGATCGAGCCGCCATATTGCGTGCCGTAGAAGATGCCCGAAAGCATGATCAGGGCGATGACGGGATCCAGATAGTACGTCAGGGGCAGGCACAGCGAGATCGCCGCCAGCGTGCCGATGCCCGGCAACACGCCGACGAGCGTCCCGACCGTGACGCCGATAAAGCAGAACAGAAGCGCATCGAGTGATACAGCCCGCGCAAATCCGGCGGCCATGTTTGCGAAGAGATCCATGGCATCACCACTTTAGCGGACGGAGCGGAAGATCAAATCCGTAGACGAATATCGCGACCGCCGCCGCTGAGGCGAGGACCGCGGTGATGATCGCGCTCCACATCCTGAAGGGTGGCTGCGCGACCGACGCCAGGAGAATCAACGCGACCGACGCGGGCACGAGGCCGAAGCGCTCCACGAGCACGGCCCAGGCCAGCATCGACGCCAGAGCGAGCAGTGCCGGCCGCCAGAGAATCGTCGGCGCGGGCGCTGCGGAGAACGCGACGGACGCCAGCACGACAAGCCCAATCGCGGCCGTCGCAAGGCTGATCATCATCGGGAAATAGCCCGCGCCCATCGCGCCGAGGGTGCCGCGCGGATAGGAACTGCCGATATACGCCATGGCCCCCGCAAAAACGACGATCGCAAGGGCCGCCAGCGATTCACCGACATTTATCCGCATCACACCGGATTCCTTGGATTCCTTCAACGGGCGCCCTGCCCGGCAGGTCGTCTCCCGCGCAGCTGCGGGGAGACTTCCGTGATCCTGGCAAGGCACGTCTTCACTCCCGTCCCGGAGCCCCTCCTGAATAGAAACAAGACGGAGTTCCGACCCTCTTGTTTCGATATTGTTCACGCGAACCGGTTCCCAGTTCGCGCGACGGCGGTCTAGTCCTTGAGAACCAGACGGTAAACGTCTTCCTGCGCAGCGATGTACTTGGCCAGTTCGTCCGGACCGAAATACTCCGGCAGTGCGCCGATGGCCTCCAGCTTCTTGATGAATTCCGGATCGGAAGTCGTCTGCTTGATCGCATCGTTCAGCTTGGCGATGATTTCAGGAGAGACGCCTTTCGGAGTCGCGACCGCGCGCCAAGTTTCGATCTTGAGCGGATAGCCGAGTTCTTCCGCCGTCGGCACAAGGGGCATCTTCGCGAGACGCTTCTGCCCTGACACCGCCAGCACCCGCACTTGGCCGGCCTGATGAAGCGGCTGCAACTCGATCGCGCCGTTGACCGCGGATTCGATGTGATTGCCCATTAACTGAAGGTTGGCGGCAGGCCCGCCGTTGAACGGAACATGCTTGAAGCTCACGCCGGCGAGCTTCTCGAGGTGTTTGGCCAGCATGTGGAAGCTGCCGCCCTCGCTGGCGTTGCCCATGGTCAGCTTGCCCGGATTTGCCTTGGCATAGGCAACCAGTTCCGGAAGCGTCTTGAAAGGCGTCGCCGGATGAACGGCGAAGGCGCCGTGATCAATGTTGACCATGGCGACGGGCGTGAAGTCGCGATAGGTGGCAGTCATCACTCCGCGCAGATTGGCGGTGATGAGCTGCGCTGTGATCAAGCCGACAGTGTAGCCATCCGGCTGCGCCTGCCGCAGAGCATCGAAACCAACGACGCCCGCGCCACCCGATTTGTTCACGACCACCACCGGCACCCCGAGACGGGCTTTCATCCCTTCTGCCACAGCACGCCCCACGAGATCGGTGCCGCCGCCCGGGGGAAACCCAACAATGAACTCGATCGGCTTGCTCGGCCACGTCTGCGCCGTTGCGGTTGCTGAAACCGCAATGACCGAACTGCCCAAAACGGCAGCGACGCTTACTAATTTGATGATCCTGTACTTGTTCTTTTTCTGTTGCCAGTTCGCGAAACTTCGTACCGGATCCATGGCGTTTTTTCCCTTGGCTTGGCACTCTTTGCGCCTGTTGCATTCTTTCAGAAGAACACAAGTTGGCGATTATCAGACCGCTTCCATCTAGCGCCCGCAATTGGCTTTTCTTATAATTTCACTCATTGGAACTGGACATCGGCCTCCTACGATCGTCACTTCGCTGTCGCGACGGCTGCCATGTTGGTGAGATGGCGCAGGGGTTTTTGATTCTGCAGAATGCGCGAGTTCGTCATGGGCACGGCGGGAGGGACCGTTTCATTCGCGGCAATCTTGTTCTCGATAAGCGTCACTCCCTGCACCGCGGCGGCTTTGAGCAACGAGGCATAAGTTGCGATCTTCCTGTCATTCACGGCGCGTCGGAAGAAAGTCATTCCAAGGGTGGCAACAACGCGGCCCGGCGCAGACATGATCGGCACGGCAATCGTTCCCGTTGCGGGGTCGACTTCTTCGCAGCGCAGACCGTATCCGCGCCACCGCGTGCGAGTAATCAAACGACGCCAGTTCTGAGGGTCGGAGATGATTTCGCTCTCCGGATCATTTGACGCGACGATCAAGCGCAACAGATGCCGGCGCTCCTGGCCGCTGCAGGATGAAATATAGGCCCGTCCATGAGCACGACCAACAAGGGACAACCGCTTGCCAAGAGTGGTCTTGACGTGGGCGAGAGGACTCAGCGGGATCGTCGAATACTGAACAACCATCGCGTCGCGATCGAGCGTCGCAAGGGAGAATGGCCACATATTCTGATGTGTCAGTTCATCCACGAGTGGCTTCATGCACTCGGCAAGCCATGGAGATCCATGGAAACCAGAACTGAGCGAGGTTATCTTGGACGTTACCGCATAGCCGCCACGACGAGAAATGTGCGATAAATATCCTTCGACGCAAAGGGTCTCTAGAATGCGGACGACGCTGGATTCGGGAATATTGCAATCCTCGCTGATCTGGCGAACGGTGCTGATCTGCGAACGGTTGAAATGCTCCAGCACTGCCAAGACCCGCTGAATGAGCATGACGTTGTCGTAGCTTCGCCGCCCTTCGGATTCCTGCTTGTTCATTCTTGCGTCTCCTCGAATCCCGGATCGCTTCCGTGGTGCTCGCTGCATGGTGCGAGCGCCGGTGCGAACTTGTTAGTGTAAGGATATTAACGACCCGACGGCCACTCTCCAACGCGGCAATCGGCATACCATTAGTTCGAAATTTGCTTGGCGCCTATGGGACCCGGGCGCAGAATGCGGCGCAGTCTTTGTCCGGCGCGGACCGCGACGTCTCTGATGCAGCGCAACATGCCCATACGTCATGACGGCGAAACGGTGCCGCGAACGGAGCGTCATCCCTGAACGGCGTCTCGCAATGTTGCTCAACACCCCGGTTCAACTCAGTGAAATCCGATCCACCCGCGCGTTGACCCGTCACGCGCCGAACAATAGCTTCGGCAGCCGCGACCTTTTGCGCACCGCGAAAGCAGCTATCGGATCTAGCTGCACATATCATGGGCAACGACCGACGGCCGCTCATTGACACCGCATCCGCCTACGATGGATGAAATATGACCCTGATTAAGAAGTACCACCGCCCCCGCCCAGCCAAGGACGTCGATCACGCCATCGTCTACAGGCGGGACAACGAGTTCGCCACTCATCCGTTTTCTCGCGGTTTTTGGGAAACCGCGTCGGGGGATCTCATCTGCAATTTTTCCGTTGCCAATGCGGACTATCGCGGCGACCCGATGCACCTCGCCCATCATCATCTCGTCATGAGCGCTGGCGGCAGGCGTGGCGTGACCGTCCGCTCCAGGGATCGCGGACGGACCTGGCACATTTGGAACGAGGACAAGAACCGCCCGGGCATGGACGTCCAGGCGCCGCAACCTGGAATCGATGGAAAGCCCGGCAACCTCGACGAAATCGGGCCCGTCGACTTCACCAACAAGAACGTGCTCGTCTCAAATTTCTACTATCAATACATGCAGGAGGATCCACTTATCCGGGACTTTGTTGCCTCGGTCACAACGGCTTTCGGTCCACCCGAGAACCAGGTTTTTTTTCGAATATCAAAAGATGCCGGTCAGACATGGTCGCGCTCCGTCATGCTGCCGCTCGACGGCCTGTACTCGCTCAGCGCCGTTGAATCGTCCCTGGTTCGTCCCGACGGCCGATGCCTTCTGTTTCTGACCGGTGGGGTCAACAGGGAAGGTCAGCACAACCGCTTTCCCGCAAGCAGAGAGCATGGCGAACCGAACCGCCCATGCGTCTATCGAAGCACCGACGACGGCACATCGTTTCACTTCATGTCCTTCATCACTCCCAAGGACGACCCCATGTTCAGCGGTCTCCAGTGGATGTATCCTCGGGGCGTCATGATGCCGAACGGCAGGATACTGTGCACCCTGCGAGTCGAACGAGACTGGGCCGGCGATATGTGGACGGAGCTCTTCAAGAGCGACGACGGCGGTTCGACCTGGCAGTTTCTTTCGCGGATCACCGAATTCGGGGCACCGGGCTCGCCCGTGCTGATGAGCGATGGCCGCCTGGTGCTCGTGTACACCTGTCGGCTCCCTCCGCGCGGCATGCGTGCGATTGTCAGTGAGGACGGCGGTTCGACGTGGGGCCCTGAAATTATCCTGCGTGACGACGCCGGTAGCTGGGATATCGGCTATCCTCGCGTTTGGGAGGTCGAGCCCGGCAAAGTTGGCACGATCTATTACTATAATGACAAGAACGATCCGATCCAGGTCAAGCCCGTCGGCTCACCTTGGGGCGAAGGCGGCGTACGCTACATCGCCCGCAGCATCTTCTCCCCGGACTGACAGCCGGAGCGCAGCGCCGCACAGGCATCGGCAAGTTCCGAGACGTTGACCGTCACTATGCCGATCCGAGCGCTTCAGCGCACGGTGCGTCCGATATACTCCACCACCGCGGGCGCGAATTTGTCGGGACGCTGGAACGGAATGAAATGCGCGACATCCGTCATTGGCGCGACTTCCGCATGCGGCACAAGCGCCTTGATCCGCTGTGCGCTGTCGGCCGGCATCATGATGTCGTGTTCGCCGGGCACGACGAGCATCGAACACTTGATCTCCGATAGCTCACCGCTGATATCGGCGTTGAGAAAGCCCTCGACCGAGCGCGCGAAGGTCTCTGAATCCTGCGCACTGAAACGCTCGACATGGCGGCGATAGCGATCATCCTCCGGCATGTTCAAAAACGGCCTCGCGGCGGCCTCCGGCAGCAGGGCGCTCACGCCGGCCGTGCGCAGGACCTCGACGCGCTTCCTCAGCATTTCCTTTGCGGCTTCAGAATTCTGGATACCGGGATTGGTCATGATCAAGGCGAGCGTTGCCTCCGGATATCGCGCCGCATAGGTTGCCGCGATCATCCCTCCGATCGCGCAGCCGATCACCACTACCTTCGGCACACCGATATGAATTCTCAAGCGTTCAAGATCGGCGGCGTGTTCCGGTATCGTGACCGGCGCTGCCGGTCGCGGCGACTTGCCGGCCGCCCGCAAATCAGGCGCTATACAGAAAAATTTCGTCTGCCATTGCGCGATGCAGTCTTCCCAGAAGCGCAAGTCGGTGCCGAGCGCATGCACCAGCAGCAATGCCGTGCAGGCCGGATCGCCATAAGTTTTGTAGTGCAGATCCTGCGTCATTCCGGATTCCCCGTCGAACCGCGGCAAGGATAGACACAACGCCATGCGGCCTCAACGCCGCAATTTCCAATCATTGAAATTACAAAAGTAGATCGAGACAGAAGGCAGCGTTGTTGACGCGTGACGCTGGAGTTAATCAACCGGCCCCATATAATTGATTGGGCGCACGGTGGCCGCGAAGCCGCCCTGCCGGACAACACATACGCACAACACATACGCCTTGTCAGGAGGTTCCGTTGATCGACACACCCGGGCGCGGCTTGCTGCAAGTTCAGATCGAGATCGATCCGGCGCATGAAGACGAATTCAACCGCTGGTACACCGAGGAACATTTCCCCGCGATTACGAGCTTCTGGGGCGTGATCGATGGCCGGCGCTTTCGCGCCACCGACAACCCTCACAAATACCTGGCTTTGTACGATCTCAAATCGCCCGACGTGTTGAGTACGCCGGACTACGACAAGATCAAGACGTCACCGTGGACCGAACGTATCAGCAAGCACTTCGTTGCCCGGCAACGAACGGTATACGTCGATATCACGCCGCCATTCGTCAAGAAATAAAAGGTACCGGCAATTCCGGCCGCCATCCCGTGCGCGCCACGCACTTACCGCTTGTTTTTCAAGGCCATGTTGCCGGCAATGTCATGCACCAGTTCCTTCCGCTTGAATCTCCAGGTTCCGTCCTGACGCACCCATTCATCCTTGTAGGTGCCGCCCATGACGGGAATAAGATCGGGTCCCGACTCGCGGACGACGAGATAGTCCGAGACCGATCTGGCGCTATCGCCGTTCACCTTGATGATAATGTTGGTGATGTAGTGCTTGCGCTGCGGCCCCTCTCCCTTCACCGGAACGACACTGCGCAACATCTCTTCGATCGCCCCGCGCCCCTTTGCCTCGCCGTAGTCCGTGGTCCACACGCCATCTTCGGCAAACAGGCTTGCGACGTTGGCGAAATGGCATGCATCGAGCGCATGGCAATAGGCCGCCATGGTCTCGCGAATCATATCCTTGTCTTCGAGTACGGACATTCGTCCCTCCCTTCTGCGCCGGCACAGCGTCCAAGCCTGCTCAGCGGACGCCTGTTATCCGAGTCGCAAAGCAGTTTCGTCAAGTGCGATATTCTGCAACACAGGATCTAGACGATGCTCGACCTCAATCTCTACATCGACGGAAACTGGCGCGCCGGCGCCGCGCGCGAGACGCTGCCCGTGTTCAATCCGGCGACTGGCGAGGAGATCGCAGCACTGGCGCGCGCGGAAAAGGCAGACCTTGAACAGGCGGTTGCGGCGGCGACCGGCGGCTTTCGGACATGGCGGAAGGTTTCGTCCTTCGAGCGCAGCAAGATCATGCGCAGGGCTGCCGAACTTCTGCGCACCCGCGCCGACACCATCGCCAGGCTGCTAACGCGGGAAGAAGGCAAGACGCTTGTCGAATCCAAGGGCGAGGTGCTGGCGGCCGCCGACATCATCGACTGGTTCGCCGAGGAGGCCAGACGGACCTATGGCCGGGTGATCCCGGCCCGCAGCGAGGGTGTCTATCAGCTCGTCATGAAGGAGCCGGTCGGCCCCGTGGCCGCCTTCTCGCCTTGGAATTTTCCAGTCCTGCAAGCCGTGCGCAAGCTGTCGGCCGCGCTCGGCGCCGGCTGCTCGATCATCCTGAAAGGCCCCGAGGAAGCGCCGGCCTCCACGTCCGAGCTCGTCCGCGCCTTTGCCGATGCCGGCATTCCATCCGGCGCATTGCAACTCGTCTTCGGATCCCCCGCGGAAATCTCCCAGTTCCTGGTGCCGCATCCATCGATCCGAAAGGTGTCCTTCACCGGCTCGACCGCAGTCGGAAAGCAACTGGCCTCACTTGCCGGCCAGCACATGAAACGCGTCACGATGGAACTTGGTGGCCACGCGCCAAGCTTTGTGTTCGAGGATGCGGATATCGCCGCTGCTTCAAAACTACTCTGCGGGTTCAAGTATCGCAATGCGGGCCAGGTCTGCGGCGCACCGACCCGCTTCCTGATCCACGAGAAAGTCTACGATCAATTCCTGGATACCTTTGTCGAACATGCGCGGAGCATCAAAGTCGGAGATGGTCTCCGGGACGATACGCAGATGGGGCCGCTCGCCAACACGCGGCGCGTCGCCGCCATGGAGGGATTCATTGCCGATGCCGTGCAAAAGGGTGCGAAGATCGCAACCGGCGGCCAGCGGATCGGCAACAAGGGAAATTTCTTCGCGCCGACTGTGCTGACCCATGTTGCACGCGATGCGCGGATCATGAACGAGGAGCCGTTCGGGCCGGTTGCGATCATGCTGCCGTTCGGCGACGTCGACGAAGCCATCGCCGAGGCCAACCGCCTGCCCTATGGTCTTGCGTCCTTCGCTTTCACGCGATCCGTCAAGACTGCAAACGCGGTCGCGGCGAATACCGAAGCGGGCATGATGTCGATCAATCACATCGGGCTCGCCCTGCCCGAGGTGCCTTTCGGCGGCATCAAGGATAGCGGCTATGGCACCGAAGGCGGCGCCGATGCGATGGAGCCCTATCTGAATACAAAATTTGTCACCCAGGCGAGTTCTAGAGCTTTTCCGGCTGTGATTGAATCAAAGCTGGGCTCCAGCTTTTTTGTTTTGACGCGATTTCTTTACGCGAACCGGTTTCCACTTCGCTCGAAAACGCGATAGCTGCGGGTTCTATCCGGGCGGCCCCACGCGCTGCGCCCGTTCGGCCTTGATGAGATCGGCCATCCGCTCGGCAAGCATAATGGTGGGTATGTTGGTGTTCGCGCACGGGATCGACGGCATAACCGACGCGTCGCAAATCCGAAGGCCCGTAACTTGCCGCACGAGACCGGACGCGTTTGTGACCGTCATCGGGTCGCTTTCGTTGCCCATGCGGCAGGTACCGACCGGATGCCAGACCCCCACCACCGCCTTGTTGAGATAGGCATCCAGCGTCGCGTCGTCGCGCATGATCGCGTCGAGCGTAACCCCGCCGGTTACCACCGTATCGATCAGCCATCCCCGCAGGAACGGCATGAAGTCGAGCACATGCGCGAACGCGGCCATCTTGACCGCGTTGCTCAAGCCCGGGCTCGACACCTTGCGAACGCGGTCGGAGTAGTTGCTCGGAAACACTTTCGAACGGACGCTTTCGAGATCGGGCGACGTGGCCAGTTCCGCGGCGAAGCGAAACGCATTGCGCAGGCGCTCGAGATCGCGCGGATCCGACAGCATACGGAAATCGATCTGTGGCTGAGCCTCGGGATCGGCCGATTGCAGCGTCACCGAGCCTCGTGAATAGGATTTATTGACCCAGAAATACAGCGATCCGACGCGTTTCCCGATCTCGTGCCAGCCTGATCTTGCAATTAATGCAAGACTCATGTCGCCGGTCGGGCACTCCGCGACGCGCGACGAGAAGCGAACATGGGCCTGTGTGTGATGGCGGTCGAGCTTCCACAGCCGACCCTTGCGATTGAGATAACACGAGATGCTCACGACAGGATGCTCGATCAGATTCCGACCGATGCCGGGCACGGATGCCACAACCGGAATTCCGTGCTTCGAGAGCTCGTCAACCGGTCCCACGCCGCTGCGCATCAGAACCGCGGGACTGTTGATCGTGCCGCAAGTCACGATGATCTCTCTGCCTCGCACCGTGTCGATAGTGGCACCGGTTCTGATTTCGGCGCCGACCGCGCGCACTCCTTCAAAGAGAATCCGCTGCACCTGCGTCTCGGTCATGATTTTGAGGTTTGGCCGTGCGCGGACGTTCGGTGTCAGATAGGCAATTGCGCAGGAAACACGCTGATCATTTTCATCCACGGAGACGGTCGTCGGCATCACGCCATCTTCCCATTTTCCGTTCTGGTCCGGCAGGATCGCAAATCCGCGCTGCTGCAACAGCGACGCAACGCCCTTGACGAAGCCAGACCAGTCATCGACGGGATAGCGGCTGATCGCAATCGGTCCGTCTTTACCGTGATACTCGCCGTCGAAATTCAGATCACGCTCGAGCTTGCGGAAATACGGAAGCACATTTTTCCAGTTCCACCCGTCCGCGCCGAGCGTCTCCCAGCCGTCGTAGTCCTCCGGCGAGCCGCGGTTGGCGTTGAGCCCGTTAATGCTCGATCCGCCGCCGAGAATGCGTGCCTGTTCGTACCGCGCACGGACCCGGCTCCGCTGATCGTTGGCCCTGGCACCGCCGAGAAGCGCGGTCATCGACTGCCAAGTGAAGTCGCGGTTGAAGTAGGCCTTGGCGGGATAGCTGGCGAGGACATCAGGATGTGCAGTTTGCGCTGTGACATCCTTGCCGGCCTCGATCAGAAGCACCGAGTTGTCGGAACTTTCCGAAAGGCGCGCGGCGAGCGCGCAGCCTGCGGAACCGCCTCCCAATATGACGAAGTCGAACATTCTCGTTCTCCACCCATTCCCTATTCGGTCCACGCGCCATCGCACGCCGATGCCGCCATGTCGGCAGGACCGACCGCTAGATTTCCCTATCCGCGCGCGCTGTACATCGGCATCTCCAGGAATTTCAATTATTGAAATTGGATTTGCGGCGCTCCTAAAGCGTCTGCGAGATGTGTAGTGTCGCGTGCATGAAGATCACAGCTGTCGAAACAACCCTGCTGACAATCCCCTACAAGACAAGCGGCGGTTTGCACTTCATCGCCGGACGGCCCGCGGCGGGGCTGAACATGGTGCTGGTGCGCATTGACACCGATCAGGGTGTCGTCGGCTGGGGTGAAGCGTTCGGCCACGCGGCTGCGAGCAGCACAAAGACCGCAATCGATACGCTTCTGGCGCCGCTGCTGATCGGGCGTGATCCGGTCGATATCGCCGCTCTGATGCTCGACCTGCAACGCAAGGTGCACCTGCTCGGGCGCACCGGGCCGGTGATGTACGGGTTGTCGGGCATCGACATCGCCCTGTGGGACATCGCGGGGAAGATCGCCGGCCTGCCGCTCTACAAATTGCTGGGCGGGGCCGATTCCACCGAACTGGGGAGTTACTCCAGTCTGCTTCGCTGCAGCGATCCGGAGGCGGTCGCGAAAGCTTGCGTCGGCGCCGTAGAGGGCGGCTTCCGGCATATTAAACTGCACGAGATCACCCGGGCATCGGTCGCCTCGGCACGCGAGGCCGTCGGCCCGGAGATCGATCTCATGCTCGACACCAACTGCCCCTGGACCGTCGCCGAAGCCATCGACATGTTTCGCGAGCTCGCACCCTATCGACTCTATTGGCTGGAGGAGCCGGTCTGGCCTCCGGAAGACTACGAGGGGCTCGCGCAGGTGCGCGCGGCAGGCGCCCTCACCTCCGCCGGCGAGAACGCAACAAGCCTGAACGATTTTCGTCGCATGTTCGAACTCGGCTCAGTGGCCGTCGCGCAGCCGAGTGTCACGAAGATCGGCGGGATTTCAGAAATGCGGAAGATCATCGCACTTGGATCAGAATCCGGCGTCGACGTCGTTCCGCACTGCGGCTATCTCGGGTGCGGATTCCTTGCGACGCTGCATATCACGGCGGCGTCGAGTGCCGATACGCTCGTCGAACGCCTCAATGTCGATCTCGAGGCAAGTCCGTTCGGGCAATGGACCGATATCATAAACGGAAAGGCCCGGGTGCCGCAGTTGCCCGGCCTGGGCTGCGATCCCGACCCGCAAATCCTCGCGCGCTACCGCACGCATGACGCTCACCCTGTCCGGTGAAGATCAGCCTGCTGGAATCTGCGCCGGCCGGCATCATCAGATAAACCGGTAGACTTTGACGACAAAGCTCGCAACGCCGCTGCGATCGAGAAGATCAGCGTTGCGGCGGACAGCGTCCATGCTTTCCAGCCAGACTTCGCCGAGACCGCCGACAGATATGTCGAGATTTGCGACCTTGCTGCCCGGTGCATGAGTTTGCTGCATGACCCGATGCATCACCGACCGGCGGACACCTGCAAGCCGATCGACTATCGATCCGTCGACGGGTCTGTCCGCCGCCGTTCGCGACGACACGAAAAGCAGAATTTGCTTGATCGCATCCGCCGGTTCTCCGAACTCCGCGGCGCCGTCGATCTCGGTGATCACACGGGAGACGGCCCCGACGAAGAGTTCCGAGTCCCGATCACAGGCCTTGAGTTCGTCGCTGCCGTGTGCAGCGAATCGATTCTCCGGCGTGGCGAACGCAAGCTGCGGAATGCCGTCAATCCGCAAGCGGCGCGCCAGCGCATTGGTTCCGTCCACGTCAAGAATGTGGTTCTGGACATAGTGCGTGCAGCCCGGCAGCCGCGCCGCAAGCGCTCCGTGAGGATCAAGCCAATGCTGCTCGAAAGCAGCTCGATCGAGATCGTCGCGGCGACGCATGAGGCTGGTCGATACAATCATGCTATGCGGCTCCGTGATGCTCCATCTCAGCCCTTCGTGGCGCCGTGTGTGAGGCCCGAGACCAGCAGCCGCCCGAAGAGGGCATAGATAAAGAAGATCGGCAACACTGCGATGGTCGCCGCCGCCGTCAGCGGCCCCCACTCGCGGCCGAAGAAGCCGATATACTGATAGAGCAGCGGCTGGATCGGCTTCAGGTCGTTGGAGTCGACCATCACAGAGCCCGCGAGGAATTCGTTCCATGCGTGGATGAATACGAGCAAGGCTGCGGCTCCGATGGCCGGCTTGCACAGCGGCAGCACGACCTGCCACAACACCTGAAAGGTCGAGGCGCCGTCGATATAGGCTGCTTCGTCCAGTTCGCGCGGAATGCCTTCCATGCTGCCCTTGATCGTCCAGATGGCGATGGGCAGGCTGTGCACGCCATAGATCAGCGGCAGCGTGTACCATTTATTCGCCATGCCGAACGTCGTGAAATACAGAAACTTGGGCACCAGCAGCGCGGCGCTCCCGATCGCGAGCGGGATGCAGGCCACGATCAGAAGAAACAGCGCGCCCTTCGCTCGAAATTCAAACCGGTCGAAGCCATAGGCGGCAAGCGCGCCCGCGGACAGTGCAATCGCCATCGACCCAATCGAGTATAGCGCCGAATTGCGCACACCGACCAGGAACGAGCTTTCAACGACCCTCTCGTAATGCTCCAGGGTGGCGTCAAAATCGAACAGCGTCGGCGGATAACTCACGAGCTGATGTACCGGCTTGAACGAGGCGAGAATCCCCCACAACAGCGGCAAGAGATTGAACACGGCCACCACGACGATGCCCAGCCCGATCAAAAAGCTGGCGAGAAAGCTGCGGCGACTAACCATGGCGCTTCACCAGTCTCACATAAACCATCGCCAGCAGGATATTCGCCGCGAACATGCCGATCCCGAGCGCGATCGCGGTGTTGAAGTCGAATTTCGCGAACGCCGTTATGTATAGATAGAGCGGCAGGATATTGGTGGCGTCCGCCGGGCCGCCGCCTGTCACGATCAGCGGCGCCTCGACATTGTTCAGATTGCTTACCGTCAGGATCACGAGCGTGATCAGCATCGGCGTTTTCAACATCGGCAGCGTGATCTTCGTGAAGCGCTGCCACGCCGAGGCGCCATCGACATGCGCGGCCTCATAGAGATCGACCGGAACGCTCTTGATACCGGACAGCAGCAACAGCACGGCAAATCCGAGGGTCCGCCACAGTGCATAGAGGATCAGAATCACCATCGCGACCAGGCGATTGCCAAGCGGCTGGAAGTTCGCGAAGCCGAGATTCTCCATCAGATAAACGCCAAGACCGAGATCGGTGACAAACACCCATCGAAACAGCAGCGCCCCGACGACATGAGACACGACCCACGGCAGGATCACGATGATCTGCATGAACAGCGCAAACCAGCCCGATAGCTGATTGATCCACAGTGCGACGGCCAAGGCGACCGATACGGTGAGCGCGACGGCCAGGGCGGTAAACACAAAGCTGCGCACGACGACACCGATGAAATCCGGATCGGTGAAGAGATAAATGTAGTTCTCGAAGCCGATGAAGCTCGTCGCCTTCAGGTATTTGATATCGAACAGGCTGAAATAGAACCCGTAAATCGACGGCGCGATCAGGACGAGCGCCAGCAATAACATTGCCGGTGAGATGTAGCCGTGCCCTCCGGCATTCGTGCGCATCACTCAGCCTCCTCCCCCGAACCGCGGCCAGACGTCTAGATGCGCCGGCCGCTTGTCTCGTCGAAAAGATGAACAAACCGTGTGTCCGGCTTCAGGCGGATCGTTTCACCCGGCCGCATCGCAATCCGCTGTCGCAACACGACAATAACATCCTGGCCGCCGAGCCGGGCAACGACCTGTGTTTCGGAGCCGGTCGGTTCGACCACCACGACTTCCACGGGGATGCCGTCCTCGGCGACCGACAGATGTTCCGGACGGATGCCGTATACCACCTGCTGGTTTTCCGACCCGACCGGCCTGTCGAGCGGCAGGTTGATGCCGCCGTCGGCACGCACGGAGGCCGCACCGCCGAGCGCAACCCGCCCCCTGATGAGGTTCATCGCCGGCGAGCCGATAAATCCCGCGACGAACAGATTCTGCGGCCTGTCGTAGAGCTCGAGCGGCGCGCCCATCTGCTCGACGACCCCGTCGTGCATCACCACGATCTTGTCGGCCATGGTCATGGCTTCGATCTGGTCATGCGTCACATAGACCGTCGTCGTCTTCAAGCGCTGATGCAGTTCCTTGATCTCGGTGCGCATCTGCACGCGCAGCTTGGCGTCGAGATTGGACAGCGGCTCGTCGAACAGGAACACCTGCGGATCGCGCACGATGGCGCGACCCATTGCGACGCGCTGGCGTTGACCACCGGACAACTGACGCGGATAGCGGTCGAGCAGCGACGTCAATCCGAGAATTTCTGCCGCGGGCGTGACACGCTTCTGGACGTCGGCTTTTGCGACACGGCGAAGCCGGAGCGAGAATCCCATATTTTCCCACACCGTCATGTGGGGATAGAGCGCGTAATTCTGGAACACCATGGCGATGTCGCGTTCTTTCGGCGGGATGTCGTTGACGACGCGACCGCCGATGTCGATTTCGCCGCCGCTGACGCCCTCTAGGCCCGCGATCATGCGCAGCAGACGTGGACTTACCGCAACCCGACGGACCGACCAGCGTGACGAATTCGCCATCGCGAATATCGATCGAAACGCCGTGGATGATTTCCACCGTGCCGAACGATTTCCGCACATCGCGGATCGAAACAGATGCCATAATTCAGCTCCCCCCGGGAACGCCGGCTCTCGCCTCGCTCCGCATATTTTTTTCAACCATAAGGCGAGCTCGTATCGGGTCATAGGGCGAACGGATTAACACCTGTTGGCCGGATTGAAAGCGCTTTCGGCCTTCCGAAGCGCCGCCTTTTGGATCGGAGTTATCGGTGACTACATCCTGCACAGCACGGTTGAGCGTTTCATTTCGACCAATGCTGACCCCCGCCAGCGCAAACCAGCCCGTATTCGTCGTCTCCTTTGCGATCGTAGTGAAATGAGCGTTCGCAGGTTTGGCAAAGTAGATCACAATGTCAGTCACCATTGACTCGTGACCTGGTACGACGCCCCCTTCCACGTAACTTTTGCCACGCAGCGGAATCTCGAAACCCCTCTTCGTCTCAACGCTCAACCGCGAAATTCCAATTCTCTTTTGAACGGACGGTATGCAGTTAAAATGGCGCACCGACAGAGACGTATTCGGCTTATTCCAACCAGCAACATCGCGTCAAAGCATTTGGACCCGCAAACAATGCTACACTCATCGTTTCCACTTGAGGAATGTGGTCTCACTAGTTTCAGCAATTGAAATTAAAAAGTTGCGGCACTTGGACGGTGTTTGTCGCACCGCACTGTTGCTTTCCAGAAAAATTTACTTGGAAGAAATCCAGAATTATAGACTCCTCGCACGTGAAATCGCGCTCCATTGGCCTGCACCCGTTTCTGGAGACACCGAGTTTAGTGTTTTGATGGAGCAGGAGGTGCGTCATGGAGAGACGGAATTTACACGGGAGTTCAAGATTGAGGCTGTTCGGCTGATCAAGGAGCGCGGCGTGTCGTATGCGCAGGCAGCGGAAGATGTTGGTGTTCATCCGACGCAGCTGCGCGATTGGGTCAGGAAGCTTGCGGACGATCCGCAGCATGCATTCCTTGGCAACGACCAGATGAATCCTGAGCAACAGGAGATCGCGCAGCTCAAGCGCGAGGCTGCCAGGCTGAAGGCCGAACGAGACATCCTAAAAAAAGCCGCGGCCTACTTCGCGAAGGGAGTCGACGTGAAGTTTGCCTTCATCGCGAAGCACCGGGGGATTTGGCCGGCGACCTCAGTGCCTACTAGCAACGGATATTTTCGTCTGCCGAAAGACCCATCCATCATGCGACCGCACACGCGCTGCGGGCGTCGATCGAGCGCCTTAATGTCTCGTATAAGCGAGTGCTCAAACACCGAACAAACACTGTCCCACCCAAACAAGCAGTGGGACATTGCGACAAAAAATCACTTTGATTTCAACGAGCTTTTGAAAGCGTGGCGCTCCCTGGGGGAATCGAACCCCCGTTTCAGCCTTGAGAGGGCCGCGTCCTAACCGCTAGACGAAGGGAGCGTTGCCGCAGGACATACCCGCGAAAACCGCCCCACGCAAGTGAGGTTTGGGCGGCCCTGGAGCCTCATAATCCCTTAATATTAAGGCTCGTTGGCGAAGCCCAGCCGGCCCGCCGGTTTCAGCGTGCGGGCATCGAAAATGCGGATTTCGGTGGTCCCGCCCGCTTCGATCGTCACCACCAGCCGGTCGCCCGATACGGCCGTGGAGACGACGCGGGCGCCCTTGGGCAGCATGGCGGTGTAGTCGGCTTGCACCGGCGCACTTCCCTCGCCCCGGAAAAGCTTGTAGCCGATGGCGAATAGCACCGCGCCGATAGACAGCGCAGTCGTCAAGCCGGCAATCAGCATCAAGCGGCGGATGCGCGCGAATTGCGCGATCTGTTCGGGGCTCGGCTCCGGCGCGGACGAAACGGGATCGGTCTGAGTCATGGCGGAAGACATTCGCGAGATAGCGGTTGCGGGAGACGAAGGCGCGAGCCGGCTGGACCGCGTGCTCGCCCTCCGCGTACCTGACCTGTCGCGCTCGCGCCTGAAGGCGCTGATCCTCGATGGCAAGGTGGCGGTCGGCGGCGCGACCATCGGCGACCCCGCTTACCATGTCGGCGCCGGCGATACGATCAGAATTGTCGTGCCGGAGGCGGTGTCGCCGGAGCCCACCGGCGAGAATATTCCGCTCACCATCGTGTACGAGGACGACCAGATCATCGTCATCGACAAGCCTGCCGGGCTCGTGGTGCATCCCGCCGTCGGCCATGAAACAGGCACGCTCGTCAACGCGCTGATCGCCCATTGCGGCGACACCCTCTCCGGCATCGGCGGCGTCAAGCGGCCGGGCATCGTGCACCGGCTCGACAAGGATACGAGCGGGCTTCTCGTCGTCGCAAAGACCGACCGCGCGCATCGTTCGCTCAGCAAGCAATTCGCCGATCACGGCCGCACGAACGAGATGCGGCGCGGCTATCTCGCGCTCGCATGGGGCGCGCCGGAGCGGCCGCAAGGCACAGTCAATGCGCCGATCGACCGCCACCCGCATGCGCGCGAGAAGATGTCCGTGCGGCAAAGCGGACGCGAAGCCGTGACGCACTGGAAAGTTCTCGACCGATATAATGGCGATCGACGGAAAGCCGGTCGCCTCCGCCATCGCCTGCGAACTGGAAACCGGCCGCACGCATCAGATCCGCGTGCACATGGCCCATATCGGCCACCCCTTATTGGGGGACAGCGTCTATGGCGCGGGTTTCAAAACAAAGGTGGCTCAGCTGGGGCCGGAGGCGCGGGTGGCTCTGGAGAAGCTCGGGAGGCAGGCGCTGCACGCGTATTTGCTGGTCCTGGAACATCCTGTGACCGGCGAGGTCATGGAATGGCAGACGCCCTGGCCGGCCGACCTTGCGGCGCTTCGGACGGCCCTGACTCAAAGCTGAAGCCGAAAAAACCGAGACTCCAGCCCTTATATAGGGGCCCATATTGGCCTCCCCGGCCCGCGCCGGCACGTGACAAGATGCCCCGGATCTTGAAAAATACCTGTCGGAACAATATATTAGGTGCCGTCGCGGCAACGTGACAACGAATTCACTTCTTCTCCCTCGGATGGATCCTGTATGCTGCACGTGCGTTGAGTCATCGACGCAAGACACCCGGTACGCTGGCGGCTCATGGGGGGAGCCAGTGCACCACGCCCGCCGGCTCGCCGGGGGCTAAACGAAAGGAGGGCGCTTCAATGGCCCGTAGTGCAACACTTCCGCTCCTGACGGCTGAATCAGGAACTCTCGCGTTACCTGTCGGAAATCCGCAAGTTCCCGATGCTGGAACCCCAGCAGGAATTCATGCTCGCCAAGCGTTGGCGCGAGCATGACGATCGCGACGCCGCGCACCAGCTCGTCACCAGCCATCTGCGTCTCGTGGCCAAGATCGCCATGGGTTATCGCGGCTATGGCCTGCCGATTTCCGAAGTCGTCTCCGAGGGCAATGTCGGCCTGATGCAGGCCGTCAAGCGCTTCGAGCCCGACAAGGGATTCCGCCTGGCCACCTACGCGATGTGGTGGATCAAGGCGTCCATTCAAGAATACATCCTGCGCTCGTGGTCGCTCGTGAAGATGGGCACGACCGCGAACCAGAAGAAGCTGTTCTTCAACCTGCGCAAGGCGAAGAGCAAGATCTCGGCGCTCGAGGACGGCGATCTGCGTCCCGATCAGGTCAAGATCATCGCCAAGCGCCTCGGCGTCACTGAAACCGACGTCATCGACATGAACCGTCGCCTCGCCGGCGATGCCTCGCTCAACGCGCCGATCCGCGACGACGGCGACTCGGGCGAATGGCAGGACTGGCTGGCCGACAACTCGCCGAGCCAGGAATCGGTTCTGGCCGAGCACGAAGAGTTCGAACTCGCGCCACAAGGCGCTGGTCGGCGCACTCAGCGTGCTCAACGAACGCGAACGGCGCATCTTCGAGGCGCGCCGCCTCGCCGAAGACCCGATGACGCTCGAGGATCTCGCAGCCGAATTCGGTGTCTCGCGCGAACGCGTGCGTCAGATCGAAGTCCGCGCCTTCGAAAAGGTGCAGTCGGCCGTGACCGGCCGCATTGCCCAGCAGGAGCAGGCGGCTCACTCCAAGGCCGCGGCGCTGGCGGCGCACTGAACGACTGAGAGAACTGAAAATGGAAAACCCGGCGTGAAAGCGCCGGGTTTTTTATTGGCCAGTCAAAAGACGCTGTAAGGCGTCAGGCTGCTTGCGCATCCGGATTCGCTTCGCATCCAGCTCGCACTCCACTCATGCCAAGCGTGTCAGTGACCCATCAGGAAGCGGAGAAGAATATAGAAAGCGGTCGCGACGATGATGGCCGACAGCACGACGTTGAGCATGCCCTGCCGTAGCGCGAGATGCCGGCCGAGCCGCGCACCCACCAGTCCGCCGAGCACGCCCCCGGCGATGAGGATCGCCGCGATAGTCCAGTCGACGAAGCCGGACCATGCATAACTGACAGCGGCGGTAAGGCCGAAAATCGTCACCGCGGCGAGCGATGAATGAACCGCGTTCAGAATTGGCATGCCGGTTGCCAGCATCAGCGCAGGCACGATGAGGAAACCGCCGCCAATGCCGAAAAATCCCGACAGGGCGCCGCTCGCAAATCCGAGGCCGATCAGCGCCGGGGTATTTTCGCGGCTGATATGGACCGTCTTGTCGCCGGCATCCTTGCGATGCATGAGCATCAAGACGGCGACCGCGAGCATCAACAGTGCAAACAGCGCCAGAAGCTTGTCGCCATCGATCATTTTTCCGGCTGTGGATCCGACCGCGGCACCGACGACACCAGCCGCTGCGAAGACCAGCGTGCACGGCCATTTCAGCGTGCCTTCGCGGAGATGGCCGGCAAGATTGACCGCAGCGTTGACAGCCACGACCACCGCGCTTGTCCCGATAGCGACATGAACACTCGGCACGCCCACCAGATAGACCAAAAGCGGCACGGCCAGGATCGAACCGCCGCCGCCGACCAGACCGAGCGACAAACCGACGACCCCTCCGGACGCAAATCCAAGTGTGCCCTGAACAAGTGAAATCACGACGTGCCCCCGTTGCGCCGGATCGAGCCAGCGCCGATCAACTCACACCTCTTCGGCGCACTGAGCCGGTTCCAGGGCGCGTGCATCAAAACCTTTGCCATGCCGCAAAAGCCCGTCAGCCCCGCGAACAAAAGTCCCGCTCCGACGAAACCCGGCACCACGAAGAACCAGGCGACACGGCCGCTCCAAGCAGCGTGCCTGAGAGCGCGAGCGTTCCTGCCCCAATCTGCACCTGCCGCTGAATTTCGATGGGCTAACGCCTGTCGACGACAACCGGCAGGCCCGCCTTGCGCCACGCATCAAGCCCGCCTTCGACGATGAAGGCTTCACAGTCGCCCGCCCGCGCCGCGAGCCGCGCCGGCGTTGGCCGACGGTGCGACCGCCGGAACGGCAATGGAAGATGACCGGATGGCCGTCATGCAGCGCGAGTTCCGCGTCGTCGAGGCGCGACAGCGGCAGATGATGCGCCTGCGGCAATGTGTTCGCGCGCATGTTCGTCGCGCTCGCGGATGTCGACGATGATCGCGCCGTCCTTCAGGAGAGCGGCCGCCTGTTGCGGCGAGATGGTTGCTAGCGACATTTTTCTTCGTCCCTTTTTGTCAACGGCGGCGCGACACGCTCTTGCCGTCCCTGCAGAACAGCGCGTGCAGCGTCGCGAACAGGCTTTCGATGCGCGGATCGGCGATCCGGTACCAAAGCGTCTGGCCGTCCGCGGCGATAGGCGACGATGCCCTCCTCGCGCATCTTCGCCAGATGCTGCGACAGCGCGGACTGGCTGAGCCCGACCGTCTCGGCGAGCGAGCCGACGGTCGCCTCGCCCGTCTCGACGAGTCGGCACAGCACCATCAGCCGGCGCTCGTTGGCGAGCGCCCGCAGATGCCGGCGACCTCGGTCGCCTTGGCTTCGAATTCGGCGAAATCGAAGCTTGACTGCCACGGTGCACGTCCTCTATATTAGGTATTGCTAATTTAGCAATCTCTAATATATATGTCAAGCAACAGCCGCCCGAAAATTTGCAGGAGAGCATTCGATGACCGGCCAGCCCGAGATCCAGGCCTTCTTCGACGAGCCGACCAACACCATCAGCTATCTGGTCTCCGACCCGGCCACCGGCCGGGCGGCGGTGATCGACCCCGTGCTCGACTACGACCACAAGGCCGGCACGGTCGACACCCGGTCGGTCGAAGCGCATCCTGCGAAGCGGCCAGAGCGAAGCGCGGCTGCACCATCGAGTGGGCGCTGGAGACCCATGCCCATGCCGACCATCTGTCCGGCGCGCCCTACATCAAGGCCAAGACCGGCGCGAGGATCGGCATCGGCGAACACATCAAGGATGTGCAGCGCATCTTCCGGCCGGTCTTCAACGCCACCGACCTCGCAGACCGACGGCAGCGACTTCGATCATCTGTTCGCGGACGGCGAGACGCTTCGCGCATCGGCGACCTCGATGTCGAGGTGCTCTACACGCCCGGCCATACGCCGGCCGACATCAGCTACAAGATCGGCGACGCGGTGTTCGTCGGCGACACGCTGTTCATGCCGGACTACGGCACCGCGCGCGCCGATTTTCCCGGCGGCGACGCGCACCAGCTCTATCGCTCGATCCAGCGCCTGCTGGCGCTGCCGGACGAGACGCGGCTGTTCATGTGCCACGACTACAAGGCGCCGGGCCGCGACGACTACGCCTGGGAGACCACGGTCGCGCGAGCAGCGTGAAGCCAACGTCCATGTCGGCAAGGCGCGTGAGCGAAGACGAGTTCGTGGCGATGCGCGAGGCGCGCGACGCGACGCTGGCGGCGCCGCGGCTGCTGCTGCCCTCGATCCAGGTCAACATCCGCGCCGGCAATTTCCCGCCCGCCGAAGCCAACGGCGTGCGCTATCTGAAGATCCCGGTGAAGATTCGGAATGCCGCGGCGGTGCAGTCCGGCAAGAGCATCGACCGCGCCGAATAGACGACGGGGGTTCCTCAAAACAAAAAGCCCGGCGCGAACGCCGGGCTTTCGTTTGAGACGCCGAAGCGATCTCGTTTCAGATCACGGGTTATCCAGTGAAATCTTGTTTTCGCGGATGATCTCGCCGATGATCTTGGTCTCGTGCGTCGTCTGCTTCGTCACGTCCTCGGGCTTCGAGCCCTTGGGGATGAGCTGCTGCACGGCGAACTTCTCCGCCGCTTCCGGCGTCTTGAGATATTCGTTGAGCAGCGCGTTCAGCTTGTTGACGATATCCGGCGGCGTGCCGGCCGGCGCGTAGGCCGCGTACCAGCCGAGCCAGTCCGGATATTCCGGCAGGCCGGCTTCGGAGATCGTCGGCACATTGGGCCAGTCCTTGGCGCGCTTGTTGTCGAGAGTTGGCCAGGATGCGGATCTTGCCGTCCGCGACATGGCCTCTGATACGCACCGGGATAATCGAGGATCATGTCGATGCGGCCGGCGACGAGATCGAGGATCGGCGTCTGCTTGTAGCTGACGAGATTGAGATCGATCTTCGCGGCCTTCTCCAGAATGAGATGCAGCAACTGGTGCGTCGAGCCGTTGCCGGTCTCGCCGGCATTGAGCTTGCCGGGATTGGCCTTGGCGTAAGCGATCAGTTCCTTGAGGTCCTTGGCCGGCACGTCGTTGTTGACGACCACCATGATCGGCAACTCCATCAGCATGGAGATCGGCACGAACTTGGACGGATCGTAGCTCAGGGTCTTGTAGAGCAGCGGCGCGTTCACGATCGGCGACGGACCCGTCACCAGCAGCGTGTAACCGTCGGGCGCCGCCTTGGCGAAGGCGCCGGCGCCGATGGTCGCGCCCGCGCCGGCGCGGTTTTCGACCAGCACCTGCTGGTTCAGCTTCTTGCCGAGAAAGTCCGCCAGCAATCGGCCGACATAGTCGGTCACGGTGCCCGCGCCATAGGGAACGATGATCGTGATCGGCTTGGCCGTCGGCCAGGCTTGCGCGAGCGCGGGGCTCGCTGAGGCAAGCCCGAGCGCAACAACCGCGGCGCCGAGCCCCAGCATTCTTCGGGTGATAGTCGACTGCATAAAGTCTCCTCCTTGGATTTTTAGGATTTTGGATTCTCTGGTCGTGGATTCCGAACGCCTTCTAGCATGAATGCCGCTCCCGAAGGAGCGGCATTCGCTTCGCTCGAAAACGCTATGTATCAGTCCAGCGAGACGTTGTTGTCCTTGATGACCTTGGACAACACTGCCGTCTCCTGCTGCATCTTCTTGGTCACCTCTTCGGGCGTCGACGGCCAGGGGATAAAGTTCTGCGCGTCGAAACGCTGCGTGGCGTCCGGGGTCTTAAGATATTCCACGACCGCCTCGTTCATCTTCTTGATGATGTCCGCCGGCGTGCCCTGCGGGGCGAACACCGCGAACCAGCCGAGCCAGCCCGGATATTCCGGCAGGCCCGCTTCCGCCATAGTCGGCACATCGGCATAGGTCTTGTGGCGCTGGGTGTGGAGATTCGCAAGGATGCGGAGCTTGCCCTCTTTCACGTGCTGCGTGTACATGCCCGGATAATCGAGCATCACGTCGATGCGGCCGGCGATCAGGTCCATCATCGGATAGACCGTCTTGTAGCTGACGAGATTGACGTCCGCCTTTGCAGCCGACTTGAAGATGAGATCGAGCAACTGGTGCGTCGAACCCGCGCCGGTTTCGCCGAAGTTCAGTTTGCCCGGATTCGCCCGCGCGTAGTCGACGAGTTCCTTCAGGTTCTTCGCCGGCACGTCTTTGTTGACGACGACCACGATGGGCGACTCCATCACCATGCTGACCGGCACGAACTTGGTCGGATCGTAGCTGAGCTGCTTGTAGAGCAGCGGCGCGTTCACGATCGGCGACGGACCCGTGACAAGGAAGGTATAGCCGTCGGGCGCAGACTTCGAGAATGCATTGGTGCCGATGGTCGCGCCGGCGCCGGCGCGGTTTTCGACGATGACCGGCTGCCCGAGCTTCTTGCTGACCGCTTCGCCAAGCACGCGGCCGAGGAAGTCGGCGCCGGTGCCCGCCGGATACGGAACGATAAAGGTGATGGTGCGCGACGGCCATGCCTGCGCCAGCGCAGGGCTGACCGCCGCAAGTCCGAGCGCGACGACTGCCGCACTGAGGCCGAGCAATTTGTTGACGATGGAAGTCCGCATAGCAGTTCTCCTTGGATCTTGTTTTTATGGAGCGTTATCCCGATCAGCAGCGTGATCGCAGTTCTGCGCGCGGTCAAGCCGCTTTGGCGTCAAGCGGATGCAGCCGCGACGCATGCTAGAATGCACATCGCATATGCATGCTGTCAGATCACTGACGTTTCGGCGCTGGTGGGACAAACATCGGCGCCACAGTAGGCTACTGCCCACGCTTGATATCGTCAGGTGAAATGCGATGGGTAAAGTTGCGGTGCCGAACTGCTGGCCCGGTTACTGGCCCCAGTTACTGGCCCCAAGCCGCGAAGGCTTCAGCGAAAGCGCGTTCGCCGGGAGCGCCCTTCTCAACTGCGAGAATGGCGCGACGCTGATTGTTATAGACCATCGGCACATCAAACCAGGTGCGCTCCTTCAGGAGCTGCAGGTTGCGCTGACGGTCGGTCTCGACATTCGACAAGCCGATGAGGAAGAAGCCATCGGTGACCTTGACTGCGAGCCCGGCCAGCGGCGTTCCCCGCGCCTGCTCGTTCTGCTTCATCAACACGCCCGGTACGTTGGCGACACCGCCGCCGTCGAAATCCGTGGGCAGCGTAAACGTCAGCTCGACCGTATGGCTTGCCGGAAGTGACGTGTCGGCGTTGCGACGAAGCAGGAAGCTCATCTTGAGCTTGCGATCCGGAATTTCGATGTCGGCACGGATCGCGATATCCTCGGGCTGGTTCGCACCGCCCGGTACCTTCTCGACGCGCCAGACCACGGTGCCGGTGTACTGCCGGCCCTGAGGCTCGCTCGGATCCTCGTCATAGAGCACGACGCGCTGCGCGACCGGCGCGACCTGCGACGACGGCTGGCCGACGCGATCTGGAATCTTCGGACGCGTGTCGGTGGTGGTTGCCGGTGCCTTGGCATCCTTCTGCTGAGTTCTGCGAAGGTCCGGTGAACACGCGCGCCATCGAACGCAGGTTCGGCAATTGCCAGATCACGAGCCCGGCGATGCACAACAACACGCCGATGACGGCGAGCGCCTTGAAGATGCCGGCGCCGGCGCGGCGCGCGCGAGAGGGCGGCTTTGCACCGCGCGAACGCGCCTGCTGATGCGGCGGCTGCGGACGAACGGCTTCGCCCGTCGTCTCGTTGTAATAAGTGTGATCGTGATCGGGATCGGCGCCGCGATTTTCCATGCCCGGCTCAAGCCGGTCGAATTGCGGCGACGGCGACGGCATCTGCGTATAGGCGCGGCGCGCGGAGCGGCCGGCCTGCGTCGAGGCGCGGCCAAGATCGTTGACCTCGTGCACGACATCGCGGAAGCCGCGCGTGTTCTGGTCCGACAATGACGGCGGCTTCGGGCGACTCGGCGGCGGCGCGCTGGGGCGAACGCGCGCGGACGACATCTCGGGCGGACGGGGGTCTTGCGGACGCGGACGCGGCGCGCCGGGCTGTTGTGCGAACGGCGAAGCCTGATCGGGATTCGGCGTCTGGCCGCGAACCGCGGAACGCAACGCATCGCCTGCACGCGGCTTGTTCGGATCCCGTGCGGAATCGCGCGTGATATCGCCGCGCGGGGCGTCCCTGCCCGCGTCCTTGTCATTCAACGGATCGCCGCCCGAATCCGCGGGCGCGTCGTCCTTGACAGGAGCCGATCGCAGCGGCTCGGAGCGCGTGCGCTGGGCCGCCTCGGACTCGACCTTGCGAACGGCCTCTTCGAGCGCAAGGCGTTCGCGGGTGATGTCGGATTCGCTGAGCGCCGGTTCCACGCTGCGCAATTGCGCAATCAATGCCGACCGCGCGCGCTCGTACATGGCGCGGCGCGCTTCGCCGGTACTGTTCTCCAGTCCGGCCACGGCACGGGCGATCAGCGGATAGTAATCGGCCATCGGTATCGGGTCTGCTTCATCCCTCAAGCGCTGTCGCCTGACGACACCGCTCTCAATTTCTGTTTGGACATGATCCTTCCCGAAAACCGGGACCTTCGGGATCACGTCCGGCGCATTCTCTCAATTTACCGGCAAACCTGCTAACTTTTTGTTTACCCTGCCGATTGGGCTCAGGCCTCAAACGGGTTCTGAACCAGAATAGTATCCTCGCGTTCCGGGCTGGTGGACAATAGAGCAATCGGGCAGCCGACAAGTTCCTCGACCCGGCGGACATATTTGATGGCCTGGGCCGGCAGTTGCGCCCAGGAGCGGGCGCCCGCCGTGGGGGCCTGCCAGCCTTCGATGGTCTCATAGACCGGCACGACCCGGGCCTGAGCCCCTTCGCCTGCCGGCAGATAGTCGATCTCGCGGCCGTCGAGCTTATAGCCGACGCACACCTTGATCTCGTCAAAGCCATCGAGAATATCGAGCTTGGTCAGCGCCAAGCCATTGATGCCGCTGGTGCGTACGGTCTGACGCACCAGGGCGGCATCGAACCAGCCGCAACGGCGCTTGCGTCCCGTGACAGTGCCGAATTCACGACCCCGCTGGCCGATCAGTTCGCCGATCTCGTTGTCCTGCTCGGTCGGGAACGGGCCTTGTCCGACCCGCGTGGTGTAGGACTTGCAGATGCCGAGCACGTAGCCGATGGCGCTCGGCCCGAGGCCTGTTCCGGTCGCCGCCTGTGCCGCCACCGTGTTCGACGAGGTCACGTAAGGGTAGGTGCCGTGGTCGATATCGAGCAGCGCACCCTGCGCACCCTCGAACAGGATGCGCTTGCCCTCGCGGCGCTTCTGATCGAGCAGACGCCAGACCGTATCGGCAAATGGCAGCACGCGCGGCGCGAGCGCGGTGAGTTCCTTCAACATCACATCGCCGTCGACCTCGGCGATGCCAAGTCCGCGACGCAGCGCATTGTGATGCGCCAGCATGCGATCGATCTTGTTCGGCAACGCCGGAAGATCGGCGAGATCCATCAGGCGGATGGCGCGGCGGCCGACCTTGTCTTCATAGGCCGGACCGATGCCGCGGCGCGTCGTGCCGATGGCGGTATTTGCATTGGAGGATTCACGCACGCCATCGAGTTCGCGATGCAGTGGCAAAATCAGCGTGACGTTTTCGGCGATGCGCAGATCCTCGGGCTCAACCTTGACGCCCTGAGCGGCAAGCCGCGCCAGCTCATCGAGCAGCGCCTGCGGATCGAGCACGACACCGTTGCCGATCACCGACAATTTGCCGGACCGCAACACACCCGACGGAAGCAGCGAGAGCTTGTAGGTCTGGCCATCGACGACGAGCGTGTGACCCGCATTGTGGCCGCCCTGAAAGCGCACCACGATGTCGGCCTGCTCCGACAACCAATCGACAATCTTGCCTTTTCCCTCGTCACCCCACTGGGCGCCGACGACAACCACGTTGGCCATTGCGCTGAGTTTTTCCTTAGCGAAGCGGAGCGCGAAGCCGCCGCCACAAGCTCCTCATCGGATAAAGGATGCCCCTGTCCGACGCAAGCCGAAGCAGGCGTTTTTCCAGCCCGTCGCGCTATGCCAAATCGTTGATCTTCAAGGCAAATCCAAGGCGGCCGCGGCCTTTCCCTCGACCTTTACCGCCGCCTGCTTTGCAGGCATGGTCGCTGACCCCGACTCAAGCCCCGTGATGCCTGCCGCCCATGCCGGACCCGCAGACACCAAACGGTCTGGCCGGTGCGTTCGCGCGCCTCGCCAACCAGCCCTATCTGCTGCTGACGCTGACCGCCCTGTTCTGGGCCGGCAACATCGTGATCGGCCGCGCCATCGCCACCGAATTGCCCCCGGTGCTGCTCTCTTTTGTGCGCTGGAGCGGCGCCTTCCTGCTGATGCTGCCCTTTGCCATCTCGCACCTGAAACGCGATGCGGCGGCCATCCGGGCCGGGTGGAGATCGCTGCTGGCGCTGGCCCTGACCGGCATCACGATCTACCACGTGCTGTCCTATTACGCGCTCGGCAAAACGCAGGCGATCAATGCATTGCTGATTCAGTCGGCCGGACCGCTGTTCATCGCGCTGTGGGCGGCGATCCTCTACGGCACAAGGCTGTCGTGGGCGCAGGCGGCGGGAATCGCATTGTCGCTGTGCGGTGTCCTGACCATCGTGCTGCGCGGCGACCTCGCCACGCTTAAGAGCATCGATCTCAATATCGGCGACATGGCGTTTCTGCTCGCCATCCTGATTTTCGGACTCTACTCGGCGCTCAAGCGCCCGCCGATCCATCAGCTGTCACTGCTCACCGTGATCGCCGGCATGGCCGCGGTGCTGCTCCTGCCGCTGCTCGCGATCGAATTCGCCATCGGCCCGCCGATGATTTTCACCGCGGGCGGGCTGGCGAGCATGGTCTATATCGTGACGCTGCCCTCGGCGGTCGCATATCTGTTCTTCAATCGTGGCGTCGAATTGATCGGACCCAATCGGGCGGCGCCGTTCTTCCATCTGCAACCGGTATTCGGTTCGGCGATGGCGATCGGCTTTCTCGGAGAGAGTTTCCGGCCCTACCATCTGGTCGGGTATGCGCTGGTTCTGGCCGGCGTGTTTGTTGCAGCCCGTAAGTAGGTCTATTGCCTGCAAAAATCCGCCGCTGACGCGGGGAGCCATGCACCCTGCCCCCTGCCTGACGGCCGATTCTGCCGCTACAACGGCCCCCTCACCCGCAGGATCTCAGCGCCTGATGAGCAATGTCGCGTCCGGCGCACTCCGGTCATTCTACGCCCGGCCCTATCTGTTGCTCGTGCTCTGCATGCTGTGCTGGGCGGGCAACATCGTGATCATGCGCGCCTCGGCCGGGCACATCCCGCCGATGCAGCTGTCCTTCATCCGCTGGACGCTCTCCTGCATCATGTTTCTGCCGATCACGTGGCCGTATCTCAAGAAGGACTGGCCACTGCTGCGCGCGACCGCGCTGTTCATGATCGTCCTGTCGCTGGCCGGCATGGCGATTCCGAACCAGCTCACGCTGTGGTCGCTCAGCCACACCACCGCGCTCAACGCGCTTGCTGCTGCAATCGATCACGCCATTGCTCATCGCCGCGTGGGCGATCGTGCTCTACCGCGAAAGGCTGACCTGGCTGCAACTGATCGGCCTCGTCATCTCGCTGCTCGGCGTCGTCGTCATCGTCGGCAAGGGCAATTGGGAGGTGCTGCGCACGGTCGCGATCAATCCGGGCGACGCGGGGATTTTCGTCGGCCTCATCGTGTTTGGATTTTATTCCGCGATCACCAAGAAGCGTCCGCCGGTCCATCCGTTCTCGTTTCTGTGGAGCACGATGGCGATCTCGGCGGTGGTGATGATTCCGCTCTCCAGCTGGGAATACTCCGTGGGCTACCGCATGAGCGCCGACACGACGACGATCGTGACTCTGGCTTACCTCACCGTGTTCGGCTCGGTGCTCTCGCTGTTGTTCTTCAATCGGGCCATCGAACTGATTGGACCGAACAGAACGGCGCCGTTTATGAACCTGACGCCGGTGTTCGGCTCGGTGATGGCGATTATTTTTCTCGCTGAGACCCCGCAGCTCTTTCACGTCGCCGGTTACGCGCTGGTGCTATTCGGCCTGTTCTTCGGCACGCGTCGCGACTCCGTGCCGCTGACATAAACAAAAAGGCCGCCTCTTCTTTCGAAGAGACGGCCTGTGATCATTGTTCTCAGCTTATTCAGAACGTCAGCGCCTTGGCCTGCTTCACATGCGGCAGCGCCTGCACCTTCGCCAGCACATCCGGCGGCACCGGACCATCGACCTCGACCAGCGCGATGGCGTCGTCGCCGGCCGCGATGCGGCCGAGATTGAACGTCGCGATGTTGATCTTGGCGTCGCCGAGCGCACTGGCAAAGCGGCCGATGAAGCCCGGCTTGTCCTCGTTGGTGACGTAGATCATCGATTTGCCGAACTCGGCGTCGACGCGGATGCCCTTGATGTCGACGAGGCGCGGCTTGCCGTCGTGATAGACCGTGCCGGCGACAGAGCGCGTCTGGCGTTCGGTGACGACGGTGACAGTGATGAGGCTTTCATAATCGCCCTCGCCTTCACGCACGGTCTCCTCCACCGTCATGCCGCGCTCCTTGGCGACGACCGGCGCGGAGACGACATTGACGTCGCCCAGCATCGGACGCAGCAGGCCCGACAAGTGCCGCAGAGGTCAGCGCCTTGATCTTCATCTGCGCGACCTGCCCCTGATACGTGATCTGCACCTTCTGGATGCCGGTCTCGGTGAGCTGGCCGGCGAACGAGCCGAGCTTCTCGGCGAGCGCCACGAACGGCTTCAGACGCGGCGCTTCCTCGGCCGTGATCGAGGGGAAGTTGACCGCGTTGGAGATCGCGCCCGACAGCAGATAGTCCGACATCTGCTCGGCGACCTGCAGCGCGACGTTCTCCTGCGCTTCGTTGGTCGATGCGCCGAGATGCGGCGTGCAGATGACGTTCGGATGGCCGAACAGGACGTTCGCCGTGGCCGGCTCCTCGACGAACACGTCGAAGGCGGCGCCGGCGACGTGCTTGGAGTCGAGCGCGGCGCGCAGCGCCTGCTCGTCGACCAGACCGCCGCGCGCGCAGTTGATGATGCGCACGCCCTTCTTGGTCTTGGCGAGTGCGGCCGCGTCCAGGATGTTCCTGGTCTTGTCGGTCAGCGGCGTGTGCAGCGTGATGAAGTCGGCGCGCTTGAGCAATTCGTCGAGCTCGACCTTCTCGACGCCGATATCCTTGGCGCGCTCCGGCGACAGGAACGGATCGTAGGCGATGACCTTCATCTTCAGGCCCTGCGCGCGGTCGGCAGACGATGGCGCCGATGTTGCCGCAGCCGATGACGCCGAGCGTCTTGCCGGTGATCTCGACACCCATGAAGCGGTTCTTTTCCCACTTGCCGGCCTGCGTCGAGGCGTCGGCCTGCGGAATCTCGCGCGCCAGCGACAGCATCAGCGTGATCGCATGTTCGGCGGTGGTGATCGAATTGCCGAAGGGCGTGTTCATCACGATGATGCCCTTGGCGGTCGCGGCCGGAATTTCGACGTTGTCGACGCCGATGCCGGCGCGGCCGATGACCTTCAGCTTGGTGGCCTTCTCGAGCATCTTGGCCGTGACCTTGGTCGCGGAGCGGATGGCGAGGCCGTCATAGTTGCCGATGATCTCGGCGAGCTTGTCTTTGTCCTTGCCGAGCGCCGGCTGGAAATCGACCTCGATGCCGCGATCCTTGAAGATCTGCACGGCGGCCGGAGACAGGGCGTCAGAAATGAGAACCTTGGGGGCCATGGGTTTCATCTTCACCTCCCCTGAGGGGGAGGGTCGGCCCGCAGGGCCGGTGTGGGTGAATTTGGATGCGATGATCCATGGGATGGGAGCGATGCGACCTCTCCCGACGTGCTTTGGCATGCCGACCCTCCCCTCCGGGGAGGGTGAAAAATGCATCAAGCGGCCTTGAGGGCCTGCTCCTTGGTGGTCGCGAAAGCCCAGTCGAGCCACTGCGTCAGCGCCGCGACGTCGGAGGCCTCGATCGTGGCGCCGCACCAGATGCGAAGGCCCGGAGGCGCGTCGCGGTAGTGGCCGAGATCGAAGCCGGCTTCGGCCTTCTCGACCGCCGCGGCGAGCTTCTTGGCGAAGTCCGCCTGCGCCTCAGCAGGCAGCGCCGCGATCGCCGGATCGACGACCTTCAGACACACCGAGGTGTTGGAGCGCGTCGCCGGCACCGTCGCCAGGAAATCGACCCACGGAGGTCTTGGCGACCCAGTCGGCGAGCACCTTGGTGTTGGCGTCGGCACGGGCGATCAGACCTTTAAGGCTGCCGACCGACTTCGCCCAGTTGAGCGCGTCGAGATAATCTTCCACGCACAGCATCGAGGGCGTGTTGATGGTCTCGCCTTCGAACACGCCGGCGATCAATCTTGCCGCCGGACGTCAGGCGGAAAATCTTCGGCAGCGGCCACGCCGGCTTGTAGGTCTCGAGCCGCTGCACCGCGCGCGGCGAGAGAATGAGCATGCCGTGCGCGGCTTCGCCGCCGAGCGCCTTCTGCCAGGAGAAGGTCACGACATCGAGCTTGGCCCAGTCGAGCGATTGCGCGAAAGCAGCCGAGGTCGCGTCGCAGATCGTCAGACCTTCGCGATCGGCCTTGATCCAGTCGCCGTTCGGCACGCGCACGCCAGACGTCGTGCCGTTCCAGGTGAACACCACGTCGGACTTGAAATCGACCTTGGAGAGATCCGGCAATTCGCCGTAAGGCGCCTTGAGCACGGTGACGTCCTGAAGCTTCAACTGCTTCTGAACGTCGGTGACCCAGCCTTCGCCGAAGGATTCCCACGTCAGCATGGTGACGGGACGTGCGCCGAGCAGCGACCACAGCGCCATCTCGACGGCGCCGGTATCGGACGCCGGCACGATGCCGATCTTGTAGTCGGCCGGCACGCCGAGAACTTCGCGCGTCAGCTCGATGGCCTGCTTGAGCTTGGCCTTGCCGATCTTGGCGCGATGAGAGCGGCCAAGGGCGGCATCACTGAGATTTTGGGGGGTCCAGCCGGGGCGCTTGGCGCAGGGGCCAGAGGAAAAGTGCGGAACGGTCGGCCGCACGCCGGGCATTGCTACTGTCATGATCTATCCTTCCAGATAGTCGCCTCCCGGTGGGGGGAGGTTTCCCGCGGATGGGGATATGCGAAAGCCGGAAGGCGGTCAAGGGACGGATCGGGCCCCACCTAACTATTTCAGATCCCAATTATTAGTGATTGGCCGGTCCGCCGCCTGGCCGCCTATGACGAACCTCCCTGCTGACCCGGAAGGCGCTGGAATCCACCATGTCCACCTCCGTGATGCTGATCGTGCTGTTCGGGGCGCTGCTGCACGCCTCGTGGAACGCGGTCATCAAGTCCGGCGACAACAAGCTGATGCAGGCCGGGCTGGTGGCAGGCGGCGGCGCCATCGTTTCAATTCCGATCCTGCCTTTCGTGGCAACGATAGCGGCCGAGTCCGTGCCATGGCTTGTCGCCTCCATCGTCATTCATCAGTTCTATTTCTTCTTCATTGCATCCGCGTATCGCGCAGGCGATCTGGGGCACACCTACCCGATCATGCGCGGCGTCGCGCCGATGATCGTGGCCTTCGCCTCCAGCAGCGTCGCCGGCGAAATCCTGTCGCCCTTTGCCTGGGCCGGGGTCGTCCTGATCTGCAGCGGCATCCTCCTGCTCGCGTTCCGGCAACATGCCGATCGCAACGCAACGATCATCGCGCTCTGCAACGCAGTCGTCATCGCGGCCTACACGCTTGTCGATGGTATCGGCGCGCGAAATTCCGGAGCGCCGATCACCTACACGCTCTGGATACATGTCTTCGCGGCGCCGACGCTGCTGATATGGCTGTTCTTGAAAGACGCACCGGCCATGCGCAACGCCATCAAGGAACGTGGCCTGATCGGGCTGGCCGGCGGCGCGGCGTCGCTGGTGTCCTACGGCGCGGCGCTGCTGGCGATGACGATGGCACCGCTGGCAGCCGTCGCCGCGTTGCGCGAGACATCGGTGATCTTCGCGATCGCGATTTCGACTATCTTTCTTGGAGAACGGGACGGGCGGATGCGGCTTGTCGCGGCACTGGTTGTCGTCGCGGGCGCAGCAATGCTGCGGCTGGCCTAGGGCGTTTTCAAGAGCGGCCGAACGTGCCCCAAAGCCCGATCTTGCGGTCGCAATCGGCAATCCAGCGCTTCACGGCGGGATAGGCGCCGAGATCAAAGCCACCCTCATGGGCGAGCCGCGTATAGGCAACGCAGGCGATATCGGCGAGCGTGAAATCCGCACCCACAAGAAACGGCGTCTGCGCCAGTTGCTGTTCGAGGCGCTTCAACGCGGCGTAGCCGCGCTCGACTTTCTGCGGATCGAGATCGGCGGCCGTCTTGCCGAGATAGACCATCTGGAAACGGCAGACGGCGATGTAGGGCTCATGGCTGTACTGTTCCCAGAACAGCCACTCGTCCATCTTGGCGGCGGAGAATGGCGTCGGCCGGGATCAGCGCGCTGTCGCGTGCGAGATAGCGGATGATGGCATTGGATTGCGCCAGCGTGCGGCCATCGTCGAATTGAACGACGGGCACCTGCCCGGCGGAGTTGAGCTTGAGAAATTCGGCGGTGCGGGTTTCGCCCCGCATCATGTCCACGGCAATCCACTCATGGGGCAGCGCGAGCATCTCGCACACCCACTTCACCTTCAGGCAATTGCCGGATTTGGTATCGCCGTAAACTTTCATCGCGCTCTCCTTAACTCAAGGGAGCAGCGCGACGGCCGCCTGTCAATGAGGCCTTCGTCGCGAACGTCGCGCGTCAGAACTTCACGCCGGCGCCGATACGGCCGGTGGTGATGCTGGTATCGATGGGGCTGCTGAACCTGGTGTATTCGAACTCGGCGCGCACGAAGCCGCTGCCGAACACCATCATCTCGATGCCGCCGCCTGCATTGAAGCCGTAGACGGAGTGCCGGTTCTGATAGAGCGAGGTGGTCACGATACCTGCGGTCGTCACGGTCTGCGCGAGATCGGCAATGCCATACGAGGCGCCGATGAACGCGTAAGGCATGAAGATGCCGGGGGTCCAGCCCGCACGCAGACGTGCACTGACGATGTCGTTCACGTCGACGGAGCCAAATGTCACCACGGGGCCGGTGACGACGGTTTTATTCGCGCCGAATTCGCCATGCGTGTAGTTGAGCTCGAAGCCCAACAACGCCTGATCCCATTGCGCGTTGTAGCCGATGAAGCCGCCGAAGCCGCTGCCGCTTGAAGATGCCTTGCCAAGCTCGTTGGCGCCAGGCACCTGACGCATGGCGTGCCTGAAATCGATGTCCGTGGTGCCGGTCGCGAAGTGGCCACCGAAATAGTAGCCATTCCAATCGACGGGCGGGCTTTGCGTGACATCCCTGACGGCGCCACGCAGCGCTTCGACCGGATCGGCGGCTGTGGCTGCCGTTGTTGCAGCGACCGCGAATGCAAATGCCAGTGCCAAGCGACGCATGCGTATCCCCTACCAACACCCGATCCGATTATGGACCGTTAAAGTTTAATCAATCGTTCGTTTAAGAGTTGAGCGGCGCGAGTTACCTCGCGCCGCTCAATCGTTAACGCTCAGCCCTTGCGGATAAGGGGCGGCGGCGGCGGCAGGTCGTCGCAGCACTGGAAGCGCACGCCGATCTTGATGTCGTGCGACGTCAGACCCTTGAAGTCCATCGGGTTGTAACGGGCGTTGGTGCCGTCGAACGTCTGGATGTCACCCGACTGGCCATTGCCGAGATCCAGGTAGCGGTAGGCCAGTTCGACCGTCACGTTGCGGTTGATCTGATAGCCGACACCCGCATGGAGCGCCCAGGCGAACGAATACTTCGACGCATCCGGTGCGAAGGCGACGCTTGATGCAGGGGCGCCAACATCGAGGAAGTCGGAGAACGTCGTGCGCGTCACGCCGATGCCGGCGCCGATAAACGGCGTGAAGCACCACCAGGTGCCGAGATCGGCATAGGCGTTGGCCATGAACAGCCATTCGGACTTCACGGCACGATAGTCGTTGGTGCCTGAAACAACGCCGTTGATGCTGACGATATCGAGGCCATGGAATTCAGTCGCGCCACGATACTCACCGGTGATGTCGGCGCGCAGCCAGTTGTTGAACTGGTAGCCGACACCGAGACCGTAAGTCATGCCGGAGCTGAATCCGAGACCGACGTTCTGAACCGCCACACCGGGGTCGTGATAAAGAAGATTGTCCAGGCTCTTGACGCGCTGGTTGCTCATGCCGACATCGCCGCGCAGATACCAGCCGCCGAAATCCTGCATCGGTACTGGCATCGGCGGTGGCGGCATCCGCATATCAGCGGCCATCGCCGCGGAGGTTGCCAGAATCGCCGTTCCGGCGATGAGAAGTGTCTTCACGCTACGCATTGGCTTCGTCCTTTCGCTGGTGAGGCAGACAGCCAGGCGGCGTCACACCTTCGAACCCACACACGGACGATGCCAGACAACTCTTAAGCGCCACTTAACCTTAACGCTTAACCGTGATTTTTAATGCGCAAACACGCGGCAGAAATGCGCGCAAGCCGCGGCGGCGGCCACAAGACTTAACAATGCGTTGAGATCTAGACTTTCACCGCGCGGTGCCCGCCGATTTCCGGCAGAGCCATTGCGATGAACCCGAGCAGCGGCAGATACGAACAGACGCTGTAGACAAAATCAATTCCGTAGGCGTCGGCGACGAGCCCGAGGACCGCCGCGCCGATGCCGCCGACGCCGAAAGCGAAGCCGTAGAACATCCCCGAGACGGCACCGACATGTCGCGGCATCAATTGCTGCGCGAACACAATGATCGTCGGCGAGGCGCATTGCAGGATCATGATCGCCAGCGACGACAGGATGGCGGTCCACAGCAGGTTGGAGAAAGGCAGCAGCAGCGTGAACGGCAGCGCGCCGACGACCGAGAACCAGATGATGTATTTGCGGTTGAAGCGGTCGCCAAGGCGGCCGCCGATCAGGATGCCGACCGCTCCCGCAGCAAGGAACAGGAACAGGAACACCTGCGCCGCCTGCGTCGACACGCCGAATTTGTTGATCAGGAAGAACATGTAGTAGCTGGAAAAGCTCGCCACATAGATGGTCTTCGAAACGAGGATGAGAATGAGCGTGACGATAGCCCAGAACACACGCCGGCTTGACAGATCGTGGCCGATTGCAACGGCCGACGCGCTTGCGTGCCGCGGCCTGATGCGCGGCTTGTACCAGCGGCTGATGTAAAACAGGATCGCAATCGTCAGTGCAGCGACAAGCGAGAACCACGCGATACTGCCCTGACCCCACGGTACGATGATGAGGGCCGCGAGCAGCGGACCAGCCGCCGAACCGGCATTGCCGCCGACCTGGAAGATCGATTGCGCGAAGCCGTGGCGCCCGCCCGAGGCCAAGCGCGCCACCCGCACCAACTCCGGATGGAACACGGCGGAGCCTAATCCGATAAGCGCCGCAGCGACGAGAATCGCCCAGTAGGCATGTGCGTTGGCGAGCAGGATCAGGCCGACGAAGGTCGACCCCATGCCGATCGGCAGCGACCAGGGCAACGGCCGGCGGTCGGTATAAAGGCCGACGAGCGGCTGGAAGATCGATGACGTGAACTGAAACGCCATCGTGATGAGGCCGATCTGGACGAAATCGAGCTGATAGCTGTCCTTGAGCAGCGGATACACCGCAGGCATCAGCGACTGCATCAAATCGTTGAGGAAATGCGAGAAGGAGAGCGCGAAGAGCATGACGTAGCTCGGCCCGAGCGGCACCGACGCGTTGGCGGCTTCTTCAACGACGACGGTATTCGGCTCGACTTCAACCAGGACGGGCTTGTTCATGTCTGTCTCCAGGCCCGTTCCTACAGACAAGTCTGCACCGCAGCCAGTTGCTGCGACGCAGATCAGATCTGCAGGAGGCCAGAGAAGGCCGCTGAGTTAGGCAGCCGTACGTCCGACAGCGGCGATGATGGTCTCGACGACATCCTCGATCAGGTCGCGGTCGTCGCCTTCACCCATGACACGGATCACGGGCTCAGTACCGGACGGACGCACCAGCAGACGGCCATGGCCGTTGAGCCGGGTCTCGGCATCCTTGATGGCCGATTTGACGCCCGGATCCTCGAGCGGCTTGCCGCGATAGCGGACGTTTTTCAGGATCTGCGGCAGCGGCTCGAAGCGATGGCAGACTTCCGACACCGGACGGCCGAGCTTCTGCACCACCGCCAGCACCTGCAGCGCGGCGACGAATCCGTCGCCCGTGGTCGTGAAATCCGACAGAATGATGTGGCCGGATTGTTCGCCGCCGACATTGTAGCCTTGTGCGAGCATCTGCTCGAGAACGTAACGGTCGCCAACCTGCGTGCGGATCAGCTTGAGGTCGAGACTCGAGAGATAACGCTCGAAGCCGAGATTGGCCATGACGGTGGAGACCACGCCCGGCTGAGACAACCGCCCGTCTTCCTTCCAGCTCTGCGCGATCACGGCCAGCAACTGGTCGCCATCGACGACGTGACCACGTTCATCGACCAGCAGCACGCGGTCGGCGTCGCCATCGAGCGCAATGCCGATATCGGCGCGCATCTCGCGCACCTTGCGACTGAGGGCTTCCGGCGCGGTCGAACCGCAATCCTTGTTGATGTTGAAGCCGTCGGGCTCCACGCCAATGGAAATCACGTCGGCGCCAAGTTCCCACAGCGCTTCGGGCACAACCTTGTAGGCCGCGCCGTTGGCGCAATCGACGACGACGCGTAGCCCATCAAGGCTGATGTCGCGCGGCAAGGTGCGCTTGGCGAATTCGATATAGCGGTCGTGAACGCCGTCGATGCGGCGGGCGCGGCCGAGATCGGCGCTCTGCGCCAGCTTGCGCGTGATATCCTCGTCGATCAATTTCTCGATGTCGCGCTCGACATGGTCAGACAGTTTGAAGCCGTCCGGACCAAACAGCTTGATGCCGTTGTCGTCGAACGGATTATGCGAGGCCGAGATCATGACGCCGAGATCGGCGCGCATCGAGCGCGTCAGCATTGCCACCGATGGCGTCGGCATCGGGCCGAGCAGCAGTACGTCCATGCCGACCGAGGTGAAACCGGCGACCAATGCCGTCTCGATCATGTAGCCCGACAGGCGCGTGTCCTTGCCGATGACGACACGATGGCGATGTTCGCCGCGATGAAACACAAGCCCGGCAGCCTGACCGACCTTGAGCGCGAGTTCAGGCGTGATGACGCCGTTTGCGCGGCCGCGAATGCCGTCCGTGCCGAAATATTTTCTGGTCATGATCTACCCCTGCCCCCGACACATCATGCGGTGGGCACCCGTTCCGGCGACCTTATAGAGCCAAAGCGGGTAGATAACCTCACAAAATATGAGGAAAAGTTACCATCGGCCGGTGCCGCCGAAGCCGATTTCGATTGTTCGTCCATAGTGTTAAGAAATAGCGTGAACGGGCGGCTCCGTGAGCGGCAGATCGTTCGGCATCCGCCCGGACGCCAAGGCAACGGACATATTCGACCTCTGTCCTGCTTGGATTCGTGCGCGCGGAACTCTAAACAAAATACACAGCGGCGACCAACGCCGCAGGCCGGGGGAACGCCATCGTGAAAAACGCCATCTGCATCGACGACCTGCGCACGCGTCACCGGCGCAACGTGCCGCGCGCCTTCTTCGACTATATCGACGGCGGCGCCTACACCGAGCAGACCCTGCGCGCCAATTGCGAGGACCTGCAAAAGTTCCCGTTCCGCCAGCGCGTGCTCGTCGATGTCGATAATCGCGATCTCTCGACCACCATCATGGGCGAAAAATCCGCACTGCCCTTCGGCCTCGGCCCCATCGGATTGTCCGGCACGCAATATGGCGACGGCGAAATTCATGCCTGTCGCGCCGCGCAGAAGGCGGGCATCCCCTACACACTCTCGACGATGTCGATCTGCTCCATCGAGGACGTCGCCAGCGGCGTCGACAAGCCGTTCTGGTTCCAGCTTTATGTGATGCGCGACCGCGGCTTCACGCGCGAGCTGGTGGAACGCGCCATCGCGGCCAAATGCTCCGCGCTGATGCTGACGGTCGATCTGACGCTGAACGCGACGCGCTTCCGCGACGTGCGCAACGGCATCACCGTGCCGCCGAAGCTGATGCTGAAAAACGTGCTCGATGTCGCGACCAAGCCGACATGGGCCTTCGGCGTGCTCAACGGCAAGCGCAAGACCTTCGGCAATCTCGCGGGCAAACTGAAAGGCAGCGATAATCTCGGTTCGCTGGCGCAATGGATCGCCGCGCAATTCGATCCGGCTTTGACGTGGAAGGACGTGGACTGGATTCGCTCGATCTGGCCCGGCAAGCTGCTGATCAAGGGCATCCTCGACGAAGACGATGCGCGCAACGCGGTAAAGAGCGGCGCGCAGGCGCTGGTGGTGTCGAACCATGGCGGCCGACAGCTCGACGGCGCGCCCTCGACGATTTCAGTGCTGCCGCAGATCGTCGACGCGGTCGGCCACGACATCGACGTGATGTTCGACGGCGGCATCCGCAGCGGACAGGATGTCGTGCGCGCGATGGCGCTCGGGGCGAAATCCTGCCTGCTCGGCCGCGCCTATGCCTACGGCCTGGGCGCCGGCGGCGAAGCGGGCGTCGCCAAGGCCATCGACATCATTCGGGGCGGACTCGACCTGACCATGGGCATGTGCGGCCACCGCCGTCCGGCGGAGATCAACCGCAACACGCTGATGTAGGTTTTACTCTCTATGTTTTTGCGAGCATGACCTGATCCAAAAACCGGCTTCCACTTTTTGGGGTCATGCTCACATGGGCGGCGTGACGCCGCGACCGACGGTGATGCGCGCGGCCTCCAGCGTGCCGTCGGGCTTGCGCGTCGCGCCATTGATGATGACGGAAGCGCCGACTTTCAACTCGGACTTTTCTCCTGCGACCGTGGTGACGATCGACGTCTCCGGCGTGATGAGAACCTTCTTCTCGCCGTCCTTGTACTTGACCAGCAGCGTCTGACCGTCAGTTGCCGGCGACGAACTCCGCGACCGTGGCGTTGGTCATGGTCGAATTGGGCCGCACATCCCACGGGCGGAAACCCTCGGCGACGCCGCGCGCGGCTTCCGGAAAGATGCTCACCGAGATCGCCTTCTGGCTGCCGTCGGACTGCGGCATGGCGGCGACGCCGATATAGGAGCCGACCTTCACATCGGAGAGCTTGATCGGGACCATGGCGCTGACGACGAGATTGTCGGGCGTCACGATCTTCATCTCGGCGCCGTCGCGGCCCTTGACCACAAGCAGCGGTCCATCGATCGCGGTGATGGTGCCGCGCACGCGCACCGGTTGCGCTGCCGGGTTCGGAGTCATCTGCGCAACAGCAGCTTCCGACAAACCAAGGACCGCCGTCAGCAGAGCGACGGACAACATCGTTTTCTTGTTCAGCACGGAAATTCTCCTGAGGACGGGCACCCGCATAAGGCGGTGCGACCGGTGTTCTACACCGGCGCCGCCGCATTATTCCTTCACAGCCGCGTGTGCCCTATGCCGCCGTCGCCCGCCGGGCCGCAATGGCCTGATCGGCTGCGCGGCCCGTCATCTCCGCCATATGATCGAAACGGCTGGTGAATGTTCCGGCACCGGCCGTGGCCGAGCGCACCTCGACGATGAGGTTGCCGATTTCCGCCTCCGGCATCATCGCCCGCACGGCGTCCCAGCCGTTCCATCCTTCGCGCGTCTCAAACGACAGGATCTGCCCGCGACGCCCGGACAGGATCGCGTTGATTTTCGCCGTCGCCTCGGTCGGGCACACGATCTCGACGGTGTGAATGGGCTCAAGCAGCACCGGCTGGCATTGCGGCAGCGCCTCAACGACGCCGATGCGGCCCGCAATGCGGAACGCCATGTCGGAGGAATCGACGGAGTGATACGAGCCGTCGATCAGCGACACCGCGACATCGACCACCGGAAATCCGAGCGGCCCCTGCTTGAGCGCGTCGGTGACGCCCTCGCCGACCGCAGGGATATAACCGCGCGGCACCACGCCGCCGGTAATACGCTCGCCGAAGGCAACGCCGCCGCCGCGCGGCAACGGCTTGATCTCGAGCACGACATCGCCGAACTGGCCATGACCTCCCGATTGCTTCTTGTGACGGCCGCGCTGCGTGATCGGCTTGCGGATGGTCTCGCGATAGCCGACGGCGGGCGGATGCTGCTCGAGCGTCACGCCGAAACGCTGCGTCAGGCGCTCGACCGCAACGCGCAGATGCATCTCGCCCTGTCCCCACAGCACGACATCGTGCGTGGCGGGATCGTGCACGACGGTGAGCGACGGATCTTCCTCGCTCAGCCGCATCAAGGCCTGACCGAGCCTGACGTCGTCCTTGCGATCTCTGGCGCCGACGGCGATCGCGAGCACGGGCGCCGGTGGCTTGATGTCGGCAAGCGCGGGATGCGCTTTCTTGCCGGCCGTCAGCGTGTCGCCGGTGCGGGCGTGTTCGAGCTTTGCCAGCGCAATGGTTTCTCCCGCCGAAGCCGACGTCTTTTTCGCGGGCTGCCCGGGTATCGGCGAGAGCAATCCGGAGACTCGTCCGGCTTCGCCGTCAGGCGACAACAGCGTTGCGCCGTCGGCGATCTGACCCGACAGCACGCGTACCAGCGACAGCTTGCCGCCGTGCTGCGTGTGCGTGGTCTTCATCACATAAGCGACGGACTCCGCACCGCCGACGCCGAGGCGCGTCGGCCGTCTGCGCCACCCCCGGCACTTCGTGGCGCAACGCCTTCATCAGCCGCAGCACGCCGTTGGCGCGCGTGGCCGAGCCGAGCAGCACCGGACAGATGATGCCCTCGCGCAATTCGCGCGCAAGATCGTCGAACACGAGATCGCGCGGCGGCGGCACGTCTTCGAGAAGTTGCTCCATCAGCGCGTCGTCGTGATCGGCGAGCTTCTCCAGCATCGAGAAGCGCGCATCCTTCTCGCGCTCGAGGTCGCTGCCTTCAAGCGCGACCACCGCAGATGGCATGTGCTCGCGATAAACGAAGGCGCGCTCCAGCGCGAGATCGACGAACCCCTGCACAATGCCGTCTTTCCAGATCGGAATCTGGCGCAGCACCAGAGGCGTGCGCGATGCGGCCTGCAACAGCGCCAGCGTCTCGCGCACGCGCTTGTCGGCCTTGTCGATCTTGTTGAGGAACAGCATGTGGGGAATGTTCTGCTCTTCAAGCTCGCGCAGGATCAGCTGCAACTGCGGCAGCTTGCGCGCATCGGCCTCGCACACCACGACGGCCGCATCGACGGCGGGAAGCGCCAGGCGCATGTCGTGGAGAAATTCGACGGAGCCCGGACAATCGAGAAACGTGTAGCTGTCGTCCATGAATGTCGTGGTCGCGGCGGTGAGTTCGAGACTCATCAAGTGTTCACGTGCTTCGGCTGATGCATCGCCGACAGTTGTGCCGGCCTCGACCTGACCCTGGCGAGGAATGGCACCCGTGCGCGCGAGAATGGCTTCGAGAAGTGTGGTCTTGCCGCTTTGGAACGGTCCCACCAGCGCGATGCACCGGGGACCGCGGGGACTCTTGCCCATTGACGCCTCCTCTGTCTGTGGAGCGTCGGCCCTCATGATGAAGGTCGGCTGCAATGATCGTCTCAGGGGAGATTGGCGCTGGCAAGATCAAATCGCGGCGGCTGTGCGAAAGCCCGACGACTAAAAAAGGCCGAGACGAATATGCGGCGGTGCGAAGGAATGAATGCAACACCGTGAATCCAAATGGATTTCCAATAAAAAAGAGCGGGCTGTTTGCGCAGCCCGCCCTCAAATTTGAGTCAAACAGAATTGTATCAGCGGCCAGGCGTGAGCCGCAGGCCAGTCACGCCAATGGCGAGATTGATGCCGGTCTGTCCCTGCAGGCTGAGCGGCTGCAGTGCAATGGAATTCGCCGAACCGCCGATCAGTACGTTAGCGCCGCCGCCGATGCCGACAGTGGCATTCGCGCCCGCCCCGGCAAAGCCGCCGGCGAGATCGCCCGGCCCGATGCGGTTGGTCGGCGCGAAGACGCCCCACGCCATCGAGACATTATTGGTGATGCCGACATCGAGGCCGAGGCGGCTGACCGTCGCAACATAGGGATATGAACTCCGGCCACTGTTAAACAAGCAATTCATGGTGGTCTGCGACCCGAAGATCAGGCCGACATTGGTTCCGCCGCGGCAATCAAGAACGCCGACACGGACTCGCGACTGGGCGCTGGCGGCCGTCGTCGCGGCAACGGCCAAAGCGACGCCGACAAGTGCAATTCGAACAGGACGCATGGAGATTCTCCCGGTTGAAGCACGTCTGTGGCCGCTCGCTGACGCGAACGGCCTCGCACAGACTCAAGTGAGTCTATCCGCAAAAGTTCCGCGAGGGGAACCGGGATGGAACTTTTATTTCAGGCTGCCGCAGAACCGCTGGATTCGCTTGCAGGCTTCCTCAAGGTCGGCGGTCTTGGCCGCATAGGAAATGCGGAAGGCCGGCCCAAGCCCGAACGCCGAGCCGTGGACAACTGCAACGCCCTCGGCCTCAAGCAGCTCGGTGACGAAATCCTCGTCATCCTTGATCACCTTGCCCGACGGCGTGGTCTTGCCGATCGTGCCGGCGCAGGACGGATAGACATAGAAGGCGCCTTCCGGTCGCGGGCAGGTGATGCCGTTGGCCTGGTTGAGCATGCCGACGACGAGATCGCGACGATCCTTGAACAGCTTCTGGCTCTCGGGAATAAAATCCTGCGAGCCGTTCAGCGCCTCGACCGCCGCCCATTGCGAGATCGACGACGGCGCATGCGTCGCCTGCGACTGAATGGTCGCCATCGCCTTGATGAGCTGCGCCGGTCCGCCGGCATAGCCGATACGCCAGCCGGTCATGGCATAAGCCTTCGACACGCCGTTCACGGTCAGCGTGCGGTCGAACAACTTCGGCTCGATCTGCGCCGGCGTCGTGAACTCGAAATCGTCGAACACCAGATGCTCGTACATGTCGTCGGTCATCACCCAGACCTGCGGGTGCTTCACCAGCACGTCGGTCAGCGCCTTCAATTCTGCGCGTGAATAGGCCGCGCCGGTCGGGTTCGACGGCGAGTTGAGGATGATCCACTTGGTCTTCGGCGTGATCGCCTTCTCAAGTGCGGCGGCGGAAAGCTTGAAGCCCTGCTCGGCTGGACACACGATCGACACAGGCTCGCCACCGGCCAGCATCACCATTTCGGGATAGCTGACCCAGTACGGCGCCGGGATAATCACCTCGTCGCCCGGATTGATGGTCGCCATCAGCGCGTTGTAGAGCACCTGCTTGCCGCCGGTGCAGATGATGATCTGGTTGCGCTGATAGGTCAGGCCGTTCTCGCGCTTGAACTTCGCGATGATCGCGTCCTTCAGCTCCGGAATGCCGGTGACGTCGGTATACTTCGTCTTGCCGGCTTCGATGGCCTTGATCGCCGCCTTCTTGATGTTGTCAGGCGTGTCGAAATCCGGCTCGCCGGCGCCCAGGCCGATGACGTTCCGCCCGGCTTCTTTCAGCGCGCGCGCCTTGTCAGTGACCGCAATGGTCGCGGACGGCTTGATGCGGCTGAGGCTGTCGGCAAGGAAGGCCATTTTCGAAAACTCCGGTCGGTCGCACCCCCGTGGCGCAAACGGGTTTGTTCGTAAATCTGTTGCATCGCAGCGGCAAGACCGAATCGGCAAGAATACCGCCATTCCTTGGGTTTTTCGCAGGTCGGCAGCGCTCCCACCAGCATTCCAGCGGCCAAAGGCCAGCAATGCTGTGACAGGCGGTCTCATCAGCAGATTTTGGCGGGCATACGCCCCCGAACGACAACACCATCCCTTTTCGGGACATGCGGCAGAAGGGCGGTTGTGAGAGCGATCCCAGCTCCCTACCTTGCCGGTAACGCGTTCACCCCGCGTGGCAATCAATAGGACTGCACAGTGGCGCCACCCTACACGCTCTATTCGATGCAACGCTCGGGCAACAGCTACAAGGTCCGGCTGGCACTCGCGATGCTGGGCATTCCCTATCGCGCCGTCGAGGTCGACATTCTGCGTGGCGAGGCTCGCACGCCGGAATTCCTGGCGAAGAATCCGAGCGGTCAGGTGCCGCTGCTGGAAGTTGCGCCTGGGCGTCATCTCGCCGAATCCAACGCGATCCTCTGGTACGTCGCCGCCCAGTCGCACCTCGTGCCGGCCGATCCGCTTGACCGTTCCGAGGCGCTGCAATGGATGTTCTTCGAACAACATTCGCTTGAGCCGCATATTGGCGCGGCCTATTTCTGGCTGGCTCTGGTGAATGGCGGACGCGAGTTACACGAGCATTCGCTGGAAGACTGGATGGAGAAGGGCTACCGCGCACTCGGCATCATGGAAGGCCATCTCAAAACCCATGATTTTTTTGTCGGCCAACGCCTTTCTGTCGCCGATATCGCACTCTACGGTTACACACATCTGGCGCATCTTTGCGATTTCGATCTTGCGTCCTTTCCGGCCATCCGCACATGGCTTGATCGCGTGACACAACAACCGGGCTTCGTCGCAATGGACTGGCGTGCGGACGGAACAAATGCAACCGAGCGATCGTTGACTACGACCGTATGACACGGAGAGTCTTGATGACTGGTCGCAGTGCTTTCATCGGCCTGTTTGTTGGCCTTGGCCTCGCGGGATCTCTCGCCTCCACCGCGAGCGCGCAGACCTTTACCTCCACCGCCGGCCCGCTGCAGGTGGAGACATTTGCCAGCGGTCTGGTCAATCCGTGGTCACTCGCGTTCCTGCCCGAGGGCCGCATGCTCGTGACCGAACGCGGCGGCAACATGCGCATCGTCGCTCGCGACGGACAGGTCTCCCGACCAATCGCCGGCGTGCCGCAGGTGTGGGCTCAACGACAGGGCGGATTGCTCGATGTCCTGGCCGATCGCAACTTCGCGCAGAACCGGACGATCTTTTTCTGCTACGCCGAGAATGTCGATGGCGGCGGCCGCACAACGGTCGCGCGCGCCCGGCTTTCCGATGCCGAGCCGATGCGGCTCGAGCAGGTCGGCGCCATCTTTCATCAGGAAGGCCCGCTCTCCTCGGGAAACCATTTCGGCTGCCGCATGGCGCAAGCCAATGATGGCAATCTCTTCGTCGGTCTTGGCGACCACTTCACCGCGCGCAACGAAGCGCAGAACCTCGGCAATCACATCGGCAAGCTGATCCGCATCGGACCCGGCGGTAAAGTGGCGGCCGATAATCCGTTCACCAATCGCGCCAACGCGCGCGAGGAGATCTGGAGCTACGGTCACCGCAACATTCAAGGCCTCGTGCTGCATCCGACAACGGGTGCGCTGTGGGAGATCGAGCATGGCCCGCGCGGCGGCGACGAGGTCAATGTCGTCAGCAAAGGCAAAAACTATGGCTGGCCGGTGATCGGCTACGGCATCGACTACAATGGCAGCCGCATCCATGAGAGCACGCAGAAGGACGGCATGGAGCAGCCGGTCAAATACTGGGTCCCCTCCATCGCGCCATCGGGCGCGGCCTTCATGACCGGCGATCTGTTTCCCGCATGGCGCGGCCATTTGTTTGTCGGTGCGCTCGCCGGAAAGATGCTAGTGCGCCTCACCGTCGACGGCGAACGCGTCACCGGCGAAGAACGATTATTGCAGGATCTCAACGAGCGCATTCGCGATGTGCGCATCAGCCCCGATGGCACGATCTGGCTTCTGACCGACAACGCGCAAGGACGCCTGCTGCGCGTACGGCCGGGGAAGTGAATAAACTCCCTCCCCGTGAAAGGGGGAGGGTCGGGGTGGGGGTCACTCTTGCGGCGGACCCTCACCCGCCTTGCTTCGCAAGGCGACCTCTCCCTTTCAGGGAGAGGTAAAGAAGAAGGCGCTCACCACTTATGAAAAATGAAATAGGCGCCGGCCGCGATAAACGCGAAGCCGACCGCATGATTCCATTGCAGCGGTTCCTTGAGATACATTACTGAGAATCCGGCGAACACGATCAGCGTGACGACTTCCTGGATCGTCTTGAGCTGCGCCGCCGAATAGACATCGCTGCCCCAGCGATTGGCGGGCACCGCGAAACAATATTCGATAAAGGCGATCCCCCAGCTCGCGAGAATGACAAGCATGAGCGGCGCGGTTTTGTATTTGAGATGGCCGTACCAAGCGAATGTCATGAACACGTTCGACAGAACGAGAAGCACGATCGGCAGAATCGCGGGCGGCAGCAAATTTGTCATGATTCGTCCTTGAGGCATTCCGGCATGTGATTCGCCTGACTTTGCAGGGAAAATTGATCTGTGACGACAACGGCCGACGACACCGGACTTCCGCGCCTGTGGAGAAATCCAGTCGTCACTTTCGTGTCATCGGGTCTCACTAGCCTCCGCCGTGCCGATCCTCTACCCCCGTTCAGGATCGTGCATCTGCGGCCCCGTCAGCAGCCCGCCTGACCGGGGCCGTTTTTTTTGCTGCGAAGGCTGCTGCAAACGGCCATGTTCGGCGCATGGAACCCGCCATACCAACACAGCCCCGCCGCCTAACCTGCGAGCGATGCGGCACCGAATTTTCCTGCAGCCTGTCCGGCGAATGCTGGTGCGCAGCCGAGCCGGTCAGGCTGCCCGTGCCGGCCGAGGCAGGGCAGGATTGCCTTTGCCCGGATTGCCTGCGGCAGGAGCGGCCCGTAGTTTAACAGCGTGTCCGCGCCACTCGCTCCACCACCTTCTCTGCTTCAGCTCGCCTGCTCCTTTGCCTATGTCGGCCTGACAAGTTTCGGCGGCGGGTTGAGCGCGTGGATGCGACTCCATTTCGTCACCCGCAAACGCTGGCTGAGCGAGGACAGTTTCCTGCTTGGGCTGTCGATGTCGCAGGCATTGCCTGGCGTCAACATCGTCAATCTGTCGATCTGGATCGGCTACGAATTGCGCGGCTCGCTGGGCGCGCTCGCGGCCACTGCGGGAATGCTGCTGCCCTCGGCGGTCTTCATCATCGTGTTCAGCCAGATCGTCGCGCAATTGTCCGGCTACGAACTGACGCATCTGGCACTCGCCGGTGTCGCCGCATCCGGATTCGGCCTTGCGCTGTCGATCGGACTGTTCGCCGCGCGCCGACGCGCCCGCGATGTCACATCGGCACTGGTGCTGATCGCGGCCTTTGCCGGAATCTTCGTGTTCAAGCTCTCGACAGTGATCGTGCTCGTTGTGCTGGCGCCGATCAGCATCGGGCTCGCCTACTGGAAGGTGAAGCGCGATGCGCGAACCTAACCTCGGCAACCTGCTTCTGGTGTTCGCGCCGCTGTCGCTGATGAGCGTCGGCGGAGGACAGAGCGTGCTTGCCGAGATGCAGACGCTCGTGGTCGGCAATGGCTGGCTGACGCAAAAGGAATTTCTGGATTCCTATGCGATCGCGCGACTGGCACCCGGCCCCAATAGCTTGCTGGTGACGCTGATCGGCTGGAAGATGTCCGGATGGCTCGGCGCGATTGCCGCGTCCATCGCCATCTTCCTGCCGTCGTCACTTCTGATTTACAGCTTCATCAATGTGTGGACGCGGTTTCGCGGCGCAGCCTGGCAGATCGCCGTCGAGCGCGGACTAGGGCCTCTCGCCGCCGGCCTGATCCTTGCAAGTTCGCTGGCGCTGCTGAAAGAAGCCGAGGGCGGATGGCTCGCCTGGCTTCTGGCAGGAAGCACCTGTGTGCTGGCGCTGTGGACGACGATCAGCCCGCTGTGGCTGATCATGGGCAATGCGGCTTTGTTCGCCGGCATTTCGCAACTGCTGCACTAGGACAACGCCTTAGCCGTGACGCAGCTTCATCGCGACGATGATCGCGGTCAGCATCATCGATACGAAATTGGCCACGATCAGCGGCCAGTCGCCGATGGCAATCCCATAAGCCAGCCAGAACAAGATTCCCGTCAAAAGCAACACGTTGGTCGGCAACGAGATGGCGCGCGTCTCGCGCTCGCGCACGAGCTTCAAGGCCTGCGGCACCCAGCACAGCGTCGTCAATGTGGCGGCGATAGCGCCGAGCCAGATCACGGGAAAATTCTCAGGCAGGATCATGATCGCCTTCTGCACGCGACAGCATGACGGCGCAATGACGAAGACGGCGAGGACTTCTGTCGCAAACAGAATTCGTCATGCGGCATAGGCGCCATAGGCCTTGCGGCCCATTCCGCCGAGCGCGTCGAGCATGCGTTCGCGCCACTGGTAGACCGGGTCGTCCGGCTCAAGCAGCGCGGCCGGACTGGTGCAGCGCGCCCACATGAAGTGCCCGAACAGAATGTAGTCGGGATAGAGCGGCGTGGCGCCACTGAGATAGGGCTGCGTGCGCAGCGTCAGCCGCACCGGCTCGAGCACCTGACGAAACGCGGCGATCCTCGCGGGTGGATTGCTGACGATTTCATCGAAGGTCATGCCGAAGCGCTTCTCGCGCGAGCTACGAAAGTAGTCGCGGTCCTTCTCCGCGATCCGTTCGAGAATGTCCGCAAGAAGAATGCGGCTCATCGGTGCGCCCAGCGTGAGATCGCACCATGAATTGACGAAGTGCGCCGTGGCGCGGCCGGTCTCACCTCCGAACAGCGACGGCGTGTCGGCATAGGTGTCTTCCAGATAGTTGGCGATGGTCCAGGAATTGAACACCACCGTCTCGCCGTCGATCATCACCGGCACCCGCTCCGAGCCGGAGAACGCCAGCACGTTGCGTTCCGTGAAGCGCCACGGGATGGTCTCGACATCGAGCCCCTTGTGCGCGAGCGCCAACTTCGTGCGCCAGCAATAGGGACTGAACCGCCGCGCGGCATCGGCACCGGCGAGATCGTACATTCTGCGCATCGGCGTAAGCTCAGCTCTTCACGACGGCCGCGGTCTGGCCGAACAGGATGCTGCGCTCCGCGTCCGTCCGAATCGTCGGCTGGCCGAAATTCGGATTGACCTCCTTTGCGAGCGCGTAGGCGCGGATCGTCGCGGGCCGGGCCTTGATCGCCTCGAACCAGCGCTTCAGATGCGGGAAGTCTTCCAGCTTCTGGCCGTGACGCTCATGCGACACGATCCACGGATAAGAGGCCATATCGGCGATGGAGTACATGCCGGCGATGTAGTCGCGATCCGCGAGATGCTTGTTGAGCACGCCGTAGAGACGATTGGTTTCCTTGACGTAGCGATCGACGGCATAGGGAATTTTTTCCGGCGCGTACTGGCTGAAATGTCCGTTCTGTCCGGCCATCGGGCCCAGTCCTGCCATCTGCCAGAACAGCCACTGCATCGCCATCATGCGGCCGCGCAAATCCATCGGCAGGAACTGGCCGCTCTTCTCGGCCAGATAAAAGAGAATGGCGCCGGACTCGAACACCGAGATCGGCGCGCCGCCGCCCTGCGGCTCGTGATCGACGATGGCGGGAATGCGGTTGTTGGGAGAGGCCTTCAGGAAATCCGGCTGGAACTGCTCGCCCTTGCCGATGTTGATCGGGACAATCTTGTATTTCAGGCCGGCCTCTTCAAGAAACATCGTGATCTTGTGGCCGTTCGGCGTCGTCCAATAAAGAAGGTCGATCATCAATGTGTCCCCTGTCGCAGCGCGCGTGAAACCGCCCGCCGACGTGATCTGTGCATGACCTAAGTCCACTGGATCGGCGGAACCGTGTCAACCGCGCTGGATGCAGGGCTGTCATCGAACAGTCCGGCAAGTGTCAAGGCGCCGTCATCGAAGCAGCCTAAATCGATTCCCGACAGCTGATTTGATCGAGTTGGGAGACATCCTTCGTGCTGCATACCAAAAACGCCCGCGCCGCCAGCCCCTTCAAGCGTTATGCAGTATCACTGGCCCGTCATGCCGATGACATTCGGGAAGCACAAAAACTTCGCTGGCTGGTGTTCGCGCAGGAGTTTGGAGCGGATCTGCAATCGCCCGAACCCGGCCTCGACATCGACAAGTTCGACATCCATTGCGAACATCTCATCGTCCGCGACCGCCTGTTCAACCGCGTCGTCGGCACCTACCGCCTCCTGACCGCGCGCGCCGCGCGCCAGGCCGGCGGCTATTACTCGGAGCAGGAATTCGACCTGGGCCACCTCGTCGAGCGCCGGCCGAACATTTTGGAAATGGGCCGCTCCTGCGTGCATCCTGAGTCGCGCGGCGGTCCGATCGTGACCCTGCTCTGGGCCGGCCTCGGCGAGTTTCTCGCTGCCGATCCGCACGACACCCTGATCGGATGCGCCAGCATTCCTCTGAACGATGGCGGACACCACGCCGCAAGCGTCTATACCGAGGCGGCGCGCCATCATCTCTCCGCGCCCGAGTTTCGCGTCAATCCGCGCCGGCCGCTACCGCTCGCCGGACTCGACGCCAGCCGCGATCCCTCGCCGCCGCCGTTGATCCGCGGGTATCTCCGCTCGGGCGCCGTGATCTGCGGCGCGCCGGCTTTCGATCCTGAATTCAATACCGCGGACCTGTTCATGATGCTGCAGCTGGAGCAGATCGAGCTTCGCCACACGCGTTACCTGAAGCAACCGCTACCGAAAGTCGCCTGATGTACCGCGTCGCCGGGCTGGCGCGTGTCGCCGCCCATCTCGCCGTTGCTGCCTGGAAGCTGAATATGCTGGCGCCGCGCTGGAGCGAGGCGCGCCGCCGGGCCGAGATCGAGCGATGGTCACGCAAGGTCTTCACGATCCTCCGTGCCGATTTGACCGTCGCCGGCACGCCTGTCGAGGGCGACCGGCGCGTTCTCTATGTCGCCAATCATGTGTCCTGGCTCGACATCTACGCGATGTTCGCGGCGTCCGACATGTGCTTCGTCGCCAAGTCCGACATCCGCGACTGGCCGGTGATCGGCGCACTCGCGACAAATCTCGGCACGGTTTTCATCGACCGTGAAAAGCGCGCCGGAACGCGTGCAGCCAATGTCGCGATCTTCGATCGTCTCGCCAACCAGCAGCCGGTCTGCGTATTCCCTGAAGGCACCACCACGGACGGCACGACGCTGGCACCCTTCCGCCCGGCCCTGTTCGACGCTGCGATCGCGCGCGCCACATGGATTCAGCCGGTCGCCATCCGTCACATCGCCGCCGACGGAAACCGGCAGCACGAAGCCAGCTTCACCGGCGACATGTCGCTGATGCAATCGCTATGGTCGCTGCTTGGAATTAAAACCATGCGGACCGAGCTGACGTTCCTGCCGGCCTTCGCCGCGCACGGCCTGACGCGGCGCGACGCCGCTCACAAAGCCCAGACTGCCGTCGCAACGCATCTCGGCCTGACCATCCGCGTGCGCGCGCAGGAACTGGCGCCGAAGGCCAGCGAGAGTGTCGAGGGCGTCGAAACGTTCGATCTCGTCGCGCAGTAACGGTGCTTTCTTTGGTCGCATTTTCTACGGAAAACCGGCTTCCACTTTTCCGGAAAATGCTCCCTACCGCTTCTCAATTCTGACCAGCGTGAACCAGCCGAGGGGCTTCAGCGTGCGCCGTTCGGTGATGGTGACATCGCCCCGCGCCGCCGCCCATGTCTCAAGACGGGCGAAGGGGAAATCCGGCCGCAGACCGATCTGCCGCGCCGGCCTGGCCAGCGTGCGCTCAAGCGCCGCCTGAATGCCGATTTCGGAATACAAATGATTGACGAGGATCAGCGTCCCGCCCGGCCGCAACACGCGAATGCATTCGTCGAGAACGCCTTCGGGATTGGCAACCAGCGTGATGACGAACTGGCCGACGACGACATCGAAGGACGCATTTTCGAATTCGAGATCGTGAGCATCCATAACCTGCACCGCGGCAACATGCGGGAAGCGGCCGCCTGCGAGGCGACGCTGCGCCTTCTCGATCATGTCCACCGACACGTCGATTCCGGTCACGGTGTTTTCAGGCCCGTAATCGTCGAACGACAATCCCGTGCCGACGCCAATCTCGAGAATGTCGCGCCCGCTTTGCCGCGCGGCAGCGGCAGCGGCCTCACGGCCGGTGCGGAAGAACGGCCCGCACACTGCATCGTAAATCGGCGCCCATTTGGCGTAAGCGCGAGTCATGGTCGTGAGATCGAGGTCGATGGTTGTCATGACGTGTTGCTCTGATTCAATGTTCGTGAAACCACGCAGCCGACATAACGCCGATCGATGACAGAACGACGATGCTGCAAACAGACGCGCCGCATTAACTATCTAACGCGCTGATTTTGCGTTGCAGCGCGTGTCATCAAACTGAAACATGCAGCCGCTATAAGAAGGGGCATGAAGATCGCAATGGGCCTGTTTTTAAGTTGACTGCCAGCCCCACAAACGTCCGCACGCTGTTTATTTCCGACGTGCATCTCGGGACGAGCGGTTGCCAGGCGGACCTGCTTCTCGACTTCCTCCGCGACTATGAGGCCGACACCATCTATCTGGTGGGCGACATCATCGATGGCTGGCGGCTGAAAAAGGGCTGGTACTGGCCGCAACTGCACAACGACGTGCTGCAGAAGCTGATGCGCAAGGTGCGCAAGGGCGCCCGGATCATCTACATCCCCGGCAATCACGACGAATTCCTGCGCGACTATGCCGGCGCCAGCTTCGGCTCCATCGAAATTCACGAGCGTTACGTTCACGAAGCCGTCGATGGCACCAAGCTGCTGGTGGTGCATGGCGATCTGTTCGACGTCGTCGTTGTCCACGCGCGCTGGCTCGCCCATCTCGGCGACTGGGCGTATGAGACCGCGCTCGTCGTCAACACCGCAATCTCGTTCTTCCGGCGCAAGCTCGGTCTGCCCTACTGGTCTTTGTCGGCCTGGGCGAAAAACAAAGTGAAGACGGCAGTCAATTTCATCGGCGATTTCGAGACGTGTCTGGCCAACGAGGCGCGGCGCGAAGGCGCTGAAGGCGTCATCTGCGGCCACATCCATCACGCTGCCATCCGCGACATCGGTGGCATTCGTTACATCAACACCGGCGACTGGGTCGAAAGCTGCACCGCCGTCGCCGAACACCATGACGGCCGGTTTGAGCTGATCCGCTTCGCTGAGCGTGCAACCGAGCAACGGCACGACCATCTCCGGCTCGCGCCGCCGCTCGCCAAGGCAAGTTGAACAATCCGATGCGTGTTCTCATCGCCACCGACGCCTTCGCCCCCCAGGTCAATGGCGTCGTGCGCAGCCTTGAGAAGCTGCGCGATCTCGGGCCGCGTCACGGCCTCGACGTCAGTTTCCTCGCGCCGAATGATTTCAAATCATGGCCGATGCCCGGCTATCCCGAGATCCGGCTGTCGCTCGCAACAAAGCGACATGCGCTGGCTGCGCTCGACCGCGTCGCGCCGCAGGCGGTTCATATTGCGACGGAAGGCCCGATCGGGATCGCGATGCGCGCCGCCTGCCAAACGCGCGGGTTGTCGTTCACCACGAGCTATCACACGCGTTTCCCTGAATATTTGCGGGCGCGCCTGCCGGTGCCGACCTCCGTCAGCTACGGATGGCTGCGACGGTTCCACAATGCGGGAAGTGGCATCATGACCGCGACGCCGGGGCTGGAAGCTGATCTGCGCAAGCGCGGATTCCAGCGATTGATGCGATGGTCGCGCGGCGTTGATTGCGACATCTTCCGCCCGCGAGACATATCCGTGCTGGATCTGCCACGACCGATCTTCCTGACGGTGAGCCGCGTCGCCGTGGAAAAGAATCTCGAAGCCTTCCTCAGCCTCGATTTGCCCGGCAGCAAGGTGGTGGTCGGCGATGGCCCGGCGCTCGACGCCTATCGCGCCAGATATCCAAAGGCGCATTTTCTGGGTTCGAAAACCGGCGACGCGCTGGCGGAGATTTACTCGTCGGCCGACGCGTTCGTGTTTCCGAGCCGCACTGACACCTTCGGCCTCGTGCTGCTGGAAGCGCTGGCGAGCGGGTTGCCGGTCGCGGCCTTCCCGGTGATGGGACCGCGCGACGTGATTACGTCCAGGGATATCGGCGTTCTCGACGAGAATTTGCGGCACGCGGCGATCAGCGCCCTGTCGCTGTCGAGGGATGCCTGCGTCACGTTTGCCCAGCGCTATAGCTGGGACGCATCGGTCGCGCAGTTTGCACAAAATATCCAGACGGCTCCCGGTCATGCCGTCGAAGGCGGCGCGCATCGTGCCGATCGGGGCGCGCCTGCCCTCACCGCCCTTCTCGCAGACAGCCGGACCATCGGCCCGGCTTGAACCGTTTCTCCTGTTGTGCACACAAAGCACAAGGATCTCAGGGGGCGGCCACATGCGATATTCATCAGACGATCTGCACGCGGCGGCCAACGCCGGCCTGATCGCAGAATCGCAGCTCGCGCCACTTCTCACATTTCTGGGCACACGGACGCCGACCACCGAGGGTGGCCGCGCAGCACCCGTATTCGATGTCGTTCACATGCTCTGGTACGCCGGTGCGCTCATCGTCATCGGCGCCATGGGCCTGTTCTCGACGCTGGCCTTCTCGCAGATGGGCGGGCAGGCGCTGGCCATCACCGCTTTCGTCTATGCCGCGCTGTTCGGCGTCAGCGGCCACTATCTCTGGACGACGAAGAAATTGCACACACCCGGCGGGCTGCTGATCGCGGTCGCCGTGTCGATGGCACCGCTTGCCGTCTACGGCATTCAGGACGCGCTCGGCCTGTGGACCAGGTTCGGCAAGCCCGGAACGGTCCATGACTTCTATACATTGATCAAGGGAAGCTGGGTGGTCATGGAGATCGCCGCGATCGTCGCCGCAGCCGTCGCACTGCGTTTCTACCGCTTCCCGTTCATCGTCCTGATCGCAGCTTTCGCGCTGTGGTTCATGTCGATGGACATCGTGCCGTGGATCTCCGGCAAGCCGTCGGGCAACTTTGAATTCAACCGCCAGGTCGTCGATCTGGTTCGGTCTCGGCGTGATCGTTGTCGCGATGATCGTCAATGTCCGCCAGAAATCCGGCGACTTCGCTTTCTGGCTGTATCTGTTCGGCGTTATCACGTTCTGGGGCGGCGTAAGCTTTACCTCCGGCGGCACGACGCTGCAGAAGGCGATCTACTGCGCGCATGAATGTCAGCCTGCTGCTGCTGGCGGTCTTCCTCGGCCGCCGCGTCTTCGCCGTGTTCGGCACCATCGGCGTCGCGATCTATCTCGCCGACCTCGCCGAAAAGGTCTTCAAGGACTCGCTTTTGTTCCCGTTCGCGCTGTCGCTGATCGGCGTCGCCATCATCGGGCTCGGCCTCTACTATCACCGCCATCAGGCTGCGATCGGTGCATGGTTCGACGCGCAATTGCCCGACGTGCTCAAGCGGCTGCGGCCGGCCAACGCCACGGCGTGAGGCCGGTCACTTTGCCGGCGTCACCGTGATGGTTTTGACCTCGCGCTTGGTGAAGGTGCGGCCCATGGCCGAGACGCGGATGTCGGCCTGATCGCGCACGCGGCGCGTCATTCCGCCTTCCACTTCAATCTCGGTGCGATTGTTCATCGACATGTCCATCTGCTTCATGATGCCTTCGATTTTGTCGGCCGTAGCCTTGTCGCCGGCTGCTGTCAGCAATTGCCGTGACAGCTTGAGCGTCAGATCCCTGATCGAATCCATGTCGGTGGCGCTGGTGCGCAGATAGTTGACCTTGCCGCTAGCGGCATCGGCCGTGACGATCTGGAACGCAATATTCGACTTGACGATTCCGCCGCCGCCGAAAGGACTGGGCGTCTCCTCGACATTGCGGCGAATGTCACCGAGCTTGAGGCCGGTCTGCTGGCCGATCGCCAGTGCGGGCACGTTCTCGAGATACAAATCGGCGGCCTGCTTGGCATCGACCGTCAGCATGCCGCTCATCATCTTGGTCAGCGCCTCGGCCAGGGCTGGCTTACCCGCAAATTTCGCTGTCGCGCGGGCGACGACCTCACGCAGGGCGGCGCGAACCTCTTCGAGATTCTTCGATGCGCACGGGTTTTCCGCTGGCGTCGGTCTGCGCGCGGATGACAACGCCGTTCAGGACCTCGGTCATCTGACGCAACAGATCCACGTTGGGTGAGTTTCCACCGATATCAAAAGAACGGCTGACATAATTTATGCGGAAGCCGTCGGCGGTCTTGCCTTCAATTGTCATCTCCGAACGGGAGTTGACGGTGGTCGTGCGGAGCGGACCCTCGCGAGTTTCTTCCGACGACGAAGTCGATTCGACGATCCAGCGGCTCCCGATCGGCGGGTCATAAGGCCGCTCGACCCAATCGGCGGCCGACGCCGCACATGTCGCTGCTGCTATGAACAGAACTGCAAGCGCGTGACGGCGCATCATGGGGCTGCCTTTCTTGCCTTGTATTGCTGAAAGAGGCCGATCACGCCGACCACGAGGCCTGCGTACCAGAGGATCGGCGAATAAGTCGGCAGGATCGTGTCCTTAATCTGCTGCTGAAAGAACAGGCACTCGCTGGTCGCACCATTGATGCAAGCGAGCTTGAGGTCCATCAGACCAAACGCACCGTAGTAGTGCGAATAATAAAGAAACCACCAGACAAGCGAGGTGACCAACAAACCCAGGCCTATTTTGAGGGCCAGTGGCGTCGGCGGGCGCATCGGCTTTGTCGCAGGATCGGTCATGGTCAATTTCCCGTTTCTGCTTGGTCGCGGCGCGAGGGCACCGTGTTCAATCGCGGAGCCGGGATTTTGACATGAAAACGCCGCGCCCGGGAACCGGACGCGGCGCTGTCTGCACTTGGAATGAATAGAAACTTACATCGCGGGGAGGATCGCGATGTCGCTGCACCGTGCCGGAGACGCCGGTGATCTTGGCGGCTTCCGTCGCCTTGCCGGTCATCAGATCGACGCTGTAGAGCGTGTCGCCGGTCATCAGCCAGGCGTCGTTCTTGGTGCCGTCCGACCAGATGTCGAAGGCCGCCGTGTCGGCCTTGATGCCGAGCTTGCCGACCGCATTGAGCACGCCGTCATTCGGCGGCGCCTGCTTGACGAGCGCGCCGATCGTGCCGTCGATGTCGTACAGCGTCGTTTCCTTGGTGCCCTTCACCGAATTGGTATAGGCGCCGGCGATCACGATTCGGGCTTCTCGCCCTTGTGCATGTCGGTGTCGGCGATACTTCAGCTCGCCGTCCTTCGTCACCTTGCCGTCATCGACATTGGCGCGCAGGTTCATGCCGTCCGCGCCGATGACGCGCAGACGATCGGCGACCGGGTTGAAGTCGACGGTCGCGACAGACGCCCTTGGCGAGCATGGTCTCGAGCTTCGACTTCATCGTCGCCTTGCCGTCCATGGCGATGGTCACAACGGTGCCGTCATCGACAGGCGCCGTAGAGCATGCCGTCGGCCGGGCGCACGTCGATGCCGACGATCGCGCCGCTGATGCCCGTGACCTTCATGGTCTTGGTGGCCTTCTTCTGGCGGTATCGACAATGGCGATGGTGTCGTTGCCGACGAGGGCGGCGACCTGCGCCGCATTGGCCGCAACCGATGAAGCAAGAACGGCGGCCGTAGCCGCGAGAATCGAATGAATCTTCATGAAAACCTCCTTGGTTGTACGAACGCCTGACGGACGGGGAGCGACCATTCAGACTTGGAAGGAGCTACGGAGGGGCCCAGCCCCGGGTTTCAGCCGGGCATCAATTAATTGGTCCACTGTCATCGGACCGTCATTCGACCTTGAAAAGCATGGCCGCAACGCGACTCTTTCACTGGTTCCACAATGGATTGGACGGAAAACGGGATCATCTGGTCCTACCGATTTGGCCGCGACGGCTTGGCGCAGCCCATCCCCGTGGAGAATCTCACCGAGGCGCTGCAGGCGGACACCGGCTGGCTGTGGCTGCATCTCGGCTTGGCCGATGTGCGGTGCCGATCCTGGATCGCGGAGCACGCTCCGTTGTCCGACACCGCGCGTGAGACACTGCTCGATGCCGACGAGCATGTCCGGCTCGATCTGCTGGGCCACGAGATCGTCGGCATCCTGCCGGATTTTCATCAGGAGTTTTTGCAGGACAGCGACGACCTTGGTGCGCCTGCACGTCGTCATGACCGATCGGCTGCTGGTGACGGCCCGGCGCAAGCCGGTGCATTCGATCGAGGTGATGCGGCGCGCGATGGATTCCGGCCGGCGCTTTCCCTCGCCTGTGTCCTTTTTTGACGCCATCATCGACCAGTTTGCCGATGCCATCGACAGATTGTCGGAGCGGCTCGGCGACGAACTCGACGGCGTCGAAAACAAAGTGCTGCATGACGAGATTGATGGCGAGCGGCTGCATATCGGCCGCATCCGCCTGCAGGCCATCGGCGTGCGCCGGCAACTGACACAGCTGCGCTCGCTGTTCGACCGTCTCGAACCGCGCATGGAAGATGAAGTCCGTCCGGTCGCCGTGGCGATGCGTTCGCTGGCGCAGAAATTCGACACGCTCGATCAGGAAATCGGGTCGATCTACGAGCGCGCACGCCTGTTGCAGGACGAAATCGCCGCGCGCATGTCCGATATCACCAACCGCCGCCTGTTCACGCTCTCGGTTCTGACCGCCTGCCTGATGCCGGCGACGCTGGTCACTGGCTTCTTCGGCATGAACACCAAGGACATGCCGTTCCAGAACACCGATTTCGGGCACGTGGTATGCGCTTGCCTTCGTGATCCTCGCAGGCGCCGCAACCTATTGGGTGCTCAAGCGCCGCAAGGCGCTGTAGGGCGTACCCTTTTCAGGCGCCGCATTCGCCCCCATATTGCGGTTGCATGACCCCACCGCCCGACAAACCCAAAAGCCGCAAGGACCCGGCGCGTCCGACTCGCTCCAAGGCGCACCGCCCGACGGCGCGCCCGATCGGGCCTGCGCTCGCGGAACTCCTCAATCCGGGCATCGCGCGCGGCGAAGCGGGCTTGGGCTCGCAGACGGGCCTGACGCAGCCGCCCGACAATTCGAAAGACCGCCGGTCCGGCGGCGAAGCGGCCGCCCATCTCGCCCGTAAATCGACACAGGACGCGGAACAAGGCGAGCAGAAGCCCGGTCTCGGCGAAGCGCGCCAAGCCAATTACGGCACCAGCGCCACGATCCCGACGCTCGATCCGGAACTCGCCAAGCAGCTCGGTCTCGACACCGACGAGGACGACACGCTGGCGCGCCCGCCGCGCAACAAGATGGAAGGCCTCGGCGTTGCCGCGACCGCGCAGGCGCTCGACGACCTGATCCGCGAGGGCCGGCCGGAGTTCCGCGACAAGCCGTGGACACCGCATCGCCCGGCCCGTCCGGAGAAGTCCGAAGGCGGCGTGCGCTTCGAGATCAAGTCGCCATTCGAACCCAAGGGCGATCAGCCGACCGCGATCAGGGAACTGGTCGAAGGCATCAACCGTCACGACCGCACGCAGGTGCTGCTCGGCGTTACAGGTTCCGGCAAGACCTACACCATGGCCAAGGTGATCGAGGCGACGCAGCGCCCCGCGATCATCCTCGCGCCAAACAAGACACTCGCCGCGCAGCTTTACGGCGAGTTCAAGAATTTTTTCCCCGACAACGCGGTGGAGTATTTCGTCTCGTATTACGACTACTACCAGCCCGAAGCCTACGTCCCGCGCACCGACACCTATATCGAGAAAGATTCATCGATCAACGAGCAGATCGACCGCATGCGCCACTCGGCGACGCGCTCGCTGCTCGAGCGCGACGACGTCATCATCGTCGCGTCGGTGTCCTGCATCTACGGTATCGGTTCGGTCGAAACCTATACGGCGATGACATTCTCGCTGAAGCGCGGCTGAGCGCATCGACCAGCGCCAGCTGATCGCCGATCTCGTGGCGCTGCAATACAAGCGCACCCAGGCCGACTTCACGCGCGGCACGTTCCGCGTGCGCGGCGACACCATCGACATCTTTCCCGCCCACTATGAGGACCGCGCCTGGCGCGTGAACCTGTTCGGCGACGAGGTGGAGTCGATCGAGGAATTCGATCCGCTCACCGGGCAGAAAAGCGACGAGCTGGAATTCATCAAGGTCTATTCCAACTCGCACTATGTGACACCGCGGCCGACGCTGATCCAGGCGATCAAAGGCATCAAGTCCGAGTTGAAGCTGCGGCTCGACCAGCTCAACGCGCAAGGCCGCCTGCTCGAAGCCCAGCGGCTTGAGCAGCGCACGACGTTCGATCTCGAAATGATGGAATCCACCGGCAGCTGCGCCGGCATCGAGAACTATTCGCGCTATCTCACCGGCCGCCTGCCCGGCGAGCCGCCGCCGACACTGTTCGAATATGTCCCCGACAATGCGCTCGTCTTCGCCGACGAAAGCCACGTCACCGTGCCGCAGATCGGCGGCATGTTCCGCGGCGACTTCCGCCGCAAGGCGACGCTGGCCGAATACGGCTTCCGCCTGCCCTCCTGCATGGACAACCGGCCGCTGCGCTTCGAGGAATGGGATGCGATGCGGCCGCAGACCGTGGCCGTGTCGGCAACACCGAGCGGCTGGGAACTGAACGAAAGCGGCGGCGTGTTCGCCGAGCAGGTCATCCGTCCGACAGGACTGATCGATCCGCCGGTCGAGATCCGCCCGGCCCGCACGCAGGTGGACGATCTCGTCGGCGAGGTGCGCGCCACGGCGGCGAAAGGCTATCGCAGCCTCGTCACCGTGCTGACCAAGCGCATGGCCGAAGATTTGACCGAATACCTGCACGAGCAGGGTATTCGCGTGCGCTACATGCATTCCGACATCGACACCATCGAGCGCATCGAGATCATCCGCGACCTGCGGCTCGGCGCCTTCGATGCACTCGTCGGCATCAATCTGCTGCGCGAGGGCCTCGACATTCCCGAATGCGCACTGGTGGCGATCCTCGACGCCGACAAGGAAGGCTTCCTGCGCTCGGAGACGAGTCTGGTGCAGACCATCGGCCGCGCCGCGCGCAACGTCGACGGTCACGTCGTGCTCTATGCCGACAAGATCACCGGCTCGATGGAACGCGCCATCGCCGAGACCGATCGCCGTCGCAGCAAGCAGGTCGCCTACAACACCGAGCACGGCATCACGCCGGAAAGCATCAAGAAGAACATCGGCGACATTCTCGGCAGCGTCTATGAGCGCGACCATGTGCTGGTGGAGATCGGCGACGGCGGCATGGCCGACGATGCCATCGCCATCGGCCACAATTTCGAAGCCGTGCTGGCCGACCTCGAAACACGGATGCGCGACGCGGCGGCCGATCTCGACTTCGAGGAAGCCGCTCGGCTGCGCGATGAAGTGAAGCGCCTGCGCGCAACGGAACTGGCCGTGGTCGACGATCCGACGGTGAAGCAGCGCACGGTCGAGGGCAAGGCAGGCTCCTACGCAGGCGCCAAGCGTTACGGCAACGCGGCCAATCTGCCGGCGCAACTCGACAAGGCGGCGAAGTCCGCCAAGTCAGGGCGATTCAAATCGTCCCGCCCGCACAAGCCGGACCTCGACGAGATGCACTCGCCGGAGTTCCGCGCCCTATCGTCCTCCGGGTACACCGTTGCCGCAGAAGCCGCGCTCGTCAGGCGGCGCGCCGGGGCATCGCGGTGGGTGGAAGAAGCGTTAGGACGCCGCCCGAAACACGCCGTCCTTGAAGAAGAAGCGGAACGGCGTGGTGCCCGACGACGAGCCGTCGAACGATTTCCACTTTCCGTTCTGACAGAGCGTGCCGCCCTGCGCCGGCACCGCGTCGTATTCAATCAGATTGGAATAGACCTTGGGCTCGGCGTCGGCCGTCACGGCCATGAAGGTGGTGATGCACTTGCCGCCGGTGATCACCGGGTCGTAGCCCTTGATGATGATGCCGTTGCCGCCGGTCGATCGGAAACGTGCTCTTGAGCAGCGGCCAGCTTTCGTAATTCTCCTGCGCGAAGGCGGCGGAGGATGCGAGGGTGAGGAAGCCTAAAAGGATGCTGCGCGAAATCATGGAAAACCCCATCGGTTGAAACTATGGGGGAGATACGTTGCGCGGTGAAGCGGGTTTCAGAGACGCCTCAACCCTGCAGTCATTGCCGGGCTAGCCGTTCGAAGAACGACGTCGCTTCCGCTCGCCTATGTCCCGGCCATCCCGATCATCAAGGCACTGCACATCTAAGCGGGATGCCCGGGTCAAGCCCGGGCATGACGAGGATGAAACGCCTCGGCCTCATCCTTCGAGACGCGCTTCGCGCTCCTCAGGATGAGGAACTATCGCTGAAGGCACATCGCGGAGGCGCCCCCGCTCAATCCTTCCGGTACACCAGCAGCGTCTTGAACTCGCCGACGAGCTTGACGGGAGCTTCCTTCTCCCACTGCGCGATGATCGGCTGCGATGCCGCGTAGCCGTTCGAGTTCATGTAGAAGAGAATATGCCCGCCGCTGCGGGTCTTGCCGGTGAACGCATCGAGCACGCCGCGGTCGTCGATGCCGCCATACTCTGCGCTGGTCTGCTCGGGCGAAAAGAACTCGCACAGATGCACCATCGTCACCACGTCGAACTCCGGCAGCATGCGCGGCTCGGTGAGATAGATGTCGCCGAAATAAGCGAGATAACTTTTGCCGATGCGGGCGTTTTCGGTGACGAGCTTGATGTAGCTCTCGTACTCCTCGATCGACGCCGTGATCGAGACGACCTTGTTGCCGGAGCCGTTTGTCGCCTGCTCCTCGCCAACGACATGATGCGTGCCGGTACCGAAATGATAGATCACACTATCCTTGATCCTGTTCGCGGCGATCCAGTCGTTGACGTGGACATCGCACGGGCAGACGTCCACATGCAGATCCCATTTCTCGGCCCAGTAGTTCATTGCAGGCATGTCGTCCCCCCAAAGATACGCAATCGTTGATACGCTGTCGTTTGATCGATCTTTTGACGCGAGATTAACAGGCGCTCGGCCCGCCGCGCTACGGCAAAGCGCCGCGCTTGACCTTTGCTTTCTGCCGGTCCAATGCCGGAGCGATGTCCCAGCCCAAGTCCAGATTGAAACCCATGTCCCGAAACGCCGCGATGATCGCTGCGGCGACCGCCTATGTCGCCCTCACCTTCGTGGCAGGATTTTTCCTCGGAATCCTGCGCGAATTCATCGTCCGCCCGCAGGCCGGCGAACTCGGCGCGCTGCTGATCGAAGCCCCCATGATGCTCGTGGTGATGTTCTTCGCGGCCCGCTGGGTCGTCAACCGCTTCATGCCGGAGGCCGATATGACCGGCCTTCTGATCATGGGGTTCATCGCGTTCGCCTGGCTGATGGTGCTCGAGATCGGCGGTAACTACGTGCTGCGCGGGCAGACGCCGGGACAATGGATCGCGCATCTGCAAACTGTGCCGGGCCTGATTTCGCTGCTGTTGTTTGCAACTTTCCCGCTGATGCCGGTCTTTGCCGGGCACAAATCCACATAAGACCGCGCTGCGGCTTGACCTTGCACCGCCCCGTGCCGGATGAAGAGCGTCCGGATTCGACCCTCATGAGCGACGAGACCCGATGTACCGCCTGACTCTCCGCCTTGTTGACGATCATCTGCGCCACTTCCCTGGCGCAACGCGCAAAACGCGCCGCCGGTCGAGACGCTGGCCTGCAGCGGACCGTTCGCCAGAGACACCACGCATACGAAACTCGTCGCCGCCTTCGGCGCCAAGAACGTCACCTTCGAAGATGTCGACGGCGCGGAAGGTGCGAAGGAAAAAGCCACGGTGCTGTTCGGCAACGAAATGAACCGCCGCGTCGAGATTTACTGGCACGACGAGCGCGCACGCGCCAAGCCCGCAACCATTCGCATCATCTCGCCGTCGCAATGGGTCGGGCCCGAAGGCGTCGCCATCGGCATGACCGTCAAGCAGGTCGAGAAGCTCAACGGCAAACCGATTCAGATCAACGGCTTCGGCTGGGACGGCGGCGGCTTTGTCTCCGGTCTCGACGGCAAACTCACCAGCCTTCCCGGCGGCTGTCGCCTGACGCTGCGGTTTGAGCCCACCGCCGCCAACCCGCTGCCGGATCGTTACGCGCCGATCATCGGCGACAAGAAGATCGCCTCGTCCAACGCCCTGATGCGGCGCGCCAAGCCGATGATCAGCGAATGGGGCGTCGGTTATCCGCGCTAGGCCGCTGCAAGACGAAGCGTCAACATGTGGAGCGCATCGCAATGACACAAGCGAACATCCCGCCTCCGGCCTTGCCTCCCGTTCTCCCCGACCAGTTCTTCGCCGTCGATATCCGCGTCGGGCGCATCGTTGCAGTCGAGCCCTTCCCCAAGGCGCGCAATCCGTCGTGGAAGGTGCAGGTCGATCTCGGCCCGCTCGGGCTCAAATGGTCGAGCGCGCAGATTAAAAACTATGCAGCGGACGAGCTGATCGGCTCCCTGGTGGTCTGCGTCTGCAACTTCCCGCCGCGTAGCATCGCCGGATTCAGCTCGGAAGTTCTGATACTTGGCGCGCCCGATGGCGACGGGCGCGTGATTCTCCTGTCGCCGCGTAAAACATCCGACGGCCTCGATCAGGTTGCACCCGGCGCGCGCATCTACTGAGCCGACAGGGAAAATGTTCCACCGTTTTATTTGTCAAATGCAGTTGGTTTCTGCCGGGCAACCCGCGACACTGTCCTCAACTATCCATCAAGGAACCCGCGCAATGACAAATAACAGCCCCGGTATGGCCCCAATCGGAGGCTCGGATCACCCCACTCGTCGCGCGGGGACCACCGCTGGCGCAAATCCATACAACAGGGGAAAGCCGATGACTGCCATTCGCTCCGAGAAGCCGATCGATATCGACGCCGATGACGACAGCAACATCGCCACAGTCAACGAGGTCGAGAACGACATTCGCGACTTCGTGCGCAACGACGTCGCCTATCTCCGCCGTCCGAGCACACCGGCGCTTCCGGGTTCCACTGCAACTGCGTCGTCCACCACCGATGCATCGGAGACGACCGTGGCCAACGTCAATTCGCTGATCCAGCGCGTCGCGGGCGCCTCTCTCGCCGAGATCGGCAAGCTGATCGACGAATTGGAGAACCTGCGCGACCTCCTGCACACCGAGGGCCAGCGCGTGCAGCGGGAAATATCCGGCTACTCCCAGTTGAGCCAGGCGGCCATGAAATCGACCCGCATGATCGCGGACAATGTGGCCCAGTGGAAGACAGCCGCCGAGAACCTCAATAAAAGCTGACGCGCCCGGCAGGCTCTGCTACAGAGCCGCCCAGTGAGCTAATTCCGGCTGAGCCGGACACCGCCGCTCCCCACCGGGGGCGGCGGAATTGTTTTGGAGTGATGGAACTTTGACGACGCTTGAATCCACTGAACCTGTCTCCGCGCCGCTGCGACACACCACTAGTGCTGTCGGGGTGACGGCCACGGGGGCTTCCTTGAAAATCGTTCGAAATGATACGGCTGCGCCGATGTCGGCGCCCAGGCCGAACCAGGGCCACAAGCTTGGCACGCTGATCGTGCGCTTCGTCGTGCTGCTGACGATTGTCGTTGGATTGATGATGCTGGCCTGGAGCCAGTAAGCCGCGCCAATCGACGCTGAGGTGCTTGAATTGGCCGGGCGAGAGTCCGGCCGTTTCGTTTTTGCAGCCTCGCGCAAACGAAATCACCGGGCTGCGGCAGCTCAAGTCGGCTTTAGCCGACTTGAGCAATTAAAAATGCCGATCTCGGATAAATCCGAGATCGGCGCGCAGGCCCGGTGAGAAAACTCGGTTGATGTCGGAAGCTGAGGCGCCTAGCGCAGCGCGGCGATGTCCGACGAGGTGCTTTCCATGACGAAGCGGCCATCGGCATGGCCCTTGACCACGAACGCGGCGGTGAACATCACGCCCAACGTCACGACGGCGAAGATGAACCCTACGAATTTCAGTCCGGTGCGGTCGGCCATGGCAGTTGTCCCTTTTCTTGTCCTTATTAGTCGCGCCATGGGTCGATAAGGTTCAAAGGGACACAAAGTTCCCTTGGAACGGCCGGAATTTTGGCCTCAAGCCGGTTTTTTTGGGAAAAACACTGTGCCGACAAAGGAATAGACCAGTTCGCCGCGCTGGTTGGTGCCGGTGTTGACGATCTCCACCAGCCCCCATTGCGGCCGGGAGGCCGACTCCCGCAGGCCCGAGACTTCGCTGACATAGGTGATCGTGTCGCCCGCCATGACCGGCTTGATCCATTTCAGGTCCCGGAACCCCGGCGACGGGCCGGCGATGATGCCGGGCTCTCCGCGCGCCGCACGGGCCTCGTTCTCGCGGTGACGCTGCGCCACCATCAGCTTCATCCACACCGCCGCCGTGTGCCAGCCCGAAGCCGCGAGCCCGCCGAACAGCGACTTCTTGCCTTCCTCCTCGCTGAGGTGGAACGGCTGCGGATCGAACTCACGGGCGAAGGCGATGATCGACTCGGCGCTGAAATGAAAGCTGCCAAGCTCCATGCGGTCGCCGACTGTGATCTCATCGAAAAACGGCATCGCCTTACTCCGCCAAGGCCGCGCGGCGGCGAAACAGGATCGAGAGTGTTTGCGTCATCAGCACGGTGCCGCCCTCGTCGCGCAACTCGAAGCGAAACTTGACGATGCCGAGATCGGGCTTCGATTTCGATGTGCGCGACTCCAGCACGTGAATCTCGACGAACACGGTGGAGCCGGGACGCAGCGGCGATTGCCAGCGCAATTCATCAATGCCCGGCGCGCCGAGACCGGTGCTGCCATTGAGCAACCCATCGGCGACCATGCGCATCTGAATTGCGGCCATGTGCCAGCCCGAGGCCGCGAGACCTCCGAGCATTGATTTTTTCGCAGCCTCTTCGTCGAGATGCATCGGCTGCGGATCGTATTCGCGCGCGAACGCGACGATCTCATCGCGTGTGACCGTGCGCGGACCGATGGTGCGAAAGTGTCCGGGCTGGAAGTCTTCGAAGGCGAGCGCTGGGGATATCATGGCAATTACGTGGCGCGATGAGATGGGGACAGGTGGTGAGCAGGAGGGCGGAAGCAACTTGCCCGGGGTCGGATATGGCGGTACCCCAAGGCCAAGCGGGACGCCACACTTTATCCGCTAATTGTTCGGGGAGAATAGCCGATGTTTGACTGGCAGGATTTGTTTCAGTGGGATCGATTCATCACGCCCACCATCATCAAGATTTTCTATCTGATCGCGGTCGGAATTTCCGTACTGATGGGCCTGGCGGGAATTTTCGGTGGCCTCGCGAGCATGGTGATCAACCCGTTCACGGGATTCCTCAGCATCCTGATCAGCCTTGCCGGCGTTGTGGCCGGCATCATGTTTGCCCGCATCTCCGCCGAATTCGTGCTGATCGTATTTCGCATCAACGAACATCTCGGCGCAATCCGCGACCGTGACCAGAGGCTTTAGTTTTGGGCGTGATCTTTTCCGAAAACCGGTACACTTTTCGGGATCACTCCTAGGTCGCGAAGCGGAAATGCATGACGTCGCCGTCAGCGACAACGTATTCCTTGCCCTCAAGCCTGAGCTTGCCGGCGTCGCGTGCGCCGGCTTCGCCGCCGCCCGCCACATAGTCGGCGTATGAAATCGTCTCGGAGCGAATGAACCCGCGCTCGAAATCGGTGTGGATGACACCGGCCGCCTGCGGGGCGCGCGTGCCGCGCGTGATCGTCCAGGCCCGCGCCTCCTTCGGCCCGACCGTGAAGTAGGTCACGAGATCGAGCAGGGCGTAGCCGGCGCGGATCAGCCGATCGAGACCGGCTTCATGCAGGCCGAGCGTATCGAGAAAATCGCGGCGCTCCTCGCGCGACAGCGTGGCGATTTCAGATTCGATCTTGGCGGAGATGACGACGGCAACCGCGCCCTCTTCCTTGGCGCGGGCCTCGACACGGCGTGAGAACTCATTGCCCTCGCCGGCTGCGCCTTCCTCGACGTTGCAGACATACACGACCGGCTTCGATGTCATCAGCCCGAGCATGCGGAAGATGCGTTCTTCCTCGGGTTTGCGCTCGACGACGCGCGCGGGCTTGCCTTCACGCAGAGGGATCAGCGCGCGCTGGACGAGATCGAGCATTTCCTTGCTCTCCTTGTCGCCGCCGCGCGCTTTCTTCTCCAGATTGTCGACCCGCTTCTCGAGGCTGTCGAGATCGGCCAGCATCAACTCGGTCTCGATGGTGTCGATGTCCGCAATCGGATCGACCTTGCCCTCGACGTGGGTGATGTCGCCGTCCTCGAAGCAGCGCACGACATGGGCGATGGCATCGACCTCGCGGATATTGGCGAGAAACTGATTGCCGAGACCTTCGCCCTTGGACGCGCCACGCACGAGACCGGCGATATCGACAAAGGTCAGCCGCGTTGGGATGATCTGCGCCGATCCGGCCACCGCCGCGAGCTTGTCGAGACGCGGATCGGGCACCGCCACCTCGCCGACATTCGGCTCAATGGTGCAGAACGGATAGTTCGCCGCCTGAGCAGCCGCCGTTTCCGTCAGCGCGTTGAAGAGCGTCGATTTGCCGACATTGGGCAGGCCGACGATGCCGCATTTGAAACCCATGATAACCCCGAAGTCTGAACCGCAAGACGCGGTCCGCGATCAATCGCTTTTGTCGTCCGCTTTGGGGGAAGGATCGAAACCCTTCGCCACCATGGCGAGATGAACCTTGTTCTGGAACGTCGAGTCCTGACCATTGGCCAGTTGCGCGACATTGTCCGCGACCGCATCGAGCATCGCCTCGACCCAGGCGCGATCGTCCTTGCTGAAATCGTGCAGCACGTAGTTCGGCACGATCTCCTTGATGCCCGGATGACCGACGCCCATGCGCACGCGCTTGTAGTCGTTACCAATGCACTCGGTCAGCGAGCGCAGGCCGTTGTGGCCGGCATTGCCGCCACCGACCTTGACGCGCAACTTCGCGGGCGGCAGCTCGATCTCGTCGTGAAAGACGACGATGTTTCCGTGCGGGATCTTGAAGAAGTTGGCAGCTTCCGCGACCGCGCGGCCTGACTCGTTCATGTAGGTCGCAGGCTTCAGCGCCACAACGCGTTCGCTGCCGAACGTGCCTTCCGCGGTCTCGCCCTGAAAGCGACGGCGCCACGGTGCAAAACCGTGACGCCGTACGATTTCATCAATCGCCATGAAGCCGATGTTGTGGCGATTCCCGGAGTATTTGGAACCGGGATTGCCGAGACCGACAAACAGGCGCATGGCGCGGAGACCCGCGCCGTCTTACTTCTTCTGACCGCCGCCGCGGGAGCGGCAGCGGCCGCACCAGCAGCAGCGGCAGCGCCACCGGCCGGAGCCGCAGCACCGGCAGCCGGAGCAGCAGCAGCCGGAGCGGCAGCAGCAGCCGCGGCGGCCTTGATTTCTTCGGCATAGCCAGACGGCGGCACGATGGTGACGAGCGTCGCTTCCTTGGTGAACGACTTCACGCCGGCCGGGAGCTTGACGTCATCCAGGTGTTTGGAGTGGCCGATCTCGAGGCCGCTGACATCGACTTCGACGTATTGCGGAATGCTGTCGACCGGGCAGATCAGCGTCAGCGTATGCACGACGATGTTGACGGTACCGCCGCGCTTGACGCCGGGCGAGTTCTCACTGCCGGTGACGTGAAGCGGAACGGCGACGCGCACCGTCGAACCTGCACCGACACGCATGAAGTCGACATGGATCGGGAAATCCCTGACGGGATCGAGATGGAAGTCGCGCGGAATGACGCGGTGCTTCTTGCCGTCGAGTTCGACGTCGAAGACGGTCGTGAGGAAGTGGCCTGCGAAGATGCGCTGGCGCAATTCCTTGTCGTCCACCGAGATGGGCGTGGGGGATTCGTTGTTGCCGTAAATTACTCCGGGAACACGCCCGGCGCGACGCACTGCCCGGGCGGCCCCCTTGCCACCTTGCGGACGCGCGGTCGCCTTGATTTCCTTGACCGTAGCCATCGTGAGATCCTCAGTTTGTTCGAAAGGATAAGGGCCGCAACGCGGCCCATGTCGCCGTAGCTGCCTCCAGGGGTGCGGGGGCTACGGACGGCGCGCTTATAGCCCCGGACGTCCTTCGGGGCAAGAACAGCCAGTAAAATCGGTAAAATCGGCGTCCGGAGACCTCAAAAAGGGACCCAAACTGTCCTCAGCGCCGCGTCAGGCGTTACCGCCGCCTTGCAGGCGGGCCTCGAGGGCGGAAAGTCGGGCCTTCAGGGCCTCGTTTTCCTCGCGCGCCAGGCGGGCCATTTCCTTGACCGCCTCGAACTCCTCACGGCGCACCAGATCGAGATCACGCAGGATTCGCTCGGCCTGGGAGCGGAATACGGTGTCGAATTCGCGTTTCACGCCCTGCGCGACGCCGGCGGCGTCGTTCATCAGCCGCGACATCTCATCGAGAATCCGGTTGTTGGTCTGGGTCATGGCACGTCTCCGGGAACACAAGTCCGCGTTTTAAACAGCATTGTTTTAAAGAATGGCAACCGCGTGGCTCTATCGCAAGGGCGCAGCTTGACGCGCAAGGGCCCCCAGGCTCATGGATTCTGGCCATGCCGGTCTTCGCTCTACCCTTTCCTGTCATCGATCCGGTCGCGATTGCGGTCGGCCCCTTCGCGATCCGCTGGTATGCGCTGGCCTATATTCTCGGCATCGCACTTGGCTGGCTTTATGCCCGCGCCCTGATCCGCGCCACCAAGCCCTGGGGCGGTCCCGCGCCGATGAGCGTGCTGCAATTCGACGACTTCGTGCTGTGGGTCACGCTGGGCATCATTCTGGGCGGCCGCATCGGCTATGTGCTGTTCTACAACCTGCCCTATTTCGCGGCGCATCCGCTCGAAGCGTTCGAAGTATGGAAAGGCGGCATGTCCTTCCATGGCGGCTTCACCGGGTGCGTGCTCGCGGTGCTGCTGTTCGGCCGGAATCGCGGCATTCCCGTCCTTTCGCTCGGCGATATCACCTGCGCGGTCGGACCGATCGGCATTTTCCTTGGCCGTATTGCCAATTTCATAAATGGAGAATTGTGGGGCCGCACGACAGATGTCCCCTGGGGAATGGTGTTTCCCACAGGTGGTTCACTGCCCAGGCACCCGAGTCAGCTTTACGAAGCCGCGCTGGAAGGTATCGTGTTGTTCGTGGCGCTTGCGCTCCTGGTCAGGGCGGGCGCGCTGAAGCGGCCGGGGACGATCATCGGGGCTTTCGCTGTCATCTACGGCTTGGCGCGTATCACCGCCGAGATGTTTCGCGAACCCGATCCGCAACTCGGCTTTCTCTATGGCGGATTGACGATGGGGATGCTGTTGTCGGTGCCGATGATCCTCGCGGGGATCGGCTTTATCCTGTGGGCGCGCCGCAACAAGCCGCTGCATGAGACGGCAGCATCATGACGTTCACGATTAACGCCGCGATTGCAGACACGTCCGCCGCCAAGGCCGCCGTTGCAGCGAAACAAGGCACGTCCTTCTCCACGGCGTTGCTGGCTTCGCGCATGAGCGCGCTCGAGACCGAAATCCGCAGGATCATTCGTGTCGCCGGCCCGATGCCGGTCTGGCGCTACATGGAGCTGTGTCTCTCGCATCCCGAATTCGGTTACTACACGACCCGCAATCCGCTCGGCCGCGAAGGCGATTTCGTCACAGCGCCCGAAGTCAGCCAGATGTTCGGCGAGCTGATCGGCTTATGGGTTGCCTCGGTGTGGCGGCAGATGGACTCGCCGAAGAACCTTCGCCTGATCGAACTTGGACCCGGACGCGGCACCATGATGGCCGACGCGCTGCGCGCCATGCGCGTCGCGCCGATCCTGCATCAATCGGTGCAGGTGCATTTCATCGAGATCAATCCGGCGCTGCGTGCCATCCAGCAAGAGACCGTCGGCGGTGCGAATATTCCGCTGTCCTGGCACAGCACCCTCGACGATGTGCCCAAGGGCCCGGCGATCATTCTGGCCAACGAATATTTCGACGCGCTGCCGATCCGTCAGGCCGTGAAGCAGAATACCGGATGGCATGAGCGAACCATCGAAATCGCAGGCGACGGCTCGTTCATCTACGGCGTGACGCCGGAGCCCCTTCCCAGTTTCGAGCAGCTGCTGCCGCCGGTGGTGCGCGCCGCGCCGGTCGGTGCTGTGTTCGAGTGGCGCCCCGATGAAGAGATGATGCGCATCGCCCGCCGGCTGCGGCGCTCGCGCGGCGCGGCGCTGATCATCGACTACGGGCACCTGCGCAGCGACGCCGGCGAAACGCTGCAGGCGATCGCACGCCATTCCTATACCGATCCGTTGAAAAATCCCGGCACCGCCGACCTGACCGCTCATGTCGATTTTGAAGCACTGGGACGCGCCTCCGCCTCGATCGGCGCGCGCGTTCATCGGCCCGCCGAACAGGGCACGTTCCTGCGGCGTATGGGCATCGACACGCGCGCGCAGACGCTTGCGACCAAGGCAACCCCCGGTCAGGAAGACATGATCCTCAAGGCGGCCGCGCGTCTCACCGAAAGCGGGCGCGGCGGCATGGGATCGCTGTTCAAGGTCCTGGCCATCAGCGACCAGACTCTCAACGAGTTGCCGGCCTTGTCGGACGACAGCGCGCGCCAGACCTCTGCCTCCGCCAGTGCCGACGGCAACGCCGACGCCGCGCCGGCTGCGCCCAGCGCCAAACCCATTGCCAAGCTCAAGGCAAGAATCGCCGCCCGCGCAGGCACACGCCGGCGCCGAGGCTGCACCCGCGCGGTCCGGGTCGTGATCCTGCAATCGACTTTGTTGGCGGGCCTCGACGGTGTGCGCCACGCGTTCTTCACGCGCGAAGGCGGCGTCTCCAAAGGACTCTATGACAGCCTCAATGGCGGCACGGGCTCGCAGGACGATCCCGCCGACGTGGCCGAGAACCGGCGGCGCATGACGACCGCGCTCGGCGTCGCACCCGACCGCCTCGTCAGCGCCTATCAAATACACTCCGCCGATGCCGCAATCGTCGATCGCAACTGGGTCGCAGGCACACGGCCGCGCGTCGATGGATTTGCAACCAGGACACCGGGATATGCTATTGCCGCCGCCGCCGCCGATTGCACACCGATCCTGTTCGCGGACGCCGAAGCGCGCGTGATCGGCTCGGCGCATGCCGGGTGGAAAGGCGCGCTCACCGGCATCGTCGAATCGACCGTGGCTGCGATGGAGCAGCTTGGCGCCGCGCGCGGGCGCATCGCCGCCGCGATCGGCCCTTTGATCCGTCAGCAAAACTATGAAGTCGGGCCCGAATTCGTTGCGCGCTTCGTCGGGGCGGATACCGCCAATGCGCGTTTCTTCATCCCGTCGAAAAAGCCAGGCCATTCGATGTTCGATCTTGCCGGATACGTCCGCATGCGGCTCGAACACGCCCAAATCGGCCAGATCGACGATCTCGGCCTTTGCACTTACGCCGACGAGAAGCGGTTCTTCAGCTACCGCCGTTCGGTGCATCGCAACGAGCCGGACTATGGCCGGCATATCCACGCCATCGCGCTACTGCCCTAGTGTCGCGATTCCAAAGTTCGCCAGGTCGCGCTGCATGTTCTGATGCGAACTTTGGAATCAAAGCGACACTAGCAAGCATCTGATTCTAGGGCGGCTTTTGGATTTGAAGTTCCTATCGAGCTTGCTGAGAGATCTTAGGAACTTCAAATCCGCCGCCCTAGACGTTAACGGCCATTAACGGTATCGGTTCGGGAGCCTTCCCTCCGAGCGCTGCCATGGTCTGCCAGCCGACATCGCTTTCCCGCCTGCTCGCGCCGGTCGCTGCGCTGATCGCGATGATTGGCCTGTCCGGCTGCGTCACCGACAGCCGCAACAGCATGGCCGCGTTGCCGGCCTCCTCAGGGCAGACGCTGGCCTTCGACAGCGTCGATGGCCCGCCGCCGGAGGTGTTCGACGCCCTGCTGAAGACTTTGGACAGCGAGGCGCAGGCCCGCAATCTCGCCATTGTGTCGCGGACGAGCCCGGCCACCTACCGGCTGCGCGGCTATTATTCGGCGCAGGTCCGCAAGGGTCAGGTCACCATCGCCTGGGTCTGGGACATCTATGACGGCAGCGAGGAGCGCCAGATGCGCCTGAGCGGCGAGCAAGCCGCAGGCCGGGCCGGCGCCAATGCATGGGCCGCCGCCAACGACAAGCTGCTCCGCGACATCACCAGGCAGGGAATGGACGGTCTGGCAGGCCTCCTGGGCGGCACTCCGGCCCCGGTTCAGCCCGAAACGCCGCAATCGGCACCGCCCGGCCCCGCCATCGCCGCCGCTCCGCCCGCCACGACTGCCGCGCTGGCCTTTAACCGCGAGTAGGAGATATGCGCGGAAAGCGCGAATTTGCGCCGGATAATCGGGATTCCGATATTGCCAGCAGCGCGCGCTCCTTGATATCAACGCGCGCGTTCTCGGGGTTTTTGTTGGCGCGTTGTGTTGACGCGGACCGGTACCGACTTCGCTCGAAAACTCTGGTGCGGGGAGAAGTCTATGTCGGCGAAAAACGGAGCCATTAAGCTCGTTGCCGGCAACTCGAACCCCAAGCTCGCCGAGGCGATTGCCGCCTGGCTCGCCATCCCCCTGACCAAAGCCGTCGTCCGCCGCTTCGCCGACATGGAAGTGTTCGTCGAGATTCAGGAAAACGTCCGCGGCTCGGACGTGTTCATCATCCAGTCGACGTCCTTCCCGGCCAACGACCATTTGATGGAATTGCTGATCATCACCGATGCGCTGCGCCGCGCTTCCGCGCGCCGCATCACGGCGGTGATCCCGTATTTCGGCTACGCCCGGCAGGACCGCAAATCGGGATCGCGCACGCCGATCTCCGCCAAGCTCGTCGCCAACCTGATCACCCGCGCCGGCGTCGATCGCGTCATGACGCTCGACCTGCATGCCGGACAAATCCAGGGCTTCTTCGATATCCCGACCGACAACCTCTACGCTTCGCCGGTGATGGTGCGCGACATCCGCGAGAAGTTCGACCTGAGCAAGGTCATGGTGGTGTCGCCTGACGTCGGCGGCGTGGTTCGCGCCCGCGGACTTGCCAAGCGCATCAACACGCCGCTGGCGATCATCGACAAGCGCCGCGAGCGGGCCGGCGAATCCGAAGTCATGAACGTGATCGGCGACGTCACCGGCCACACCTGCATCCTGATCGACGACATCGTCAACTCCGGCGGCACGCTGGTGAACGCGGCCGAGGCCCTGCTCAACAACGGCGCCACGGACGTTTACGCCTATCTCAGCCACGGCGTGCTTTCGGGCGGCGCGGTGGCGCGCGTCACCGCCTCCAAGATCAAGGAAATGGTGATCACCGACTCGATCCAGCCGACCGAAGCGGTGCGCGTGGCGCGCAATATCCGCGTGCTGTCGATCGCCACGCTGATCGGCGAAGCCATCGGCCGCACCGCGTCCGAAGAATCAGTCTCCAGCTTGTTCGACTAAGGCATTCTCGACGGGAACACGCCGCACGGGACTCGCATGACGCGAATCCTTAGCGCGAGACTTCGCAGCGGTGGTCGTGCGGCCATCTTTTCCACCACTGATTCAAATTGCCGCAGGTTTGGCTGTGGACGGGAGTCCGGCCGCGATTGCCAGGATTCCGCAAATCACTGATCACTCGCATCACGTTTGGACGTGATCTCTTTGGAAACCCGGTAATTCTTATTCCGGATCATGCTTCAAGGCAGGCATTGGCGCAGCAGGCTTTAGACCTGCGAGCCCCGGAGAGAGCATGTCCCTGATCGATATCGAATCCTACTCCCGTCACAATCCCCTCGAAGTGGTCGAGCAGGTCGCCGCCATTCGCGAATGGGCGTGCGAGCGCTCCGGCACCGACGAGGTGACGATCGTCGCCAAGGGACAGTGGACCGACTACCAGATCTCCTTCACCTGGATGCACGACCTCGAAGTGCTGCATGTCGCCTGTGCCTTCGACATGAAGATTCCGGACGCGCGCAAGGCCGAAGTTCAGCGCCTGATCGCCGCCATCAACGAGCAGATGTGGGTCGGCCATTTCGATCTGTGGACGGCGAGCGGTCTGGTCATGCACCGCCACGCGCTGCTGCTGGTCGGCGGCGTCGACGCCACCCGTGCGCAATGCGATGCGCTGCTGGCGACTGCGGTCGAAGCCTGCGAGCGTTATTTCCCCGCCTACCAGTTCGTCGTCTGGGCCGGAAAAAACGCCTCCGAGGCGATGAGCGCGGCGCTGTTCGACACCGCCGGCGAGGCGTAAGCTGACGCGCGCGGTCCCTGTGGCGGGACCGGAACGGGCGCGGAGCCAATGACTGATACTTCTTCCTTCAAGACACTCAACGGAACCGTGTTGCTGGCGGGCGCCGGCAAGATGGGCGGGGCCATGCTGACCGGCTGGCTCGCGCGCGGGTTAAAACCCGAACAGATCGCCATCGTCGATCCGCATGTCTCCGACGACATCGCCGCGCTGACGGCCAAGGGCGTTCGGCTCAACCCGACGCCGGCGGAACTCGCCAACGTCGCCGCGCTGGTGCTGGCCGTAAAACCGCAGACCTTCGCCGAAGCGGCCCCGATGCTGAAGCCGTTCGTGACACCGTCGACGGTTGTCGTCTCGATCATGGCTGGCCGCACCATCGCGGGTATCGCCGCGATCTGCGGCGGCGCGGTAGTGCGCTCCATGCCGAATACGCCGGCCGCGATCGGACGCGGCATGACGGTCGCGGTCGCCGCGAACAATGTCACAGCCCCGCAACGCGCGCTCGCCGACTCGCTGCTGGCTGCGACCGGCGCCATCGAATGGGTCGAGGATGAGAGCCTGATCGATGCGGTGACGGCGGTCTCGGGCTCAGGCCCGGCCTATGTGTTCCTGCTGGCCGAGGAACTGGCGAAAGCGGGCATCGCCGCGGGTCTGCCGCCGGCGCTCGCCGCCAGGCTGGCGCGGGAAACCGTCGCGGGATCGGGCGAATTGCTGCATCGCTCGAGTGACGATCCGGCCGTGCTGCGCAAGAACGTCACCTCGCCCGGCGGCACCACGGCCGCGGCGCTCGACGTGCTGATGGGCAAGGAGGGTCTCGGCAAGTTGATGACGGAGGCCGTGACGGCTGCGGCCAAGCGCTCGCGCGATCTGGCGGGATAACATCAGGTGTCTTCGTCCGCACTCGGGTCCGGCTTTGCCGGCCCGAGCACAGGCTCCGGCGGACGACCCAGTAACCGAACGCCTCGCGATCAAACCTAAACCTCGACTACTGGATGCCGCCTGCGCGGGCATGACAGAGCCGGAACTATACCGGCACGCGCACCGTGGCGCGCAATCCACCCATCTGCGAATTGCTCAGTGTGATGTCGCCGCCATGCGAGCGCGCAATATCGCGCGCGATGGCGAGACCGAGGCCGGTGCCGCCGACATCCTGATTGCGCGCATCGTCGAGCCGCAAGAACGGCTTGAAGACTTCTTCCTGCATGTTCTGCGGAATCCCCGGCCCATCATCGTCGATCGTGATCGTGAGCCAGCGATGATCGCGCTGGCCGGCGATGACGACGGTGTTGGCATAACGCGCCGCGTTCGAAACAAGATTGGCGAGGCAGCGCTTGAACGCCGCCGGCTTCACCGTGACGATTGGCTGGCCCTGGAAAGTCGAGTTGGCCGCGCGCCCGTCGCGCTCGGCGTCGCCGCGCAATTCGTCGAGCATCACGGCGATGCTGGTGGGCTCGGCCTGTTCGCCGGAATCGCCGCGGGCGAAGGCGAGATAGGCCTCCAACATCGCGTGCATCTCGTCGACGTCGCGCTTCATCGCCTCGATTTCGGGATTGTCGCCGATCAGCGCCATCTCCAGCTTGAACCGCGTCAGGATGGTGCGCAGATCGTGCGACACGCCTGCCAGCATCGCTGTGCGCTGCTCGATCGACCGCTCGATGCGGGTTTTCATTTCGATGAAGGCCTGTGCCGCGCGGCGTACCTCGCGCGCACCACGCGGTCGGAAATTCGGCACCTCGCGGCCCTTGCCGAAGCTCTCGGCAGCATCCGCAAGCCGCAGGATCGGACGGATCTGATTGCGCAGGAACAACACCGCGACCGTGATCAGCACCAGCGACGTGCCGACCATCCAGAACAGAAAGATTTCCGAATTCGAGGCATAGGCAGCGCTGCGTCGCGCGAACACGCGCATCACCGCGTCGTCGAGCTTGATGCGGATTTCGACCTGCGAAGAACGTCCGACCGTGTCGATCCAGAACGGCCGGGCCACCTGCTGACGCAATTGCACCGAAAGCGTCTGGTCGAGCAGCGAGAAGAACGGCTTCGGCCCCGGCGGCGGCAGATCGTCGGCGCCGAGAAAATCGACATTGAGGCCGAGCCGGTCGCGGCCAATGCGGATCACGTGATCGCGGCTGTTGGGAAACGTCCTGTAGATGTCGGTCAGCGCCGCGATGTCCTGCACCACCGCCGCCGACAGGCGCTGCGTCACCGTATTCCAGTGGCGCTCCATGAAAACAAACGCGACCACCGATTGCAGAACCACCATCGGTACGATGATGATGAGCAGCGCGCGGGCATAGAGCCCCTTCGGCATCACGCCCTTGAGCCAGCCTGTGGCCCGGTCGTTGGCAGAGGACAGCCGTTGCGACGCCGTGCGGATCAGCCTGACGCCGCTCTCCAGCGTGGTCATGGCGACACCACGAGGCGATAGCCGATGCCGCGCACCGCCTGCACGAACAAGGGATTGGCGGGATCGCGTTCGATCTTGCGGCGCAGGCGGTTGACCTGCACATCGACGGCGCGCTCATTGACGCCGCCGCCGGCGCCCGCGAGATCTCCGCGCGGCACTGTTTCGCCGGGCGCATTGGCGAGAATGCGCAGGATATCGCGCTCGCGATCGGTCAGGCGCATGACCTCGTCGCCGTTGCGCAATTCACCACGCTCGATGTGGAACACATAAGGGCCGAACTTGACCGACTCCGCCTGCTTCACCGGAACGGGCGCGACGCGGCGCAGAATGCCTGCGATGCGCAAAGTCAATTCGCGCGGCTCGAAGGGTTTGGCGACGTAATCGTCGGCACCGATCGACAGCCCCTCAATGCGGCTCTCGGATTCGTCGCGCGCGGTCAGCATCAGGATCGGCACGTTCGAGGTCTTGCGGATCGAGCGCGCCAGTTCGAAGCCGGTTTCGCCCGGCATCATCACGTCGAGAATCAGAAGATCGAAATGCAGACCGCCGAGTTTGGCGCGTGCTTCCGGTGCGCTCTTGGCGGTTGTGACGCGATAGCCCTCGCTCGACAGAAAGCGTGACAACAGATCGCGAATGCGGCGGTCGTCATCGACCAGCAGCAAATGCGGTGCGTCGTCGGCCGGCCCCGGCAGGCGGGCGATGGTGCGGACGGCTTCGCTCATGGCTGCGCAGAGGCTTTGAGAATCGCCTGCAGAACCTTGTCGGTATCCTGCGGGTCGATCATGCCGTGCAGGAACCGGCGCACGGCGTCGCGGCCGGCGGGGTCGAGATTCTGCAAGGCGCGTCGAATGCGCGTCGATTGCAACCCGACAAGGCGCAGCACCAGCGCCTCGCCCTTCGGCGTGGCAAAGAGCAGCCGCTGGCGGCGATCGCTCGCGCCGGTCTGCTGCACGATATAGCCCTCGTCGATGAGTTGCTTGAGCACACGGCCGAGCGACTGCTTGGTGATGCGCAGCACCTCAAGCAGAGCCGCCACCTTCAGCCCCGGATTGCGGAAGACGAAATGCAGCACGCGGTGATGGGCGCGGCCGAATCCGAAGGATTCCAGCTCCTGGTCCGGATCGCCGACGAAGTCGCGATAGGCGAAAAACAACAGCTCAATGAAGTCCCAGGTCGGCTCCACGCCGCCCGCAGCCGGTCCGGCCGGGGTCGCCGGCCCGGGTCCACCGGTTTGTCGTCGCAAATTTATGTCAGCCATATTGACATATTTCGGTTCGATTGTTACAAAGACACTCGTAATTGCGACATGATCCGTCGAAAACCGATGGAAATCATGCCGTTACGGCCCGCTAGCCCGGTTTTTTGGGCTGTGTCAGCCGCCGTCGCGATCCTGCGATTGTCGGCCGACTGCGGGCGAAACATACTGGGAGTTGGCGCGCGACGCAAAAGCGCTGGCCCCCGGGGCATGGCCCGGAAAGCGGTTCCGCTTTCCCAAAAGAGGCCATGTGCAGGGATCAGGAAGACACAAGGCGCCAAAGCGCATCCGGGAGAGACGGTCATGGGTATCTCGTTCGACAAGATCGACGGCTTCATCTGGTACGACGGCAAGATGGTCGCCTGGGGCGACGCCAATCTGCATGTGCTGTCACACGGCCTGCATTACGGCAGCTGCGTCTTCGAGGGCGAGCGCGCCTATGGCGGCCGCATCTTCAAGAGCAAGGAGCACTCCGAGCGCCTGAAGCGTTCGGCGCAGATCCTCGATTTCGAAGTGCCCTACTCGGTCGCCGACATCGACGCCGCCAAGCAGCTCGTGCTTGAGAAGAACGGCCTCACCGACGCCTATCTCCGTCCTGTCGCCTGGCGCGGTTCGGAAATGATGGGCGTGTCGGCGCAGACCAACACCATTCACCTCGCCATCGCCTGCTGGCAGTGGCCGAGCTACTTCGATCCGGCCGAGCGCCTGCGCGGCATCCGCCTTGATCTCGCAGAGTACCGCCGTCCCGATCCGAAGACGGCGCCGGCGCTCGCCAAGGCCGCAGGCCTCTACATGATCTGCACGATCTCCAAGCACAGGGCCGAACGCCGAGGCTATGCCGATGCGATGATGCTCGACTGGCAGGGCCGCGTGTCCGAATGCACCGGCGCCAACATGTTCTTCGTCAAGGAAGGCAAGATTCACACACCGACGGCCGATTGCTTCCTCGACGGCATCACGCGCCAGACCGTGATTGAACTGGCCAAGCGCCGTGGCATCGAAGTCATCGAACGCCGCATCATGCCGGAAGAGCTCACCGGCTTCAGTGAATGCTTCATCACAGGAACGGCGGCGGAAGTGACGCCGGTGTCGGAGATCGCCGACTGGAAATTCACTCCCGGCGCGATTTCCAAACAGATGATGGACGATTACGAAACCGAAGTGCAGCCCAAGGGCAAGGCGGCGGCGGCGTAACTTGCTTCTCCCTCCCCCTGCAAGGGGGAGGGTCGGGGTGGGGGTCTGACAGGCACATGACCCTCACCCGGATCGCTCCGCGATCCGACCTCTCCCTTGCAGGGAGAGGTGAAAGAAAGTCACTTCAGCGCGTCGCGCGGCAACCAGAACACTTCGCCTTCGCTGGCCTCGGTGTCGAGCCAGAGAAACGGCAGACGCTTGTAGGCCTTTTCGAGCGCGGGACGGCAGCGGCCGATCTCGCACAACAATCCGCCGTCCGGCGTCAGATGTTTCGCGGCGCCGTCGATGATCTTGCGCACGAGGTCGATGCCGTCGCGACCGCCGGCGAACGCCATGGCCGGCTCGACGCGGCATTCGGGCGGCAACGCCGCCATGCCCTGCGCATCGACATAGGGCGGATTGCTGATGACAATGTCATAGCGCGCCTCGTCCACCGCTTCCCAGAGATCGCCGCGCCGCAGCGTGATGCGTTTTTCCAGTCCATGCAGCGCGACATTGCGCGCCGCGACCTCAAGCGCATCGACCGAAAGATCAGCGGCATCGATCGTCGCGTTCGGGAATGCGAGTGCGGCGAGAATCGCGAGGCAACCGGAACCGGTGCAGAGATCGAGCACGCGCCTGACCTTGCGCGGATCGTCGACCAGCCCGCCGTCACCGAAATGCGTGATCAGCAATTCGCCGACAAAGGAACGCGGCACGATCACGCGCTCGTCGACATAAAACGGCAGGCCGTTCATATACATCTTGTTGACGAGATAGGCCGCTGGCTTGCGCGTGGCGATCCGCGCATCGATGAGATCGTCGAAGGCCTGCCGCTGTGCAGCGGTCGGCACGACGTCGGCGCATTCATCAAATTCGTCGGGATGAAACTTCATCACCTCGCCAATGACAAAGGCTGCTTCTGCAATCGGATCGGCGGTGCCATGGGCAAAGACCAGCTTGGCCTTGACCATGCGCCGCGCCGCGGCTTGCACCGCACTCGCGACCGTCAGCAGGGTTGCGGGCTTTGACGCAGCCGGCATCACCACTCGCTGCTTTGACACCTTGGGCTTGGTCTTAGGTTTGACCTTGGGTTTGACCTTGGATTTGGTTTTCGATTTTGCAGGCTTCATGGCGGCGTCAACGCTTGGCGGGCTGTGACCAGCGCGCGGCAGCCGCGTCGTCCTGGTCACGGGCCTCAACCCAGTTGTCGCCGGCGACACGCTCCTCGCGTTTCCAGAATGGAGCATGGGTCTTCAGATAATCCATCATGAACTGCGCTGCCTCGAAGGCCGCTTCGCGATGCGCCGACGCGGTGACGACGAGAACGATATTGTCGCCGGGCACCAGCCGCCCGAAACGATGAATGACGGTCAGCCCCAACAGCGGCCAGCGTTTCTGTGCGTCCGTTGCGTGACGCGCGATCTCTTCTTCCGCCATCCCCGGATAGTGTTCGAGCGTCATGGCCGCAATGGCATCCTCACCCTCGCCGCCACGGCAAATGCCGGCGAAGGTCACGACCGCACCAACATCGGTGCGGCCATTGGTCAGACGCGCAGCCTCGACGGCGGCGTCGAAATCCTCGGCCTGCAACCGGATGGTGATCTTCGGGTCCATCATGTTTTCTCTAGTGGATGACCTGATCCGAAAACCGGTTTCCACTTTTTGGGGATCATCCGCCTGTCATCGGCGGAAAGAAAGCGATCTCGCCCGCGCCGCGAATAAGCGTGTCGTGCTTGACGTGCGTGCGGTCAACGGCGGCGCGAATGAACTTGGGCTGGCCGAAGGCGCTGGCGTAATTGTCGCCTTGCGCTGCGAGGTGAGCCATCAGTTCGCCGACCGTCGTCACATTGGCCGGCGGATCGAGGACCTCTTCCGCCTTGCCGATGCGCTCGCGCACCCAGGCAAAGTACAGAAGCTTCATGGCTGTTCCCTCTTGAGCAAAACCGACTCCCGATTTTGGGACCGGGCTCAGTCCTTCAGATGTCGTGCGCCGGCGCGAAAATAGTCCCAGCCCGTGTAGAGCGTCACGATCGCGGAAATCCACAACAGCATGATGCCGGTCTGCGTGACGAGGCCCGGATCGGTGTAGACAGGGATAATGCGGTCGCCGGCCTCACCGGCAATCAGAAATCCGATCGCCACGAGTTGCACCGTTGTTTTCCATTTTGCCAGCCGGGTTACCGGCACACTCACGCGCAAGCCCGCAAGATATTCACGCAGACCCGAAACCAAAATCTCGCGGCACAGGATGATGATCGCCGCCCACAACGTCCAGCCATGGATGATGCCGTCAGCGGCAAGCATCAGCAAGCAAGAGCCCACCAGCAGCTTGTCGGCGATCGGATCGAGCATGCGGCCGAAAGCAGATTGCTGATTCAAGCTGCGCGCAAAATAACCGTCCAGAATGTCCGTCACGCCGGCTGCGATAAAGATCGCAAGCGCGACCCAGCGCAGCCACAGCGGCCCGTCGACAATCGACTGCCAGTACATGCAGCCGACGACCAGTGGAACCGCCACGATCCGGGAATAGGTCAGCAGATTTGGCAGAGCGGTCCGATGACCACCTGTGGGGGCGCGTGTTGTTACATCGCTCATGCGTTCCACAAATAACCCTCGGATATTACAGGTCAACCGCCGCGGGCACCTGTCCCATGCTTTTGGCCGAACAAATCCCCGAAATACCGGCAATCCTGCGACAATCGCGCGTTTTCAACGCGTCATTTGAGGTCCGGGTCAGGCCCGCGCATGGAAAAACTCATAAATCCTGCGGGCGCCCTCCGCGTTGATTCCCGGAACCTTGGCGAGATCGGCCAGGGACGCCTGCTCAATCGCCTTCAGCGTGCCGAAGTGGCGCAGCAGTGCACGCTTGCGCGTTGGGCCAATACCCGCGATCTCCTGAAGCCCTGCCTCGCGAATGTCTTTCTTCCGTAACGTGCGATGGGAGCCGATGACGAAACGATGCGCCTCGTCGCGCAGGCGCTGAATGAAATAGAGCACTGGATCGCGCGGTTCGAGTTTCAGCGGCGGCCGGTCCGGCAGGAACAGCGTCTCGCGCCCGGCGTCGCGGTCGGGGCCTTTGGCCACTCCGAGAAGCGGCACATCGACAATCCCGAGATCCGCGAGAATGCCGCGCGCCGCGTTGAGTTGTCCGAGCCCGCCATCGATGATCACGAGGTCCGGCCGGCGCACCGCGTCTTCGTTCTCCGGTTCGCTGGCTTCGGCCAGCAATCGCTTGAACCGCCGCTCCAGCACTTCGCGCATCATGCCGTAATCGTCGCCGGGCGTCAGCGCCTGCGACTTGATGTTGAACTTGCGATATTGGTTTTTCTGGAAGCCTTCTTCGCCGGCCACGATCATCGCACCAACCGCGTTGCTGCCCTGGATATGGCTGTTGTCATAGACCTCGATGCGGCGCGGCACTTTTGTCAGACCGAGCGTTGCAGTCAGTTGCTCGAGCAGACGACGCTGCGATGCGGTGTCGGCGAGCTTGCGTCCGAGCGCCTCACGCGCATTGGCCATGGCATGGGTGACGAGATCCTTCTTCTCGCCGCGGCGGGGCGTGGAAACCTCGACCTTGAAACCTGTGCGCACGCCAAGTGCATCGGCCAGCAGATCGGGCTCGGCGATGTCGTGGCTCAGCAGAACGAGACGCGGCGCGGCCCGATCCGCATAAAATTGCGCAACGAAAGATTCCAGAACCTCGGCGGCGTCGAACGCACGATCGGCGCGCGGGAAATAAGCGCGATTGCCCCAGTTCTGGCCGGTTCGGAAGAAAAACACCTCGACGCAGGAATATCCGCCCTCCTGGTGGATGGCGAAGACATCGGCCTCCTCAAGCGTGCGGGGGTTGATACCCTGCTGCGACTGGATCGCCGACAGCGCCGCAAGCCGGTCGCGGTAGAGCGCCGCACTCTCGAAGGCAAGATCGGCCGAGGCTTTCTCCATCTCGGCGGCGAGTTCTTCCTTCACCGCGCGGCTGCGCCCCGACAGAAATGCCTTGGCCTCACCTACAAGTTCGCCGTAGCCGGCAAAGTCGATCTCCTGGGTGCACGGACCTGAGCAGCGCTTGATCTGAAATAACAGACACGGCCGCGTCCGGCTCTCGAAGAACGAGTCCGAACAGGAGCGAATGAGAAAGGCGCGTTGCAGCGCGGTGATCGTGCGGTTGACCGCTCCAACCGACGCAAACGGACCGAAATAGCTGCCCTTCTTGGATTGCGCGCCGCGATGCTTGAGAATTTGCGGCGCCCAGTGATCGCCGGTGATGAGAATGTAGGGAAATGACTTATCGTCGCGCAGCAGCACGTTGAAGCGCGGACGCAGCTGCTTGATGAGGTTGGCCTCCAGCAGCAGCGCTTCAGTTTCGGTCCGTGTCGAAACAATTTCGAGCGATGCGGTCGATGCGATCATGCGCGCGATGCGCGTGTCATGGCCGGTCGGCCGCGTGTACGACGTCAGCCGCTTGCGCAGGCTCTTGGCCTTGCCGACATAGAGCACTTCCTGATCGGCATTGAGCATGCGGTAGACGCCTGCCCCTGCCGGCGCCAGGCGCGCTGCGCGCAGGATGGCCTCACGCCCGGTCCCCGGCGTCGCGGGGGGCAGATCTTCAGTCGTGACCTCGGCGGGTTCCGGCAAGCGCTCGTCGTCGTCTTCCTCCACCACGGCGGTCGCCGGATCGATATCCTGCGCCGCCGGTCGCCCTTTCGCGCGCCGCGGCGTCTCCTTGTCGGTGTTTTCAGTGTCCGGCTTGGTCATGGATTTGAAACTAGGTGCTGAGCCTGCAGCTGGCCAGCGCGCCGCCGCGGCAACACGCTTTTTCCATAGGATTGACGATTTCGGCAGGCATCGAACCCTATCGTTCGGCGGCATTCACTATCTTCGACTGGCCGCATGCCTGCCTTTCAAGAGCAACGTGAATAAGAATGCCATTCTATATTTCACGAATACTTTGATTTAACGATTCTTTAGGGACGATCATTTGCGTATTTGCGGTTTTAAGAGCTGTTTAACTTAATGATCTCGATAAATCTTTCCAAGTCATGGTGAGACTCTCGCAACCACACGGCCCGCGCCGTGGACCGGTCGCGAAGCGTGGGAAGACGCCGCATTGCGGCGCAAGGAGTATCGAGATGGCAAGGACATATCTGCGTGCGCCGATGACAGCTTTTTCGGGCGCCGTCGTGGCGACGATCGCGCTCGCAGCACCCGCTGGAGCGGCTGACATGTATCGGCAGCCGCAGCAGCCCTACACGGTCGGCGCGCCAATCGGCTATAGCTGGGCCGGTCCCTATATCGGCGCCAATCTCGGCTATCAGTGGGGCGGCGTTGGCAACAGCGGCGCCGATCCGTCGGGTTTCAACGGCGGCGTGCAGATCGGCTACTCCTGGCAGACCGGACAGTTCGTCTACGGTGTCGAAACTGACCTCCAATTGTCCGGTGCCGACGATCGGTTCGGCGCTTGGCAGTTCTCCAATCCATGGTTCGGCACGTTGCGCGGCCGCGCCGGCGTCGCCTTCAACAACATCCTCGTCTATGGCACCGCCGGTCTTGCCTATGGCGGCGTGCATCTGGAGACGCCGTTCGGCAACGAGTCCAATTCAAGCTTCGGCTGGACGGCCGGTCTCGGCCTCGAAATCGGCCTGATGGCGAACTGGTCGGTGCGCGCCGAGTATCTTTATGTCGGATTGTCGGGTGACACGTTCGGCCTGACCGGCCGCTCGCACGATCTCGACTTCAGCGTGTTCCGCATGGGCGTGAACTACCGCTTCTGATGATCGTTTGGTTGGGCCAGCTGGCCTGAACGGCAGATCGCGAAATCAAAACGTTACAGTCCCGGGTCTTGTGCCCGGGACTTTTATTTTGGCCGACAACATTCGACCCCTGCGGCAGAACAACACGGGCGCAATTTGTGCGCCCGAGAACCGCTATCCGGTAATCACCAGATTGACGGCTTTCGGCCCCTTGCCCTTCTTGTCGGGCTCGACGTCGAAATCGATGCGCTGGCCTTCGTTGAGCGCTTTCAAACCGGCACGCTCGACTGCCGTGATATGGACGAACACATCGCGTCCACCGTCGTCGGGCTTGATAAATCCGTAGCCCCGCTCGCCATTGAAGAACTTGACTGTCCCCGTCATCGCCATCGGGAGACTCCTCTTCCCGCATTGCCACGCCGCGCGCCTGCCGCAACGGCCCTCGGACGGACATTCAGTCAAACGGAAAGAATCGGCCAACAGCCAAAGCACAGGCCAACGGCCTCAGTCACTCCGCTGCCCCCTGAAGCACCAAGGAGCAGTACGAAAGCCAGCCCTTGAGACAGCAAGCATAATACGGCTGCGGCGGGATTGACCATGGGCGGCAAGGGGTGCGGCAGCGAATTTTAACGACGGCCAGCGGAGGCCGAGCCGGTCTGCTCCAGGCGGAAGTCGCCAGGACCGGTGCGGCCGAGAACCTTCGCAAGTGCGGGCATCACAACGCCGAGTTCGCGCTGCAGCGTCCATGGCGGATTGACGACGAGAAGCCCGGCGGACGTCAGACCAGCATCCGCGGAAGGCGGCGACACGGTGACATCGAGACGCAGCACCTTGTCTGCAAGGGTGCCGACGCGGCGCGCAAAGGTCTCGACCGCGGCACGTTGTTTCATCGGGTACCACATCAGAAAAATGCCGGTCGGCCAGCGCTTGTACGCGAGTTCAAATCCTTCGGCGAGGCGGTCGAATTCATCGCGCGCTTCATATGGCGGATCGATCAGCACGAGACCGCGGCGCTCGGGCGGCGGAATCATCGCACCGAGCGCGGTCCACCCGTCGAGTTCGACCACGCGACCTTGCGGATCGTGCCGCAGCGCGCGGATCAGCGAGCCGCGGACCTCGTGCTGCGTTTCGCAGGCGACGAGGCGATCCTGCGGACGCAGCAGCGCGCGCGCGACAAGCGGCGAGCCGGGATAGGCGGTGAGGGTCTCGCCCGTGTTGAAGGCGCGAACGATATCGAGATACGGCGCAAGAAGCGTTGCCGCCTCGCCGGAAAACGCAGCGGCCATGACGCGCGCGATGCCGTCCTGCCATTCGGCGCTGCGTTTGGCTTCGATGCTGCGCAAATCATAAAGACCAGCGCCGGCGTGGGTGTCGATGACGCGAAACGCCGACGGCTTGTCGTGCAGATAAAGCAGGATGCGGCTCAGCACGACGTGCTTGACGACGTCGGCGAAATTTCCGGCATGAAAGGCGTGACGATAGTTCATGATATTTGGGTGCTTTTGGGTGACTTGCAAAAACTCAATGCAACGGCCCCGGAGGGCGATCCGGGGCCGGCCGACAGTGCCTTGTGAACAACTTATGAACGCTCAAGGCCCGCCGAATGCAAGCCGCTAGCGCCTCAGCCGCCGCGCATCGGCGGCATGACGACGCTGTCGCGGCGGCAGGCGCGCCGATCGACCTCGCCGCAGGAGCGGAATTTGAGATCCTTGCCCATGCAGATGCGCACTTCGCTGAGACGGCGATCGTCGCAGGTGACGGCAATCGCATCCTCCGGCAAGCCGGCATTGGCCTTGATGAAGGCAGCCTCCACGGCGGCAGGCGACACCATCGTCGGCTGCGTGACCTCAAGGAACTGGTCGGGAATCTTCACCGCCGCACGCGCCCGGCGCACCATCTCGAAATACGCGCCAGCCGTCAGCCCCGTGCAGGTGCCGTGCTTGTCCCACTGATTGTAGACCAGGCCCGCCGCCGGCATCAGATCGAGCATCGAGGAGACGATATTGCGGTTGAGGCGCGGCGCCGGCTGGACGCAGGAATCGGGAAAGCCGTTTTCATGCTGCGGCCAGAGCCCGTGAACGACGAAGGAGAAGGGCCGCCCGCCGCATTGCGCCTGATGCGACCGGCTCTCGGTGCGGCCGCGTTCGCGCGAGACGTCGCAGAAGGACGGCGACCACGACAGCGCCAGAACGTAGAAATCAAACTGACCCGGCACATCCCGGCGGGTATCCTGCGCCCACCCGGACGACAGCCCCGCCAGCAACACTCCACCGGCCAGCAATACCGCAGTGAAAATCCGTTTCATCGAAAACCCCCACATGAGATCCAATAGCTGGAACGCTAATCGGTCCAATGTGAACAGATCATGAACATAGCGGGACGCATTGCGAACATGCGTCCGATCAGGCCCAAGGCGGAAGAACAGAACCCGATAATGGAACGGTCAGAGCTGGCTTGCGCCGCTCAGTGTCGCGCCATCCGGCAGGCCGGATTGTAGGCCCAGTTGCGGTCGAGCCCGACCACGCACCATTCGACGCCGACGCCGAAGCCGGCGAAGCCGCCATCCTCGATGATGGAGAAGTTCACGGTGCGCTTCTTGCCGTCGCTGACCACGGCCTGCGCCGTGCAAAAGCGGCGCGGAATGGTGTCGGACGCCCACGGCCGGAAGGCGATCTCGCGAACCTTGTCGAAGCCGGTGATCTGCAGCGCCGAGTTCCAGAAGCCGGATTCCTTCGCGGCAAAGCGGCTGACGATGGTGTCGAGCGCCGATTCGCAGGCCGGCAGGTCGCCGTCATAACGCGGGCCCGACAGCCAGATTCCGCGCTCGAAAAACCCGGCAGCCATTGCCGGCACCGAAACGGCCCAAACCCCGGCCACAAGCGCCAGGGCGGCGATCACGGATCGAAACAGCGTTGAATGGCGCGCCATGATGCGTTCCTTCAGGAAATCCCGGACATTGCGAACAGATTGGCGCGACGGTGCCGCGAAGCCGGCCGGGGGTCAAGTGCAGGACGGCCACACCCGAGGCCGCATCGGTGGCCGCAGGGCCTTGTCGCTTTCCAGCGCCCCCATAGCCCAGTACTTTAAGGCGACTCAGTTGAAATACTCACTTGGAACAATAATGACGGAGACGGCGATGCGGATGGCAGTGACAGGCCTTGCGATGGCGGCGGGCATTCTGGCGGCGAGCCTCGCCACAGCGACCTCGGCCAGCGCGCAATGGGTGCCGCCCTTCAAGGGCAACGACACCGGCGGCATCGTCGCCTATGCGGCGTTCCCGCCCGAGCAGATCCGCGGCATGGCCGTCGAGCACTGCGCCTCCTACGGCAAGGTCGCATTCCTGACCGGCACTCAGGCGCGCTACGGCGGCTACGTCTCCTTCGCCTGCCGCTGGCAGCGCTCGGCCGTGCGCGGACCTGTCATCTCCACGTTAAACTGACCGCGCTCTGTTCGAGATCAGGAGACAGCCCATGACTTTGCGCATCGCACCGCTTTGCACCCTTGCCTTCGTCGCCCTCAGCACGGCTGCACTCGCGCAGTCCGCCGACCTGCCGACGCGAAAGGCGGGGCTGTGGGAGATCGTGATGAAGTCCGAGGGCGGCGGCCCCGGTCCGACGAATATGCAGCAATGCCTGGATGAGGCCACCGACAAGGCGATGAACACGATGTTCAACGGCCCTGGGCAAATGCCCTGCACGCAGCAGAACATTCAAAAGAGCGGCAACACCATCACAATCGATTCAGCCTGCACCATCGGCAACATGAAGACGACCTCGCGCGCGACCTTCGTCGGCGATTTCAACTCCGCCTACACGGTGACGATCAATTCCAAGAGCGAAGGCTCGATCATGCAGGGCGTGCCCGCACCCGGCGAAAGCAAGATGTCGATCGAGGCGAAGTGGGCCGGCCCGTGCAAGGCCGATCAGAAGCCCGGCGATATCGTCATGCCCGGCGGCATCAAGATGAACATCGCCGACATGCAGAAGCTGCGCAACATGATGGGCCCGCAGGGCGGCGCGATGGCGCCCAAGGGCGGTGCCATGGCCCCGCAAGGCGGCATGATGGCGCCGCCGCCGAAGGGCGGCATGATGGCGCCGCAGAAGTAAGCCGCGACATCCGGTGAAAGTTTCAGCGCCGTTCGAACCCGGTCTGGTCGTCCGCGATCTGGAGCGGGCGCTTGCGTTCTACCGCGACGTCCTTGGGATGAAAGTCGTCGCGATCAACGACATTCGCGGCCGACATCACGACGCGCGCCGGGCTGACACTGAACGGATACAGGGTCGCGCGGCTCGACACCGACGGCGGCGACCGGCTGAAGATCATGGAGCCGAAGGACGCGCCCAAAGCGCAGCCCTCGCCCGATCTCATTCTGTCGCGGACGGGCTTCGTGTTCCTGACCTACATCGTGCCGGATCTGCAAGCGGTGCTTGCAAAGCTCAAGGCGGCCGGCGTGACGGTGCGCACGGGCGAAACGCCCGTGGAGTTCAAGCCCGGCGTCTCGCTGATCTTCGCCGAAGACCCCGAGGGAAACCTGATCGAGTTCGTGGAACGGAACGATCTGGAGACGTACCGGCCGAAGGCGGGGTGAGGCCGCCGTCGTGCGGCGGCGCCTGTCTCTCCACTATTCTGTCGTTGCCGGGCTTGTCCCGGCAACCTCGCTTAGGCGGGCACAATCAGCGACCGCCTGTCGCGCTGTGCCTTATGATCGGGGTTGCCGGGACAAGCCCGGCAACGACAAGTGAATCACGTCTTCGGCTGAGCGCGCTTCTCGACGAACGTCAGCCCGCCCTTCATCTTGTCGGCGAGCGGCGTCTCGAAAATCTGCACCGTCACGCCAGCGATGGGCGAGCCGAGATGCTGGCACACCGCATCGGTGAGGCCCTTCATCAGATTCTTCTTCTGCTCGTCGGTGCGGCCTTCGACCATGAACACGTGAACTTCAGGCATTGCAGTCTCCTTGCTTCCGATTTGTCATGGCAGGGCTTGTCCCGGCCATCTCGCTTAGGTGGGCACTGCCTCAGCAATCTGCTGAACCGCTTTGCCAAATGAATCGGGGTTGCCGGGACTTCAGTGCGAAGACGGTGATTCGCACCTTTTGCCCGGCAACGACAGATAATCAATCCCACTTGACGTTATGACGCGCGAGAATTCTTGCGTAACCTCAGCGACGAGATTTGTCTTCGTCGATCTCGATCTGCGCCTGCGCCTGCTGCTCGCGATAGGCGTCGCGGTCGGCGGTGTCCGAACCGATGCTCGCACCCGCGATCAGATCCTTGATCAGAACCTTGCCGGCTGTCTTTTCATTGGTGCCCTGAATGATGGCGCAGGGCGAGCCGCGACGGTCGGCATATTTCATCTGCTGGCCGAGCGAGTGCTTGGGATTGCCCAGATACAACTCGGCGCGAATGCCGGCCTGACGAAGCTCCGCGACGAACTTCTGGTAATGCGCGATCTCGCCGCCGAACACGGTGACGACAACCGGACCCGGCACGGGCTTCGTCGCGAGCTTGCCGATCAGCGTCAGCGCCGCCTGCAAGCGCGACACGCCGATGGAGAAGCCGGTGGCAGGCACCGGCTCGCCGCGAAAGCGCGAGACGAGGCCGTCGTAGCGCCCGCCGCCGCCGACCGAGCCGAAGCGCACCGGACGGCCCTTCTCGTCTTTCGTGTCGAGCAGCAATTCAACTTCGTAGACGGGGCCGGTGTAATATTCGAGGCCGCGCACGACGGACGGGATCGATCTTGATGCGATCCTCGCCATAACCGGCGGCCGTGACGAGCTTCGAAATCTGCGCGAGCTCGCTCGAGACCTTGCTTGCCGATCTCGCTTTGAGCCGCTGCGCCGCCCTGCTCGACGACCGCGAGTACGGTCTTGATCCCGTCGGGGCTTGAGGCCAGCACCTTTGGTAAAGTCGCCGGATTCATCCTTGCGTCCTTCGCCAAGCAATTGCGTGACGCCGGGAATGCCGAGACGATCGAGCTTGTCGATCGCGCGCATGACGGTGAGCCACTGTCCGTCGCTCGCGATGCCGAGTTCTCTCGCGCACACCATCCAGAATCTTGCGGTTGTTGACCTTCACCACATACTGGCCGCGTTCGATGCCGAGTGCTTCCATCGTGTCGGCGGCCATCATGCAGATTTCGGCGTCGGCGGCGGGTGATGCGGAGCCGACCGTATCGGCATCGAACTGCATGAACTGGCGGAAGCGGCCGGGGCCGGGCTTCTCGTTGCGATAGACGTAGCCCGAGCGATAGCTGCGATAGGGCAGCGCCAGATTCTGGAAATTCTCGGCGACGTAGCGCGCCAGCGGCGCGGTGAGATCGTAGCGTAAGCTGATCCACTGCTCGTCGTCGTCCTGGAACGAGAACACGCCTTCGTTGGGGCGGTCCTGATCCGGCAGGAACTTGCCGAGCGCGTCGGTGTATTCCATCGCCGGGGTTTCCACCGGCTCGAAACCGTACAGGCGATAGACGCGCGCAATGGTGTCGAGCATCGCCTGCGTCGCGGCGATCTCGGCGGGGCCGCGGTCGGCGAGGCCGCGCGGCAGGCGCGCCTTCAGCTTCTGCGGTTTCTGGGGCTTTTTCGGCTGATCTGACATGGTGATGCTGGGTATCAGCCGACGGCATCAGCGGCAAGGCGGACAGGCCCTCTCCCACGCTTTTCGGCAGAGGTCCGTCCTGCCCAGCGCAGGACGTCCCGTGCTATGACAGCTACCTGCCGGAGAACGCTAATGCCCCAAGCCGCCGCCTTGCCGAACGACCTCGCCGCCTACTGGATGCCGTTTACGGCCAACCGCGCCTTCAAGAAGGCGCCGCGCATGATCGTGGGCGCCAAGGACATGCATTACGTCACCGCCGACGGCCGCAAGGTGATCGATTCATCCTCCGGCCTGTGGTGCACCAATGCCGGCCACGGCCGCGACCCCATCGTGCAGGCGATCCAGCGCCAGGCGGCGGAGATGGATTACTCGCCGCCCTTCAACTTCGGCCAGCCGAAGGCGTTCGAACTGGCGAGCCGGATCGCGGCGCTGGCGCCGGGCGACCTCAACCATGTGTTTTTCTGCAACTCGGGCTCGGAGGCCGTCGATACCGCGCTGAAGATCGCGCTCGCCTATCATCACGCCAGGGGTGAAGCGTCGCGCACGCGCCTGATCGGCCGCGAGCGCGGCTATCACGGCGTCGGCTTCGGCGGCATCTCGGTCGGCGGCATGGTCAACAACCGCCGCGTGTTCGGCGCCTTGCTGCCGGGCGTCGATCATCTGTCCACGACCTACGATCTCAAGACGCAGGCCTTCACCAAGGGCGAGCCCGACAGCAACGCGCACCTTGCCAACGAGCTGGAGCGCCTCGTCGGGCTGCACGGCGCCGGCACCATTGCCGCCGTGATCGTCGAGCCGATGGCGGGATCGACCGGCGTCGTCGCCACGCCGAAGGGCTATCTCGAGACCCTGCGCGCGCTCTGCGACAAGCACGGAATTCTTCTCATTTTCGACGAGGTCATCACCGGCTTCGGACGGCTGGGCTATGCCTTCGCGGCAGAGCGCTACGGCGTGGTGCCCGACATGATCACCTTCGCCAAGGGCGTGAACAACGGCTCGGTGCCGATGGGCGGCGTCATCGTTCGCGACAAGGTCCACGATGCGATGATGACCGGCCCCGAGCATGTGGTGGAGCTGTTTCACGGCTACACCTATTCGGCGCATCCGCTCGCCTGCGCGGCCGGCCTCGCCACGCTCGACCTCTATCGCGAGGAAGGCCTGTTCGAGCGCGCCCGCAAGCTGGAGCCGAAGTTCGCCGATGCGGTGATGAGCCTGCGCAAGGAGCCGAACGTGGTCGATATCCGCACCGTCGGCATCGCCGCCGGCATCGACCTCGCCCCGGCCGCGGACGGCGCCGGCAAACGCGGGCTGGCCGTGTTGAATTCCGCCTTCCAGGACAACGATTTGCTGTTGCGCGTCAGTGGCGACACGCTCTGCGTCATGCCGCCCCTGATCGTTTCGGAGGCACAGATCGGCGAGATCGTGGACAAGGTGGCCAAGGCCATTCGGGCGGCGGCGTAGGATAGCGCGGAGAGGCAGGCTGACCCGACACTCCGTCGTCATCACCGGGCTTGACCCGGTGATCCACAGCACTGTCCTCTAGCCAATGGCCAGGACAAGACTGGCCATGCCGGAGCTCATAGGCGAGCGAAGCGACGCCGTCCTTCCGGACGGCTATGCCCGGCAATGACGGCGCATGCTCAGCAAGTTGCGGACAAGTTTGGCTTTTGCCTTCACGCCGATTCCTTATGCGAGGGAAACGCGCTAGCCTTGATGGCTTACGGGGCTGGGCTGGCCATGATTCGCGCGTCTACAATTCTTATCGCCATCAGCATGGTGGCTATCGCCTGTGCGCTTGGCGTTTGCCTCTATTACACCGCAGGCCTGGCCGTCGGCGAAGCCGGTGCGATCTCGCTGGCGACGCTGGCATTCCTCATTCTGTACAACGGCGTGGTGACGCGCATGCGCGACACCGCCGATGTCGGCGACCAGATCAACGATCTGTCGCGCGGCGTGCATGACCTTGCCCGTCAGGTCGGCGAATTCGGCCGCCGCCTCGTTGTCGTCGAAACGCGCCTTGGCCCGGACGACCGTCCGTCGCGCCAGAGCCGCGACGCGCTGGCCGGCGAAATCTCCGAACTGGGCACGCTGGTGAAGCGTCTGGCGATGTCGGTGGCGACCCACGAAGAAGCGCTGATGTCGCAGCCCGCGCCCCGCGTCGCGGTGGCGGCTCCTCAGCCTGCCCGCGCATCCGCCCCTGAGCCCACCGCCGCGGAAGCACCGCTTGCGGACATGCCGATGCCGGACATCTTCAAGGCGACGCTGGAAGAAAGCCTCAAGGAAAGTCTGACCGGCGGCCTGATTGCGCAGGCGGTGGCCAAGGTGATGGGCACCGCCGCACCTGTGAGTGCGACCGCCGCCAAGCTCCCGAGCACGTCTCCTGTCAACACACCCGCATCCAACGGACATGCTTCCGACAGACTTGCTTCAGATAGAATTGCGCCCGCCAATCAGGGGCTGATCACCGACGCCGCGATGGTCGAGGTCATCAGGGACGCCATCGAAGCCAACCGCATCGATCTCTATCTGCAGCCGCTGGTGACGCTGCCGCAGCGCAAGGTGCGCTTCTACGAGGCCGTATCGCGGCTGCGCGACACCGACGGCGAAGTGCTGCAGGCGGTGGATTTCATCGAGCCGGCCGAACAGAACGGGCTGATGCCGCGCATCGACTACATGGTGCTGTTCCGCTGCGTGCAGGTGCTGCGGCGCCTGTTGAGCCGCAACAAGGACATCGGCCTGTTCTGCAACATCTCGTCGCGTACGCTGGCCGACCCCGAAATTTTCAACCAGTGCCTCGACTTCCTCGACGCCAACCGCGCGCTGGCGCCATCGCTGGTGCTGGAATTCAAGCAGGCCGTGATGCGCAAGCTCGGTCCGGCCGAAAGCGAGCGGCTCAACGCTCTCGTGCAGCGCGGCTTCCGGCTGTCGATCGACCATGTCTCCGATCTGCGCATCGAACCGAAGGAACTCGCCGATCGCGGCGTGCGCTTCATCAAGGTTCCGGCCTCGATGCTGCTCGACCAGAGCCGCGCCGCCAACTCCAACATCCACCCCGCCGACCTCTCCGACCTGCTCGGCCGCTACGGCGTCGATCTGGTCGCGGAGAAGATCGAGGGCGAAAGCTCGGTGGTGGATCTGCTCGACTATGACGTGCGCTACGGCCAGGGCTTCCTGTTTTCGCCGCCGCGCCCGCTGCGCCAGAACCCGGCCGCCGGCGATGCCAAGACTGGGGACATCAAGGCCGGGGACATCAAGGCTGGCGAAGCCAAGCCCCTGGCCGAGACCGCCGCGGCAGAGCCGGCGGCCTAGCCTTTGAATTAAGCGTGATCCCGGATCAAGTCCGGGGACAAGCCTTATCCGAAAACCGGTTCCCACTTTGCGCTGGAGCCTTTCCGGCTTTGATAGAATCAAAGCCGGCTCCAGCTCTTATTGACGCGTTTTCTTCACGCGAACCGGTCCCCACTTCGCTCGAAAACGCTCTAACGCGACCCTTCGGGTCGGGATCACGCTTTAGGTCTCCCCTTCATCCAGACTTTGCTTTATTCGGGCATCCATCTGCCTGAACCCTGCCCTTTGTCCGGATGGCGCCTGATCCCATGACTTGTACCCAATGACCCGTTTTCTCGATCGCTTCCGCGAGCTGGCCTCCGATTACGATGTGGTGCTGTCCGATGTCTGGGGCGTGATCCACAACGGCGTCGAGGCTTTCCCCGAAGCGTGCGAAGCGCTGCAGACGTTCCGCGAAGGCGGCGGCACCGTGGTGATGATCACCAACGCGCCGCGCCCGTCCGCGCCGGTCATCACCTATCTGCGCGGATTGAACATCAAGGACGCGACCTACGACGCCATCGTGTCGTCCGGCGACGTCACCCGCCACTACATCACCAAACACGCCGGGCAAAAGCCGTATTACCTCGGACCGCAGCGCGACCGCGCCATCTATGACGAACTCGGCATTCCCTTCGTCGCGCTCGACGAGGCCGATTACATCATCGATGTCGGCCTCGTGCATGAAGACAATGAGACGCCCGAAGACTATCGCGCGATGCTGACGCGCGCTGCGGCGCGCAAGCTGCCGATGATCTGCGCCAATCCCGACCTCGTGGTGGAGCGCGGCGACAAGCTGCTGTATTGCGCCGGCGCGCTCGCCGAACTCTATCGCACGCTCGGCGGCGACGTGATTTTCGCCGGCAAGCCACACCGGCCGATCTACGAGGACGCGCTGGAGATTGCGCTGGACCGCCGCAAGGCCGCGGGCAAGACAGGCACGCCGCGCGTGCTCGCGATCGGCGACTAGCGTGCGCACCGATCTTGAGGGCGCCAATGCGTTCGGCATTCCCTGCCTGTTCGTCATCTCCGGCATTCATGCCGCCGATTTCGGCACGCATGACAATCTCGACGAGGCCGCACTCGCCCGCCTGCTCGGCACGGCGTCGAAGCCGCCGATCGCGGTGACGCGGCGCTTAAGCTGGTAAACCACGTTGTCGCGGCCGGGCTTGTCGGCGCCATCCCGCTTGGATAGGCATTGATCCCAAAATCGACCGAAAGCCTGCGATGCCCGCGCCCTTTTCCATTATCCGCGATACCGACCCGTCGCCGCCGCGCGGCGGCGTCATCGCCATCGGCAATTTCGACGGCGTGCATCTGGGCCATCGCACGGTGATCGACGCCGCCATCGCCATGGCCAAGGCGAACGGCAGCGCCGCCTATGCCGTGACCTTCGAGCCGCATCCGCGCAGTTTCTTTCAGCCCAACGTGCCGCAATTCCGCCTGAGCTCCGAGCGCGACAAGCTGCGGCTGCTGGCAGCGCACGGGACTCGACGGTGCGGTGGTGATGGGCTTCGACGCCAAGCGCGCGGCCACGAGCGCGGTGGAGTTCATCACCAGTGAACTTGTCGGACGCCTCGGCGTCAGCGGCATCGCGGTCGGCTACGATTTCCATTTCGGCAAGGGCCGCGCCGGCTCGCCGACGCTGCTGCAGAGCGAAGGCGCGCGGCTCCACATTCCGGTGCATGTCGAGAAACGCCACGAGACCAACGGCGTCACGGTGTCGTCCGGATCGATCCGCGACGCGCTGCAGCCAGGGCCATGTCGATCGCGCGGCCATGATGCTCGGCTCGCCCTGGTTCGTGAGTGGCGAGGTGCGCCACGGCGACAAGCGCGGACGCGACCTCGGTTATCCCACCGCCAATCTGGCGCTCGATCCCGGCTGCGGGCTGCGCCACGGCATCTATGCGGTGCGCGTGGGGATCGGCGGCAAGCTCGTTCGACGGCGTGGCGAGCTTCGGGACGCGGCCGATGTTCGACAATGGCGCGCCGCTTCTGGAAGTGCATCTGTTCGATTATGCAGGCGATCTCTACGGCGCCATGCTGGATGTCGCCTTCATCGGCTTTTTGCGCGACGAGATGAAGCTGGCCTCCGTGGAGGCGCTGATGGCGCAGATGGACGCCGATTCGCAGGCCGCCCGTGCCGTGCTCGGGGCCGCTCCGGGCGCCTTCCCGGCGCTGGGCGAGATCGGCCCCGGTTAGTCCGGATTCATCGCATTCGGCAAATCGGGGCGCCGCCTGTTTCCCATTGGCGGATCATGCGCTAAACCCTGCCCCCATGAACGATAAGACCGAAAAGACCGACAAGGCCGGCAAATCCGGCCCCGATTATTCGCCGACGCTGTTCCTGCCGCAGACGGACTTCCCGATGCGCGCCGGCCTGCCGCAGAGCGAGCCGCGACTGCTCGCCCGCTGGGCCAAGACCGACCTCTACGAGCAGCTGCGCGAGGCCGCGCGCAACCGCACCAAATTCGTGCTGCATGACGGCCCGCCCTACGCCAACGGCAACATCCATATCGGGCATGCGCTCAACAAGATCCTCAAGGACGTGGTGACGCGCAGCCAGCAGATGCTCGGCTTCGATTCCAACTACGTGCCGGGCTGGGACTGCCACGGCCTGCCGATCGAATGGAAGATCGAGGAAGAGAACTACCGCTCCAAGGGCAAGCAGAAGCCCGACCTGACGAATCCCGAAGCCATGATCGCGTTCCGCCAGGAATGCCGCGCCTATGCGCGAGCACTGGCTCGACGTGCAGCGCGAGGAATTCAAGCGGCTCGGCGTCGAGGGCGACTGGGACCATCCCTACACGACGATGGCCTTCCCGGCCGAAGCGCAGATCGCGCGCGAGATCATGAAGTTCGTCGGCAACGGCACGCTCTATCGCGGCTCGAAGCCGGTGATGTGGAGCGTGGTCGAGAAGACCGCGCTCGCCGAGGCCGAGGTCGAATACGAGGATTACACGTCGGATACGGTGTGGGTGAAGTTTCCGGTCGGTGCGACAAGCTCGAAGCCTGACGATGCACGAAAGCGCTTGCGCTCGAGTCGACATCAGCGTCGTGATCTGGACGACAACACCGTGGACGCTGCCCGGCAACCGCGCCATCAGCTTTTCGCCGAAGATCGCCTACGGCCTTTACGAAGTGACCGACGCCGCCGCCGACAACTGGGCGAAGGTCGGCGACATGCTACATCCTCGCCGACGCGCTGGCCGATGCCGTGTTCAAGCAGGCGCGCGTCGTCGCCTATGAGAAGATCGCGTGACGTTTCGCGCCGACGACGCTCGAAGTGCGATCGTCTGCGCCCATCCGTTCGCAGCGCGCTGGCGGCTACGACTTCGACGTCCCGCTCCTCGACGGCGATCACGTCACCGACGACACCGGCACCGGCTTCGTGCACACCGCGCCGGGCCATGGCCGCGAGGACTTTGACATCTGGATGGCGAGCGGGCGCATGCTCGCCGAGCGCGGCATCGACACGCGATCCCCTACACCGTCGACGAGAACGGCGCATTGACCGCGCAGGCGCCCGGCTTCGAGGGCAAGCGCGTCATCACCGACAAGGGCGAAAAGGGCGACGCCAACGAGGCCGTCATCAAGGCGCTCGTCGCGAAGCCGGTATGATCATCGCGCGCGGACGGCTGAAGCATCAGTATCCGCATTCGTGGCGCTCGAAGAAGCCGGTGATCTTCCGCAACACGCCGCAATGGTTCATCGCCATGGACAAGCCGATCGCCAACGAGGCGGGCAAGGCGAAGGACGGCGACACGCTGCGCCATCGCGCGCTCACGGCGATCAAGGAAACGCGCTGGGTGCCGCCGCAGGGCGAGAACCGCATCACCGGCATGATCGCCGGCCGGCCCGACTGGGTGGTCTCGCGCCAGCGCGCCTGGGGCGTGCCGATTGCGGTGTTCGTCAAGGACAGAGGCGACGGCAGCGTCGACATCCTGCAGGACGAGACGGTCAATCAACGCATCGTCGAAGCCTTCATGCAGGAAGGCGCCGATGCCTGGTACGCAAGCGGCGCGCGCGAACGCTTCCTCGGAGCGCGTGCGACCGAAGCGTGGCGCAAGGTCGACGACGTCGTCGACGTCTGGTTCGACTCCGGCTCGACGCACGCCTTCGTGCTGGAGGACGCGCAGAATTTCCCGCAGCTCGCCGGTATCCGCCGCAAGGCAGATGGCGGCCTCGACACCGTGATGTATCTCGAAGGTTCGGACCAGCATCGCGGCTGGTTCCACTCCTCGCTCCTGGAGAGCACCGGCACGCGCGACCGCGCGCCTTATGACGTCGTGCTGACGCACGGCTTCGTGCTCGACGAGCAGGGCCGCAAGATGTCGAAATCGCTCGGCAACGTCACCGCGCCGCAGGACGTCATGAAGCAGTCCGGCGCCGACATCCTGCGCATGTGGGTGTGCGCGGCAGATTACTCCGACGATCTGCGCATCGGACCCGAAATTCTCAAGACCACCATCGACACCTACCGCAAGCTGCGCAACACCATCCGCTGGATGCTCGGCTCGCTGGCGCATTTCCACGCCGAGGATGCGGTCGATGTCGAGCGCATGCCCGAACTCGAACGGCTGATGCTGCATCGGCTCGCCGAACTCGATGCCGTGGTGCGCAAGGCGTATTCCGATTTCGACTACAAGCGTATCTTCTCGTCGCTCAGCGCGTTCATGACCTCGGATCTGTCGGCGTTCTATTTCGACATCCGCAAGGACGCGCTGTACTGCGATCCGTATTCGTCGCCGACGCGCAAGGCGGCGCTGACCGTGATCGACCAGTTGTTCCGCTCCACCGTGATCTGGCTGGCGCCGATGCTGTGCTTCACCACCGAAGAGGCATGGCTCGCGCGCTTCCCCGGCGACACCAACTCGGTGCACCTTGAGGACTTCCCGGAATTTCCGGCCTCGTGGCGCGACGACAAGCTCGCCGCGAAGTGGGAGACGATCCGCAATGTGCGGCGTGTCGTCACCGGCGCGCTGGAAATCGAGCGTGCGGCCAAGAACATCGGCTCCTCGCTGGAAGCCTCGCCGCTGATCTATGTCACCGATGAGGCGATCTTCGCGACGCTCGTCGAGGTGGATCTCGCCGAATTGTGCATCACCTCGAACGCGATGATGACCAACGATACCCCGCCGGCCTCGCGCCTTCACGCTGAGCGACGTGCCCGGCGTCGCCGTCATCGTCGAGCGCGCGGTTGGAAAGAAGTGCGCGCGGTCCTGGAAAATCACCCCGACCGTCGGCGACGATCCGCAATATCCCGACGTGACGCCGCGCGACGCGCAGGCGCTGCGTGAATGGAACGCGATGCGACCCGCCGCCGAATGAGCGACGACCGAGCAAACAAGCCGCTGATCGCGTTCGGCTTGATCGTCGCGCTGCTGACGGCGGCGCTCGATCAGGCGACGAAGCTGTGGCTGCTGCTACGTCTTCGACATCGGCCGCCGGGGCGCCGTTCAATTGACGCCGTTTTTCGACCTCGTCCTCGTCTGGAACACCGGCATCTCGTATGGCTTGTTCCAGAATGGCGGCGGCTTTGGCCAGATCGTGCTGCTCGCGCTCAAGGTTGCGGCGGTGATCGTGCTCCTGATCTGGCTCCTGAAGGCCCGGTCACGACTAGTTGTAGCCGGCCTCGGCCTGATCATCGGCGGCGCCATCGGCAACGCGGTGGACCGCGTCCTGCACGGAGCGGTAGTGGATTACGCCCTCTTTCACGCCCAAATCGGCGGAAAAGCCTATAATTGGTACGTATTTAACCTTGCGGACGTGGCGATTGTTGCCGGTGTAGCCGCCCTCCTGTATGACTCGGTCTGGGGCGGCAGTGCCAAAAAAGCGCCGTGAACCTGCGGGATAGCTCAGTCTGGATATCCCTGTTCCGGCCTGCCTTGCCGAAGCTTTGTTCCAAACGATGAGTGGACGGACGATGAAGTTTTCCCGCGCCCTGGTTCTTACCGCCGCCTTCAGCAGCCTTGTGCTGTCCTCTGCTGCATTCGCGCAGGAGGAAGAGGATGACGGCACCGCCGAGATGACCTTCGAACAGAAGATCATCCACCAGTTCATGCTCGGTCTCGGCGCCAGCAACGGCAGTAACTCCGGAATCAAATATCGCGAGCGCTCGCCGCTGGTGCTGCCGCCGCAAATGACGCTGCCGCAACCGCAAACCGCGAGCCGCAATGCCGCGCCGGCCAACTGGCCGAAAGACCCGGACGCGGCACAGCGCAAGGCGATGGCCGCATCGCCGCCCGTCTCTTACGAGGAATCGCGCCGGCAACTGACGCCGAACGAACTGGCGAAGGGCCGTACTTCGGCCAAGAGCCGCGTTCCCAACGACACCTATCCGCAACCGGGCCAGGACCCGTCCCGCCCGCTGAAGCCCGACGAGCTTGGTTACAAGGGCGGCGTGTTCGGCACGCTCTGGGGCGCCGGAACGAAGGAAGAAACCGCGAAGTTCACCGGCGAGCCGGATCGTAATACCTTGACCGCACCGCCTCCGGGCTATCAAACGCCCTCACCGAACTTCGCTTATGGTGTCGGCCAGGATTACAAGAAGAAGGGCCAGCCCGACGGGCAGGACCCCGCCCGCGGCTCGCTCGGCCAGCAGCAGTGAGCGCGCAGACGGATATCCGTGCTTGAAGCCTCCGGCAGTCAATCTCACGCAGCGCCGGATCCCATGACCGGCAGGAAGGGTTGAAGGCCGTGCGCCATCGCCGCCCTAGTCGTTCTCTTACGTTCGTTGTCCTCACCGTCGTCACGCTATGGACGGCCCTGCCCGGCACAGCCAGTGCGCAAGGCGTTCGCCGCCCCGACAGTTTCACGCTCGCCAACGGCCTGCAGGTCGTCGTGATCCCCGACCGGCGCACGCCGGTCGTCACGCATATGATCTGGTACAAGGTCGGGTCCGCGGACGAGACCGCGGGCAAATCCGGCCTCGCCCATTTCCTCGAACATCTGATGTTCAAGGGCACCGAGAAGCGCCCGGCGGGTGAATTCTCCAAGATCGTGCAACGCCTCGGCGGCAACGAGAACGCCTCGACCTCGTCGGACTACACCAACTATTTCCAGCGCGGCCCGCGCGACAAGCTCGCGACGTTGATGGAATACGAGGCCGATCGCATGACCGGCCTGACGCTGAAGGATTCGGAAGTGCTGCCGGAACGCGACGTCGTGCTCGAAGAGTACAACATGCGCGTCGCCAACAGCCCCGACGCGCGGCTCTCCGAGCAGATCTCGGCCGCGCTCTACCTCAATCACCCCTATGGCCGTCCGGTCATCGGCTGGCGCCAGGAAATCGAGCAACTGAACCGCGAAGATGCGCTCGCTTTCTACAAACGCTTCTACGCACCGAACAATGCCATTGTCGTCATCGCCGGCGACGTCACGACCGAAGAAGTCCGCACGCTTGCCGAAAAATACTACGGGCCGCTTGTGGCGCAGCCCTCGATCCCGGCCAAGCGCATGCGCCCGCAGGAGCCCGTTCCGATCGCTCCGCGTACGGTGACTTTCGCCGATCCGCGTGTCGAACAGCCGAGCCTGCGCCGCACCTATCTCGTGCCCTCGGCGGCGACGGCGAAAGAAGGCGAAAGCCCGGCGCTCGAAGTGCTGTCGCAAATTCTTGGCGGCGGTCCGAGTTCCTATCTCTACAAGTCGCTGGTGATCGACAAGAAGATCGCAGTCGGCGCCGGCGCCTGGTACTCGGGCACAGCGCTCGACGCGACTGCAATTCGGCGTTTCGGCAACGCCGCGGCCGGGCATCGAGTTTCCGCAAATCGAAGCGGCCCTCGATGCGGTGATCGCCGACGTCATCGCCAATGGCATCAAGGCCGAGGATCTCGAGCGCATCAAGACGCAGCTGATCGCCGAGACGATCTACGCCCAGGACAATCAGGCGACGCTGGCGCGCTGGTTCGGCGGCTCGCTAATGGCCGGACAAACCATCGACGACGTTATCTCCTGGCCGCAGCGCGTCCGCGCCGTGACCGCCAAGGAGGTGCAGGATGCCGCGAAGCAATGGCTCGACAAGAAGCGTTCGGTCACCGGATACCTGATCAAGGACACGACGCCCCGCGAGGAGAAGCGCTCATGACTCGTGCGGCAATTATAAAGGCAAGGATCACACTGACGGCGCTAGCGTTCGCCATCGCGTCGTTCTCCACGGCCAACGCCACCACCATCCAGCGCGTCGTGTCCCCCGGCGGGATCGAAGCGTGGCTGGTGCAGGACACCACCGTTCCACTGATCGCGATGGATTTCGCCTTTGCCGGCGGCACCGCGCAGGACCCGAAGGCGAAGCCCGGCGTCGCCAGTCTCACCACCCGACTGCTCGACGAAGGCGCCGGCGAACTTGACGATCAGGCCTTTCGCGCCCGGCTCGAACAACGCGCCATCGAACTCGATTTCAGCGCGGCCCGCGATACAACCCGCGGTTCGCTGCGCACGCTGAAAGAAAATCGCGATGAGGCGTTCAGCCTGCTCAAGCTGGCCGTCACCGCCCCGCGCTTCGACGTCGAGCCGCTGGAGCGGATCCGCACGCAGATTCTGTCCAGCCTGCGCCGTGAGACCACGAGCCCGAACAGCATCTCGAGCCGTCGCTGGTGGGACACCGCCTTTCCCGGCCATCCCTATTCCATGCAAGGCAACGGCACGCTCGAGTTGGTGCCGACAATCACCGCCGACGATCTGCGCGGCCACGTCAAACGAGTCCTCGCGCGCGACAAGCTGAAGATCGCCGTAGTCGGCGACATCGACGCAGCAACACTCGGCCGAGCGCTCGATGATGTGTTCGGCAGCCTTCCCGCCAAGGGCGATCTGGTGCCGGTGCCGCATGCCCTGCCCGCGGGCCTCGGCAAGCGCGTCGATGTGCCACTCGACGTGCCGCAGACCGTCATCACCTTCGGCGGGCCCGGTATTCCACGCAGCGACCCCGACTTCATGACGGCGTTCGTGCTCAACTTCATCGTCGGCGGCAGCACGTTCTCCTCACGGCTCTACAAAGAGGTGCGCGAGAAGCGCGGCCTTGCCTATTCGGTCTCCACCAGCCTGACCTGGCTCAACGCGACCGAATTGTTCGTCGGCGGCACCGCCACGCGTTCCGACCGCAGCGAGGAAGCGATCGCGACTGTTCTCGACGAGGTGAAGAAATTCGCCGCCGAGGGGCCGACGCAGCTCGAGATCGACGAGGCCAAGTCCTATCTCAAGGGCTCGCAGATGCTGGCGCTGGATACATCCTCCAAGATTGCGTCCCTGCTGGTGCAATATCAATTGGACAATCTCGGCATCGACTATATCGAGCGCCGTAACGCCATGATCGATGCCGTGACGCTGGCGGACGCCAAGCGCGTGGCCAAGCGCCTGTTTTCCGACGGAATGCTGTTTACGGTCGTCGGCCGGGCGACGCCGCCGAAAGCCAACTAAAACACATCCCGCCTCGAAAGCTCCCGTTAGGACAATCCGTAACAGGATCTTTGCAAAAGACTGCAATCAGTCAGAATGCAAGGACGGGATGATTCAATCCCGTTGAAACAGTTTGCAGGATCGTTGCGAATGCCCGTTACCCAATCCATCGAACTCGCGCGTGCCGACAAGATCGGTCCGCATGGCATCAGCGACAAGGCGCTCGCCGAGGCGCTGACGCGCAGCGACGCCGCACTCGCGAGGCTGCGCCAGCGCCACGCCGACGGCTCGCTGCCGTTGCTGCGCCTGCCTGCGCGCACCGACGATCTCGCTTCCATCACCGAGGCCGCGGCAAAACTGCGCAAGGACGCGACCGACATCGTCATCCTCGGCACCGGCGGATCGAGCCTTGGCGGGCAGGCGCTGATTTAACTCGCCGGCTACAACGTGCCCGGAATCGGTGCGCTTCATGCGGGCCCGCGCCTGCACTTCATGGACAATCTCGATCCCGACACGTTCGGCGAATTGCTGGCGAAGCTGCAGCTCGCCACGACGCGCTTCGTGGCGATCTCGAAATCCGGCGGCACCGGCGAAACGCTGATGCAGACCATGGCCGCGCTCGACGCGGTGAAGCGCGCCGGGCTCACGGCCAAAATCCCCGAGATGTTCTTCGGCATTTCCGAGCCCGTGAAGCCAGGGGGCAAGAACGGCCTGCGCGATCTGCTGTCAGGTTTCGGCGTCGCGTTTCAGGAACACGACACCGGCATCGGCGGGCGCTTCTCGGTGCTGACGAATGTGGGCCTGTTGCCGGCGGCCATCGCAGGCCTCGATATCGCCAAGCTGCGCGCGGGCGCGGCGAAGGCACTGGCGCCCATTCTGGAGAGCAAGCCGGCCAAGGACGTGCCGGCGGCACTGGGCGCGGCGCTGTCGATGACGCTCGCAGCCACCAAACCGATCACGGTGCTGATGGCCTATGCCGACAAGCTGGAGCGCCTGACCAAATGGTATGTGCAGCTCTGGGCCGAAAGCCTCGGCAAGGACGGCAAGGGAACGACGCCCGTCGGCGCGCTTGGCCCGGTGGACCAGCACAGCCAGCTCCAGCTGTTCATCGGCGGCCCCCGCGACAAGCTGTTCACCGTCATCACACTCGATCGCAAAGGCACCGGCCCGCGCATGCCGGCCGATCTCGCCAAGACGGCGCACGAGCCGACGCTGGGCGACAAGACCATTGGCGATCTCGTCGCCGCGCAAGGCCGCGCCACGGCCGAGACGCTTGCCAAGAACGGCTGCCCGGTGCGCACCTTCCACATCGAGCGGCTGAACGAAGCGACGCTCGGCTATCTCATGATGCATTTCATGCTGGAGACGATCATCTCAGCCGACCTGCTCGGCATCGATGCCTTCGACCAGCCCGCCGTCGAGGAAGGAAAAATCCTCGCGAAGCGGTATATAATCGAGGCATGATCAGAATCAGCCGCGACATCGTCCTCGACGAGGACGACCTCGAGATCAGCTTTGTGCGGGCCTCCGGCCCCGGCGGCCAGAACGTCAACAAGCTCTCGACCGCAGCCCAACTTCGCTACGCCATCGCCAAGGCCGCGCTGGCGCCCGACACCGAGATGCGGCTGCGGCGCATCGCCGGATCGCGCATGACCAAGGACGACGTCATCGTCATCAGCGCGCAACGCTTTCGCACCCAGGAGCGCAACAAGCAGGACGCCATCGACCGCCTGGTCGAGATGCTGACCGAGGCCTCGATCCGCCCGACACCACGCCGCGCCACCAAGCCGACCTTCGGATCCAAGCAGCGCCGGCTGGAGGGGAAGAAATTACGCTCTAATGTCAAGAAGTTACGGCAGGACCGCAACCACGATTGAGGGCCGTCATTCCGGGGCGCGAGCAATAGCGAGCGAACCCGGAATCCATAACCCCTGTCTCGGCTGGATAACTCCTACAGGGACTATGGATTCCGGACAGCCGCTTCGCGGCTTCCGGAATGACGAGCCTGAATAGCGGGCACAGCGCTTCCCCTGCCCTCGCGAAACCTCCGGCTAATTCCTATTCTCCGCATCCCGCTCGAATCAGGTTTCAGTCGCCCCCATGCCCGTCCGCCAGTTGCCCGAAACGCTCGTCAACCGCATCGCCGCCGGCGAGGTGGTCGAACGCCCGGCGAGCGTCGTGAAGGAACTGGTGGAGAACGCCATCGATGCCGGCGCGAGCCGTATCGACGTGTTCACCGAGGGCGGCGGGCGGCGGCGCATCGTCATCACCGACAACGGCTCCGGCATGACCGAGGCAGACCTCGCGCTTGCGGTCGAGCGCCACGCCACCTCCAAGCTCGACGACGAAGACCTTCTGCGCATCCGCACGCTGGGATTTCGCGGCGAGGCGCTGCCATCGATCGGCGCGGTGGCGAAGCTGACGATCACCACGCGACATGCCAGCGCGCCGCATGCGCTGGCGCTCGCCGTGACCGGTGGAGAGAAATCCGACATCACGCCGGCCGCCCTCAATGAGGGTACGCGCGTGGAAGTCGCCGAACTGTTCTACGCGACCCCGGCCCGGCTGAAATTCCTCAAGACCGACCGCACCGAGGCGGAAGCGATCCGCGAGGTGGTGCGCAGGCTCGCCATGGCACGGCCCGACATCGCCTTCACGCTGTCGGGCGAGGAGCGCGCGCAGGTGTCGTGGGCGGCGGCGCTGCCCGACGCGCCGGGACGGCTGGTGCGGCTCGGCGACATTCTCGGCGTCGACTTCCGTGCCGCGGCCATCGATGTACACAGCGAACGCGACGGCGTGAGCCTTGAAGGCTTCGCCGCGTCGCCATCCGTCACGCGCGCCAATGCGCTCGGGCAATATCTGTTCGTCAACGGCCGCCCGGTGCGCGACAAGCTGATCCTCGGCGCGGTGCGCGCGGCCTACTCGGACTATCTGCCGCGCGACCGGCATCCGGTGGTGGCACTGTTCGTCACGCTCGATCCGCGCGAGGTGGACGTCAACGTGCATCCGGCCAAGACGGAGGTGCGCTTCCGCAATGCAGGCCTCGTGCGCGCGCTGATCGTGCATGCGCTGAAGGAAGGCCTCGCCCGCGAAGGCCGCCGCACGGCGGCAAACTCAGGCGGTGCGGCGATCATGGCGTTTCGCACCGCGCCGAGCCCACGAACCAACTGGGACTGGCGCAACTCGCCGGCCGCGCCGTCGTCCGGATACGGCAATGCGGCGCCGGCGCTGGCGGAAGCAGCCCAGGCGGCGTTCGATGTCGGCGCACCAAGCGCCGATTTTCGCATGGACGCGGCCGCGCCAGAAGCGCTCGACAAGCCGCTCGGCGCGGCGCGCGCGCAGATTCATGAGACATATATTGTCGCGCAAACCCGCGACGGGCTCGTGGTGGTGGATCAGCACGCCGCGCATGAGCGCATCGTTTATGAGCGCATGAAGGCAGCGCTGGAGAAGACCGGCATTGCGCGGCAGATCCTGCTGATCCCCGAGATCGTCGAACTCGACGATCATCTGGTGGAGCGGCTTGTGGCCTGCGCCGAGGAGCTTTCGCGCTTCGGACTGCTGATCGAATCCTTTGGCCCCGGCGCGGTCGCCGTGCGCGAGACGCCGTCGCTACTTGGCGAAACCGACGCGCGCGCCCTGCTGCGCGACCTCGCCGAGCACATGGAAGAATGGGACGAGACGCTGCCGCTGGAGCGGCGGCTCTTGCATGTCTCCGCCACCATGGCCTGTCACGGCTCTGTGCGCGCGGGACGCAGGCTCAAGCCCGACGAGATGAACGCGCTGTTGCGCGAAATGGAAGTGACGCCGAACTCCGGCCAGTGCAATCACGGTCGGCCGACTTATGTCGAACTCAAGCTGGCGGATATCGAGAAGCTGTTCGGGAGAAGGTAATGGCGAAGGCACACGAACATACCCTTTATCACACCGACGGCTCCGTCTGGGCCACGGGTCAATTGACCGGCCATGTCATGACCGGCTTCTGGATGTGGTTTCGCAAGGATGGCGTGATTATGCGCTCGGGCTCCTTCACCGCAAAAGGCGAGCAGACCGGCGACTGGACGACCTATGACAAGGCCGGGAAGGTCTACAAGGTCACGCGTATGAAGCCGAAGGGCGTCAAGGCAGCCGAGAAGGTCAAGAAGAAGGCCAAGACAGAAAGCTGCGCCGAAAAAGACTGCGAAGAGAAAAACCAAGTCCGCCGAAAAGACAAGACATCCAAGAAGAAAGCGGCGAAGACGCTTCCGCCAAACAGCGCCGCGTTACTTGATCAGCGCCGTCGGCGACGGACCAACGCCGCTTTCCTGATAGATCGCTTCGCCATTTTTCGCCCAGACAAAATGCGGTACGCCCGCCGGCACGGTGAAGAAGCTTCCCGCCGGATAGGTTTTGACCGCATTGGCATCAAACGCCATGCCCAGCCCGGCAGCGAGTTCGCCCGACAGCACCGTAACCTGGCGCGTATCGGGATGGGTGTGCGGAGGAATCTTCGCATCGCGCGTCATGCGCACGCGCACGGTGTAAGCCCCCTCGGCGGCGGGACCGCCGGTCAGCCAGACGGCATCGACGCCCTGCGCGAAAGGCAGCGGCGCATATTTGATCTCGCCCGGCAGCAACGTCACCGGCGCGGTTTGTGCGAGCAACGGCGAGGCAGCAAGAGCAACGAAAGCGGCAGCGATGACGGCGCGCATGAGAATCTCCATTGACGGCTTGATTTTAGAAAAATCCGACGCCCCGCGCCACGCGTTTCGGTGCGCGCTCAGACGAACCGCAGCAGGGTAAACTCGGTATCGTCATAGGTGCGCCGTTCGATTTCGGAAAATCCATCCGGCACTTTAAAGCGGCCGGTTTGTTCCTCGACAACGAGGAACGCATGGGGGTTGAGCCAGCCGCCGTCACGCAATGAGACGAGCGCCAGCTCGGCAAAGCCCTTGCCGTAAGGCGGATCGAGAAACGCCATCGAGAACGGCGTGTTGGGATGGACCGCGCCGAGTGCAGTGGCGTCGCGGCGAAAAATGCGACTGACGCCGCCCAGACCCAACGCCTCGGCATTCTGCCGCAGCAGCGCGCGCGCCTCCGCGCCATTGTCGACGAACAACGTGAAGGATGCCCCGCGCGAGAGCGCCTCGATGCCGAGCGCACCGGTGCCGGCGAACAGATCGATGACGCGGGCGCCGTCGACGGGATCGCCATGGCCATGTGCGAGGCTGTTGAACAGCGACTCGCGCAGGCGGTCGGCCGTGGGACGAATGTCGCGCGTCGCGGGCGACGCGATGGTGCGGCCCTTCAACCGCCCGCCGATGACGCGCATGGCCTTTTCCTGCGACTACTTTTTCTTGCCGTGGTAACGCCGTTTCGGCGCACCGCGTGGCGGCGGCTCGTCGCCATCCAGATCGCGGCCCACTTCGCGGCCACGCTCCACCAGCACACGGCGGCCCTTGCGGTCGGCGATGAGGCCGGCGCGGCGCGGCTTCGGCGTGGTATCGGCCTCCTGCTGCTCGAGCATGCCGGAGATCTTGGCTCCGAGCTGCTCGCGCAGTTCGCCCGCTTCGGCTTCCTCCACCGACCCTTCGGCCAACTCTCCGAGCTGGAACGGACCATAGGCGACGCGGATCAGGCGGTTCACATCGAGACCGAGATGCGCGAGCACGGTGCGTACCTCGCGATTTTTTCCCTCGCGGATCTCGAAGGTGATCCAGACATTGGCGCCCTGATCGCGGTCGAGCTTTGCGGCAATCTCGCCGTAGCGCACACCATCAATCTCGATGCCGTTCTTCAAAGTGTCGAGCTGATCCTGCGTGATCGAGCCATGCGCGCGGACGCGATAGCGCCGCAGCCAGCCATTGGCCGGCAATTCCAGCGCGCGCGCCAGCTCGCCGTCATTGGTGAGCAGCAGCAGCCCTTCGGTGTTGTAATCGAGACGGCCGACGCTGATGACGCGCGGCAGACCTTCCGGCAGCGACTCGAACACCGTGGCGCGACCTTCCGGATCGGCATGCGTCGTCACCAGCCCGCGCGGCTTGTGATAGAGGAACAGCCGTGTCTTCTCGCGCGGCGGCAGCGGCTTGCCGTCGATGGTGATCTTGTCGCTCGCGCTGACATCGAGTGCGGGCGAGGTGATGACGCGACCATTGACGGAGACGCGGCCGTCGGTGATCCAGGCTTCAGCTTCGCGCCGTGAGCTTAAGCCCGCGCGCGCCACGACCTTGGCGATACGCTCGCCGCCCTTGGACGGCTTGGGTGTCTCGCTCGCGCCATCGACGGCCTCGCGGGGCGGACGGCGGTCCTCGCGCGGGCGATCGAATTTGGGACGGTCAAATCTGGGGCGCTCCGGGCGGCCTTCACCGCGCGGTGCATCGCTGCGAAACTCGCGACGCGGCGGACGATCGTCGCCGCCGCGACTGAAGCGCGGCTTGTCGTCGCGGTCACGATTGAACCGCGGACGTTCGTCACCACCACCACGGTCGTTACGCGGATGGTCGGAAAAATTGCTGCGCGCGGGACGATCATCGCGGCTGCGGGCCGGTCGCTCGCTACGATCCTCACGCGGACGGTCGAAGCGCGGACGCTCCGAGCGGCCTTCGCCGCCTGCACGCGGCGGACGGTCGCTGAAGTCGCGACGTGGCGGACGGTCCTCACGCGGACGATCACTGCCGCGATCACGCGGCTTGAAGTCCTTCTTGAAGCCACCCTCTTTTTTGAAACCGCCTTCGCGCTTGAACCCGCCTTCGCGGCGTTCGCCGCGCGGCGCGTCGTCGCGATCCTTGCGGAAGCCACCGGGCTTGCCGCCACGATCACGGCTGAAGCCGGGCTTGCTGTCGCGGTTGAAGCGCGGCTTGTCGTCACCACCCCGGCTGAAGCGGGGCTTGTCGTCGCGGCTGAACTGCGGACGTTCGCTGCGCTCCGGCCTCGGACGCTCGCTGCCACGGCTCTCATAGTCACGGCGCGGCGGACGGTCACCAAAATCGCGGCGCGGCGGACGATCGCCACGCGGCTTGTCGTCGCGGCTGAAGCTGCGTTCGCCGCGCGGCTTGAAATCCTTCTTGAACCCGCCTTCTTTCTTGAAACCACCTTCGCGGCGCTCGCCGCGTGGCGCGCTATCGCGATCCTTGCGGAAGCCACTGGCCTTGTCGGTAAACGGCTTGCCGCGAAACGGCCGGTCGCCGGAGGGCTTACGAGCCTCCGCACGCCCCGTGGCCGGCCGCTCGCCGAAGCTGCTGCGCTTGCCGCCGCCACCGGATCGTCCACCGGAACGCTCGCCACCGCCACCACCACGGCTGGGTGGCTTGCGCGGTCCACGCGATCTGTTGTTTTTGTCGTCGTCGCGGGCCATGAGCTCTCTCGCCTTGGGGATGTGCGCCTGATATCAGCTTTGGCGCATGAGTACACGGTCTTTCATGGATATGGCCCTTGCCGAGGCCCGCGCCGCAGAGGTTAACGGCGAGGTCCCGATTGGCTGCGTCGTGGTCCACGGCCAGGAGGTGGTCGCCCGTGCCGGCAATCGCACGCTGACCGACCGCGACCCGACCGCCCATGCGGAGTTGCTGGCGCTGCGCGAGGCCGCGCGCATCCTCGGCAGCGAGCGCCTGCCCGACTGCGATCTCTACGTCACGCTGGAGCCGTGCACGATGTGCGCGGGCGCGATCTCGTTTGCCCGCATCCGGCGGCTTTATTACGGCGCAGCCGACCCAAAGGGCGGCGCGGTGGACCATGGCGTGCGCTTCTTCGCCCAGCCGACCTGCCATCACCGGCCCGAGGTCTATGGCGGTGTCGGCGAAGGCGAGGCGTCCGACATGCTGACGGCGTTCTTCAAGGCCAAACGCTAAGGATTCTTTCTATTTTGACGCGTTTTCTTCACGCGAACCGGTATCCACTTCGCTTGAAAACGCTATGTTTATTTTAACGCGCTTTCTTCACGCGAGCCGGACCCCACCTCGCTTGAAAACGCTATGGCCTGTTTTTCCTGTTCGCCGAACGTCGAAGGCCACCTTCGCAGGCGCAGCTTGCGGTCACCGCATTTCGTCGATTGAATAGGCCGCAAGAGAACGGACAGGCGGATCAACGCTTGTCGTACACCCCCTGGGAGGAATTATCGCAATGACCATTTCACGCCGGACCCTGATTGCCGCGCTCGGCGCGGTGCCTGCCGCGACATTGCTGCCGCGCGGCGCCTTCGCGCAAGCATATCCCGACCGCCCGATCCGCGTGGTCGTACCGTTCGCACCCGGCGGCAATGCCGACCTCATCGGCCGTCTCGTCGGTGACGTGCTGCAGCGCGAACTCAACGCGACCGTTATCGTCGAGAACCGCGCCGGTGCAGGCGGCGGCACGGGCGCAACCGCTGTCGCGCGCGCCGAAGGCGACGGCTATACGCTGCTGATCGGCTCCAACGGACCGCTGACGGTCAATCCGTTCGTCATCGCAAATCTCGGCTACGATCCGCTCAAGGACTTCGCACCCATCGCGCTGACGAGCTATGTGCCGCATGTGCTGATCCTGAGTAACAATACCGCCGCCAAGAATCTCAACGAACTGGTCGCTCTCTCGAAGAAGACGCCGCTGACGATCGGAACGAGCGGCACCGGCAGCGCCGGGCACATGACGCTTGAGCGCTTCAAGGCCGCGACCGGCGCCAACCTGACGCATGTGCCCTACAAGAGCGGCGGCACGCTGGTGCCCGACGTGCTCTCGGGCACGATCAACGGCGCGATGACCGAGTTCTCCATCGCAAGGGGGCTGCACATCGACAAGAAGGCGTTCATTCCGGCGGTTGCCTCGCGAACCAGGAACAAGCTCACGCCGGATGTTCCCACGTTCGACGAAAGCGGCGTCAAAGGCTTCTTCGCCGAAAGCTATGTCGGCGTGCTGGCTCCGGCCAAGACGCCGCCGGACCTCGTCGCGAAGCTGCAGAAGGCAATCGAGAAAGGCTTCAGCGCCGGCACGCAGACGGCGGAGAGGATCGCTGCTACGGGCGGCGAAATCGCCACGCCCCAGCAGATGACGTCGGCGGGCTTCGGCGCGTTCATCAAGACCGACTTCGACAACATGAAAGAAGCGGCGCGGCTGGCGGGCATCAAGCCGGAGTAAGCATCACAACGCCAGCTTCATGCCTTCGTGAGAGGCGACAAAGCCAAGACGCGCATAGAATCTATGCGCGTCTTTTCTACTTTTATCGGTCGTCAACTGCACGGTTTTGCAGCCGCGTTGGCGTGCCATGGCAATGACCTCCGCCATCATCTTCTCACCGATACCCTGACTGCGCCTCTCGCGCGCTACCCGCACGGCTTCGATCTGCATGCGCCACGCGCTGCGGTGCGACAGACCGGGAATGAAGGTGATTTGCAAGCAGCCGACCACGGCACCGCCCTCGTCCCAGACCAGCAATTCATTGTTCGGATCGGCGGCGATGGCGTCGAAGCCCGCGAAATAAGGCGTGACGTCGTCGGTGGTCTCGCGTTTCGCGCCCAGCTGGTCGTCGGCGAGCAACGCCACGATGCGTGCAACTTCGTCGCGACGCGCCGGGCCGCAGCATCACTTCGTCTCGCTGAAGAAGGCGAGCATGGCCTTCGCCACGGCCTGCGGATTTTCCTCGGGCAGATAGTGGCCGGACTCGACCGGCTCGCCGCGCACATCCGTCGCCCAGTCGCGCCAGGTGTCGAGATGCGCCTGCGAGGCCGCCGCCGCGAGACCCTTGCCGCCCCATAATGTCAGCAGCGGAACGGTGATCTTCTTGCGGGCCGCGAGATCGGCGGCGTCGTGGTCGTAATCCTGATAGGCGCCGGCGCGGTAATCCTCACAGCCGGCATGAATGCGCAGCGGATCGCGATTGGCGGCGATGTAATGCTCGAAGGCGCGCGGATCAAACACGCTGAGATCGCCGGTACCGGTGCCCTGCGCCATCTTGATGTGCATGTAGTCGTCGGGCGCGCCACCGATAAGCTTCTCGGGCAGCGGCGCAGGCTGCGCCAGAAACATCCAGTGATAGAGGCGCAGGCTGAAAATACGATTGAGCTTGCCCCAGTACTCGTAGGTCGGAAGAATGTCGAGCACGCAGAGGCGCGACAACCGCCCGGGATGATCGAGCGCCATCCTGTAAGACACGCGCCCGCCGCGATCATGCCCGGCCAGCATGAACTGCGCGTAGCCGAGCTTCTCCATCATCTCGATCATGACTTCGGCGGTGTACCGCTTGGTGTAAGTGGCGTGCTCAGGCACGGTCTCCGGCACGTCCGACCAGCCATAGCCTGGCAGATCGGCGGCGATGACGGTGAACTTCTCCGCGAGTTGCTGTGCCACGAGATGCCACATCACATGGCTCTGCGGATAACCGTGCAGCAGCAGCAGCGGCGGCCCCTTGCCGCCGATGCGCGCGAAGATGCGGCCAGCCTTGGTGTGCGTCCATTCGGATTTGAAACCCGGAAACAGATCGGCAAGATCGGACATTCGCAGCTATTCCTTGTTCTTGTTCCCCTCCCCCTTGTGGGGAGGGGTTAGGGGTGGGGGTCACCTGTACTCGAACGACAACGTCGTCGACAACGATCGACCGACCCCCCTCCCCGACCCTCCCCCACAAGGGGGGAAGGAGCGCGCTGCTCCAATTGTCTCCCGGATCAGAAACGCAATTACTTCTTCTCGCTTGCCACAGCCTGCCAGCCGATGTCGCGGCGGCAGAAACCTTCCGGCCAGCGGATACGATCGACGGCGTCGTAAGCCTTTTGCTGCGCCTCGCCGACGGTCTTGCCGCGCGCGCAGACATTGAGCACACGCCCGCCGTTTGACAGAATTTTGTCACCATCGGCCTTTGTGCCGGCGTGGAATATCTCGACGCCCTCGCCTTGCGCGGCGGCGTCCAGACCTTCGATCAGCGTGCCCTTCCTGTACTCGCCCGGATAGCCCTTCGCCGCCATGACGACCGTAAGCGCGGGATCGTCGTACCAGCGCAAACTGAAGTGATCGAGCTGACCGTCGCAGGCCGCCAGCAGTGCAGGAACCAGATCGCTCATCAGGCGCAGCATCAGCACCTGACATTCGGGATCGCCGAAGCGGCAATTATATTCGATCAGCTTCGGGCCCTGTTGCGTGATCATGAGACCCGCGAACAGCACGCCCTTGTAGGGCATGCCGGCCGCGGCCATCGCCTTCAGCGTCGGCCGCACGATCTCGTCCATCGTGCGTGCGACCATCGCGTCCGTCATCACGGGCGCGGGCGAATACGCGCCCATGCCGCCGGTGTTAGGCCCCTTGTCGCCATCGAAGACGCGCTTGTGATCCTGCGCGGTCGCGAGCGCCAGCGCATGCGTGCCGTCGCACAGCGCGAAGAACGAGGCCTCCTCGCCGGTCATGAACTCCTCGATCACGACTTCGGAACCCGACGCGCCGAACGCGCCGCCGAACATCATGTCGATGGCGCCGAGCGCTTCATCGAGCGTCATCGCGACGACGACGCCCTTGCCGGTGGCCAGGCCATCGGCCTTGATGACGATCGGCGCGCCCTGCTGACGCACATAAGCCCGGGCGGCGTCAGCGTCGCGAAAGGTTTCGTAAGCCGCGGTCGGAATGCCGTTCGCCTTGCACAGATCCTTGGTGAAGCGCTTGGATGCCTCCAATTGGGAGGCCGCCTGCGACGGCCCGAACGCCTTGATGCCCGCTTTGGCCAGATCGTCGACGATGCCGGCGGCGAGCGGGCCTTCCGGACCCACCACCACGAAATCGACCTTGCTGGTGCGGCAGAATTCGATCACCGCCGCATGATCGCCAATGTCCAGTGCGACACATTCGGCCTCACGCGCGATTCCGGCATTGCCCGGCGCGCACCACAATTTGTCGGTCAGCGGGGACGCCGCGATTTTCCAGGCCAGCGCGTGTTCGCGCCCGCCCGAGCCGAGAAGAAGGATGTTCATGAATTGGGCCCGGATCGGGAAGATTGAGGGTTGCAAAGTGGTGTAGCATGGCCGACTTGGGCCGCAAGAGATTCGGATCACATGCCTGCCACTGCCCCCGCCAATGTTGTGGAATTGACGGTTTCGGAACTGTCTTCCGCGCTGAAACGCACGGTTGAGGACGCTTTCGGCTATGTCCGCGTGCGCGGCGAGATCACGGGCTTTCGTGGGCCGCATTCCTCCGGCCACAGCTATTTCGCGCTCAAGGATGCCAGCGCCAAGATCGAGGCGGTGATCTGGAAGGGCGTCTATGGCCGCATGCGCATCAAGCCGCAGGAAGGGCTTGAAGTCGTCGCCACCGGCAAGCTGACGACCTATCCGGGGTCGTCGAAATACCAGATCGTCATCGAGTCGCTGGAACCCGCCGGTGCCGGCGCGCTGATGGCGCTGCTGGAAGAGCGCAAGAAGCAGCTCGCGGCCGAAGGTCTGTTCGATCCGGCACGCAAACAGCTTCTACCTTTCCTGCCGGAAACGATTGGCGTCATCACGTCACCGACCGGCGCAGTCATCCGCGACATTCTGCATCGTCTCGCCGACCGCTTCCCGCGCCGCGTGCTGGTGTGGCCGGTGCGCGTGCAGGGCGAAGGCGCGGCCGAACAAATCGCAGCCGCCATTCGCGGCTTCAACGCATTGCTCGCACAGGGACCTGTGCCGCGCCCCGACCTGCTGATCGTCGCGCGCGGCGGCGGTTCGCTCGAAGACCTGTGGTGCTTCAACGAAGAGATCGTGGTGCGCGCCGCGGCCGACAGCATGATCCCGCTGATCTCGGCGGTCGGCCACGAGACCGACGTGACGCTGATCGACTTCGCCGCCGACAAGCGCGCGCCGACACCGACCGCCGCCGCCGAAATGGCCGTGCCGGTGCGCGCCGAGCTGATCGTGCAGGTGGCGACGCTGACGCGCCGTGCTTTCGGCGGATGGCAGCGCGAACAGGAAGCCCGCCGCAGCGAATTGCGCTCCGCCATCCGTGCGCTGCCGAGCGCGGCGGAAGTCTTCGCCATTCCGCGCCAGCGGCTCGACGCGGCGACCTCGGCGCTGCCAAAGGCGCTGCGCGCCAACACGCACGCACACCAGCGGCGCTATGGTAACGCTGCATCCAAATTGACCTTGCCGGTTTTGCAGGCACAGCTCGTGCATGCACGCCACCGCCTCACCATCAGCGGCGAACGCATCGGCGGCGGCATGCGCGCCGTGCTGGCGCGGCGGCAGGAGCGCTTTACGGCACTCGACGCGCGGCTCGCCTCATCATTGCGCGCCAACGCCACCGTCAACCGCAACCGCCTCGTGGCCGATCGTGAGCGCATTGCTCGCCTCGCTGAGCGGGCGCGGCTGGCGTTCGCGGTCGCGCAGCAGCGCCGGGCGGCGCGCATCGATCACGCCGGACAATTGCTCGGCGCGCTGTCTTATCGCGGCGTGCTGGAACGCGGTTTCGTCCTCGTCCGCGACGACGCCGGCGCGCCGATCCGCCGGGCCGCGATGGTGGATGCCGGCATGAAGCTGACGCTGGAATTCGCCGACGGCAGCGTCGGCGCCACGGCCGGCGAGAGCGGGCGCGGGCCCGACGGGCCGCCGCAACCGGCCAAAACGCCACAGGATAAGCCCGCCACGGCCAAGCCGCGTGCCGAACGCAGCCGGGTTAACCAGGCCAGCCTGTTCGACGACAAGTAGAACACCGGGTTTCACTGCCCACCAGGAATGCCTATATTGCCAGCTGTGGAGTTGAATTGTGCGGAGACACGCGTGCTGAACAAATTCGGAGCCGGACGCCAGCAGGGCGAAGCAAAGATCGAATATCTCGACGGCGATTTCCGCGTCGTCGGTCCCGGCACGTTCGTCCGTTGCGCGGTGACCGGAACGGCGATCCCGCTCGACGATCTGAAATACTGGAGCGTCGATCTGCAGGAAGCCTATGCCACGCCTGAGGCCGTCATGACGCGCCAGAGCCAGAAGGCCGGCGCGCGCTGACGGCTGTCATTCCGGGGCGTCGCGCAGCGACGAACCCGGAATCCATACACCGCAGCATTCGAGATTCCACGAAGCTTTCATCAGCACCGGGAGTATGGATTCCGGACAACCGCGGAGTCATCGGGCCGCGCTTTGCGCGGACCCGTTGGCGGTTTCCGGAATGACCCTACAACTGGCTCGCCGGATTTGGGAACGGCAGCCTGACGCCCGCATCCGCCAACGACGACCGCACTCGCCGCAACGTATTGGACAGCGCCAGACGCAGCACGTCGCGCTCGTCGATTTCCATCGTAATGGCAAATGGCACGATGCTGCGGCTGAGATAGGGCAACATGCCCTCGCCGCGCATGCGCGCCATATCCTTCTCGGTCGTGACCGGTACCAATTCCTCGCGCTCGGCGCGCAGGATCAGTGTCTCGATCTGTTCGGTGGTGAACGGGTGGTGATCCGGGAATATCTGCTGTTCCGCGACCGTGATACCGCTGGCGCGCAACGTCGCAAAGAACCGCTCGGGATCGCCGATGCCGGCGAACGCCAGAACATTGCGGCCACGCAGTGTCTCCAGCGAAGTGTCGGTCGGACGAAGATGCGCGTGCAGCACCGGCTTGCCGCGCTCCGCGACCATGGCCGCAACGCGTGCGGCGCCGGGAGCGTCGCCGACAACAATCAGCATGTCAGTACGCGCGACCTGCGCCGACAACGGTGCGCGCAACGGACCGGCCGGAAACACAGCCTCGTTGCCCAGAGCCCGGCCGCCATCGACCACAACGAGCGAGAGATCCTTGCGCAGCGACGGATTCTGAAAACCGTCATCCATGACGATGACGCTCGCCCCCGATTGCAGCGCCAGTGCCGCGCCCGCGACCCGGTTGCGCGCCACGATGACCGGCGCTGCGCGCGCCAGCAGTAACGGCTCGTCGCCGACATCCGAGGCTTCGTGATGCTCGGCCACCCGCACCGGGCCGCGCAGGCGGCCGGTATAGCCGCGGCTGAGAATAAAAGGGTGCTCGCCAAGCTCCTTGAGCAGGCCGACAACCGCGAGCGCGAGAGGCGTCTTGCCCGCGCCGCCGACGTGATAATTGCCGATGCAGACCACCGGCACGCCGCCGGATTGGCTGGGCTGTGTCATGCGCCACCCGGACACCGCGCCGTAGGCCAACCCCAACGGGCCGAGCAGGCGTGACGTCAGGCCGGGCTTCCGCCACCAGAAGGACGGCTCATGCATGATGCACTCCACCCTCAAGCCTCAGTTGCATTAGATAAGGCTCAAGTACGGATAAGGTTCGATCCAGGGCACCGCCCTGCTCCGCCACAACCTGCCTTGCCGCCTCCACGGCTTGCAAGCGTTGCGGCGCATTCATCAGCCATGCGTTGACCTGGCGCCCCAGCCCGTCGCCATCCAGGACGCGCTTGGCGCCGCCGGTGTGGTCAAGCGCCTCATAGATGTCGCTGAAATTGAAAACATGGGGCCCGTGAGCGATGGCCGCTCCGAGTTTGATCGCTTCGATGGGGTTCTGGCCGCCATGCTCGACCAGCGACCCGCCCATGAACACAATCGGCACCGCCCGATAGAACAACCCGAGTTCGCCGATCGTGTCGGCGACATAAACATCGATTTGCGACGACGGCGTCTGGTCGTGCGAGCGCACCGCAACCTTGAGCCCGGCGGCGGCGACCGCGCGGGCGATCGCCTCGCCGCGCTGTGGATGGCGCGGCACAATGACTGTCATCAGGCCGAAGACGCGATGGCGGAGCGCGCGGTGCATCTCGATGAGAATTTCCTCTTCGCCCGGATGCGTCGAGGCGGCAGCGAACAGCGGGCGCCCGCGCGTCAACGCTGTGAAACGGTCGAGCTTGGCCTGATCGACGGGAGGTGCTGCTACATCGAGCTTCAGATTGCCGGCCATGACCACGCGCGGCGCACCCAGCTCGTTGAAGCGATCGGCATCTGCTTGCGTCTGCGCCAGACACAGATCGAATCGGCCGAGCAGCGCGGCAATGGAATGGCGCGCATGACGCCAGCGCTCATAGGACCGCTGCGACAGCCGGCCATTGACGATCATCATCGGGATGCGCCGGCGCGACGCCGCCATGATCATGTTCGGCCAGATATCGGACTCCACGAACAGCGCCAGCGACGGCTTCCATGTGTCCAGGAAGCGTTCGACGAAACGCGGAAAGTCGTACGGCATGAACTGGTGAATGACATCGTTGCCGAAGCGGCGCGCGGCGATCTCAGCCGAAGTGACCGTGCCCGATGTCAAAAGCACGCCGAACCCGAGATTGCGCAGGCGCTCGATCAGCGCACTCGCCGCCAGCACCTCGCCGACGCTGGCACCATGAATCCATACGAGCTGGCCCTGCGGCCGCGCGACGCCGGCATAGCCGTAACGCTCAGCGTTGCGCTCAGGATGTTCCTTGCCCCGATTGAGGCGCCGCGACATCACCTGCGGCGCGAACGGCGTCAGGGCACGCATCGCAAACCGGTAACCCCGAAGCGCAAACGTCGTGCGTTCAGGCATCGCTCCGCTCACTCTCGGCGGCGATATCGTGCCGGCCTATCGCAGCATAGGCATGGCGTGTCGCCGCGTTGAGATTGTTCTGAAGTGTCTGCCTCAAATTTTCCATCGTCGCCGTATCGGCGTCGCGCGGAACATGAACCATGTCGCCGGCATGAATGACGCCGCGACCGAATGGCAGATGAACGACGGAACGATCCCAGTTGTTGAGACGCACGAAACGACTTGTTGCGATGACCACCGGAATAATCGGACGACCGGTTTCGCGCGCCAGCATGATGATCCCCATTCCCGCGATGCGTGAAACCTTCGGCACATCAGCGGTCAGCGCCATATTGTAACCTTCTTCGAGCGCGGAGACCATGCCTCTAAACGCCGGCACGCCACCCTTGCGGTGGAAATCGTTGTCATGCGCGCCGGAGCCGCGCACCGTTCCCACACCGAGACGCTCGGCGGCGACCGCGTTCATTTCCCCATCGCGATGTCGCGAAATTAAAACCTTGGCGCGATGATGCGGCTTCTTGAGAAACGGCATCATGAAATGCTGACCGTGCCAGAACGCGATGATCAGCGGCAATTCTTGATCGATGGATTCATAGATATTCGGCGGATCGATGTGAAACCGATTGGTCCACCACACCAGCCGCAGATACTCGGCGGCAATCACACCGACGGCATGTTGAAACCCGCGCGTTCGCGTCAGACGACGAAGCCAGCCCATGTCAGGATTTACGGGCCGTGTCCGTGGACGGGTCGAGCAGGCGGTGCAAGTGCACGATGAAATAGCGCATATGCGCGTTGTCGACTGTCTGCTGCGCCTTGGCCCGCCAAGCAAGATGCGCGGCCGCGTAATTCGGATACAGGCCGACGATCTCAACCTTGTCGAGATCCTTGAATTCGAAACTTTCCAGACTGGTCAATTCGCCACCGAGGACGAGGTGAAGCAATTGCTGCGGCGTATCGGACATCGCGATCTCCCAGGCGCCCGGATGGTGAAGGACGAAAGGTGTTGGTTACGCTTGCGGCGATTTGAGATGCGCCACGAGAAACGCATGACGATCAGCGCCGGCAGCCAACAGCACATCGTGCTTCAATGTCGGCCGATTATAGCGCAATTGTTCGCCCCCCAGCGTCGTCATGCGTCCGCCTGCTTCGTGCACCAATAAATCCGCCGCCGCAAGGTCCCAGTCGTGGCTGTTGGCGCCCGCAAAGGCGGCAGCGAGACGGCCGTCCGAAACCTGCGCAAGCCGCAGGGCCAGCGAACCGATTTGCGGCACGATTGATACGCCCATCCGCGGCAGCCCCAATTCCTCAACCAGCGTGCGCGGGCCGGCCAGAGAGATACCGCTCATCTCGCGTCCTGCCACTGTGCGGATGGGTGTGCCGTTCAAGGTGGCACCGCGACCAAGAGCCGCGATGAACATTTCCTCGCGCGCCGGTGCGAACACTGCGCCCGCGACAGGCCGCCCTTCGGACACAAGCGCGACACTGACACACCAATCGTCGCGGCCAGCAAGGAATGCGCGCGTGCCGTCGATCGGATCGACAACCCATGTTAAGGCCCGCGACAGGCGAGACTTATCGTCGACGGTTTCCTCGGATACCCAGCCAAAATCCGGTGCGGCGCCGAGCAGCGCTTTTTTCAAGAGTTCGTCGGCGGCGATATCGGCCTCGGACACCGGCGACGACGCGCCCTTGGTCCATTGCTTCAGCGGTGCGCGCGACATTTCCAGCGCCAGCGCGCCAGCGTCCCGCACCGCGCGCTCCAGAAGCGCGCGTGCCGCCTCGATCTCGCTGTCAGCGACCGGCAACCGTCAGCTCTCCGATGCGCAGCGTCGGCGCGTTGACGCCGTAGCGGAATGTCAAATCGTTGGCCGGCGTCACCGCCTTGAAGATGTCGCTGAGATGGCCGGCGATAGTCACCTCGCTCACGGCGTAGGTCAGTTGGCCGTTCTCGATCCAGAAGCCGGCCGCGCCGCGGCTGTAATCGCCGGTGACGATGCTGGCGCCCGAGCCGATCAGTTCGGTGACGTAGAAACCTTCCTTGATGTCGGCCATCAGTTCGGCCGGCGAAAGCGTCCCCGCCTCCATGTAAAGATTGGTGGCGGAGGGCGGACGGCGGCGACGACACGCCGCGCGACGCATGGCCTGTGGTCGCGAGCTTCAATTCGCGTGCGGTGGTCGAATCCAGAATCCACGACGCCAGCACGCCGTCCTCGATCAGCGTCAGCTTGCGCCCGGCGACGCCTTCGCCGTCGAAGGGACGCGAGCGTTGACCGCGGACGCGAAACGGATCGTCGACGATGCGGATGCCGGCTGCGAAGATGCGCTCGCCCATCTTGTCTTTCAGGAAGCTGGTCTTGCGCGCGATGGACGCGCCATTCACCGCACTGGAGAGATGGCCCACGATCGAGTTCGCCACGCGCGGGTCGAACACCACCGGCACTTTCGTGGTCGCGACCTTGTGCGGATTGAGACGCTTGACCGCGCGCTCGCCGGCGCTGCGGCCGACAGCTTCCGGCGCAGCGAGATCGGACGAGTGGAGCGTCGAGGAGAAATCGTAGTCGCGTTCCATGCCTGTGCCCTCGCCGGCGATGGCGACGACGGACATGCCGTGGCGCGAGCCGAGATAGGCGCCGTGAAAACCGGTGGACGTGACCAGCACCATGCCGCCGATACCGGCGGACGCCGACGCCCCGTCGGATTTCGACACACCCTTGACCGCACGTGCGGCCTCCTCAGCGCGGCGCGCGAGTTCTTCAAGACGGCCGACCGTCGGCAATTGCGGATCGAGCAGATCGAGATCGGGAAATGTTTTCGCCAGCAGGTTCGCATCGGCGAGACCGGCAAACGCATCTTCCGGCGCGATGCGCGCCATCGCCACCGCGCGCTGAGCGAGCACATCGACATCGGCCGCGATGTCGTTGGTGGACACCACCGCCTGACGCGCGCCGACGAAAACGCGCAGGCCAAGATCGTCACCTTCCGAGCGCTGGCTCTCCTCGACGCTGCCGTCGCGCACATCGACAGACAGCGACACGCCGCGCACCGCGACCGCATCGGCGCTGTCGGCACCGGCCCGCTTCGCTGCCGCAACGAGCCGCTGCGCGAGATCGCTCAGCGCAGACTGATCGAGCAGATCGCGCTCGGTGGCCGAGGTCTTGTTGGTGATTTGTGTGGACACGCGGGGACCTTGCAAGCTGGCTTGGTTGACGGGACGTGAAGGGTTCCGTGCGAACAGGACCCAGCCTGTCTCAGATGTGCCGATTTAGGCCGCGTTTCAAGCGCCTTATGCAGCTTCTCAATCAATTTTCAAGAAACGCGCAAGGTCTCGTCAAGCATGTCAATTGAAGCAATCGCGGGCACTTTCTCTTAACCAGCCTTCTTAAGCGAAAACGGAAATTGCTGTGGCAATCTCCTCGCATCGACCGGGAACATAATCCTGGCGCGGGAGAGACATAGTGAGGCGTCAACTCAGAGTTGGCAAGGCGTTGCCTGCCGGGTCGGGCCGCGAACAGCGGCCCGACCCATCTTCCCCTTCATTGCCGCTGTTGTTCAACGCGCGCGACGAACGCGCGGATGGCGGCCTGCGACAAATCCAGATCACGCGCGCGCGCATCATCATCAAGCGCTCGATTCAGACCATTCGCATGGTGCTGAATGTTCGCGTCGACGAATATTTCGCCATCACGCTGCGCGCCGCGCGGCCCGAGGACAACATGCCCGGCGCATGGGTGCTGTGGCTTGAGCATCGCGACCGCTCGCTGTCGGTGCCGCTATTCGTCAGCGCGGACGGCGACGAGATCCGCCAAGCCGGCGTGATGTGGGCCGATTATTTCCGTCGCGCCGATCTGATCGACACCGGCGGCATCGGCTCACTGCCCGACCTGATGACCGCCGAACAAGGCCCGGCTCCGCGCCGCCGCCGCCGCAACGCCATCCGCAACCGTCGCCCGCGTTTCCCGATGCGGCGCAAGACGGGTTCGCCGAAACAAGGCGCGCCGGAAGAGCGCCTCGACGACGAGACGATCGAAGATCTCGGGTTGATGTAATCGAATTATCGAGCTCGGGACTAACAACTCCGCGGTTGACGTCCGGCTAGCGCTTGGGTCGACCTTGCATGCTCGCATAACTCGTTCCGAATTCGTGCTGCAGCCGGAGTTCCCGGTCTCGTGCGCTGAACCTCAGCACGAATCCGCCGAAACTTGCGAATATCGCGCGCCCAGAAGCTGGCTCAGGTCTCGATATTTCACGAGTACTTTGCCGATAGGCGAAGCCGACGACGCACAGCCGCGATTGATCGCCCGCCGAAGCAAGACAACTGCCTGATCCACCGCGCCCTTTTGTCGAGCACTGGATTCAATTCCCGCTGTCAACGCGGCAAAGAGATCTTCTTTGATAGAACCGGGCGCCGATGCCCCTCGAATATTTCGCAGTGTCCATCCGAGCCCGCGCACTTGCAGCGGCCATAATGGACGTTGCACGTTCGATTTCGACGCAATCGGCATTTGCCGGCGCTGGCATGAACGAAAAACATATGGCTGCAATGACAAGCCATTCTCTCATGGAAGGCTCCCAATAAATTACGTCTCAAATCAATTGTGCCTAAGGCAGCAAAACCAACACGTTTCCGGCAGATCGTCAAATCGCTCGCACGACCGCGTCCACCACAAGTCCCGCAAACAGCAACAGACCCGCATCGCGGTTCGACTTGAAGAGGCGCAGGCATAGCGCCGGGTCGGCGATGTCCAGCCGTCGCACCTGCCACATCAGATGCACTGCAAACGCCGCAAGACCGGCAAAGGCGGCAATATGTGCGCCGCCAAGCCACAACGCTGTGCCGATCAAATACAACCGCCAACGCATAGAAGAATGTCAGCGCCGGCTTGGTGCGCTCGGCAAATAGCAGCGCCGTGGACTTGATGCCGATCAGCGCGTCGTCCTCGCGGTCCTGATGGGCGTAGATGGTGTCATAGCCGATGACCCAGGCGATCGAACCGGCATAGAGCACGACCGCCGCAGGACCGAGCCGCCCGAACACCACGGCAAATCCCATCAGCGCGCCCCATGAGAACGCGAGACCGAGCACGATCTGCGGCCAGTAGGTGATGCGCTTCATGAAGGGATAGACGACGACGATCGCGAGCGAGGCGATGCCCGTCATCACCGCAAATGCATTGAACTGCAAAAGCACCGCGAGCCCGACAAGCGCCTGCAGGACAAGGAACGCAAACGCCTGCGCCACGGTGACCTGCCCCGACGGAATTGGCCGCGAGCGCGTGCGTTCGACCTGGCCGTCGAGATCGCGGTCGGTGATGTCGTTCCAGGTGCAGCCGGCGCCACGCATGACGAAGGCGCCAACGAAAAACAGCGCGACGAGCCAGGGCAGCGTGCGCAGGTCGCCGGCGATGCCGCAGGCGAGCGCCGCCGACCACCAGCAGGGCATCAGGAGAAGCCAGGACCCGATCGGGCGATCGAAGCGCGAGAGCCTCAGATAGGGGCGCGTCCAGTCGGGCGCGCGCGTATCGACCCAGTTGCCGGTGGCATCGGCGACGCGGCCGGCGCCTTGCGTCATCGCGTCAGCGCGTTGCCTGAGAGGGTGTCGAAGGTCGAGCCACCGGCACGCGTCGTTGTCGTGTTGTCGGGCAGCGTCGGCGAGCCGAGCACGTCGCTGAAGCTCGGGCCGGGCGCGGAGCGCGGCTGTGCCGCCGCGTTACAAACGCGCGTGCGCAGCTGCACATGATCGACGTGGGACGTCTTCAGATTTGTGAGAATCTCGGCGGAATCATGCACGAGCGGGTGTTGGCTTCGACGAATTTGATCAGGCGCGTGCCAGACTCGACGAAACTCGAAATGAGCTTGCAGGCCTCGTCGGGCGAGGGTTTGCGCTTGCCGGCAGCCTCCACGGCTTTGGCGCGCCGCTCAAACTCGCCACGCACCTTCATGAACTCGTCCATGCAGGGCGGCTGTTGCTGCGGCTGCTGGCCAAAGCCGCCGGGCGCGCCCATGGCAGGCGACATCGGCGCAGGCGCCATAGCCGAAGGCGCTGACCCTGCAGGCCGAGCACCGCCGCTCACGGACGGAAATTGCGACTGAGGCGGCGCCGCCGCCTGATTCTCGGCCGCCTCCGACGGACGGAAACTGCGATGGCGGACGCGGCGCAGGCGCGCCGCCAACCGGCGGGAAGGGAGACGCGGACTGGCTTGGCTGGCCGCCGCCGACGGGAGGAAACGGCGATTGCCCATAAGCCATCGTCGCAGCGAGCAAGGCCGCGGCCGTGGCCATCGATGTCAGGCGAATGTTCAAGCGGAACCCTCCGGCGCGTCTGCCGCCAACGGCAATTTCTACGACTGGCGAGGGACGGAAACAACCGCATGAATCAGGCAGCATGACGGCGCAAGCGCCTTTTCCATCGACGCCGGTGGCGCTAGCCTCTTGTTTTGATGTGTTTTCTTTCCACGAATCGGTTCCCACGTCGCCCGAAAGCGCTCTATTTCCCTGGTTAACGGCCAAAGGCCATCCGTTACCGCCTGCGACCTTATCTCACGCTCGAGACCGGGCCTTGAGCGTCACGCGAATTCAGGACAACACAGCTCGATGCCGCGCTTCGATCCCCGCACCCCACGCCTCTATCTCGACGGCCCGCTCGCCACAGGCAACCGCGTGACGCTCGAACGCGCGCAGAGCCATTACCTGCAAGACGTGCTGCGTCTCGGCGACGGCGACGGCGTGCTCGTCTTCAACGGCCGCGATGGCGAATGGCTGGCGCGGCTTGAAGGCGGCAAGCGCACTGCGACGCTTCAGATCGACAGCCAGACCCGCGCCCAGAGCAGCCTTGCCGATTTGCGCTACGTTTTTGCCCCGCTGAAGCATGCGCGCCTCGACTACATGGTGCAGAAAGCCGTTGAAATGGGCGCTCGCGCGCTCCTGCCGGTGCTGACGCAACGCACGCAGGCGACGCGCGTCAACACCGAGCGCATGCGCGCCAACGTCATCGAGGCGGCCGAGCAATGCGGCATCATCAGTCTCGCCGAGGTCGCCGAACCTGTGTCACTCGAGCGCTTTCTCGCCGACCGCGACGGAACACGTCTGCTGGTGTTTTGCGACGAGGAGGCGGACATCGCCAATCCCACGGACGCTCTGCGGAATACCGAGACTGGCCCCGTCGATCTTCTGATCGGCCCCGAGGGCGGTTTCAGCGACGCCGAACGTACCGCGCTGCTCAAGCAACCTCAGGTGCTGCGACTATCGCTCGGCCCGCGAATCCTTCGCGCGGATACGGCGGCCGTGGCGGCACTGGCTTTGATCCAGGCGACGCTTGGTGATTGGCGTAGTGAATAAAATACAACTAAAGGTTGCAACGAAGACGACCCTGTTAGGGACGCCCACGGAACGCGGTCGAATCTGTCATCGAGCCGTGCTAAGTGGCCGCCCTCCACACCGGTGATGAACCGCGCCGCCCTGCCGCCCACCCGGCTGCAAGGTCGGTCGCATTGACGGACAAGACCATGAGCGACCCCGCCGCCCCGCGCGCGACCGCCTCCGCCGCCCAGGCGGACGGCCTGCTCATGTCTTATGAGCGCGCAGGCTATGCGCGCGCCAATCCGGCGCTGCTGCAGCCGGCCGAGCCGTTCCTCGATCTCTCCGGCGAAGACATCCGCAAGAGCCTCTATCTCGTTGCCGATCCCGGCGGCGAGGAACTGTGCCTGCGTCCCGACCTGACGATCCCCGTCGCGCGCGACTATCTCGCGTCGGCCGGTGCCGGACAGGCGGCTGGATTTTGTTACCTCGGACCGGTGTTCCGCTTCAGCGGCAATGGCCGCAACGAGTTCGATCAGGCCGGCGTCGAATCCTTCGGCCGTCAGGATCGCTCCGCCGCCGATGCCGAGATGCTGGCGCTCGCGCTGGAGGCCACATCGGCATTTGGATTCACCGATGTCGATATCCGTACCGGCGATGTCGGATTGTTCGCAGCCCTGGTCGAAGCACTTAACCTGCAGCCTTCCTGGAAGCGGCGGCTGGTGAAGGATTTCAACCGCCGCATCTCGCTGGCGCAAGATCTCGACCGTTTGACACTCTCCACGACCGCGCGCCGTCCCGAATATGAAGGTGTTCTTGCAGCCCTTGCCGGTTCCGACCGCAACGCCGCACTCGCACTAGTCACCGATCTGATGTCGATTGCCGGCACCAGCAATGTCGGCGGGCGTAGCGTCGCGGAAATCGCCGATCGCTTCCTGGAGCAATCGACGCTCGGCAGCGGCACCCTGCCCGGCGAAGCACGCGCGCTGATCGAAAAATTTCTCGCCGTCACAGGCAATCCCGACGACGCGTTGATGCAATTGCGCGCGCTGTCCGCCGACGCAAACATCAATCTCGATGCCGCGCTCGATGCATTCGAGACGCGCATCGGCTTTATGGCTGCGCGCGGCATTGCAACCGACACCATCCGTTTCTCGACCGGCTTCGGCCGTGGGCTCGACTACTACACCGGTTTCGAATTCGAACTGCATGCCAAGGGCACTGCCAACGGACCTTTGTGCGGCGGCGGTCGCTATGACGGGCTCCTGACGCGTCTCGGTGCCCCCTCGCCCATTCCGGCTGTCGGGTTCGCCATCTGGATCGACACGCTGGCGCGCGGAGAAAGCCGATGAGCGCGCCCTTTATCATTGGCGTGCCGTCGAAGGGCCGCCTGCAGGAAAACACCGAGGCCTTCTTCAGCCGCGCGGGCCTCGCGCTCGTGAAGCCCGGCGGCGCACGCGATTATCGCGGCACCATCGCCGGCCTTGCCAATGTCGAAGTGGCGTATCTCTCAGCCAGCGAGATCGCGAGCCAGCTCGCGCGCGGCGCGATTCATCTCGGCATCACCGGCGAAGACCTCGTTCGCGAGAGCATTGCTGATGCGGGGAGCGTCTCACTGATCGAAGGACTGGGCTTCGGCTTCGCCAATGTGGTGATCGCCGTGCCGCAAGCCTGGATCGACGTCCGCAGCATGGCCGACCTCGACGACGTGGCGAGCGCCTTCCGCGCCCGGCACAATCGCCGCATGCGCATCGCCACCAAATACATCAACCTGACGCGCGGCTTCTGCAATGCGCACGGCATTATCGACTATCGCATCGTCGAGAGTGCAGGCGCGACCGAAGGCGCCCCGGCCGCCGGCACCGCCGAACTGATCGTCGACATCACCACGACCGGTGCGACACTCGCCGCCAACGGGCTGAAGATTTTGGACGACGGCACCATTCTGCGCTCGCAGGCCAATCTCGTCGCCGCCCGAAGCGCCAACTGGGACGCCGAGGCGCGCGAGACCGCGCGTATCCTGCTGGATCGCATTGCCGCCCGCGCGCGCGCAGTCGCCTATCGCGAAGTGCGCACGCGCTTCGCCGGCTGCGACGACGCCTTGCTCGCGGAAGCCCGCGAGAAGTTCGGCGTGGTGTCGCCCTTCGGCGGGCCGACCTCCTCCGGCATGGTCACCCTGCACTGCCCGCCGGCGCAGCTGTTCGGCCTGACCTCGCTGCTGCGGCAACGTGGCGCGGACATGGTCTCGGTCGCCTCGCTCGACTACGTGTTCGCCAGCGCCAATCCGCTGTTCGACAAGCTCGAGGCTTTTCTGCGCGGCTAAGCTGCGCTCGAAACCCGACAAAAGCCGTGGCGACAGGCTGCCGCTGTTGCCATATGATTGGACAGGATCAACCTTTCCGGAACCATCATGGCGCTGGGTGCCGACCTTTCACGATTTACCGACGACGCGCACAAGCAGCAGCGCGGCCTGTCCATTGTCGTGCCCATTTTCAACGAATCTGCCGGCCTGACTGGGCTGCATGAACGGCTGAGCGGCGTCGCGCGCTCGCTGAAAGACAAGCACGGCCTGCGCTGCGAGGTCGTCTATGTCGATGACGGCAGCTCCGATGCGAGTTTGAGCATTGCGCACGGCCTGCCCGCCGACGCGCTCGATGTGCAGGTGGTGTCGCTGTCGCGCAATTTCGGCAAGGAAGCCGCGCTGATGGCCGGCCTCGACCATGCACGGCTCGGCGCGGTTCTGTTCATGGACGGCGACGGCCAGCATTCGCCGACACTGGTGGAGACGCTGGTCGGCCACTGGGTCGTGGGCGGCTATGACGTCGTCTATACCGCCAAGGCGCACCGCAACAACGAATCCGCACTACGGCGCTTCGCAGTTCATCATTTCTACGGCCTGATCAACTGGGGCGCGCGCCAGAAAATTCCGGAAGACGCCGGCGACTTCCGCCTGCTGTCGCCGCGCGCCGCTGCCGCGCTCAAGCGCCTGCCGGAGCGCAACCGCTTCTTCAAGGGCCTGTCGAACTGGATCGGCTTTCGCCAGATGCGGGTCGATTACGAGCCGGAGGCGCGTGCACACGGCACGACGAGCTTCGGCCTGCGCGGCCTTGTTGGCCTGTCGATCGAAGGGCTGACCTCGTTTTCGGTTGCGCCCTTGCGTGTCGCGAGCATGCTCGGTGTGGTGATCGCCTTCATCGCACTGTTGTTCGGCGCATCGATCCTGTGGGAGACGGTCTTCTACGGCAAGTCGGTGCCTGGCTATCCGTCGGTGATGGTCGGCGTCATGGTGCTCGGTGGCTTTCAGCTCATCATGATCGGCGTTGTCGGCGAATATATCGGCAAGGTGCTGTCCGAACTGAAAGGACGGCCGATCTATTTCGTCGCCGAACACAGCGTCAAGAACGCGGAGCCGGCGAAGGACACGGGCACGGACGGCGCGACGCGGACCGCGGCTGAATGAACTCTTCTCCCACGCGGCGTATCTGGCTGAATGCCGATGATTACGGCATCTCGCCCGGCGTCAATGGCGCCATCCGCGATCTGATTGCGCGCCGCCGTATCAACGCGACCTCGGTGATGGTCGTGGCGCATGCCTTCAACCGCGCCGAGGCGACAGCGTTGACGCAAGCGGCCAATGAAGGCCGCGGCTCCATCGGGCTGCATCTCGTGCTGACAGCGCCGTTCCATCCGCTGACGCTGCATTTCAGCCCGCTGCGCGACAACGCGTTTCTTCCGCAGAACAGCATGCTGATGGCGGGGTTCCTGCGCCGGCTGGACGCGGACATCGTGCGCGCAGAAGTCGAAGCGCAGATCATCGCGTTTCGCGACGCATTCGGCCAAGCGCCGGCCTTTGTCGATGGCCATCTGCATTGCCAGCTCTATCCGGTGGTGCGGGACGCCGTGGTCGCGGCCGTCAAGGCGCGCGCGCCATCAGCCTGGGTGCGCCAATGCCGGCGGCTCGGATCGCTGCAACAACGTCTCACCGGGCCCAAAGCGCTGTTCCTCGACTGGCTGAGCACAGGGCTTGAGCGCCGTGCGCGCGACGCCGGGTTGACCGTAAACCCCGGCTTCTCCGGCGCGTATGAATTCGCCCAGTCGGAAAACTTCCCGATGTTGTTCGACTCGTTTCTCGACGGCCTGCCCGACGGCGGCGTGATCATGTGCCACCCGGGCGTCGTCGACGACGTGCTGCGCCAGTCCGACAATCTGTTGACGCCGCGCGAGCACGAGTATGCCTATCTCGGTGGCGACGTGTTTCCGCAGCGGCTGGCAGCGGCGAATGTGACCTTGTTGTGACGCCGACGCTTCGCGCCCGGCGTATCATGCTCAGATATATTTTGTCGCACCCCTTTGCCGCCCCACGGCATTCCTTACATGCTCCAACGCCAGAGATTCTTTGATGGAGAGGACCAATCCATGACCCCGCAGGAACGCCAGCTTGTCGACGATCTGTTCGCGCGGCTGGCAACGGTCGAAAATCAACCACGCGAGCCGGATGCTATCGCTGCCATCAATGACGGCCTGAGGCGCGCGCCCAATGCACTCTATGCACTGGTGCAGACCGTGCTGCTGCAGGACGAAGCGCTGAAGCGCGCGCAGGCGCGGCTTGAGGCACTGGGCGATGTGCCCGAGGCTCCGCGCGGCTTCCTCGATTCGATGCGTGAGACGGTGTTCGGCGGCGCGCGGCGCGGCTCGGTACCTTCGGTTCGCCCCGGCGACACCGGCCAAAGCCCGTGGGCGGGACAGCAACAGCCTCAACAGGCACAACAGCCGCAGCAACAAGGCGGTTTCGGCGGCGGCTCGTTTCTCGGCACCGCGGCTGCGGCCGCGGCTGGCGCGATCGGCGGCTCGCTGCTGATGAACTCGCTCGGCTCGATGATGGGCGGCAACAAGGCGCATGCCTTCGGCTCCGATCCCGGCTCGGATCGCGGCGGCGACAAGACTCCCTGGAGCGACAGTTCCAAGGGCGACCTGTCGCGCGATGCCGGCCTCGGCGATATCGGCGCGAACAAGGGCGGCGAACGTCAGGGCTTCTTCGACAACGCCAGCGACACCAAGTCCGACGGTGACGATTTCGACGGCGATGATTTCGGCGACTTTACCGACGGCGGCGGCGACGGTGGAGACTAAGCACGGTCTTTTTTGAGCATGATCTTTTCCGAAAACCGGTTGCCACTTTTCGGGATCATGCTGCATCAAACAAAAAGGCCGCCCTCACGGGCGGCCTTTTCAGTTTGAAGTTCTGGAATCTAGATGACGATGACGCGGGTGCCGACACGCACGCGCTCATAGAGGTCGATCACATCCTCGTTGCGCATGCGGATGCAGCCCGACGACACCGCGGTGCCGATGGTCCAGGGCTCGTTGGAGCCGTGAATGCGATAGAGCGATGAGCCGAGATACATCGCGCGTGCGCCGAGCGGATTGTCCGGACCGCCTTCCATGAAGCGCGGCAGATCCGGGCGTCGCTTGAGCATTTCCGGCGGCGGCGTCCAATCCGGCCATTCGCGCTTCATGCTGACGCTTTTGACGCCGGCCCAGGTGAAGCCCGGCCGGCCGACGCCGATGCCGTAACGCATCGCGCGCCCGCCACCCTGCACAAGGTACAAAAAGCGCTGCGGCGTATCGATGATGATGGTACCCGGCGCCTCGCGGCCGGAATAGTCCACCATCTGTTTTTCGTACATCGGATCGATGGACGGCTGCGCCGGCTGCTCGAGCGCGCGCGGCTGAGGCGCGTAACCGGGCTGATAGCGCGGCGCCGACTGATCGCCGCCTCCGAACAGGAATTCGATGAAGCCGCCACCCATCTGGCCGCGCTGACTGGCGACAAGTTGAACGGGCGGCATCTCGTGCGGCTCGGCAGTGACAGACGGCTCAGGCGCAATCTGTAGCGGAGCGGACGTCGCGGCGCCGGACGCGACAAAACAAAAGACGGCGGCAATCGGCAAACGGTTTTTGGACATCGACGTACTCTGCACCAATCGTCGTGACACGGGACGAACACGCGCCGCGTAGAACGGCGCCGGTGCAGTAGACCGTCAAACCTGATCGGTTTGGTAAACGCGCGGAGCTTTTGGATTCACCATGCCACGTTTGCGCCGCCATTCGTGCGGGCACGGTTTATTTTGAATGAATGGAGAGCACGCATGGTTAGCGTGCTGTTAATGCGGCGAAAGCTGAGAAAACCAGATCAGCGCGACGCGGCGGTCGGCGCGCAGCGCACATACACCGACGTGCCGTAACGCGTGGCGGCGTCGGGGTCGATGAAGCGCATGATCATGACGCGGCCATCGAAGGACATGATCTCACGATCCTTCTCGCCGCCGCCGGGACCCGGAGGTCCGATGTAATTCTTGCCGCCGGGACCGCCCTTGAGGCGCAGCTCCTGCGGCTGCGTCTCGTCGGCGAGATGCATGATGACGCCGCCGCTCGGACCCGGATTGATGACGTAAGCGTTGCGGCAGCCGTTGCGCGCTGCCGCCTCTGTGCGGGCGCGATCGTCGGGACGCTGATAGGCGGCAAAGCCCCAGCGGCCAACCACTTCGGTCGCGGCGATGGTCGCCGGAATTTCCGGAGCCACCGCAGGCTCCGGTGCAGACTGTCCAAACCGCGTGGTTTCGCACCCCGCCAAGGCTGTGGCAGCGGCGAGAACAAGGATCAACTTCATGTGGGGTAAACGCATGACATCCATTGCGACGGTCTCCGCGGCTAATTTGTGACGATTTAGGGCAATTGTTGCAAGGGCGGATACCGATCGCGGCACCAAGCGACATAACGTGCGTCAACTCGACAAGTTTCTCCCACGATTCGCGTCAACGCCGAGTTACGGAGTGGCGCGGGTCGAGGTTGCAGATGCCCCGCAACATGACGTGCTGCGACCGGCGCCGACGCCGCTTCCGGCTTGACTCCAAATCCGCCAAACCCTAAGTCCTCGGCCATCAGCTAGCACTCGATCTATCCGACTGCCAAGCGTGGCTGTGAACACTCGGTCACACGGCTGAAGTCTTTGAATTCGAAGAGGAAACCATGGCCAAGACGAAATTCCGTCCGTTGCATGACCGCGTCGTTGTGCGCCGTATCGATGCTGACTCCAAGACCGCCGGCGGCATCATCATCCCCGACTCCGCCAAGGAAAAGCCCTCGCAGGGCGAAGTCATCGCTGTCGGTCCGGGCGGCCGCGACGAGGCCGGCAAGCTCGTGACCATGGGCGTCAAGGCCGGCGACAAGGTGCTGTTCGGCAAGTGGTCGGGCACCGAAGTGAAGCTCGACGGCGAGGAGCTCCTGATCATGAAGGAGTCCGACATCATGGGTATCGTGGGCTAAGCCAGCTCACCACCCGCATCCATCCCTTCGCCTCATCCTTCGAGACGCGTCCAGACGGCGCTCCTCAGGATGAGGCTTTCAGCTTTCCAGGAGAGTTACATGAGTGCCAAGGACGTCAAATTCTCGACCGACGCGCGCGACCGCATGCTGCGCGGCGTCGACATTCTCGCCAATGCCGTGAAGGTCACGCTCGGTCCCAAGGGCCGCAACGTCGTGATCGACAAGTCATACGGCGCGCCGCGCATCACCAAGGACGGCGTCACTGTCGCCAAGGAAATCGAGCTTGAGGACAAGTTCGAGAACATGGGCGCGCAGATGCTGCGCGAAGTCGCCTCCAAGACCAACGACACAGCCGGCGACGGCACCACGACCGCGACCGTCCTCGCCCAGGCCATCGTCAGGGAAGGCGCCAAATCGGTCGCCGCCGGCATGAACCCGATGGATCTGAAGCGCGGCATCGACATCGCTGTGACAGCCGTCATCAAGGACATCGAGAAGCGCGCCAAGCCGGTCGCCTCCTCGGCGGAAGTCGCCCAGGTCGGCACCATCTCCGCCAACGGCGATAGCGCCATCGGCAAGATGATCGCCCAGGCGATGCAGAAGGTCGGCAATGAAGGCGTGATCACGGTTGAGGAAGCCAAGTCGCTCGACACCGAAGTCGAGATCGTCGAGGGCATGAAGTTCGATCGCGGCTACCTGTCGCCCTACTTCATCACCAACGCCGAGAAGATGATCGCCGAGCTCGAAGACGCTTACGTGCTGCTGCACGAATCCAAGCTCTCCGGCCTGCAGGCAATGCTGCCGGTGCTCGAAGCGGTGGTGCAGTCGGGCCGTCCGCTGCTGATCGTCGCCGAGGACGTGGAAGGCGAAGCGCTCGCTACCCTCGTCGTCAATCGCCTGCGTGGCGGCCTCAAGGTCGCCGCCGTCAAGGCGCCGGGCTTCGGCGATCGCCGCAAGTCGATGCTGGAAGATCTCGCGGTGCTGACCGGCGGTCAGCTCATCTCCGCCGATCTCGGCATCAAGCTCGAGAACGTGACGGTGCAGATGCTCGGCCGCGCCAAGAAGGTGGTGATCGACAAGGAAAACACCACGATCGTCAACGGCGCGGGCAAAAAGGCCGCGATCGAGGCGCGCGTCAACCAGATCAAGGCGCAGATCGAAGAAACCACCTCCGATTACGACCGCGAGAAGCTCCAGGAGCGTCTCGCCAAGCTCGCGGGCGGCGTCGCGGTGATCCGCGTCGGCGGCGCGACCGAAATCGAAGTGAAGGAAAAGAAGGACCGCGTCGAGGACGCGCTCAACGCCACGCGTGCGGCGGTGCAGGAAGGCATCGTCCCGGGCGGCGGCACAGCGCTGCTGCGCGCCAAGAAGGCCGTCGGCCGTCTCACCAACGACAACCCCGACGTCCAGGCCGGTATCAACATCGTGCTCAAGGCGCTGGAGGCTCCGATCCGCCAGATCGCCGAGAACGCCGGCGTTGAAGGCTCGATCGTGGTGGGCAAGATCCTCGAGAACAAGTCGGAGACCTTCGGTTTCGACGCGCAGAACGAGGAATATGTCGACATGCTCCAGAAGGGTATCGTCGATCCGGCCAAGGTCGTGCGTACGGCGCTGCAGGATGCAGCTTCGGTGGCGGGCCTGCTCGTCACGACCGAAGCGATGGTCGCGGAATTGCCGCGCGAGGCTGCACCGGCGATGCCGGGCGGCGGTGGCATGGGCGGAATGGGTGGCATGGGCGGAATGGGCGGCTTCTAAGCTCCCGCTCACCATCACACAAACGGAAAAGGCGGCCTCACCGGCCGCCTTTTTTGTTGCGCGCGAGATCGCTCGCAGCGGCGATCAGTTTGTGTTCAGACGAAAACGCAAGGTGCGTGGGCCGACAAAGGATACGGCATCCCCACTACGACGCCAGTTGGTCGCGCCCTGCAACGCCGCTAGCACAGCATCGTCGGCCTGCGCGCGATCCGCCGGGCATGAACCGTCTTCTACCGAGCCGGCAATGAAGATCACCGTGTCGTTGGCAACGGAGAATTGCCCCTGCGCGCGCTTGCAATAGAGATCGAGCTGGACCGCGCCATTGTCGTCGATCTCCATAACCGGTATCCGCTTGGACCCGCGCATCGGGTTGGCATCGAGCGTCAACTCCGATCCGAATGGAAATCCAAAGTCCTGGGCGCGGGCGCCGACAGACCATCCCGCAGCAACACTCACCGCAACACAGGCGGCGACAGCCGCTTTGCAACGCAACAGACGCATTCATGACCTCCGAAACAGGACGGGCCGTTTTAGCTGCCGCCCTGCGGGATGGCCAGCCGACATTTATTCCCGATGCGGCAAACCGCCCCATCCCGTCAACTCACGCGGGTGTGAGGGTCCCGGGCCTTTCCCTCACAGCGTAAGCAAAGGCAGTATCCCGCCCCTTGAAATGCCAATCCTTCAACCGGAGATCTCATGAACCAGGCCGCCATCGACCTTTATGACGACTTCACCCACGGACATATCAGCCGTCGCGATTTCTTCGACCGGCTGACCTCGATGGCAGGTTCCGCCGGCGCTGCAACGGCGATTTACACGAGCCTGCGGTCCGACTACGCGCAGGCCGCGGTCGTCGCTCCTGACGATGCGCGTTTGGTGTCTGAGAAGATCACGTTCGACACGCCGAACGGCAAGGTGTCAGGCACGCTGGTGCGTCTCAAGGACAAGGCGAAGCGCCCGGCCGTGATCGCCATCCACGAGAACCGCGGCCTCAATCCGCATATCGAAGACGTGGCGCGTCGTGTCGCGCTCGAAGGCTATCTTGTATTCGCCGTCGATCTTCTGTCGTCGCAAGGCGGCACGCCGGCCGACGAAGACAAGGCCCGCGAGATGTTCGGCAAGATCAACATCGCCGAGGTCGAACAGCAGGCAGCAGCCGTCGTAACCGCACTCGCCAAGCACGCGGAATCCACCGGCAAGGTTGGCATCATGGGCTTCTGCTGGGGTGGCGGCATGGTCAACCGCGTGGCGTCGATTGCGCCGCCCGAGCTCGGCGCGGCCGTCGCCTATTACGGCGCGGCGCCGCAGAGCAAGGATCGCGTGCCGAACATCAAGGCGCCGCTGCTGCTGCACTACGCGGGTCTCGACGGCAATATCAATCCGGGCATCCCGGCCTATGAGGAAGCGCTGAAAGCCGCCGGCAAGCGCTACACCATCCACATGTATGAAGGCGTCAACCACGCCTTCAACAACGACACCGGCGGAGCGCGCTACAACAAGGACGCGGCCGATCTCGCATGGTCGCGCACCATTGCCTTCTTCCGCGCCAATCTAGGCGGCTGACGCCGCCCCTAAAATCTGCGATTCTTTCGAAGGCCGCCCCAACCGCGGGCGGCCTTTTCGCTGTTTGTGGAGAACTCTTTCGTGAAAAACATCGGCGCATTGCTCAAAGCCGCATGGCGGATTGCCATTCCATATTTCCGCTCCGAGGACAGATGGGCCGCGCGCGGTCTACTGGCTTCCGTCATCGCTATCGAGCTTGCGCTCGTCGCCATCGATGTCCTGATCAATCAGTGGAACAACCGCTTTTACAATGCGCTGCAGGAGCGAAATTGGGATACCTTCGTCAGCGAATTGCTCTACTTTTCAGTTCTGGCGATGATCTTTATCGCTCTTGCTGTCTATCAGCTCTATCTCAATCAATGGCTGCAGATCCGCTGGCGGCGCTGGCTGACGCAGAGCTATCTCGGCGAATGGCTCGACGGCCCGACGCATTATCGCATGCAGTTGCAAGGCGATGTCGCCGACAACCCCGACCAGCGCATCGCCGAAGACCTCAAGATGTTTATCGAGGGCACGCTGTCGATCGGTATCGGGCTTCTCAGCTCGATCGTGACGCTCATCTCGTTCGCGACCATTCTATGGGGCTTGTCGGAAGCGGCCCCACTGACGATGTTCGGCGCGTCGTGGAATATCCCGGGCTACCTTGTGTGGGCAGCGCTGATCTATGCCGTGCTCGGTACGCTGCTGACGCACCTGATCGGTCGGCCACTGGTCGGGCTGAATTTTACTCAGCAGCGTTTCGAGGCCGATTTCCGCTTCAACCTGGTTCGCGCCCGCGAGAACTCCGAGCAGATTGCCTTGCTGCGGGGCGAGGATGTCGAGCGTGAACGGCTAGGTGAACGCTTCGCGCGGCTGGTGCAGAACTGGCACCAGATCATGAACCAGACGAAGAAACTGACGGCCTTCACTGCAAGCTATCAGCAAGTGGCCACCGTATTTCCCTTTATCGTCATCGCTCCGGCCTATTTTTCCAATGCCATCCAACTCGGCGGCATGATGCAGACCGCATCGGCCTTCGGAAGCGTCCAGCGCGCGCTGTCCTTCTTCGTCACGGCCTATCGCTCGCTCGCCGAATGGCAGGCTGTGATCATGCGTCTTGAGGGCTTCAACGCGGGCGTTGCCTCGGCGCGCGCGCTCGCCTCGGGCGACAATGCGATTGCCCATCAGCCGCAGGCAGCGGCGAATGCCATCACCTTGCGCGATCTCGCCCTGCAATTGCCAAACGGCACCCCGCTCGTTACCGCATCATCACTGACACTCAACAATGCCGAACGCGTGCTCGTCACCGGAACCTCGGGCAGCGGCAAATCGACCTTGTTCCGCGCCATCGCCGGTATCTGGCCATTCGGACGCGGCACGGTCAGCATCCCCGCGCAATCGCGGCTGATGATGCTGCCACAGCGGCCTTATTTTCCTGTAGGCGCGCTTGACGCGGCAATCGCCTATCCATCCTCCATCGAGACAATCGAATCGGCAAAACTCAAGGCTGCGTTGCAGGATGTTGGATTGCCGGCGCTGGCAGATCGTCTGAGCGAACACGGTCATTGGAACCGGACACTGTCACTCGGAGAGCAGCAGCGCCTCGGCATTGCGCGCGCGCTGATCCAGGCTCCCGACTTCCTATTCCTGGACGAGGCCACGGCCTCGCTGGATGAGCCTGCAGAAGCGGCCATGTATCGCCTCGTCGCGGAGCGCCTGCCGCAAACGGCTGTGATCTCTATCGGCCACCGCTCGACGCTGTCGGCCTTCCACACGCGCAATGTCACGATGGTGCGCACCGGGGCAACCCACGAACTGCGCGACGCTGCGCCGACGGCATAAGGCCGCGGCGCTGGCCGTCAAAACAGACCCGACACGACAAAATCAGGTCAAAGAAAAAGGGCGGCGGATTTCTCCGCCGCCCTTCCAGTCTCAGGAGAATGAATTACTTGATCGCGGCGAGCGAGGTGTCGACCGAGAGCTTGGCCATGAACACGTCGCCGCACCACTTGGAGCCGATGCCGCCCGGATTGATACCGGTCGGGGTAACGGCGGTGGTCGCAGTGTGGTCGCCGGTGAAGGCGTTACACTCGCCCTTGGACAGATCGGTGCCCGAGTAGCGCAGGTCCAGCGTGAAGACCTTGTAGGTCAGGCCGACGCCGACGTTCCAGGTGGTGTAATCGGCGAACGGAAGACCGGCAGAGAAGTTGCCGAGGATCGTGTTGACGCCGTAGAACGAGTCGGACGTGCCCAGCCACTGACGGCCGAGTTCACCCGAAGCGTACCAGCCGAGGCCGCTCGACATCGCCGGGCCCGTGAACTTCGCGGTCAGCGAGGCGTACACGCCATCGGCACCAGAGTTCAGGAAGCTCGGGGTGTAGTAAGCGTTGGCGCCCACTGCGAACATGTCGTTGAAGGTGTAGTTGGCCTTACCGTAAACTTCGAAGAAGCTCAGGTCCTTCTTGATCACGTTGCCGTTGATCGGGAGGTTGCCACGCAGGGCGCACTCGCCGGCGACAGCGGCGTTAAAGCACTCGCCACCCGGGTACCAGTAGTACCAGCCACCCACATCGAGGGCCAAGGCGCCGAAGGTCGCGCGCGCGCCACCGTAGATGTCGATTTCAGCGGCAGCACGGTTCGGGAACGAAATGCTCGCTCCGGCGAGACCGGCGTACAGCTGGAAATTCGCGCTGATGTTGTAACGCGGCTCGAAATAGGCCGAGACCGACGGCTTGTGGTTCGACTGCGTGATACCACGGAACACGTAGTCCGAAGCGATCGCGCTACCGAAGGCGATATCCCACGGCGTAACGATAACCGGCGGCGGAGCCTTAACCGCCATGCGGAGGTCGGCGGCGTTGGCAGCGCCAGTGCCCAGCGCAACAACTGCGGCGAGCGAGAACAGCATCTTCTTCATTTGATAATCCCCGTTTTTTGTTCTGGAGGAGCCCCACCGGCCAGACCGCCGAAAAACCCGCACCACAAGTCAACTTCCGGGGACAACAATCGGAAGAGAGGCCCTTTTTGAAAAGGCAAAAGCAAAGGCAGTTGCTGCCTTTTTAGGCGTTTAGCCCCTTTCGACATTGTTTCATGTCACGATGTGACTTTCCTGCAACAAAAAACACAGCCGAAACAGCGTTTTGCCCGCATTTTCGACCCACTGAACGGCATTTTGCGACCTTCTTGTCCACATGGTCCGAAAATCACCAAATCGGCGGCCCAAACAAAAACCGCGGCCTTCCAGCCGCGGTCTCGCCGATATTAAAGAGGCACGCCCGCAATGGCAGGCGACGCCTTATTGGCTGTCGTCGTTGCCGGACGTCGATCCCCCGAGCGGCGGCCATGACGGCGCCGAGCTCGGCATGGGCTCGCTCATCGGAGCAGCCGCCGCCTTTTTCGGAGCAGCGCGCTTCTTTGCCTTCTTCGCCTTTTTCGGCGCGGCCTTCTTGGCCGATTTCTTGACGGATTTCTTCGCGACTTCTTCGCCGACTTTTTGGCGACCTTGCGCGACTTCTTCGCGGATTTCTTGGCGGATTTCTTCGCAGACTTCTTGGCGGCCTTCTTCGCCACCTTCATCGTTTTTTGTTTTTTGGCTTTCGACTTCTTCGCCTTCTTCCGTTTGGCCATTGCCGTCCTCCTGAAGAGATTTGCTGAGCACTCATTCCGACATCCGGCGAGCGCGTGAAGCGAGCATACGCCGGATCAGACGATGCAATTCTAATCCAACACCTTTGCGAGCTGTTTGGCTATAGCCTTCGGTTGCGGTCCACCGGTTGCCCAGTCGATCAGTTCGATCGTGTGAACGATCGGTGTCGTTGTGCCCGACGCAATCTGCACCATGCAGCCGATGTTGCCGGTGGCGATAATGTCCGGCTTCACCGATGCGATGTTGTCGATCTTCCGGTCGCGCAAACGCGAAGCAATGCCGGGTTGCATGATGTTGTAGGTTCCGGCCGAACCGCAGCATAAATGCCCCTCCGGAATGTCACGCACGGCGAACCCCGCCGCCGCCAGCAAATCCTTGGGAACTTGAGTGATTTTCTGCCCGTGCTGCATCGAACAAGCGGAGTGATAGGCCACCACAAGGGGCGATCCCGGACCCTTTTTGAGCTCCAGCGTCGCGACATATTCGGTGATGTCGCGACTCATCGCCGACACCCGCGCAGCCTTCGCCGCATAGGCCGAATCGTTGCGCAGCATGAAGCCGTAATCCTTGACGACGGTGCCACAGCCTGACGCGGTGATGAGCAAGGCATCGAGGCCCTGCCCGTCTGCTTCCTTCAGCCAGGCATCGATGTTGCGCCGCGCCGCCGCGAGTGCCGCCTCCTCCTTGCCCAGATGATGTTCGAGCGCTCCACAACATTGCTCTTCGGCGCAGAGCACCACTTCGATGCCGTGGCGCGTCAAAAGCCGAATCGCCGCGGCATTGATGTCGGGCGAGAGCACCGCCTGCGCACAACCTTGCAGCAGGGCTACGCGTCCGCGCAGGGCGCCTTCGGCCGGAAAGACGGTCCCGGCGGCCGCGCCGGCGGCCGGCAAACGCGCCGGCGCAAGCTCGAGCATCGCCCGCGTCCTCGACAGCAGGCCTGGCGCGGCAAGCGAGCCGGATGGCAACAGCCGCGCCAGCGGACGCAACCAGCCGGAGGCCCGTAGCGCCAGGCGAAACCGCGACGGCGACGGCAGGGTGAAGCTTAAGACAGCGCGCAGGATCCTCTCCTGCCATGGCCGCCGGAATGTGTGTTCGATATGGGCCCGGGCATGGTCGACGAGGTGCATGTAGTGCACCCCCGAGGGGCAGGTCGTCATACAGGCCAGGCACGACAGACAGCGGTCGATATGCTTGACGACCTCGGTGGTCGCCGGGGCACCGGTCTCCAGCATCTCCTTGATGAGGTAGATGCGGCCGCGCGGCGAATCGAGTTCGTCGCCGAGCAGCACATAGGTCGGACAGGTGGCGGTGCAGAATCCGCAATGCACGCAGGCGCGCAGGATCGTGTCGGCTTCGGCGATGGCCGGATCGGCAAGTTGCGCCAGCGAGAAAGAGGTTTTCATCAGGCCGTCTCCCGCCGCATCCGGCCGCGATTGAACAGGCTCTGCGGGTCGAAGCTGGCACGCACACGCTCATGCAGGGCGCCGAGTGCGCCGTCCAGCGGCTCGAAAACATCGACGGCAGCCCGGACCGCGTCCGGTGCACGGACCAGCAGGGCATGGCCTCCCACACGGCGCGCTTGCGCCCTCACAAGTGCAGCACCGGCATCATCCGACGGCGGCACAGCAAGCCAGATCAAGCCGCCGGCCCAGTCGTACAGCGCCTCACCTCCGGTCACCCGCGCGAGTGCATGCCCGAGCGCGGTGCCTGCCGCAGGCGGACACACGATCCGCCACACCGGCCATGACCCGCGTGCACCAGAGGCGGCGAACGGCACGACATCGCGCAGTTCGGCCCACATCTGCGCCGACGCTGGCCCAGCGATCTCCTCAGCCGCGCCAAAGGCTTTAAGGTCCTGCGCCAGCGCGCGGGAGCGGTGCGCCACGGATGCAGCGATGCCTTCGAGGCGGAACAGGGTCAGCACCGTATCCCCCTGACGCAACCCATGCGCCGCGCTGGAGACCTCGAAGGGAGAGCCGATCGCAGCGGTCATGGCACGGCCGGCCGTCGCGTCATCGAGACCGCGCATGACCAGCGTCACTTCATGCTCGGCTTTCGGCAGCACTTTGAGCGTGATTTCGGTCATGACGGCGAGTGTGCCCCAGGAGCCTGCGATCAGCTTCGACAGGTCGTAGCCGGTGACGTTTTTCACCACGCGCCCGCCGGCCTTGAAGCTTTCGCCGAAGCCCGACACGCCGGATATGCCCAGAACATGATCGCGCACCGCACCTGCCTTGATACGCCGCGGCCCCGATAGGCCGGACGCCACCACCCCGCCGAGCGTTCCGGCATCGCGCGGGGTACCAAGCAGCGAGGCGACGTTCATCGGCTCGAAGGCCAGTTCCTGATTTTTGTCCGCCAGCAATTGCGCGATGCGCACAAGCGGCACGCCCGCCTGCGCCGTCAGCACCAGTTCGCTGGGCTCATAGGCCACGACGCTATCGAGCGCGGACAGATCGAGCACGGCATTGGTCGCCGTCACGTGACCGATGGCGCGACGCGTGCCGTGGCCGACGATCTCAATTGGCTGATCGGAGGCGAGCGCGGTTGCGACCGCTTCTTCGACATCACGCGCGTCGCGCACTTTGACCGTGAGATCCATCGCGTTCAGAACCGTGGCAATTCCGGGAAGCGCGTCGCGCCGCCACGGACATGAACGCGCCCCAGCTCGGCGCAGCGGCACAGCGTCGGAAACACCTTACCCGGATTGAGCAGCGCCTTGTCGTCGAAGGCGCATTTCAGCCGCTGCTGCTGACCGAGGTCGATTTCGGAAAACATTTCGCCCATGAGATCGCGCTTCTCGACACCAACGCCGTGCTCGCCCGTGAGGACACCGCCGAGCGCAACACAAGCGCGCAGGATATCGGCGCCGAACGCTTCGGCGCGATCCATCTCCCCTTCCAGATTGGCATCGTAAAGAATGAGCGGATGCAGATTGCCGTCACCGGCGTGAAAGACATTGGCGACGCGCAGGCCGTATTTCTCGGACAATTCGCCGATCCGCCGCAGCGCTTCCGGCAATTTCGCGCGCGGGATGGTGCCGTCCATGCACAGATAGTCCGGCGAGATGCGCCCCACCGCCGGAAATGCCGCCTTGCGGCCGGCCCAGAACAGCAACCGCTCGGCTTCGGAATTCGATACCTGCAGCGTGGTCGAACCGCAGGCCCGCGCAATGGCCTCCACGCGGCGCATCAGTTCGTCCACTTCGACGGAGGGGCCATCGAGTTCGACGATGAGCAGCGCCTCGACATCGAGCGGATAGCCGGCATGGACGAAAGCTTCGGCTGCGTGGATCGCGGGCTTGTCCATCATCTCCATACCGCCAGGAATAATACCTGCGCCGATAACGCGGGCGACACATTCGCCGGCGGATTCAACGGTGGCGAAGCCAATCATCAGCGCACGCGCGGTTTCCGGCTTGCGCAGGATCCGCACCGTGACCTCGGTGATGATGCCGAGCAGCCCTTCCGAGCCGGTGATAACGGCCATCAAATCGTAACCCGGCGCCTCGCAGGCCTTGCCGCCGATGCGCAGGATCTCGCCTGTCATCAAGACGATCTCGCAACCGAGGACATTGTTGGTTGTCAGGCCATATTTGAGGCAATGCACGCCGCCGGAATTTTCCGCGACATTGCCGCCGATGGTGCAGGCGATCTGCGAAGACGGATCGGGAGCATAGTAAAAGCCTTCATGCGCCACCGCCTGGCTGATGGCGAGATTGGTGACGCCGGGCTCGGCGACGACGCAGCGATTGTCGAAATCGATTTCGCGGATACGCTTGAATTTGCCCAGGCCCAGCAGCACGGCGTCCGCCAGCGGCAGCGCCCCGCCCGACAGCGAGGTGCCCGCGCCGCGCGGTACGACCTTGATGCCATTAGCGTGGCAATATTGGAGCACCTGCGCGACCTGCGCGGTGGTTTCCGGCAGGACCACGACCATCGGCGGCTGGCGATAGGCGGTCAGCCCGTCGGATTCGTACGGCACCATCTCGGCCTGTGCCGCGATGACACCCTCGCCCGGTACAATGGCGCGCAAATCGGCCACGATCGTCTCGCGCCGGCGCAGAACTTCGCCATCGATTTGAGGCATCGCAATGGCCATGAACCCGTCCGTTGGTATAGCCGCCACGCGCGGCGGCCATGCTTGATGATCGGGTAGCATAGCGGCGCATGACGGCCTAGGAAACAAGCCCGACAAACGATTGAACCAGCCATGAAAACAGCAATTCTCGTCGCCGCTCTCATGACGCTCGCGGCGTCCCCCACACGGGCACAGGACACCGCGGCGGGCGAGGCCTCGTTCCGCAAATGCCTGCCCTGCCACGCCGTCGGCGCGGACGCCAAAAACAAGGTCGGCCCCTTGCTCAACGGACTTGAAGGCCGCACCGCAGGGACGATCGAGGGCTACTCCTATTCGGAGCCCAACAAGACGTCGGGTATCGTCTGGAGCGAAAAGACCTTCAGTGAGTACATCCGCGACCCGCGCGCGATGATCCCGAAGACGAAGATGATTTTTCCCGGCATCAAGAACGAGCGCGAGATCGCCGATCTGTGGGCTTACCTGTCGCGCTTTGCTGCGGACGGAAAGACGAAATAGGGGCCTACGCGCCCGCCTTGGGTGAAACCACCGTCTGCACCACGAGACCGCGGGCGCGAGCATCAAGCACGCCGACCGCGCGCAGCGCAAACAATGTCAGCATCTGAACGGCTTCGTGCAGCCGCGCGGCATCCTGCGAGGCCGGCGCGAGCGGACCGATGGCGCCCTCATGCAGCGCGCCGATAATGGCGGTAGCCGACAGCGCCGCATCCTGCGCCGGCACGAAGCCGCCGCCGATCGCGACCTTCAGCCGCGATTCGATCTCGCCGGCAATCGCCTGGCGTCCGGCCAGGCGTGCAGGCGCGACATCGACATCGACGGGCTCTGAGATGATCGCCCAGGCGAGGCGGCGGTTCTGCAGCACATGCATCGCCGCGGTGGCGATGGCAGCGGCCAGCGCCGAGACCGGACCCGGCGCGGCGTTCGCGGCCTTGCGAATGGCGCTGAGTTCGCTGCGGGTGACGTCTTCGATCAGTTCGGAGACGAGTTCGGCCTTGGACGGAAAATAGCGATAGACCGTGCCGGCCGCGACATGCGCGCGCGCAGCAACAGGCGCGATCTGAACCGCGTCCATGCCGCTCTCTGCCGCCGCGTCACGCGCGGCCGACAAAATCGCCGCGCGGCGGGCGGCGAGACGGCTGACGACCTCTGTGGTGCGGCGATAGGCCACCGAATCGACCTCTGCCAAGAAATGAATACGAGTTCATAGCAGAGACGAATTATTCGCGGTAGAGAGATATTGAACGGACCGAGGCAGTTCGACGACCAACATCAATCGATCACGGGAGCGGAACGATGACGGGACGATCAGGCCTCGGTTTGCGGTCCGGCTTTTTGGCCGGGATGATGATGCTGGCAGCGATCGGAACCGCGTCTGCGCAGCTGCAGTCATCGCCTTTGCCCAAGCACATGCCGTTGAAACAGGAAGCCTGCTTCGGCCGCGACTACGATGCCGCGCATCTGGCGAGCCGACCCAAGCAACAGGTAACGAGTATCTTCCTGTTCCGCGACTTCACCGTCGACGCCAATTCCGAAAATCCGCCGGATGACCCCGCCTCGCTGAAGGAGAACGACGGCGACGACGGCCGCATCAATCTCGACGCCTATGTGCGCCTGCGTGGCCGCCAGGGCGTCTACTCGAATAGCTTTTCGTGCAGCAAGCGCGACGACGGCACAGCGTTCTGCGCCATTGACTGCGACGGCGGCAGTTTCCGCCTCAAGACGGACGGCAACGAGCTTGGCCTCGCCAATGAGGGTTTCGTGGTGGTCGGCGGCTGCGGCGGAACCGAGGAAGAGCAAAACAACTCGGTCAACGTGCTGCCCGGCACCGACGACAAGACATTCCGCCTGACGCCGCAGCCGATCGCCGCCTGCATGGCCATGCGCGATGCGCGCAAGCCCGCGCTTCGCCAACCAGGGTCCGCCTATCCGCGCGCGGCTTGCCGACCGCCGACAACCGTTGCTTCGCCCGCGCCTACGACGCCGCGCATCTGGCGGCGCATCCGAAGCAACAGGTCCGCCGCATCGCCGTCATCAAGCCGAAGGACGACGCCTACAAGCCGGACGAGTATCCGGTGCACAGGCTCACCTTCCGCATCGAGCGGCGCGACGGCAAGACGTTCACGACCACGGCCGAATGCGCGCCGGACAACTACGTCTATGCCTGCACCGAACCGAAGAGCGGCTCGGACAGAGGCTTCCATCTCGCCCGCGCGGGCGACAAGGACATCATGCTGCGCGACCGCCGCGGCGTGTTCGCCTCGCTGCTCAAGGCCGGGCTCGGCGCCGACGACAAAAGCTTTAAGCTGACGGAAGCCGACGAGACCGCCTGCAAGTTCTGAACGAGCGGACTCCCTGAATCAAAACGCCCGCCGGTAAGGCGGGCGTTTCAATAACAGGTTGATGTCAGTCGATCAGGACTGCGGCTGCGGCTCCAGCCCGGCATCGGGGCGCGGGCGCGGCTTGCCGGCCGGCGGCACGGCAGAAGCCCGCGGCGTCGACGGCTCGATCACGGATTCGCGGTTCGGCCGCTTGCCGGCGATCAGGTCGTTGATCTCGTCGCCTGACAGCGTTTCGAATTCGAGCAGCGCCTGGGCGATGTTCTCCCAGTCCTGACGGCGCTCGGTGAGAATGCGGCGCGCTTCTTCTTCGCCATCGACGATCAGCTTGCGCACTTCCTCGTCGATCAGCTTCGCCGTCTCGTCGGAGATATTGGTGCTCTGCGCCACCGAATGGCCCAGGAACACTTCCTGCTCGTTGCTCTGATAGCGCACACGGCCGAGCCTGTCGGACATGCCCCATTCCATGATCATGCGCCGCGCCAGGCCCGTCGCCATCTGGATATCGCCGCCCGCGCCGCTCGTGACCTTGGCCGCACCGAACTTCAAAACCTCGGCTTCGCGGCCGCCGAACGCCATGGCAAGCTTGGACACGCACCATTCACGCGTCACCGAATGACGATCGCTCTCCGGCAACGATTGCACCATGCCCAGCGCGCGACCGCGCGGGATGATGGTCGCCTTGTGGATCGGATCGTGAGCTCGGAACGCTAAGCGCAACGATGGCGTGGCCGGCCTCGTGATAGGCCGTCAGCTGCTTTTCTTCCTCGGTCAGCACCAGCGACTTGCGCTCGGCGCCCATCATGACCTTGTCCTTGGCGTCTTCGAACTCGGCCTGCGTCACCATGCGCCTGTTGCGCCGCGCCGCCATCAAAGCCGCTTCGTTGACGAGATTCATCAGGTCGGCGCCGGAGAAACCCGGCGTACCGCGCGCGATGTTCTTGAGATCGACGTCCGGCGCCAACGGCACCTTGCGCACATGCACCTTCAGGATCTGCTCGCGACCGCCGACATCGGGATTGGACACCACGACCTGACGGTCGAAGCGGCCCGGACGCAGCAGCGCCGGATCGAGCACGTCGGGACGGTTGGTCGCGGCGATCAGGATGATGCCTTCATTGGCCTCGAAGCCGTCCATCTCGACCAGCAACTGGTTGAGCGTCTGCTCGCGCTCGTCATTGCCGCCGCCGAGACCGGCGCCACGATGGCGACCGACAGCGTCGATTTCGTCGATGAAGATGATGCAAGGCGCGTTCTTCTTGGCCTGCTCGAACATGTCGCGGACGCGGCTCGCGCCGACGCCGACGAACATCTCGACGAAGTCAGAACCCGAAATGGTGAAGAACGGCACGTTGGCTTCGCCGGCGACCGCGCGCGCGATCAGCGTCTTGCCGGTGCCCGGAGGACCGACCAGCAGCACGCCGCGCGGAATGCGTCCGCCGAGGCGCTGGAACTTGCCCGGGTCGCGCAGAAATTCCACGATCTCCTGCAGATCCTGCTTGGCTTCATCGACGCCGGCGACATCCTCGAACGTCACGCGGCCATGCGCTTCAGTGAGCATCTTGGCGCGCGACTTGCCGAAGCCCATCGCCTTGCCGGCGCCGCCCTGCATCTGGCGCGACAGGAAAATCCACACGCCGAGGAACAGCAGCATCGGCAGTCCGTTGATCAACAGCGTCATGAACCACGGCGTATTGTCCTGCTGCGGACGCGCGGACACCTGAACGCCCTTGCCGTAGAGACGCTGCACCAGCGTCGGGTCGTTCGGCGAATAGGTCTGGAACGCCGAGCCGTTGCCGAACGTGCCGTGAATCTCCGGGCCCTGGATCACGACATCGCGGACACGGCCTGCATCGATATCCGCCAGGAACTGCGAGAACGGAATGTCGGTCGACGATCCGCGCTGGCTGCTCGGCTGAAACAGCGTGAAGAGCGCCAGCACCAGCATGACGATAACGCCCCAAAGGGCGACGTTCCGAAGATATGGATTCATCGACTAGTTCCTAGGCCGCCTGTTCGCGGTCCGGTTGCGGTTGCTGGCTGAGCCTGCGGCGGTCCCTTGGTACGTCCCTAGATCAGGTCTTTTAAGTAGGCTCGCCCACTGCCGCTGCCAAGACTTGTCTGACGTACTGATTCCGGCCGCGAGATAGGCGATTTGACGCATTGTAGCGCGTTTTCCGTCGAATTTGCGGCGTCTTGGCCTTTCGTCCCACGGCGTGGTTAAGAGGATTTCGCAACTCGGCGCGCGAGTGGAGCGCTTCTGGCTTTTCGGCGCATGGACCCGGCGAGCCGGCGCGCGCGACGCTGAAATGCACCGTTTATCAATGCTAACCACCGCGCCGGCGAGTGTCCGGCGCAGTGTGACGCCGCGCGAATGGGCGTCTTCGAGCGCCTCCATCAGCGCCTCGAGCTTGCCGAGTTCGGGCGCGCCCTCGCCGCCGACCCGCGCCACCATGCGCCCCACGAGGCGCAGGCGAATTTCGGCCGGCAATTTGGCGAAGGCAGCCGCATCGCAGGCGACGGCAAACATCGCAGCACCGACATCCGCGACCAGCGCGCGCTCGGCCCCGAGGGCTGCCAGCGCCAGCGCCTCCTCGGCCCGCCCCGCGCGGCGCGACAAACGCGACAGCGTCCATGAATCGAGGCCTTCTGCGGCGAGCGGCGGCATCAGCCCGCGCCAGCGCACGCGCGTGAAGCGCGGATCGTCATTGGAGGCATCCTCCGCGAAATCGATCTTGTGCGCGCGCAAGGTCGCTACCAGCCGGACCTTGGGGATATCGAGCAGCGGACGCGCGAGCACGATGGTTGAGGCTTCATCGGTGTCGGCCGTGGGGACGACGCTTTCCTTCGACATGGCCGCGAGCCCGCCGATGCCGCTGCCGCGCGCCAGGCGCATCAACACGGTCTCGGCCTGATCGTCGCGGCTGTGCGCGGTCATGATGTGGGTGGCGCCCGCCTGACGTGCGGCCTTCGCCATCAGAGCGTAGCGCGCCATGCGCGCCGCCGCCTGCAAGCCGGTGGCGGGCTTCGCACCGCGCCAAACAAGCGTGCGATGTTCGATGCCAAGGGAGTCAGCGAGGCGCTTCACCGCACGCGCCTCAGTCTTCGCCTCCGGGCGCAGGCCGTGATCGACCGTGATGGCGACGAGCTTCGGCCCGCGTTTGTGTGCCTTGCGCCAGCGCGCCGCGAGCCACAACAGAGCGGTGGAATCCGGCCCGCCGGACACGGCAAGCACAATGACGGGAACGTCTGCCAGTCAGAAAAAGAGCTCGCGCCTCGGCGACCGAGACGGGGAAGGGTTTCTTTAGCGGGGATGATCTTGCGCGAAGTCAGATGCCCCCCGTCCCGCCGCTTTCAGCGCGACCTTCCCCACCGTCCGCGTTGTGGGATCAGCAGCTGCACTGCGCGCTTTTGCTCACGATCCACGCCCTGCTTCACGCTCGCCGGAGCGCGCGGATATTTGCGATTGACCTCGCCGAAGGCGGCGCAGGCAGCTTCGCGCTCTTTCAGCGCGGCGAGCGACTGACCCAGCCGCAGCAAGCCTTCCGCGCCCTTGGCGGAATTGTTGCCATAGCCTGTGGTCACTTTCAGGAACGACTCCGCGGCATCGCGATAGCGCTGCCGCTGGAACAGGCTCTCGCCCAGCCAATACTGCGCCTCGACCGCCAGCGGATCGGACGGATATTTCTGCAGGAATCCGCGCAGCGTATCCTCGGCCAGCGCATAATCCTTGCGCAGCACATAGCCGTAGCCGAGATCGAATTCGTCCTTCGGCGTCTGCGACGGCGGCAGCGTCGGGCTCACCGACGCGCTGCGCGCAGGCGGCTGCTGTATCGGCTGTTGCTGCATGGGGGCTGCATCGGCGGGCCGGCTGTTGCTGCATCTGGGGCTGCATCGGCGCACCGGCATTGGCGGAAGGCGCGGAGCCCATGGTGGAGAGATCGAGCGGTGCACCGGCTGCACGACCGCCGGGCGCTCCGACATCGGGCTCATCGACCACGGGCGCGGAACCGCCGAGCGTGCGAGGAACGCCGGGCGCATTGGGGTTTCGCGACGGATCAAACGCATCGCCGCGGCCACCTTGTGACGCCTGCTGCTGCGGAGGCTGCTGCTGGATCGGCGGCGCGGCAATCTGCGGCTGCGGCACGGGTTGCGACATCGGCGGCTGTTGCTGAGGCTGCATCGGAGGCTGCACCGCGCTCTGCTGGGGCTGCGCGGGCGCGCCGCCCAGCTGCTGCTCGAGTTGCCGATTGCGATGCTGCAATTGCTCGAGCTGACCGGTGAGTTCGCGCACCTGCTGCTCGGCGCGGTTCAGCCGAAGGACGAGATCGTCGGCTTGCGCGCGCGCCCGCTCAGGCACCGCCAGCGCGACAAGAACAATGGCAACCGAAACGATACGAAGACCAGCAACAGAGACGCTCATCGGGACTCTCGGGCTCCAGCCAAGCCAAGGACTGAGATACAGATCAAGATACTGATTCAGCTTCAATAACCTGCGCATTTCCGCCGCCGGACAGCGGCCCGCGCAGGCCACTTCTAATACAAGCCTGAGTGCGCCTAAATTGTGTCTGGAGCAATGGCGTCACGCGCCAGTGATCCCCCAAAAAGAAACCGGCGCCCCCAGGAAGAGACGCCGGCTCCGACAACAGCCTAGTCCAGACCGTAAATTACGACGTCGCGTTCAGCACCGTGACCGCGCGGCGATTCTGCGACCAGCAGGAGATGTCGTTACACACCGCCACCGGGCGCTCCTTGCCGTAGGAAATCGTCTTCATGCGCGCGGCATCGATGCCGCGCGAGGCGAGATAATCGCGAACCGCCTGGGCGCGACGGGCACCGAGCGCGATATTGTATTCGCGCGTGCCGCGTTCGTCGGCATGGCCTTCGATGGTGAAGGCGTAGCGGTTATAATTCTGCAGCCACTGCGCCTGCTTCTCGAGCGTGGCGACCGACTGCGGCGTCAGATCCGTGGAATCGCTTTCGAAGAAGACGCGATCGCCGACATTGACGACGAAATCCTGCTGGCTGCCAGGCGTGGCGGCACCGGCCAGCGCGCCATTGGCATCGACGCCGGACTTGTTGGCGCATGCGGCCATTGAGAGCGCGACCGCGAAAGCAGCGGCGAATTTCAACCCGCGCAGGAGGGGCGATTGAATAGTCATTCCGGGGGCCTCCAAGGCTCGTAACTAAGGCTCGTAAAATCTCTCTGAGAATGGTCTAGCCCGCCTTGGTTAAGCGAACATTTCATCAACCTTGATGAGCCCTTGCAAAGACCCATCAAATGCCATGAGAGACGTTAAAGCGAATGTCAGCGTTAATGCGGAGTAAATAAGGCGGGAATGGGAACCGTCGCCCCATCTGACGCACTTCACTTATTATAGAGGCATGCCTAGGAAAGCAGCGGCGACCAGGCCGGGTCGGACGCGAAGCCCGGCGTCGGAACCTTGAGTTCGTTCCGCCCCGAGACGTCGACACTATAAAGAGACGGACCGGCGGCGCCGCCGGGCTCGCGGAAGAACATCACGACGCGGCCGTTCGGCGCGAAGGTCGGGCCTTCATTGTGATAGCCCTCGGTGAGGATGCGCTCGCCCGAGCCGTCGGTCTTCATGATGCCGATGGAAAACTTGCCGCCGCCCTGCTTGGTGAAGGCGATGAAATCGCCGCGCGGCGACCACACCGGCGTCGAATAGGTGCCCTCGTCGAACGAGATGCGCTGTGCCGCGCCGCCCGTCGCCGCCATCACGTAAATCTGCGAGCGGCCGCCGCGGTCGCTCTCGAAGCAGATCTTCGAGCCGTCCGGCGAATAGCACGGCGCGGTGTCGATGGCGCTGGTGTCGGTGAGGCGCGTCGTTGTCTTGGAGCGCAGATCCATCACGAACAAGTTGGCATTGGCGCCCTGCTGCAGGCTCATGATGACGCGCTGGCCATCGGGCGAGAAGCGCGGCGCAAACGACATGCCGGGGAAATTGCCGACGACCTCGCGCTGGCCGGTCTCGATATTGAGGAGATAGACGCGCGGGTTGCCCTGCGCGAATTCCATATAGGTGATTTCCTGCGTCGAGGGCGAGAAGCGCGGGGTGAGCACGATGTCCTGCCCGCGCGTGAGATAGCGCACATTGGCGCCGTCCTGATCCATGATGGCGAGGCGCTTGACGCGGCGCTCCTTCGGGCCGCTCTCGTCGACGAACACGACGCGGCTGTCGAAATAGCCCTTCTCGCCGGTGAGACGCTCGTAGATCGCATCCGAGATGATGTGCGCGATGCGCCGCCAGTTGTCCTGCGTGGTGAAATATTGCTGGCCGGTGAGCTGCTGCGCGGAGAACACGTCCCACAGCCGGAACTCGGCCTTGATGCGCCCGTCCTGCTGGCGCGTCATGCGGCCGGTCACCAGCGCCTGCGCGTTGATCGTCTTCCAGTTGTTGAAATTCGGCGCGGCATCGACATTGATCGCGCGCTCGATATAGGCGGCCTGGTCGATGACCTGAAACAAACCGCTGCGCGCCAGATTGTTGGCAATGACGCCGGTGACGCCGTTGCTGACTTCGGCATCCTGGCCGGTGCCCGCGACGAAGCTCGGCAGCGCGATGGGGATCGGCTTGAACTGGCCTTCGCTGATGATAACGCGGGCGCCTTGCCCAAAGGCCGGACGCAGCGCGCTCGCCATCACAAGACCCGCGGACGCGCCGCCAAGCATCAGCTGACGTCGGCTGAGCGGAAGAGAGACGATGGGCGTACGCCGATCACTGAACATGATGCAGTCAGATCCTTAAGTCGCGCGGTTAGATTCCTGGAACACCGGATCGAAGAATTTCCACTCGTCGTACCATTGCGCCGGCAGGCGATAGGGCTGACAGGCAATGATGGCGCGATAGGCGCCTTCCTGATAGATGCGGAACGCAGGATCGGCGTTTTGATCGAGCGGCTGCGGCGCGGTCTCGAGGTTACCGTCGCGCTTCAGCCGGATCGAAAACGCCGCTTCCTTGCGCATCGCCTCAGCGTTGCCATAGGGCTTGGTCCAGCAGCGCTCGACCTGTTCCTTGAACATCGCGCCCCATGTCGCGGAATTGTTCGCGGCCGACGCATTGGCCTTGCCGAGCGCGCCCTTCGGACTGAGCGTATCGCCGGTGGCGGCCTGGCGCGACGGATCGCGCTTGTCGATCAGTGCCGCGATCTGGTTCGTGTCGAATACGCGCTCACGCGGCTTGGCCTGCGGCGTCGGCGCGGATTTGGTTTCCTGCTTCGGCTGCGGCTTCTTGGATTCCTGCTTGATCGCCTCCGCAATGGGATCGATCTTCGGCTCGGGCTTGGGCTCGGCCTTCTTCTCGGCCTTCGGCGCCTCGGCCTTCTTTTCAACTTCCTTCGGCGGATCGGGCTTCTTTTCGACCGGCTTCGGCTCGGGCTGTTCCTTCGGCGCAGCGTCGGTCACGACGGTTTTCTTGTCGATCTTGCCGACGGCGTCTTCAATCGGCTTCGGCCTCCGCGACCTTCTCGACCAGCGCCTTCTTCTCGGTCTTGTCGCCGGTCTTGATGCCCTTCATCACGCTCGGCAACTGATCGGCGGAAATGATCTCGACCGAGATCGAGTCCACGGGGACGGAATTGTAAGGCTTGGCGAAAAACGACAACAGGCTGACCGCAGCCACCAGCGCATGCGCGGCAGCGGAGTAGATCCATGATTTTCTGGTCGCCTTGTCGGTCATCCTGTCGCTTACGAACGCCTCGTCACTTCTGTTGCACTTCCGTCACCAGCGCGATGCGGTTGAAGCCCGAGGACGACAACAGCCCCATCACCTGCGCCGCCGAACCATAGGCCGATGCCTTGTCGGCACGGAACAGCACGCGCTCGGTGGTGCCGCCGCCGCGCGCGTCGGCGATGGCCTTGAGCTTGGGAACAAGCTGATCCATCGACGTCTCGGTGTTGTTGAGGAACACCTTTCCGGCTGCATCCACCGACACCGTCAGCGGCTCCTTGTCCTGCTCCAGACTCTTGGCCTGGCTTTGCGGCAAATCGAGCGGCACGCCGACAGTCAGCAGCGGCGCCGACACCATGAAGATGATGAGCAAGACCAGCATCACGTCCACCATCGGCGTGACGTTGATCTCGGCCATGACCGGCGCGCGACGGCGGCGATGCCGCCCGCCATGCCCGGATGAAGCCATTCCCATACCCATTCTAGCGATCCTTAAACGGCACGAAAACCGCCGTTTTTGCTGTTTTCTGCTCATTCGCATCTTTCGCGGACGACCTACGATCGGGTTCAGCCCCGCTCGTCGATCTGCCGCGACAGGATGGCGGAGAATTCGTCGGCGAAACCCTCAAGCCGCTGGGCCTGATGGTTCACCTCGGAGATGAATTTATTGTAGAAAATCGTCGCCGGGATGGCCGCAACAAGGCCGATGGCGGTGGCGAACAGCGCCTCCGCGATGCCCGGCGCGACGACGGCGAGCGAGGTGTTCTTCGACGCGGCGATCGACTGGAAGCTCGTCATGATGCCCCAGACCGTGCCGAACAGGCCGACGAACGGACCGGCGGAACCGACCGTGGCCAGCACCAGCAGACGGCGCTCGAGGCGCTCGACTTCGCGGGCGATGGAGACATCCATCACCTTCTCGATGCGCATCTGCAATCCGGCGAAGGATTTCGTCTGGCTTTCGAACGAGCGCTTCCATTCGCGCATCGCGGCGACAAACAGCCCCGCCATGCTGTGCGCGGGCTTGGCCGAGAGCGTGCGGTAAAGCTCCTCGATCGACTGGCCCGACCAGAACGCCTGTTCGAAGCGGTCCATGGCGCGCTTGTTGCGCGCGAACAGGAACCATTTGTCGATGGCGATGGCCCAGACCCAGACCGAGCACACCAGCAGGCCGAGCATGACGAATTTGACGATGAAATGCGCCTGCCAGAACAGGCCGAGCAGCGACACATCGGTGGAGACCGACGGCATCGACGACTGGCCAACCTCGCCGACGGGCGCGGCCGCGCCTTGTGCGAACGCAAAGTGATCAGGTGCTGCGGCCATGGCGGCGGCGAGGCCGAGCGTGAAAACAATCTTCAGCTTGGTGTTCAAGAGCATCCCCGTGCGGCCCCCAAGGCCGCTCGTCTGTGCCGGCAAGCCGGCTGCCGCAACCAGGCCCAGGCGCGATTTCGTGCCGCGACGAACCCCATGAAATCACGGGTCAATCGAGCGGGCCCTACGGCCGCGCCGACATTCCCGCCAAACGTGTCGAAATGAGGGTTTATCCCCATTTTCACACCTCTTACATGACAGGGATGATGGTTAAGAAGAGGTTACCAAACCCCGCTCAACCCCTTGGAATGCCTTTGAAATGAGGGCTTTGTGATGGCTGGACCGCCCTGCCCGCCGGGATGGCATGCTTCCGCCCGCCCTACCGGATCGGCCCGGCTGCCGCTAGCGTCGGTGCGCCGACCACCGGCATGATCGCCTTCGCCGGATGTCTTGCGCCGGCCTCCATAACAAAAAGGATTTCGAGGAAATGCCCGCTTTCGTTCGCACCGCTTTGATACTGGCCGCCACCCTCGCCGCCTACCCCGCGTCCGCACAGGACTCTTCTCTTGTGGCCGATCGCGCCGTCACGCTGGTCGCGCCCTATGGCGTCGGCACCGGCACCGACCAGATGGCGCGCCTGCTCGCCGACAAGATGTCCGAGAAGCTGAAGCGGCGCTTCATCGTCGAGAACCGCGCGGGCGCAAGCGGCATGATCGGCGCGGAATATGTCGCCAAGAAAGATCCCGACGGCCACACGCTCCTGCTCGGCACCAACCAGATTTTCGCGACCAATCCGCACTTCTTCAAGGAGGTCCGCTACAACCCGGTCACCGACTTCACGCCGATCGCCACCGTGTCGGCGCAGGAATCCTACCTCGCCGTCAACGCCAATATTCCGGTGAAGACGCTGGCCGAACTGATCGCCTACGCGAAGGCCAATCCCGACAAGCTCACCTTCGGCTCGGCCGGTCTCGGCACCACCGGACATCTGGCCGGCGAATTGCTGAAGCAGGGCGCGAAGTTCGAGATGGTGCATGTGCCCTACACCAGCGGGCAATTGTTCACCGATCTTCTGTCGGGCGTGGTGTCGATGGCGGTCTATGCGTATCCGACCATCAAGCCGCATGTGGAATCCGGCGCGCTGCGCGTACTCGCCTCGACCGCCACGAAACGGTCGGCGCTGCTGCCCGACGTGCCGACCTTCACCGAGCTCGGCTATCCGAAGGTGGTCTTCACATCCTGGTTCACGATGTATGGCCCCAAGGGCATGCAGCGCAAAACCGTGGACGAACTCTCGGCCGCGGTGAAATACGCGCTCGAACAGCCCGACCTCAAGAACAAGCTAGAGAGCTCGGCGACGACAATCGACTACCGCGACCCGGACAAGGCGGCGGCCTACACCAAATCCGAACTCGAACGCGTCGGCATCCAGATCCGCGATGCCGGCGTGGAGAAGCAGTAGCGCTTCGGACACGAGAGAGGACAGGCGATGGAATTCGCCGCCGCGCTTCCGATCCTCGCCGGGATTGCCGCCGTGCATCTGCTGGCGGTGGCGAGCCCCGGGCCGACCATGGCGGTCGTGATGAGCCATGCGCTCAGCCACGACCGCCGCTCGGCGGCGCTTGTCGCCTTCGGCGTGTGGTGCGCGACGCTGATCTGGGCGTCGCTCGCCGCCGCCGGGCTCGGCTCCGTGCTGAAGAATTCGCCCGAGGCCTATCGCACGCTGCAATATGCCGGCGCCGGATATCTCGCTTATCTCGGCGCGCGCATTCTCATCGCGTCATGGCGCGCGCTGAAAGCGCGACGCAAAGCGGCCAACGACAACGATGCGACCGCGCAACGCCTGCATGGCCTCGCGGCATGGCGCACCGGCTTCATCACCAACATGACCAATCCGAACACGATTGCTTACTTCGCGGCGCTGTTCGGCGTGCTTGTGCCGGCCGACGCGTCGCGCACCCTGTTCTGGAGCGCGGCCGTTACGGTGCTATGTGTTTCGTTGTTGTGGTGGATCAGCGTCGTGCTGTTCTTTTCACTCGCGCCCGTGCGGCGCGGTTATGAACGCATCCGCCCGGTGGCGGATGTGGTGATGGGGCTGATGCTGGTGGGAATTGGGGTCAGGCTGGCGGTGGGTGGGTGAGATCACCCGCCGCACTTTACGTCTTGTCGATTGCCGCCCCACACGTCGAACAGAATTTGTCGCCAAAATTCATGGAATGGCCAAAACGGCATTTCGGCTTCAGATTACCGGGGCCTTTGTTGTAAGCCGTCGTCAGACCGGCGAGTGCCACCGAATAGAAAAACATCCAGTGACCGGAGAAACCACGCCAGACCATCGCAGGCGGATCGGAGCCCTTTGGATGCACTGGCTGCGGAGACATAATGCCCTGCAGAAAGAAGAGCGCGAAGTTGATGAAGGCATAGATGAAAGACGCATAGACCAGATATTGCATCCAGCGCGGGCATCCAGACAGGATCGGCTTAAAGGCCGCCCACCCACTCGACGACGTTGCGTTCTGACCAAAAAGCAAGATCACCAACGCAAAGACAGGAAATATGCTGATGTGGAGAGCGAAGAACAGCCCGTTGCCGCCGGGCATATCGCCGAAAACCGCCATGACATGCGCGACGAGACCGATAACGAACCCGCAGGCGGCGTAGATCATGCCGAGAAAAACAAGGGCGTGCATCGTTCAAAATCCGAATGTCTGAAATGGCCGCCGCAAGACCTATCTGTCGCCGGGCGTTGTCAGCGGACGCTGAATCAATACCACCAGAGTATAGCTGATAATCAGCAGCAAAAACCACGACCCGAGCTTGGCAAAACTCACCAGCTCCCAGCCATTTTTCTGTCCGGGATAGAGCCATGTCCTGGTGGCGGTGCCGATGTTCTCCGCGAACCAGATGAACAGCGCGACGAGAAACAGGCCCAGCAACAGCGGCATCCAGCGCCGCGCGCGCCAGTTGATGAAGTAGATGCGCGTGCGGGCGAACAGCACGATCGTCGCGGCGAACAGCACGTAGCGCATGTCGAAGACGTAGTGGTGCGCGAAGAAATTGACGTAGATCGCGACGCTGAGAACGACCAGCGCCCATGTCGGCGGATGATGCGTGAATTCAAAGTGAAACAGCCGCCACGCGCGGCAGATGTAGCTGCCGATGCAGGCATACATGAAGCCGGTGAACAGCGGCACGCCTGCGATGCGAAAGAAGCTCGGCTCGGGATAGATCCATGAGCCGACGGAGGTCTTGAAGATCTCCATGACCGTGCCGACGACGTGGTAGACGAAGATGACCTTCGCTTCCTCGAGCGTCTCAAGCCTGAAGGCGAGCAGCAGCGCCTGAATGGCAAGCGCTGAGAGAAACAGAAAGTCGTAACGCGCGAGAGGTGCGGACGCCGGATACCACAGATGCGTTCCGATCATCAGCGCGACCATGAGCCCGCCGAACAGACACGCCCACGCCTGCTTCATGCCGAAGCGCAAGAATTCGTAGAGCGCGGCGGTGACCGGTCGCTGCGCCATGCGCGCCGCGATGCGGCTCTCGGCGGCGATGAATGGGCGCAGCGCGCCCCAATGGGCGGCGGCGTGGGCGCGCGGATCGTCCGGTGGGCGGAGCAAGCGAAACCTTGAAATGAAAAGCGGGAATCGGAAATCAGTTAAACCGACCGCAAGCCTACCAGCAAATGGCGCGGAATTGGGGCGCAGTACTGGACTTCTTCCCGCCTCCGGGCATGACCAAGGCAAGTTCAATCCAAAAACCCACCCAAGGAAACGCTCCATGCTCACGCTCGTTTACTCGCCCGGCTCCTGCGCGCTCGCGCCCCACATCGCGCTCGAGGAAGCCGGTGCGACCTATGACACCAAGAAGATCAGCCTGCGCACCGACGACCAGACCAAGCCGGAATTTCTCGCCATCAATCCGAAGGGCAAGGTGCCGGCGCTGATCACCGATCGCGGCATCCTGACCGAAAACGGCCCCATCCTCGTCTATCTCGCGCAGACCTTCCCCAAGGCGAAGCTCGCGCCGATCGACGATCCGTTCGCGCTGGCCGAAGTGCAGGCGTTCAACGGCTACCTCGCCACCACCGTGCATGTGAACTTCGCGCACCGGACGCGCGGCTATCGCTGGGCCGACGAGGAAAGCTCCAAGGCCGACATGACACGGAAGGCGCCGCAGAACGTGCGCGAGAGCTTCCAGATGATCGAGAACACGATGATGCGCGGGCCATATGTGATGGGTGACACCTACACCATCGCCGACCTTTATCTGCTGTCGCTGTCGCGCTGGCTGCCGGCATCCGGGCTGTCGGTCGCAGAGTTCCCGAAGATCGATGCGATGATCAACCGCATCATGGAGCGCCCAGCGGTGAAGAAGGTCGTCGCGATTCACGCGGCGGGCTAATGACCTCGTCCTGAGGAGCGGCTGCAAGCCGCGTCTCGAAGGACGCAGGTGCGAGCCCTCATAGGCTCGCAGACGGCGCGACTCGCGCGAGACCTCAAGACACACAGGCATGGATTCCGGGTCAACGCTTCGCGTTGCCGAATGCAGATAAAAAAGATCGCCGGGCTTTCGCCCGGCGATCCTGACGGCCTCACCGCAGTTTAACTGCTGCAGCGGGGTCGATTAGTGCCAACGCGGTCCGCCGCGGCAGACCTGCTTGGTCTGCCAAACGACGCGGCCGTTCGGGCGCACGATGCGCTGACGCTCCATATGACAGGCGCGCGCGTTCGAACCACGCCAACCCGGCGTGCAGGTGCGGACGGTGCGCGTGACGCGACGGCCGTTATGCCACGAGGTGACGGTGCGATTACGGCACGCGACGTCTTCAACAGCCGTCGGCGCGCGAAGGCCCGGGGCCGCAGGCATCGCCTGCGCCGCAGACGACACGGCGAGTGCGCCGAGCATTGAAGCTGCGACGAGAGCAGCTGAATAAATCTTCATCATGGAACTCCTTGGTTTATTGCCTCTGCATCAACGCATGCGAGACAGGATTGTTCCGAAAACAACGTGACCGAATTTAGGATTACAAAAAAGCAATCGCCGGGCGCGAAGCCCGGCGAGTTAACTTCGTAAGAAGTAAGATGGATTGCCAGGTCAAGCCCGGCAATGACAGGCAGAACACTTACGCGACGGCGACAGCAACGCGACGAGGCTCCTCGACGATGGAGAAGCGCACGTTGCAGCGGTGGCGGTTCTTCTCAGAGAAGTCCGCGCCAGGCATCCTCGGCTTCGCGCCGCGAGGGAAACGGTCCCTCGACCTGCGCTGTGCCGTGAACCAGCGTGTGGAAGTTGAGCGAACGGAACTCGCCGCCCACGACCCAGAAGTGATTGGTATGCATCTTGGTCTCCTCTTGTCTCTTGGCGCATGATCTTGTCCGAAAACCGGTGTCCACTTTTCGGGATCATCCGCCGGTTGGTGTGTGTTGCTGACGGTTACTCCGCTGCCTGAACGAACTGCGCGGCCTCGGTGGAGTCTTGAGCGCAGTGGTCGAGCTTGAACCGCTGCTGATGGTGGTGGAGACGAGGTCGAAATAGCCGGTGCCGACCTCGCGCTGGTGACGCGTGGCGCTGTAGCCGTTCGTCTCGGAGGCGAACTCCGCCTGCTGCAGGCGGGAGTAAGCCGCCATGCCCTCGTCGTTGTAGCCGCGCGCGAGTTCGAACATGCCGTGGTTGAGCGAGTGGAAGCCCGCCAGCGTCACGAACTGGAACTTGTAGCCCATCGCGCCGAGCTCGCGCTGGAACTTGGCGATCGTCGCCTCGTCGATGTTCTTGCGCCAGTTGAACGAGGGCGAGCAGTTGTAGGCGAGCATCTTGCCGGGATGGACCTTGTGCATGGCCTCGGCGAACTCGCGCGCGTCGTCGAGATTCGGCGTCGAGGTCTCCCACCACAGCAGATCGGCATGGCGCGCGAAGGCGAGGCCGCGCGTGATGCAATGCGCGAGACCCGGTGCCTTCCTTGAGGCGGAAGAAGCCTTCCGCCGTGCGCTCGCCGGTGATGAACTCGCGGTCGCGCTCGTCGATATCCGAGGTGATGAGCCTGGCGCTCTCGGCATCGGTGCGCGCGAGGACCAGCGTCGGCACGCCGCAGACATCGGCCGCGAGACGCGCGGCGATGAGATTGCGCTCATGCGCGGCGGTCGGGATCAGCACCTTGCCGCCCATGTGGCCGCACTTCTTCTCGGACGCCAGCTGGTCCTCGAAGTGCACGCCGGCCGCGCCCGCCTCGATATAGGCCTTCATGATCTCGAACGAGTTGAGCGGCCCGCCGAAGCCGGCCTCGGCATCGGCGACGATCGGCACGAACCAGTCGCTCTTCGCGCCGCCTTCGGAGTGCTCGATCTGGTCGGCGCGCTGCAGCGTGCGGTTGATGCGGCGGCACAGCTCCGGGCCGGCATTGGCCGGATAGAGGCTCTGGTCGGGATACATCGCGCCCGCCGTGTTGGCGTCGGCGGCGACCTGCCAGCCGGAGAGATAGATGGCCTTGAGGCCCGCGCGCGCCATCTGCATCGCCTGGTTGCCGGTGACGGCGCCGAGCGAATGGACATAGGGCATGGTCTTGAGCTGCGACCACAGACGGTTGGCGCCCATCTGCGCCAGCGTGTGGGAGACCTTCACCGAGCCGCGCAGGCGCACGACCTCGGCGGGGCTATACGGGCGCTCGATGCCGTCGAAACGGCCGGCCGGCGCGGGAACGAGAGCGTCGAAGCTCTGGGTTTCGGTGGTCAGCATGGCCATCTCCTTTAAATCGACTGCCGAAATTCAAGACATTCGTGACAAGCGGGAATTGCATGTCGGTAATTCACTCAACACCTATGAAAGAAATTCCGATAGATGGCTTGCATCTAAACAATGACGCGATGTAACATCGATACTTGTATAACTTGTGAATTTGTCATGTTTGTAAATTTTACAAACCAGAGAGACAGACGGCCATGGCAAAAGCGAAGCAAGGCCAAGCGCTTGCAGGCAAAGACGCCAATAAGGATTCCGGCCGTGACGCCGGCAAGAAGCTGTTTGTCGGCCCGCGATTCCGGCGGCTGCGCCAGCAACTCGGCCTGTCACAGACCCAGATTGCCGAAGGGCTCGGCATCTCGCCCTCCTACGTGAACCTGATCGAGCGCAACCAGCGCCCGGTGACGGCGCAATTGCTGCTGCGCCTCGCCGAGACCTACGACCTCGATCTGCGCGACCTCGCCACCGCCGACGACGATCGTTTCTTCGCCGAACTCAACGAAGTGTTTTCCGACCCGCTGTTCCGCCAGCTCGACGTGCCGAAGCAGGAATTGCGCGACCTCGCCGAACTCTGCCCCGGCGTGACGCATGCGCTGCAGCGGCTTTACGGCGCCTATACCGAGGCCCGGCGTGGCGAGACCATGGTGGCTGCACATATCGCCGGCCGCGACGGCGAGGCGCCATTCGAGGCCAACCCGATCGAGCGCGTGCGCGATCTGGTCGAGGCCAACCGCAACTACTTCCCCGAACTCGAACAGGCCGCCGAGACGCTGCGCGACGAGATCAATGTGCCCCATCACGAATTGTTCGGCGCATTGTCGGAACGGCTGCGCGAGCGGCATTCGGTGACCGTGCGCATCATGCCGCTCGACGTGATGCGCGAGACGCTGCGCCGCTTCGACCGCCACCGCAAACAGTTGCTGGTGTCGGAGATGGTCGATCCGGCAGGCCGCGTGTTCCAGCTCGCCTTCCAGACCGGCCTGATCGAAACCAATGCGGCACTGGAGGCGGTCGTCAATCGCGCGGGCCCGCTCGACGATACCGCGCGAAGGCTCTACCGCATCACGCTGGCGAATTATTTCGCCGCCGCCGTGATGATGCCCTATGGCGTCTTCCATGGCGCGGCCGAAGCGCTGGGCTACGATCTCTCCGTGCTCGGCCAGCGCTTCAACGCCGGCTTCGAGCATGTCTGCCACAGGCTCACCACATTGCAGCGGCCCAATGCGCGCGGCGTGCCCTTCTTCATGCTGCGGGTGGACAATGCCGGCAACGTCTCCAAGCGGTTTTCCTCGGGCACCTTCCCGTTCTCCAAGTTCGGCGGCACCTGCCCCTTGTGGAACGTGCATGCGACGTTCGATTCCCCCGGCCGGCTGCTCACCCAGGTGATCGAATTGCAGGACGGCAGCCGCTACTTCTCCATCGCCCAGACAGTGCGCCGCCCGGCGGCGGCCTGGCCCCATCCGCAACCCCGCCATGCCATCGGGCTCGGCTGCGAGTTGAAGCATGCCGGCAAGCTCGCCTATGCCGCCGGCCTCGACCTCGCGCGCGCGGAGGCAACGCCCATCGGCGTCAACTGCCGGTTATGTGAACGTGAGAACTGTGCACAGCGCGCCGAGCCGCCGCTGACGCGCCGCCTGATCCTTGACGAGGGCACGCGGCGCGTGTCCTCGTTCGCCTTCTCAAGTGCAAGGGAATTGTGAGCCATGAACATTTTGAGGCTGTCGGTTGTTACTCTGGCTTTGCTGGCCGCACCGCAAATGGCGCTCGCCCAGAGCCAGGCCTGCCGCGCCGGCGTGTCGTTCGACCGCTGGCTGGCGGATTTCAAGCAAGACGCGCAGAAGCAGGGCGTGAGTTCGAACGCGCTGGCGCAGGCCGCGCCACAGCTAGTCTATGAACTCGAGCATCGTTTCGCGCGACCGCGGCCAGCGCGTGTTCGGCCAGGGCTTCGTCGAGTTCGCCGCGCGCATGGCGGCCGACTATCGCATGCAGCAGGGCCAGCAGCGGTTGAAGACGCACGCCCAGGCGTTCTCCCGCGCCGAGCGCGAATATGGTGTGCCGGGTGCAGTGATCGCGGCGTTCTGGGGACTGGAAAGCGACTTCGGCGCCAACACGGGCAAGCTGCCGACGATCAAGTCGCTGGCGTCGCTCGCCTATGATTGCCGCCGCGCCGACATGTTCCGCGCCGAACTGATCGCAGCCCTGAAGATCATCGACCGCGGCGATCTCTCCGTGTCGCAGATGATCGGCTCGTGGGCGGGCGAACTCGGTCAGACGCAGTTTTTGCCGCGGCACTATTTCGACTACGCCGTGGATTATGACGGCGACGGCCGCCGCAACATGCTGACGTCGGCGGCCGATGTGATCGGCTCGACCGCGCATTACATCCAGGCCGGACTGAAATGGCGGCGCGGCGAACCGTGGCTGCAGGAAATCCGCGTGCCGTGCGAACCTGCCGTGGCAGCAGACCGATCTCAGTATCCAGCATCCGCGCTCGCAATGGGCGCGCTGGGGCGTGACCTATGCCGACGGGCGGCCGCTACCGAACGACGCGATGCCGGCTTCCGTCATACTGCCGATGGGGCGCAACGGCCCGGCGTTTATGACTTACGCCAATTTCGCCGCCTACACCGAATGGAACAACTCGCTGACCTATTCGCTGACGGCGGCCTATCTCGCCACGCGCATCGCGGGCGCGGCGCCGATGCGCCGGCCTTCGACGCCCGTGCCGACGCTCGCTTTCAACGACATCCGGGAGATGCAGCAATTGCTGCAACGGCAGGGCTACGATGTCGGCAAGCTCGACGGCATTCTCGGCCAGCAGAGCCGCACGGCGGTGAAGGCGATGCAGCTGAAATTCGGCATGCCCGCCGATGCCTGGCCGACGGACGAGTTTCTGGCGCGGCTGCGCGCGGGGCGGTAACACGCCCGCACTTCATTTAACCGCCAAACCACGCCAGCAATTCGTGCGGCTTGTGGATCAGTCGCGTCGGATTGGCGGCTGCAAGCGCGGGCTCCGTCGCAATGCCCCAGGTGACCGCGAGGCTGGCGATGCCGGCGGCGCGGGCGGCGTCGATGTCGCGGACTTCATCGCCGATGGATGCGACACGATCCTTCGCCATGCCGCTGGCGCGAATGACGCGTCTGATCTTGGCGGCTTTCCCGAACAGCGACGCGCCGGTGCCGTAGTACTGCACCAGCGCAGCCAGATCGGGCCCCAGCACGCGCCGCACATTGGCTTCGGAGTTTGAGGTGACGATGGCGATGGCCGTGCCCTGCCGCTGCAGGCCTTCGAAGATTTCCGGCACCCACGGAAACAAACGGATCTGGTCGATGTCGCGCGCCGCGATGCGGCGCACGCCGCGCGCGATCAGCGGCATCTTCCACATCGGCACGCCGAGCGCCTTGACGATCTCGCGGCTCGAGCGGCCACGCAGCGCCTCGCGCTCCTGATCCGTGATCTCGCGGAAACCATATTGCCGGGCGATTTCATTGAAGACGCCAGCGATCCACCGCTCGCTATCCGCGAGAGTCGCGTCAAAATCGAAAATCGCGAAGCTGCCTGATCATGGGCGGCCGAAATAACTGCCCTGCGCTCGTCGAGTTAAACCACCGCGGTATTCCCGCGTTGATAAGGCGTGATCCAGCCTGTCGCACGCAACTGCACGCGCTGCAATTCGACCCGCTGCAGCGGACCAAGCCCGCGCGGCTCGCGATGCGCGACCATCACGAAGGTCGTGCGCGGCAGGAGCCGTGCCAGCGTCGCGAGAATGGCATTCTCGGACTCGAGATCGAGCGCGCTGGTGCCCTCGTCGATGAAAACCCAGTCTGGCTCGGCGGCGAGAATGCGGATCATGGCAAGGCGCTGCTGTTCGCCGATCGACAATCCGCCGGCGCCTTCATCCACGCTGTTGCGGTTGGCCAGGTCGACGTGGCCCAGCATGGCATCGAGCGTTTCAGACGGCACGGTCGCGCTATCCGCCGGATAGGCGGCGGCGGCAGCAAGCGAGCCGAGCGGCAGATAGACCTGCTGCGGCATGAACATGGTCTTCTGCGGTGTTTCGATGTCGCCGCTGGCATAGGGCCACAGGCCGGCAAGCGCCTTGATCAGCGTGCTCTTGCCCAGCCCCGAAGGTCCGCTGAGCCAGACATGTCGACCGGGCGCCAGATCAAGATTCGGGATCTGCAACAATTCGCGGCCGTCGGGCGCATGCAGGAGAAAATCCCTGATCCGGATCGTACCGTCGGCCGACACCGTTTGCGTCACAACAGGCGCGCGCTCGGCCTGACCTTCGGCCGCATCGAGGAATACCTGAAGGCGCTTTGTGGTCGCCGCGAGATCGGAGATGAATTTGTAGTTGAAGATGAACCACGAGATCGACACGACGACATTAGAGAATGCCTGCGACACCTGCATCAGCCCGCCGAGCGTGATGTGTCCGGCCAGAAAGGCCGGCAGCGCAATGAACATCGGAATGCGTAGCACGGTCTGGAAATAGGGCCGCTGGAACAGGCCGAAGATCAGTTCGCGATTGATGACGCGCTTCCAGATTCGCACCAGCGCCTCGAAGCGACCATCGATGATGCCGTGCTCGACTTTCTCGCCGCCGTGCAAGGCGACGGCACCGGCATTCTCGCGCAGACGCATCAGGCTGAAGCGGAAATCCGCCTCGCGCTTCTGCTGCTCGGCGAGCAGGCCCGGCAGCGGACGCCCCAGCAGATGCGCGATGCCTGTCGAGACTACGACATAAACCGGCGCGGCCAGGATCATGTAACGCGGAATTTCGATGTCGTAGCCGAAGGCGCCAAAGGACAATGGGAATGTCGACAGGTTCCACAAGACGGTGGCGAAAGTGACAAGCCCCACCAGGCTGACGACGAAATCGAGCACGCCGTTGCGCATGTCGCTATCAGTACCGAGGATGAACTCGACGAAGATGTTACAGTCCTCCGCGATGCGCTGATCCGGATTATCCACAACTGGGCCACCTTCCACGCCGGGCTTCGACAGGCTGGGATGCAGCATCCAGTAGGCCTTGCTCGATAGCCAGCGATCGGTCAGAACCTCAGTCAGCCGCCGACGCCAGCGGATATTGAGATGCTGGCGCAGATATTTTCCGGCGAGATAAAGCCCGGCCGAGCACCCGGCCAGCAGAAAGAATACGCCGGCCTGCTTCGTCGCGACCTGCATGTCGAGCTTCTGCAGCGCGTTATAGAAATCGGCGTACCAGGTGATCATCCGGACGCCAACCTGAATGCCGATCAGCTTCAGCGCCACGATGAGCGCGAGAAGACCGAGCGAGATCCATTTGCCCGGCCCGGCATTGGCGATGACGAGAAATCGCCAGATCTGCTTCAGCGTCGCGCGCATGGTCGCCTCTCAACTCCGCCCGGCATAGAGCGATGCGGCCGTGGGCATCCGGCCGCATCGCAGACGAGGTCAGAACTCGTAATTGGCGCCGACCTTGAAGGTGCGGCCCGGTGCTGTTTGCAGTTCGAGGGGGTTTGCAACTCTCACCGACGCTGCGGGAGAGATCTGATAGGTTGTCGCACCGTTGAGCGAGCGGAAGTAGCGTGCGTCGAGCAGGTTGAGGACTGACACATTCAGCGTCAGGCCGGGAGCGGCCTTCGGCTTCCACGACAACAGCGCGTCGTAGACCGCATAGCTCGGCGCGCGGAACAGCGTCGCACTGCTGCGATTGCCGGCCTGGTCGGCAAAGGTGCCAATGAGCTGCGCGTCGAGGCCGGTCGATGTATCGAGGTAGCGCAACGCCGAGATGATGGTGATGGGCGTCGTACCGTCGAACTTGGTCTCGGCGGCACCCGCGCTCGCCACCTGCGTCCCGTCCACCCAGCTCGCTGTGACGTTCACGCTCCAGTTGTCGTTGAACTTGTACTCGCCCGCGACTTCCACGCCCCACAGATTGACCCTGCTCAGGTTCATGTAGGTGTAGTCAAAGTTGCCTGGGATCGTGACGCTGGGAACCAAAACGAAGTTCTGGATAAAGTTCGTATAATCGGACTTGAAAACGGCCACGGAGAAGAACCCGTCATTGAACTTGCCGCGCAGGCCGATCTCATAGCTTTCAACCGACTTCTGGCTTCAGATCCGGATTGGGAACCAGATCTGAGCCCGCGCCGCCACCGTTCGGAAGAGAGGTAAAGAGCTGCTGGGACGTCGGCATCTTGAAGCCTTCGGCGAAGCGGAAATATGTGGAGTAACGATCGTTCAGGTGAAGCGTGGTCGAGACCTCCGACACCAGATTCTGGCTGTCGATCGGGCGCGGCTCCTTGCCCGGCAAGGACTTGTAATATTGGTTGGGCCGCGGATCGAGCGAATAGGTCGCATAGCGAACACCCGGTGTGACCTGGATGCGTCCACCGAGGAAATTCATCTCGTCCTTGAAGAAGGCGTCCGCGCGCTTCGTCGTGGCATCGGCGAAATTGAACCCACCGGCATTGGCGACGGCTACCGTGCCGGCTGTGAAATCAGTGGTTGTATCGCGGCGCACGTAGTCTGTCTCCGCGATGCTGTAGTATGCGCCGTAGGTCAGCTTGTGCAGCACGCCGAACGACGTGAACGACGAATTAAGCTGCAGGTCGCCTTCGTAAAACCTTTCCTGATAGTCGAGGAACGCATCGACCTGCACCTGGTTGTTTGTCGAGGAGCGATAGCGGCGCACGCTGTTCGTTTCACGCTTGAACGGATTGTAAGACACCTGCCAGCGCACCGCATCGATCCATCCCAGATTGGGGGTGTACTTGTGCGACAGCGTCCCGCGCACGCGGTTCTGATCCTGATCGCGCAGATGACTGAGATTGAAGCTGCCCGCCGGGCTGGTTGACGGCCCGAGGTCGTGCTTCTGATCCACTTCCGAGTGCTTGGCGACATACTCACCCGTCAGCTTGACTTCGTGCTCGGCATCCGGCGTCCACACGAGCTTAGTGAGGATGTCGTAGTCGTTGCCGTCGAGCGGATTGAGCTCGTTGCAGCGGATCGCCTGCGGATTACGCGGGCATCCCCAGATGCCGCCATCCGCACGCGCTTTGCTCAGCGTGCCTTCGTTGAAGCTGCGCTGTGATACATTGACCAGAGCCGAGAACTGGCCAAAGCGCGCGGCCACGGCAGCGCTCTTGTAGAAGCTCTTGTCGTAGCTGTCGTAGTACGTCCCGACCTGTCCACCGAAATTGCGACCCTTGAGATAGTCTTCCGGGTCCTTGGTGACGAAGGCGACGAGACCGCCGAGCGCATCGGCGCCCCACATCACGCCGGCCGGCCCGCGGATGATTTCCACCGCCTTGAGGTTCGACATGTTGACGAAGTCGCGATTGCCATCGACGATGCCCTCGATGACACGCGTACCATCAACCTGCATCTGGACACGGTTGCCGGACACGCCGCGGATGGTGAAGCCCTGATTGTTGCTCCATGGATCAACCGACGATGTGGTCTTCGACACCGTGACGCCCGGCTCATAGCGCACGAGATCCTGAATATCGCGCACCATGCGCTTTTCGAGCTCCTGGCGGGTGATGACCGTCACTGTCTGCGGCACGTCGAGCAGACGCCTAGCTTCACGCGTGGCATAGATCGTGATCGGATCGAGCGTTTCGGGTGCCGGATACTGAGCGTCTTGCGCGTAGGCGGGTTTTTCAAACGGCGCCTGAAGGACCAGCAGGCCTCGTTCCCGCCAGACTTGCACCAACCAAGACACGAAGCGCACGAGGCGCGCGGAACGAACCGTTCATAACTTTTGCCCCACAATAAACACTGATGGGGCTTTTCGTTTTCGCACCTCGATGAGTCTAACGCTGCATGCGTGGATTCAATTTGTAACGTCTCCATTCAGAAAGAAACTTAGAACGCGCACAAACTGACGTCCTTTTGCAAGAATGCAAATCATCGCTTCAGTACGCAGCAGCGAGTTTCTGTTCTGTCGGGAATGCGAGGTTGTCGATGACACATCGTTTGGCGCGGCAGATTTGAATCGATCAAACCCGGCCGCACATTTGAACTGTTTTAATTCGTGGTCCGCTGCTGCGATGACATAACGCCCTCACAGACGACGTCGCCGCCCCTGCTTAAGGCCCGTGGCGTGACGCGTTCCGCCATTCGGGGACCATTGTGACCGCCAGACCTGACCACGAGAAGTTTTCAGCCGATCCGCTCAAGGTACTGTCCTGCCTGCCCGCTATCGGAAAACTCATGATCGTCGTGCGCCAGGACGGCGTAACGCATGAACGCATCGGCGCCGTGGAATTCGTCACGCCCGTTCGTTCCTCGATCCGATGCCATGGCGCAGCGCACGACGCCACAATCGATCCATCAACGATCGCGACTATCGTTGCCGACCGCACCATGAAGATGAAAGACAAGGTACTGCCGCGGATCGACTTCATGTCGGCACAAGCCGAAATCGCTGTTCAGCGTCTACGGTCTCGACGGGCTCGATCCGTTCGACGCGGGGTTAGCTTCGCTTGAGGGCATCGCAGTCGCGGAACGCGAGAAGGAGGAGCGCAAGCCGACGCAGGAGAATCTGGACGACAGGGATCCCGGTTTCGTGCCGTTTCAGGAAGCGGTTGCGGCGGCGGCGCCGGTCACTATCGAACTGAACCGCGCCGGTATCACGCAGAGCTGGTACGGCGTCGTGGAGAAGATTTCGCCGGCGATGGGATTCGGCAACATCATCACCAGCGATTTTCACCTGCATCTGCGCGCCGGCACGATCAGCGGCTGGCGCGCGTCCGATGCAGACGGTCAGCTGGCGCTGCGCGCACTTGATCTGGCCGGCACAGAGACAGGCCTGACGCTGCGCGGTCCGCGCGGCGTGTTCCGTAATTTCGCATAGGAAAGAATAACGGGATTATTCCGGCCACTGCTCGCGCGGGGTGCCGATGATCCAGGCGGCGATCTGCGTGGACTTGATGGTCTCGCCGTCATCAATGCGCTCGGCGCGAACGAGGCTGCCATTGGCAAAAAGCCTACGTGCGAACGCCTTGGCATCGCGCTCGGACACAAACTCAGACTCATTATCGTCGGCGCTTCTGGCCTCGGGCGTATAAAAACGCTGCTCGACCACGACCTTCCACGCCGGTGCAACTTTTCGAAAACTCAACGCGACTCACTCCTGCATTCCGTGGGCAACCTACAACCGGTTGGGCGCAGCGGTAGGTCCGCTACGCGACTATCCACAACGTCGTATCGTGAAATGAGTTCCAACCGACCGGGGGGATCACGGTGAAGGACAAGACCGCCGGCTTACTCAGTACGCACCGACGGCCTTGTCCCGCCGTGGGCAGGGGACCTGCCCGCGCTTTTTCTTGCATCGCACCATGAGGCGGTCAAAGCGATTTGCCTAGTAACGTCAACGCTCAAGCTTAATTTCGCGACTGCCATGCGCAGCGAACAACTCCGCAGGCACACGGCGCATGGCACGGTGCTCGTTAACGACAATGACGGCACTGAAGGGGCGCCGGGGCGCCTATTTCGGCCCGCGCCCGAAGCGCTGCGCAAGCGCGTCGACGGCCTTTGTATAGAGGCCGTAGTCGGAACCCACCGCGACGAAGGTGTAGCCGAGGTCGATATAGCGCTGCGCTTCTTCCTCGCTCGAAGCGAGAATGCCCGAGGCTTTGCCGGTCGCCTTGATGCGCTTCTGCGCAGTCACGATCAGACCCTGCACATCGGGATGCATGCGATTGCCCAGATGCCCGATGGAAGCCGACAGATCATTCGGGCCGACGAAAATGCCGTCGACACCGTCGACCGCGCCCATCTTCTCGATCTGGTCGACGGCATCCTTGGTTTCCGCCTGCACCAGCACGCAGATTTCCTTGTCGGCATCAGCGAAGTAATTCTTGATACGGCCAAAGCGGCTGGCACGCGTGGAGCCGGCCGCGCCACGGTTGCCGCGCGGCGGATAACGCACCGCATCGACCGCGCGCTTGGCCTCCTCGGCGTTCTGCACGTAAGGCAACAGCAGAGTGGTGGCCCCGATGTCGAGCACCAGCTTGGTCATCACCATGTCGTTCCAGGGCGTGCGCACCACCGCTTCGCCCGTCCCGCGCGCAAAAACCTGCAGCTGCGCGAGCAGGCTGTCGAGCGTATTCGGCGAGTGCTCGCCATCGACGACGATCCAGTCATAATTGGAATCGACAAGAATCTCGGCCGCAATCGGCGAGCACATACCGGCCCAGATCCCGATCTGCAGTTCGCCCTTGGCGAGCGCGTGCTTGAAGCGATTGCGCGGAAGATCCATGGCGATGTCCTTTGGAGGTTCTGACGGAAGGGAAGATGGCCGATTCTACAGCGGCCAAGGACTGGCGCAAGCGCCCTCACCTTCCCCTTTCGGAGAAGTGAGGGCTGCGCTGCAGTGCGTTTAGCTCAGGGCCGCCATGATGCGGTCTCGCGTCAGCGGCAGGTCGCGCACGCGTGCGCCAAGCGCGTGATAGACGGCGTTGCCGATGGCGGCGATGGTTGGGCCGATCACGCATTCGCCGACACCGAGCGGCGGGTGTTCGCGGGCATCGATCAGCTCGGTGACGATCTCCGGCACTTCGCTGAAACGGATCACCGGGTAGCTCTCCCAGTCGCGCGAACGTACGCCGTCGCCGCCGAGCTGGACTTGTTCCTTCAGCGCCCAGCTCACCGCCTGCACGATGCCGCCTTCGAGCTGGTTGGTGACACCGTCGGGATTGATGGCGAGGCCGGGGTCGGCCACGCACCAGATCTTGCGCACGCGGACGTGCTCCTCGACCTCGACCTGAGCCGCAATCGCACAATAGGCCGAAATGTTCTTGTAACGGGCAACCGCGATGCCGAGCCCGGAGCCAGTCGCGGCCTCGCCGCGATTCTTCCAGCCGGCGAGTTCGGCGCAACGCTTCAGAATATGAGCCGCGCGCGGTTCGGACGTGAGCATTGAGAGCCGGTAATCGACGGCATCCTCGCCCGCCATCTCCGCCAGTTCCTCCAGGAAGGATTCGATGGCGAAAATATTGATGATGGCTCCCAGGCCGCGCAATGATGAGGTCCGCACCGGCATCGGCAAGGTCAGGTGATGCAACATGCGCTTGGCGGCGATGTCGTAGAGCGGCACGCCGTTGCGCGTGGCGCCACCACCGCGATCCTCCGGCACGTCGAAAGCCTGGCGTGGCGGCGGGGGCTTCGGCAGCGCATCGGCCGGCAGCAAGGTCGCGCCGCCGACGCCGGGGCGCTGGCCATGCGTGCCGCTCCAGATCTCCGTGGTGAAATCGTGGGGGCGGCCATTGCCGTCGAGATGCGCATGCACGGTCACCATCGTGGCGGACGACAGCGGCTCGAAGCCGAATTCGTCGGCGCGTGTCCACAAGACACGGATCGGGCGATCCGGAATCTGCATGGCGATGATTGCGGCATCCATGGCGCAATCATCAGCGCCATTGTGGCCATAGCAGCCGGCCCCATGCACATGATGCGCCGACACGGTGTCCGGGCTGATGCCGAGGGCCGCGGCGACGTTATTGCGCAACGGGTGCATACCCTGCCCGTGCGACCAGAGCGTGAGATGGCCATTCCTGAATTCGGCGAGCGCACAGGACGGCGCCAGCGACGCATGCGACAGAAATCCGCGGGAGAACGTCGCCTGCACATGCCGGCCTTCGGCCTGCTGCTCGGGCGCGCCGAACCTGCGGTCGTCGGCTTCCTGGTCACGGATCCATGACGCTTCGCCCTGGATGGGATCGAGATCGCGCACGCCCTCCCATTTGGCATGGTTGGGCGCAGCCATCACGGCGCGCTGCACGGCGGCTTCATCTTCGCCGACGATGCCGACGAAGTTGTGAATGCGCACGAAGGAAATCTCGCCCTGGGCCGCACGACGGATCGCCTCTTCGTTCAGCGAGACGAGATTGGCGCCACGATTGGGCTGACGCAGCACGCGCGCATGCAGCAAGTTGGCCGGCCGCATGTCGTGTACGAAGATCGGCGCACCGGTGACTTTCGCCGGCAGATCGATGCGCGGCACGCTCGATCCGACAAGACGATGCGCAGACACCGGCTTCGGCATGGCTGTGCCCGTCGCAGGCGCTTCCCAATCGATCGATGGGGCGACCTTCCAGTAATCGTAGCCGGTTGGCGCATTGTTCAGCGTGAACGCGCCATCGCGTACGTCGAGCTCGCTGCGCGCACAATTGAGCCGCAGCGCCAGATAGTCGAGCGAGCGCGCGCGCACCTCCGCACAGGCGAGCCGCAGCGATGCGCCGCCGACTTCGATCGACTGGCTGGATGCCGTGTAGAGTTCATTCGGACCTGAATCGGTGTTGCCCGACAGAACGCGCACGCGCTCCAGCGGCACGTCGAGTTCCTCGGCCGCGATCTGCCACATCGCGGTGACCACGCCCTGCCCCATCTCGACGCGGCCGGTCGCGACACGCACCGTTCCATCGTCCTGGAAATGCACCCAGCGCTTGAGGGACGGGTTGTCCTTCAGGCTCGTCGGCAGACCGGGCTTGCTCATCGCGACCCCCGCATGACTTCGGCAGCTCGCTCAACCGCACGCACGATGCGCTGATGCGTGCCGCAGCGGCACAGATGGGTGTCGAGTGCGGTGACGATTTCGGCCCGCGTCGGATTGGGATTCTTGTCCAGCAACGCCTTGGCTTCGACGATAATGCCGGACAGGCAATAACCGCACTGGCCGGCCTGCTCGTCGATGAAGGCCTGCTGCAGCGGATGCAGCTTCTCGACCGTTCCGAGCGACTCGATGGTCTCGATGGACTTGCCGACCAGCGAACCGATTTCACGCGAGCACGAATAGTGAGCTTCACCGTCGATCAGCACCATGCAGCTGCCGCACTGCTCCAACCCGCAGCCGTAGCGCGTGCCGGTCAATCCCAGTTCATTGTGCAGGACGTAGATGAGAAAGGTCGTCTCCGACGCGTTGACGCGCCGCAACGTGCCGTTGATGAGAAGTTCAATCGTGGACATCGGCCCCTCAACCCAATTTGCACAGATCAGGTAGCCGTTTGCTGCCGACCGGTCGAGTCCGTTATTGGCAGGCGCGGTGGACAGGGTCCCGCATAGGCCCTAGGAACAAGAGACAACCGAAATCACCCCCGCCGGAGCCTGAAATGCCGCTGTCCATGCACCAGATCGTCACGCCCATTTTCAATCAAATACTGCCGGCGCTGTCCAAGATCCTCGATAAGGCCGCCGACTATGCGCAGGCGCGCAAGATCGAACCCGAGGCGCTGCTCAAGGCCCGGCTTTTTCCCGACATGCACCCGTTCGACCGTCAGGTTCAGACGGCCGCCGACAACGCCGCGCGCTGCATGGCGCGGCTCGCCGGCGTTGACGTGCCGTCATTTCCCGACACCGAAAAAACTTTCGCGGAGTTGCAGCAGCGCATCGCCTCAGCCCTCGCCTATGTGAACTCCATCAAGCCCGAGCAGCTCGACGGCAGCGAGACGCGCGATATCAAGCTCGTGTTTCCGTCCGCCACGCTGGAATTCAAAGGCCTGCAATACGTCCAGTCGTTCGTCCTGCCGAACTTCTATTTCCACGCGACCACGGCCTACGACATCCTGCGCCATAACGGCCTGGAGATCGGCAAGCTCGACTTTGTCGGACGGCGCTAAGACGCCACCGTAAACCATTGGTATTAATGACATATTTGTTCAGCTCGGGCGGCCGGCACCGGCCGCCCAGTTGGCAGTTGTCGCGCGCCCATCAGCGGGCTATCGAAGGCGCGTCAGTTCCAGCCGCTGAGACCCTCAGCCGGCGATCCATCCGATCGGTCTCTCATTATGACAAAGAAAACCGCGCTGATCACCGGCGTCACCGGCCAGGACGGCGCCTATCTCGCCGAACTGCTGCTCGACCAAGGGCTATGCGGTCCACGGCATCAAGCGCCGCACGTCGCTGTTCAATACCGATCGCATCGATCATCTCTATCACGATCCGCACGAGCAAGGTCTGCGACTTCACGCTGCATCACGGCGACCTGACCGAATTCATCCAGCCTGATCCGGATCGTCCAGGAAGTGCAGCCGGACGAGATCTACAACCTCGCCGCCCAGAGCCACGTCGCGGTGTCGTTCGAGGAGCCGGAATACACCGCCAATTCCGACGCCGTCGGCGCGCTGCGCATGCTGGAAGCGATCCGCATCCTCGGCTGGAAAAGAAGACCCGTTTCTATCAGGCCTCGACCTCCGAGCTTTACGGCCTGGTGCAGGAAATGCCGCAGAAGGAAACCACGCCGTTCTATCCGCGCTCGCCCTACGCGGTCGCCAAGCTCTATGCCTACTGGATCACGGTGAACTACCGCGAAGCCTACGGCATCTACGCCTGCAACGGCATCCTGTTCAATCACGAATCCCCGATCCGCGGCGAGACCTTCGTCACCCGCAAGATCACCCGCGCGCTGGCGCGCATCAAGCTCGGCCTGCAGGAGCGCCTCTATCTCGGCAACCTCGACGCCAAGCGCGACTGGGGCCATGCCCGCGACTATGTCGAGGTGCAGTGGCTGATGCTGCAGCAGGACACGCCGGAAGACTTCGTCATCGCCACCGGCGAGCAGCATTCGGTGCGCGACTTCGTCAACCTCGCCGCCGAAGGAAGTCGGCATCACGATCCGCTGGGAGGGCAACGGCGTCGACGAGAAGGGCTACGACGCGGAGACCGGCAATGCATCGTCGCCAGTCGATCCGCGCTATTTCCGCCCCACCGAAGTCGAGACGCTGCTCGGCGATCGCGACCAAGGCCAAGAGCCAAGCTCGGCTGGGAGCCGAAGACGTCCGTTCGCCGAACTCGTGCACGAGATGATGCGCGAGGATCTGCAAGCCGGCGCAGCGCGATGAACTCGTGAAGAAGCACGGCTTCAAATACTTCAACCGGTTCGAGTAAGCGTCAATTTGAACTACGCGGTCCGCCGCGGCGGCTGACTGCGCTGGACGCTCTCCGGCACGACGACGGGCCGGACCTGATCCGGGTTCGCCAGCAAATCCGCATAGTCCGCAATCGGCCGCGGCTGGCCGATGAAATGGCCCTGCACCTCGTCGCATTTCTCGCGACGCAGGAATTCCATCTGGCTTTCGGTCTCGACGCCTTCGGCGATCACCGGGAGGTTGAGGCCGTGGCCAAGGCCGATCGCGGCGCGCACGATCGCTCCACATTGCGGATTGCCGTCCAGACCGGAGATGAAGCTGCGGTCGATCTTGATCTTGTCGAACGGGAACGACTGCAGATAGGACAGCGACGAATAGCCGGTGCCGAAATCATCCATCGCGATGCGCACACCGGTCGCCTTGAGCCGACCGAGGATGCTCTTGGCGCGCGCAAAGTCGCCGATCAGCATCCCCTCCGTGATCTCGAGTTCGAGGCGGCCGGGCGAAAGCCCGGTCTCGAACAGAACCGACAGGACAAGCCCGGGAATATCGCCGCGCAGGAACTGGGCCGGCGACAGATTGATCGCGATTTGCAACGGGCGTGGCCAGCGCGCCGCCTCGCGGCAGGCTTCGCGCATCACCCATTCGCCGATCGGGATGATAAGGCCGCATCTCTTCCGCGATCGGGATGAAATCGGCCGGCGGGACATTGCCGCGCTCGGGGTGCTGCCAGCGCAGCAGCGCCTCGAAGCCGACGATCTGCGCCAGACATCTCCGCTTGCGGCTGATAGTGCAGGCGGAATTCGCTGCGATCGATGGCAAGCTGGATGTCTCGCTGCAACGAGCGGCGTTCCTGCTGGTTGCGATCCATCTCCGCATCGAAGAAACGGAAGGCGCCTCGACCTTCCGCCTTGGCACGATAGAGCGCGGCGTCGGCGTTGCTCATGAGCGAAAGCGCATCGGCTCCGTCGTCCGGGAACACAGCAATGCCGATGGTGAGGCCGATTTCGGATCGACCTGCCGTCGACATTGAAGGGAAGCGCCACCGTGTCGATCAGCTTCTCCGACAATGCCTGCAGAGCGGCGGGGCTGACATCGCCAGAGACCAGAATCTGTGAACTCATCGCCGCCGAGACGGGCGACAAATGCGTCGGCCGCGACGTCGCGCAGCCGGCCTGCAACCTGACGAAGCAGCGCATCGCCTATGGAATGGCCGAACACATCGTTGACTTCCTTGAAGTGATCCAGGTCCATACACATCACGCCGATAGACTCGCCGGTCGCGGATGCAGACAGAAGCATCGAGCTGAAACGCTCTTCGAAAGCGCCGCGATTGGCCAGGTCGGTCAGGGTGTCGTGATGCGCCAGATAAGCGATCCGATCTCTGGCCCTTTTCTGCTCGGTGACATCTTCAGCGACGGACAGAAAGAATTTCGGCTTGCCGTCAACGCCGCGTACGACCAGTCGTCGGCTGTTGATCACGCGCGGATCGTCTGGTCCGCCATGCGCCGGCTTCGCGTCGAAGGCGACCAAGCTGCCACCTTCCGATAGCAACTGCTGATCGTTAGCACGAATGCCGTCGGCGATCTCCTTGCTGAACAACTCCGCCGGCGTGTGGCCGATGATGCGTTCGCGCGGCATTCCGTAAAATTCCTCGCCGGCGCGATTGACCAACGCATAGCGGGAATTGCGCGCGTGTCCCTGACAAGGATAGCAGACGGTACGTTCTCGATGACGGTGTTGAGGAACTCGCGGGTCGTCCGCAGTTCGTCTGTGGCGCGCTGCTGCTCGGTAATATCGACGATCGCCGTCAGGCCGACTATGCGCCCCTCATGTATGAGCTGGCGGACATAGTACATGACACTTATGTCGGTGCCGTCGGCCTTGCGATGCCGGCTGGCGCTGGTTGCGTTCTGCACGCCGTGGGTCTCGGTGAAGTGCTGAAACGGCTTATTGTAGTCGGCCGGGTCGCGTAGATCGCGTAGATTCATGCACAGCAACCGCTCACGACTGTAGCCGTAGTGCGAAACCATGGAGTCGTTAGCGCCGAGGATCGCCTTGGTTTCAAGGTCGTAGAGGAACATGGGCAGCGGGTTGCTGTCGAACAGCAGACGAAACGACTCCTGGCTCTTCTTCAGATCGGTAATATCGACGCGGATACCGACGCTACCGCCGTCGGCAGTACGCCGCTCCTCGACGCGCAGCCAACGGTCGCCGATACGATACTCGGCGGTGCTCTGCGGCAGGGCGTGATGCGCCAGCCGCTCGGCCAGCCATTCATGCTCGCGACCGACGGCCTCGGGATAGAGACCATTCGCCAATCCCACCCGCAGCACCTCCTCGAACTTGCCTCCGACGCGGATGACATCAGGAAATGCGGCGTGGATCTCTTTGTAGCGACGATTCCAAAGCACGAACCGGTCGTCTGTATCGAATAGCGCCAGCGCCTCCGGGACAACCTCGAAGGCATCTTTCAAACGCTCGTGTGCCGCAATGAGGTTCCGTTCCGCCGCTTGTGCCTTGCGCTTGCGAAGCCGCCAGTTCCTGACGCAGGTCCCGCTGCCGAATGTATTCGGCAAGGCCGACAGACACGCAGAGCAAAACAACGACAGCCAATAAGCCTGCCGTGCGCAAGTCGATGCCGTCGATAATCAATCGCCAGACGCGGTCGATCAGTCCGATCGTAAGCAGCAGTGTGATAAGCACGGCAGAATCGGGGCGCCCGCGCCAAAGACGCGACGTCCCGGTTCGCCAAACGGCTCCGCCAGTTTCCGGGCTGCATTGCACATTCGTACTCAATCCACAGACGCATTGGCCTTAAAATTGTGTAGCAAACGCGGTTCCACAGCGCGAAGTTCACGAATGTGGCTAACTGATTGTTAACGTGCCACTTCGCGCGATCGGCCACAGAAGTTCGAGTTTCCCGAGAGATTTCGAGTATCGCTTAAGCGGTCCGCCGCGGCGGCTGACTGCGCTGGACGCTCTCCGGCACGGCGACGGGCCGGACCTGATCCGGGTTCGCCAGCAAATCCGCATAGTCCGCAATCGGCCGCGGCTGGCCGATGAAATAGCCTTGCACCTCGTCGCATTTCTCGCGACGCAGGAATTCCATCTGGCTTTCGGTCTCGACGCCTTCGGCGATCACCGGAAGGTTGAGGCCGTGTCCCAGGCCGATGGCGGCACGAACGATCGCGGCGGATTGCATGTTGCTCTCCACATTCGCAATGAAGCCGCGGTCGATCTTGATCCGGTCGAACGGGAACGACTGCATATAGGATAGCGACGAGTAGCCGGTGCCGAAATCGTCCATCGCGATGCTGACGCCGAGACCCTTGAGCCGGCCGAGCACGCTCTTGGCGCGAGCGAAATCGCCGACCAGAACGCCCTCGGTGATCTCAAGCTCCAGCCGGCCAGGCGCAAGCCCGGTATCCAGCAAGACTGACAGGACAAGCTCGGGGAAGATTGCCGCGCAGGAACTGCACCGGTGACAGATTGATGGCGATGCGCAGCGGATGCGGCCAGCGCGCCGCCTCGCGGCAGGCCTCACGCATGACCCACTCGCCAATCGCACAATCAGCCCGCTTTCCTCAGCGATCGGAATGAAATCCGCGGGCGACACGAACCCGCGCGTTGGGTGACGCCAGCGTAGCAACGCCTCGAAAGCGATCGAGCTTTCCGGTGATTTCCGCCTGCGGCTGATAATGCAGCTCGAACTCACCGCGCTCAATGGCGACCTGCAAGTCGCGCTGCAGCGCGCGGCGCTCGCGCTTGCGGCGGTCCATCTCGGTATCGAAGAACCGGACACCGCCCCTGCCCTCGGCTTTCGCCCGATAAAGCGCGGCGTCGGCGTTGCTCATGAGCATCTGCGAATCCTTGCCGTCATCGGGCGACCTTGCGATGCCGATGGTCAGACCGACACGGATCGACCTGCCCTCGATATTGAAGGGCCGTGCGACGGTGGCGATCAGGCTTTCAGCCAATGTCCGCATCGCGGCCTGATCGGCGTCTTCGTTCGCGACCACGACAGTGAATTCGTCGCCGCCGAGGCGAGCAATGAAAGCATCGCTGGCTACATCGCACAGGCGCCTCGCGACCTCACGCAACAACGCGTCACCGACCGAATGGCCGAACATGTCGTTGACTTCCTTGAACCGGTCGAGGTCCATGCACATGACGCCGACCGGCTGATTGGCGCCGGCTGCGGCCAAAAGAGTTGCGCTGAAATGTTCTTCGAAGGCGCCGCGATTGGCGAGTTCGGTCAGCACGTCGTGATGCGCCAGATAGGCAATACGCTCCTTGGCGCGTTTCTGCTCGGTCACGTCCTCGACCACCGCCATGAACAGCTTTGGCTCGTTGTCCGGGCCGCGGATGATCAGACGACGACTGTTGACGACGCGCGGATCGTCCTGGCCGACATGCGCAGGCTTTGTGTCGTAGTAGGTGACGTTGCCGCCCTCGGCCAGCAGCGCACGGTCATTGTTGCGGATACTGGCGGCGGCCGTCGGGCCGAACGCCTCGGTCGGCGTCTTGCCAATAATCTTGTCGCGCGATCGATCATAGAGCTTTTCGCCAGCCTTGTTCACAAGCACATAACGGGAGTTTGCAGCGTTCCGAACGAGAATTGCCGACGGCACGGCCTCGATGACAGTATGGAGGAACTCGCGCGTCGCATTCAGTTCTTCGGTGGCGCGCTGCTGCTCGGTGATGTCGACGATAGCCGTCAGGCCCACCTGCCGACCCTCATACTTAAGCTGACGGCTGTAATACACGACATCTATATCGCTGCCGTCAGACTTGCGGTGTCGCGTGGCGCGGCTTCCGCCTATCGCGCCGTTCGCTTTGACGAAATCGTGGAATAGCTTATCGCGATCATCGGGATGGCGCAGGTCGCGGATGGTCATGCGCAAGAGTTGCTCGCGCTCGTAACCGTAGTGCCGCACCATCGAGTTGTTCGCGCCGAGAATTGCCTTGCTGTCGATATCGTGAAGGAACATCGGCAGAGGGTTGGAATCGAACAGGAGCCTGAACGACTCTCTCGCTGTTCTTGAGATCGGTGATATCGACGCGAATGCCCAGGCTACCGCCGTCCGCAGTGCGCCGCTCCTCGATGCGCAACCAGCGGTCACGGATGCGATATTCGGCGACGCTGTGCGGCAAACGGTGGCGCGCCAGCCGCTCGGCCAGCCATTCCTGCTCACGACCCACAGCGTCGGGATAGCGTTTGCCGTCCAGCCCAACGCGCAGCAAATCCTCGAACTTTGCACCGACATAGATCATGTCGGGGAAATCGACGTGGATATCCTGGTAGCGCTTGTTCCAGAGCACGATGCGGTCTTCGGCATCGAACATCACCAAGGCTTCCGGAACAACCTCGAAGGCTTCTTTCAGATGATCGTGCGCGGCCTTGGCATTCTGCTCCGCAAGAAGCGCCTGCGCACGCGAGGCCGTCAATTCCTCTTCATACCGATGCTTCTCGGTGACGTCATCATGAGTTGATAGCCACCCGCCACCCGCCATCGGCGTGTTCTGGATCAGGATATAACGACCGTCATTCGTCTTGTTGAGCCATGAAGTGTTTTCGCCGGAGGCAAGCTTGGCGACGGTTTCGCGGCGATACTCCTCGGGATCGCGATTGAAATTGCCCAGGGCCGCACGCTGGTGCAACACATCAATCAGGAAGCAACCGATGATGTCGGATGAATGCCCATAGATGGCGAGATAGGCTTTGTTGCAGACGACAATACGCTCATCGCCATCGACCAAAACGACACCCTGACGCATGGTATTAAGCGCGGTCTCGTATTGATTCATTCTTATTTGGGAGCGATGTTCGACGGCGTCACGCTCATCGCGATGGCGTTCCACGTCGCGCTTGCGAATGTGATTGGCGAGAATGCCGAACACGCAAACAAACCCAAGCACCAGCGCGATATCGATTGAGTGCGTGCCGATACCATCGACCAGCACATGCCAGGTGCTGTCGATGAGTGCGATGATGGCGAGCAGAACGATAAGCGCAAGCAAAAGCGAATTGCTGCGCTTAAAGCGCGACAATTGACTTGCCCAGCCACTTACCCAGCCCATCAGTGTGCATGTGGAACTCGTGCCCAACTCGCAGGCACGATGGGCTAAAAATATTGCAAAAGGGGAAAGTAGAATGTGCAGTATGAAAACTGATTAATGAGAACCTAATATAAATGCTCTGCGGCTCCACGAAGTCGTGACAGAGCAACGCATTCGCACCAAATGACGCGCCTGACCGTGCGACCCGCGATATCTAGGGCTTTTGCTAGTGCCCCTTAGTGTGCCTTGGGCGGCTCGTTGGCCGGCCAGTTCTCGGCCAGGGGCTCAAGATCGAGCCGCGCGACGATGCCGGCGAGTTCCGGCTTGGGCGCCGGAAAGAGTTTCATAACCAAGGGATCGTGTCCCGGGATGATGTGCTTCTCGGAATTGGCTGCCGCACGAAGCTTGTCGAAGCCTGCCAGCATGTCGCCGATATGGAACGCCGTCGTGAACGGGCGGCCTGAATTCATGTTCTCATAATAATGGGTGACGTCCGATGCGAGGACGACCCAGCCACGTTTCGTATGCACGCGCACGAATTGCAGCCCGGCGGAATGGCCGCCGGCAAACTCCAGCATGAAGCCCGGCGTCAGCGCCGCCGAGCCCTTGTGAAAAGCGATGCGGCCCTCGAAGTTCATCTTCACCACACCCAGAACATCCTCGACCTCGAAGGAATGATTGAGGCCGTGATACTTCATGTAGGGGCCCGTGGCGTAGGCCATCTCGGTTTCCTGCAGATGGAATTGCGCGGAGGGGAACGCATCGAAATTGCCGATGTGGTCGTAATGCAGATGCGTGACGATCACATCCTTGACCGTGTCGGCATCGACGCCGACCAGCGACAAGGCCTTGACGGGATCGCGCAAAAACTCGCGCTTGCGCTTCTTCGCAATCTCCGCGGTGTAGCCGACATCGATGACAAAGGGGCCGCCGGGCCCGATCGCGACCCAGATGTAATAGTCCATCGGCATCGGCCCGTCGTGCGGGTCGCCGCCGATGAAATGCTCCTGACGCCGCCCGTCGCGCGTGGCGTAGCGGATGGCGTAAAGCTCATAGACCGGCAAATCGGACATGCGGCATCCCCTTGCGATGACGGCGTCTTATCACAAGGTTGCGGCGGAGCCGAGCAGCGCCGTGGTCTGGCACGACAGCAAGCCGCCATTGCCGTGGCACAGCGCGACGTCCACGCCACTGACCTGGCGCTCGCCGGCGGTGCCGCGGATCTGCGTGATGCCCTCGATCAGGGTGAAGATGCCGTACATGCCGGGATGGACGCAGCTCAAGCCGCCGCCATTGGTGTTGACCGGGAGATTGCCGCCGGGCGCGATAGCCCCGGAGGCGACCAGTGCGCCGCCCTCGCCCTTTTTGCAGAAGCCGAGATCCTCCAGAAACAGGACGACGTTGATGGTGAAGGCGTCGTAGAGCTGAAGCACATTAACGTCCTTCGGCGAGAGCTTCGCCATGGCGAAGGCGCGCGGGCCGGATTCGGCCGCCGGCGTCGTCGACAGGTTGGGCATCTGGCTGATCTGGCGATGGCTTTGCGCCGTGGCGCAACCGAGCAGATAGACCGGCGTGCGCTTGGTGTCCTTGGCCTGCTCGGCACGCGTCATGATGATGGCGCCGGCACCGTCGGTCACGAGACAGCAATCGAGGAGCGACAGCGGATCGCAGATCATGCGGCTCTTGAGCACGTCGGCGATCGTCAGGTCGTCGCGCGCGAAAGCGATCGGATTTTTCTTGGCCCATTGGCGCGCGGAGACCGCAACCGACGCCAGTTGCTCGCGCGTCGTGCCGTAGTCGTGCATATGGCGCGCGGCCGCGAGCGCATAGGACACCAGCGGCTCACGCGGCTTGTAGACGGCTTCATAAGGCGGCGCGTCAGGCGGCGACTGCACCGTGGCGGTGCGTGCATTCGAGCCGTAGCAGATCAGCGCGACGTTGCAGAGCCCGGCCTGCAACGCGAGCGACGCCCACAGCACATGATCGACGAAGGAATTGCCGCCGGTGTTGGTGCCGACAGCAACCTTCGGCTTGATGCCGAGATATTCACCGACCGCAAGCGTCGGCAGGATGTTGACCATATTGGCCGTGAACAGTCCGTCGATATCGGACATGCGCAATCCGGCATCCGCCAGCGCCTCGTTGACGGCAAGGCCGAGCAGATCGAGATGGCTGTAACCGGGGGCGGCACCGATGCCGGCCAATCCGATGCCGACAAAAGCCGTTGAGCCGCGAATGGACGCCGTCATTTTGCGCCTCCCGTTACAGGATGGAATATGACGAGCTTGCCGCCATCGGAATCAATGATGGCGGCCTTGACCGCCATGCCGATCTTCACGTCCGTCGGCGGAATACCCTCGACGCGTGTCATCATCCGCGCGCCCTCCTGCATTTCGACGATGCAGACATTGTAGTCGCCGCCGCGATCCGGGCGTTGGCGCACGATGGTCGTCGAATACACCGTGCCCTTGCCGCAGGACTTGTTCCATTGCGGCTTGCCGCCGCAATGCGGGCACACGACGCGCGGATAGAAAATCTGCTTGGAGCAGGTCAGGCAGGTCTGGAGCCACAATTCGCCTTCCGCAAGATGCTTGCGGAACACGGTTTCGGGCGCCATGCCTTCTTCGGCAACAACCGTCATCGTCGTTTTCCTGAGAGTTGAGTGAGTTTTTCGGGACCATCGCCGGCGGACGCGCGAGCGCCGGCGGCGGGCGGGTGAGTGAGGAGCGTGAGCATGCGCTCGATCAACGGCGCAGCGGCGCGACTGACATCGCGCGGGCGGCGGTAGATCAGCCACGTGATAATGAGCTGACTGACAGAGCCGACCAGAATGGTCGTGGTCTGATACGGGTCGGGATCGTGCGGCCACTCGCCGCGTTCTTCGCCCTCTTCGATCAGTTTCAGCACGACGCGCGCGTAGTCATCGACCACTTCGCGAACGCGTGCCTCCTTGATGAGCACACTTGGCCACACCTCAAGGTACAACAATCGCGCCCAGTCGGGATTGCGCCGCGCATAGTCGGTCGTCAGCCACAGGAACAGGCGAAGCTTCTCGTAAGCGGTCTCGAGCTTTTCGGCCTGCTCGGCATACTCGATGAAGAACTGAACCTGACGCCGGATCGGAATGGCGTAGGCCAGTTCTTCCTTGTTCTCGTAATAGCCATAGAGCGATGGCGCGGGAATGCCGGCTTCAGCGGCGATATCCGAGATGCGCGCCTTGGCGACGCCTTCGCGTGCGAACACGCGCAGCGCCGCCGACAGAATCTCCTCGCTGCGCTGGCGACTGCGATTCTGGCGCAACTCGCGCTCGGCTGCCTCGAACCGCTGGCTCGCCTCAATGATGACGCGCTTCCACGGCGGCACGTCCGCATCATCGCGCGGCACATCGGCCTTTACTTTCTCGCGACGGGGCTTGCGCAACACATGACTCCGCAGAACGCCACGATCGGCGACTTACATTCCGATCAGATCGGCCTTGACGAGAACGGTGCTGAGCATGCGCACGGTGGCGACATCGACCATCATGTCCGTCGACGTTGACGGCGCCCAGTCCCTGCGCCTCCGCCTCGGCATAGGCCTTGTCGAGCTTGCGCGCGTAATCGACATCGGCCTGTTTCGGCGTGAATATCTCGAGTGCGGATCGATCTGCGACGGGTGAATCGCCCACTTGCCGACGCAACCGATGATCATGGAGCGCCGGCATTCCTCGCGTGTAGTGCGCGACGTTCTGGATATTGCCGAACGGCCCGTCGACCGGATCGATGCCGGCGGCGCGGCCGCCATGCACAGGCGGAAGCGCGGATAATGCCAGAGGTCGAACGGATAGTCGTTGTCGAGGCCGACTTCACTGTGATGCCCTGGCTCGCCGAGTAATCGCCCATGCCGAAGACCAGGCATTCGAGCCGGGGATCGGCGCTGCGATCGACTCGACGTTCTGCATGCCCTCGACCTCCTCGATCAGCGCCTCGAGGCCGATCTGCTTGCGTCATGCCGAGCTTCTTCTCGATCTGCTGAAGCAGCTTGTCGACGAACAGGACGTCGGCGGCTTCCATCGTCTTGGTCAGCATGATCGTGTCGAGATTCTCGCCCGCGCCCTCGACCACCTCGATGATGTCCTCGTAGGCGTACTTCGTCGTGAGGTCGTTGATGCGCACGCAGCGGGTCTTCTTGCCCCAGTCGAGCGTCTTCAGCGCCTTGACGATCTTGTGGCGCGCGTCCCGCTTGGCTGTGGCGCGACCGCGTCCTCGAGATCGAGGAAGACGTGATCGGCCTTGGACTCGCGGCCGCCTTTGGCCATCATCTTCTCGCTGGAGCCGGGCGTCGACAGCTGGACGCGGCGAGCCGCTTCGGACGCTGATAGGTCTCTGTCATGATCAGCCCACGATCTTGTCGCGCTTGCAGCGCTGCGATGTCGCTGTCCTTGTAACCCAGCTTCAGCCATGATTCGATCCGTATGCTCGCCGAGCAAGGCGGCGCGCTGACGGACCCGGCCCGGCGTCTCGGTCATCTTGATCGGCACGCCTGTCTGGATCACGGTGTCTCGACGCCGGGATGCTCGACATCGACCAGCATCTCGCGCGCCGCGAAATGCGGATCGGCGAACACGTCGTCGACGTTGTAGACGGGACCGAAGGCGACCTTGCCGCCGAGGTGCGTCAGCAATTCCTGCTTGGTGTATTTCGACGTCTCAGCGCCGACGGCGTCATAGGTGTAATCCTGATTAGCACGCGCGCGAGACGGTCGGAGAGGATCGGGTCGGTCATCCATTCCGGCTTCTCCATCAGATCGGCAAAGATCGTCCACCAATCGTCGGAATGTGCGGCGATCGTGACGTGGCCGTCCTTGGCCGGGAAGATGCCGAACGGGCAGAGCAGCGGATGATGGTTGCCGTCGGGCTTGGCGACCTTGTTCTCATAGGACTGCTGGTGCACGATGCGCTCGCAGACCGCGAGGATCGCGTCGACCATGCCGACATCGACGAACTGGCCCTTGCCGGTCTTGTGCGCGCGCAGAATGGCGCAGACGATGCCAAAGGCGCACATGATGGCCGGGACGATGTCGCCGACGCCGGGGCCGACCTTCATCGGCGTGTCCTTGTCGGGCCCGGTGATGGCCATGATGCCGCCCATCGCCTGCGAGACGACGTCGTAGGCCGGCCAGTCCGAGTAGGGGCTCTTGCCGGTGCGCGGATCGCCGAAGCCGCGGATGGTGGCATAGACCAGCTTCGGGTTGCGCGCGATGCAGCGTCTCGTAGGAGAGCCCGAGGCGATCCATGACGCCGGCGCGGTAATTCTCGACCACGGCATCGGACTGATCGCCGATGCGCAGGATCAGTTCCTGGCCGGCCGGCTTCTTGAGATCGATGGCGATCGACTTCTTGTTGCGATTGACGGTGGCGAAGTAGCCCGAGACCTGATGCGCGGTATCGTCCGAACGATACGGACCGGTGATGCGCGTATGGTCGCCGTCGAGCGGCTCGACCTTGATGACCTCCGCGCCCTGGTCGGCGAGCAGCATCGTGCAGTAGGGCCCGGCCAGCATCTGCGTGAGATCGACGATCCTGACGCCGTCGAGGCGCCGGTCGGAGCTTGCGCGTTCATTTGCCGATCGCCTTGCTGCGACGGCGCACGCGGGCGGTGCGCTCGCCCTCGAAGACGTTCTTGTCGTCCTGGTTCACGCCGTAGTGCTTGAAACGCACGATGCCGGCGTCGGCGTGGCCGTCATCCGTCATTCTCCAGCACCTCGGTGTAGGCATAGAGCGTATCGCCGTGATGACCGGACCCTGCAGGCGGATCTTGTCGATGCCCAGTTCCATCAGCGCGTTCTCCGCCGTGTCCTGCGGCGGCGAGGCCGATGCACAGCGAGACGGTGACGCCGCCGAACACCAGGCGCTGGCCGTAGGGCGTCGACTTGGTCTGATGCTCGTTGAAGTGGCCTCGGCCGTGTTCATCGTCACGTTGGTGATCCAGACCTGCTCGATCGGCTCGACGGTCTTGCCGCGCGCATGGTGCATCACGTGCCGACCTTGAAGTCCTCGAAGTAATTGTTCTCGCGTCAAGCCCATCGGACGAACCCTGTTATCAGTTCCGGCTGCTTTGCGGCCCGAGCAGGTGATCGGAGATGATGCGCTTCTGGATTTCCGAGGTGCCCTCGAAGATCTTGGTCAGGCGCGCGTCGCGCCAGTAGCGCTCGACCGCATGCAGCGTGGTGTAGCCGGCGCCGCCATGGATCTGCAGGGCCTCGCAGGTGACGCGCTCGGCCATCTCCGAGGCAATGAGCTTCACCATCGAGGACTTCCTGATCGCAGCGCTCGCCGGTGTCGATCTGCTTGCACACCGAATAAAGCAGCTGGCGCGACGCCTCGATTTCGGTCGCCATGTGCGCGATCTTGAAGCGGATCGCCTGGAAATCCGAGATCGAATGACCGAACTGATTGCGCTCCTGCGCATAGATCAGCGCATCGTCGAAGCCGCCCCGGGCGCAGCCGATGGAGCGGGCGGCAGTGTGGGCGCGGGCGCGCTCGAGACCGGCAGCATCTCGTAGAAAGCGTGGCCTTCCTCGCCGACCACGTGATCGTTCGGCACGCGGGAATTGTCGAAACGCAATTCCCAGGTCTTCCAGCCGAAATAGCCGATCTTGGGAATCGGCGCGCCGGTGCAGCCATCCGGCAACTGTCCGCGCTTCTTGTCGACGAAGAACGTGGTCAGGCCGTGATGCTTCTTCTTCGGGTCTTCCGGTTGCGACGTGCGCGCCAGAAGGATCATGAAGTCGGAGCCGTCGGCGAAGGTGCACCAGTATTTGTTGCCGGTGATGACCCAGGAGTCGCCATCCTTCACGGCCTGGCACTGAGCGTTGGCGACATCGGAGCCGACGTTGGGCTCGGAAATGGAACCGCAGCCGATCATCTCGCCGCGCGCCATCTTCGGAAAATACTCGTCCTTGAGCTGCTGGCTGAGCGACATCGACACCGCCATGGCGTTGCCCTGTGCCACGATCGAGCCGACGGACATCCAGCCGCGCGAGAATTCTTCCGCGACGAGACAATGTTCCATCGCACCCAGACCCAGGCCGCCATACTGCTCGGGGATCAGAATGCCGAAATATCCGAGCTCGGCCATCTTGTCGCGCAGCTCCATCGGAATATCGCCCTGCACCGGATCGAGCTTGTTGGCGACGGGCAGGACTTCCCGCATCGTGAACTCGCGTGCGGTTTCCTTGATCATCTGTTGTTCGGCGTGAGGATAGTCATCAGGGTGCCGGTGTTTTCCGTGTGACCATGTTGGTGCGCTTGAAATCGATGACGAGTTCGTCGCGCTGGTTGAAGCCGCGTGTCGCCCAGGTGACAATGCCGACGCCCTTGTTGGACGACGACTCCCGCCGGTCGGTCACGGTCGAATTCGGCGGTCAGCGTGTCGCCGGGATAGACCGGCTGGTGGAAGATGAGGTTCTCGACGCCGAGAAAGGCGCCGCCATTTTCGCACAAATCCTCGACCGACATGCCGAACACCGTGCCGAACACCAGCATCGGACACACGACAATGGCCTTGTGGCCGGGCGCCTTGGCAAATTCGACGTTGTAGTAGAGCGGATTGAAGTTGAGCGTCAGCGAGGCGAACAAAGTGTTGTCGCCCTCGTTGATGGTCCGGCCCCAGTGGTGCGGGAACGCGCGGCCGATCTCGAAGTCTTCGTAGTAATGGCCCTTGCCACGAAATTCTGCGCGCGCGGCGAAATCGTGCGGCATGTCCTCTCCCAGGCTGAGGCGTTATTTTCTGTCTCGATTTTGGTACCGAATGGGGGTCCGGCTGTCAAACACGATCCCGAGGAAAATTCGGCTTTTCGGGTGGCGAAAGAAGGCATCGCCGTGGCGCTGCCACGCCCTGTCCTGCGGTTGACTTTCGCTGTGCCGGGCCTTTTATTCCGCCAAAGCCAGAAACCGAAATTTATTCAGGAATGGGCGGGGCCGCACGCGCCCCCGGCAACGGACAAGCACCATGGTCAAGAAGGTCCTGATCGCCAATCGCGGTGTCTGCGCCGTACGGATCGCGCGCACTCTGCGTCGCATGCAAATTCCTTATGTCATCGTCCATTCCGAGGCCGATGCCGAGATGCCCTATGTGCGCGACGCCGACGAGGCGGTCGCGATCGGCGGACCGAAGCCGCAGGACAGCTACCTGCGCGGCGAGGCGCTGATCGAAGCGATGCGTAAGACGGGGGCCGATGCGCTGCATCCGGGCTACGGATTTTTGTCCGAGAACGCCGCCTTCGCGAAATCCGTGATCGACGCGGGGTTCACCTTCATCGGACCGAAGCCTGAGCAGATCGCGCAGTTCGGCCACAAGACGACATCGCGCGACTGGATGGAACAGGCCGGCATGCCGGTGCTGAAGGCAAGCCCGGCGCTCGAAGACGGCGACGACGCCGAGGCTCTGGCGGAGAAGACCGGCTATCCGGTGCTGATCAAGGCTTCCGCCGGCGGCGGCGGCGTCGGCATGCAGCGCGTGGCAAAGAAGGAAGATCTTGCTGGCGCCATCACCCGCGCACGCGGCATCGCGGAGCGCTCCTTCGGCAACGGCGCGATCTATATGGAGAAGTGCCTCGACGACGCGCGCCATGTCGAGTTTCAGGTCTTCGGCGACGGCAAAGGACAGGCGGTCAGTTTTTATGACCGCGACTGCTCCGTACAGCGGCGTCATCAGAAGATCATCGAGGAAGCGCCGATCCCGTTCGTGGAGCAGGCCGCGGCGGAGATGGGGCGGCGCCTCGCCGAACTGTTTGCCAGCTCCGGCTATCAGAGCCTCGGCACCATCGAGATGCTGATGGATCGCGGCGGGAATTTCTACTTCCTGGAGGTCAATACGCGGCTGCAGGTCGAGCACAGCGTCACCGAGGCCATTACCGGCCTCGATCTGGTTGAACTGCAGATCCGCCTCGCGCGCGGCGAAGCGCTGACGACCCTGCTGCCGAAAACACCGTTCGTGAATGGCCACGCCATCGAGGCGCGCATCTATGCGGAAGACCCGGTGCGCTTCCTGCCCTCGCCCGGCAAGCTTGCGACATTCCGGCCGCCCGCGCCGGCGGCAGGCCTGACCGTCGATGCCGGCTACGCCGAAGGCGGAACGGTGACACCGTTCTACGACCCCATGCTGGCGCTCGTGATCGCCCACGGCAAGGATCGAGCCGAGGCCAGCGCCCGGCTCGATGCCGCGCTCAATGCGTTCGAGATTTCAGGTGTGAAGACCAACATTCCGTTCCTGCAGCGGATGCTGAAGTCCGAGGAATTCCTCACCGGCATGCATCACACGACGTTCGCGGAAGCTTTCGCCAAAAGATAACGGGCGCAGCCTGTAAGGCTACGCCCGCTTGGATTTCGGCGTCATTGCCGGACTTGATCCGGCAATCCATTTTTCAAGTTAGTTGGATCACCGGGTCAAGCCCGGTGATGACAGCTGAATGCGCGGCTTACTTGCCGCCTTCCTTGTCGAGTTCGGCGAGCGCTTCGGCCGCGAGACGGAACGAGTTGACACCGCACGGAATGCCGCCATAGATCGCCGCCTGCAGGATGATTTCGCGGATTTCCTCGCGGGTCACGCCGTTGCGGATGGCGCCCTTCACGTGCATCTTCAGCTCGTGATTGCGGTTGAGAATCGACAGCATCGCGATGTTGAGCATCGAGCGGGTCTTCTTCGGCAGGCCGTCGCGGCCCCAGCACCAGCCCCAGCAATATTCGGTGGTGAGTTCCTGCATCGGGCGGTTGAAATCGGTGGCGTTGGCGATCGCCTTCTCGACGAACTCCTTGCCGAGCACCGACTTGCGGATTTCGAGACCCTTGTCGAACATTGCGGTCATGGAACGGTCCTTCTCTTGATGTCTTGAGTGGTTGGAAAATAAGTTGGCTCTTGGATCTTCTCTTGGATCAGCTCTTGGAGCGGATCTCGACGCCCGCCCATTCCTCGACGACGCGCGCCATGTTGGTGAAGTCCGACTGTGCGCCGAACTTGGCCTGCGTCACCGCGAGGAACTGGCGCACCGCGCCGCCGACGACCATCGGCACGCCGAGCGCTTCCGCCTCATCGACGCACAGGCGCACATCCTTGTAGGACAGGCCGGTGGCGAAACCGAAATCGAACGTGCCGGTGAGCACCGACTTCGGGAACTTGTCCTGCGTCGCCGAGTTGCGGCCGCTCGAGACGTTGATGACGTCGCACATCACCTTCGGATCGAGGCCGGCCTTGACGCCCATCGCGAGCGCCTCGGACGTCAGCGCAATAACCGCGGCGGCAATCAGGTTGTTGGCGAGCTTCAGCGTCTGCGCCTGGCCGGCGCCCTCGCCGACAAAAAACACCTTGCCGAACGTCTTGATGGTGTCTTCGAGCGCCTCGTACGTCGCCTTCGGGCAGGCCACCATTACGGCAAGCGTGCCGTTCTTGGCACCCGACATGCCGCCGGACACCGGCGCATCGACATAAACGATATTCTTCGCCTTCAATTCCTTGGCGACGAGAGCGGCAACCTTCGGCCCGGTCGTCGAGACGTCGATGACAGTCTTGACCTTCGAGCCCTTGGCGACTTCGTTCAGCACGACGTTCTGGACGACGTCGGGCGTCGGCAGCGAGACGAACACCGTCTCCGCGGCGTTGGCCACTTCGGTCGCCGACGATGCGGCCGTGCAACCCGCTGCAACCGCAGCCTTCACCACCGCTTCGTTCCTGTCGAACACCGTGACCGTGTGGCCCTTTGCGAGCAGACGGGGGGCCATGAGGCCGCCCATGTTGCCGACACCGATGAAACCGATATTTGCCATCTTGTCCTCCCGCGGGGCATGCCACCCCGGTCACGTTTGGAAATTCGCGCCCGATGCGATGGGGCAAGCGGCCGCTAAAATCAAGCGGTCTCGATCAAAGCCACGACATCATCTTCCGTGACCGTCTGGCCGGGTTCGACCAGGATCTTGACGATCTTGCCATCCTTGGGCGCCACCAGCGGAATCTCCATTTTCATGGATTCCATAATGATGATGGGTTGATCCTCACTGACGCTGTCGCCAACGGCGGCGACGATTTGCCAGATCGAACCGCTGATCGCGGCGGTCACCTTGATTTCGCTCATCGAAAAGAATTCCTGCTATGCTGAGCGCGCATGATGCACACTCAAGGTCTCATGGAGTTGGCGACGCGTCCTGTTTTCCGCAGCGGCGCAGCGAGATTGGCGAATTCGCACAACAGCGTACGCGTGTCGCGCGGGTCGATGATCTCCTCGATAAGGAACGCCTCGGCCGTGCGGAACGGCGAGGAGAACGTGTTGAGACGATCCTCGATCTCCTGGCGCAGTTTGTCAGGGTTGTCGGAGGCCGCAAGCTCGGCGCGGTAGGCGGCTTCGAGGCCACCCTCAATCGGCAGCGAACCCCAGTTTCCTGACGGCCAGGCATAGCGGTATTGCAAACGAGTATAGTTGGAGTGCGCGGCGCCGGCGACGCCGAAGGCACGGCGCAGCATGATGGCGCACCACGGCACCTCGGCCTGATACACGGCGGCCAGCGCACGCGAACCGTGCCGGATCGTGCCGGCCTTCTCGGACTCAAGCCCGATCACAAATCCCGGAATGTCGGCAAGATCGACGACCGGCAGATGGAAGGTCTGTGCGAGATCGAGGAAGCGCGTGACCTTGATCGAGGAATCGGCCGTCCAGCCGCCGCCGTAGAAATACGGATCGCTGGCCACGATTGCGACCGGCCAGCCATCGAGACGCGCGAGGCCCGTGACGACCGAGCCGCCATACTTGCGGCCCATCTCGAAGAACGAGTCCTTGTCGACGACGCTCTTGATGATGCGGCGGATGTCATAGACCTTGCGCTTATCGCGCGGGATCGCCTCGATCAGCCATTCATCGCGGCGATCCACCGGATCGGTGCACGGCGCGCGCGGCGGCAATTGATGCACCGACGACGGCAGATAGGACAGAAAGCGCCGCGTGCGCGCGAAAGCTTCCTGCTCGCTATCGACGACGTCATCGACCGCACCGGCTTTGGCGTGCATTTCGGCACCGCCGAGTTCTTCCTTGGTAATGGTCTGGCCGGCGCGCGCAACGAGCGGCGGACCGGCGATGAACATCTGCGAATTTTCCTTCACCATGACCGAATAGTGGCTGGTGACGAGACGCGCGGAGCCGAGACCCGCAACCGGACCAAGGCCAAGACCCACGACCGGAACGCTGGCGAGATTGTCGACGACGTATTTCCAGCCCTGCATGTAGGGCACATAGGTGCGCTGATCGACTTCCAGCGTCTTGACCGAGCCGCCGCCGCCGGTGCCGTCGATCAAACGTACGATCGGCAATTGCAGCTCATTGGCCATCTGCTCGGCGTAGACCTGCTTGGAGCCGATCGCCGCATCGCCCGCGCCGCCACGCACTGTGAAATCGTCACCGCCGACGACGACGGGACGGCTGTCGATGCGGCCACGACCCATGACGAAGTTGCCGGGAAGAAATTCGGAAACCTCGCCGGCTTCGTTGTAGGTCGCCTTGCCCGCGATGCTGCCGACTTCGTGAAAGGAGCCGGGATCGAGCACCTGGTCGATGCGCTCGCGTACCGTCAGGCGCTTGTTGTCGTGCTGGCGCTTGACCTTCTCCGGGCCGCCCATCTGGTAGGCGAGTTTCTGACGTGCCCGCAGCTCGTCGATTTCCTTCTGCCAGCTCATGTTCGAAAACTTCCTGAAGATAGTTGAAGTCACTCTACGCCAATGCAGGCTTGCGACAACCGCAAAGCCCGGTGCCGCAGGCCGTTATGTCTTGTTGAAGGCCGCCGGGCGCTTGGCGACGAAGGCGGCGACGCCCTCGGCCATCTCCGGCGTCGCCGAGCAAATGCCGAAGGAAACGCCTTCGGCCTGCAAGGCTGCTTCAAGGTCCTGCGTCGGTGCGGCGTTGATGAGGGCCTTGGTGCGGCCGATGGCGTGGGTCGGCCCTTCGGCCAGGCGCTTCGCCAGAGACTTCGTTTCGTCGGCCAGCTTGTCGACCGGGACAACCGAATTGATGAGTCCGTACTTCTCGGCCTTCGCAGCGTCGAAGCGATCGCCGAGCAGCGCGATCTCCATTGCATGCTTCATGCCGACGATCCGCGGCAGAAAGTACGTCGCGCCGCCATCCGGAGTAGTGCCGAGCTTCACATAGGCGAGCGTAAAGACAGAATTGTCGGCGGCAATGGCGAAATCGGACGCCAGCACGAAAGACAGGCCAAGCCCGGCACACGCGCCCGAGACGCTCGACACCACCGGCTTCGGCAAACGTCGCAGCAGATAGATGATCTGATTCATCTTGTGGCATGCCGCTTCGAAATGCGCGCGGCGTTCATCCGGCGTGCGGTCGAACTGCGCGACGAAGCTCTTGACGTCGCCGCCGGCCATGAAGTGTTTGCCCGTGCCCTGCAGCACCAGGCAGCGCACCTTCGGATCGTTTTCGATGCGCAACAGAAACGCGATCATGTCGTCGCGCATCTGATCGGAAAAGGCGTTCAGCGCGTCGGGCCGGTTGAAGCGGCCCCAGGCGACGCCTTCCTTGTCGATCGTACCGACGAAATCGCGCTCCGCGCTCATGAGCTTACTCCGCCGCCGGCGTCAGCCGGGCGAAGAGCTTCTTGGTGTATTCATCGGCCGAGTGGAAACTGGCCGCACCCTTCATGTCGGAAATCTTGTCGAACACACGCGCGATGTCATCCGGGTCAGCAGGCTTCGCGGGATCGAGGAACACGCCCGGCGCCTCGACCATTTCCGCCTTGGCGACGTAGCCGCCACCGGCAGAGAGAACGACGCCGCTCTGGGTGAATTCTTCGCTGCACAGATAAAGCACCGCGGCGGAGACATGCTCGGGCTTCAGATGCGCGAGGAATTCCTTCGGATAGCCGGTCTCGGTCATGCGCGTGGTCGCGATCGGGGCGATGGTGTTGATGAGGATGCCGTCGCGCAGACCTTCGAGCTTCAGCACATTCATCAGGCCGACGAGGCCCATCTTGGCGGCGCCGTAGTTCGCCTGACCGAAATTGCCGTAGAGACCCGCGCCCGACGACGTCATGACGACGCGGCCGTATTTCTTGTCGCGCATGTGCGGCCATGCCGCCTTGGTGCAATAGACCGACCCCATCAGATGCGTTTCGAGCACGAGCTGAAAATCGGCCAGCTCCATGCGGCCGAAGGTCTTGTCGCGCAACACGCCGGCATTGTTCACCAGAATGTCGATCTGGCCAAAATTGTCGATCGCGGCCTTGACGATGCGCTCACCGCCCTCAGCCGTCGAGACGCTGTCGTGATTGGCGACGGCCTGACCGCCAGCCTGCTTGATCGCGGCAACGACCTGATCGGCCGCCGCACTCGAGGAGCCACGGCCATCGACCGCGCCACCCAGATCGTTGACCACGACCTTTGCGCCGCGCGCGGCGAGCATCATCGCATGCGAACGGCCGAGCCCGCTTCCTGCACCCGTCACCACCGCAACGCGGCCATCGAATCTTACGCTCATGTTGTTCACCACTTGGCTCGCGGCCTTGACGGTCGAAGATCCGCCGTCATTGGCAGGCACCGGCAGGTCCGGTCAGCGCCGGCAGCCTCGCCAAAGCGCCTGAAAAACCGAATTTTTTGTTAGATCATCCGCCTGTTTGCGTCAACCAACTCCCGACGAAGTTTCGACTTTTAAACGAGAGCGAAAGCCTCGTCGCGAGCGGCTTTTCTGATATATTTCTGGATGATCCGCCTAAAGCGCGCGCGATCCGGGAGGGAGCGGCAATTCCGAAGAAGGTTCGAAACCCAGGCTTGACCGCGCGGCGCTATCCGCCGACATTGCGGCCCCATTGAATTCGGCCAGGAGAGCCGCCGTGACCGCCGCTTCGACCCCCGTCCGCTTTGCCGCCATCGCCGACCTCGCACCCATGGCGGGGCGCGAAATCGCCGCGAGCGACTGGCTCGCCGTCACGCAGGCCAAAATCGACGAATTTGCCGCCGCGACCGACGACCGGCAGTGGATCCATGTCGATGTCGAGCGTGCCAAACGCGAGGCGCCGTCGGGCCGCACCATCGCCCATGGGTTTCTCATCGTCTCGCTGCTGGCGCCTCTGTTCGAAAGCACCATCATGGTCGGCGGCACGTCGTCGAGCATCAATTACGGCTTCAACAAGCTACGCTTCACCGGCCCGGTTATGTCGGAGACACGCATACGCGCGCGCTTCACCCTGGCCGGATACGATGCCGTTCAGGGCGGCGCGCAGCTCACCTGGGCCGTGACGATCGAGCGCGAGGGCGAAGAAAAGCCCGCGCTCGTCGCCGAGTGGCTGATGCGGCGGTACGCGTAAGTTAAATAACCGGCGCCAATCCACCATCGACGTTAATCGCGGTGCCGGTGACGTAGTTGGCGAGGTCCGACGCCAGAAACAGCGCAACGCGCGCGAATTCGTCGGCATCGCCCATGCGCCCCATCGGAATATTCTTGCCGTTCTCCGCCACATAATCCGCGAAGCTCTGGTTGCCCGGGCGCTTCTTGTGTCGCTGCACCCATTGATCGGTCACGAACTGTCCCGGCATCAGTGCGTTGACGAGCACGTTGTGCGGCGCGCCCTCACCCGCCATGACTTTGGTCAGCGCCAGACCCGCCGCACGCGACACCGATGTCGGCGCGGTGCCGCCCTTCGGCGCCTTGGCGGCGAAATTCAGCACGTTGATGATGCGACCCCAGCGGCGCTCGACCATCTGCGGCCACGCAAGCCGAGCGAGACGAATGGCGCCGAACAGCTTCATGTCGAGATCGATATTCCAGATATCATCGGTCAGATCGGGGAACGCACCGACGGATGCGGTGCCCGCATTGTTGACGACGATGTCGACCTTGCCGAGTGCTGCGATAATTTCTTTCCAGGCGCGCGTGACCTCGTCGGCCTTGCCGACATCGCAGGCGATGGCCACGACCTTGACCTTGTTCTTCGCCGCGATCTCTTTTTTCGCGGCATCGAGCGCTTCCTGACCGCGCGCGAGGATGGCGACATCGGCGCCCGCTTCGGCGAAGCGCAGCGCCATGGCCAGCCCCAGCCCCTTGCTGCCGCCGGTGATGACCGCCGAACGGCCCTTCAAAGACATATCCATGACACCACTCCTTGAAAGCAAAGGCCCGGCGCGAACGCCGGGCCCAGAACCGTTTATATCATTCAATCAATTGCCATTGAGATCGTGGATCTCGGGCCAGAACATCTCTTTCCAGGACGTCGGCTTGTTCTTGAGGCGGCCCACTTTGCTCAGGAAGTCGGCGTAGATCATGAAACCCTGCGGCGCGATGTGATAGCCGTAACCCGGCTTGCGCAGCATGGTGACGATCTCGTCGACGGTGCTCTTGGTGCCGGAATCGTCGATGAAATACTTCACCGCCGTCGGCAGGTCCTTGTCGATGAAGGCCTGTGCTTCCTTCGTCGCGTTGATGATCGCCTGATAGACCTTCGGATTGCTGTCGTGGAAGCGTTTCGACGTCCACCACACCGCCGATGTTGAAATCGCCGACGATATCGCGCGAGCGCAGGATCGTGCGCACCGACGGATTCCTCGTTAACATCAACTCGGTGAAGGGCGGCGCGGCGAATGAGGATTCGAATGCCGGATTGTTGGCGATCATGCCCGCCGCCTGATCGGGCGAGGAAATCGTCACCGTCAGCTTGTCGAGCTTCTCCCAGTTTTCCATGCCCCATTCCTTGGCGGCGGCCATCTCAAGAATGATCGCCTGACCCGACACCTTGACGCCCGGCACCGCGATCTTGTCGGTGTCCTTGAAGTCCTTGATGCTCTTGATGTTCGGGTTTCGGGTGTTGAGCAGCAATTCGAAGAAGCCGAGCGCGGAGACGCCGCGCACTTCCTGCGGGGTTCCCTTCGTCTTGTCCCACAGATAGAGCATCGCGGGGATACCACCCGAGACGATGTCGATGGCGCCCGACATCAGCGCGTCGTTCATGGCGTCGCCGCCGGAGAACTGCGCAAACGTCACCTTCACATTGGGGACGCCGAGTGCAGCCGCGTGCTTCTCCACCAGCTTCTGGTGCTTCATCACGTTGATCTGCAGATAGGTAAAGGCGAATTGCTGCGCGAAACGCACTTCGGTGGTTTCTGCTCGCGCAGCGTTTGAGGCCATCAGCGGCAATGCCGCTGCCAGCAACCCGGCGAATACGGTTTTCAGTCCCTTCATGGCTTCTTCTCCCAGTTATCCGACATTGCGGAACGGCGGCCTTGTGGCCGCTCGCTTTCTTCATTCCGGCCGGGAGCGCCGGCCGGGATCAGTGTGACTGCATCCCCCAGCGCTTGAGCGTCTTGCGCTCGATGACGCGGAAGATGAAGGAATCGACGATCAGACCGATCGCAATCACCGCGAGCAGGCCGGCGAACACATTGGTGATCTCAAGTTCGTTCTTGTTGGTGTAGATGTACCAGCCCAAACCGCCGGAGCGTGCGCTTGTGCCAAAGATCAACTCTGCAGCGACGAGCGTGCGCCAGGCGAAAGCCCAGCCGACCTTGAGACCGGACAGAATGCTCGGAAAGGCGGCCGGCACGAGAACGCGCAGCACATAGCCCGGCAGCGACAGGCCGTAATTGCGCCCGACCATGCGCAGCGTTTCCGACACCGCGCCGAAGCCGGCATGGGTGTTCATCGCCACGACCCAGACGACGGCATGCAGCAGCACGAAGACCAGCGCGTCGATGCCCAGACCGAACCACAGCATTGCCATCGGCAACAACACGATCGACGGCAGCGGCATCAGCGTGGCGGAGAGCGTCTCCAGCAGCGAAGAGCCGAAGCTGGATGTCGCCGCCAGTCCCACCAGAATGCCGGCGATGATGATGCCGAGCACATAACCGATCAGCAGCACTTCAAGCGAGATCATCACCTTGAGCGGAATCTCGCCGCTGATGATGCCCGTGGTGAAGGCCTTGAGCGTCGCCGAAAGCGTCGGAAACATCAGCGGGTTCTGCAGCCACACCGCATAGGACTGCCACATCGCCGCAAGGATCAAAATGACCACCACGCGCCGGACGGCGGGATACCCCCAGATGCGGGCCAGCAGCGACACCGGCCGCGCGGCAACGATCATCGACTTGTCGGCATCGAGTTCGTGGATGACGTTCATCGTCATGGTCACGCGACCTCCTTCGGGCGATGGCCGAAGAGCAGCGTGTAGATCTGGTCCTCGAGTTCCTTGCGGTCGCCCGACAGATCGTTGAGCTCGGCGCGGATGCGGCCGGGATGCGGCGACATCAGAAGGATGCGGCTGCCGATCTTCACGGCCTCGCTGATGGAATGCGTGACAAACATCACGGTGAACTTGGTATCCTGCCAGAGCGCCATCAACTCGTCCTGCATTTGCAGGCGCGTCAGGCTGTCGAGCGCGGCAAAGGGCTCGTCCATCAAAAGAATATCGGGCTCCATCGCCATGCCGCGCGCGATGGCCACGCGCTGCTTCATGCCGCCGGAGAGCGTATGAGGATAGGAATCGCGGAACTTGGTCAGATTGACCTTGGCGAGATACTGCTCGGCGCGGGCCTCGGCCTCGGCGCGTGAATATTTGCCGCTGACGATCATCGGAAACATGACGTTCTGGCGGATCGTCTTCCACGGCAGCAACTGGTCGAATTCCTGGAACACCATCATGCGGTCCGGTCCCGGCCGCGTGATCGTCTTGCCCTTGAGCGCGATCGTGCCTTCCGTCGGAGTGAGATAGCCGCCAACCGCCTTGAGCAGGCTCGACTTGCCGCAGCCTGAGGGGCCGAGCAGCACAAAGCGATCCGATTTGCGCACGTCGAAACGCACGCGATAGGTCGCGGTGACCATGAGACTGGGCGTTGTATAGGTGAGCGTAACGTCGTTGACCGACAGCAACGCAGGAGCAGTGGAGTCCATCATCTTCCCCGGAACGAGCTTTTGTAACAACGCCCTTGTGCCAACTATGCCCTCGCGCTTCCGGCAGAGTCAACAAATCCGAATTTCTTTCGTGTTGTTACTTTCCATTGCGGCGTGGTCGGCGAGACGACACTGCATGCGCGAAGCCAACAAGAAACGCGCGGAATTGCCTAATTGACGGGCGTTACAGCACTATCTTCGCGATGCGAAATAGGCGTTCCCCCGTCGCGCCGAACACCTGACTGTCGTACGCGCGGACCGACGGTTTTTCGAAACTATTCGGGAATCTCTTGACACCCCGCCACGCGCCCGATTTTGTTGCCGCAACGGAGCGACGCCACAAACAAGGGCTCGCCAGCGAGGAACCCATGAAGGTTTTTGAAGCGGTTGCAGCGGCGCTGCGCGCAGAAGATTGTGGCCCGGCCTTTGGGCTGATGGGCGACGGCAATATGTGGTGGTGGCAGGTCTTCCTGAAAAACGGCGGCACCATCTATTCCTCGCGCCATGAATCGGCAGCCGTCAGCATGGCGGACGGCTATTTCCGCACCACCGGCAAGGTCGGCGTTGCAACCTGCACAGGCGGGCCCGGCCTGACCCAGTGCGCCACCTCGCTGACGCAAGCGGTGCGCAACCGCTCGCAGCTCATCATCGTCACCGGCAACACGCCGCTCGCCGCCAAGAACCAGTTGCAGCAATTCGACCAGAAGGGCCTGACGGAGGCCTGCGGCGCGCGCTACCTCAACGTCACCAGCGTCGACAATCTGGCCGAAGAGATCGCGGAAGCGTTTTATTCGGTGAAAGTGCATCGCCGCCCCGTGGTGCTCAACATCTCCAACGACCTGCAGGACAAGAGCTTCGACTGGGATTTCGACTACCGCCCGTCGAGCGAGTTCGTGCCGCACCGCATCGAGCTTCCGGCCGAGGAAGAACTCGGGCCCGTGATCGAAGCGCTGGCTGCGGCCGAACGGCCCGTGATCGTGGCCGGACGCGGCGCGCGCTGGGGCGATGCGAAGGACGAGATCGTCAAGCTCGGTGACCGTATCGGCGCCATTCTGGCGACCTCGTTGCTCAACAAGGACTGGCTGGCCAACACGCCTTATGATGTCGGCGTGGCGGGCGCTTTTGCCACTGCACCGGCCGAAGAACTGCTGGCACAGGCCGATTTCGTTCTCGGCGTCGGCGCCGAACTCGGTTTCTACACGTCCGAGGGCGGCCTTCTGTTTCCGTCCGCCAATGTCGCACGCATCGACACCAAGCCGGCGCCGGATGCCATCGGCATTCTGCCCGGCCTCTATGTTCGCGGCGACGCCAAGCGCACGCTGATGGCCATCAACGAAGCCCTGGAGAAGAGGCAGGTTCGCAACACCGGCTATCGTACGCCGGAGACGCAAGCGATCATGGAGAAGCAGCCGGAAAAGCTTCCGGCTCCGACCGACGGCCTCGATCCGCGTGCGATCGCTTCGCACCTGACCAAGGCGCTGCCGCGCAAATTGCTTGTGACCATCGGTGCGGGCCACTTCCACTGCTTCCCGGTGATGTACACTTCGCTGCCGCCGGAAGCGGAACTCAACTTCTCGTTCCAGTTCGGCGCGATCGGACAGGGCCTGCCGATGGCGATCGGGACGGGCCTCGGCAATCCCGGCCGTCCGCATCTGTTGATCGAAGGCGACGGCAGCCTGTTGATGAACATGCAGGAGCTGGAGACCGTCACGCGCTACAAGATGCAGATGTGCATCATCGTGTGGAACGACGTCGGCTTCGGCGCGGAAGTGCTCAAGCTCGCCAAGAAGGGTTATGACCCGACCACGGCACAGTGGGAATCGCCGGACTTCGTCGCCATTGCGCGCGCCGTCGGCGGCGACGGTGTGCTCCTCAAGAAGGAATCCGACATCGTCGACGCGGTAAAGACCGGCCTCGCCAAGGGCGGGCTGTATGTGATCGATGCCCGCGTGTCGCCTTCGACTGTGGCCGACCCGTATCGCAAGATCCATCTCGGCCTCGACAACCGCGCGCCCCTCCTCAAGCATCCTGTGACGGCATAAGCGATGGATTTCGAAGGTCAGTTCAAGGTTCCAGGTACGCCGGACGAAGTGATCCGTGAGTTCGCCGATGTCGAGCGCATGGCGACGCTGATGCCGGGCGCGGCGATCGAAGGCCGCGACGAGGAAGGCAACTACCTCGGCGGCATGACGGTCGCCTTCGGTCCCAAGCGCATCAAGTTCAAGGGCAAGGTCACGGTCGAGACCGATGTCGCCGGCAGAAGCGGCAAGATGCGCGGACGTGGTGCCGCCGACATGCGCGCGGCCCGCATCGAAACCCGGCTCGCCTACACGCTGCACACGGATGAGAGCGCGAGCGAACCCACGACCATCGTGAAGCTCAAGGCCGAAGCGGATCTGCAGGGCGTGCTTGCCGAATTCGCCAAGACCGGCGGCGAAGCTGTCGGCAATGTGCTGATGGAAGAGTTCGCCAGGAACATGGCGGCCGAGTTCGGCCGCACGAAGGGCGCTGCACCTGCGGCGACTTCGTCAGCGAGCGGTGCACCGGACGCGGCGCCGACAACGACGACCGCTCCTGCGCGCGAGCCGCAGGCTGCATTGTCCGCCAGCAACCTGCTCTGGCGCGTCATCAAACTGAAATTCGCGCAGTGGTTCGGCGGCAAGAAGTAACAGCAATTACGCCGCAGCCGCACCGGCCGCGTTGACTGCACCGACATCGCCCAGCGTCTCGAACGATTGCAGGCGCGCGAGCAGCCGCTTGGGATGCTCGTAGCCCGTCGCCGCGCAGCAATCCATGAACTTGCGTTCCATGTCGGCCATGACCATGGGCTTGAGCGCATGGCCGCGGGCGAACCGCACGTCGCCGGAATCCAGACGGCGGCCATCGGCGAGATCGATGACGATGCGATCGGACACCGCGAAGGCCGGCTCGATATCGCAGACGCTGTCGATGGCCGTGAACGAGACCTTGCGCATCGTATCCTTGACGTCGGCGCGGTTGACGAAGCCATCATCCAGCTGCGTCAGACCGACATTACCGGCGACCAGCGCCGAGGCGACCGCAAATTCGAGTGAATATTTCGCCTGCAGCGCCGTAACCGGATCGTGGTTCTTCAGCAGCGCCGCCTGGTTCTTGCCGATGGTGGCATGGACCTTGGCGACATCGACGGGCGCAATGTTGTTGTCGCGCGCCAGATCGATCACGGAATCGATGACGCGGTGCGTCGAGTAGCAGTTCGGGTATTTCTTGAACGACAAACCGATCTCGTGGATGCGGAACTTGGTGCCGAGTTCGCCGGGCCGCGTCAGATCGAGGCGACCTTTCGGCGACAGCGCCGCCATCAGACCGCCGACATTCTCCAGCGCATCGGCCGACGAAGTGAAGCCCCTGGCGGCCAGACGCACGGCACGGATCGCACTCGACGCGGCATGGCCCGCATGCAGCGGCTTGGTCATGGTGCCGAAATTGGCGATAACGCCCGAGGCGAGACTCGCCGCGATGCCGATGGCGTGGCGCAGCGTATTGGCATCGAGCCGGTTGAGATGACCGATCGCAGCCGTCGCGGCGATGATGCCAAGCGCAGATGTCGGATGCCAGCCCTTGCCCGCACACGGATCGCTCTCGCGTGCGTTCAACTCGCCCCAGACTTCATAGCCGACGAGATAGGCCAGCATGGCCTCGCGGCCGGAGCGATGCAGCCGCTCCGCTTCGGGCAGAACGGCGGAGGCGAGAATGGCCGACGGATGCGCCATGAAGGCGACGTCGTCGTAGCTCAGTGCGTGACCCGCGGTGCCGTTGATCAGCGCGGCGGCTTCTGCAGATGCCCGCTCCTCGCCGAACAGCAGCGTCGATTCATTGCGCGGCTGCAGCGTCTCGGCGACGTAATCGCGCATGATGGTGACGGCGGCCTCGTTGCGCCCGGCCAGGAGTGCACCGGCATAATCGATGAGACCCGATTTGATCGTGACGACAGCGCGCTCGGACAGCGCCTCCGGCGGGCAAGTCGCGGCAAAGGTCGCGACATGTTCGGTGAGCGAGAAAGATTTTGCGGATGCGGTCATTTGAATATGTCCTGCGCGTCGTCCCGGGCGTCGGCTTGGCGACATTCTCGTCAGCTGCCGGACGTGTATATTTGCCGGAAAGTGAAGGCTGCACCTCGCGGACTGTCAAGCGTTTTCGAGGATAATTCGATTTCAAGCGACGCATCGATGCTATGCTGGCGCGTCGCGTTTCCCCTGAAAGGATCAGCCCGTGGACACCATCAATCTCGGCCGCACCGGCCTCAAAGTGTCGCGCATTTGTCTCGGCTGCATGAGCTATGGCGAGCCTGAGCGCGCCCGTCCGGCGTGGGTGGTGGAAGAGCCTGCCGCTCGCGTGATGATCAAGCAGGCGGTCGAGGCCGGGATCAACTTTTTCGACACGGCCAATGTCTACTCGCTCGGCGCCAGCGAGGAAATCCTCGGTCGCGCACTGCGTGACTTCGCAACGCGTGAAGACGTTGTCATCGCCACCAAGGTGCGCGGCAAGATGCGCGACGATGCCAACGGCAAGGGCCTGTCGCGCAAGGCCATCATGAACGAGATCGATGCCAGCCTGAAGCGGCTCGGCACGGATTACGTCGACCTCTACCAGATCCACCGCTGGGACGACGAAACCCCCATCGAGGAAACCGCCGAGGCGCTGCACGACGTGGTGAAGGCCGGCAAGGCGCGCTACATCGGCGCGTCCTCCATGCCGGCGTGGCGCTTCATGAAAGCGCTCGGTATCCAGAAGCTCAACGGCTGGACGCAGTTCGTCTCGATGCAGAATCACTACAACCTTCTGTATCGCGAGGAAGAACGCGAGATGATGCCGCTGTGCCGCGATCAGGGCATCGGTGTCATTCCCTGGTCACCGTTGGCACGCGGCAAGCTGGCGCGGCACTGGGACGCCGAAGCGACGAAGCGCACCGAGACCGACGAGGTGATGGCACGGCTCTACGGCAAGACCGGCCATGACGACCGCAAGGTCGTCGATCGCGTCGGTGAGATTGCCAAGGCGCGCGGCGTGTCGCGCTCGCAGGTCGGATTAGCCTGGCTGTTGCAGGTGCCAGGATTGACCGCGCCGATCGTCGGCGCGACGAAGAAGCGCACCTCGCCGAGGCCATCGCAGCCGTCAAGCTGAAGCTCTCGGCGGAGGAAGTCGCCGCACTGCAGGAGCCCTACGTGCCGCACCCGGCGATGAGTTTTACGTCGCGGGCGTGAGTTCAGCCCGGCAGCGCAATCGCGCTCGACGGTGTGAACACCAGCGAGACCTGCGCGCCGATCGGCAGATCCAGCTCGGGGTTCGTGGTCGCACTCAGCGTCTGCCCGCCGACATCGAGGCTGTAGCGGTTCATGTTACCGAGGAAGCCTTTCGACGACACCGTGCCGGCGATGCGGTTGACGCCCTCGCCGACCGAACCGCCCGAGGGCACGAGGCTGATCGCCTCAGGGCGGATCGAGATCGACACCGGCTCGGCGGCGGAACGGCCCGCGGTGAACAGGCAGTTGACCAGCGTGCCGTCGGCAAGCCGCACGGCCGCCACTTCGTTCTGGCCGATTCCCTTCTCGGCCGTCGCAGCCAGCAGGTTGGTCGAGCCGACGAAGGACGCGACGAATTTGTCGCGCGGGCGAAAATAAATATCGTGCGACGAGCCCATCTGCACGACGCGGCCGAGATTCATCACAGCGATCGTGTCGGAGAGCTCCAGCGCCTCGGACTGATCGTGCGTGACGTAGATCGTCGTGATGCCGATTTCACGCTGCAGGCGCTTGAGCTCGATGCGCATCTCCACGCGCAACGCGGCGTCGAGATTGGACAGCGGCTCGTCGAGCAGCAGCAGCTCGGGCTTGGAGCACGATGCGCGCGCGCCAGCGCCACGCGCTGCTGCTGGCCGCCGGAGAGCTGCGTCGCCGGCCGGCGTTCCGAAGCCGGCGAGATCGACCGTCGCGAGCGCACGCTCGACGGTCGGCCTTGACGTCGGTCTCGCTCTGCGACGCCTTGCGCGACGCGCAGCGGAAAGGCCACGTTCTCGAACACCGTCATGTGCGGCCAGATGGCGTAGGACTGGAACACCATGCCGAAATTGCGCAGGTTCATCGGCACCGAGACGCCGGAGCGATGATCGAACACGGCGCGATTGCCGAGCTGGATCAGGCCTTCGTCCGGACGTTCAAGCCCGGCGATGCAGCGCAGCGTCGTCGTCTTGCCGCAACCGGACGGCCCCAGCAGCGTGAAGAACGTGCCGTCCTTCAGATTGAAGGAGACATCGCGTACACCGCCGGCCATGGCATCGGTGGTGTTGGCGAAAATCTTGGTCAGGTGTTCGACATTCAGACCCATTGCAGTCTCCATCCCCGAATTTTCTAGTTTTATTTTATTGCGCGAAGCTCGCACCCTGCCGTTTGCGTTGCCACAGGAAGAAGCCAAGCGCGATTGTTGTCATGAAGGCGGTCCACATCAACCCGAGTGCGCCGAGCTCGCCGACATGGCCGGAACTCCACATGTCGTACATGACGATGGACAGGACCATCGAACGCGGGCTCGCCAGAAGGATGGCGATCGACAGTTCGCGCGTGACGATCAGGAAGATGAACAGCCAGCCGCCGAGCAACGCCGGAGCGAGCAGCGGAGCAACGACACGACGCAGCGTCGCAAAGATGCCCGCACCGGAAATCGCGGCGGCCTCCTCAAGCTCCTTATGGATCTGCAGCACGCCCGAATAGACATAGCGCATGCCGTAGGGAAGATTCTTGATGATGTAGGCGATCAGGATGACCCACAGCGTGCCGTAGATCGGGATCGGCACGTTCAGATAGATCTGCATGATGGCGACGCCGAGCACGATGCCGGGGAAGATGAACGGAATCGTGACGAGCTGGTCGAGCAGCCACCCGCCCGGCCCACGCCGCGCCGCGATCCAGCCGACCGCCGCCACGAGCGTCATCACCAATGTCGCGGTCCCGGCCGCGAGGATCAGCGTATTGAGGGCGTAGCCGAGGTAATAAGGGTCAGAAATCACCTTCTCGAAATTGCTGAGACCAAGCCCCTTGAAGCCCGCGACGCTGAAGGCGCGGGTAAAGCGGCTGAAGGCGATCCACGCGATCGCACCGATCGGCAGGATCACCAGAATAAAGAACATCGTCAGCATGAAGCCGCCAGCCAGCCAGCGGCCCCGACCGAGATCGAGCGGGCGCGGACGAAAGCCCTTGCCCGTGATGGAGTGATACCGCTCGGCATGACGCGACAGGCGGCCATAAAAGGAGAACAGGATCGACACGATGATCAGCAGCACCACGGCAAACGCCGAGGAGTGACCGAAATCCTGCGGCAACTGCTTCGCACTCAGGAAGATGTCGGTCGTCAAAACCGCAACGCGGCCCGGCAGGCCGACCAGCGCGGGAACCTCGAAGGCCTCGATGGAGCGGATGAAGGACAACAGCATCACCGCCAGGATCGCGGGCGTCGCCAGTTTGAGCGAGATGCGCCAGATCGTCTGCGGCACGGTCGCGCCCGACATGCGCGCGGCCTCTTCCATGTCAGCGTTCGAGGCGCGGAAGGTGGAGGCCAGCAACAGGAACGCGAGGGGTGCCCAATGGAAGCCCTCGATGAGGATCATGCCGACCAGCGAATAGACATCGAACAGGTTTTCGCTCGAACCTGTCATGAGTTTGTAGAACTGGTTGATTGGCCCCACAGGGCCGAGCGTGAACAGCCAGCCGCCGACCATCAGCACGAAAGGCGTGCCCATGGAAATGATGGTGATGACATAGGCGAGCGGCTTGAACGGCGCGTTGGTGCGCTCGACGATCCAGGCCATGGTGCCGCCGATGAGCAGCGACAAGATGCAACTCGTGCCGGCGAAGATGAGACTGTTCGCGAGGCTGGTGAGCAGACGGGAATTGGTGAACAGGCTGCGGTAATAATCGAGCGTGTAGTAAACGATCGAACCGTCGATGGCGACCTTGGCGAAGCTGCCGCGCACCAGGACGATAATCGGCGGGATCACCAACAGAACAAGCAGCACGATCAGCGCGATGCTGAGCGGACGGCGGCGATCCGCGAATTGCGGACGCCAGCGCGGCGCCATGGTCTCGCCGGCGCCACCAGTGATGGTTGGATCGGTTGTTGCAGTCATTCTTTTTGCCGACGCCTTGTTCTGCGTCTCTCCCCGGTCAAAACCTATCGCATCCCTGCGGGCGGTGAAAGTCGATTAATCATCGGAAACAGCATGCGGCCGGTTGTCGCGAGACAATTCCGCCACAACGCAGATTGCATTGAATTCAGGCCGCTGGCGGCTTGCCGATAACGTCGTCGTTCCACAGCGCATCGATCGCGGCGCGGTCGTAGCCAAGTTCCGCAAGAACTTCTTCCGTATGCTCGCCCATGCGCGGCGGCGGCCTGTCGATGTGGGCTCCCCCCTCCTGCATGCGGAACGGTGTCAGCGGCAGGTTGAGTTCGCCTTCGAAACCCGGAATGGCGACATTCTGGAAATAGCCGCGCGCATCCACATGCGCGTCCCTGGCGGCCTCGGCCAGTGTGCGGACGCGACCGGCCGCGACGTGGTTGGCCTGCAGGAACGTCTCCCACTCCTCAGCAGTACGTGTGAGCATGATCTCTTTCAGGGCGGCATACTCGCGCGCGTAATCGGCGATACGCTCGCGCTCCGAATTCTTGATCAGTTCGGGGCGTCCCAACAGCGACCAGAGCCGGCGCTGCTGGCGCAGATTGACGGCGGCCACCATCACTAGACCGTCCTTGGTCTGGTAGGTGCCGGTCGTGGCGCGGTCGAAATTGTTGCCGTTGGGCTTCGGCTCCGGTCCGCCCCTCAGATAGGGCACCGCGTGGTTGTTCAACAGCGCCATAGCGACATCGGTCATCGCCACATCGATATGCTGGCCTTTGCCCGTGCGCGCGCGCAGCAACAGCGCGCTCGCCATGGCAAACGCACCGACAGCGCCCGTGGCATAATCGGTGATGGCCGCACCGGTGATGATGGGCGCCGTCTCCGGTGTGCCGGTATTGGCCATCAAACCCGACATCGCCTGAATGACGTGATCGGTCGCGGTGTAGTTGCGATAGGGCCCGACCTGCCCGAAGCCCGACATCGACACATAGATTAGCTTCGGATTGATCTTGGCCATGTCTTCATAGCCAAGCCCGAGACGGGCCATTGCGCCGGGACGGAAGTTCTCGACCATGATGTCGGCAGTCTCGGCCAGCTTGCGGATGACTTCACGACCGGCCTGCTTCTTGAGATTGAGATTGATCGAGCGCTTGTTGGCAGCCTGCGTGATGTAGGACAGGCCCATCAGCGCATCGGCAAATTTCGGGTCGTAAGCGCGCAGCCGCGATTGATCGGGATCGTCCGGATTCTCGACGCGGATGACATCGGCGCCGAGCAGCGCCAACTGATACGTCGCATAGGGGCCCGCCAGAACGTGCGTGCAGTCGATGACCCGGATGCCTTCAAATGGTTGCAACTGAACTCTCCCGCGCGACGTTCGTCGTTTCCCGTTAGTTTTTGCTTTTGCTGTTCGATCCGCGCCGCACGATCAGTGCGTCTGCGGCCGCGCCGCCCGAAGGTAGCGCGATGAACGGATTGATGTCGATGCTGTCGATATCGTCGCGATGGGCTGCTGCAAAACGCGACAGCGCGGACAGCGACCGCGCAAGCGTGGCGATATCCATACGCGCACGGCCGCGCGCACCATCGAGCAACGCAAAACTGCGGATCGAGCGGATCATGTCTTCGGCGGCTTTCTCATCGAACGGCGCCAGCCGGAACACGACATCGCGCAACACCTCGACATGAATGCCGCCGAGACCGAACATCACAACCGGCCCGAAGGTTGCGTCATTGACAGTGCCCATCACCGTCTCGACGCCGTCTGCGATCATCGGCGCGACAGAGACACCCCTCACCGGCGCATTCGGCTGCGCCTTGCGCACATTGTCCATGATCGTCTGGAAAGCCTTCGCCGCTGCGTCTGCGTTCACGCCGAGCATCACACCGCCGGCTTCGGTCTTGTGGGCGATGTCCGGCGAGACGATCTTCATCGCGACCGGCGCGTTGAATTCGCGCGCGGCGGCGGTGGCTTCGTTGGCGGATGTCACCAGCCGCTGAGGTGGAAAAACGATGCCGGCAGCTTCGAGCAGTTCGCGCGACGAGGCTTCATCGAGTGCGCCTTGCGGCAGTGCCTGTGCTGAGGCGATCTTCGGCACAGCCGGGAGCGGCTGCGCCAGACGATCGGCGATGGTCGCGAGCTGTGCATAGGCCTTGGTCGCGCGTTCGATATCCTCGAACAGGACGATGCCGGCGTCTTCCAGCCTGGCCTTGACGTCGGGCGGCGTCAGCATGGCCAGCACCAGGCACCGGTCGCCGATGCGGCGCTTCATATCGATGTTAGCCGACACCAGGGAGTCGACATAAGTCTCGTCGAAGGCGGAGGTCGAAAGATAATTGAAATAGATATCGAAATTGTCGTCGATCAGCGTGGCGTCGAGCAATTTCGGAAACACGCCAAAATCGTTGGCGATGAAGCCAAGATGGTCGATCGGATTGCGGACGCCCGCGAGCGGAATGATTGCCTTGATCGCGGCGCGGCATTCCTCGGAGAGCGGCGGCAATTCGAGCCCCATCGGGCCCGCAATATCCGCGACCAACACGTTGACACCGCCGGAGCCCGACATGACGCGAAGCTTGCGGCCTTTTGGAAGTGTGCCGATCGACAGCGCATAAGCGAGATCAAGCATCTCTTCCATGGTGCGCGCACGGAACGCGCCGCATTGCGCAATCGCAGCCTCATAGACTTCGTCGGTTCCGGCGAGCGATCCCGTGTGCGACGCAGCCGTCTGCGCGCCGATGTCCGAGGAACCGCCCTTGAGCACGATCACCGGCTTGCCGGCGTCATGCGCGAGCTTCAGCGCCTCGATGAAGCGTTCGCCGTTCTTGGCGGATTCGAGATAGGCGAGGATCACCTTGGTGTGCGGATCGGCCGCCATGAAGGCGATGACGGAGGCGACATCGACATCAGCCTCGTTACCGGTGGCGATGAAGCGGCTGAAACGTACGCCACGGCGCGCGGCAGCGACCCAGAACATCGCGCCGATGGCGCCGCTCTGCGTCGCGATCCCGACAGTCCCAAGCTGTGGCACCTGGAAGCTGACCGCAGCCGAATATGTCGACCACAGTCCCTGCGCCAGACTGACGAGCCCGGCGCAATTCGGCCCGACGAGCCGCATGCCAGCGTCGGCGCATTTCTTGCGTAATGATCGCCTGGATTTCGCGGCCGCGATCGGTGTTCATTTCCGCGTAGCCGCCGCCGAAGATCAGCGCGGCGCCCGCGCCCTTGGTGATCGCGGCATCGATGGCGTCGGGCATCTTCTCGGCCGGCTGTATCAGCACGACCTGATCGACCGGACCGGGAACATCCGCCAATGACCGGTAAGCGCGCAGACCTTGCACCTCATCCAGTTCGGGATGAATGGGATAGATGGGACCGTTGAAACCGAACGACGACAGATAGTGAACCGGGCGTCCGCCCATGCGACGGAAATTCGGATCGGCACCGATGATGGCGACAGAGCGCGGATTGAACAGGCGATCGAGATCGCCGGCGGCTTTCGCTGCATCGCGCGGCGTCATGGACTGTTTCAATGCACTCTACTCCCTCGGCGTCGTCGGCCGGAGCATTTTCAAATCCAACGCATTGTCGGATTCGAGACGTTGCTGCGGCGCGCGCTTGCTGCAGTGCGATTTCGCTGCCGCACTATATTTGTCGCGAAGCTAGCAAGGGCCTCCGGTGGGGTCAATAAATGTCGAATGACATTCGAATTGTTGCAAAGATTTCACCGCGGCAGCACACTCCAGAGCGTCCTCGTATGGTACCGACCGCAGTATTGAGAGATGGGGACGAAAGGTATCAAGGATAACGAGGCACGTTGATCTCCGCCCGCAGGGACGCCATAACTGAGCGCGGTGCTGCACCGGCCGACGAGGCGCTCACCGGTTTTGAAGGACTGTCATGAAAAACAGGGATTCTCTCTCCGGCTGGCGCGCCACGCTCGAAAACGCCTGCGAACGTAATCACACTGAAGTCGGCAACTTCAAACAGGATCGCAGCCGCCGCCGCAGCGAGGAAATCCTTGCGGCCGCCGTGCGCGTGTTCGCACGTGACGGCATTGCGCGTGCGCGCATCTCCGATATCGCGGCCGAAGCCGGCATGCCGGTGCCGTCGATCTACGACTATTACAAGAGCAAGGAAGAGCTGGCTTACGCGGTGCCGATGCGGCGCCAGACGGAATTCTTCGCCGAGTTCCGCAAGGACGCAGCGAAGATGGAAACGACGCGCGAGAAGCTTGCGCATTTCCTGTGGCTGACCACCGATTTCGCGCGCCGGCACCCGGACTGGGCGCGCGTGCTTTATCTGGAAGTGTGGCCGAGCGTCTGGATCAAGGATTCCGACATTCGCGACGTGCTCGACGATTACGGCCGCATCATTGTCGGCATGATCCGCGAGGGCGCCGAGCGCGGCGAATGGCCGGCGGTGCCCGATCCCTATCCGCTGACGACGATCTTCATCGGCGCCATCAACCAGGTCATCACCGTGTGGCTGCTGTATCGGCGGCCGCGCAATCTCGCGACCGGCTCGCGGCAGATGGTCGACCAGATGATGGAACTGCTGACGCAGCGCAAGAGCGCGGGCGCAAGCCTGGCGCGGCCGGCCAAGACCGCGAAGACCTCGCGCACGACGGCGCGGGGCAAGTCGGCGGTCGGCTGATCCGGCGGCCGCGTTAGACTTTGAACTTCTCGACTTCTTTCCAATTCACGGTGATGCCCCATCCCGGCGCATCCGACAGATGCAGCACGCCGTCCCGAACGCGGTTGTCGCTCTCATAGATGGCGTTGTGGACCGGATGCAGATGCTCCGTGCCCATGTACTCAGCGGCATAAGCACCCTCGCCCAGCATCGAAATCAGATGACCGTGGTAGTGCGGCGAGGCATGCGGCGCCACGATGACGTTTTTCAAGGCCGCATGTTCGGCGATGCGTAGCGCTTCGGTGAAGCCCATGTGGCGCACCGAGTCGAACTGGATAAAGCGGATCGCGCCGGAATCGATGAAGTCGCGCGCCGTATAACGATGCATCTCACGTTCGCCATTGGCGAGCGGAATGGGCGAGCGCGCCGCGAGCGTGACGAAATCCTCCGGCTGCAGATACCAGAACAGCGGCTCCTCCAGCCAGAAGATGTCATAGGGCGCGACCGCATCGGCGTAGCGTAAACACATCGACACATCGAAGGGCTGGTTGAGATCGAGCAGCAATTCGACATCCGGCCCAATAGCCTCGCGCACCGCGCGCACGCGGGCGACTTCATCCTTGAGCGACAGCGCTCCGGCCTTGAGCTTGACCTTGCGATAGCCGTGCTTGACGAAGCCCTCGAACTGTTTGGCGTAGAAGCCCGGCCCCTCGCCGATGACATAGAAGCCGCCGGTGGCATAAGTCGGCACCTGCGTGCGCGTGCCGCCGAGCAGACGGAAGATCGGCAGATTCGCAGCCTTGCCCTTGATGTCCCACAGCGCATTATCGATGCCGGCAATGGCGGCTGTGATCATCGGGCGGTGATGGCGCGGCAATGGCGCCGGCAATCCATCCCAGCCGCCGATACCGCCAACGCGCGGATGCGTGGTGGACAAGAGCTTCTGACTGATCTCGATGTGACCGAGAGGGTCCATGCCCTTGATCAGCTCGGCGAACATTTTCAGATAATCGCAGACGACATCCTGCGGACCGAACCAGATTTCGCCGACACCGATGAGCCCTTGATCGGTGCGCACCTCGACCAGCGTCAATTGCTGGCGCGCGAAAACTTCATGCGCGGACCAGCACGCATCCGTCATTTCCTGCGACAGCGCATGGATGCGCACATCTGTTATCTTCATGGCGTTGCTTCCCTGGAAACGTCGCGAATTTTGCAATTCGCTGTTGTCGTTGATGCTCATGCTAGGCCGCTGCAATGCTGAGTCAACGAAGGTCCGAAATGTTTTCGACTTTCATGCGGTGCGTTGTTACGCTGCGTCAAAACATCCGGCGCGCATTCGTCTTCTCGACGACAAATCCGGAAAGCCTGTCAGGGACTAACCCAAGGAGCATCACCATGCCGATCTTTCCAAATCCCGCACTTGAGCGGCTGCGCGCAGGCAAGGTTGCACTCGGATTCGGACTGACGCATCTGAGAACTGCCGCAGCTCCCATGCTGGCCAAGGCCGCGGGCTATGACTGGATGCTGGTGGATATGGAGCACGGTGCATTTTCGGTGAGCGAGACATCGCAGTTGTGTCTCGCCGCGCTGCCGGTCGGCATCACGCCGATCGTACGCGTCTGCACCGATGCACTTGATGAGGCGACGCGCATTCTCGACAATGGCGCGCATGGCGTCGTCGTCCCGCATATGGATACGCCCGCATTGGCGAAACGCGTCGCCGATGCGTTCCGCTTTCAGCCCCAGGGTCATCGCAGCTGGGGCGGCGGCACGGCCGTCTACGGCTTCAAGGGGCCGGGCATGGCGGAAGCACAAGCCGAGATCAATGCGACTATCATGATCGGCGGCGCCATCGAGACCGAAGAGGCTGTCGCCAATGTCGATGCGATTGCGGCGACACCCGGCATCGACTTTCTCCTGATTGGCACCTCGGACCTGACCGCCGACATGGGCATTCCCGGCCAGATCGGTCACGCGCGCGTACAGGCGGCCTATCGCAAGGTGATCGACGCCTGCAAGAAACACGGAAAGTTCTCCGGATTCGGCGGCGTCTATGAAGAGCAATGGCTCAAGATCTATGCCGAAATGGGCGCGACCATGCTTTATGGTGGCAACGATCAGGCTTTCATGATGACGGGCGCGATCCAGCGTGCGCAGTTCTTGCGGTCGGTGACGGAAGGACGATAAGACAACGCCGACACGACCTGGAGTATTTCAATGGCGAATTTTGTTCTGGTTCACGGCGGATTCCACGGCGCATGGTGCTGGGCCAAGGTTGGCCCGCTCCTGTCGGAGCGCGGCCACGGCGCTGTCGCGCTCGACATGCCGGGCAACGGCGCGGACATGACCCCGCACGACCAGATCACGATGGAATGCTATGCGCAGAAAATCTGCGGCGCGCTCGAAACCGCCGACGAGCCCGTGATTCTGGTCGGGCACAGCCTCGGCGGCATGTCGATCTCGCTGGCGGCGGAGCGTCACCCCGAGCGGATTAAACGCCTGATCTATCTGGCCGGCTTCGTTCCAAGCGACGGCCAGTCGCTACTGTCTTCCGTTCGCGAGACCAGCACTGTTCCGCCCGGCACGCCGACATTCGAGGATGGCTGGAAGGGCCTTACGCAACCTGTGCCGCCGAAGGAAGAATGCGTCGCACGCTTCTATAATGACTGCTCCGAAGAAGATATCGCCTTCGCCCTGCCCCGCCTCAAGCCGCAGGTGAACGCGCCGCGCATTACACCGGTTCACCTGACCGACGCTCGCTTCGGTTCGGTCCCACGTATCTTCATTGCCTGTGAGAAGGACAACGCCATGACACCCGAGCGCCGCAAGGCTGTCGCCGAGCATGGCGGGTGCGAGAAAGTGTTGTCACTGCCGACCGGCCACTCGCCATTTTTCTCGGAACCGGAGATGCTCGCCGTGATGCTGGATGCGATTTCCGAGCTTGAATAGAACTGCCGACCTTCCAAGTTGCACTTAAAGAAAAACGCCCGGGCGAGAAACCCGGGCGTTTGTATTTGTCGCGAACAAGGCTTCTGCTTAGCCCTTTGCCTTCGGCGCGGCATCCACGAACTTGTTGGTATAGAGCTGCTCCGGCTTGAGGTTTGCCGCAGCGACTTCGGGAATGCCGGAGCCGAGCACGCTCAGGCAGGTCTTGACGCCGCCTTCGGTGAACCGTCCGCCCTTGGCGAAGATGTGGCTCATGTTGGTCATGAGTTCGAGATAGAGCTCCTTGTTGGTGCCCTGGATTTCCTGCGGCATCTTGTTGACGATGTCCTGCGGCTTGTTGTTCTCGATGAACGCCAGGCTCTCGATAATGGCATTCGTCAGCGCCTGCGCCTCCTTCGGATGGCTGTCCACCCACGGTTTCTGCGCGTAGAGCGTCGCGGCCGGATAGTCGGAGCCAAACAACGCCTGTGCGCCTTCCGGCGTGCGGGTGTCGAACAACATGCGGACGCCCGTCAGCTGCTTGCCGATGACGGTCGTCGCAGGCTCTCCGGTCACGACCGCATCAATCAGACCCTGACCCGCAGCAACGACTGTGGTGTTGGCCGCACCCGTACCGACGATCGAGACACTGGCGGGATCGACACCGTTCTTGCGCAGATAGTGACGCAGCACGAAGCTCGTCGAGCCGCCCGGATCGGCGGAGACTTTCTTGCCGATGAGGTCCTTGGCTTCCTTGATGCTGTCGCGCCCCGGCAGAATGAAGCCGGAGATCGCCGGCGTCGCCGTCATCAGCACGAAGCCCATGACATCTTTGCCCTTCGAGGTCACCTGCGCGGTGTGATCGAAGTAACCGCAACCGACTTCAGCGGAGCCGGAGACGACCGCGTTGATGGTGGCGCCGCCGGTCGTGGAGTCCGACAGAGTGAGATCGACGCCGTGCTTCTCGAACAGCTTCAGTTCGCGCGCGAGAATGACCGGTGCATAAGGCACCCAGTTCAATCCGCCGATGGCCATGCTGACCTTCATGCGCCCTTGCGCGATCGCGGGCGCCGCAAGCGATGTGGTGGCGAGACCGGCGGCGAGGCCCGCAGTCCTGACCATGAAATCACGTCTTGTCGTCATGTTATCCTCCCTTGGTGTCCTGTTGGCGTTTCCGTGTTGTGTTGTTTTTTGTAGGCCGTCGTTACTCCGCAGCCGATGCATGAATCGTCGAGCGCGCTGCCGCACCGTTATCCGGCCGCCTCGAACTGACGACCGTGTCAGGGTTGAGTTCGGCCACCGTCCGGCAGCCAATATAGCCCATCGTCTTCTCGAACTCATTGCGAAGAATGCCGATGGCGCGTTCCGCGCCGGCCTGTCCGCCCGCGCCGACGCCATAAAGTGTCGCCCGGCCGACAAGCACGGTTTTGGCACCGAGCGCCACGGCCTTGGCGATATCCGCGCCGCGACGCACACCTGAATCGAGCATCACCGTCGTTTTGTGGCCGACCGCAGCCGCGATCTCCGGCAGCGCATCGATGGTCGGACGCGCGCTGTCGAGCGCACGGCCGCCGTGATTGGAGATCACGATACCGTCAGCGCCGTGCTTCACGGCCATCTCTGCGTCGTGTGCCGTCAGCACGCTTTTGATGATGAGCTTCCGCGGCCATGCATCCCGAATGCGTGCGACATCGTCCCAGGTCATCGCCTCAAAGCGCTGCGGCTCGCCGCCGCCGGCGCGCAGCCGAAACGTCTGCTGATATTGCGGCGGATAGTTTTCGTGCCGCGGCAATTGGCCCCGCAGCGCATAAGGCAGCATTACGCGCGCGAGCCAGCCAGGCTTCATCGCGAAGTGAGTCATGCCGCGCACATTCGGGCGGAACGGCAGCATGAAGCCATTGCGATCATTGTGCTCGCGGGTGCGCCCCAACGCCGAATTGATGGTGATGACCAGCGCTTCGTAAGGCAGTTCACGCGCACGGCGGATCATGTCGAAGTTGTGCTGGGTTTCCTTCCACATATAAACCTGAAACCACAGCCGGCCATCGACCTGGCGCGCGATCGTCTCCATCGAGGAGATCGAGCCCATCGCCAACGTGAAGGGAATGCCTGCCTTGGCGGCCGCCTTGGCGAGACCGACCTCGCCTTCGCGCCAGCACACGCCCGCCAACCCCGTCGGTGCAATCGCCAAGGGCAAATTGGAGCGTTTGCCAAACAGATCCGTGCCGAGATCGCGCTTCGACAGATCGACCATGAACTTCGTGTCCAGCATCAGTCGGTCGAAAGCGTCGCGATTGGCCTTGAGCGCGACTTCGCTTTCGCTGCCTCGGTCGATGAACTCAAACAGACCCTTCGGCAGCCGGCGTTGTGCAAGCGTCCGCAGATCGGCAATGTTGAAGCAACGGGACAGGCGATCCATCGGCGACGCACTTCCTCCGCGATGTTGTTCTTGTTTTGAAAAATGTCGCATGCGCGAACCGCGGCGGTCAAGCCAAGGCCGCTGAAACCCGAACTTCATTCGGAGATAATTTGGACAATAAAACCGACTTTTAGCTGGCAAAGCAGCCGACAAAATCGAAACTGCGTCGACTCTGACCGTTGACTTCCAGCGCCGTGCAATTCTACTTAAGCCATGCGGCACGCGCCACGACCGGCAGAGATCGGGCGGCGCATGGCGTTGAGGGACGATCGCCAGTTACGGAGAGCAATATGAGCGCCATCGCCGAAGGCCGCAGCGCCGCCGCGAGCAGCGGAGCCGAAACCAAGCAAAATCTCGGCGTCGCCCGAACGCGCTCGCATGCCAACCCGGTCCTGATCCGCGTTCTGCAGCTGATCACGTTCATCGTCATCGTCGGCGGCTGGGAACTCGCAGTCTACACCCGCTTCGCCGACCCGTTCTTCTTCAGCCAGCCCTCACACATCGTTGCGCGTGCGTGGAAGTGGCTGATCGAGGGCACTGTCTGGCATCATCTGGTCACCACGATGACGGAAGCCACACTCGGGTTTCTGATCGGGACCTTCGGCGGCGTCGTCGCCGGCATGGCGTTCGCGCGCATCGAACTGCTCGCCGCCGTGTTCGATCCCTACATCCGCATCCTCAATGCGCTGCCCCGCGTGATTCTCGCGCCGATCTTCCTTTTGTGGTTCGGCCTCGGCATTGCGTCCAAGGTGGCGCTCGCCGCCTCGCTGGTGTTCTTCGTGGTGTTCTTCAACACCTTCCAGGGCGTGCGCGAAGTCGATACCAACGTCCTGAACAATGCGCGCATGCTGCAGGCCAATGACCGGCAGTTGCTGCGCTATGTCTATATCCCGTCGGCGATGTCGTGGATCTTCTCGAGCCTGCACACGTCGGTCGGTTTCGCGCTCGTCGCCGCCGTGGTCGGTGAATACATGGGCTCGGCCCGCGGCATGGGCTACCTGATCCAGAACTCGCAAGGATTGTTCGATACCACGGGCGTGATGGCCGGACTGCTCATCACCTCTACGGTCGTCCTGATAATCGACGTCCTGATCACGCGGCTGGAAAGCCACCTGTTGCGGTGGCGGCCGAAGAACTGACGCGACGCCGTTACTTGTTGCGCTCGTAGGAGCGTTTCACTTCGTCGCGCAGATCGGCCCAGATCTGCTTGTAGAGCGTGTTGAACTCCGGGCTCATGCGAATTTCGACGACGTCGCGCGGACGCGGCAGATCGACATTGTAGATGCCCTTGAGCTGCGCCGGTCCGGCCGTGAGCACGACCACCTTGTCGGACAGCGCGATCGCTTCCTCGAGATCGTGGGTCACGAACAGCACTGTGCGCTTGTTCTGCTGCCACAGTGTCAGAAGCTCGTTTTCCATGTTCTGACGCGTCTGGATGTCGAGCGCGCCGAACGGCTCGTCCATCAGAAGAATTTGCGGATTGACGATCCAGCTCTGCGCGACGGCGACGCGCTTGCGCATGCCGCCTGACAATTGATGCGGGAAATGATTTTCGAAGCCCGTCAGACCGACGCGGTCGATCCATTGCATTCCGAGTTCGCGCGCCTCTTTGGGGTCGACGCCACGGAAACTCAACCCCAGGCAAACATTGTCGATGACCGTGCTCCAGGGCAGCAGCGCATCGCCCTGAAACATGTAGGTCGCATCGGGATTGATGCCGCCGAGTTCCTCGCCAAAAATGCGGACGGTGCCTTCGGGCGGAAACAACAAGCCAGCCGCCGCATTGAGCAGCGTCGATTTTCCGCAGCCCGACGGGCCGACGATGGCGACGAATTCGCCCTGCTTGAAATCCAGCGTGATGCGTTCGGCAGCGGTGTGCACGCCGCCTGTGGGCGTTTCAAAACGGATGGTGACATCTTCGAATGAGACCGCCGGAACGTTCGGCGGCGGGGATGCCTGAACTTGTGCGCCTGCAACGGCCATCGTTTCCTGCCCTGGATTATGTATGGGTGTTTTTGGGATATCTAGGGGCTGGCGAAAACCGAAGTCAACCCAATTCCGAATGATCTTCGACTTTGTCGCAGGCTTAAGAACTCTTGGCGACGAATTGCTGCGCCTCGATATAGCCGCCGGCGACCAGCATGTTGATCAGCCCGCCCTTGTCGACGATGTCGATCAGGAGTTGCGGCAAGGGGCGCGTGCGCACGCTGGTCTTTCTGCGTGAGGTTGTCGATCTGACCGCTGGTGAAATTCAGCCGCGCGACGTCGCCCTCCTGGAACATCTCGGAGAGCCCTGCGAACTCCAATGCCGGGACGCAGGAGTTGACGGAATTGCGCAGGAACAGCGCATTGACCGAATTGGCGGCAATGGCGCGGATGCCGCAGGCATGCAGCACGGCGGGCGCGGGACGCCCCGAGCCGGTGCCGAAACCGGAGCCGGCAATGATGATGTCGCCCTCGCGGACGTCTTTCCACCAGCCGGGCCGGATCGCCTCGAAGCACTGCTTGCGCTGCTCCTCGATCGAGGCGCGGATGACGGCGCCCGGCAGCATGACGTCGGTGTTGATCTGGTCGCCGAATGTCCAGACACGGCCTTCGCGCACGAGATCGCTCATGCTGCCCTCTTCGGAAGGCTGGCCATGGTGCCGGCATAGGGCCGTGGATCGGTAATGACGCCGGTGAGCGCGGAGGCGGCCACCGTCGCCGACGCGCCGAGATAGACTTCGGCCTCGGACGATCCCATGCGGCCCTTGAAGTTGCGCGTGCTCGACGTGAGGCAGACTTCGCCCGGCGCCAGGATACCCATGTGAACGCCCATGCACGGACCGCAGGTGGAATTGGTCACGACTGCGCCCGCTTCAGTAAGGATCTCGACGAGCCCCTCTTTCAGCGCCTGCAGATAAACAAGCTGCGAACCCGGCGTCACGATAAAGCGCACGCCGTCGGCGACCTTGTGGCCGCGCATGATGGCGGCGGCGATGCGGATGTCTTCAATCAGACCGTTGGCGCAGGAGCCGACGAACGCCTGATCGATCTTCTTGGTCTGCTTGAACTGCGACACCGGCACGGCATTGCCCGGCACGTAATGCGGCTTCACCACGTAAGGCTCAAGCGCGGAGAGGTCGATGGTGCGGACATCGACATAGGTCGCGTCAGCATCGGGGGCGACAGGTGTCGCGGGCTCGTCCAGCCTTCCCTTGAGATACTCTTCCGTGATCGCGTCGTATTCGAACACCGCGAAATCCGCGCCGATCTCGGCGCACATGGTGGCGATGGTACGCCGCTCGTTCATCGGCAGCGCCAGCAACCCCTTGCCGCCGAATTCGACGTTCTGGTTCACATGCGACCCATAAGTCTGCGCGATGTAGAACAGCACATCCTTGCCGGCGACGAAGGGATTGAGTTCACCCTTGAATTCGTAACGCACGGTCGGGCTAACGGGATACCAGACCAGCCCCTGCGTCATCGCCTGCAAGGCATCAAGCGCACCGGAGCCGCGTCCCGCGCAGTTCAGCGCGCCGGACGCGCAGGTGTGGGAATCGCAATTGACGATGAGTTCGCCGGGCCGTGCCAGACCGTATTCGGCGGAGATGACATGCGAAATGCCGTGACGGCCGACATCGAACACATGCTTCAGGCCGAACTCCTTGGCGAAGCGGCGGCCTTCCGCCATGCCGGCAGCATCCTTGATGGTCGGCGCAGGCACGGCGTGATCGAACACGATGGCGACGCGCTCGGGATCGAACACCTGCTTTGGCCGGTACCAGAAGCCGTCGATGGAATACGGCATGTCGAGCTGCACGACCATGTCGGGCCGACACACGGCGATATCGCCGGGCACGACCTTGCGCCCCGACGTTCGCCCCAGAATTTTCTCGACGATGGTCTCGCCCATTCTCGTTCTCTCAGGCGGTTCTCAGGCGGCATGGCGCGCTCAAGCCCGCCGCGATTGAGACTGCCGACGCCGGAGCGCGTATGTCAATCAGGATCGGTCCTTGTCGGTCGCGTAGCCGACCAAATCTCGACTAAAATTCGGCTTTTTCCGTTGACTTTTGGCTGCCGGAGACGTGTAGCTTTTCGCAAGAAAACCACGAGGAAACGGACAGCGCGATGAAAGTTCTTGTCATGCCGGGCGACGGAATTGGCCCGGAAATCATGGACGAAACCGTCAAGGTGCTGCAGGCGCTGGAACGCCACGGCGTGCGCTTCGAATGGACGCACGGCCTTGTCGGCGGCGCGGCCTATGAGGCCGAAGGCGATCCGCTGCCGCCCTCCTCGCAGAAGCTCGCAAAAGAATGTGACGCCATCCTGTTCGGCTCGGTCGGCGACGACCGCTACGAGCATCTCGGCGACAAGCGCCCCGGCGTCGGCCTGATGCGGCTGCGCAAGGATTTCGACCTGTTCGCCAATTTCCGCCCGGTGAAGATGTTCGACGATCTCGTCGGCGCCTCGACGTTGCGGCCGGAATTCGTCAAGGGTCTCGATATCCTGATCGTGCGCGAACTCACCGCCGATCTCTATTACGGCAAGCCGCGCGGCCGCGAGATCGACGCGAACGGCAAGCGCTTCGCCTACAACACGATGCCGTATCACGAAGACGAAGTGCGGCGCATCGCGCATGTCGCATTCAAGACCGCGCGCACGCGCTCCAAGAAAGTCTGCTCCGTCGACAAGGCCAACGTGCTGGAAGCGATGATGCTGTGGCGCGAAGTCGTCACCGAAGTCAGCAAGGAATATCCCGGACGTCGCACTGTCGCACATGTATGTGGACGCCGCCGGCATGGCGCTGGTGCGCAACCCCAAGCAATTTGACGTGATGCTGACGCCCAATCTGTTCGGCGACATCATGTCGGACGTGGCTGCGATGCTGTCGGGTTCCATCGGCATGCTGCCGTCGGCCTCGGTGCGGGCCGACACCATGGGGCTGTTCGAGCCCTGCCATGGCTCGGCGCCCGATATCGCCCGCCAGGACAAGGCCAATCCGATTGCCTGCATTCTCTCCGGCGCGATGATGCTGCGGCACTCGTTCGGCCTTGAGGATGCAGCGCGGCGAGTTGAGGATGCAGTGCGGCAAACACTCAAGGACGGGTTCCGTACCGGCGACATCATGCAGCCGGGCATGAAGCTCGTCGGCACCAAGGCGATGGGTGAAGCTGGTCACGGCGCGCATTTAGGCAATTTTGCTGCGGTCCCGTGCGGGGCGCAGGCATAAAATGTCGACCACGATAAATGTCCTCGGTGGCGCTTGAGTTTCTTCTCAGTTCCTCCACATTGTTGAGACGGCCACGACCGCATCGGGATTGCATATGCTGAATTGCTCGGTCGCCATCGACGACAAATACGCGCTCGACAAATCGCGCATTTATGCGAGCGGCGTGCAGTGCCTCGTGCGCCTGCCGCTGATGCAGCGCGCGCTCGACCGCGCCGCCGGGCTCAACACCGCAGGTTTCATTTCCGGCTATCGCGGCTCCCCGCTCGGCGTCTACGACTCGGCGCTCACCGCGGCAAAAAAATTCCTCGAAAAGAACGACATCGTCTTTCATGCGGGTGTCAACGAAGACCTCGCCGCGACGTCGATCTGGGGCACGCAGCAGACGACACTGTTCGGTCAGGCCAAGGTCGATGGCGTGTTCGGCATCTGGTACGGCAAGGGCCCCGGCGTCGATCGTTCGATGGACCCGATCAAGCACGGCAACCTCGCGGGCTCCTCCAAGCACGGCGGCGTGGTGGCGCTGATCGGCGACGATCACGGCGCCTATTCGTCCACGCAGCGCCCATCAGAGCGAATTCGTGCTCGAAGCGGCGATGATCCCGATCCTCAATCCCGCCGACATTCAGGAATATGTCGAGTTCGGCCTCTACGGCTTCGCGCTGTCGCGCTATTCGGGCTGCTGGACGGCATTCAAGGTGCTGACCGAGACCATCGAACTCATCCGCATCGATGGAGCTGGCGCCGCCGCGAAACTTCATCATCCCGACCGATTTCGAGATGCCGCCGGACGGATTGAACATCCGCATCCCCGACACGCCGTTCGCGCAGGAGAAGCGCCTGCACGGACCGAAGATGCAGGCCGTCGCCGCCTTCGCGCGCGCCAATCCCATCGACCGCATCATTGTCGATCCCGGCCCGGCGCGGATCGGCTTTGCCGCCGTCGGCAAGGCCTACACCGATCTGCGTCAGGCACTCGATCTGCTTGAACTCGATCTGCACGATCTCGCGCGCCTCGGCGTGCGGCTCTACAAGATCGGCCTTGCCTGGCCGCATCGAACAGCAAATGCTGCTGCGCTTCGCGCAAGGCCTCGACGAAGTGCTGGTGATCGAGGAGAAGCGCGCTTTCGTCGAAACCCAGATCGCGCGCACGCTCTACAATATCTCCGCCGACATCCGCCCGCGCCTGCTCGGCAAGGTCGACGACAACGGGTGCGCCGCTGTTTCCGAGCACCGGCGAATTGTCGCCGGTCACGATCGCGCGCGTGGTGGCGCAACGCCTGCTCGCGCTCGATCCCGGCAACGAGCAACTGCGTGCGCGCCTCGCCGCGCTCGAAGCCGCCGAATGCGCCAAGGCCGATATCGTGCCTGTCTCGACGCGCTCGATGTTCTTCTGCTCGGGCTGTCCGCACAACACCTCGACCAAGGTGCCCGAAGGCAGCCGCGCGGCCGGCGGCATCGGCTGCCACTACATGGCGGCCTTCATGCCGACGCGACGAACCTCGCTGCCGACGCAGATGGGCGGCGAAGGCGTCAACTGGATCGGCCAGGCGCCCTTCACCAGCGAAAAGCACATTTTCCAGAATCTCGGCGACGGCACCTACTATCACTCCGGCGTCATGGCGATCCGCGCCACTGTCGCGGCCAAGGTGAACATCACCTTCAAGATTCTCTACAACGACGCCGTGGCGATGACCGGCGGCCAGCATGTCGATGGACCGCTGACGGTCGCGGATGTCAGCCGTCAGGTCGAGGCCGAAGGCGCGCGCCGCATCGTCGTGATGTCGGACAATCTCGAGCAGTACGGCAACCGCGCCGGCTTCGCGCAAGTCGGCCGAGTTCCGCCACCGCGACGAGACTCGACGTCGTCCAGCGCGAACTGCGCGAAGAACCCGGCACGACCATTCTGATCTACGACCAGACCTGCGCCGCCGAGAAGCGCCGCCGCCGCAAGCGCGGCACCATGGTCGATCCCGATCAGCGCATCTTCATCAACGAGCGCGTCTGCGAAGGCTGCGGCGACTGCTCGGTGCAGTCGAACTGCATCTCGGTGCAGCCGCTGGAAACCGAATTCGGCCGCAAGCGCGAGATCAACCAGAGCTCGTGCAACAAGGATTATTCCTGCATCAAGGGCTTCTGCCCGAGCTTCGTCACCGTGCACGGCGTCGAGCATCCGCAAGCAAGGCGCGTCCGGCGGACTCGACGCCCATCTCGCCAAGCTGCCGCCGCCTGCGCCGCGCGCGCGCTCAACCGGCCCTACGGCATGCTGATCTCCGGCATCGGCGGTTCGGGCGTCATCACCATCGGCGCGATCCTCGGCATGGCCGCGCATCTCGAAGGCAAGGGCTGCACCGTGCTCGACCTGATGGGCATGGCGCAGAAGAACGGCGCGGTGATGACGCATCTGCGCATCTCGGCCGACGAGAACGAACTGCATTCGGTGCGCCTGACGCCGGAAGACGCCGACCTCGCGCTCGGCTGCGATCTGATCGTCGCCGCGAGCCCGACCGCACTGCTGACCTACAAGAGCGGGCGCACGCACGCCGTGATCAATTCCAACGTCATGCCGACGATGGATTTCGTGCTGGATCGCAATGCCGAGCTGAAGCCCGACGCGCTGAAGGCGGCGATTGCCGCGCGCACCGCGTCGTCGGATTTCATCGAGGCCTCGGAATTCGCGCAGGCGCTGACCGGCGACGCCATCGGCGCCAATCTGTTTCTGCTCGGCTTCGCGCTGCAGAAGGGCCATGTGCCGCTCGGCACTGAGGCCATCGAGGCGGCAATCGAACTGAACGGCGTTGCCGTCAACGCCAACAAGCGCGCCTTCGCGCTCGGACGGCTCTCCGCCGTGGACCGCAAGGCCGTGGAAGAGGCCGCCGCGCCGGCGATGCACAAGCGCGCCGAAAAGCCGCGCACGCTCGACGAACTGATCGCGCGGCGCACGGAATTCCTCACCGCCTATCAGAACGCGGCTTACGCGCAGCGCTATGCGAGCTTCGTCGCCAAGGTGCGCGCGGCGGAACAGGCAAAGCTGCCGGGCGCGGAGAAGCTCGCCATGGCAGTCGCCAACAACCTGTTCAAGCTGATGGCCTACAAGGACGAGTACGAAGTCGCGCGGCTGTATACCGACGGCGAATTCGCTGACGCGCTCAACCGCCAGTTCGACGGCAAGATCACTTACGAATTCCATCTCGCGCCGCCGATGCTGTCGCGCATCGACCCGGCGACGGGACGGCCGAAGAAAATCCGCTTCGGCGGCTGGATGCGCCACGGCTTCCGGTTGCTGGCTGCGTTGCGCGGCCTGCGCGGCACGGCGTTCGATCTGTTCGGCCGCACCGCCGAGCGCCGCATGGAGCGCCGCCTGATCGCCGACTACGAGGAGCGCATCGCCTTGCTGCTGCCGCGCCTCGACGCGGCGCGCTACGACACCATCGTCGCCATCGCGTCCGTGCCCGACGACATCCGCGGCTATGGCCCGGTCAAGCATGAAGCGGTGGAAAAAGCCGAGATCAAGATCGCGGGTCTGATGACCTCGCTGGCCGCTACGGCGAGCGGACAAGCAGCATAGATTTCTCCGACGCGGAGGCAGCGATGACGAAACACCCTCACAAACCGTCCGATCCAAAGGCATCTATGGACGCTGAGAAGAAACACCTGGACGAGCTGCTGAACGAAGCGCTCGAAGACACGTTTCCCGCCAGCGACCCGCTCGCCATTCTCGAGCCAGCGCCGGGAACACGGCATCCCGGCAACAACACCAAGCACTAGTCCGACGTGCGGAAACCAACCGGAACCGGCGGCCAAAACATCTCGCTTGACATGCAACCATTTGGTTGCCTATTATCGAACCCATGGACGAGGTCTTCAAAGCACTGGCCGACGGCTCAAGACGGCAATTGCTGGACCGCCTCCACGCGAGGAACGGCCAAACACTGAACGAGTTGTGTGAGGGACTGGATATGTCGCGCCAGGCCGTCACCAAGCATCTCGGCATACTGGAAGACGCCAATCTGGTGGCAACACGCCGCGATGGCCGCGAGAAGCTGCACTACCTCAACCCGGTGCCGATCCATCAGATCAGCGAACGGTGGATCGGAAAATTCGAGCGCACGCGATTGCAGGCGCTGAGCGACCTGAAAACCAAACTGGAGACAAAGTGATGCGTACCGAAACCAACAAGCCCGAATTCGTCTACGTCACCTATATCGAGACGACGCCCGAGAAGCTGTGGCACGCGCTCACCGACCGCGACTTCTCGCGCCGTTACTGGTTCGGCTATGGCGTGCAATCGAGCTGGAAGGTCGGCGCACCGTTCGAACTGGAGCAGAACGGCGCCATTGCCAATAGCGGCGAGGTGCTGGAATCCGATCCGCCGCGCCGCCTCGCCTACACCTGGGCGACGCTGCACGACGCCGAAATGAAAAAGGAGCGCCCCTCGCGCGTGACGTTCGAGATCGAGCAACTGGAAGGCGCCGTCAAGCTGACGGTGACGCATGAGGACTTCGCGCAGGGCTCCAAGGTGCTGCCGTCGATCTCCGGCGGCTGGCCGATGGTGCTGGCGAGCCTCAAGAGCGTGCTCGAAACCGGCCGCACGCTCAACCTGCATGGCTGCGTGCATGAAGAAAGCAGCGTGGCAGCAGAGTAAAGCAATCGGGCGCGGGCTAACCCCGCGCCCGCAACTCCCGCCGCAACACCTTGCCGGTTGCGGTCATCGGCAGACTGTCCAGAAATTCAATATGGCGCGGATATTCATGCGCCGCGAGTTGCGTGCGCACGAAAGCACGGATGTCGTCCGCGAGCGTATCCGACGGCGCAAAGCCCGGCCGCAGCACAATCCACGCCTTGATCGCCTCGGTGCGCACCGGATCGGGAATACCGGCCACGGCAGCGAGCGCAATCGCGGGATGCTTCAACAGCGTGTTCTCGATCTCGGATGGCCCGACGCGATAGCCCGCCGTGGTAATGAGATCGTCCTCGCGGCTGACGTACCAGAAATAGCCATCTTCATCCTGACGTCCGAGATCGCCCGTCAGCATGAAACCGCCGGCATATTTCTTCGCCGTCGCGTCCGGATTGTTCCAGTATTCCAGCATCATGTTCGGGTTCGGCGCGCGAATGCCGACAATGCCGGTCTCGCCGCGCGGCTTCTCGACGCCGTTCTCATCGACAATGCGCACGTCAAAACCCGGAATGGCGCGTCCCATCGAACCGGGGCGCACCGGAAACAGCTTTGAATTATTGCCGACGACGAGATTGCATTCGGTCTGGCCATAGATCTCGTGCACGTTGATGCCGAAAGTGGCGCGCACCCAATCCAGCAACTCGCCGCCGAGCGACTCGCCGCCCGACAGGATGCTGCGCAGCCTGACGCCCGTGCCCGAAACATTGGCCTGACGCATCAATTTGAGCGCCGTCGGCGGCAGGAAGACGTTGCGCACGCCGAAATCCGCCATCAGCTTCACCGCCGCGTGCGGATCGAACTTGCGCGCACGATGCGCGACAATCGGCACGCCGAAATACCACGCCGGGAACAGCGCGTCGAACAGCCCGCCGATCCAAGCCCAGTCGGCCGGCGTCCAGTACACATCGCCCGGCTTCGGCATGAACTCGTGCACCATCTGCACGCAGGGGATGTGCCCGAGCAGCACGCGATGGCCGTGCAGCGCGCCTTTCGGGTTACCTGTCGTGCCGGAGGTGTAGATGATGATGGCCCGATCGTCGGGGGATGTATCGACTGTCGCGAAATGATCCGACGCCGACGCCAGCGCGACGGAAAACGACTCCGCACCGTCGCGCGAAGGACCGGTGAGAAAGACGTATTGCAGCTCCGGCAGCTTGTCGCGGACGCGCTTGAGCTTCTCCCATCCGTCGGCATCGGTGACGATGGCCTTCGCGCCTGAATCCCGCAGACGAAATTCGAGCGCGTCGTCGCCGAACAATGCGAACAGCGGCACCGACACGAGCCCGGCGCGAAACGCCGCCAGATGCGTGATCGCCGTCTCCGGCGACTGGCCCAGGAACACCGCGACACGGTCGCCGCGCGTCAGCCCGGAGTCGACCAGCACATTGGCGAACCGATTCGATTGCGCGCGAACATGGTCGAAGGAGATGCGCCGGACCTCGCCACTGTCCTCGACATAAATAAGTGCGAGGCGATCATCGCCATTGGCATGGCGGTCGCAGCAGGCCTCGGCAATATTGAAGCGCGCCGGGATGGGCCAGCGAAAGTCGCGGATCAGGGCGTCGTAGTCGGACGTCTCGACGAGCATGGCAGCTCTCCCGGCACGGGAAGCTTAGCGGCTTTCCGGGCGGAAGGCACCCGGCGAGATCCTTATGCCGTCCGGATATTGCTCAAGATCAAACCCGTCCTGAATTCAGGCAGGCTTATACTTATACCAGTACTTGGCGAACCGAGCGCCGGAGGACAACCTCATCTCTGCCATGCGAACATTTCTGACAGAGCGCATCCTGCGCCGCACGCTCGTTGTCGTTGCCCTCGCCGGCCTTGGGCTTGGCCTCGCGGCATGGGCGGGCGGATGGCCCGGAGTTGCGAGCTGGCTCTGGGCCGCCGGCACGTTTCCGGTCGCGGCCGGCCTTCTCGTCTCCATGATCCGCGACTTCATGGCGGGCCGGCTGGGTGTCGACGCGGTCGCTTTCGTGTCGATGTCGGCGGCGCTCGCGCTCGGCGAAAACCTCGCCGGCGCCGTCGTCGCGCTGATGTATGCCGGCGGCAACGTGCTGGAAGATTTTGCCGTCGCGCGCGCCGAACGCGATCTGCGGTCGCTGATCGACCGCGCCCCGCGCACGGCGCATCGCCGGCAGGACGGCACGATTACGGACATCCCTGTCGACGACGCCGCCATCGGCGACATCCTTCTGGTGCGCGGCGGCGAAGTCATTCCGGTCGACGGCATGATCCTGGGCGAAGCCCTGATCGACGAGTCGGCGCTGACCGGCGAACCGATCCCGGTGACGCGCCGCGAAGGCGAAGCCGCGCGCAGCGGCGCAGTCAATGCCGGTCAAACTTTCGAGATAAGAACGACGGCGCTTGCCGGCGAAAGCACCTATGCCGGCATCGTGCGAATGGCGAATGCCGCCCAGACCGCCAGGGCTCCGTTCATCCGGCTCGCCGATCGCTTCGCCTTGCTGCTGTTTCCAACGAGCGTTGCCGTCGCCGGCGCCGCATGGGCGATCTCGGGCGATCCGGTGCGCGCCCTCGCGGTGCTGGTCGCGGCAACGCCATGTCCGCTGATCCTCGCCGCACCTGTCGCCTTTATCGCCGGCGTCGCGCGCGCCGCACGCCTCGGCATCCTCATCAAGGGCGGCCAGCCGCTCGAAGCGCTGGCGCGCACCCACACCGTGATGTTCGACAAGACGGGAACATTGACCGTCGGCGGCGCGAGACTGGTGGCGGTGGAAGTTGCACCCGGCGAAGACCCCGACACCGTGCTGCGGCTTGCCGCATCGCTGGAGCAAGCCTCGCATCATGTCGTCGCCTCTGCCGTCGTGCAGGCCGCCGCGAGACGAGGACTGCCGCTGTCGATTCCCTCTCAGGTCCAGGAAGCATTCGGCTCCGGCCTTGAGGGAACGGTCGACGGCAAACGCGTGCGCGTCGGCTCGCATCAGCTGATCCACGGCGCGCCGCAAACCCGACGAATGGGCGGTGCGCGCACTGCGGCGTGCGGCATGGCGTTCGGCGCTCAGCGTTTTTGTCAATGTCGATGGACGCACAACCGGGGCATTGCTGTTCGGCGACGAATTGCGGCGCGAGACGCCGCATGCCGTGCAGGCCCTGCGCGCCGCAGGCGTCAAGCGGATCGTCATGCTCACCGGCGACCGTGCCGACGCCGCCGAGACCATCGCCGCCGCGCTCGATATCGACACCGTGCTCGCCGATCGCACGCCGTCCGACAAGGTCGATGCGGTCAAGAGCGAGCAGCGCCAACATCCGACGATCATGGTCGGCGACGGCATCAATGACGCGCCCGCACTCGCAGCCGCCGATGTCGGCATCGCCATGGGGGCCAAGGGCGCTAGCGCCTCATCCGAGGCTGCGGACGTCGTCATTCTGGTCGACCGGCTCGACCGGGTGTCCGACGCCGTCAGCATCGCGCAACGCGCACGCGCCATCGCAATGCAGAGTATCGTCGCGGGCATGGCGCTGTCGGGGGTGGCGATGGGGCTCGCCGCCTTCGGATGGTTGCCGCCGGTCGCAGGCGCGCTGACGCAAGAGGCCATCGACGTCGCCGTCATCCTCAACGCCCTGAGAGCGCTCGGATCGGAACACAAGTTCGGGCGCCGCACCATGCCGACGGCACGCGCGATCGTGCTGCGCCAGGATCATCAGCGGATCGAAGTCGGCCTCGACCGCCTGCGGGAGATTGCCGACGGTCTCGACGATGCCGAAAGCGCGGCGGCAGTCGCGCTGATCTCGGAAGCCAAAGACATCGTCGTGCGCGCTATCGTCGATCACGAGCGCGAGGACGAGGACCGGCTTTATCCGGAGATGGCACAGTATCTGTCAGATACGCATGGGCTGGGCGCCATGAGCCGCGCCCATCGCGAGATTGTCCATCTCGGACGACTTCTTGAACAACTGACGGAAGGCCTCTCCGCCGAGAGCGCCGACCGCTATCTCATTCGCGACGCGCAGCGCGTCATCGAGTCGATCGAGGCCCTGGTGCGGATTCACAACGCGCAGGAAGAAGACATCTACGCGCACGCCATGGGATGAGGCCGGTCAGCCGCCGAGCGCGGCCTTCACCAGACCGCTCGCCTTGGCGAAATCCATCTGGCCGGCATATTTGCCGCGCAGCACGCCAATGACCTTGCCCATGTCCTTGACCGAGGCCGCGCCGCTTTCGGTGACGGCCGCCGCAATCGCCGCCTTCACCTCGTCGTCCGACATCTGTTTGGGCAGATAGCTCTGAATAATGGCGATCTCTTCGCGCTCGCCGGCAGCGAGTTCGGGACGGCCGCCCTTGTCGTAGAGCTCGACCAATTCCTGACGCTGCTTGATCATCTTCTGCAGCAGCGACAGCAGATCGGCGTCCGTCAGCGGGTCCTTGCCCTGCCCGCGGGCCTCGATATCGGCGTTCTTGATCGCGGAATTCACCATCCGCAGCGTGGAGACCGCCTTGGCGTTGGAGGCCTTCATCGCCTCTTTCACGGCATTGTTGATGTCGTCGCGCAGCATGATGACCTCGATCTCAAATGTTCGGCAGGGCCTATCTAACCCGCATCGCTTTATGGGCGTTTAATGTGCCATCGCCGGAGCGCCACGATGGCCCAGATCGCCTCGATGACCCCGAACGGCCAGGCCCCTTGCAGGAACCCGTAGGCGGAACCCAGCGCACAGGCAACGGCAAAGGCCAGTATAAAGAGCGGATTCCGGTCTTCCAGCGCGTAAAACACCAGCATGGCGGTGACCGCCAGCAGCCCGAACAGGGTCAGTAAATCCATGCGGAAAGCCCCGTTTCGGCCTTTGACGAGCGCCGGACGCGTCGCTATCTAGATGGCTCATGACTGACAAACAAGACAATCCCGCCTGGCCGGACTTAAAGCCGACCGCGTTGCTGGTGCTCGCCGACGGAACGGTGCTGGAAGGCATCGGCCTCGGCGCCGAAGGCAATGCCGTTGGTGAAGTCTGCTTCAACACCGCCATGACCGGCTACGAGGAGATCCTCACCGATCCCTCCTATGCCGGGCAGCTCATCACCTTCACGTTCCCGCATATCGGCAATGTCGGCACCAACGAGGACGACATCGAGACGGTGAACATGGCCTCGGTGCTCGGGCGCGCGCGGCGTCATCCTGCGCGCCGACATCACCGAGCCCGCGAATTACCGCGCCACCCGCAATCTCGACGCCTGGCTGAAGGCGCGCGGCATTGTCGGCCTCGCCGGCATCGACACGCGTGCGCTGACCGCATTGATCCGCTCCAAGGGCATGCCCAACGCGGTGCTCGCGCATTCGGCCAAGGGTGAGTTCGATCTCGCCGCGCTCAAGAAAGAAGCGCGCGAGTGGCCGGGCCTCGAAGGCATGGACCTCGTGCCGATGGTGACGAGCGCACAGCGCTTCACCTGGGACGAGACCGACTGGAACTGGGAAAAAGGTTACGGTCGACAAGACAAGCCGGAATTCAACGTCGTCGCCATCGACTACGGCATCAAGCGCAACATTCTGCGGCTGCTCGCAGGCGCCGGATGCAAGGTCACCGTCGTGCCCGCCACCACCTCGGCCGACGAGATTCTCGGCCTGAAGCCCGATGGCGTGTTCCTGTCGAACGGTCCGGGCGATCCGGCGGAGACCGGCAAATACGCCGTGCCGGTGATCCAGAAATTGATCGCGTCCGGCACGCCGACATTCGGCATTTGTCTCGGCCACCAGATGCTTGGGCTCGCGGTCGGCGCCAAGACCATGAAGATGCATCAGGGCCATCACGGCGCCAATCATCCGGTCAAGGACGTCACCACCGGCAAGGTGGAAATCACCTCGATGAATCATGGCTTCGCGGTGGATTCAAAGACGCTGCCGAAGAGCGCGACGCAGACGCATATCTCGCTGTTCGATGGATCGAATTGCGGTATCGCGCTGACCGACAAGCCGGTGTTCTCGGTGCAGTATCACCCGGAAGCCTCGCCGGGTCCGCGCGACTCGCATTATCTGTTCCAGCGCTTCACGGAACTGATGCGCAAGACCAAGGTGGCGTGAGGCCGTCATTCCGGGGCAACGCAAAGCGTTGAGCCCGGAATGCATACTCCGCAGCGATGCGGCTTCTGCCGAGGACTTCAACCAAGACAGTGGTTATGGATTCCGGGTCCGCGCCCTGCGGCGCGTCCCGGAATGACGTCGAAATATCTTCGCCGCCTACCGGGCGTTGTCGCCGAAGGTCTGGCTCGCCTCGAACAAAAACCAGGCCCGCTTCTCGCCGGCGTCGATGTAGTTCTCAAGCAGGCTGGCGGTCGCGACATCCTCATGCTTGTCGCACAGTTTGTGCGCCTTGCGCATCGCCGCAACGGTGGCCTTGTTGTCGTTCAGCAACTCGCTGATCATCTCGGGCGCGGGCACGAAGCCCTCTTCATTGTCCTCGATGGTCTGCAGCTTGGAAATGTGAGCGATGGAGCGCAGCGTCGTTCCGCCGATCTTGCGCACGCGCTCGGCGATCTCGTCGGTGGTGTCGAGAATCTGCGCCGCCTGCTCGTCGAACAGCAGATGGAGATCGCGGAAGCGCGGCCCGCTGACATGCCAGTGGAAATTCTTGGTCTTGAGAAAGAGCGCGAAGGTGTCGGCCAGAATGACATTGAGCGCCTTCGAAATCTCGGTGACCGCCGTATCGGACAGATCGGTCGGTGTATCGAGCGCGGCTGCAACCTTGCCGTTCGAACCGGATTGTTTGGCCTTGGTCATGAGAGTGCCTTTCTGATAGCGATGGATATGCAAGACAAACTGCGGGGCAGACGATCGGATAATCCTGAACGCACCAGTCGCCGACGGGTTCCCGGCACCAAAGGCAGTATATGAAGGAATGGATAGACTACTACGACACGGCGCATTCGATTTATGTCAATGCGCGGCATCGTGACGTCCATTTTCAAGGCATTGCCCGCCACGTCGCGGCGCATATCCCCTCGCCCGATGCCGTTGTGCTGGACTATTCGTGCGGCGAAGCCCTGTTTGCCAACGAGGTCGCCGCGGCCTGCCGGCAGCTGATCCTGGTCGAGCCCGCGCCCGGCGTGCGCGCGCGCCTCGTCGAACGGTTTGGACAAAATCCACGCATCATTGTGCGCGCGCCGGAAGATCTTGCGGCGATGCCCGACGCCTCGATCGATCTCGTGGCGATGGTGTCGGTTGTCCAATACATGACGCCCGCCGAACTGAACTCAGCACTCGCCCTCTTCCGCCGCCTGCTCAAGCCGGACGGCCGCCTGGCGCTCGGCGATGTCATCGCGCCGGAAACGGGCGCGGCGACCGATGTGGCGGCGCTGTTGCAGTTTGCCGCGCGCAACGGTTTCCTCATGGCCGCCCTGACCGGCCTCGTGCGCACAGCGCTGTCCGACTACAGCCGGCTCCGCGCCAGCATCGGTTTAAGGCGTTACAGTAAAGCTGAAATGGTCGAGGTCCTGCGGCTTGCGGGTTTCTCCGGCCGCCATGAAGCCCGTAATATGGGGCACAACTCGGCGCGCATGACCTTTGTGGGGACGCCCATCCCTCACGCCACAACCCCTGCGCGTTAGGGTTAAAAATAGTCGTATCTCGATACTCCCGAGACTCTATCGTCGCAAGGGGTCTAGCCTCCGTTCCGGCCCGGTGGCGGAAGGTTTACGCGGGGACTGTGCAAGGTCTCACATCCTGGGGGTTACTACTCAGGCCGGGCCTCCAATTTCCCTCCCCCTTGCGGGAGGATTTTCCGCGATAATTCAAGGATTCCTCCCCAAACTGGGGAGGAATCACGGTGCAGCGCGGAAACCGCTTTTCCCCCCGTATTTTATGGTCTAGACACAGCCCGCGCACAAAGCGCCGGAATTCAAAGGACGCGCGATGGCGCGCCCTTTTTTTATGCGCATGTTCCCGCAAGGGCGTGACCGTCTTGGAGCGGATCATGCGCCAAACGAAGCCGGGCGTTCCTGAACCGGCCTGATCTGCGAGACGCGATGCCGAAGCGGACCGATATCTCAACCATCCTCATCATCGGCGCCGGTCCTATTGTTATCGGACAGGCCTGCGAATTCGACTATTCCGGAACCCAAGCCTGCAAGGCCCTCAAGGAAGAGGGCTACCGGATCGTGCTGGTCAATTCGAACCCGGCCACGATCATGACCGATCCCGATCTTGCGGACGCGACGTATATCGAGCCGATCACGCCGGAGATCGTCACCAAGATCATCGAAAAAGAGCGCAACGTCATTCCCGGCGGATTCGCGCTGCTGCCGACCATGGGCGGCCAGACCGCGCTCAACTGCGCGCTGTCGCTGCGCAAGATGGGCACGCTGGAGAAATTCGACGTCCAGATGATCGGCGCCACCGCCGATGCCATCGACAAGGCCGAGGATCGCGAGCGCTTCCGCGAGGCGATGACCAAGATCGGCCTCGAGACGCCGAAATCGCGTCAGGTCAAGACGCTGTCCGATGCGCTCAAGACGATGGATGAGATCGGCCTGCCGGTCATCATTCGCCCATCCTTCACCATGGGCGGTCTCGGCGGCGGCATTGCCTATACCAAGGCCGAGCTGATCGAGATCGTCGAGCGCGGCATCGACGCCTCCCCCACCAACGAAGTCCTGATCGAGGAAAGCGTCCTCGGCTGGAAAGAATATGAGATGGAGGTGGTGCGCGACAAGAACGACAACTGCATCATCATCTGCTCGATCGAGAACATCGATCCGATGGGCGTGCATACGGGCGACTCGATCACGGTGGCCCCCGCGCTGACGCTCACCGACAAAGAATACCAGATGATGCGCGACGCCTCGATCGCGGTGCTGCGCGAGATCGGCGTGGAGACCGGCGGATCGAACGTGCAGTTCGCGGTCAACCCCGCCGACGGCCGCCTCATCGTCATCGAAATGAACCCGCGCGTGTCGCGCTCCTCGGCGCTGGCCTCGAAGGCCACGGGCTTCCCGATCGCCAAGGTCGCCGCGAAGCTCGCGGTCGGCTACACGCTCGACGAAATCGCCAACGACATCACCGGCGGCGCGACGCCGGCCTCGTTTGAACCGACCATCGATTACGTCGTCACCAAGATTCCGCGTTTTGCCTTCGAGAAATTCCCCGGCGCCTCCCCTGTCCTGACCACGTCGATGAAGTCGGTCGGCGAAGTCATGGCGATCGGCCGCACCTTCCAGGAATTGCTGCAGAAGGCGCTGCGCGGCCTTGAGACCGGCCTGACCGGCCTCGACGAAATCGAGATCGAAGGCGCCGGCAAGGGCGACGACAAGAACGCCATTCGCGCCGCGCTCGGCACGCCGACGCCGGACCGTCTGTTGCAGGTCGCCCAGGCGATGCGGCTTGGCTGGACCGACGATGAAATTCACGCCTCCTGCAAGATCGATCACTGGTTCCTGGCGCAGATCCGCGGAATCATCGAGGCCGAGGACAAGGTCCGCAAGCATGGCCTGCCGACGAGCGCTGGCGCCGATGCGCCGCCTCAAGGCCATGGGCTTCTCCGACGCGCGGCTCGCAGGGCTGAGCCGGACAACCGAAGCCGAAATCAAGACCGCACGGCGCGCACTTGGCGTGCGTCCGGTGTTCAAGCGCATCGACACCTGCGCCGCCGAATTCGCGTCACCCACCGCCTATATGTATTCGACCTATGAGGCGCCCTTTGCCGGCCAGATGGCCGACGAGAGCGCGCCCACCGACAAGAAGAAGATCATCATCCTCGGCGGCGGGCCGAACCGCATCGGCCAGGGCATCGAGTTCGACTATTGCTGCTGCCATGCCTGCTTCGCGCTGTCGGATGCCGGTTATGAAACCATCATGATCAACTGCAACCCGGAAACGGTGTCGACCGACTACGACACCGCCGACCGGCTCTATTTCGAGCCGCTCACGGCCGAAGACGTGCTGGAGATCATCGACACCGAGAAGGCCAACGGCACGGTGCACGGCGTGATCGTGCAGTTCGGCGGCCAGACGCCGCTCAAACTCGCGCGTGCGCTCGAGGACGCCAAGGTTCCGATCCTCGGCACCTCGCCCGACGCCATCGACCTCGCCGAAGACCGCGACCGTTTCAAGCGCGTGCTCGACAAGCTGCAACTGAAGCAGCCGAAGAACGGCATCGCCTATTCGGTCGAGCAGGCGCGCCTGATCGCCGGCGAACTCGGTTTCCCGCTGGTCGTGCGCCCGTCCTATGTGCTGGGCGGCCGCGCCATGCAGATCATTCGCGAAGAGAGCCAGCTCGGCGACTATCTGCTCGACACGCTGCCCGAACTCGTGCCGGGCGACGTCAAGGCGCGTTACCCCAACGACAAGACCGGGCAGATCAACACCGTGCTCGGCAAGAACCCGCTGCTGTTCGACCGCTATCTGTCGGACGCGATCGAAGTCGATGTCGACTGCCTGTGCGACGGCAAGGACACCTTCATCGCCGGCATCATGGAACACATCGAGGAAGCCGGCATTCACTCCGGCGACTCCGCCTGCTCGCTGCCGCCGCACTCGCTCGATGCAACTATCATCGCCGAACTTGAGGCGCAGACGCGCGCGCTCGCGCTCGGTCTCGATGTCGTCGGCCTGATGAACGTGCAGTATGCGATCAAGGGCAACGACATCTACGTGCTCGAAGTGAACCCGCGCGCCTCGCGCACGGTGCCCTTCGTCGCCAAGGTGGTCGGCATTCCGGTCGCCAAGATCGCCGCGCGCATCATGGCGGGCGAGAAGCTGAAGGACTTCAATCTCAAGCCGATCAAGCTCAACCATGTCGGCGTCAAGGAAGCGGTGTTCCCGTTCGCGCGCTTCCCCGGCGTCGATACCGTGCTCGGCCCGGAGATGCGCTCCACCGGCGAAGTGATGGGGCTCGACCGCACCTTCGAAATCGCCTTCGCCAAGAGCCAGCTCGGCGGCGGCACCCGCGTGCCGCAAAAGGGCAGCGTGTTCGTGTCGGTGCGCGACGAGGACAAGACGCGCATTCTGGGCGCGGTGCGCGACCTCGCCGCGGCGGGGTTCAAGATCGTCGCCACGTCCGGAACCCAGCGCTATCTGGTGGACAATCAGGTGCCGGCCGAAAAAATCAACAAGGTGCTGGAAGGCCGTCCGCACATCGTGGATGCCATCACAAATGGCGAAATTCAGCTGGTGTTTAACACCACGGACGGCGCCCAGGCGCTGGCCGACAGCCGTTCCCTGCGGCGGGCGGCCCTCTTGCATAAAGTGCCGTATTACACCACTCTTTCAGGGTCCGTCGCGGCGGCGCAGGGTATCAAGGCGTATCTTGGGGGCGACCTCGAAGTTCGGACCCTGCAAAGCTACTTCGCAAAGTAAAATCTCGCGGCGCGACGGGTTAAGTATTGAACAAAAACGGGTTTTTGCGGCCTGATCAGGCTGGCCGCAGGTCCGTTTTTTTGCCTAAGTTCCGGGATGGCATCGCTCGCCCCGTGACGGACGGCGAACCACAACGGCCATTGAATAAAAGGCCATACGACGAGACGCGAATGGACAAGATCCCGATGACCCATGCGGGCCACACCGCATTGGAAGACGAACTCCGGCAACGCCAGCAGGTCGAGCGGCCGCGCATCATCCAGCAGATCACCGAAGCGCGCTCGCACGGCGATCTGTCGGAGAATGCCGAGTATCACGCCGCGAAAGAGCAGCAGTCGCATAACGAGGGCCGCATCGCGGAACTCGAAGACAAGCTCGCGCGCGCCGATATCATCGACGTCAGCAAATTGTCCGGCGATTCCATCAAATTCGGCGCCACCGTCTCCGTCGTTGACGAGGATACGCAGAAAAAGGCGGTCTATCAGATCGTCGGCGAGCCGGAAGCCGATGCCAAGAAGGGCAAGATCTCGGTGACGTCGCCGCTCGCGCGCGCACTGATCGGCAAGAAGAAGGGCGCGTCCGTCGAAGTCGTCACCCCCGGCGGCGCCAAGGCCTACGAGATCACCAAGATCGAGTGGCGCTAATAGCCTGACGCGTTTCCCCGCACCTTTCCGGTGCGGGGGCATTTCGCAGCGAGGCTCGCATGAAATACGCGCAAATCGTTTTCTGGGCCGTCGTTGCGATCATCCTGACATTCGTTGTCACGCATCTGTCTGTTGCTTTCACTGAGACGGGCCTCGTACAGACCGCTTTGACTCACATTCTGCCTCTCGCGTCAGGCGTGGGGCTGGGTCTTCTCGCCATCATCACAGCGCGCCATTTGACGCCTGGCGAGAATTCATTCCAGCTCCTGCTATCAACGTGCCTGACTTCAATTGCATTGGGTGTTGCAGTCCAACTGGCGGTCGCCTTGCTCGTCATGCAGCGGCAAGGCAGCGATGCCGTCTGGCTGGACGCCGCAGAGTTCGCTGTTCCGTTCGTCGCTATCTGCGCCAAGATCGGTCTTGGAATGCTCCTGGCCACATGGATCAAGCCGGCATCCGTCGCGAAAAACTGATTCATTGCACGCGACAATGCGACGCAGCAATTGCGCGCGCACTCACCGTCATGTGAGACACCTCGCCGCATACGCGCGTTAAGAGACGGTCGCTTCATTCACTTCGTGGGACTTCTCAACCAATGAACACTGCAATTCTCGCGGCCTGGTCGCCGCGCATTCTCAGCGTGCTGCGTATTATCTCGGCGCTCCTCCTGCTCCAGCACGGCACGGCGAAATATCTCGGCTTCCCCCACATCGCCTTCTTCGATTCACTTCAGCCACTGTCGCTGTTCGGCATTGCCGGCATGATCGAGCTGCTGTTCGGCGCATTGCTGCTGGTCGGGCTGTTTTCGCGCTTTTCCGCCTTCATCCTGTCCGGTCATCTGGCGGCGGTGTATTTTATCGGTCACGCAGGCAAGGGATTCTTCCCGCTGCTGAACGGCGGCGAGGCGGCGGCGCTGTTCTGCTTTGTGTTCTTCTATCTGATCTTTGCCGGTCCGGGGCCGTGGAGCCTCGATGCGATGAGCCGCAAGGCTGCCTAACCAACCTCATCCTTCGAGACGCGCCTTATCTTAATCTTGCGCATGATCTTTGCGGAAAACCGGTATCCACTTTTCCGGATCATGCGCAGGCCGCTCCTCAGGATGAGGGGCCCCTCATGGTGAGGAGCGCAGCTTGCTGCGCGTCTCGAACCATGAGGGCAGCGGCGGCGCGTCTCCAGCCGTCCTTCGGGCAACGCTTCAACCAAGTCACCACCCAACACCCCAGGGCATGCCAGACCGTGAAAGGCCGTTGTGCCCGACCGGCAGGCCCTCCCGATTTGACTTCGTTCCTGCTCTCAGCCGACACTTTGGCTGAGCTTCCATCAAGGAAGCCGCAAGACAACGAAATCCATTGGGAGCGGAAGCAATGTTCGTACGGCATGCTGCTGTATTGTTGTCAGCCTTGGTCTCCACCTTCGCTGCGTTCGGTTCGCATCAGGCGTCGGCGCAAGAGTCCTATCCATCGCGACCTATCAGGATGGTCGTCGGCTACTCGCCCGGCGCCGCCACCGACATCATGGCGCGGCTCGTCGCCACCGGCCTGCAGGCGGAGCTTGGCCAGCCGGTGATCGTCGAGAACCGGCCCGGCGCCAATGGCGATGTCGGCGCCGCCTATGCGGCAAAGGCCGCGCCCGACGGTTACACACTGATGTTCAACTCGACCGGCACCGCGGCCGTCGGCCCGCATTTCAAGCCGAAAATGTCGTTCCATCCGGTCGAAGACTTCGACTACGCCGCGCCGGTCGCCGACGCCAAGCAGGTCATTGCGGTGAGCAAGTCGCTCGGCGTCACGACGCTGAAGGACGCCATCGACAAGATCAAGGCATCGCCCGGCAAGTACAATTACGGCACCGCCGGTCTCGGCGGCACGCAGCACATCGGCATCGTCATCCTCGCCAATCTCGCCGGGCTCAAGCTCGAGGCGATCAACTATCCCGGCATCGCCGGTGCAGTGAATGCGCTCACCACCGGCGAGACCTCGATTGGCATGGCGTCGGTCGGCACGATGCGTCCGCCGATCGAAAGCAATCAGATCGTCCCGCTCGCAGTCGTGTCCGACAAGCGTGCGCCGCAGCTACCGAACGTGCCGACCATCGTCGAGGCCGGCATGCCCGAATATCTGAACATCAAGGACATCTATGTCAGGCTGTTCGTCGCCACTCCGAAGGGCGTGCCGGAGCCCATTCTCAACAAGCTCAATGCCGCCGTTCAGAAGGCCATTCAGCGGCCGGAGATCAAGGCAAAGTTCGACGAACTGGGACAGGAGATCATTCTCAACCTGACGCCGGCGCAGACCAGGGACGCCATGCGCAAGGAGTTTGCGACCTGGGGCGCGACCATCAAGAAGTTCGACATCAAGGCCGAGTAGGCGCGCTCAGCCGCGCCAGAAGAAGATCAATGTCAGCGCCGCGCCGATGGTCACGACCACGGCGCGGACGACGCTCTCCGGCACGCGGCGCGCGACATCGACGCCGAGATAGCCGCCGACGACCGAGGCCGTCATCGCCACAAGCCCGTGCGGCCAGGACACCAGCCCGCCGCCGATAAACACCACGACCGCCACGAGCTGAATCATCATGGCGACGACATTCTTGATCGAATTGGCCTTGTGATAATTGCCGGCCTCGATCACCGCCATGGCGGCGAGCAGCATGATGCCCATGCCGGCGCCGAAAAACCCGCCATAGATCGACAGGATTCCCACCAGCGCATAGGCCGTGAAGCGCACCGCGAGGCTGCGGCTTGCGACGATCGGCGCGATGATCGTGCGCAGACGGCCGCTGATGGCGAACAGGCCCGTCGCGAACAGCAACAGCCACGGCACGAAAGGCCGGAATCCGACATCGCCGAGCCGCATCAGCAGGAGCGCACCGGCGATGCCACCCGCCGCGCCGAGGCCGGCGAAGATCGCGGCTTCGCGCAGATTGGCCATGATCTCGCGGCGATAGGCGACGACGCTGGCGATATTGGCCGGCGTCAGCGCGAGCGCACTCGTGGCATTGGCGTTGAGCGTCGGCAGACCGGCGGCCACCAGCGCGCCGAAGGTGAAGAAGGTGCCACCGCCGGCGACCGCATTGACCACTCCCGCGGCAAAGCCCGCGCCCGCCAGCAGCAGAATGTCGATGAGGCTCACGGAGCCTTGCTCATAACGTTTTGGCCTGCGGCGGAATGTCGAGCGGCACGCTCGGTGCGTTCTTGGAGTTGCGCAGCACCAGCGACGTCTTGACGTTGCGCACATAGGGCGCTGCCGTCAGCCGCGCCACGAGTTGCTGGAAGGTGTCGAGATCGGGTGCGGTGCATTTGAGGGTGAAGTCGGTCTCGCCCGAGAGCATCCAGCATTCGCGCACCAAGGGCTCGCTGCGCACGAACTCCTCGAACGCGCGCAGGTCGGTGTCCGCCTGGCTCGACAGATGCACCTGCGCAAAGGCCGTGACCGCGAAGCCGAGCTTGCGCTCGTCGAGCAGCCCACGATAGCCGTGGATGTAGCCCTTCTCCTCGAGCGCGCGCACGCGCCGCAGACAGGGCGGCGGCGAGATGCCGACACGGCGCGCCAGCTCCACATTGGTCATGCGGCCATCGTCCTGAAGCTCTTTCAGGATCATCAGGTCGATATTGTCGAGATCGGCCACCACCGGAAGCGCCCCAAAACCGTGAGTCGGTTAGTTGTAGGCCAGCTTCGCCAGAAACGAAATAATATTGCGTGACCTGAAAGTAACCAAGTACCGTCGCGCTGGCGTTTGCTCCGTACTGCGTTACTTGCATAGCTGCGACGATGGACTAAATTGCACAGAACGAATGATTGCCACTCCCCGATTCCGCTGCGAAGGCCGGGATCGCGCAAAAATCGCTGATATTCGAGAAGGATAGCCGCAATGGCATCGACGACCCATGCCAAACTGGTCATTATAGGCTCCGGCCCCGCCGGCTACACCGCCGCCATCTATGCGGCGCGCGCCATGCTTGAGCCGGTTCTAATTCAGGGCATTCAGCCGGGCGGACAGCTCACCATCACCACCGATGTGGAAAACTATCCCGGCTTCGCCGACGTCATCCAGGGCCCGTGGCTGATGGAGCAGATGGAGGCGCAGGCGCGTCATGTCGGCACCCAGATCGTCACCGACCACGTCAACAATGTCGACCTGTCGTCGCGGCCGTTCCGCCTGACGCTCGATTCCGGCGACATCTATCTGGCCGACACCCTCGTTCTGGCGACCGGCGCGCAGGCGCGCTGGCTCGAAATGGCGTCGGAGGAGAAGTTCAAGGGCTTCGGCGTCTCCGCCTGCGCCACCTGCGACGGCTTTTTCTATCGCAACAAGGAAGTCATCGTCGTCGGCGGCGGCAACACCGCGGTCGAGGAAGCGCTGTTCCTGACCAATTTCGCCTCGAAGGTGACGGTCGTGCATCGCCGCGACCACTTCCGCGCCGAACGCATCCTGCAGGACCGTCTGTTCAAGCACCCCAAGATCGAAGTGATCTGGGACACGACGCTGGACGAAATCGACGGCGAGACCAATCCGCTGAAGGTCACCACGGTGCGCCTGAAGAACATCAAGAGCGGCGCGATTTCCGAGCGCAAGGTCGACGGCGTGTTCATCGCCATCGGCCACAGCCCCTCGACCGAACTCGTGGCCACCCAGCTTCAATTGACCAAATCCGGCTACGTGCAGGTCGCGCCGCATTCGACCGCAACGTCGGTGCCGGGCGTATTTGCCGCCGGCGACGTCGCCGACGAAACCTACCGTCAGGCCGTGACCGCCGCCGGCATGGGCTGCATGGCCGCACTCGAAGCCGAACGCTTTCTCGCCGCGCATGAGAGCCAGCGCGCGGCTGCCGAATAAGAACGGGTCAAACAGAAACCAATGAAGCGCCGGAACGGATCTCTCGACATGGACTGGGATAAGCTGAAGGTCTTTCATGCGGCCGCCGAGGCCGGCAGCTTTACGCATGCCGGCGAGCAGTTGGGGCTGTCGCAATCGGCTGTGTCGCGGCAGGTCAGCGCGCTTGAAACGGAGCTTTCGGTCTCGCTGTTTCACCGCCACGCACGCGGATTGATCCTGACCGAACAGGGCGATCTTCTGTTCCGCGCGGCGCATGACGTGTTCATGCAGCTGCAGGCGGCGCGAGCCAAACTGACCGACAGCCGCGAGCGCCCCAGCGGCGATCTGAAGGTGACGACAACGCCCGGTCTCGGCATCAACTGGCTGATCCCGCGCCTTGGCGAATTCACCGGACTTTATCCCGACATCCGCGTCACGCTGATGGTCACGGATGAAGAGCTGGACCTGTCGATGCGCGAGGCCGACGTCGCCATCCGCACCCGCAAGCCGACGCAGCCCGACCTGATCCAGCGCAAGCTCTTCACGATCGGCTTCCACGCCTATTGCTCGCCCGACTACATCAAGCGCTTCGGCACGCCGCGCGCGCTGGAAGACCTCGACCAGCACCGCATCGTGCTTCTGAGCGATCCGCAGGTGCCGCCGCATTTGCAGAACCGCAACTGGCTGATCGAAGCCGGCCGCAACGGTCGCGGACCGCGCGAGCCCTATTTCAAGGTCAACACAGTGCTGGGACTGGTACGGGCCTGCGCCAGCGGGCTCGGCATCGCGACGCTCCCCGATTATCTCGTCGAACAGCAAAATCTGGTGCAACTGTTCGGCGAATCCGACGCGCTCGCGATCGACACCTACTTCGTTTATCCGGAGGAGCTGAAGTCCGTCGCGCGCGTGCAGGTATTCCGCGACTTCATCGTCTCCAAGGCGCAGCGCTGGCCTGGCTGAAGACGGTGGTCCGCGCAGTTGCGCGGTTCCGCCAATGCTGCAATTTCCCTGACAATTCGACGCATCTCCAAATCCGCTGAGCCGTTGGAAACGCTGTATTTTCAGCACTTTTCAAGCTGCCCTCTGATGCATGACTGGCATGCCGGGTTCAGCGTTGTCGCAACCGATTTTGCGGCGCATGAGTGAACGCGTACCGGGCGTCTGCCTCAGCGCAGTTCCCCCTCCTCCAGCGCTGGCAGGCGTTCCGGTTACATCCCTCTGAAGGTAATTGCGTGGCTCTTTTTTATGGAGCTGCCAAAAACTGCCGGGCGCTTGCGCCCGGCTTTTTCTTTTTCGGATGCAATTTGTACGTGGCGGGGATGGTCGTACCGCCGTGCGACTTAAGGCACGGGAATGGTACAGCTGGGTGGGCTCGAACCACCGACCTCCGGATCCACAGACCGGCGCTCTAACCAACTGAGCTACAGCTGCATGACGGAGCGCGACAAGCGCTCAATGCCCCGCGTCAGGCGGGCGGAAACTAGGGTCAATGCCGCCCTTTGGCAACCCTGAGCGGCCTTGGCCTCAGGCTATAAAAAAGCCCGGGCCGAAGCCCGGGCTGAATGTCCCCAGAATGTTAAGAAAGGGCGCCTCAGGCGACCTTTTTGAACGCCTTGGCGGTCGTGGCCTTGATCGGCTCGACGGTCTCGGTCGCGACCTTCTGGCCGAGCTCGGCGAGCTCGCGGCCCTGCGCGGTCAGCGTCTCGATCTGCGTCTTCGAAGCGGCGGTCATCAGCTCGGCAGCCTGGCTGAAGGTGGTCGCACCGATCAGCGCGGCAGCCAGATCGAACATCGCATTGGTGTTGGTCTTGGCGATATCGACGAGCTTGGCGTTATAGGCATTGGCGCCCTTCGTCGCGGCCGAGAACACGGCCTCGATCGCGCCATTGGTGTCGTCAGCCGTTTCCTTGAAACGCTCATAGTTCTCGCGCGCCTGGCTCACGCCCTTTTCGGCGAACTCGCGGAAGGCGCCCGGCACTTCAAATGACGTCGTGGCGTTCGGAAACATCGGATTGTTGAACTGATTCATGGTCGGCTCCTTGGGGGATGATCTTGCGGCCTGTTGGCTCAAGCGATCTCAGTGTTGATCAAGGTCGATGCAGTCGGTCATCGGATCAGGCTTATTTCGTGAGCTTGTATGGCACAGAATCTTGTGCGATGCAATATATTTATTGCATCGCAACACATCTTGCTGATTTTCTTGGCAGATTCGCTATTTATGGGCGGGCGCACCGCAACACAGTGAGCGAAATCCAGTCACATTCGCCGCTCGGCTGGATTAAGGTTTATCCGCCCTTTTGGCGCGCCTTCGTGGACGCGGAGGGCGTGGACCAGTACCAAAACCCATGGACCGTGATGCCTTCCAGACAAAAGCTTTGCGCGATCCGCGTCTCGCCGCGCATGCGATTGCCGGACGCGGCGCATGGCTCTTCGCACGCGACGGCTCAGCGCTGCTATGGACCAACGCAGCCGGCGCAGCGCTGTTCGACATCGCAGATCCGCATGCCGCTTTCACACCAGACGACGAGATGCGCGACGAGATCGCACAACTCGCGGCGCGGCTATCGCAGGCTGGTACAGCGCGGCTCGAACGGCTTTACGGTTTCGGCGCTGCGTTTGGTCAGCGCACCACATGCTCGTGCGCACGCCTGACTTTCGCCAGCGGCACAGTCGGAATCCTCATCGTCGCGATGACGATGGACATGCGGGCCTTGCCCCTGGCCAAGCGCCTCGCCTGGTTGATCAACGGCGTCATTGAGCCGATCGCGATCTTCGACGCAGACGGCGTGCTCGCCGCCGCGACGGAAACCGCGCAGACAGCCATCGGCCCGGCAGCAAGCCTGGAGGCACTGGGCGTTGCAGCCGCGCGCGATGTTCTTGAAGAGGATGGGCGGGCAGAGGCAGCAACCGAACGGGCCAGAATCAGGCTATTCCGGTTAGGCGACGGGGCTGAGACTGCAACTGCCGCCTTTATTCTGCCCTTTGCCGCCCCCATCGCCGGCCTGCAAATTGTGGAGCCGCCGCATTCGACGATTGACGCAGGCCCCGCAACGTCGGAAGCGCTCAGTCAGGACATTGTGAAAGTTCGGGAATTGGTGAGCAACGAGACATCATCGCCGCAAGGCAACGGAGACAAGGGGCTGATCCGCCCGCTCCGTTTTGTCTGGCGCACCGACGCCGAGGGACGCTTCTTCGTTGAGAGCGGCGATTTCACCGCGCGCATGGATGCCCCGACGGTGGCCGCCCTCGGGCGCCCCTGGCACGACATCGCCGCGGCCTTCACGCTGGATCGCGACGGGCAGGTCGCCAACGCGCTCGCCACCCATCAGACATGGAATTGCGTTCCGACCGACTGGCCGCTCGACAAAAGCCGTCGCGTGAACATCGAGCTGTCCGGCGCGCCGATCTTCGACGGCAACAAGCAGTTCACCGGCTATCGCGGTTTCGGACTGTGCCGCGATCCCGATGCCGTTGCGCTTGGACCCGAACCCACCGTTGAGACAATGGCCGAGCCCATGGCGGAGCGGCCGCGTGAGTTCACGCCGAGCATCGTCAGCACGCCCGGCAATGTCGTGCGCTTCCCGGCACCGGCCGAACCGAAGGGCGAGTTGCGTGTGCCGTCGCTGAGCCCGGTCGAGAATCGTGCCTTTGACGAAATCGCACGGCAACTGGCGGCTCGCCTGCAGCCGCAATCGCCGGGAGCTGCCGCTCCTATGCAGACCGTCGCCACCGAATCTGCCGCGACCGCATCGGCTGCCGTTGAACCCGTGCGCGGCGACGCCAACAACGAACGCCCGCTGATCGAACGCCTGCCGCTTGGCGTCCTGATCTATCGCGTCGACCAACTACTCTACGCCAACCGCGCTTTCCTCGACCATGTCGGCTACGCCGATCTGAGCATGCTTGCGGAAGTCGGTGGGCTCGACGTCCTTGTCATCACGTCCGATGCCGCCGATGCGGATAACGGCTCCAGCCTGACGCTCTCAACCTCACGCGAGGGGCAGGCCGCGGTGCCCGTTCAACTGTTCAATGTGAACTGGGACGGAGAGACCGCCTCGGCGCTGGTCGTCATGCCGCAGCAAGCCGAGATCCAGGCGCCGCCGCCGGCCGCCAAACAGGACGACGAGGCCGCACGCGAACGCAACGATCTGCGCGCCGTTCTCGAATCCACGAGCGACGGCATCGTCATGCTGGATGCCGATGCGCGCTTCCTGACCTGCAACCGCAGCGCGGAAGCCATGTTTGGAATTGGCTCCGACACGCTACACGGCACGTCATTCGCCGACGTCTTCGATACCGGCAGCCGTCACCCGGTGCTTGAAGCCCTGCAGGGCGCCGGACGCGGCGTTGCATCGTCGCAGAACCGCGACGTCACAATTCGCCGCCGCGATGGCGGCACGCTGTCCGTCTCGCTATCGCTCGCGCGCCTGCCGAGCGGCGGCGTGTCCGCGCGGATGATCGATCAGTCGCATACGAAAGCGACCGAATCCGAACTCGCCTCGGCACGACGACGCGCAGAGACGGCCGCCAATGCCAAGTCGGACGCGATCGGCCGCATCAGCCACGACATCCGCACGCCGCTGAACGCCATTATCGGCTTTGCCGATGTCATGATCGGCGAACAATTCGGACCGGTCGGCAATCCGCGCTATCTCGAATATCTCAAAGACATCCGCGCCTCCGGCGAACGCGTCGCCGGCCTGATCGACGACATGGGCAACCTGTCGCGCGCCGAAACCGGCAAGATCGATCTGTCGTTCACCGCCATCGCGCTCAACGATGTCGTCGAGCAGTGCACAGCGACGCTGCAGCCGCAGGCCAACCGGGAGCGGATCATCATTCGCACCTCGCTGGCGCATGGGTTGCCGCACGTCACGGCGGACACACGGACGCTGCGCCAGGTGGTGCTGAATCTGATTGCGACCTCGATCCGCCTCAACCATGCCGGCGGACAGGTGATCGTCTCAACCGCGCTGACCGACAATGGCGACGTGGCGTTGCGCGTGCGCGACACCGGTGCGGGCCTGAGCGCTCAGGATATCAGTGCCGCAACCGAACCTCACCGCATGGCGGCGAACCCGGAACAGGGCGGCGCCAGCGGCGCGGGCATGAGCCTGGCTTTGACGCGCGCACTGGTCGAAGCCAACCGGGCCAGATTCGATATTCGCAGCGCGCCGAATTCAGGCACGCTGATCGAGGTGATCTTCGCCATTCAGCGGCAAGCGCTGGCTCGCTAGCGCCAAACACGCTGTCCGGCCTGTAAATCGCAACCTCATTCTAGAACCGTTCTAATTCAAAGTTTGGAATCGCTCTATCCAGGCGCCGTTTTTGACCTGGATCACTTGCGAGTCCGGCGTGATTCCTCAAAGAACATCACGCCCGATCATAAAGCGGGCCAGACACGCCGACGCTGACAGGCGCAGCCCAAAGCTAAAAACGGAGCGGACATGATTCAACTGAACGCCAGAACGTTGGCCGTCGCGGCTATTGTCGTGGCATCGCCCTTCGCGGCGGTGACCATCGGCTCCAACACGTTCGTCGCGCCGGTTCAGGCGCAGACCGGCGAGGTCAATCTCTACACCTATCGCGAAGGCAAGCTGATCCAGCCGCTGCTCGACGCCTTCACCAAGGACACCGGTCTCAAGGTCAATGTGGTCTCGGCCAGCTCCGGCCTTGAGCAGCGCATCAAGACCGAGGGCGCGAACTCGCCTGCCGACCTGCTGCTGACCGTCGATATCAGCCGCGTTCAGGATGCGCTCGCCGCCGACATCACCCAGCCGATCAAGTCGGCCGTGCTCGACGAGATCGTGGCGCCGCAGTTCCGCGATCCCAACGGCCAGTGGTACGGCCTGTCGATGCGCGCCCGCGTGGTCTACGCCTCGAAGGAGCGCGTGCCGCAGACGGCGATCACCTATGAGGAACTCGCCGATCCGAAGTGGAAGGGCAAGATCTGCATTCGCTCGGGCCAGCACATGTACAATAACGCGCTGTTCTCGGCGATGGTGGCAAAGCACGGTGAAGCCAAGACCGAAGCCTGGCTGCGCGGCCTCAAGGCCAATCTGGCGCAGAAGCCGTCGGGCGGCGACCGCGAGACTGCGCGCGACATCGCGGCCGGCAAGTGCGACCTCGGCATCGGCAACACCTACTATTGGGGCCTGATGATGAACGTCGAAGCCGACCGCAAGCCGTGGGCCGAAGCAACGCGCGTGATCCTGCCGACCTTTGAAGGCGGCGGCACCCATGTGAACGTGTCCGCGGTGCTGTTGATGAAGAATGCGCCGAACAAGGCCAACGCCATGAAACTGGCCGAATGGCTCGCCGGCGAAAAGGCGCAGCACATCTATGCCGACATGAACTTCGAATATCCGGTCGGCTCCAATGTCGCGCTGAATCCGACGGTCGCAAGCTACGGCAAGCTGAACGCCGACAAGATGCCGCTCGTCGAGATCGCCAAGCATCGCAAGACGGCGGCCGATCTGGTCGACAAGGTCGGCTTCGACAACTAACCAAGGGCTATCCCTGTTAAGGCTTCCGACGCCCCCGGATAACGTCCGGGGGCGTCATTTTACGCAAAGCGTGATGTCCAGATGACGAGCTTCGCCGGCAGTGTTGCTTCGGGAGCCGCGCGGTTGCGCGAAGCCGCAGCCACGCGATCCGGCGTGCTCGGTGCTCTGATTGCGATACTGGCGGCCGTCACCGCATTGCTGGTTATCATGCCGATTGTCAGCATCGCGGTGACGGCGCTGGCGCCCGCACCCGATATCTGGCCGAACCTCATCGACTATGTGCTGCCGACGGCCCTGCTTGAGACGGCATTGCTGCTTGGCGGTGTCGCGGTGCTGACCCTGCTGCTCGGCGCGGGCAGCGCATGGATCATTTCGACCTATGATTTTCCCGGACGGACAGCGTTGCTGGGCATGATGCCGCTGCCGCTCGCCATCCCGACCTACATCAGCGCCTATATCTACGTCGAAGTGTTCGAGCCGCTGGGATTGATTCATCAGCTGCTGACGTCAATGGGCGTGCCGTCCGGCACGGCGACATCGTTCATGCCATCCATGCGCTCGCTGCCGGGCGCGATCGTGGTGATGAGCGTCGTGCTTTATCCTTACGTTCATCTCGCCGCGCGCACGATGTTCCAGACTCAAAGCGCTGAACTCGTGGAAGTCGCCCGCGGGCTCGGTGCAAAACGGTTCGACATCCTGCGGCGTGTCACCTGGCCGATGGCGCGGCCCGCCATCGCTGTCGGGCTGGCACTGGCCTTGCTGGAAACGCTGAACGATTTCGGCGCCAGCGATTATCTCGGCATTCGCACACTGACCGTCTCGATCTTCACCACATGGCTCAATCGCGGCAGCCTGCCGGGCGCCGCGCAAATCGCCTGCCTGACACTGCTGGCGGTCGGCGCGCTGGTGCTGCTGGAACGCGCCGGACGCCGCGGCCGCGTTTATGCAACATCGGCCGAAAGTCCGCGCCTGGTGATGCGCTTGCGACTGCGCGGCGCGCGCGCCGCGACCGCTTTCACACTCTGCCTGACGCCGGTGCTGCTGGGGTTCGTCATTCCGTTCGCGTTCCTCACCTACGAGGTGATCCTGCGCCGCGCCTCGGTGTTCGATCCGGCGCTGTTTCGCGATACGCTGCATTCGGTGACGCTGGCGGGATCGGCCACTGTAATCGTGCTGGTGCTCGGGCTTGCGACGGCGTCGGCGACGCGATGGTGGCGGCATCCTTTCTTCAAGCTGTGCGCGATGGTCAGCGGCTTCGGCTATGCGTTGCCGGGCACGGTGCTGGCGCTGGGGCTGCTGGTGCCGCTGGTGCGCTTCGATGAAGGGCTCAACGCGCTGGTGCGGGCCTTTGGCGGCACCGGGCCGGGTCTGGTTCTGGCGGGCTCGGGTGCGGCCATCGTCATCGCCTATGTGATCCGCTTCGTCGCCATCGCAACCGGATTCTGCCAATCGGGCCTCACACGGATTCCTACCGAATACGACGATTCCGCGCGCATGGTCGGCGCCGGGCAAGCGGCGATGCTGCGACGGATCTATCTGCCGCTGCTGCAGCCAGCGCTGTGGGGCGCTGCGATCATCGTGTTCGTCGATTGCCTGAAGGAGCTGCCGGCGACTTTGCTGCTGCGTCCGATGAACGTCGAAACGCTCTCGACCTCGATCTATCAATATGCGAGTCGCGGCAGTTTCGAGGATGGGGCGCTTGCGGCCCTGCTGATCGTGGCTGCGGGCATCGGTCCGGTGATCTGGCTGTCGCGCTTCACCGATGTTGCAGCCGATACGGTGGAGACCACGACACCGCAGGAACTCGGCGACGAAGCCAAACGCGACGCGCGTTAAGCGAGAGCCGCGCAAAAAAAGAGCCCCGGTCGAAGCCGGGGCTTTTCGCAATTCGATCGAGGCGCGCACATCTCAGGTGTTCTTCAGCGCCACGCGAAAATTCGCTTCGGTCTTCGACTTGATCTCGTCGACGGTGACGCCATCGGCCAGTTCGATCAGCGCGACACCGCCATTGCCATGCTTGTCGATGGTGAAGACGCCGAGATCGGTGATCACCACGTCGACGACATTGGCGCCGGTCAGCGGCAGCGTGCACTTCTTCAGGAGCTTCGCGCCATCCTTGGCGACGTGTTCCATGACGACGACGACGCGCTTGACGCCGGCGACGAGGTCCATGGCGCCGCCCATGCCCTTCACCATCTTGCCGGGGATCATCCAGTTGGCGAGATCGCCGTTCTCGGCCACCTGCATGGCGCCGAGGATCGACAGATCGATGTGACCGCCGCGGATCATCGCGAAGGAATCGGCGGAGGAGAAGTAGCTCGTGCTCGGCAGCTCGGTGACGGTCTGCTTGCCGGCGTTGATGAGATCGGGATCTTCCTCGCCCTCATAGGGGAACGGACCCATGCCCAGCATGCCGTTCTCACTCTGCAGCTGAACGTTGATGCCTTCCGGGATGTAGTTCGACACCAGCGTCGGAATACCGATGCCGAGGTTGACGTAAAAGCCGTCCTTCAATTCCTTGGCGGCACGGGCGGCCATCTGTTCGCGAGTCCAGGGCATCGTCAGTCTCCTAAGCCGTAATTCGTGTCGTTCTTTTGCTGCATGATCTTGTCCGAAAACCGGTTCCCACTTTTCGGGATCATGCAGCCGCACGCTTGCGCGTGGTGCGCTGCTCGATGCGCTTGAGCGCCGTGCCGACCTCGATGATGCGCTTCACATAGATGCCGGGCGTGTGGATGTGGTCCGGATCGATCGAACCCGCCGGCACGATCTGCTCGACCTCGACCACGGTCACCTTGGCCGCCGTCGCCATCATCGGATTGAAGTTGCGCGCGGTCTTGCGGAACACGAGGTTGCCTTCGGTGTCGGCCTTCCAGGCGTGAACGATCGCGAGATCGGCGAACAGGCCGCGCTCCATCACATACTTCTGGCCGTCGAACTCACGCACTTCCTTGCCGTCCGCGATCACCGTGCCGACACCGGTCTTGGTGAAGAAGGCCGGGATGCCCGCGCCACCGGCGCGGATGCGCTCGGCCAGCGTGCCCTGCGGATTGAATTCAAGCTCAAGCTCGCCGGCGAGGAACTGCTGCGCGAACAGCTTGTTCTCGCCGACATAGGACGAGATCATTTTCTTGATCTGGCGTGTCTCCAGAAGACGGCTGAGGCCGATGCCATCGACGCCGGCATTGTTGGAAATCACGGTCAGGCCCTTGACGCCGGATTCACGCAGCGCGTCGGACAGCGTTTCGGCGATGCCGCACAGTCCGAAACCGCCGGACATGATGGTCATGCCATCCTTGAGAATGCCCGCCAGGGCCGAGCGCGCGTCCGGATAGACTTTCTTCATGGGAAAACGACCTGATCAGGAGTGGAATGTTGGGGGAAGTCGCTGTTTGCCTGCGCAAAATTTCGGCCGACCCTAGTCAGATCGGGCGCATGCCGTCAACCTTGCCACAATTCCAAAAGGCCGCGTTTCGGGCGCCGAAAAAGCATCGTCAGCGGCCCTCAAAGCGTCACGATGCCCGCCCACTTATCAACCGCGGGCGCGCAATTTTCAGCCGGATGCGTTATAAGCCGTCCCGGCCCGAGCGCCCCATTTTCAATTTCTGGACAATCGACGCCAAGCATGGCCAACGGACTGAAGCGTTTGGGAATTTCCGCCGTTGCCCTGATCGCGGGCATGGCGCTGATCTTTGGGCTGGCGTCGTGGCTGATCGACCGTGCGCAGGTGACGCAGGCGGTCGAACGCCAGATCCGCGCGACCACCGGTCTCGACCTGATCCTGAGCGACAACGCCAGCGTCTCGCTGTTTCCCGCCGGCGCGGTGACCTTCCGCAACGTCATGCTGCGCGGCGACGGGCGCGACGAGCCGGCGATGAGCGTCGGCGAGATCACCGCCAGCCTGCGCCTGCTGCCCTTGCTCATGCGCCGCTTCGAGATCGCCGATCTGACGCTGACCGATCCGCGCGCGGTCGTCACGCGCAACGGCACGACGACCAACTGGGGCGGCATCATCGAGACGCTGGCGCGCACGCTCAAGCCCGGCGCCGATAGCCCGGTTTCGTTTTCCGAAATTCGCATCAAGGGCGGCGGGCTGATCTATCAGGATCGCGCCCGCGACATTCTGGAAACGCTGGAAGGCATCGATCTGTCGCTGGCGTGGCCGTCGATCTCCAAGAGCTTCGGCGCCACAGGCGAATTCACCTGGCGCGGCCGGCGCCTCGATGCCAGCCTGTCGCTGTCTGATTTCGTCGCCGCGCTGTCGGGACGGCCGTCCGGGCTGAAGATCCGGTTGAGCGGCGAGCCGATGAAATTCGCCTACGACGGCACGCTCGCAACCGCGCCGCAGCTGACATCGGACGGCACGCTCACTGCCGACGCGGCATCGTTGCGCGAGGTCCTGCGCTGGTCCGGCCGCGAGCCGCCAGTGCCGGGTGGCCTCGGACGTGTCGCGCTCAAGGCCAAGGTCAATGTGGTCGGGGCGAGCGTCAATCTGTCCGGCGTCAATCTCGAACTCGACGGCAACACCGCCGAAGGCGTGCTGGGCTATTCCGGTGACGGACGGCAGGCGCTGCAAGGCACACTCGCCACCGAGACGCTCGATCTGACGCCCTATCTGACGTCGCTGCGCGGGTCCCAGTCCAACGACTGGAGCCGCCGGCCGCTCGACATCGCCTCCATCGGCCGCGTCGATCTCGATATCCGCCTGTCGGCCGCCGCCATCAAGCTCGGCACGTCACGGCTCGGACGCACGGCGCTGAGCGCCAACATCGCCGGCGGCGCGCTGACGCTCAGCGTGGCTGAGGCCAATGTGTTCGGCGGCATCGCCAAGGGCTCCATTACGGCCACCCCGATCGAAGGCCATTCGGCCACCATCAAGACGCAGTTCCAGCTCGCGGATGTCGATCTTGAATCGAGCATGGGCGATCTGCTCGGCATCCGCAAAATTGCGGGCAAGGGCACGCTGAGCGTGGCGCTCGAAGCGTCAGGCTCGAATTCCTACGAACTGGCCCAGACGGTCAATGGCAATGCGATGCTGGCCGGACGCGACGGCGCCCTGATCGGCTTCAACATCGAGCAATTGCTGCGGCGGCTTGAGCGGCGGCCCCTGTCGGGCACCGGTGATTTCCGCAACGGCCGCACGCCGTTCCGCACGATCAACATCGCGCTGCGGGTGACCGATGGCACGGCCAATGTCGAAGACGCCAAGATGGACAGCACGACGATGCGCATGGCGCTCGCCGGGACGGCCTCGATCCCGGCGCGCGAGCTCGACCTGCGCGGCTCGGCCGCCCTTGTCGCCACCGGAACCGAGGCGCCGTTCGAACTGCCCTTCGTCCTGCAGGGACCGTGGGACAATCCGCTGGTGCTGCCGGACACCGAAATCCTGTTGCGGCGCTCGCCGGCCTCGGCCCCGCTTCTGAACTCGGTGCGCGAACGGCGCACGCGCGACGCCCTGAAGAGCGCCATCGACCGTCTGACGAGCCCCTCGCCGGCCGCGACGCCGCAGACCGAGCCCGCCCAGTAGTTCTTATCTGCGCATGATCTTGTCCGAAAACCGGTTCCCACTTTTCGGGATCATACGCTAAAGCGGCGCGGCGCTTTCGCCGCGCGAGGCCGACAGGCGCGACAGCACCGCCGCCGCGATGATCAGAAGCGCGACAGTGGCGACGATCAGCGTCGAGATCGCATTGATCTGCGGCTTCACCCCCAACCGCACTTCCGAATAAATCCGGATCGGCAGCGTGGTGGCGCCGGGGCCGGTCGTGAAGCTCGCGATGACGAGATCGTCGAGCGACAACGCGAAGGCCAGCATCCAGCCCGCGGCAATCGCCGGCGCAATCAGCGGCAATGTCGCCAGCATGAAGGCGCGCGCCGGCGTGCAGCCGAGATCCATCGCCGCCTCTTCCAGCGCGCGATCGACACCGCGCAACCGCGACTGCACCACCACCATGACGAAGCACATCGTCAGCGTGGCGTGCGCGGCGGTCACGGTCCAGAATCCGCGTGCGACGCCGCTGGCGACAAATAGCAACAGCAGCGACAGACCCGTGATGACTTCGGGCATCACCAGCGGCGCGTAGATCATGCCGGAGAACAGCGTGCGGCCGCGGAAATTGCGGCCGCGCGACAACGCGACCGCAGCCAGCGTGCCGAGCACCGTGGCAAGCGTCGCCGAGACAAAGGCGACGCGCAGGCTCATCCACGCGGCGTCGATCATCGCCTGATCCCGGAACAATTCGACATACCAGCGCAGCGACCAGCCGCCCCACACCGTGACGAGGCGCGAATCGTTGAACGAATAGACGATGAGAATGACGATCGGCAGATAGAGAAATGCCAGGCCGAATGCGAGCGAAACGATGCAAGTTGAACGGCGGACAAGTCTGTCCCGGAACGCGCGCGGCCGCATGATCCGACCGGCTCCCCTCAAGTTGCCGGCGTTGCACTTTTTCATAGACCAGCAGCGGCACGAGCAAGACGCACAGCAGCACCACCGCCAGCGCTGACGCGAGCGGCCAGTCCTTGTTGGTGAAGAATTCAAGCCACAGCGTCTGGCCGATCATCAATGAATCCGAGCCGGCCAGGAGATCGGGAATGACAAATTCGCCGACGATGGGAATGAAGCACAGCAAGATCCCCGCGCCGACGCCCGGCAGCGACAGCGGGAACGTGACGAGCCAGAACGCCTGCACACCGCGAGCAGCCGAGGTCGGCCGCAGCTTCAATCAATGATTTGTCGGCCTTCTCCAGCGTCGCATAGAGCGGCAACACCATGAACGGCAGATAGGAATAGACGATACCGAGATACATCGCGGTATCGGTCGAGAGCCAAGGCACCGGCGCATCGAGAATGCGCAGGCGCACCAGCACATCGTTGAGGATGCCGTCGCGCTGCAGGATATTCATCCACGCATAGATGCGGATCAGGAACGACGTCCAGAACGGCACGATGACAAGCATCATCGCAAGCGGCTGCCAGCGCCGCGGCAACCGCGCCATGCCGTAGGCGATGGGATAGCCGATGACGAGCAGCAGCGCGGCAGACACCGAGGCGACCGTGAGGCTGCGCAGATAGGACCGCCAGTAGAGATCGTCGGAGATCAGCAGCTTGAAATTGTCGAGCGACAGCGACCTGAGCGCATCGGTGAAAGCCTGCCAGCCCGCGGCAAAATCGAACACCGGCACATAAGGCGGCTGCGACAGTGCGACCTGCGACAGGCTGATCTTGGCAACGAAGGCGAACGGCACCAGAAAGAACAGCAGCAGCCAGACGTAAGGCAGGATGGCGGCGAAGCGCGCAGGGCGGGTAAAGATGGAGCGCTCGGCCATTCGCGTCACCAGTCGAGCAGCACGCAGGCGTCCGGCGCAACGGTGAGCCAGACTTTGCCGCCGATCGACAATGACGATGCGCCGCGCTCGGTGTTGGCCCGTGTCGCGCGGATCGTCATGCCTGACGGCAGCCTCACTCTGTACATCGACAGCGTGCCGAGATAGCCGACCTCGACGATCTCACCAGTCATAATATTGGCGGTGCCCGCCTCCGGCGCCGCCGCAAACAACTGCAGTTTCTCGGGACGGATCGCGACCCACAGCTTCATCCCCGCCCCGCGCGGCTGCGACATGTCGCACAGCAGATCGCCGCCATCGCGCAACGTGACCCGCGCGCGACCGTCCGCAATTGACGCGACCGTGCCTTCCAGAAGATTCATGTCGCCGACAAAACCCGCGACCCAGCGCGACGCCGGCGCCTCATAAAGATCGCGCGGGCTTGCAACCTGCACCAGCTCGCCCTTGTTCATGACGCCGATGCGGTTGGCCACCGTCATCGCCTCTTCCTGGTCGTGCGTGACCATGATGAAGGTGGTGCCAAGCTTGCGCTGGACCTCCATCAGTTCGAACCGCGTCTCCTCGCGCAATTTGCGATCCAGCGCCGCGAGAGGCTCGTCGAGCAGCAGCACTTGCGGCCGTCGGGCCAGCGCGCGCGCCAGCGCCACGCGTTGACGCTGGCCACCGGAGAGCTGATCGGGTTTGCGGGCAGCGAGACCGTCGAGCCGCGCCAGCGCGATGAGCTCTTCGACACGCGCGGCCGTCTCGCGCTTGCCGATGCCCGCGCGGCGCAACCCGAACGCGATGTTGTCCGCGACATTCAAATGCGGAAACAGCGCATAGTTCTGGAACATCATGTTGACCGGGCGCTTGTGCGGCGGAACCTCGCCGATGTCCGCGCCACCGAGACGGATGGTGCCGTCATCGGGTGTTTCGAACCCCGCCAGCATGCGCAACAAGGTCGTCTTGCCGCAGCCTGACGGCCCGAGCAGCGCGAAGAATTCACCGGGTTCGATATTCAACGATACATTGTCGACGGCCCGGACGGCGCCGAAATTTTTCGACACGCCGGAGATCGACAAAGAAGCGCCCCCTGGCCTCAAGCCGGCGCGCGCGCTGTCAACGCTGTTGGGAACTTCGACCATTCGCCCTCACCCGCTTCGGCGATACACCGAACGGCCCAAAGGCGCCAGTCATGGAAAGGAAATTGGAAAGGGATCAGACCGCCGGATCGGCGTCGGTGAGCGTGCCGGGGGCACCGCGCAACGGCTGGTCGATCAGCTTGCGCGGCGCGGGGCCGTAATAATTGCCGACCTGCATATGCTCGCGCGGCTTGGCGAAAATCGAGACCATGCGGTTGCGCAGCGTCTGGGCCGACACCGGCTTGACCAGAAATTCGTTGATGCCGGTGGAGGCAGCGGCAACCACGCGCCAGCGCTCGCCATGACCCGTCAGCATGATGATGGGCACGTCAGGGACCGGAAACACGCCGGGCGAACGCACGATGCGCACAAGCTCCGGTCCGGTCAGCAGCGGCAGATCCCAATCGAGGATCACCAGATCGGGTTCGAACATACGAATATGTTCGAGCCCCGAGACCCCGTCGGCGGATTCCTTGACGTTCTTGACCCCGATATTCATCAGCAGCGTGCGCACAGTTTTGCGCATGAACTGATTGCCATCGACAATCAGCACATTGACTGACTGCAACAGCTTGTCGAGATCGCTCTTGGTTGACGCCGACTGCATCGCTGAGGTGAGCCCTGCTCTTCCCTAACCAGCATGCATTGGACCACAATCGTTTTGCCCCGCCGTAAAACCAATTCAGACAATTGCGCGGGCGGAATTCGGAAACGATTTACTTTAATTGCGGCCGGGCTCCCCGGTCATCGGCTGCGCCGTCATGAAACGCGTCACGGCCTCGCGTTGCGCCACCGAGAGATGCAGACCGAGCTTGGAACGCCGCCACAGCACGTCGTCGGCCGTCCGCGCCCACTCATATTTCATTAAGTATCGTACCTCGGCGGCACTCAACCCCGCGCCGAAATCCTCGCCCAGCGCCTCCGCTGTCCGGGCATCCCCAAGCACCCTGTCCAGGCGCGTGCCATAGGCCCGCACCATGCGCTGCGCCTGCGGCTCGCGGAGAAACGGCCAACGCGCCAGCGCGCGCGCCACCTGCGTGGCGACACCATCATGGGGGAAATCTCCGCCGGGCAGCGGCACACCGCCGGTCCATGCCGGCTTCAGAGCAAAGAACGGCGCGAAATGATCGAGCGCCTCCTCGGCCAGACGCCGGTAGGTCGTAATCTTGCCGCCATAGATCATCAGCACAGGTGCCGCACCCGCAGTGTGATCGAGCTTGAGCACATAGTCGCGCGTCGCATCCTTGGCGGCGCTGGCGCCGTCATCGTAAAGCGAGCGCACCCCGGCATAGGACCACACAACATCGGACGGACGCACCGGCGTGCGAAAGTACCCGCTGACCGCCTCGCAGAGATAAGCGATCTCCTCGTCGGATGCCGCGAGCGTGGCGAGGTCGCCCTGGAAATCCTTGTCGGTGGTACCGATCACCGTGAACTCGCCCTCATAAGGAATGGCGAAGATCACGCGCCCGTCGCGTGCCTGAAAAATATAGGCGCGGTCGTGATCGAACAGTTTGCGCACGACGATGTGGCTGCCCTTGACCAACCGGACGGGCGGCGGCGGCTGATGCAGCACGCCTTCGGTGACACCGTCGATCCACGGCCCCGCGGCATTGACGAGCGCGCGCGCGGTGATCTCCGTCCGGCGGCCATTTTCATCCACGCTTAGCCGCCACTCGGCCGCCCGCTCCACGCGCACGACACGAGCGCCCGGTGCGGATCGACGCTCCGCGCTCGGTGGCATCGATGGCATTGAGAACGACAAGCCGTGCATCATCGACCCAGCAATCGGAATATTCGAAGCCCTTCGCCCGATGCTTGAGCGGCACACCGAGCGGGTCATGCGCGAGATCGAGGACCTTCGTGGGCGGCAGGATCTTCCGCTTGCCCAGATGATCGTAGAGCCACAATCCCAGCCGCAGCAGCAACGGCGAACGGCTGTCCGGCCCGGTCGGCAGTACGAAGCGCAGCGGATGGATGATATGCGGCGCCATCTGCAGCAGCACTTCGCGCTCCTGCAGCGCCTCCCGCACCAAACGAAAGGCGTAGTGCTCGAGATAGCGCAGACCGCCATGAATGAGCTTGGTCGATTGCGAGGATGTGCCCGAGGCGAGATCGTTCTGCTCGAACAGTACAACCTTGAGCCCGCGCCCCGTGGCGTCACGCGCGATGCCCGCCCCGTTGACGCCGCCGCCGATAATCGCGAGATCGTAGTCCGCCATAGAGCACTCCAGATGCGGCAGGATAAACTCACGATACCTAAAAGACCAATGCCGTCCGCACGATGCCGGATTGCAGCCATCCCCAGGAAGCATTGCGAAGCAACGCCACTTCCGTCATAAAAAAGGGATGACCGCCCCGCGCATTCTTGTGATCGAAGGCGATACCGCCCAGAGCCGATCGGTGGAAATCGCCGCCTCGGGCGTCGACACGTCGACCATGTATGCCGATCTGCTGCGCCAGCTGTGGCCCGGCATCATCACGGACATCGTCTATCCTGCCGATCCCGGCGCCAATCTTCCCGACGGTGCCGGCCTGTCGTCCTATGACGGCATCGCCATCACCGGGTCCGGGCTGCACGTCTATCGCGGCGGTCCGGCGATCACGCCGCAAATCGAACTGGTGCGCGAAGCGCTCAATTGCGACGTCGCGATTTTCGGCAGCTGCTGGGGGCTGCAGGTGCTGACGGTCGCCGGTGGCGGCGTGGTGAGACGCAATCCGCGCGGCCGCGAGCTCGGCATCGGGCGCAACATTTGCCTGACGGACGCCGGACGTCATCATCCGATGTATGCCGGCAAGCCGCATGCCTTCGGCGCGCCGACGGTTCATCTCGACGAAGTGGAAACCATGGCGGACGGCTCGATGCTGCTCGCCAGCAATACCTTCGCGACCGTGCAGGCGTTCGAATTGCGCGGGACCCGCGCCGTCGCCTGGGCCACGCAATATCATCCCGAATATCCGCTGCGCGAGATCGCCGCCATCGTTCGCCGCGCGCCGACGCTGGTGACGGAAGGCTTCTTCGCCAATGAAGACGCACGCGCGACCTTCGCTGCCGATCTCGATGCGCTCGAGCGCGAACCGGGGCTGCGCCATATTTCGTGGCGGCTCGGTGTCGACGATACGGTCCTCGACCCGGCCATGCGCACCCGCGAATTGTCGAACTGGATTACCGGCCTCGTGATTCCTGCCATGGCGCGGCGGGGTCGAGGCTAAACACGCGACCGCACGACGAGGAGCCTGCCATGGACACAACCGTATCCTTTGAGGGGCGCGATGTCGTCGTCACAGGCGGAACAGGCGCGCTTGGATCCGCCGTCGTCAGCCGGCTCGTGGAGCGCGGCGCGAGGTGTCACGTGCCGTCTCACGGTGCCGATGTGCCGAAACATTTCACGCTGCGCGATCACCCGAGCGTCAAGATCGTTTCAAATGTCGATCTGACAGACGAAGCCTCGGTCGATGCATTTTATGGCGCGATCCCCTCGCTGTGGGCATCGATCCACGTCGCCGGCGGTTTTGCGGCGGCGCCGATCGCGCAGACCGGCAAGGCAGCCCTGCTCTCCCAGATCGAAACCAATCTCGTGACTTCGGTTCTGTGTTGCCGCGCGGCGGTCGCCAGCATGCGGCGCAGCGGCGGCGGCAGGATCGTCAATGTGGTGTCGCGCCAGGCGCTGGAGTGGCGGCTTGGCGCAGGAATGACGGCCTATGCGGCGTCGAAAGCCGCCCTGGCGGCCTTTACGGCGGGGCTGGCGCAGGAGGTCGCGGCCGACGGCATTCTCGTCAACGCCGTTGCGCCATCGACCATCGATACGCCCGCCAATCGTCAGGCAATGCCGAATGCCGATTTCGCCGCATGGCCGAAGCCTGCCGAAATCGCGAGCACCATTGCCTATCTCGCCTCGCCCGGAAATGCCGTCGCGCGCGGAGCCATCGTGCCGGTTTACGGAAAGAGCTAGGGCATGATCCGGAAAAGGGAATTCCGCTTTTCCGAAGCCATCATGTTCAAATGGACATCTGAACGGCGCGCAACACGGTCTTGAGGCCAATGACGTCGTTGTACGTCGCGATCGGCGCCGGCTTGCCGATAAAATAGCCCTGCACCTGATCGCAGGATTCCTCGATGAGGAATTTAAGCTGATCCTGCGTCTCCACGCCTTCCGCGACGATGGGCACATGCAAGCCATGACCGAGCCCAATGACCGCGCGCACGATGGCGGCCGACTGCGGATTGCGCCCGAGATTGGTGATGAAGGCGCGATCGATCTTGATCTTGTCGAACGGGAACGACTGCAGATAGGACAGCGACGAATAGCCCGAGCCGAAATCGTCCATCGCGATCAAGACGCCGAGCGCCTTGAGCCGGCGCAGCAGCGACAGGCCGCGCTCGAAGTCGCGAATGAGAACGCCCTCGGTGATTTCAAGCTCAAGCCGTGACGGCGCAAGCCCGGTCTCGAACAGGATCTGGTGCACGCGCGCGACCAGATCGCCATGCAGGAACTGGATCGGCGACAGGTTGACGGCGACCTGCAACTGATTGGGCCAGGACGCCGCCTCGCGGCACGCCTCGCGCAACACCCAGTCGCCCATCTCGACGATCAGGCTGCTTTCCTCGGCGATCGGAATGAACAGGCTCGGCGGAATGAACCCGCGTGTCGGATGGTTCCAGCGCAGCAGCGCCTCGAACCCGACAATCCGATGCGGCATGACCGCCTGCGGTTGATAATGCAATTCGAGCTGACCGGCCTTGATCGCATCGCCGAGATCGCGATTGAGCGCGCGGCGGTCACGAATTTGCTGGTCCATCGTGGCATCGAAGACACGCGTCGAGCCGCGCGCTTCGCTCTTGGCGCGATGCAGCGCCGCGTCGGCATTGGCCATCAGCGCCGCCGGCGTCTCGCCGTCGCGCGGGTACACCGCAATGCCGCATGTCGCGCCGATGTGATGGGCCTTGCCGTCGATGATAAATTCCCTCGAAAGCACAGCACCGATCTTGTCGGCGAGCGCAATGCCCGCCGCCGGCTGCGGTCCATCGATGATCATGCCGAACTCGTCACCGCTCAGACGCGCGATGACGGCGCCCGACGATGCGCTTTGCAGCGCCGAACCGATCTGCTTGAGAAGGCGGTCACCGACATCGTGACCGCAGACGTCGTTGATTTCCTTGAACCGGACGAGATCGACCGACAGGATTGCAAACTCATTGCGATGGTCGCTGCACGCCTCGATCATCTGCGCCAGCGATTGATTGAACGCCGCGCGATTGGGCAGGTCCGTCAACGTATCGTGGAATGCCATATGCGCGATGCGGGACTCGGCCTGCCGGCGCTCGGTGACGTCCTCGCCACTGAGAATGACGTACTTGGCCTGACCGGCATCGTCCGCGATCGCGACGCGGCGCTCCGCCAGCATGCGCATGCCCTTGGTGGGGTGCTGGAACGGATATATGCCGGAAACTACATCGCCCTTGCGTCCAAGCGCTTCGCGGTCACGTGCGCGCACAATTTCGATCTGCTCGACGGGATAGACTTCACTGAGGGTCTTGCCGACCAGGCTATCGCGGTGCCAGTCGAGCATTTCCGCGCCTTCGCGGTTCACGAGCAGATAGCGCTCGTCCTTGACGTCATGGACGACAATCGAGGCGGGGATATTGTCGACCACCGCTTCAAGAAACTTCTTGTTATCTTCCAACTGCCGAGCGAGCGAGCGCGCATTGGTGACGTCTTCGACGATCGCGAGCAGATATTCAGGCTTTTTGTCCTTGTCGCGCGTCAGCATGCGCAGGATTCGCTGATAGCGAATATCGCCATTTTCGTAGACTCTGTCGCGCTCGACGACCTTCTTGTCGTTGAGCGCGATGGCGTCGCGCTCCTCCTCGATCAGCAATTTCGCGACATCCGGCGGGAACAGATCCGTTGCCGTCTTCCCCAGGACGTCGGCCCGCTTGAGCCCGATATAATTCTCCCACGCCGAGTTCACGAGCAGATAGCTCAGATCATTGGCGTCCTTCACCACGACGTTCAGCGGGATGTTCTCGATCACCGACTCCAGGAACGTCTTGGTCTTGTTGAGATCGTCGGCGATATTGTAGACCGACGTCAGATCGTCGACGATGCCGATCAGATATTCCGGCTCGCCTTGGCCATCGCGGGTGACAAAGCGCGAGACGCGGCTGACGCGGCGACTGCCGTCGGCGCTCTCGGTGGCGCGCTCGATCGTATAGATACCGTCCTCAGCAAGCGCCTTCTGCTCGGTCTCTGCGATGAACGCGGCCATCTCCGGGCTGTAGAATTCACTGGCCAGCTTTCCGATGACGTCTTCACGCTTCAATCCGGTGTTCTTCTCGAACGCGCGATTGACGAGCAGGTATTTCGAATCGGATGCGCGCTTGACGACGACGCTCGACGGAATGTTGTCGATCACATATTCCAGGAAGCGCTTGGATTCATCCAGCCGCCTGGTCAGATCGACCTGTGTGGTAATATCCTCATGGAGCGTCACCCACCCGCCGTCGGCCATCGCCTGACGTGTCGTCGAGATCGACCTGCCATTCGGCAGCGTGAAGACGAAATGGGCAGAGCCGCTGGCCGCCATCTGCGAGCGCATCTCGTGCATGAAGCTATCGATATCGCCGTTGAACATCCCCAGCCGCTTCTTGACCGCGAGAATGTCCTGCAGCTTCATGCCCTGGCGAATGTCTTTTGCATCAAGACCGTACATTGCGATGAAGCGGTTGTTCCACAATTGCATCTCGCCGTTCGCATTGAACGTGGCAAGGCCGTGGGACATGCTTTCGAGGACGGTCTCAAGCTGAAGCGCACGTCGATCCAGCGCATTGCGCGCATGAATCGCCATGATGAAATAGTAAAGGGTTGCGCAAGTGAGCCAGACAACAAGCACCGTGCCGGCAAGATCGGCGACGTCCTTGCTTCCGTCATAGATCCACGGCGCCAGCACCTTGAACCCGGCCGTGGTGACAATGGCACCGACGGCGAGAACAAGGGGCAGACTGAGGATCTGGCCGCTTCTCGGCCGCTTTGTTGGGGATACTTCCCTCAAGATAAGGCTCAATTCCTGCTTACGTCTTCGAATGTTGTGTTTGCACACGTTTTGATCAGGTAAATTTTAGGCAGTCGTGACGTGTATCCGTGCGCGAATACTCGCTTTTATTGCCGCTATTCAGCGCCGATGCTTAACGAGTGTTTAAGCGGAACTGCGTCCTGCACACGCGATAGCCACGGGACTTGATGGACATGGACAGCGTTGAATGCGTCGTGGCCGGCGCCGGTGTGATCGGACTGGCGATTGCACGCGCTCTGGCGAGATCCGGACGGGAAGTTGTCGTCGTCGAAGCGGCCGGCGCGATCGGCACCGTCACATCGGCGCGTAACAGCGAGGTCATTCACGCCGGAATCTACTATGAGCCCGGCAGCTGGCGCGCCCGCTTCTGCGTCGCCGGGCGCCAGGCGCTCTATGCCTATTGCCGCGACCACGATATCGCACACCGCGACTGCGGAAAGCTCATCGTCGCCATCGACGAGAGCGAAATCGAGGGTCTGCACAAGCTTCGGCGCACCGCTCAAGCCAATGGCGTGACGGATCTCACATTGCTGAGCGCGGACGAGGCCAAACGCATGGAACCGGGGCTACACTGCGTCGCCGCGCTCTGGTCTCCGTCGACCGGCATCATCGACAGCCACGGCTACATGCTGGCGTTGCGCGGTGAGGCCGAAGCCGCCGGCGCATCCTTTGCATTCCACGCGCCGCTGCAGCATGCACGGCGCGACGGCGATATGCTCACGCTCGACATCGGCGGACCCGAGCCGATGTCGCTGTCATGCCGCATGCTGATCAACGCCGCGGGCCTCAGCGCACCGGCGCTGGCGCAGGCGATCGACGCCATGCCGCGCGAGAAAATCCCGCAGGCCTATTTCGCCAAGGGCAATTATTTCAGCTGCGCGGCGCGCACGCCGTTTTCCCGCCTGATCTATCCCGCGCCCGTCGCGGGCGGGCTCGGCATCCATCTGACGCTGGATCTTGCCGGACAGGGGCGGTTCGGCCCCGATGTGGAATGGCTCGATGCAACCGAGGTCTCGGCGCTCGACTATGGCGTCGATCCCGGCCGCGCGGCGAAATTCTACACCGCGATCCGCCGCTATTGGCCGGATTTGCCTGACGATGCGTTGATCCCGGCCTACTCCGGTGTGCGGCCGAAAATCGTGCCGCCTGCCGTCGCCAACCAGGATTTCATGATTCAGGGCGAGGCCGATCACGGGGTGCGCGGACTGATCAACCTGTTCGGCATCGAGTCGCCCGGCCTGACATCATCGCTTGCCATCGCCGACCATGTGGCCGCCATGGCGGGACTCAAACCTGAATGATGTCGGGATTAGTGTGTCGGGCGCGACAGCCGGCGTCTAGTGAAGGACGTCCAGCCGTATCCGCTCGATCGCATCCTTCACGACCAGTTTGCGGCGCTTGAGTTCTGCGATCCTGAGAGCGTCGGTCGAGGGATGAATGAGGGCGTCGTGCAATTCGTTTTCGAGAACCCGGTGCTTGCGTTCCAGCTCTGCAAGATGCGCCTGAACAGCCATAGGATGAATCTCCTCGATTTGAGTTCAATTCCACCCGATGCAAGAATTCTACATCGTGCCTTCAGGCTGTCGACAGCAAACTGTTACAGCCCACCGTTTTCCGGCATCGCGTGTGCCATCAGCATGGTCACGGACAGGTAACGGATTGTTACGATACGGCCTTAATGGGCGAAAAGATGGTCTCCGATGCGGCATCTTGCCGAAACGGCTCCGAAGGAGAATAATTGACCCACTTCCGTCGCCATGGAATTCCTGCGGTGACGGTCGGTTGATTGGTTTTATCTATGAATGACAGCGACGCTGGCAACAGCAACGAACCGGGTGGCGTGTCCGGCAAGGAACTTCTGGCGGAACTGGCGCGCCTGACACAGGAACATCGCGATCTCGACGCCGCGATCGAGGCGCTGCAGTCCTCCCAACGCCCGGATGCGCTGCAGCTTCAGCGTTTGAAAAAGCACAAGCTGCAATTGCGCGACCGCATTACCTTTGTCGAAGACCAGATCACGCCCGACATCATCGCATAATTTGACGTCGCACGTTCAGGATCGCGCGGCGTTCAACGCCTGCTTGCGCGCATACATGGCACGATCAGCGCGTTCGAGAAGCTGCTGCGGTGTGTCTGCCGGCAGGACCATTGAAAAGCCCGCCGCGATACTGGTGACCAGTGGCGCGCCGCGCCACGGAATCCGCAAGCGTTCGACCTTGTCCTCGAGCGATGTCGCCTTGGCGGCGGCGTCGCTCTTGCTGACGTTCCACACCAGCACCGCGAATTCGTCCCCGCTGAGCCGCGCCACCACATCGGATTGGCGCACATTGGCAAGCAACGCGCGCGCGATCGCCTTCAACACCGCATCGCCGGCGGCGTGGCCATGGCGATCGTTGAGCTGCTTCAGGCCGTTGACGTCGAGATAAATCAAGGCTGCCGACGCCTGATAGCGCCCGACATAAGCGATCGACCGGCGCAGCACGTGGTCCATGCCGCGGCGGTTCAGCGCATCGACAAGCACATCGGTATCGGCGCGCCGTTCAAGCTCGACGATGCGGGCCTTGGCCACACGCAACTCGCTGGTGAGCTTTTTCAGTCGTGCCTGGGCCGACGACGACGCGCTTTTGGCAGCTTTGGTCCGGCGCTTGGCAAGGGGCTTTAAAGGAGGTTTTGCACGCGATTTGGCCGTGCGTTTTGCCGCCCGCTTGGCGACGGGTCGGCCGGCAGCCGTCCGCTTCCCGGAACGCGACCGTGTGGCGGCGCCAGAATCCCTCGAATTGATCTGTGCGCGCTTGGTTTTTCCGGGCACCGACACTGGCCACGTTGACCATGACAGAATAAACGAGTCGGCGGCGCTTGCCACCTCACCCCCCCTACCTATAATCCGCGCCTTCGTTTTGGGGTTTCCGCCAAGGCTTTGCACACAATGAACCCGCCCGTCGCCATCATCATGGGAAGCCAGTCCGACTGGGACACGATGCGTCACGCTGCTGAGACGCTGACCGAGCTCGGCGTCGCTTTCGACGCACGCGTCGTGTCGGCGCATCGCACCCCGGAACGGCTTTATGCCTTCGCCAAGGGCGCCAAGGCCGCAGGGTTCAAGGTCGTGATTGCAGGCGCCGGCGGCGCGGCCCATCTGCCGGGCATGGCAGCCTCGCTGACCGAACTGCCGGTGTTCGGCGTGCCGGTTGAGTCCAAGGCGCTGTCGGGCATCGACTCGCTTTATTCGATCGTGCAGATGCCGGCCGGCATTCCCGTCGGCACGCTGGCGATCGGCAAAGCCGGCGCGGTGAATGCCGCGCTTCTCACCGCCAGCGTTCTGGCGCTGCAGGATACAGGTCTTGCGACCCGCCTCGCGGCGTGGCGCAAACGACAGACCGATGCCGTCGCCGAGCGTCCGGCGAAAGATGGCCAGTAGCGGCTAAGGTCTTTGATGCTCAAGGTCGGATCGACAATCGGGATTCTCGGCGGCGGACAATTGGGCCGCATGCTGGCGCTCGCGGCGGCGCGGCTGGGCTTCAAATGCCACGTGTTTTCGCCGGACCCGGATTCGCCGGCCTTCGACGTGGTGCCGCGCTCGACCTGCGCCGAATATGCCGATGTCGAGGCGCTCGAAATGTTCGCCGCCGATGTCGATGTCATCACTTATGAATTCGAGAATGTGCCCTCGGCCACGGCCGCAATCCTGAGCGCGCGGCGGCCGGTTCTGCCCGATCCGAAGATCCTGGAAATCACGCAGGACCGGCTGGCGGAGAAGAACTTCGTCACGCAGCTCGGCATCGGCACGGCGCGCTATGCCGACGTCACCTCGGAAGCGGGCCTGCGCGACGCGGTCGCCAGGCTCGGCGTCCCGTCGATTCTGAAGACCCGCCGTTTCGGCTATGACGGCAAGGGCCAGATCAAGATCAAGACGGCCGAGGGCCTGGGCGACGTCTGGCGCGATCTCGCGACGCGTGCGGCGATCCTGGAGGCGTTCGTTCCGTTCGAGCGCGAAGTGTCGGTGATCGTCACCCGAGGCCATGACGGCCGCGTCGAGTGCTTCGACGTCACCGAAAACGAGCACCGCGATCACATCCTCAAGGTCTCAAGCGCACCGGCGGCGATTCCCCCCGCGCTTGCCGACCGTGCCCGCGAGATCGCCACCCGGATCACCGACGCCTTCGGCTATGTCGGGGTCATGGGCGTGGAAATGTTCGTGGTGCAAGGCGACAAGGGCCCTGATCTGCTGGTCAACGAGATGGCGCCTCGCGTCCACAATTCCGGCCACTGGACGCTCGACGGCTGCTCGGTGTCACAGTTTGAGCAGCATATCCGGGCCATTGCCGGCTGGCCGATCGCCCCGACCAGGCGGCTGGGCCGGGTGACCATGACCAACCTGATCGGGGCCGAAATCGACACATATCGCGACTGGCTGACCGTTCCCGGCGCCACGGTCCATCTTTATGGCAAGGGCGACGCCCGGCCGGGCCGTAAAATGGGGCATGTCACCGTTGTGGAGCCAGACCCGGCAAACGGCCGGAAATGAGCAGGCCCAATGGACATCCCGTTCCCGGTCTGATAAATGCACGCCCCTGACGTCGGAATTTCAGGCTTTAAGCCGGTCCGGACGACCCTAATTCATATTCGAGACGGTCACCGCTCGATCTAGAGAAGAGGATGCCGCGTGCAGGTTCTGGTTCGCGATAACAACGTCGATCAAGCCCTCAAGGCGCTCAAGAAGAAGATGCAGCGCGAGGGTATTTTCCGCGAGATGAAGCTGCGCGGTCACTACGAAAAGCCCTCCGAGAAGAAGGCCCGTGAAAAGGCCGAGGCCGTGCGCCGTGCGCGCAAGCTCGCGCGCAAGAAGCTGCAGCGCGAAGGCCTGTTGCCGATGAAGCCGAAGCCCGTGCTGGGCGGACCCGGCGGCGACCGTGGTGGTGACCGCGGCGGCCGACCGAGCGGCCCGCGCTAACATCTTCGATTGATCTGATAGAATTAAACCGCGGGCCTTGGGCCCGCGGTTTTGTTTTTGGCGCTCGAAATTTGTCCGGGAAACCCGCGCTCAGCGCGGGACGACGGTATCGACCAGAGACTTCGCGGCAGACTTCAGGCCCCCGAACAGCGACGGATTGTCCGACGCACGCTCTGACATGGCTGAGCCCGTCGCCAAGCCATCCCCATTCGCCGGAATATCGGCCGGGGGGGTGGGACGCGACGAGGCTTCAAACGCCGGCTGAATGTCGCGCGGCGCCGTGATCACGACCGGCGGCGGCAGAGCCGGTGCCAACGGGATAGCAACAGGTGCGGGCGTCGCAGCAACGGCCGGTGCAGTCGGAATCGGCGCCGGCGCAACCGGCGCGGATGCCGCAGGCGTCGCGATGACAGGCACAGGCGACGGGCGAACCGCCTCAGGCGCGTCCTGACGCAGGCGCTCCAGCGCAGCACGCGCCAGATCGGTCGCATCACGGCGCTCCTCAGTGCGCTGGACCGGGGTCACAACCGATTGCGGGGTGGCCTTGGCTTCCTTGTTGGTTTCCTTGGACGGCGTCACGGCCTTCTCGGTCGCAGCCTTCTCGCGGACATTGCGCTTGGCTTCAGGCTGTTCAACGGCGATTGGCTTGACCGCGACGTTCTCGACGGGACGCGGTGTCATGCCGCTCGCGCCGTTCAGCGGCGCCTTGGCGACCGGCGCCGACGCTTCGGTCTTCGCCTTCGACTGATCGCCGGAATCCTTGGGATTGATGTAGTGCGTGACGATCCACGCACCGATCACGGTCGCGAACACCGACGGGATCACCGTGGCAGCCGCAGTCGGCAAAAAGTCGGTCATGAATTTGGAAACGTAACGGGACACCATAAAATCCTCTGCCCAAGCCCGGGGAACTAATGATCGAGCTTTTGGACCTATTGAGGGATCAATCTGGACAGAAGCATGGCAAGGGCTCGCAAAGCCCCGTGATCACACGGTTTTGGCAGCCTCAAGCATAACAATGGCAGTCAGGATCAGGTTTTGGTCTTCCGGCGGCGGACCGGCGCGGCAGGTGCCTTCGCCCTGGAGGCAATTTCGCGCTTGATACTGTCCGGCATCGCGCGGCACCCGCAATGGCGAGCATGGGCGACATGCCAGCGCACGCGCTGCGCGAGCGTGGCGTTCTTCGCCATCCGGTGAGCCTGATGCCATTCCCGGTTGAGGGCCACGAGCCTGTCTCCAGACCAGCGACAAAGGACGAGGTTAGTCCATGCCCTTGACGATGTTCTCGGCCATTTTCTTGGCGTCGCCGAGCAGCATCATGGTGTTGTCGCGGTAGAACAGCGGATTGTCGATGCCGGCATAGCCGGAGGCGAGCGAGCGCTTGATGAACATCACCGTGCCCGCCTTCCACACCTGCAGTACCGGCATGCCGTAGATCGGCGAGGTTTTGTCGTCTTCGGCGGCCGGGTTGGTGACGTCATTGGCGCCGATGACGAAGGCGATGTCGGCCTGCGCAAATTCCGAATTGATATCTTCCAGCTCGAACACTTCGTCGTAAGGCACATTGGCCTCGGCGAGCAGCACGTTCATGTGGCCGGGCATGCGGCCCGCCACCGGATGAATGGCATATTTCACTTCGACGCCGGCATGCTTGAGATGGTCGGCCATTTCGCGCAACGCATGCTGCGCCTGCGCCACCGCCATGCCGTAGCCCGGCACGATGATGACCTTCTGCGCGTTCTTCATGATGTAGGCGGCGTCTTCCGCCGAGCCGAGCTTGACCGGACGCTGCTCCTGCGCGCCGCCTGCGGCCGCCACTTCGCCGCCGAATCCGCCGAGGATGACGGAGATGAAGGAGCGGTTCATGCCCTTGCACATGATGTAGGACAGGATCGCGCCCGACGAGCCGACCAGCGCGCCGGTGATGATCAGCGCCGAATTGCCGAGCGTGAAGCCGATACCGGCGGCCGCCCATCCGGAATACGAATTCAGCATCGAAATGACGACCGGCATGTCTGCACCACCGATCGGGATGATGATCAGCACGCCGAGCGCAAAGGCGATGAACGTCACCAGCCAGAAATCCATCTGGCTCTGCGACACCACGAGGCCATAGACGAAGAAGATCAGAGCCAGCGCCAGAGCGATGTTGATGATGTGGCGGCCGGGAAGAAGGATCGGCGAGCCGCTCATGCGGCCCGACAGCTTCATGAAGGCGATGATCGAACCGGTGAAGGTCAGCGCGCCGATGGCAACGCCGAGCGCCATTTCCACGAGGCTCGATTTATGGATCGCGCCGCGCGTGCCAATATCGAAGGCCGCAGGCGCGTAAAAGGCCGCTGCCGCAACCAGCACCGCCGCCATGCCGACCAGCGAATGGAAGGCGGCGACGAGTTCCGGCATCGAGGTCATCGGCACGCGGCGCGCGATCACCGCGCCGACGCCACCGCCGATGGCGATGCCGCCGACGACGAGAATCCAGCCCATCGCATCGGCCGGAGGGTGCGCGGCAAGGGTCGTCGCCACCGCGATCCCCATGCCGATCATGCCGAACAGGTTGCCCTGACGGCTGGTGGCCGGGCTCGACAGCCCGCGCAGCGCCAGGATGAAGAGCACACCGGCGACGAGATAAAGCAATGCGGCTAGATCGGCGCTCATCGCTCAGATCCTCACTTCTTCTTCTGGTACATCGCCAGCATGCGCTGGGTGACCAGAAAGCCGCCGAAAATATTCACCGATGCGAAGATCAGAGCGATGAAGCCGAGAATGCGCGCCCACAGCGGGCCCTGATCGTTGGTTGCGAGCGCGACACCGACCGCGAGCAGCGCACCGACGACAATGACGGACGAGATGGCGTTGGTCACCGACATCAGCGGCGTATGCAGCGCCGGCGTCACCGACCAGACGACGTAGTAGCCGACGAAAACGGCCAAGACGAAGATGGACAAGCGGAACACAAACGGATCGACGGCAGCGACGTGGTCCATCAGGATGCCTCTTGTTGCGTTTCGAGCATGATCTTGTCGGAAAACCGGTTCCCACTTTTCCGGATCATGCTCAGCTCTTGGGCTGGAAATTCGGGTGAATAACAGCGCCGTCTTTGGTCAACGCCGTCGCCTTGACGAGTTCGTCGTCCCAGTTGACGGCAACGGCCTTCGCCGCCTTGTCGATCAGCGTCTCGACGAACGACAACAGATTGCGTGAATAGAGATTGGACGCAGATGCCGGGACGCGGCCGGCGACATTGGTGTAGCCGACGATCTTGACGCCTTCGACCTCGGCCACCTGGCCTGGCTTTGCGCCTTCGACATTGCCGCCGCGTTCGACGGCAAGATCGACGAGGACGGAGCCCGGCTTCATCGAACGCACCATCTCGGCTGACACCAGCTTCGGCGCCGGACGCCCGGGAATCAGCGCCGTGGTGATGATGATGTCCTGCTTCTTGATGTGCTCGGCGGTGAGCGCGGCCTGCTTGGCCTGATATTCCTTGGACATTTCCTTGGCGTAGCCGCCGGCAGTCTCAGCCTGCTTGAACTCGTCGTCCTCGACGGCAAGGAACTTGGCGCCCAGGCTCTCGACCTGCTCCTTCACGGCCGGACGCACGTCGGTCGCGGTCACAACGGCGCCCATACGGCGCGCCGTCGCGATGGCCTGCAGACCGGCAACGCCGACGCCCATGATGAAGACCTTGGCCGCAGGCACCGTGCCCGCCGCCGTCATCATCATCGGGAAAGCGCGGCCGAACTCGGACGCGGCTTCGATCACGGCGCGGTAACCGGCCAGATTGGCTTGCGACGAGAGAACGTCCATCACCTGCGCGCGCGTAATGCGCGGCATCAATTCCATGGCGAAAGCCGAAACGCCGGCATCGGCCATCGCCTTGAGCGCGGCGTCGTTGCCGTAAGGATCCATGATGGCGACAACGAGCGCACCGCGCTTGTAGCGCGACAACTCGCCGGCCTCGGGCCTGCGGACTTTGAGAACGATATCCGCACCGCTGACGGCGTCAGCGGCGAGTGTGGCTCCGGCGGCCTCGTAATCGGCATCGAGAATGCCGGACTTGACGCCGGCACCGGGCTCAATGGCGATATCCGCACCAAGCGCCTTGAATTTCTTGACGGTGTCGGGAGTTGCAGCGACGCGCGGTTCGCCGCCTTCGGTCTCACGGGCAATCGCAATCTTCATAACGCCCCCGACGACTTGCTGTCGTTCAGACGGATTAAGTCAGCACCGCGAACGGGCGCCTTCAGACGAGAAAATAGGCCATCAGCACAACGATGACGATCACGGAGAACGTGCCGTATTTCGTCATCTTGATAAAGTTCTCGTACATCGCCTCATGAGCCGGCATGTCGTTACCGGGGGCGGTGGCGTAAGTGACGGTGCCGTGGTCGGCCATGATTCTCTCCTCAACTCCGTGCCGCCGCAATTAGCGCAATTGCGGGGGCGGAGCAACGGGATCGGGCAGATAATGCGACTGGTGAAAGACTAGGCAGAAAGCCCGCTGCCGCGGCCCAGGGGCCACGGACCGGCCGAACCGCCTACCCCATCGCCTCCAGCTCGTCGATCATGCGGGCAATGACCGACAAACCGCCATCCCAGAAGGCCGGGTCGCGGGCATCGAGGCCGAACGGCTGCAGCAGCTCCGAATGATGTTTGGTGCCACCCGCCGCCAGCATGGCGAGGTAGCGCTCGGCGAAGCCCTCATTGGCATTCTCATAGACCGCATAAAGCGCGTTCACGAGGCAGTCGCCGAAGGCATAGGCATAGACGTAGAACGGCGAGTGGATGAAGTGCGGGATGTAGGTCCAGAAGTTCTCGTAGCCCGGCATCAGCTCAATCGACGGACCCAGGCTCTCGCGCTGCACCTCCATCCAGATTTCGCCGATCCGCTGCGCGGTGAGCTCGCCCTTGCGCCGCTCGCCATGCACCATGCGCTCGAACGTATAGAAGGCGATCTGGCGCACGACGGTGTTGATCATGTCCTCGACCTTGCCCGCGAGCAGCGCCTGACGCTGCTTCTTGTCCTTGGTCGATGACAGGAGCCGCTTGAAGGTCAGCATCTCGCCGAACACGCTCGCGGTTTCCGCAAGCGTCAGCGGTGTCGGCGCCATCAGCGCGCCATTCGGCGCGGCCAGCACCTGATGCACGCCATGGCCGAGTTCATGGGCGAGCGTCATCACGTCGCGCGGCTTGCCCTGATAGTTGAGCAGCACGAACGGATGCGCCGACGGCGTGGTCGGATGCGCGAAGGCGCCCGGCGCCTTGCCGGGACGCACCGGTGCGTCGATCCAGCGATCGGTGAAGAACCGTTCCGCGACATCGGCCATGCGCGGCGAGAAATCACGATAGGCGTTGAGCACCATGCCCTGCGCCTCGTCCCAGCCGATCTGGCGCTGCACGGCGAACGGCAACGGCGCGTTGCGGTCCCATGAGGCGAGCTTCTTCTTTTTCAGCCACCGCGCTTTCAGCGCATAATAGCGATGCGACAGCTTCGGATAGGCGGCGCGCACCGATGCCACCAGCGCATCGACAACCTCGCGCTCGACGCGATTGGACAGGTGGCGCGCGTCGGCGATATCGGCAAAGCCGCGCCAGCGATCGGAGATTTCCTTGTCCTTGGACAGCGTGTTGGTGACGAGCGTGAACAGCCTCACATTGGCGCCGAAGGTCTTCGCCAGTGCTTGCGCCGCGGCTTTACGCTTGGCCTCGCTGCGATCCTGCAGCAGCGTCAGCGTCGGCTCGATGGCGAGATCCTTGCCGCCGACCTTGAAGCGCAGGCCCGAGATCGTCTCGTCGAACAGGCGATTCCACGCCGAATAGCCGCTGATCGATTTTTCATGGAACAATTGCTCGACGCGATCTTCGAGCTGATAGGGCTTCTCCTTGCGGACATCCTCGATCCACGGCCGGTAATGGCCGAGCGCGGGCGCCTGCATCGCGCGTTCCAGAACGGCGTCGTCGATGCGATTGAGTTCGAGCGTGAAGAACAGGAGATGCGTCCACGAGGCCGTGATGCGCTCCTGCACGTCGCCGTAGAATTTCGCGATCTTCGGATCGACGGTGTTGCCGGCATGCACGAGACCGGCATAGGACCCGAGCCGGCCGGCGAGATCATCGATCGCCTCGAAGCGGCGGACGACAGTTGCAAGCCAGTTGCCGCCGCCATCTTTCTCCGCGCCTTCCGCGAGCCGTCCCTTGTAGCGATTCTCGAATTCGATCGCCTCGGCGTCGAGCTTGTCGAGATCGCGCACGATCTCCGGCGCATCGATCGACGCATACAGCGCGCTCAAATCCCAGACCGGCAGTGCGGACTTGGCAGACTTGCCTGTCTTGCCAGCCTTGGAGGTCACAGCCTTCTTGGTCGTGGCTTTGGCTGATTTCGCGGGCTTGGCGGCTTTCACGCGGGAGCGTGCGGCTCGCGCTGTCGCAGAACGTGCGGGCATGTCGGGTCAGGTTCTCCGTATCAGACAAAAGCCGCGAGTTGCGGTGCGAAGTGGATTAGCACGTCTTCGCCCTCGGCCATCAGCGCTTCGACCTTGTCGTGAACAAAATGACGGAAACCCACCCATGCCAGCGTCAAGCTCGCGATGATCTGGCCGCGATCATGGCGCAGGAATGCGACAGCCTTTTCACCGAGCGTCGCAAGATTTGTACAGTCGAACAGCACGCGGCCGGCGCCGTCCTCCAGCACATAAACCGAGCCGACCCGCGAGATGCACATTTCGCAGGCGACATCCGGCTCCGCGCCAAGCAGGTAGAATTGCGGATCGCCGGTTTCGGTCGAACCGGTTTCCCAGCCGCGCGACGGATCGGCGCGCAGCGCCGGACCCAGCGCGGTCACGATTTGCTGCAATTCCTGCCGACGCCAGCGATCGCTGCGCAGATCAGGCTTGAACGCGATGACGTTCATGACTTCTGACTCCCAAACAACAGCCGGTACATTTCCGGCTCATAAAACGACAGGAGATGACGCGCGAACGCTGACGGCTCGACACCGAGCGCGTCCGCCCAGTTCGCCATCGACTCGGTCGGCACGCGACCGAAGCCGTTCTCAACCTGCGACACGAAAGTGTAGTATTTCAGGCCAAGCCGCGCCGCGAGATCGATTTGCGACAGGCCCGCCGCCGCGCGCAATTCCTTCAGCCAGCCACCCGCCTGTTTGCGCATGTGCTTGGCGTCCATCGCGGGCTTGGTCACCACGCCCCCATCCGTCGCCGGTTTTGTCGCACGCATGCCGACAGACTCCGCTTCTGCTTGATTTTTCGGGCGTTTCATGATTACGAAACTATCCTAACTGAATATCCCGCACGCTAATTTCCTAGCACAAAGCGGGCGGGTTGTCGCTGCGAGCAATGTGCAGGGAGGGTCTTATGAACCTCATACCAGGCAACCGGCGGGCAGCCGGCCCCGCGGCATGGTCGGACACCGCGCCGAAGTTCCTTCTGATTGCAGCGCTGACGCTGGCTGTCACCGCGGCCGCGCTCGGCCGGACGTGGCTGCCACAGCAATGGCTCGCACCGGTCGTCGCCACCGTGCTGTTCGCGGCTGCGGCCGCCGCCGCGTTCTGCGCCTGGCGCACGAGCCTGAGTTCTGGCTCCCGTCTTGGCCTGCTCGACATGGCCGGATTCATGACCGGCATCGGCATCGTGCTGTCGCTTCTGATCGAGCCCGACGAAGCCGTGCAGTTCGTCCAGAGCATGACGCGCCGCGATTGAGCGAAGCGCGCGGCCCCTGAATTTTCAAGCTGACGTTCACCGCTGCACGCCATCGCGCGCGACGCCATTTATTGATCGTCCCGCGCTTCCGATCCCTCCCGGCAAAGCCTGTGGAGGATTTGCGACATTTAATGATGCGTTAAGCCGGGTCGGCGACAGTGCCCCGAATTGGAACAGCGGGCGTATGCGTCCCGCAAGGGACTGTCAGGACCGCAATGCCCGAAACTATTCTGATTGCCGACGACGATCCGGTGCAACGCCGCCTGATCGAAAACATGGTGCAGCGCTCGGGTTACACGGCGCTGACGGCTGACAGCGGAGACGCGGCCGTCGCCATGCTGACGGCGCCGGATGGGCCCAGCATTGAAGCGATGGTGCTCGATCTGGTGATGCCGGGCCTCGACGGGCTGGGCGTGCTGGCAAAGATGCGCGAGGCCGGAATCGCCGTGCCGGTGATCGTGCAGACCGCCCATGGCGGCATCGACAATGTGGTGTCCGCGATGCGCGCCGGCGCCCACGACTTCGTCGTCAAGCCGGTCGGCATCGAACGATTGCAGGTCAGCTTGCGCAACGCGCTCAACGCCAACGCGCTCAAGGGCGAATTGCAGCGCATCCGTCACAGCCGCGAAGGCCGGCTCACCTTCGCCGACATCATCACGCGCTCCGGCGCCATGGCGCAGGCACTCAAGACTGCCGAACGCGCCGCTGCGTCCAGCATTCCGGTGCTGATCGAAGGCGAATCCGGCGTCGGCAAGGAATTGATTGCGCGCGCCATCCACGGCTCGGGCGAACGCGCGTCGAAGCCGTTCGTCGCGGTCAATTGCGGCGCGATCCCCGACAACCTCGTCGAGTCGATTCTGTTCGGCCATGAAAAGGGATCCTTCACCGGCGCCACCGAACGTCACGCCGGCAAGTTCGTCGAAGCCTCGGGCGGCACGCTGTTTCTCGACGAAATCGGCGAATTGCCGCTCGCCGCGCAGGTCAAGCTTCTGCGCGCCGTTCAGCAAGGCGAGGTCGAACCTGTCGGCGGCCGCAAGCCGGTCAAGGTCGACGTGCGCATCATCTCGGCGACCAATCGCCTTCTGCTCGATCAGGTGAAGGCCGGACATTTCCGCGAAGATCTGTTCTACCGCCTGCATGTGCTGCCGATTGACGGTGCCGCCGCTGCGCGCGCGGCGCGAGGACATCCCGCACCTGGTCCGGCATTTCCTGGCGCGCTTCAGCGCCGAGGAAAATCGCGCGATCACATCGATCAGCGCCGAAGCGCTGGCGCTGCTCAATGCGGCCCCCTGGCAGGGCAACGTCCGCCAGCTTGAGAACGCGCTCTATCGCGCCGTGGTCATGAGCGACGGCGATGAACTGACGGCGCAGGACTTCGCCCAGATCATCGGGCCGGTCGTCGCATCCCACGAAGGGATGGAGCCGTTGCGGCTGCACACTGCGATGGCGCCGGAGATCCATTCACCGCCGATGGCGGCAACCGGTAATGAAGTACCGTTCCCGCGCGCGGTCTCATCAGCTCCGGGTCAAATGGCCCTGCTGACGCCGGACGGCGAAGTCCGCCCGATGGACGACATCGAAGCCGAAGTGATCCGTTTCGCCATCACGCATTATCGCGGGCAGATGTCGGAAGTCGCCCGGCGGCTGCGGATCGGGCGTTCCACGCTCTACCGGAAGTTGGAAACGATCGACGGCATTGCAGCATCCGAGAGTGAGCCGAATTAACCGTTGCCTTGCGGTGACAGGCGGCCAAGAAAGCGCGCCGTTTCGTCGCAAACCGTTGCAACTCGCGGGATGTTGACGTCTTTTCGACGTCATGTGACGCAGAAGCCGTGCAAAACCGTGTATCGTTCTTTGGAACGATTCAGGTGAGTGCGACCTAGTGTCGTGCGGCTTGCTGACGATGTGAGCCAGGAAATTGGAAATTGAGAGGGTGATGGGAATGCGCTTTTTCTCGCAGAGCCTCGGCTACGACCGCGTCCTTGCTACTGTGGTCGCTGCCTTCGTCTCCACCGCTGCTTACGCCCAGACCGTGAATGCGCCCGCGAACGGCGCTTCCAATCTGGCGATCGAGGCGGCTGTTCCCGTGCCCGAGCCGGCCAATGTGCCGCCGCCGACCGCAGCCGATATCAAACCCGCGACACCCGCTCCGGCGGCGCAGGCGACTGAACCTGCCAAATCCGAACCCGCGAAGACGGAAGCCGCCAAGCCTGCGGAACCCGCAGCTGCGCCAGTGACGCAGACCACCACCGCGCCGCAACCCGCCGCTCCTGTCGCGCAAGCATCGCGAGTGGCGGCAGCAGATCAGCCGGTGGCCGATCGCCTGCGCGACATTCTCGGCGCCAAGACATCGCGCTATTTCGACCGCAAGGGCGAAAAGGCCGCGGTCGAGACGTTCTACACCGCGCGCGACTTCGCGCCGCTCTGGACTGAAAACGGCGCCGTGTCGGCGCGCGCAACGAAGGCGATCGCGCGGCTGAAGGCGGCCGACACCGACGGTCTCGATGCCAACGAATATCCGGTGCCGGATCTTGCCGCTGCTGCGACGGCGGACGCCAAGGCCGATGCCGAACTCAAGCTCACGGCGAGCCTGCTCGACTATGCGCGCCATGCGCAGTCCGGCCGCGTGCACTATTCACGCATCAGCGCCGACATCGCCTATCCCGACCATGGGCTCGACATTGCCGAAGCGCTCAGCAGCTTCGCTGCGTCAAAGGACATGGCGGCGACGCTCGACGCGTTCTCGCCGCCGCATGCCGGCTACAAGGCGCTGAAGGCCAAGCTCGCGGAAGCGCGCGGTCAGGCCCCCGGCGCCGAACCGAAGGTTGTCCGCATTCCTGAAGGCAAGTCGCTGCGTCCGGGGGCCAAGGATTCGCGCGTGCCGCTGCTGCGCGAGCGGCTGAGCATCACCGAGGACACCGGCGATAATTACGAAGGCGCGCTCGTCGATGCAGTGAAGGCGCTGCAGAAGGAAAAGGGAGTCAAGGCGGACGGCGTGATCGGCAATGCGACGCTGCGCCTGCTCAACCCGACCGAGGCGAAGGTCAATGTCGTCGATGCGCTGATCATCAACATGGAACGCTGGCGCTGGCTGCCGCGCGAGCTTGGCGAAGCCAAGATCGGCAACGCCTATGTCATGCTCAACATCCCGGAATTCACGCTGCGCGTGCGCCAGCACGACAAGCAGGTGTGGTCGACGCGCGTCGTCACAGGCTTGCCGTCCAAGGCGACGCCGGAAATGACCGAGACGATGAAGTACATCACGGTCAACCCGACATGGAACGTGCCGCCCTCGATCATCTACAACGAATATCTGCCGGCCCTGCAGCAGGACCCGACGGTGCTCGAGCGCATGGGCCTGCGTCTGACGCAGAACCGCGACGGCAGCGTGCACATCTCGCAGCCGCCGGGCGAGCGCAACGCGCTCGGCCGCATCCGCTTCAATTTCCCCAACAAATTCCTGGTCTATCAGCACGACACGCCGGACAAGAACCTGTTCGCCCGTGACGAGCGCGCCTTCAGCCACGGCTGCATGCGCGTACAGAACCCGGATCAGTATGCGGAAGTGCTGCTCGGCATCACCAACCCGACCGAGAAGTACACCGCCGCGCGCATCCGCAGCATGTACGGCAACAGCGAACTCAACATCAATCTGACGACGCCGATCCCGGTGCACATCGTCTATCACACGGCGTTCGTGAACGATGACGGCAAGCTTGAGACACGCAAGGACATCTATGGCCGTGACGCCCGCATGATCGCGCTGCTGAAAGGCAGCGAGCGCAAGGTCGCCGATATCGCCATTGAGCGTGCGCAGCCGAACTACAGCCGCCCGGCCGTGACGCTCCCGCAGGGCGTCGCCTTCGCGGGTGCAGGCGGCTATGCCGGCTCCGGCGGCCCCTCGTTCCTGGAGCGTCTGTTCGGCGCTCCGACGCCGCCGGCCCCTGTGCCTCGCCAAACCAACAACAGGCGCATCTACACCCGCTAAAGGCGCTGAAAGCGCCTCCCGGCGCCCCATTTCGCTGTTAACCACAGGCCCGGCAGGACTCCCCTGCCGGGCCATTTTTTGCCATAGTCTTCCGGTACTTGGGTATAACGGACCGCAGCCGGAAGCCGTCAAAGTTCGGTTAACCGGTAAGGTCTAGGGTCGCATCGTACCTGCCGCGTGGGGCTGCAGGTCTCTCCGAAGTTTCAACCGAATTTTCGGATCAGAAGTCTGGCGGGTTTGTTTGGTGGCGGGTCGTTTCACGCACACGGCTGTTTGTATGTCGCTTCCGCGCGTCGGCTGGAGAGCTGCCGTGTCGTCGGCGCTGCTTCTGGTGCTCGCCGGTACTGTCCGTGACGCCACCGCCGTTCCCGATACCCGCACGCTGAGTTTTTACCACACCCATTCCGAGGAAACCCTCACTGTCACGTTCAAGCGCGACGGGCGCTATGACGAAGAGGGCCTGAAGAAACTCAACTGGTTCCTGCGCGACTGGCGTTCCCAGGACCAGACCAAGATGGCCCCGCGGCTGTTCGACATCCTCTGGGAAGTCTACCGCGACGTCGACGGCAAGCAGCCGATCCAGATCATTTCCGCCTACCGCGCCCCCGCCACCAACTCCATGCTCCGCCGCCGCTCGTCCGGCGTTGCGCGCCACTCGCTGCATATGCAGGGCATGGCCATGGATTTCTTCATTCCGGGCGTCTCGCTCGAACGAGATTCGCTTCGCCGGCCTGAAGCTGCAGCGCGGCGGCGTCGGCTTCTACCCCACCTCCGGATCGCCTTTCGTCCATCTCGACGTCGGCAATGTCCGCGCCTGGCCGCGCCTGTCGCGCGAACAGCTGGTGCGGTTGTTCCCTGATGGTCGTACCGTGCATCTGCCGGCCGATGGGACGCCGCTGTCCGGCTACGCGCTGGCGCAGGCGGACCTTGAGCGTCGTAATGCCAGTGGCGGCGATGCGGGAGCTTCGGGCAAGACTTTCCTCGCCTCGCTGTTCGGCAAGAAGCAGAGCAATGACGACGAGGACGAGGCACCGGCCGCTTCCCGTTCCACGGCCGTCGCAGCCAACACCGCGACCGCCGACGCCGTTCCGATGCCGCGTGCGCGACCGCAGGCCGCCTATCAGGTTGCTTCTGCAGCCCCGTCGCGGACCGTGCCTGCGCCGCAGGCTCCGCAGAACCCCGCCGACATCATCAATTCACGCGGCTTCTGGGACGATGCCCCGGTCGAGCAACCAGAACGACGCAAGGCGCGCGCTGGTGCTGGCCGCCGCAGACCGCGCCCCGACCGCCGCGATCTCTCAGGCCAATGTTTCACAAGCAATGGCTTACGCGCCTGCGATCCGCCCGGCGGCGCAGGTCGTCACCGCAAGCGCCCCCGTGCCGTCCTTCCGCGCGCTGCAGGGCCGCGGCGAGACTTCGGCAACGGACTTGTCCGCATCAGCACAGCAAGCCAGCCTCAATATCAGCCCGAGGACGCGCGCGACCGAAACCTCGGCGGGCCGCAAGCCCTGGACGCGCGCCATCATGCTGGCGCCGAACGCGCATCATTATCTGACGACGACGAGCCTCGGCGACGCCGACATGACGGCCCTGCGCACCCAGATGCAGAAGCCGCGCAAGAGCGTGGTCATGACGTTCTCCGCCGATCCGCAGGGTGGCCTCGTCGCCGAGCGGTTCTCGGGCGCTGCGCTGGCACAGCTGCCGACGCTCGATTTCAGCGCGCGCAACGTTGCTTCTCGCTAAAGGCTTCGCCTCGCGCTAAGGCGCCCTACCCCTGAAATTGTCGACGGATAAACCGCCGGGCAGCGCGCGCCGCCCGGCGTGAATGCGGCTAGCTCAGCATTCCGAGCGCCTGCAGATACGTCTCCAGGATCGCTTCATGCTCCTGGCGCTCATTGGCGTCTTCCTTGCGCATCCGCACAATGGTGCGCAGCGCCTTGACGTCGAAACCGTTGCCCTTGGCTTCGGCATAGACATCGCGGATATCGTCGGAAATCGTCTTCTTTTCTTCTTCCAGCTTCTCGATGCGGGAAATGATCGCCTTGAGCTGATCCTTCGCAAAGCTGTGAGCGGTGGATTCGTCCTTAAGGGCGGCGGCGGTGGCCATTGGGCACTCCTGAAGTCACGCAACGAATGATCTGGAAGTCCTAATCATCGCGCGCGGCATCGCGCGTCAAGCAGCCGCGCCCTTCATCCACAGTGACCCACAGGTCACCGTGGAAAGAAAAAATGTGGATGACATCAATGATTGAGCGAACGCGCCTTGCGATTGCCGCAGCCTTGCTCAGCGATGCTCGTGGCCGGGGTTCCCCTTGACGAAAGCGGCCTGCTGATCGGCACTCGCTTCGCCCTGATGCAGCGCCTTCCACTGTTCGTAGGGCATGCCGTAGACAGCCTCACGGCTCTCGTCCTTCGACAGAGCGACACCACGCCCATCCGCCTCCTCCTTGAGCCAGTTGGCCAGGCAGTTGCGGCAAAAGCCGGCGAGATTCATCAGGTCGATATTCTGCACGTCGGAGCGCTCGCGCAGATGCGCGACGAGGCGGCGGAACGCGGCGGCCTCGAGTTCGGTGCGTGTGGTCTCGGTCATGGACTTGGGTCCCTCGTATGTGACTGAGATAGGCGGCCGCGGCACAATTGGCCATTGGTTGGCATTGGTCGGCGCCGCGAACCCCTATATTGCCATAAATATCAACCATTTCCGCGGCATAATCGTTGACATGACCAACCCTGCCGCGCGAAATCAGGCACCTTGCGACGCACGTTTCGGATGACCACCACCTTGTCAAAACCCGCCCGTGCAATTGCGCGTTGCGCAGCCGTGGCGCTGGGCCTTTGGCTGCTGGCGCCGACGCCGGCGCACGCGGATTTCCGCCTGTGCAACAATACCGGCAACCGCGTCGGCATCGCCCTCGGTTATAAGGACGGCGAGGGCTGGATCACCGAAGGCTGGTGGAATGTCGGCGCACGCAGCTGCGAGACACTGCTGCGCGGGACACTTGTCGCACGCTACTATTATATTCATGCGATAGACTATGATCGTGGCGGCGAATGGTCAGGAAAAGCCTTTATGTGCACGCGCGACAAGGAATTCACGATCCGCGGCACGGAGGATTGCCTGGCGCGAGGTTATGAACGCACCGGCTTCTTCGAGGTCGATACCAGCGAACAGCGCTCGTGGACGGTGCAATTGACCGAGGCCGACCAGAACAACGCGCCGCGCCTGCCGGGCATGACGCCGAACATGCCGAACGGCACGCCGTTCACCTTGCCGCCGGCCGGAGCGCGCAAGTAATGCGGCGCCTGCGACGGACAAAAATTCTCGCAACACTGGGACCTGCATCTTCCGACAGCGCGATGATCCGTCGCCTGTTCGAGGCGGGCGCCGATCTGTTCCGCATCAATATGAGCCACACGCCGCATGACCGCATGCGCGAACTCGTGGCGACGATCCGCAATATCGAAAGCAGCTACAACCGACCCATCGGGATTCTGGTCGATCTGCAGGGTCCGAAGCTGCGCGTCGGCACGTTCACCGACGGCAGCGTCACGCTGCAGAATGGCGAAAATTTTGTCCTCGACGCCAATCCGGCGCCCGGCGACAAGACGCGCGTGCAACTGCCGCATCCGGAAATCCTCGCCGCGCTCAAGCCGGGCCATTCCCTCCTGCTCGACGACGGCAAGGTTCGCCTCATCACCGAGGAAGCCACGCCGACGCGTGTTGTCACGCGCGTGGTGGTCGGCGGGACCCTGTCGAACCGCAAGGGCGTGAGCCTGCCGGATACGGTCCTGCCGATGTCGGCCATGACCGAGAAGGACCGCTCCGATCTCGAAGCGGCGCTCGATGCCGGCATCGACTGGATCGCGCTGTCCTTCGTGCAGCGCCCCGAGGACGTCTCCGACGCCAAAAAGATCGCGCGCGGGCGCGCCTCCGTCATGGCCAAGATCGAGAAGCCGCAGGCCATCGATCGCCTCGACGAAATCATCGAAGTCGCCGATGCGCTGATGGTGGCGCGTGGCGATCTCGGCGTCGAACTGCCGGTCGAGCGCGTGCCCGGCCTCCAGAAGCAGATGTCGCGGCTGGCGCGCCGTGCCGGCAAGCCCATTGTCGTCGCCACGCAGATGCTGGAATCCATGATCACGTCGCCGGTGCCGACGCGCGCCGAAGTCTCCGACGTGGCGACTGCAGTGTTCGAAGGCGCCGATGCGATCATGCTGTCGGCAGAGTCGGCGGCCGGCAAATTCCCGGTTGAGGCGGTTTCGACGATGAACCGCATCGCCGAGGAAGTGGAACGCGACCCCACTTACCGCACCGTCATCAACAATCAACGGCCGGACCCTGAAGCATCGAGCGCCGACGCCATCGCCGATGCCGCCCGGCAGATATCCGAGACACTCGATCTGTCGGCCATCATCTGCTGGACGAGTTCGGGTTCCACTGCGCTGCGCGTGGCGCGCGAGCGGCCGAAGTCGCCGATCGTGGCGATCTCACCCAATATCAATGCCGGACGCAAATTGTCGCTGGTGTGGGGCGTCCATTGCGTCGTCGCCGAAGATGCCAAAAATCCCGATGACATGGTGGACCGCGCCTGCCGCATGGCCTTCCGCGACGGCTTTGCCCGCGCCGGTCAGCGCGTCATCATCGTCGCCGGCGTGCCGCTCGGCACACCGGGCGCCACCAACATGCTGCGCATCGCCTATGTCGGCGCCGAAACTGGCTCTGATTAACGCTGCGGCAACGCCTTGATCTCCGCAGTAATACGCTCTGGCGCGACGTTCTGCGGCAGATGCCCGACACCTTCAAGCACAATCAGTTTTGCGCCCGGCACAGCGGCCACGAACGCGCGCGAATGAATGTCGGGCGACACGGTCGCGTCGGTATCGCCGGTGATCACGACCGTCGGCACGTCGATGGTGCCGTAGCGCGTCGCCTGCGCCCGCACCGCTTCCTTCAGCGTCACCATGTCCCATGCATTGGCGAGAAACTCGCGCGGCCGCATCAACAAGGCGATGGCGGTTTGGCCGACATAGCCCTCGGGCATCGTCTGCGGCAGGAAGACCGCACGCGCGCCGGGCGACATCATCGAAAGGCCGACGGGTAGCGCCAGCGTGTGCGCGAAGAGCGGGCCTGCGACCGGCACCGCAGCCAAGTTGTTGTACCAGGCGACTCCACCCGGCCACGGATGCGTCACCGGCGAGAGCAGCACCAGGCCGCCCACGCGCGACGGGTGATTGAGCGCAAGTGCCGCTGCAAGCGCGCCCGCCCATGAATGGCCGACAATGATCGCGCGCGGAATGCCGAGCTTGTCGAGCGCCTCATCAATCATCGCCGCCTGGCTGGCAGGCGTGGAGGCGCGAAGATTGTCGCGCGTGCTCCAGCCATGGCCGGGACGGTCGATCAGGATGACTCGCCGGTGCTGCGCCAGAAGCGTGCCGAGCGGCTCGCGCATCGCATTGAGATTCGCGCTGGCGCCATGAATCAGGACGACGGGCAATTCAGTTGATGTCTGCGGGCCGAGTTCCACGACATGGAGCCGAGCACCTGCGACGTCGATGAAACGACCCTCGGGCGGATACAGTTTTTGAATCGCGACCACGCCGATCTGCGTAACGATCACGAGGCAGGCGATCGCCACGGCTACGGCGACAAGGCTCATGCGGAGGATCCGGGATAATTTGTGCACTGGGGAAATACGGTTGCGAGCGGGCCACGGTTTCAAGAAACCGTTATTGGGCGTGATCCTTATCCGAAGACCGGTACCCACTTTTCGGGATCACGCTCTCGGGATCACGTTTTAAATATCCCGGCCGTCAACCTTTTCGGTGAGCGACTTGACGCGCTCGGGGATGCGCTCGATATGCGGATTGATGGTCAGGGCCTGCCGATAGGCCGCGAGCGCGCGTGCATCGTCGCCAAGTTCCTGCATGATCATGCCGAGGCCCGCGAGCGCCGCGAAGTGGCGCGGTTCGCGCGTCAGCACCTCACGGATGTCGGCGAGCGATTCCTGATACCGGTTCTGCACGTAGTAGATCGTCGCCCTGCGATTCCAGGCTTCGACATAGTCCGGCTTCAGCTTGATGATCGAGTCGAGCAGCTTGATCGAGAGATCGTAATTCTTGGCGTCGGCCGCCGTCTTGGCGCGGCTCATCAAGAGCTGCGTGGTGTCGCTCGTGGTCCGTGACCACAACGCCCAGATACGTCCCTCGACGTGGCGCGCCGCTTCCTTGGTCGGTGCGACTTTCAGCGCACCGAGCAGGAAATCGATGCCGCGCGTACGATCGCGAGGGGTCGGCTCGGGAATCTTGTCGGGGGGACCGGGCAACTGCGCCTGCGGCGGCCGCTGCTGCGGCGCCGGGCTTCCTTTATCCTGGGGCGACTGGGCCAGCCCCGGCGCGCACATCAGCGCCATGGCGGACACCAGGGCGAACGAAGCGCCAAGCAGACGTCGGGCGTGCGGATGGGAAGCGCGCATGCGTCAAATCTAGACGCGACGGATCGCTTTGCCTAGCGCGGCAGGCTCAAAGGACTGTGAAAGCAGCAGACCGTGGCTGACGCCGCGACTTAGCCCTGACGGGACTTGAAGCGGGGCTGGGTCTTGTTGATCACGTAAACCCGGCCCTTGCGACGGACCAGACGGTTGTCGCGATGACGTCCGCGCAGGGACTTCAGTGAATTGCGGACCTTCATGGCTTCGTTCCGTAGGTTTATGGGCACCGGGCGATTTGACCCGCCGGGCCGCCGAAATTGGTGATCGTCCAGAATGGGCGTTTTGCCCCCGGGGATCGATCCCCTCAAGGCACCGGCTGAATAGGGAAATAGCGCCTGAAAGTCAATGCGCAGCTGCCCTGAAGCCGCTGAAAGGGGCCGAAACAGCCGGAAATTGGGGAAATTGAGGGAAAATGGTGGGCGCGACAGGGATCGAACCTGTGACCCCCTCGATGTCAACGAGGTGCTCTCCCGCTGAGCTACGCGCCCTTTAGATACGTCCGGGATGGCGCCCCTATACCGGCCCCCGCCGAGGCAGGCAAGGCCGCAGGGACTCTTTGCGGTCAGGCGGCCAGCATCTTGTTCACCTCGTTCACCAAATCGCGCAGGTGAACGGGTTTCGACAGGACCTTGGCGTTCTTGGGCGCATTGGAATCGGAATTCAGCGCCACCGCCGCAAAGCCCGTGATGAACATGATCTTGATGTCGGGATCGAGCTCCGAGGCCCGCCGGGCCAATTCGATGCCGTCCATCTCCGGCATCACGATATCGGTCAGGAGCAGCTCGAAAGGCTCCTCGCGCAGCCTTTGATAGGCCGACAGGCCATTATCGTAGGACGAAACCTCGAAGCCGGCATTTTCCAGGGCCTTGACCAGGAAACGGCGCATGTCGGTATCGTCTTCGGCGAGCAGAATCTTTTTGTGCATGGCTGAGTAACGACGCCCCTGAATAGTCCCAAGCCCACCATTTGCCCTATTGCGGGTAAATTTCGGGTGAAAGTATTGGCGACTGGTCGGCGATAATGCCGGCGAAGTTAAGACTGGCCGGTATAAAACCGGCCCGCCGCCTCACCGGCCGACATTAGAAACTGACGAAGTTCGGATCTTAAGCAAAGTTAGGACTTGGCAGAACTGCGCGCGCTGACCGACAATGGCGAGACAGCCTACGGCATGACGACAAGGCCCAGGCGCAATCCATGATTCGCAATCCACGATTCAATCGAGGTTTTGAGGTGGCATGACACCGCCCGGTGCACCCGACGAATTCGCGCCGCCTTTCGAAATTATGGAGCCCGAGGATTGGCGGGCGCCACTGGTTTTCAATTCGCCCCATAGCGGCGCGGTCTATCCGCCGGAATTCCTCAGCGCGACCCGGCTCGATCTGCCGACGTTGCGCCGCTCGGAAGATTCCTACGTCGACGAATTGATCGACGCCCTGCCCGCCGCAGGCTTCGCCACCATGCGCGTGCACTTCCCGCGCTGCTATGTCGACGTCAATCGCGAGCCCTACGAACTCGACCCGCGCATGTTCAGCGGCCGCATCCCGAGTTTCGCCAATACCCGCTCGATGCGCGTGGCAGGTGGGCTGGGCACGATCCCGCGCGTCGTCGGCGATGCGCAGGATATTTATCAGGGCAAGATCGAAGTCGACGAAGCACTGCGCCGCATCGAGACGCTCTACAAGCCATACCACCGCGCATTGCGCCGGCTGATCGGCAAGGCGCATCGGCAGTATGGCACCGCGATCCTGATCGATTGTCACTCGATGCCGTCGGTCGGAGCCGCGCGCGACGAGCCGCGACGTCCCGATGTCGTGCTCGGCGACCGGTACGGCACGAGCTGCGCGCCGGAAGTGATCGCCGAAGCCGAGCGCGTCCTCATCGCGCTTGGCTATAGTGTCGGCCGCAACAAACCCTATGCAGGCGGCTTCATCACCGAGCATTACGGCAACCCGCAAGCGGGGCTGCATGCGCTGCAGCTCGAATTCAATCGCGCGGTCTATATGGACGAACGCACCCGAGAGAAGACCGCGCATTTCGAGCGCCTCGCCATCGATCTCAACGCGCTGGCGCACGCCTTGATGGATCTGCCCCGCGAGAAATCTCGGGCCCTTCCAGGCCGCGGCGGAATAACTCTTCAGAGCTGCGTCAGCCGCGCTCGCAGGCCTAGCCCACAGCCGTCCGTCAATCGCCGCCAGACCGAGACCGATCAGCGCCATGCCCGCGAACTCGCGCGCATCGAGACGTTCGCCCAGCACGAGCACGCCCAACAGAATCGCCGACACCGGGATCAGCAAAGTCACCAGCACGAGATTGGTCGCACCCGTGGTCGCCAGCAGCCGGAAATAAATGACGAAGGCGAGCGATGTCGATAGCCCGGCAAAGGCCAGGATCGACAGCCACGTCGTGACGCCGGGCATCGGCAACTGCCAGGGCCGATCGACAACAAGGACAAACGGAAGCGTGACAAGCGTCGCGGCAATCAGTTGTCCGGTGGCGGCCTGCATCGGCAAAACATCGAGCCGCCTGAAGACGCGGCCATAGACGCTGCCGAAGGCGTAAGACACCGTCGCGCCGATGGCCGCGAGGTGCGCCAGCAGACCCGCGCTCCAGCCGGCCAGCGCCTCGGGCCCGATCATGGTCGCAACGCCAGCGAAGCCGATCAGGACACCTGCCAATCTGTTGGCGGTGATCTTCTCGTCCGTGGTGAGAAAATGCGCGACGATCGCGGTGGAGAGCGGCGTCGTCGCGTTCAGGATCGCCGCCAGGCCCGTCGGAATCGTCTGCTGGCTCCAGATCAGGAGAAAAAACGGCAGGGCGCTGTTGATGACACCCATGATCAAGAACGCCCGCCATGTGGCCGCGTCGCGCGGCAGCGTCTGGCCGAACAGGCGAAGGACGGCCAGCAGCACCAATGCCGCAAGGCCGACCCTGAGCGCGAGCACCGTGAGCGGCGGCAATTCACGCAGCACCACACCGGTAAAGAAGAACGCACCACCCCACAGAACCGACAGAACGAGCAGCAGCGCCCACTCGTTTGGGTTCATGGAGCGGCGAAGCAATGGGGGGTGCGCGGGATTGGCGGGGTCGGGCATGGTCCGACAGGAGCCCGAATGGCGCTGGACCTGCAATCCGTTTCCTGCCCTGCAATCGCCACAGCAGCCGTTTCAGGCTTGCTTCAGGCAAGAAAAAGGGCCGCCTGAAGAACAAGCGGCCCAAGTCTAGGGAGGAAACGCCCAAGGAGGGCAGGCGATAGCGCAAGCGCTACCGCACCGCAACAATATGCGACCGCGGCGCACAAAACGCAAGGCGAAATGCCCCGCTAGCCATGCGAAGTGCGCATACCCCGGTCGGCAGAACTGGATACTTCGAGGACACTGATATGTTATCAAAATCAATAACTTAGTTATTCTCGCCGCGAGTATTTGACCGTTTTTTCACTGTGTCATCCATGCAACAGACGCTGATGGCGAGCCCTTAGCGGAGCCATGGTTGTCAGACGAGTGACACGTTGCCGGGCTCTGTCGAACCCGCTACCCGTAAGGCTGATTCTTGGGGAGCCCGCCGTGACGGTCGTTGATTTCGGTAGCTTTATCGACCGGCTCGCGACCGTCTCGGGCGATACCATTCTGCCGTTCTTCCGCACCACGCTGGCTTTCGAGAACAAGGGCCCCGCGCTGCATTTCGATCCCGTCACCGAAGCCGACCGCGCCGCCGAGGCGGCAATGCGCGACCTGATCAAATCGACCTTCCCCGATCACGGCATTGTCGGCGAGGAATTCGGCAATGAACGCGCCGACGCCGAATATGTCTGGGTGCTCGATCCGATCGACGGCACCAAATCCTTCATCGCAGGCTTTCCCGTCTGGGGCACGCTGATTGCCCTGACACGTCACGGCGCACCCGCCTTCGGCATGATGCATCAGCCCTTCATTGGCGAACGCTTCACCGGCGACGGCGGCGGCGCGCATTATCGCGGCCCTGCGGGCGAACGGGCCCTTTCGGTGCGCCGCTGCAACGCGCTTGGCGATGCGGTGATGTTCACCACAAGTCCGCGCCTGATGAACGACGCCGACCGCGCCGCGTTCGAGCGCGTCGAGAGCCAGGTGCGGTTGTCGCGCTATGGCGGCGATTGCTACGCCTATTGCATGCTGGCGGCCGGCCATCTCGATCTCGTCATCGAGACGGAGCTGAAGCCCTACGATATCGCAGCCCTGGTGCCGATCGTCACCGGCGCGGGCGGCATCGTCACGACATGGGACGGCGGGCCTGCGCAAAACGGCGGACGCATCATCGCCGCCGGCGATCCGCGCGTGCATGAAGCGGCGATGAAGGTTTTGAAGGCTTAACAAGCGAACGACGAACAATGTGGCAGGTTGTCTGGTTCGCTTTGATGCTGGGGCCACCGCTGGCCATCATCGCTTTTTATTTGTTATCGCGATGGCAACCAAACATGCTGGTGCGAACCGCCACCGTCGCAGCAATTGTCGTTATTCTCATCGCGCTATTTTTTATCGTCGGCCTCACGTTCAATTCGCGGGGAAACGACGTCGCACTACTTGCAATCGCCTATGTGGCTTATTGCTTCCTTGCGGTCTCGCTGTGGCGTATTCGGCATATTTTTCTTCGCATCGTTGCGATCGTTGTCGCGTTCGTTCCGATTGGCTTGGGCTACTTCCTCGGCACGGCTGGACTTCTGGGCTTGGTATTTATCGTAGGTGATTTGACCCGAGAGCCTGAGAAATCTGAACAAATGGCAGATGGCCTCACTTGCCGCGTGATGTGGTGGGGATCTGCTGGAACCAACTCAGGCTATACGGTCGGTCTTTATCAAAGCTGGCACAGTCTGCCGGTCGAGCGTCGCGTGTCGGCTATTCTCGTCGATCAAACCAACGGCGATCCGGGCGTCACCTGCGCGGGCGCGCTGAAACAATACCGCGGCTAGAAAGCCGGCGAGCCCGGCACGAAGGCGTCGAACGCCGCCCAGAATTGCTGGCGGTAGCGATCCTGCTCCTGCAGGATTTCGTGCTTGGCGCCCGCGATAATCAGATTGTTGCCGGCACGCAGATAGCGCGCGAATTGTTCGGTCGCCTGCGTCGACACGACAGTATCGCGGCCGGCCGCCATCAACAGGATGGGCTGGCGGATGCCGCCGACGAATCCGGGATCGGCGAAGTGGTGCATAGTGCGGAACGCGGCATCCAGCCAGGCCACCGTCGGCGAACCAAGACCCAGCGTCGGCTCAGCCTGGTAGATCGCCGCGTTGCGCGCGAAACGAACCGGATCCGACGTCAGAACATTGTCGATGAAGGTTCCGCCGCCGACGATCCCGTCGTCGCCACCCGGCACATAGCGGCCACCCAAGCCTGCGTAGCGCATGGCGCGGATCAAGGCGCGGGTCGGCGCCTTGCCCTGGAAGCCCGGCAGATTGATCATCGGCGCCGACAGCACGATGCGGTCGAACCAGCGCTTGCCGCGCGCGGCCACGCGCAGCATCACCGCACCGCCCATCGAATGCGCCAGCGCGAAATGCGGCGGCGGGCAATCGGGCATCACGACTTCGCGGACAAAGGTCTCGACGTCGGTCTCGTAGTCGGCGAAATCGCGGACATAACCCTTGCGCGGATCGCGCAGCTGGCGCTGCGACAGGCCCTGCCCGCGCCAGTCGATCATCGCCACCGCAAAGCCGCGTGCGCGCAGATCGCGCACGGTCTCGAAATATTTCTCGATGCATTCGGCGCGGCCCGTGAAGATGCAGACGGTGCCTTTACGGCCCGGCGGCGGAGCCCACCGCGCGAAGCGCAGATCGACGCCGTCCGGGGTGCGGATCGTGCCGGTGACGACATCGTCGGGAACCGGATTGGCCGGAATGGAAACTAGCGTCATGAGGAGCCGGCAAATGTTTGATTTTCAAGCAAAACAGGACTTTCAGGGACGCCCCGGCCGCGTCCGGAACCTGCCTTAAAAGCCTGCCTTCAAGCCCCTTGAAGGCCCGAAGCAGCCCCCCATATCACAGCCGTGCAGGCCACTCTAGGCTGCACCAGAATGAAGACCCGGCCATGATGGCGGGTCGTCTGTTTGTCGCTCAAATGGAGGACATCCATGCGTACTTTTGATCTGACCCCCTTCTATCGTTCCACCGTCGGCTTTGACCGCCTGTTTTCGATGCTCGATCAACCCAGCGTCGACGGCACGCCCGGCTACCCGCCCTACAATATCGAGCGGACCGGCGAGACCACCTATCGCATCAGCGTTGCCGTGGCAGGCTTTGCCGAGAACGAACTCTCCATCGTCGCCAAGGAAAACACGCTGACGATTCGCGGCGAGAAAGCCGCGAATGAGGCGACCAAGGACGAGCAGGTGCTGTATCGCGGCATCGCCGCTCGCGCCTTCGAGCGCAGCTTCCAGCTTGCCGACTTCGTGCAGGTCAAGAGCGCAGCGCTTGAGAACGGCCTCCTGCATGTCGATCTCGTGCGCGAGATCCCGGAAGCCAAGAAGCCCAAGAGCATTCCGATCACGACCAGCGCCGTCGCCGGCAAGGTGATCGAGAACGAGACCAAGGTCGCCGCGTAAAGCGCGCCCGTCTCAGGTTCTTCGTCTTCAAGCTCTGCTGAAATGAAGAAGCGCCCCGGTGCCCCGGGGCGCTTTTTATTATTTTACCGTAAGTCAGCTCACTGCGACGACATGCGTCCTTCAGGTAGCGCAGGATTCTCCTTATGATCCTGGAGCTTCAGGAGCACTCCATGCGTTTTGTCGACCGCTATCCCATCATTGTCACGCCAAAGCTCGTCGAATGCCGCAACTTCTGGAGCAGGCATCTCGGTTTCGGCATCGTATTCGAGGCAACGTGGTTCGTGCTGCTTCAGGCCGAAGGTGAGAGCGCAACGATCGCGTTCATGTCGCCCGATCATCCGTCGGCGCCGCCCGGGCCGGAAAGTTTCGGTGGCAAAGGGATGTGCTTCGAACTGCAGGTTGAAGATGCAACGGCTGCGCTTGGAGGAGTTCAAGCGTAACGGCGGACCGGTCATCGCTCCCACTGACTGACGAACCGTTCGGACAACGACGTTTCGGCTTTAGCGATCCGTCGGGTCTGTGGGTTGATGTCGTCGAACAGATCGCACCCGCGCCCGGGCTTCTGGGACCGCTATATGACGATGAAGAACCGCGCTGATCGCTCTTAGTGCAGCTGCGGCTTCTTCATCATCCGCTCGCGCGTCGACGACGTCACGGTGACTTCGAGCGTGTCGCCCTCGCGATAAATCGTCAGCGGCACCTGGACGCCGGCGGCCCCGAGCGACCAGAGCCTGCGGTAGAATTCCATCAGCGTTGAAACGCGCTTGCCGCCGACAGCCACGATCACATCACCGATCTTGAGTTCGGCCCGCACGGCCGGTCCGCGTGACGACAGCCCAGCAACCACAACCTTGCCCTCGACCTCGGTCGAGTACATGCCGAGCCAGGGTCGCGTCGGCTTGTTGACGCGGCCAAATTTGCGCAGGTCGTCGAGGATCGGTTTCAGGAGATCGATCGGCACGACCATGTTCAGATGTTCGGATTTGCCCTCGGTCGAACGCTCGATCTGCAGCGAGCCGATGCCGATCAATTCGCCGCTCGAAGACAGAACACCCGCGCCGCCCCAGTTCGGATGCGACGGGCTGGTGAAGATCGCCTCCTCCAGCGCGTATTCCCAGTGACCCGCGAATTCCTGCTTGCTGACGACCCGCGCAGCGACAGACCGCGAACGGCCGCCGGCGCCACCGACAACGACGTTGTCGCCGGCCGCCACGCTCGCGGAGGATCCAATCGGCACCGCGGGAAGATCGATGTGGCCCAGCGCCTGCACCAGGCCGAAACCGGTTTCCTGATCGTAACCGAGGACATGCCCCTCGACCGCGTGGCCATTGCCGAGGTGCAACCAGACGGCTGTCGCCTCGGTGACAAGATAGCCGATGGTCAGAACGAGCCCGTCGCCGATGAACACCCCGTTGCCCGCGCGCTCGGTGCCGAGCGTATCGGCCGTGAAGGCATCCGACGGGATCATGGCGTGAACACCGACCATCGCGCTCAGCGCGCGCTCAAGATCGAAAGCATAATTCTCGGCGCGCGGTTGCGCGGCGAGTGGCACCTTCCAGTCAGGCAAGGACGGCATCGAGCAACTCCCGTCAAACACGGCACTCTAACATGGCGAACGAAAACGGGCGAGACGGTGGCGCGGGGCTTAGGCCGCACCCTGCCCGCCCGTTGCCGGTAGCAGAGATTCCGGACCGCACAACCCACTTTCTTTGCAGGGGCATGTACCACCGCACGGCCTAACGCCGGGCGCGCGAAAAGGCATAATGCCCGCCGTTTCGTGTGGCCGCGTCGGCTGCGCATTGCATGCCGCGACTGACGGTTCCGCCCATCCGATGGACATTCCAACCGATACCCCCGCCAAGGGCGAGCGCGCCCTTGTGCATGTGCACCTGTGGATGCTGACGCTGCTGGTGTTCAGCGGCACGCTGGCCATGCACATTTTCGTGCCTGCGCTTCCGCTCGCCGCCGCCGATCTCGGAACCAGCGTCGCCACGATCCAGCAGACACTCAGCGTTTACATTATGGGTCTCGCCATCGCCGGCATCCTCTACGGCCCGATCTCGGACCGCTTCGGCCGCCGCCGCACGCTGATCGGTGCGCTCGTGCTCTACACGGCGGCCGGCGCGATCGCTGCGGTCGCCGCGAGCGCGCAGATCCTGATTATCGCGCGTTTTTTCCAGGCCTTGGGCGGCGGCGCCGGACTGGTGCTGGGACGTGCCATGGTCCGCGACACCTCGGCGCCCGAGGAAACCATGCGACGGCTCGCGATGATGAATTTGACGACGACAATGGGCCCAGCCCTGGCGCCGATCGTCGGCAGTATCATCGCCGCACAATTCGGCTGGCGTCCGATTTTCTGGGTGCTGTGCGGACTCGGTCTGACAAATTTATTCATCGCCTGGCGGCTCTTGCCTGAAACGAACCTGTCGGCGGGCAACGTCGACGTTAAGACGCTGGCGAAGAACTATGGGCAGTTGCTGCGCTCGCCGCGATTCCTCGGCTATTGCATCGGCGGCGGCTGCGCGACGACGTCGATGTATGCCTTCATTGCCGCCGCGCCCTTTATCTTCATGCAGCAGCTCGGACGCTCGCAATTCGAGGTCGGCGTGTCGCTCGGCATCCTGATCATCAGCATCACATTCGCAAGCTTCTTCGCCATACGATTGAACCGCTTCTTTTCCAACGGCGCCATTCTGATCGGCGCGACGATGCTCAGCACCGTCGCGGCGTTCACCTATCTCGGCGTTGTTGTTTTCGACATGATGGACGCGCACCTCATCGTGTTTCTGATGTTCACGCTGACCTTCGGCGTCGGTATCGCCGCGCCATCCGCGCTGACGCAGGCGATGAACGTCAACACTCGCGTGATCGGATCGGCCTCAGGGCTCTACGGATGCGCACAAATGGCGATCGGCGCATTCTGCACGGCGATGGTTGGCATCGGCAGCAACCCCGCGCTCGCGGCGGCGATTATTCTGGCAACCGCCAGCACCATCACACAAATCGCGTTCTGGTCGCTGCATCTGACGCGCCGTCGCGCGTAAGGAAGAAAGCCAAGCTCTGCTTCAATTGCGTTGAATCAGAACCGCCGCTTGTTCTTATTTGAGCATGATCTTTTCCGAAAACCGGTTCCCACTTTGCGCTAACGTGGCCGTTCCGGTCGGGATCATGCTCTATCTTGCGCTGTGCCGCTTCGACAGCGCCGCACCGAACGCCTGGAACAGCGCGCGGTTGATCGGATTCTTCTGCGGATCGTATTCCGCATGCCATTGGACACCGAGCGCAAAGCCCGGCGCGCCCTCGATGCGGATCGCTTCCGCCGTTCCGTCTTCCGCCACCCCCTCGATGACGATGCGCTTGCCGGGATCGAGAATGCCCTGGCCATGCAGCGAATTGACGCGAATGGTTTCGCAGCCGAACAACTGCGCGAACGTGCCGTCCCTGACGAGATGAACATCGTGACGGTCGGCGAAGACGACGGTGTGATCGGGATGGATCTCGCCGTTCTCGAGGCGCGGCATGCGATGATTCATCCGCCCCGGAATCTCCCTGATTTCGGGATGCAGCGAACCGCCGAAGGCGACATTCATTTCCTGGAAACCGCGGCAGATGCCCAGAATGGGGATGCCGCGCGCGACACACGCCTCGGCGACATCGAGCGCAACCGCATCCCGGCTTTCGTCATAGGGTTCGTGCTTGGGGTCCGCCTCGAGACCAAAACGCGTCGGATGCACATTGGCGCGTGCGCCGGTCAGCAACACACCATCGACGATGTCGAGCAGCGTGGCGACGTCGGTGACATTTGGCAGGCCGGGGAAAATGATCGGCATCGCATCGGTGACCTCGACAATCGCCCGAAGATTGCGTTCACCGACTTGCTGCACCGGAAAGCGGTTCTCGTGAACATGCGAGTTCCCGATAATTCCGACTATCGGCCTTCCCATTGGTCAATCCCGAAAACCCGGCAGCCAAGACAACGCCGCAGGCACCTCCGGCCACGCGGTAGTCCCGTTTAGCACACGAATCGCGAAAATTCTAACGCAGGTGGGCATTGCTGGAAGAGGAGCCATGCTCCATCGACCGCTCGAGGGGAGGCCTCATCAGGCCCGGCAGAGACCAAAATGAAGGTTAACTACTCGGCCTCAACCGCCTTCTTGGCCACGGCTTTGGGTGCCGCTTTGGCCTTCTTCGGCTTGGCTTTCGCAGCCGGAGGCGCATCGATATTGGCCTCGCGATCCACGGCTTCCTTGGCCAATCGCAGCGCTTTCAGGCGCGCCATGTTCTTTCGAACGGCGAGATCCTGGGCCTGGGTCTCTGCCAGAGCCTTGCGGCCTTCGGTTGCTGCCTTTTCTTTGCGTGCAGCGAGGCTCAATTTGTTGTCGTTTTCCATGTGTCTCTTTACAGGAGCGGACCTGAGGCGGGCAAGGCGCGCGGGACCCCAAATGGCGATCTTTGGCCCAAACTGACCTTGTAACCCCCGATATTAGGCGATATATTGGGGTCTCGATCCTTGGCCGAACGACCTGGTCCGCTTTGCTCCCTTCCGGGGCCACACGTCTCAGACAATTCTCCAAAATCGAAACTCGGAGAATGGTGCGCGTTCCGCGCATCAACCGACGTGTATCCCAAAGGAATGTTCTCATGAACAAAGGCACAGTGAAGTGGTTTAACGGCCAAAAGGGTTTTGGCTTTATCGAGTCTGAAGCTGGCGGACCGGATGTGTTCGTTCACATCAGCGCCGTCGAGCGCGCCGGCCTCAGCGGCCTGGCCGAAGGCCAGAAGATCTCTTTCGACATCGTGGCCGACAAGCGTTCGGGCAAGTCGTCTGCGGATAATCTTCGCGTCATCTAAGCGCGATACGTTTTAATTCTGACCGTGGATGTAGCGGCAGAATGACAGACATGAACCCGTCGCTTTTCGAAGCGGCGGGTTTTTTGTTGCGGCGCATGCAAGCCATCACAGCCCCGCCCTGCAAAAGCCGATCTACTTAAGCGCAGCCAAATCAGCTACGGCGTTTCTCTGTCCATTCGGACAATCGCCAGCCTACGGCCAGAGATTTGGACACAGACCCACGCGATCATGCGACAGCGAAACGGCCAGGCCGTTTCCCCACAGAGCCGGACTTCTGGCGCCTTTGGATGATCGGCACGCTGCAGTTTTGCGTGCGATGGCTCGACATTCTGGTCCTCGGAATCTTTACCTACCAAAGCACCGGCTCGGCCTTTGTGGTCACGATGCTGGTGATGCTGCGCATTCTGCCCATGGCGATGTTCGGCGCATTCATGGGAGCTGCGGCAGACCGGTTCGAGGGACGCACGATCCTCTTCCTGACCATTGGCGTCTCGCTCGTGACGTCGATCCTTTTGGTTCTGCTGACCTACACTGGTCATCTCGCCGTCTGGCATGTCGCCGTCGCGAGTTTCATCGGCGGAGTCATCTGGTCGATGGACATGCCCCTGCGCCGGCTGATGATCGGCAGGGTCGTCGGCACGGCGCACATGGCCACGGCGATGGCGCTCGATGCCGGTTCCAGCAATGCCAGCCGCATGATCGGCCCTGCCGTCGGCGGTACCCTGCTTGCCACATGGGGCATCGGCGGCTGCTTCATCTTCGGCATCGCGATGTATGTCATCGCGGGCGTCCTGGTGATCGGGGTTCGCTATCGCAATCCGCCCCGCGAACAGGCCCACGGCGCATTCTTCGGCAATATCGCGGCGGCCATCAGCGCATCCGCGCGCGATCCCGGACTGATCGGCTACTTTGCCATCACCGTCATCTTCAACCTGTTCGCCTGGCCGATCATCAGCCTCGTGCCGGTCATCGGTCAGGACTATCTCCAGCTAACGGAACGCGGCATCGGCATCTTCGCCAGCATGGACGGCGCGGGCGCCCTGCTCGGTGTGTTCGTCATCGTCTATTGGGCCCGGCCCTCGCACTATGCGACGCTGTATGTCGCAAGCGTCGCCGTCAATCTCCTCGCGCTATCAACGATGGCGATGATTTCCGATGCAAAGCTGGCGAGCACGGCGCTTCTCTTTGCCGGCTCCGCGAACGCTGTCTTCGGCATCATGCAATCGACGCTGATCTTTCGCATCGTGAAGCCGGAGATGCGCGGACTGATGCTCGGCCTGTTGACCGTTGCCATCGGCACCGGGCCGCTGGGATTTATTCAGACCGGCCTTCTGGCCGAGGCCGTCGGCGCGCAATATGCGATCGTCATCAGCGGCGGCGAAGGATTGCTGGCGATCCTGCTGACGTATCGCTGGTGGCGGAAGATCAACGCGGAAGCAGCCTGATGAAACGGCACGAAACGCTGATCGACCGGCCGTGCCCGTTTCATCTGCCGCATTAAAACAGGCGCGCCCGAATTTCTGGCGTGAATGCAGCGAAGCCGGCCGCTGATTGCTGCTGTATCAAATTCGGCCAGGATGGATTGCTCAACAGCGCCCGGCCTACGGCAACAAGGTCGAACTCCCCGAGAGCCAGCCGCCTCTCCAGATCATCAATACGCCCATGCACCTCGAGGTGGTCGTTGCTGGGGCCGGCAAACGGCTTATCGAGACCGATGGATCCAACAGCAATGGTCGGCTTGCCGGTGATCTTTTTTGTCCAGCCCGCAAGCCCAAGTTCCGAGCCGTCAAACGCCGGCTCCCAGTATCGCCGCGTGGAGCAATGAAAAATATCGACGCCGGCATCCGACAAGGGAACGACCAGACGTTCAAGCTCCTGCGGCGTCGTCACGAGCCTGGCGTTGTAGTCACGAACCGTCCATTGGGAAAATCTGAACGAAATCGGAAAATCGGACCCGACCGTCGCGCGCACCGCCCGCACAATGTCTGCGGCAAAGCGCACGCGGTGTGACAGATCTCCACCATATCGATCGGCGCGGGAGTTCGTTTCCTTCCGGAGAAACTGGTCGATCAGATAGCCATGCGCGCCATGAAGCTCGACGCCATCAAAGCCGATTGCCTTCGCGTCTCGCGCGGCCGTGGCATAGGCCGAGACGAGTGTTTCAATTTGAGGTTCAGTGAGTGCGCGATAAGGCCACGGCTCTTCGGCGCCGGACGAACTGGCAGATACGGAGGCAACGTCCGGGTTTGGAAACAAGTGTTCAGCGCCGGGCCTTGGTTTGCGTTCCCGGCCGAGATGCCAGAGTTGCGGCATGATCTTGCCGCCCGCGCCATGAACGGCATCGATCACAAGCTTCCAGCCGGCCAGCGCATCCTGACCAAACAGCTCCGGCACACTGGAATGATTGCCCGCGGCGGGGTCGTCAATCCAGGTGCCTTCGGTGATGATCAGGCCAACCCCACCCTCTGCCCTGCGGCGATAATAGGCCGCATTTGCATCGGTCATGATCCCGCCCGGCGCGGATTGCCGGGTCATCGGAGCCATCACGAACCGGTTGGGCAACTGAAGGTGATTGAGCTGGAAGGGCGTGAACAGCATCGACTTGACCGCCATGACTCGCGAGATCGAACTCATCGAGACTAGTCCAGCGGTTCTGCGGGCAACAGAGTTTATCGCGCATCCCTGAGCGGATCGTCATGCAACGCGGCGACCACAGCAGGTGCCGCTCTCGTTATTTCGTCCCGGCCGGATCGAAATCCAGCCCGCTTCCGACGTCGGCGATCGTGAGCGCATCTCTGGTCTTTAACTTGCTCCAGACGACGCGCTCCGCGTCTTCGCTGATCGAGCCCGTCGCCGTGCGAACGCGTCCCGAGGCATAGTTGACGCTGAGCGTTCTGATTTGCCCGGTATTCCTGGTCACGATGTTCCGGTCGTAACCGATCAGCATGGCGGTCTTCCGGCCATAGCGAAAGGTATAGGTCATCCGCCCCATGTCCCATCCGCCAGCATTTGCGAACAGACCGAGCGTGACCGTAAACGCGCCTCGTCGCACCTCGATGCCGTCTGACTTGTCAAAGGCATCGTCGAAGGTCGGGCTTTCGTATCTTGGAATGAGAGTGTGATTTACAAGAGCGAGCTGAAAGGAATTGCTGGCGCGATCGAACAGCGCGACGGCCAGCATCCGGGGATTCGAATTGAGCGAGCGGACACCGAGACCGTTATTTTCGATGATTTTCTTCGGGTCCTGCTCCTGCAAGACCATGACGAGATCATCGGCGCCATCACCGTTCAGATCGCCTTTGGCAATTGCCTCAAGCGCCCAGCCGGACGGCACAAAAGCATCCGCATGCTGTCCTGAATGCGACACGTCAGGATATTTGACCGGCGGCAATTCAAGCTCGGACGCCCGGCTGCTGCTCGACACGGCCAACGCCATTAAAGTCGCCACCGTCATGATGAAACGCGTCATTCGCCCTCGCACCGATCCATGAGCATTAGTGGCGAAATGAGCAAATAGGTTCACTCTGAAAATGCCCGCAGGCTTTTGGTCGATACGGCGACGGCGTGGTCAGGCCGACGGCTGCGCCGGGTCGGCGCCGTAGCTGTTCGGGCCCCTGGTGCCGGGCAGAACGCCGAGCTCGACGATGCCCCAGAACGCGAACGGAAGACTTGCGGCCATCATGATCGAGCCGATGGAGACATCTCCGCTCCGGCTGGGTGAAGGCGGCGCCGAAGCCGCCAAAGAACAGTAAGAAGGGCAGCACCCAGAAAAGCAGCAGCCACCAGCCGCTCTTGTCGCGGTCGTGCAATCGCTTGCTGCCCACGGCCAGGATCGGCCACAGGCTCAGGAGCCATATGAATTGCGATGTGACGGCGACGATCAGGATCGCCGCCTCTTCGTTGGCGAGCTCAAAGGGGGCAAAGGTGAAAACCAGCACCCCGACGATCAGGGCAAGGATCGCTAGCCAATAGGTGACGCGGCCGATCCGGCCCTTGAAGCTGAAAAGGATTGTCTTCAGGTCCATCGCCAATCTCGACTTTTGGCCCGGTTTCTGTGGGACGCTGTCTGGTTGGTCGATTGAGCGGTGGAAAAGGTTCGGACGGATTCAGGCCTCGGCCGGAAAAATTGACGAAACAATAAGCACCTGATCCAACTCGGCCAAGCCGCCAATTTGCCTCGGGAAACGGGACGACTTCTCCATGACCGCCAGTAAACGCATCGTCCTCTCCAGCGACCACGCCGCCATTCAGCTCCGACAGGCCATTGCCGCCCATATCACGGCGCATGGCTGGGTGGTGGTCGACATCGGACCGACGACGCCGGAGAGCACACACTATCCCAAGCACGGCGAAGCGGCGGCGCGGCTTGTCGCCTCCGGCGATTGCCAGCTGGGCATCATCCTGTGCGGCACCGGCCAGGGCATCATGATGGCGGCGAACAAGGTCAAGGGTATCCGTTGCGGCGTCTGCGCCGACACATTCTCGGCCCGCATGATCCGCCAGCACAACGATGCCAACATGCTGTCGATGGGCGCACGCGTGGTCGGCGAAGGGCTGGCGCTCGATATCGTGGATGCGTTCCTGAACGCCCAGTTCGAGGGCGGCCGGCATGCGACACGCGTGGAGATGATTGGGGCGATCGAGAGGTAGCGCTGTTATTCAAGCGCGCCGGTCTACTGCCGCGCAGGACTCTCTCCCCGAGCGGTCGCTCGCTTTCTCCATACCCGCAAGTCCGCCATGGCTTTTATGGTCGCGCCGAGGACCAGCGCGCAAAGGGCCACCTTCGACATCGTCTCCATCGTCCCCTCGATCAGCAGGCCATGGACCACACTGCCGACGACGATGACCACCGCGAGGGACACATGAGCGATGCGCCACGTGCGCGGTCGCAGTCCCGATCGCCGGCGGAGTAATGCCAAAAGCGCTGTGGCGAAGATCGCCCACATGGCGATCACGCCAAAAGGGGAGAACGGCGTCGGCGATACGAAGAGAAGCGCGTCGATCATATCCGGCGGGCTCGTGACCCACAGGCCCGCGACATGGACCACCACTGCTACGACCAGTGCGCCGCCAATCCAGTGATGTGCACGCCGTCCCCGATAAGCCGACAGTCCCGGCAAGTATCCGGCGATCAGCAAGGGCTGAACGAGCAAGAGACTGAGTGCGATGATCCCCGCAAATCCGGCGAGAATGTAAAGCGGATCGCGCCATTCGAGCTGAGGGCTTGCCGCTGCAGCAGCGATCGGCACGCAAATGGCGGCTGCAAGGGCGGCCCAGATCAGGGGCACCTTCGCCAATCTCATTCGCTTATTCCCAACCCTATAGCGTTTTCAAGCGAAGTGGACACCGGTTCGCGTGAAGAAAACGCGTCAAAATAAAAATCCATCAGGCCGGCTGAAGGACGAAGTGCGCCTCGAGGCTGGTGTCTTTTGCGCTGCGCATCACCGGACGCAGAAACACGGTTTTGAATTCACCGCTGTCATAGGCGAGGTGACCATGCGGCTGGCCGAAGATCGGAACAATCTGCGGCATCTCAAGACGGAACATCCCGTTCTTGTCGGTGAGCGTGGCGCCATGACTGCGCTGGTCTTCCTCGCGCCCCTCGGTCGTGTGAGCCCAGATCTGGATACGCTGCCCGGCGAGCGGAGCCCCGTCGCCTGCACGGCGCACGGTGCCTGTCATCCAGAAGCCGCCCTTGCCGATCCGATTCACGATCGGCGCGCCCTTGAAATAGTTGTTGGAACCGCCTGACATCGAGGAGGTCGGTGCAAGGCTTTGCGCGTGCGCGGGCAACAGGAGCCCGGACATGCCGGCTGCGAGCAAGGAGCCGCCGGCAGCAAGCAGGTTGCGGCGGCTGAGTACGACGGCTGTCATGTCAATTCCTCCCGGCGAGCGTGGCGTGCTTTGCCCAGAGTACAACAACAAGCGCGCGAGGCCTAGTTGAAGGAGGCGACGTGCGCGATCGATCGCAATAACGGATTTGTGAACAACGTGCTTCTGGCACCTTGCGGGCATCCGAGCCCTTCTGCCCCAGCTAATGATCAGAAGTGCAACGTTTATTCTCACTATTGCCCCAAAGGACAATTTTGTAGCCGCGAGAAAGTCGAATTGATGAAAGTACCCGATCAAGCGAGGCACGTTTTTCAGGCCTGCCGAAAATCACTCTGAACGCCAAATCGGATCGATCGTCGGAAACACGATCAGCATCTGCAGCAACTCTTCACGCATGAAAAGAGGCGAAGCATGATGATAAAGCCGGTGTTAATGATCCTGGTCTTGGCGTCCGCAATGTGTGCGGCGACCGACACGCGTTCCGCAACTCCTGAACCATTCAATTTAACAAAGGTCGTTGTAGCCGGCGGCCAGACATGGCCCGAATGGGAAAAGCTCATGGCCAATGTCCAAGCGGCAAAACGCGAACTTGAGCAATGCCGCCAAGAGCCCGATCAATGCAATGAGGCAGAGCAACGATTTACGACACTTGTGACGGCGGCAGCAAGCCGCCAAGGTCGCAGTAGAATTGAACTCGTCAATGAAAAGATCAACGGTTACGTTCGCTATCTGCCGGACGAGGCACAATCGGGCAAGGCCGATTCATGGTCCCTTCCAGTCGACGCTAGCGAACAGGGTTCAGTTAACAAGCGGGTGGGCGACTGCGAGGATTTCGTTCTGGCCAAATATGCAGCGCTTCATCAGGCGGGTGTGCCTGACGACGATCTGCGCATGGTGCTGGTCTATGACAGCGTGGCACGCGAGGATCACGCCGTTCTCGCCGTCCTTGAAGGGGATAAATGGCTGATCCTCGACAATCGCTGGAATAAGGTGGTGGAGGACAAAGAGCTGTGGCAGTTCAAGCCGAAGTATGTCGTTGAAAAATCTGGCGTCAGATTGCTTGCCAAGGAATTCCGGCTGAGCGACATCGTGACCGTTGCGCCCAAGCCGGCGACATCGGGAACGGTGCCGACTTCTCCGAAACGCTAACAATCATCGAGTCACAGATATCCGGGGTAACGCCAACAACTTGTCCGCAGATCAAGGAGAAACTTCTTGGCGCGGGATGCCGTTATTGCAACTCGCTGTCTTGCCGGCCACTTGCGTTGGCGCGGTCTTACAAAAGCACCCGTGTCGAATCCGACTCAACACGCTCGAAGCCAATCCAAGCAAACCGAGCGACGTGGACAAACTCGCCCATTCTCGGAGGCAAGTTAGTTCAGAGGCCTAAGCCGCGAGAAGTTGGCAGCGTATCGCTTCAAGGTATGGGGCAAGAGTTGCTGCAGAACCCCATCGGGAAGAGCATTTATGTCGGAGAAGCAACACCCAGTCGGCAGTGATGCACCAAGTTTCAATGACTGAAATCGGACGCTTCTGCAGCAGGCTGATGCAATCAGGAAATTGACGGGTGTTTTCGGATCGCGCAGTGTTAACGCGGCAAACCGCGATTAGCGGACTGCATCCGTCAGGCATGGGCCTGCAATCAATCACATTTGGAGGATAATTTGCTCAAACGATCGCTTCTCCTGTCGCTCACGATCGGCCTGCTTGTCACTGCGGTTTCGACGCGACTCCAGGCGCAGGACTATCCGAACCGCGACATCAAACTTATCATTGGATTCCCCGCAGGCGGCTCCTCCGATACGCAGGCTCGAATCCTCGCCGAAAAGCTGTCGCCCCTGCTTGGCCAGCGTGTGATCGTCGAGAATCGCGGCGGCGCAAACGGCGCCATAGCCACCCGCGCCGTCGCCAAGAGCGAGAAGGACGGGTACACGCTGACGCTCAACGGCTCCGAATTCCCGCTCAACCTTCAGGGCATGAAAGAACCGGGCTACAGCATCGACGATTTTACGATCATCGGCGCCTTCGCCTACAGCCCCGTGGTGCTGATCGCGAACAGCAAGACGACCAAGTCGAAGAACTTCAAGGAATTCGCCGCATATGCGAAATCCAATCCCGGCAAGATCACCTACGCGACCTTCGGACCGCAGAGCATCTCCAGCCTTGTTGCCAATCGCTTCAAGGACGCGGCGGGAATCGATTGGCGTGAGGTGCCCTATAAAGGCGCGCCTCAGATCGTACAGGACATGCTTAGCGGCAACGTCGACTCCTACTGGGGACTGACGACGGTCGCCAGCCAACTCAACGGCCAACCGGATATCGTTCTGCTCGGCGTCGCCGACACCAAGCGCAATGCACGCCTGCCGGATGTCCCTACCTTCATCGAGCAGGGCTTGTCCAACTTCGTCGAGCACAGTCCCACCGGCATCTGGGTCGCAGCCGGCACGCCGCAGCCGATCGTTGACAAGCTTCGCAAGGCGCTCGATGAGGTCCGGAAGATGGACGACGTCAAGCAGTTGCTCGGCAAGTCGGGCAACGCAATCCTCGACATGACGCCCGCGCAGTACGACAAGGACATGCGCGACTCCTCCGCGCGGTACGCTGCGGAATTCAGGAAGCTCGGCATTCAGCCCGAATAAGACCTGTCTGCTCAAGAATGCCGGGCGTCGGTTGGCGTCCGGCAACTTCTCGCAAACGACTGAAATCCTGATGACCCTTTACAGCAAGCTCGGTTGTTGTCGCACTTCCTGCTCGCGGCCACTCTAAATTGACGTTTGCCGGCGCGACGCAGGCATCGGCGCAGGATTACCGAACCGCGAGATCAAGGTCGTCGTCACGTTCGCGGCCGGCGGACCGGCACACGTGATTGCGCGTCTGATCGCGGGATATATGGGCCGAGCTTCTGCGAAGTCGGATGCAGACATTCAGAACGTGGTCAGACGCTTACTCACATCGACACGCTAAGTGTTTGTCTGTCGATGACAATTTGCCGACACGGGGAAGGTGGCGGAGAGAGTGGGATTCGAACCCACGTTACGGTTTCCCGTAAACACGCTTTCCAAGCGTGCGCCTTCAGCCACTCGGCCATCTCTCCGGACGCGCCTTCATGGCGGGGCGACCGCGCTTTGGCAAGGGCTGGGGGCCAGTGGGAGAGAATTTTCCAAGAGATTGCAAGAGATTGAAGGAATTGATGAATTTGACGGCCCGGACAGGGGATGCAAAATCCCGTCCCGCATGCCACATCACGCCCATGCCCCGCTCCGCCCTGCCTCGTCCTTCCTGCCCGACGCGCCCTCCGGCGCGGCGCAGGCGTCACGGCCAGGGATCTGACCAGCCATGAGCGAGGAAACCCGTCCTCTCGGGCTTGTGCTCGCCGGCGGCCGCGCGCGGCGCATGGGCGGCGGCGACAAGACGCAGATCAGGGTTGGCGGCCAAACCATCCTGGAGCGGATCGCGGCGCGCCTTCGGCCGCAATGCCGCGCTCTTCTGTTGAGCGTCGGTACATCGTCGCTCAACCCGCCTGCCGGCTTCATCGCGGTCGCCGACGATGTCGCCGATGGCGGGCCGCTTGCTGGCATTCTCGCCGGGCTCGATTGGGCGGCGCACAACATGCCCGACGCCGCAACGCTTGTGACCGTCTCCGGCGATTGCCCGTTCATTCCCGCGGACCTCGTTCATCGGCTTGAAGAAACACGACGCAACGAGCGCAAGCCCCTCGCCTGCGCGCGCTCGGGCACGTGGACGCATCCGGTCATCGGCCTGTGGCCTGTCGATCTGCGGCACGAGCTGCGTCACGCGCTCACGACGGAAAAACTGCGCAAGGTCGACACATGGACGGCGCGGCGCGGCGTGGCGATCGCCGAATGGCCGACGGAACCGATCGATCCGTTCTTCAACGTCAATACACCGGACGACGCGGCGAAAGCCGAAGCGCTTGCAAAGATGAACGCGCATGGCTGACGAACGCATTCATCTCGATCTGCGCGGTCTGAAATGCCCCCTGCCCGTGCTGCGCACGCGCAAGATGCTCGCAACGCTCTCGCGGCGGACAATGCCTGCGCGTCGAATGCTCCGATCCGCTTGCGGCCATCGACATCCCGCACATGCTCATGCAAACCGGCGATGTGCTCGAAGCGAGCGACACCGCCGGCGCAGTTCTGGTTTTCGATATTCGTAAAGCTTAAGCGCTCTAGTGCAGGCCAAGTTAGTGTAGACCAATGGCGCGCGTGCCGGGTTTGCCCCACCCTGCCATGCTGATCGCAGCCGGCGACGGCAACGCGATCTGATCGGTCGCCGCGAGGCTCGCCTGAAACTCGGCCGCCCAGTCATGCACGGTGTGACCACGCAGCCGCGCCATCATGTCCTGCCAGCGTTCCTGGCGCTCTTCGAGCGGCATCTCGAACGCACGTGCGACAGCTTTGGCAACGGCATCGACATCGTACGGGTTGACGATCAACGCCGAGTTCGAGCTCATGCGCCGCACCGGCAAAGCGCGACAACACCAGCACGCCGGGATCGGCCGGATTCTGCGCGGCGACATATTCCTTCGCCACCAGATTCATGCCGTCCTGCAATGGCGTGACGAGGCCGACCTGCGCACTGCGATAGAGGCCGGCCAGAACGGCCTGACCGTAGCCCTTGTTCAGGTAGCGGATCGGCGACCAATCGACTTCGCCGTGGCGGCCGTTCACTTCGCTCACGAGTTGAGCGACATCGGCCTGCAGCTGCTCATAGGCTTCGATCACGCCCCGCGACGGCACGGCGATCTGCAGCAGCGCCACATGTCGCTTCAGCTCGGGCTGCAACTCCAGCATGCGATCGAAGGCACGAATACGGTTGTGCAGACCCTTCGAATAATCGAGCCGATCCACGCCGATGGCGAGGCGAGCGCCGTTCAGGCTCATCCGTAAACGCGACGCCTGCGGATGGCTCGCAGCCTTGCTGGCATATTGCGCAAACTGCTGCGGATCGATTCCGATCGGGAATGTGGCGAGTCGCGACCGGCGCAATTTCGACGCGACTGTATCGTCGCGCACCTTGAGGCCAAGTTCCTGACGCACATAGTCGGAAAAGTTCTGGCGGTCTTCATCGGTCTGGAATCCGATCAGGTCGTAAGCGAGCATCGCTTCGACCAGTTCGCGGTGATGCGGCACGCTCGCCGCCACATGCGCCGCCGGCCAGGGCGTATGCAGGAAGAAGCCGAGAGGCTGCGACACGCCGAGCTTGCGCAGTTCCGCGCCGAGCACGAGGAAATGATAGTCCTGCACCCAGAACATGGTGTCGGGTTGCTGGAACCGCAGCAGGGATCGCGCCATGAAGGCGTTCACCGCGCAATACGAATTATAGTCTGCGGCGGAGGCGCGAATAAGATCCATGCGTGAATGCAGCGCAGGCCATAGCGCAGAATTCGCAAAGCCTTCGTAGTAGCCCGCATAGTGTTCCGCAGGCAGGTCGAGCTGCGCCAGGGCGCCGCTACCAATCGATTCGATCTGTGCGAATGAATCCGTTCGTGAATGCTCACGCAGCCGGCCACTGGAGCCGACCCACACTGCGCCTGATTTTTCGACCACGGGAAGCAAGGCTGCCGCAAGTCCGCCCATCATGGGCTCGCCGGGTTTGCCTTTTGCGATACGGTTCGAAACGATGACGAGCTTCATAGATGTTGTCCCCATCTTGCAGCAAGTTGATAACGCCTGATCGGCGATCCGGTTCCGTGGAACTCCTGACGATTTGAGAAAGGTTCCAGCAAAATCCGGTGACGCAACGCGTGGATTTTGTGGCGGCGAGAAGCAGAATAAGGAGGATGAATTTTCAATGCGGCCGAAGCGAGATCAAATATGACCGAAATCGGACGATAGCGTGATCTTCCACCTGGAACTTTAGCGCGCCGTTTTATGCGGTTTTGATTCTAACCGCGCCAATACCGGTCTTCCCAGCTCTTCGACAGACGCATGCCGGTGAGAATGAGTCCGGCCATCGAATAGGTCTGCGGAAAATTTCCGAACAGCGCGCCGGTTTTCGGATCGATGTCTTCCGACAACAGGCCGTAGCGATTGCGATAGGACAGCGCGTCGACGAACATCTCGCGCGCCTCGGTGCGGCGGCCCATCGCCCACCAGGCATCGATCAGCCAGAAGCGGCAAATCAGAAATGCGGTGAGTGGCGTGCCGAAATCGTCTTCCGCGGCATACCGCATCATGTGGTTTTCGCGCAGCAATTCGCGCTCGATGGCGCTCACTGTCGAGACGAAGCGCGGATCGTCGATTTCCACGACGCCAAGCTCCGGCAACAGCAGCGCGCTGGCGTCGAGATCGTCGGAGCCGAAGGACGCGGTAAATGCCTCACGCTTCGGATTCCACGCCTGCTCCAGCAATGTCGCATGAATAGGCTCGGCAATTGCGTTCCAGTGCGTCGCGCGGTCGGACCGGCCGAGACGTTGCGCGATGGCGGAGAGCCTGTTGACGCCCGCCCAGCACATCGCGGCCGAATGGGTGTGGATGCGACTGCGTCCGCGATACTCCCAGATGCCGGCATCCGGCAGCAAGGCCGTGCGCGCCGCGCGCGTGCCGAGCGATTCAAGCAACTGGAACAGATTGTCGCTGCCGGGGCGCGGCAGCCGGCGATCGAAGAACATCGGCATGGCGGCGAGAATGACGCTGCCATAGACGTCGTTCTGGACCTGCGTGACCGCGGCATTGCCGACGCGCACCGGCCCGTCGTTGCGATAGCCCTTCAGGTCGGGCGCAATCCATTCATCGAGATCGTCGGTCGGGACGATGCCGTAGACGGGCTTCAGATCTTTCTCGTTATTGGCGGCGATGGACAGCGAGAAGTTGATGAAGTCTTCCATCGTCTGCGTCGCACCGACGCGATTGAGCGCCTTGACGACGAAATAGGCATCACGCAGCCAGCAATAGCGATAATCCCAGGTCCGCCCCGAGCCGGCAGCTTCCGGAATCGAGGTGGTATGCGCAGCGACGATGCCGCCGGTCTCCTCGAAATTGGAGAGCTTCAGCGTGATCGCGGCGCGAATGATGGCGTCCTGCCATTCGTAGGAAATGAACAGCCGGCGAACCCAGTTCTGCCAATAGTCACGGGTGCGGTCGAGAAATTCGCGCGCCGTGACGGCGATATCGCCGGGGAACGGCTCGTCCTCGCCCATGATCAGATGGACAGCGCGGGTCAACGCGAACGGAGACTCGCTTTCGATCATCGACAGTGGCGCGTCGCTGGACAGACGCAGCACCGCATGGTCGTCGATATAACGGATATGATTGCTGCCGATGGACCGCCGCGGCATCGGCTTGCCGTAACCGGACGTCGGACGCATGCGAATGGTGATCCGCGGCAATCCGTGCACCGGCTCGATGATGCGAAACAGCTGCGGCGGACGGAACATCCGGCCGTAGCGCTCGAAGCGCGGCGCGAAATCGGTGACGCGCGCAACATTGCCGTGGCGGTCGGTCAGCGTCGTGACGACCGTTGCGGTGTTGTGAACATACTCCGAATGCGTGGCGGCAAGATCCTCAAGGAGAACGTCGCTGAAGCCTTTTTCCTCATCACCCGCAAGCAGGCGCGAAAACACCGGATCGCTGTCGAACCGCGGGTAGCACCACCACAGGAGCCGCGCATTGGGATCGACAAGAGCGGCCGTGCGCCCATTGCCGATGACCGCGAGATCAAGTCCATGGTCGACCATCAGGCGCGCTGCCTTGCCAATTGCGGAGAAGCGACAAGCAGGCCCGAAAGCCATGCTCGGACGCTCGCAGCCGTGGGGAAATAGCCGTCGAGACCAGCCACCCTGCGACCGACCGAGAACGCGGTGCCGCCGAGGTCCGGCATGATCGCAAACACGGTATCATCGGTCACGTCGTCGCCCAGGAAGACGGGATGGCGCCCTGCGAACGGCGCGCGCGCCATCAATTGCCGCACCGCCGTCGCCTTGCTGAAATCCGGCCGGCTTTATTTCGACAACGCATTTGCCTGCCAGGATTTCGATCGGCGCAGCCGGAAGATCGGCACGGATCGCCGTGATGGCCTTGTAGATCGCCGCCTGGCACGACGGGGCGAGCCGGTAATGGATCGCGAGCGAATGCCCCTTGTCCTCGAGCAGAATGCCCGGATCGAGATCGGCAATGGCTGCGAACCGGCTCTTGAGATGGCTGTCGAGCCGAAGATCCACGCGCGTCGGTGCACCCTCGCGCGAGAAGCGGATTTCCGCGCCATGGGCACCGATGGCCGGCAACCACAGCGGGTTAAAGATCATGTCGATGTTGTCGAGCTTTCGGCCGCTGACGAGCGCCACCGCCCCGCCAGTCAATTCATACAGATGCTGAAGCGTCCGGCGGAGATCGGATGGCACATGAACGGTATCGGGGGTCGGCGCAAGATCGATCAGCGTGCCGTCGATATCGAACAACAAGCGCGCAGCGATGCAGTGGGGGGATTGAGAGGTCTTCAACCGGTTCCGCGTCTTTAAGGACGTTTTCTCGACTTCAACAGAGAGCATCGCGAGCCTGCCTTCCGATTTCATCCGCGAAGCCCAACCAACCATGCGGCGTCGAACGGTGACGGATTGCGGCGCGCCAGTCCACAGACAACAAAGGCACGCGGGCGAAAATCCACCCAACGCCGCGGCGAACCACAGGTCCGCGCGAGGATGGTCAATCCGTCCGCTTATTGCGTCGGGACAACGCCCCAGGCCGCCAACGGTTCCACAATAGGACGATATTGGAGCGTGGGCCGCAACTGCGACAGTGGAGCAATATTATTATTTAAATAAGCCTTCAGCGGCAATTTACCAGACCGGACGGCCAAAAACCGGGCAGGTGAAGGACCTCGTGGACGGATCCACGCGCGCGGCTTGCACTTCACGCTTTATGCAATAAATTGCGCGATATACCGGCTGCGGGACGCTCGGCGTTCGCAGCCATGATCCCTCGATGAATGTCCGCACAATGAATTATGTCGAAGCCTCCGAAGCGCCGCAGCGCAAGACCGGGCAGATCAAGCTGCACGGCCCCTCGGCCTTTGCCGGCATGCGCAAGGCCGGGCAGCTTGTGGCCGAGTGCCTCGACGCGCTGACCGACATCGTCAAGCCGGGTGTCTCGACCTCCAGAATCGATGAATTCGTCTTCGATTTTGCCACCAGCCACGGCGCCTTGCCGGCGACGCTGATGTATCGCGGCTACCGCTATTCGTGCTGCACGTCGATTAACCATGTGGTGTGCCACGGCATGCCGAACGATCGCCCCCTCAAGGAAGGCGATATCGTCAATATCGACGTGACGCTGATTGTCGACGGCTGGCATGGCGATTCCAGCCGCATGTATGCGGTCGGCCCGATCGCCCGCAAAGCCGAACGGCTGATCGACATCACCTATGAATTCGATGATGCTCGGCATTGCCGCGATCAAGCCGGGAGCGACCCTTGGCGATATCGGCGCGGCCATTCAGGGCTTGGTCGAACCCGAAGGCATGAGCGTTGTACGCGATTTCTGCGGCCATGGACTGGGCCGCATGTTCCATGACGAGCCGAACATCATCCATGCAGGCCGCCCCGGCGAAGGCATTCCGCTACGGCCCGGCATGTTCTTCACGGTCGAGCCGATGATCAATCTCGGCAAGCCTTACGTGAAGGTTCTGTCCGACGGATGGACGGCGGTGACCCGCGACCGCTCGCTGTCGGCGCAGTTCGAGCATACGGTCGGAGTCACGCAGGACGGCGTCGAGATCTTCACGCTGTCGCCGAAGAAACTCGACAAGCCGCCGTATACCGCGGGCGGCTGATCCCTCTACATATTCGACGCAGCGCGCAGCACGATGTCGGCGCCCTTCTCGGCGGCGGCGAGCGTCGGCGCATTGGTGTTGGACGACGGGATCGTCGGGAACACCGATGAATCAATGACGCGCAGGCCATCGACCCCGCGCACCCGCAATTCGGAATCGACCACCGAATTGATGTCGTTGCCCATGCGGCAGCTTCCGACGAAGTGCCAGGTCGTCTGCGTCGTAGCGCGGACGTAATCCATCAGCGCGCCATCGTCCGTCATATCCGGACCGGGACGCACTTCGCGCACGATGAAATCCTCAAGCGCAGGCGCACTGACGAGACGGCGCGCCATCTTCAGGCCCGCGAGCAGCGTTCGCGCATCGGCGTCGTCGGCCAGATAGTTCGGATCGATCCTCGGATCGGCCAGCGCATCGGGTGAAGCGATATGCACGCTGCCGCGCGACTGCGCCTGCAGTGCGGTGATGCCGACGGTGAACCCCGAGAACCGGTCGAGGCCTTCTTTCGGCGTGCGCGCATAGCGGTTGGCGCCCGACAGCGGATGCAGCTGCAGCTTCAGATCGGCCTTGGTCGGATTGACGCCCGAGCGGGTGATGACCTGCGCCGTCGCCGAGCAGATCGACAGCAAGCCGCCGCCCTTGAATACGAACTTCAGGCCTTCGCGCAATTGCCGCAACGGATGGCCCAGCACGTCGTTGATGGTCAGCGGCTGCGAGATCTCGAAAGCAACGCGCGTATTGGGGTGATCGTGCAGGTTCTCGCCGACGCCCGGCAGATCCTGCACGACGGCGATCCCGTTCGCCTTCAGCACATCGGCCTGCCCGATTCCCGAAAGCTCCAGAATTTGCGGCGACATCATTGGGCCCGCCGACAGGATCACTTCGCGGTTGGCGGTCGCGACCGACTTCACACCGTCCTGAATGAACGCGATGCCGGTGGCGCGCTTGCCGTCCATCACAACGCGCGTGACGCGGGCGTTGATCAGGACTTCAAGATTGGCGCGCTTCTTCGCCTTGCGCAGATAGGCGACGGCGGCGCTGCAGCGGAAACCCGCGCCGCGTCGAATATTGCAGATAGCCCGCACCTTCATAGGTGCCGTCATTGTAGTCGGCGACGCGCGGAAACCCGACCTCCTCGCTGGCATCGAGCCAGGCTTCGGCGAGCGCGTCGAAATTCTCAAGTCGAGTGACGGTGACCGGGCCGCCGCGTCCGCGCAGCTTGTCGTCGCCGCCGCCGCGATAGTCCTCGACCTTGCGGAAGTAAGGCAGTAGATCGCTCCAGCCCCAGCCGGCGCAACCCATCGAAACCCAATTGTCGAACTCGGCCGGATCGCCGCGCACGAAGACGTTGCCGTTCACCGAGCTTGAGCCGCCCAGCACCTTGCCGCGCACCAGCAATTGCTGGCTGTTGTTGGCGTGTGTCTGCGGCACGCTCTTGAACGGCCACGTCACCTCGGGATCGTTGAGGAGCTTGGCGACGAACAGCGGGATATGAATGTTGAGCTTGTTGTCGTTGCCGCCGGCTTCCAGCAGCAGCACACGATACTTGCCGTTCTCGGTGAGCCGGTCGGCCAGCACGCATCCGGCCGAGCCGGCGCCTACGATGATGTAATCGTAGGCGCCGACATGCCGTTCGGGAGACTTCATCAACTTGTCCGGTTGGATTTAGCCGGCCGCGCGCGCCATCTTGGCGCCGGCATCACGCAGCTTGCGGAACACGTTGCGCAGCGGCTCGGATTCCGCCGTCGCACCGATATCCTTCGCCACTTCGCGGGCGTCGTCGCCGTAAAGCCACTTGGTGTTGCGCACGAACTTGTCGAGCACGTCGTCGCGCGTCAGCGCCGCTTCCGGGCTGCCCGGATGGAACGGCACGTGCTTGCGATAGGTCTTGCCCTTGGCATCGACTTCGAGAATGGCCGGGCAATGGTTCGGATAGTCCGAGTCCGGATCGTCGAAGGCTTCGACCAGCGCCGCGAGCTTGAGCACTTCCTTGTCGCCGAGACGGTCGGCGCGGAAGGATTCCAGACCAACATCGCCGTAAACGAGAGTCGAAGCGATGCCGTAATACAGCGAGAAGCGCGCTTCGTGCGGCAGCACCGGCGCCTTCTTGCGGTCGCGCGGCTCGGTGACCAGCGTCTTGCCGGGCTCGGTGAGATAGCCGCGGATGGCGCTGATGTCGGCGAGCTTGACGCCGTCCTTCTCGAATTCCTTGAGCGTCTGCTTGCCGGCCTCAATAAAGGCATGCAGCAGCTGGCAGCACGGATACGGCTTGTAGGCCGTGTCGGGCAGATACCAGCGCTTGCCGAGCCCCTCGCCCGCCTTGGCGAAGTTCAGCTGGCCGGTGATCGGCGTCAGATGGGTTTCGAAGAAGCCCATCTTGCCTTCGAACACACTCACGGGACCCGTGATGCCGGCCATCGCCATGTCGATGGCGATGATGCCCGCATGCGCGCCCCAGCCGCCATGGATGATCTTGGCGGTCGAACCCGTGCGGGTCGATTCCTGGATGCCCGAGGCCATGGTGCCGCAGATGCCGAGCGCGTCGACGATCTGTTCCGCCGTTGCGCCGAGCAAACGACCGACCGCGACAGCGGCGCCGAAGGAGCCGATCAGCGAGGAGGTGTGATAGCCGCGGGCGAGGAACCGATCGCCGCCAACGAAGCCGAGACGGATCATAACTTCATAACCGATGACCGTCGCCGTCACCGCATCGCGCAGCGACAGGTTGCGCTCCTCAGCCACCGCCAGCACCGCCGGGATGACCGTGGAGCCCGGACGCGCCAGCGACGAGCCGTGCTTGTCGTCCATCTCCAGCGCCTGACCGAGCGAGCCGTTGATCAGCGCCGCCGACTCCGGCCGCATCATGGTGCCGACGCCGAGCAGCGTCGCACCATCGCTGGCACGCCAGCGCACCGAGAGCTTGCGAGCGGCCTGCCCGCTTTCCTCGTTGGGGTCGGCACCGGCGGTCGACACGCCGATGGAGTCGACGATGTGCCACAGAGCCGCTTCCCGCACTTCATTCGGAATGGCGTCATGCGAGATCGAGGTCGCGAAATCCGCGTAAGTTTGGGAAAGCGTCTTGGTCATTGTTATATCCAGTCTTGTTGTTGGCGTTACGCGGCTCAGGCCTTGACCTTCTGCAACTCGATGCCGAGCGCGGGCGCCGGCTCCGGATTGGTGTCGATCTTCCAGACAATCGACGAAATCTTGTCGACAGCTTCCTTGGTGACGCCGCGGCTGGCGAGGTCGACGAACTTCGCCTGCAACACCTCATCCGACATCGGGTTCTTCCAGTGACCCGAGCGATACGGAACGTCCTGGCTGAAACTCTCGCCCGACTTCATGAAGACGGTGGCGCGGATGTAGCGCATCTCGTCCGGGCCCATCGCGTCGATGGTCGGATCGATCTCGCACTCGATGCGGTCGGCCAGATTCATGATCTTCGGATCGAGCAGTTTCTCGGTCTTGTACTGATCGATGAAGGCGTTGCCTTCGAGCAGCGTGACGGCGGCGGTGTAGGGCAGGTTCATCTGCGCGGCGATGGTCTCGGGCGGGTTCATCGGGCGATACGGCCAGCCGCAGTGCACGTGAACCATGGTCGAGCACTTGATCACCACCTTGGCGACGTCCTCGCCCTTGATGCCGTGCTTCTCGCGGATCATGCGCATGGCATCGACCGAGGTCTGCGACGAGGCCAGCGACGAGTAGCGCTTGAAGCCGTTGTGGCGCATTTCGAATTCCTTGCCGAGGCCCTTGTTGGCCCAGCTCAGATCGTACTTGCCGCCATAGGTCGAGCAGAAGCCGCCGTATTCGGCCTCCAACACGTCGCGCACGCCGGTCAGGCCTTCCTGCGCGGACATGGCTGCGATAATGCCGTTCTGCGACGCCTTGCCCGAATGGAAGCGCTTGGCCATCGCGCCGAACTGCGCGGCCATCAGGCCGGCCGCCTGCGAGCCGGCGAGGCCGAGCGCGCTGACATACTGGTCGACGTTGAGGTTGAGCATCTTGCCGATGGCGGCGGCCGACGCGAAGGTCGAGGTCAGGCCGCAGGGATGGAAGCCGCGATGGAAGGCATGCGGCGACACCGTGTTGCCGATGCGGGTGCCAAGCTCGAAGCCGGCGACGACGGCGAGGATGATCTGCTTGCCGTCATACTTGCCGAAGGCCTCGGCGCAGGCGAGCACCGCCGGGATAACGCCGGCGCCGTAATGCGACATCGACTGATCGTGGCAATCGTCGAGCTCATAGCCCTGCGCCGCGGTACCGTTGATGAAAGCGACGCCGAGCGGATCGGCCTTCACCTTCATGCCCCAGGCGCTGGCGGTCTTGGACTGGCCGAGACGCTCGACGACGCGGGTGACGGACTTGACCCACGGCGTCTTCGCGCCGAACACGCCGCAGCCCAGGCTGTCGAGAATGCAGCGCTTGGCGTCGTTGATGACTTCCGGCGGCAGATCCTCGTAACGCAGCTTGACGGCGAATTCAGCCAGCTCGCGGGTGACGCTCGGGACGTCGATCTTGGTGGGCGCGTTCATCGGCTTTGACCTTTGCTTTTCGAGTTTGTCGGAATGTTTCTTGGAACTGATCAGGCGACGGCCTTCGCCGGAGCCGCCTTGGCGTATTGCGCAGCACCGGTGCCGGCGAGACGGCCGAAGACCGCGCCGCTGGTGAGGCCCGAAGCGCCGGGATAGTTGAAGTAGAAGATGCCGCCGACCATTTCGCCGGCCGCGAACAGACCCGGAATCGTGTGGCCGTTGGTATTCACGACCTGGCCGTTGCTGGTGTCGATCTTGATGCCGCCGAAGGTGAAGGTGATGCCGCAGGTGACAGCATAGGCTTCGAACGGACCCTGATCGATGGTGTTGGCCCAGTTGGAGCGCACGACGCCGTTCGAGGTAGCGCCGCGGCCGTCCTTGATGTTCGGATCGAACGTCTTGTCCTTCTTCACCGAGCCGTTGAATTCGGCGACGGTCTTGAGGAACTGCTCCTTGTTCACTTCGTCGAGCTTATCGGCGAGTTCCTCGATCGTGTTGGCGACGACCTTGGTGACCTGACGCGTGTTGTATTCGCTGCGCAGCAGGTCCTTCATCTTGGCATCATAGATCTGCCAGGCGACCTGACCGGGCTGCGCCAGCACGGCGTGGCCGTACTTGGCATAGGTGTAGTTGCGGAAGTCAGCGCCTTCATCGACGAAGCGCTTGCCTTCGGTGTTGATCATGATGCCAAGCGGATAGGAGTGGCGCTGATAGGTCGGCGTGATGTTGAGATCGCCGAAATCGGACGCATAACGCTCCCATGAAACGGCGTGGCAGCCCGACCAGTGACCGAAGGGCTGCGCGCCGGCGTCGAGCGCCATCTGCAGGCCGTCGCCGGTGTTGAAGCGCGAACCGCGCACCTTGGCGAGATCCCAGCCCGGTCCGAGATACTTCGAACGCCACTCTGCGTTGCCCTCGAAACCGCCGCAGGCCAGAATGACAGCCTTGGCGTGAATGCTCTGGGTCTTGCCGTCGACCTGCACGCGCACGCCGGTGACGCCGGTGTCGTCCTGAATGAGGCCCTTCACCCAGGCCTCGTACATCACCTTGATGCCGCGCTTCTCGGCCGCCTTGAAGAGAAACTCGACGAGGCCCGGACCGCCGGCATTGACGACCAGAATGGCGCCGCCCCAGAACACGAAGCGTCCGTTGATCTTGTAGGCCTGACGGCCGTAGTTCGGCGTGAACTTGACGCCCTGCTCGCGCATCCAGCGCAGCGTCTCGCGGCTGCGCTTGACCAGGATCTCGCACAGGTCCGGATCGGTGCGGTACTGGGTGATCCGCGACATGTCGTCGAAGAAATTCTCTTCGGTGTAGGCACCGAAATCCGACACCGCGACTTCGGCGTCGGTCAGGTCGGTCGCCAACGCGCGCACGTCATCGACGCCGTCATAGACAACACGCATCAGGCCGTCGGTGTAAGCGGTGTTGCCGCCGCGCTCCTCAAAGGGTGCGCGCTCCAGCACCAGAACCTTGGCGCCCTGCTCACTGGCGGCAAGCGCCGAACACAGCGCTGCGTTGCCGCCACCGACGACGATGATGTCGTATTTTTCCGACAAGCTCATGATCACTTCCCTGCGTTGAGCGCGGCACCCGGTGAGTGCGGATCCGCGGACTATATCCAGCAGGACATCGCACCGCGCGAGCGCGCGTGTGCTCTGTCCTAACGGTCCTGCGGCTGCAAAAAAACAGCGAGCTTCGTGAATTTCACGAAACGCGGCCGCGTGCCGTCCGGCCGCCGACACATTTACCGGGCGGCATCCTAAAAGGCCTCTTGATCCATTTGCAGTATGCCATTAGAGAATATTGCGTTATTCTAGTATCCTCTCAGCATATACCAAGGCGCGTCATGAGGCTGCAGCAACTTCGCTACGTCGTGGAAATCGTCCGTAACGGGAACCACTTATCGGCCGCGGCCGAAGCCCTGAATACCTCCCAACCCGGCGTCAGCCGGCAAATCCAGCTCCTCGAAAGCGAGCTCGGATTTGAGATCTTCGTGCGGACCCGCAACCGGATCATCGGCCTGACCGAGCCCGGCAAGCATGTCTTCGAGATCGCCCAACGCATCTCCACCGACGTCTCGGCCCTGCGCTCGCTGAAAGAGGACATCAGCCTGTCCAGCCGGGGCACGCTGACGGTCGGCACGACCCACACCCAGGCGCGCTATGTGCTGCCGAAGGTGCTTCAGAGCTTCATGGGCTCCTATCCCGATGTGCGCCTTATTCTGCGCCAGGGCGACCCGGAGGAAATCTGCGCGCTGGTCGATTCCGGTGATGCCGATCTGGCCTTCGGCACCGAGACGGTGCGCGAATTCCCGAATCTGGTGAAACTGCCGTGTTTCGACCTGCAGCGCTCGGTGATCGCACCGATCGGACACCCGATTCTCAAGACGCCGAAGCTGACCATCCAGGACATCGCGTCCTACCCGATCATCACCTACGACACGCGCTACAGCGGGCGCTGGAAGGTGATGAAGGCGTTTGCCGATGCGGGTCTTGAGCCGAAGATCATCCTCAGCGCCATCGATGCCGACGTCTGCAAGACCTACGTCGAAATGGGGCTGGGCATCGCCATCCTGACCACGATCACCTACGACGCGGCACGCGACAAAGGCATCGAGGCACGTGACGCCAGCGATCTGTTCCCCGCCAGTACGATCAACATCTCGCTGCGCTCGAACACTTACCTGCGGCCGTTCATTCTGGATTTCATCAAGGCTGCCGCACCGCATCTGACGCCGAACGCCGTGCGCGAAGCATTGCGCGTCGCCGTCTCGCATACGGCGTAAGAAGGACCGCAGCCCTCATCCTGAGGAGCGGCTGAAAGCCGCGTCTCGAAGGATGGGTTACTTCTTCGTCACGACCGACGTCTGCAACGTCAGCTTCTTCAGCACCGCTTCGTCGAGCGTCAGGCCAAGGCCGGGGCCCGTCGGCACCGTCACCTTGCCGTCCTTGCACTTGAAGCCGATGTCTTCCGTCAGCGGATCGGGGCCCATGGCGCCGACGCCGAAGGCGAATTCGGCGGCGCCGAACGTCCGCTTGGCCGGTGTCGCGGCGCAGAAATGCGCCGACGCCGCCGCTTCAAGGCTGCAGAGCGCAGCGAGGCCACCGCAATTCATCAGGATGCCGCTGGCTTCCGCGATCGCGCTGATTTTCTTCGCGGCCGACAATCCGCCGACCTTGTAGAGCTTGATGCAGAACACATCGGCCGCGCGCGCCTTGGCATGCGCCAGCGCGTCCTGAATCGTGAACAGACCCTCGTCGATCATGAGCGGCACGCCGCGCGATGCGCGGCGGATCTCGGCCATGCCGTCGATGTCGCGGCGCTCGACCGGCTGCTCCATGTAGCCGAGATCGTAGTCGTGCATGCCTTCCATCGCGCTGATCGTCTCGGCCACGGTCCAGCCCGTGTTCGGATCGACGCCGATGACGATATCGTCGCCGACCGCCTTGCGGACCGCGGCGAAATTCGAGACGTCCTGCTTCCAGCCCTTCTTGCCGGCCGCCTTCAGGCACAGAACCTTGATGCCGAATTCGTCGATGGCGCGCTTGGCCTCGGCGATCATCACGCCGACATCGTCGGCGAGACTGACCGACCATTCGAGCGCGATCTCTTTCTGGCAGGCACCGCCGATCAGTTTGTGCACCGGCAGCTTCAGCGCCTTGCCGAGCGCATCGTGCAGGGCGATGTCGAGCACCGCGCGCGCTGCGGAATTTCCCGCAAGCCGCGAGGTGAGAACTTCGTTGATCGTTTCGATCTCGGTGATTTCGCGCCCGATCATCAGGGGCCCGAACACTTCGGTGATCGCCGCGACCATGCTTTGCGGCGTGTCGGGAAGAAAATGTCCCGGCGCAATCGAACGAATCTGCGCGACGCCTGTGACGCCGTCGGCGTGTATCTTCACCAGCACCGGCTTGCCGAGGATCTGCCCGGCGGGGCCGGTATCCCAGCTGCCGCTCGAGAAGGTCCGCTGCAGGCGCGCCGGCAGCTCGGTGACGATGACTTCAATGCGATCGATGGCCATGGATGTCCTTACGCGGCAGCCGCGCGGGTGTTGCGCCAGGCGTCGAGCACGATCTCGGCGCCCCGCTCGCCGAGCGCGATGCTGGCGGCATTGGTGTTCGACGACGGAATGGTCGGGAACACAGAGGAGTCAATGACGCGCAATCCGTCAACGCCGCGCACGCGGAGCTGCGGATCAACCACGGCGTCGGCGTCGGTGCCCATCTTGCAGGCGCCGACGATGTGCCATGTGGTCTGCGTCGTCTCGCGGATATAGGCGCGGATCTCATCGTCGGTCGTCACCGAGTCGCCGGGCCGCGTTTCCTTGACGATCAGGCTCGCCAATGCCGGTCGCGCCGCCGCGCTGCGCACCGCCTTGATGCCGGTGAGCAGCACACGCATGTCGTCCTCATGGCCGAGGTAATTCGGATCGATCTTCGGGTGCGCATACGGATCGCTTGAGGCGATGTGCACATTGCCGCGCGCCTTCGGCAACAGCGCCATGACGCCCACGGTGAAGCCGGAGAACGGATCGAGGCCGTCCTGCGGGCGCCGGGCGTAGCGGTCCTTGCCCGAGAAAGGCTGCAACTGCAGCTTGAGATCGGGATGCGTCTCCTCCGGACGGCTGCGCATCACGGTGTGCGCATTCGCCGAGCAGATCGAAAGAAGTCCCTTGCCGAGCAATCCCCATTTCAGGGCTTCCTTCACTTTCACGACCGGGTTCTGCAACACATCGTTGATGGTGATCGGCAGCTTGCACTGGAAAGTAAGACGCGTGTTGGGGTGATCCTGCAGGTTCTCGCCGACGCCGCGCAGTTCCTGCACGACCGGAATACCGAACTGCGACAGAACCTCGCTGCGGCCGATGCCGGACAGTTCCAGCAGCTTGGACGACTGGATCGGGCCCGCCGAGAGAACGACCTCGCGCTTCGCCTTGACGAGTGACGGTCTGGCCGTCGCGCAGGCATTCGACACCGACGGCGCGCTTGCCGTCCATGATCACGCGCGCCACCTGCGTGTCGACCCAGACGTCGAGGTTCTTGCGTCCGCGCGCCGGCTTCAGGTATCCGACTGCCGCACTGGAACGCCAGCCGCGCCGCGTCGAGTACTGCAGATACGACGTGCCCTCGTAATGGCCGTCATTGTAGTCCTCGACATAGGTATGGCCGTCCTCGGCGCAGGCTTTGACAAAGCCGTCGGCCAGCGCGTCGAAATTCTTCAGGCTGGTGACACCGATCGGGCCGCCCTTGCCGCGCGTCGCCGGATCGCCGGGCTGATAATCTTCCATCTTCTTGAAATAGGGCAGCATGTCCTTCCAGCCCCAGCCGGGAAGGCCCTGCGCGGCCCAGGAATCGAACTCGGCCGGATCGCCGCGCACATAGACGTTGCCGTTGATCGACGACGAGCCGCCGAGCATGCGGCCACGGGTCCACAATTGCGTGCGGTTGTTGAGCGCCTTCTGCGGCTCGGTCACGAAGGGCCAGATAAATTTCGGATTCTTCAAGAGGTTCACGACCATCAACGGAATGTGGATGTTGATGTTGTTGTCGCGGGGACCTGCTTCAATCAGCAGCACGCGATGGGTGCCGTCTTCCGAAAGACGCCCGGCGACGGCGCAGCCCGAGGAGCCGGCGCCGACAACAATGAAATCATACTCGTGAGAAGTGCTCATGGGACCGGACGCATTCATTCTGGTTGGCGGAGAACAAGAAGTGACGGACGTTGAATGAGGCGGGGCGCGATCAGGTTGCGACCGCGAAGGGATCGCGATCCTCGTCGGAGAAATTGATCATGACGTTCTTCGGCGCGAGGAACTCATAAAGCCCCGCCTCGCCGCGCTCGCGGCCATAGCCGGAATCCTTCACGCCGCCGAACGGCATCTGCGCCGCGACCTGACGGTAGGTGTTGACCCAGACGATGCCGGTGCGCAGCGCGCGCGAGACGCGATGCACGCGTGCGACGTCGCGTGTCCACACGCCCGAGGCCAGGCCGTAGCGGGTGTCGTTGCCGATCTCGATGGCTTCTTCCTCGGTCTCGAACGGGATGATCGAAAGCACCGGACCGAACACTTCTTCCTGCGCCAGACGCATCTTGTTGTGCACGTTGGCGAAGATGGTCGGCTGCACGAACAAGCCCTGGGCGAGTTCGCCTTCGGTCGCCTGCGCGCCGCCGGCGACGAGTTCGGCGCCCTCGGTCTTGGCGCCGGCGATGAATTCCATGATCCTGTCGAACTGCGGCTTGTTGGCGGCGGTGCCCATCTCGGTCGCCATGTCGAGCGGATTGCCGAGCTTGATCTTCTTGGCGCGCGTCACAAGGCGATTGACGATGTCGTCGTAGATCGACTTCTGCACCAGAAGGCGCGAGCCGGCGATGCAGGTCTGGCCGGTCGCGGCGAAGATGCCTGCGAGCGCGCCGGAAGCGGCTTTATCGATATCGGCGTCGGCGAAAATGATATTCGGCGACTTGCCACCGAGTTCGAGCGTCACCGGCGTCAACAGACGCCCCGCCGCCTCGGCGATGGCGCGACCGCCGCGATCGCTGCCGGTGAAGGAAATCTTGTCGAGACCACCGCCCGAGACCAGCGCCTGACCGGTGCGCGCATCGCCCGTGACGACGTTGACGACGCCCGGCGGGAAGCCCGCCTTCTCGACCAGCTTGCAGAATTCCAGCGTCGTGACGGAGGCATGCTCCGACGGCTTGATGACGACGCAATTGCCGGCCGCGAGCGCGGCGGGCAGCTTGTTGGCCAAGAGCGCCATCGGCGAATTCCACGCCGTAATGATACCGATGACGCCGAGCGGCTCGTAGGTCGCGTAATCGAACACGTCGCGGCGATCGAGCGGGATCACCTTGCCCCAGATCTTGTCGCAATAACCGGAGAAGAAGCGATAGATGCGCGCGGCATAGACCATCTGCGCCGTGGTCTCGCGGATCACCTTGCCGTTGTCGGTGGTCTCCAGCGTGCCCATGCGCTGGGCGTCCTGCTCAAGCAGTTCGGCCAGGCGCAGCATCATCTTGGAGCGCTCGAGGCCGTTGACCTTGCTCCAGACGGTGTCGAAGGTCTTGCGCGCGGTCGCGACGGCGCGCTTGACGTCTTCTTCGCCGGCCTGGGAGATCGTCGCCCACGGCTTCTGGTTGAACGGATTGAAGGTGGGGAACGTCTCGCCGCCCACCGGCTCGACCCATTGGCCACCGACATAGAGCTTGTAGCGTGGCAACGTCGTTTCGAGCGGCGTGTTCAAGGCGCGTCTCCCTGCATATTGTCTTGTGTCTATAGCAAGAGTGGCTCGGCCCCGGTCGAGGCGCGGCTGTCTTACCGGTTGGTCAGGAGTTCAGGCCGGCATAGGAGGCCAAGACGAACCCGAGGAAAAATAATAAATGACGCCGTCAGCATGATCCAGAGGCATTCTGATGCAGCCGGACCATGGCTGAATTGCGCGGGTTTGTCCGGTTATCCGGCCCCTGCCACCGCGACAATGATCGAAATCAAGCGGCCACAATGCGCTGGGCGGAGGGCTGCCACCACGCAAAAACCTTGTCGCCGAGGTTGAAAGCCGCGCCCGTCGCCGGAATTCGGGCGCGTCCTTCGATATCCGCATTGCCGAGGCCCAGCATCACCGTCCGGTACGAGCCCAAATACTCGATGTCGCGGATCTGTGCGCTCACCGCATTGGCTCCGGCCGGCACATCGGCGCGGCCGGCCGCAAGCGACATCGCCTCGGGACGCACCATCAGCGCCGTGGCGCCACCACCCGCCGCACGCCGGGAGATCGTATCAGGCGCGACGGCCCAACGCTCGCCTTCCCACGACACGGACACGCCGGTCGCGTTCTCGCTCAACGGAAACACATTCGAATCGCCGAGGAAGCGCGCAACAAACAGCGTTTCGGGCGTGTTGTAGAGACTCTCGGGCGTACCGATCTGCTCGATACGACCTTCGTTGAACAGCGCAATGCGATCCGACAGGCTCATCGCCTCTTCCTGATCGTGCGTGACGAACACGAAGGTCGCGCCGACTTCACGATGGATGCGGCGAATTTCGGATTGCAGCGCGCCGCGCAGTCGGCGGTCGAGCGCACTCAGCGGCTCGTCGAGCAGCAGGACGCGCGGTTCGAACACGATGGCGCGGGCGAGTGCGACGCGCTGTTGCTGGCCGCCGGACAAGTTCCGTCGGATAGGCATCGTCGCGATCCTTCAACTGAACGAGGTCGAGCACATCACGGACGCGCTTGGCGATCTCGTCCTTGGGCATGCCGCGCTCGCGCAGCGGATAGCCGATGTTGCGCGCCACGTTCATGTGCGGGAACAGCGCGTAGTTCTGGAACAGCATGCCGAGATTGCGCTTGTGCGGCGGCACGTTGCTGACATCGACATTGTCGATGGTGATCGAACCCGAGGTGAGCGTCTCGAAGCCGGCGATGAGGTTGAGCGTCGTCGTCTTGCCCGAACCTGATGGCCCGAGCAGCGTGATGAATTCGCCGGGCTCGATGGTCAGCGACACGTCGTTGACGGCCGGCTGCGCCAGGCCGAAATCCTTGACGACATGGTCGAGCCTGATCTGCGTGCCGCGTTTGGCGTTCGGTGTCTTCATGTTGATTTACGCTTGGTTGTCACGCCGAGGATCATGCCGGCGAGGAAAATCAGACTGACCGTGATGACGATCAGGCTCGATGACGCCGCCACCGTCGGATCGATCTCGACAGTGACGCTGTTGTACATCTGCACCGGCAACGTCTGGAAATCGGGCGAACGGATGAACAGTGCGATCACCACTTCATCGAACGAGGTGACGAATGCGAGAATCGCGCCGGTCATGACGCCGCGGCCGATCAGCGGCATCGTCACAGTGAGAAAAGCGCGGAACGGCGAGGCGCCGAGCGACGTCGCCGCGCGCAGCAGCCGGCGGTCGAAGGTGCCGAGCGCGCTCGTGACCGAGACGACGACGAACGGCGTCGCGATAGCGGCATGCGCCAGCACATAGCCGGTCAGACTGCCGACGAGATGCCATTGCAGAAACGCGATGTAGACCGAGGTCGCAATCACGATGGCGGGCGTCACGATCGGCACCATCAGGAGCGTGCGCGCGAAATTCGCCGCGCGGCCCGAGAGCTGGCTTAACCCGAGAGCGGCGGCTGTGCCCACCGTCGAGGCGAGTGCTGAGGCCAGAACCGCAACAAGGACCGAATGGCCGAGAGAGCCGATCCAGCGCTCATTGGTGAAGAAGTTCTCGTAGAGCCGCAATGTGAACCCGCGCGGCGGAAACACGAAGGTCGTCGCCTCGCTCCAGCTCATCGGAATGACGAACAGCGTCGGCAGCACGAGATAGAGCGCGACAAAGACGCCGACGATCCACAGCCAGACCGGAATTTCATCGGCGCCGCGCAAACGGCGCCGCGGCATGACACGCGTCGGGCGGTTGGTGTCGAGCGCCGTCATCGCTTCACCTTCGGCTGATTGCCGGCGACAACACCCATGGCGTTGACGCCGCCACCGAATTTATTGGCCCAGGCCACCAGCACGAGCGTGATCACCAGCACCACGGTGCCGAGCGCGCCGGCGCCTGCAAAATCCAGCAGCTCGGTCGTGCGCTGACCGAGCAATTGCGCGACCAGCGACTGGCGCGCGGAGCCGAGCAGCGCCGGCGTCACATAGAATCCGAGGCTGAGCGTGAAGACGAGGATCATGCCCGCGACCGCGCCGCCGCGCGACAGAGGCCAGTAGATTTTCCAGAACGCCACGAGCGGCGGCGAGCCGAGACCGCGCGCAGCCAGCAGCAGGCGTCGATCGATGCCGCCGAGCGCGGAGTACAGCGGCAGCACCATGAACGGCAGCATCACCTGGCTCATCGCCAGCGTCACACCGGTCGCGGTGCCGTAGAGCGTCACATCGCCGAGACCGATGTAAGACAGAAACGTCTGAATGGGTCCGCCGCGATAGATCAGCACCAGCCAGCCGAAATTGCGCGCGAGCGCTGAAGTCCAGAACGGAATGAGCACGATGGTGAGCAGCACGCTGCGGCCGACCGGGCCGACGCGCGTCATCAGATAGGCGTAAGGATAGCCGAGAATAAACGCGACGATCGTCACGACCCCGGCCGAGATGGCGGTGCGCAGCATGACGCGCAGCGTCACGCCGTCATCGAGCAACTTGGTGTAGTTGCCGAGACCCCACTCCGGATCGCTGATGCTGCGCCAGAAGCTGGAGAAGAGCGGGATGAACAGCACCCCGGTCAGCAGCGCCAGCGCGGGCACGAGAAGCAGCCAGCCCGGATTAAGGGCTGGCCGCGATCGCAACGTCGTCATCGTTTTATGACTTCACAACCGTGGTTTAAGTGTTCAGCCACTGCGTGAAGCGCTCGACCGTCTGGTTGAAGTTCTTGCTCCACCAGTCGAAGTCGACCTGCAGCGTCTTGCCGGTGTTGGCCGGACCGAACGCGTTCACCTTGTTGCCGTTCGCCGTATAGGTCGGCACGGCCTTCAGGTTCGACGCACCGATGCCCGCAAGCGTCGCCATGCGGGCCTGCTGATCAGGCTGCATCACGAAGCTCAGGAACTTCTGGATCTCGTCGAGATTCGGCGAACCCTTCGGCACCGCGAGCGCATCGACGCTCGTGACCGTGGTGTCCCACACCGGAACCATGTTGGCGCCGGCATCGAGCGCAGCCTGCGAACGAGCCTGCACCAGGAACTGCATGTCGACCTGCTTGGAGGTGATCAGCTGCAGCAGCGCGCCGGGATTGGCGGCCCAGACGGTGTCGTCCTTGATCGTGGACCACTTCTTCAGAGCACGCTCGACATCGAGCGGATACATCTTGTCGGCGGGCACGCCCTCGGCGAGCAGCGCCTGTTCGAGCATACCGTCCTGCACCGCGCGCACGACGCCGCGCTTGCCCGGGAACTTCTTGGTGTCGAAGAAGTCCGCGAGAGTCTTCGGCGCCTTGGCCGGATCGGGCCACTTGTCGGCTGAGTAGCTGAACACCAGCGAATAGCGGAAGTCGGCGACATAGCACTCGCCGATCACGCCCTTCGGAAACTGGCTCATGTCGAGGCCGGGGATCGACAGCTTTTCGTAAAGCGTGCCGCAGTTCTGCTGCGCGAGATACGGCGCGGTGGTGACGACGTTCCACTGCACGGCCTTGGTCATGACCTGTGCCTTCACCTGCGCCGGATCGGGCGGCGAGGTGTTGGTGAAGGTGATGTTCGGATTCTTCGCCGTATAGGGTTCCTGCCACGCCTTGATCTGCGCGTCCTGCCCGGTGCCGCCATACGACACATAGGTCAGGCGCAGCGGCGACTGGCTGTACGACGTGCCGCTGAGAACGAGCAGGCCGCCGACGGTCAGCAACGATGCCATCGCGATCGTGCGTGTGCTTCGTGATTTGGTGGTCATAGATCCTCCTGTGGACGTTTTTTGTGTCTTTTCAGGCGCCTTTTGGCGTCCCCTCAACTGTGACACAGATTGCCAGGCACATAGCCACCTTCTTGCGACAATTTCGCTCACAAGTTGAGGAGGTTAATGCGTTGTCGCGTCCGCGACACCTGACGGCGGCCCGGACGATCGGGCGGCAATAAACCCGCTTCAGGGAACCGTGTCAGCGATTTCCGCGGAATGACTGCTATGCGTTATCGCTCTCGATGGCGCGCGCCATCACGCGGCTCGGCCCGCCGTCGCAATCGACAATCGGAAGCGCACCGAAGAAAAATTCCGCGCGACGGCCGGCAAGCGCCGCGTGCCCTGTCAGATGTTCCGCAATCAAAATGCCATGCGGCAACAATGCGCGATGCACCGGCCAGTTAAACCCCGGCTGGCGCAGATGATAAACCAGATCGGGCGTCGCAAAATCGCAGGCGAACAACTTGATGCGCTGTTCCAGCAGCCATTGTGCCGCAGCCCCCGTCAGGCTCGGATGGTGCTCGTACTCTTCCGTGCCGAAACGCGCCGCCCAGCCGGTGTCGATCGCCAGAATATCGCCCGGCTTCAAACGCGGCCGCGCCGCCTTAAGCTTGTCGACATCGATCTGCGCATTGGGCTCGACATCGATGTGCCACACCACGCCGGGCCCATAGAGACGTTCGAGCGGCACGTCGGCCATGTCGGGGCCGTCGAGATAATAATGTCGCGGCGAATCCACATGCGTGCCGGCATGCACCACCATTTCCATCTCGGTGACCTGAAACGGCGCCTCCGGCATTTCGCGCAGGCGCTTGAAGCTCGGCGGCTTGAAAATCGATGCATAGGGCATCGTCGGCGACACCTTGTGCGTCAGGTCGATCCACGGACCGGCCGGGATACAAGCCGCCTGCTTCGGCAAATCGATCCAGCCCTTCCAGCCGTAGCCGGGTTCGCACTTCTCACACATGACGTCGTTATCCTTGAAGCTCAGTTCTTTGTGCATGATCTTATCCGACATCCGCGTCGAACTGCTTCGCGAAAGCGGGAGACCGGTTGCCACTTTTCGGGATCATGCTCATGCCGCCCTGCCCGGCGCAAACCGGCCGTAGAAGGTCTCGCCCTTCGCCGCCATGTCGTACAGCAGCTTCGGCGGCTTGAAGCGCGGGCCGAACTTCTTTTCCAGCTTCTCGCACAGCGCGACGAACGCTTTCGCGCCCATCGTGTCGATATACGACAGCGTGCCGCCGGTGAACGGCGCAAAGCCGAAACCGAGAATCGCCCCGACATCGGCCTCGCGCGGATCGACGATCACGTTGTCTTCCACCGTACGCGCGGCTTCGACCGCCTGCACGACAAGAAAACGCTGCTTCATCTCAGCGACGTCGAGCGTATCCGGATCGAGCTTTGTCGACTGCAGCGCGGCGAGATCGGGCCACAATTTCTTGGGCGCCTTCTCGGGATAGTCGTAGAACCCCTTGCCGTTCTTGCGCCCGAGCCGGCCAAGCTTCTCGACCATTTCGGTCAAGAGCCCCTTCTGCTTCTGATCCACGGCGGCGGCGCCGAGATCGGCTTCCGTCGCCTTCATGATCTTGAGCCCCAGATCGAGCGCGATCTCGTCGTTGAGCGACAGCGGCCCGACCGGCATGCCGGCCTGCTTGGCGACGTTCTCGATCATCGCCGGCGGCACGCCTTCGGTGACCATCAACAACCCCTCGCCGATGTAATTGAGCACGCAGCGATTGGCGTAGAAGCCGCGCGAGTCGTTGACCACGATCGGCGTCTTGCGTATTGCGCGCACATAGTCGAGCGCACCGGCGAGCGCTGCCTCGCCCGTCGCCTTGCCCATGATCACTTCAACCAGCATCATGCGATCGACCGGCGAGAAGAAGTGAATACCGACAAATCGTGCCGCGTCGCCGAACTCTTCCGCCAGCGAGGTGATCGGCAGCGTCGAGGTGTTGGAGGCAAAGATCGCATCGGGCTTCAGGTGCGGCTTCGCCTTGGCATAGCTTTCTGCCTTGACCTTGCGATCCTCGAACACCGCTTCGATAACGAGATCGCAATCCTTCAGCGCGGCGTAGTCGCCACTCGCCGTGATACGACTGAGCAGTGCGTCGCGGTCGGCGGCCGTCGCACGGCCACGCTCCACCGCCGTCGAGATGAGTTTGTCGGCATGCACTATACCCTTGTCGGCGCTGGCCTGATCGCGATCGATCAGCACGACATTGATCCCCGCCTGCGCGCTGACATAGCCGATGCCTGCGCCCATGAAGCCGCCACCGCCGAGAATGCCGAGCGTCTTGATCTTGACCGGCGGCGGCGCCTTGGGACGCCGCGCTCCCTTGTTCAGTTCCTGCATCGACACGAACAGGCTGCGCATCATTGCCTTGGCCTCACTGCTGCGCAGAATCTTCGCGAACCAGCGTGACTCGACCCGCAGCGCCTGATCCATCGGCAACTGCAATCCTTCATAGACGCACTGCATGATCGCGCGCGCGTTCGGATAATTGTCGAATGTCTCGCGCCGGTAGATCGCATTGGCCGCGGGCCACATCTGCATGCCGGCCTTGGAGTAAACCGGCCCGCTCGGCAACTTGAAGCCTTCGGCATCCCATGGTGCGACGCCCTTGCCGCCGGCCTTGATCCAGTCCTTCGCCGCTGTGACGAGATCGGCCTGCGGCACGATCGCATCGACGAGCTTCATGGCCTTGGCGCGATCGAGCTTCAGCTGATCGCCCTTCAGCATCATCTGCAGCGCGTCGGCCGTCTGCACGATGCGCGGGACACGCTGTGTGCCGCCGGCGCCGGGAAAAATGCCGATCTTCACTTCGGGCAGGCCGAGCCGCGTCTTGTCGTTGTCGGCAGCGACGCGGTAGTGGCACGCCAGACAGATCTCGAAACCGCCGCCGAGCGCCAGCCCGTTGATCGCGGCGACCCATGGCTTGCCGTTCGTCTCGATGCGCCGGAACAGCCGCGACAGCTTGCTGCTCTCCTCGAGCAGGCGCTTGCGCGCACCGTCCTCGCCCAGTTCTGTCTGCGCCTTCGCATAAGCATGTGCGATCGCATCGAGCATCGTGATGTCTGCGCCGGCGCAGAACGTGTCCTTGGCGGAGGTGAGCACGACGCCCTTGACCTTGGCATCCGTGGCCATCGCTTCGACGATCTCGGACAGCTCGGTGATGGTGGCGACATCGAAGACATTCATCGACTTGCCGGCCATGTCCCAGGTGACGAGCGCGATGCCGTCGGCGTCGATCTCGGTACGGAAATTGTTCGCCATCGATGCCCCCTCACACCCGTTCAATGATCGTCGCCGTGCCCATGCCGCCGCCGATGCACAGCGTGACAAGGCCGGTCGTGAGATTGCGCCGCTCGAGTTCATCGACCAGCGTGCCGAGAATCATCGCGCCCGTCGCGCCGAGCGGATGGCCGAGCGCAATCGCGCCGCCATTGACGTTGACCTTGGCCGGATCGAGCGAGAACGCCTGCAGATAGCGCAGCACCACCGACGCGAAAGCCTCGTTGATCTCGATGAGATCGATGTCCTTGAACGTCATGCCCGGCGCGCTTGAGCACCTTGTGGGTCACATCCACCGGACCGGTCAGCATCATCGCGGGCTCCGAGCCGATATTGGCGAAGGCGCGAATCCGCGCGCGCGGCTTCAGCCCCGCTCGCCCGCCCGCTTCTTTGTTGCCGATCAGAACGGCGGATGCACCGTCGACAATGCCCGACGAGTTGCCGGCGTGATGCACGTGATTGACGGTTTCGATTTCGGGGTGAGACTGAATCGCCACCGCGTCGAAACCGCCAAGCTCGCCCATTTGCGCGAAGGCCGGCTTGAGTTGCCCGAGCGACTGCATCGTCGTCTCCGGGCGCATATGTTCGTCCTTGGCGAGAATCGTGAGCCCGTTGGGATCGACCACCGGAACGACCGACTTTGCGAAGCGTCCTTCACTCCACGACAGCGCCGCGCGCTTCTGGCTTTCCACGGCGTAGGCATCGACATCGTCGCGCGTGAAACCGTATTTCGTCGCGATGAGATCGGCCGAAATGCCTTGCGGCATGAAATAGGCCGGCACCGCAATCGACGGATCGACCGGCCAGGCGCCACCTGACGCGCCGATGCCGACGCGGCTCATCGATTCGACGCCGCCGCCGATGGCGAGATCGTGCTGACCCGACATCACCTGCGCGGCGGCAAAGTTCACCGCATCGAGACCCGACGCACAGAAGCGATTGATCTGCACACCCGGCACGCTGTCGCCATAACCGGCCCGCAGCGCCGCCATGCGCGCGATGTCGCCGCCCGCTTCGCCGACCGGATCGACCACACCCAGGATGACGTCATCGACCTGCGAGGTTGCGAGCTTGTTGCGATCGCGGATCGCTTCCAGCATTTGCGTCGCCAGTGTCAGCGCCGTGACTTCGTGCAGCGAGCCGTCGGCCTTGCCGCGCCCGCGCGGGCTGCGCACATGGTCGTAGATAAAGGCTTCCGTCATTTAACCAATCTCCACTGCGAGCATCATCCCCGAAAAGGGAATACCGGATTTCGGAAAAGGATCATGCTCAATCTAAAACGCCTCCGCAGGCAATTCCATGATCGTCGCTGCGCCGGTCTGAATGCGCGCAAGCCGCAACGATGTTTCTGGCAGCATCCGCTCCATGAAGAAGCGTCCGGCGGTCAGCTTGGCCTTGAAGCGCGCCACATCGCCACCCGCCGATTTGTCCAGCGCGACGCGCGCCATGCGCGCCCACATATAGCCGAGTGCAACGAGGCCCAAGAGGTGCATGTAGTCGGTGGACCCGGCCGCACCCTCATCGGGATTCTTGACCGCGTTCTGCGCCAGCCACAGCGTCGCCTTCTGCAGATCGGTAATGGCGGCGGACAGCGGCGCGGTAAACGGCTTCATCGCCTCATTCGTGCCATGCTCCTTGATGAAGCCCATCACTTCGGCGAAGAACGCCTTGATCGCGCGCCCGTCGTCGCGCGGCAATTTGCGCCCCACGAGATCGAGCGCCTGAATGCCGTTGGCGCCCTCATAGATCATGGCAATGCGCGCATCGCGTACGAACTGCTCCATGCCGTGTTCGGCAATGTAACCATGACCGCCGAACAACTGCTGCGCGGCAACTGCGTTGGCGAATCCGAGATCGGTCAGCACGCCCTTGATAACAGGCGTCATCAGGCCGAGCTGATCGTCGGCAGCTTCGCGCTCCTTCGCGTCGCCGGAACGGTGCGCGACATCGCTCGTCAATGCGGTCCAGACCACGAGCGCACGCGCGGCCTCGTTGAAGGCGCGGATCGACAACAGCGTACGCCGCACGTCGGGATGAACGATAATCGGATCGGCTGCCTTGTCGGGCGCCTGCGCGCCGGTGAGCGCGCGCCCCTGCAACCTATCGCGCGCATAGGCGGCCGCGTTCTGATAGGCGACTTCCGACTGCGCCAGCCCCTGAATGCCGACGCCGAGCCTCGCCTCGTTCATCATCGTGAACATGGCATTGAGGCCGCGGTTTTCTTCGCCGACAAGGAATCCCGTGGCGTTGTCGTAGTTCATCACGCAGGTCGCGTTGCCGTGAATGCCCATCTTGTGCTCGATCGAGCCGCACGACACGCCGTTGCGCGCGCCGAGCGATCCGTCGGCATTGACGAACATCTTCGGCACGATGAACAGCGAAATGCCGCGCACGCCTGCGGGTGCGCCTTCGATGCGCGCGATCACCAGATGGATGATGTTGTCGGTGAGGTCCTGCTCGCCGCCGGAAATGAAAATCTTGGTGCCGGTGATCTTGTAGCTGCCGTCGCCCTGCTTCACGGCCTTGGTGCGCAACAGACCGAGATCGGTGCCGCAATGCGGCTCGGTGAGATTTATCGTGCCGGCCCATTCGCCGGAGATCATTTTCGGCAGATACGTCTTTTTCAGTTCGTCGCTGCCATGCGCGAGGATCGCGGCGACCGCGCCCTGCACCAGCCCCGAATACATCGCGAACGCCATGTTTGCGGAACAGAGCAACTCGTTGATCAGCGCGGTGATCGTATAAGGCAGGCCCTGACCGCCAAATTCGGGCGGCGACGACAGCCCGATCCAGCCGCCCTCGCTCAACTGGCGGTAGGCGTTCTTGAATCCCTTCGGCGTGGTGACGCGGCCGTCGGGCTGACGGGTACAGCCCTCAACGTCGCCGGAGCGGTTCAGCGGCGCAAGCACCTGTTCGGTGAGCTTGGCGGCTTCGCTGAAAATCGCGTCACGGGTCTCGGCGGACGCGTCGCTGAATCCGGGCAAATTGTCGTAACGGTCGATCTGGAAGACGTCGTTGAGCAGAAAACCCAGGTCCTCCACCGGCGCCTTGTAAATGGGCATGCTGACCTCCCTCCGGCCTGACTCGGCCCGCAGCTCGTTGGCCGAGCTTATCTCGGGTCCCAAACATGAGTTGTCATTGAGGAATGTTAAGGCGCCGCCATGACATTTTAACCCGGTGTTTACCGTAACACGGAAAAGTCAGGTCGCGGGCACTCCGGTCTGGCGGAGCTAGTAAAGTTTCAGGGCTGGCTGAAATTACTGGCGAAACGGCGCCCCGCCGCCGATTGAGTAAACCCGATGACATCACGCCCGTTTAGCCTCAACGATCTGAGCCCCGCCGCCCGCGAGACCGCGATCGAGGCCTCCCGCCGTGCCGGTCTCTCGGTCGAGACCTGGCTCAATACCGCCGTCCTTGATTCGGCACGCGCCAATGGCGTTGCCCCGGCCCCGGCCCCGTTTCCGCGCGAGTTCGCCGACATCCATGACCGGCTCGACTCCATCACCCAGCACATCGAGCGCGTTGCCGGCCCCACTGCCCGGCCGGAATCCGCCGTCGCGCGCCAGTTGAACGAAGCCATTTCGCGCCTCGACAACCGTCTTGCCAGCCTGTCGCAGCCTCAGCCGGCCCCGAGCCGGGCTGCAAATCCGCTCGATGCGGCCGTCGCCGAAGTCGCCGCGCGCCAGAGCCAGCTCGACGGACGCCTGTCCCGCCCGGCCATGCCGGTACAATCGGCCATGCCCGCCCGTGCGGCCATGGCGCCGCAATCGCCATCCAATATGTCGGGCTTCGAGCAGCAGCTGCAGCGCCTGACCAACCAGATCGAGGCCATGCGGCCGGCTCATATCGAGCAGTCCATTGCTTCATTCCGCGAGGAACTGGCGGTCATCCGCCATTCCATCACCGAGGCCATGCCGCGCCGCGCATTGGAGTCGCTGGAAGGCGAGATCCGCGAGCTGAGCCGCCGCATCGACGACAATCGCCAGACCGTCACCAACGATGCCGCACTGGCCGGCGTCGAACACGCGCTCGCCGAGATCCGCGAGACGCTGCGCACGCTGCGCCCCGCCGAGCAATTGACCGGATTCGACGAAGCGATCCGCAACCTGTCGTCGAAGCTCGACCTGATCATGCACTCGAGCGAGCATGGCGGCGTCCGCGAAATCGAAACCGCCATCACCGCGCTGCGTTCGATCGTATCGCAGGTCGCCTCCGGCGACGCCGTGGCGCGCCTGAACAGCGACGTGCAGGCCATCGCCGCGCGGCTTGAAACCATTTCCACCCAGAGCCATTCCGACAGCGCGCTGGCGGCCATCGAACAGCGCATCTCGCGCCTCACGGAGGCCCTGGAAAACCAGCAAAATCAGGCTGTTTCGGCACCCGACCTCGATGGCGCCGTCCGTGCGCTGGCCGAGCGGATCGACCGGATGCAGGTCGGCGCGCAGGATAACTCCGCGCTGCTGCATCTCGAACAGCGCATCGCCACGATGATCGAGCGGATCGAGCTTGCGCAGTCGCGCTCGCCATCGCTCGGCCGCATCGAGGAAGGCCTCGCGCACATCCTGTCGTATCTGGAAAGCCAGCGCGAAGGCATCGCGACCGCACTCAATGCCGCGACGACGCCGGCAACGGTTGTTGCGCCGTTCAATCAGGAATTGCTCGACACCATCAAGCGCGATCTCGCCGAGATGCGCTACGGCCAGAACGAATCCGACCGCCGTTCGCAGATTTCGCTCGACGTCGTGCATGGCACGCTCGGTCAGGTGGTCGATCGTCTCGCCTCGATCGAGACCGATTTGCACCGGATGAAGAGCGCACCGGCCGCTGCTGCTGTCGCACCGGCCGCCCCCGTTGCTGAGCCAGCGCCCGTCACCATGACGGTCAGCCCGCCGCTGCAGCCAAGCGCCGCCCCGATCATGCGCGATGCGCCGTCGCCCGCAGCGCCCGCCGTCGCCCCATCCATGGCGCCGTTCATAGCGCCGTCCTTGGCTCCGATGCTGCCCAATCCGGCGCAGTTGCAAGTTGAGCCTGCGGCTGCGCGCAGCGACACCCGTTCTGCGATGCGTCCGGCTCCTGCTCAGGAAGAAGCCGTCGTTCCGGCCTTCACCGACGCGCCCCGCCCGGCGGCTGCGCCACAGCAGCGCCCGCCCGCCGCTCAGCGTCCGCCAATCGATCCGACCTTGCCGCCCGATCATCCGCTTGAGCCGGGCGTGCGTCCGGGCGATGTCCCTGTCAGCGCCGCCGAACGTATCGCAGCCTCGGAAGCCATGATTGGCGCGCCGGGCCAGGAAGCGCCGGCGAAAGTGAATTTCATCGCCGCCGCGCGCCGTGCGGCGCAGCTGGCTGCGGCCGCCGAGCCGCCGCCGAAGCAGGGCCGCATGGCGGTCCTGAAAGACACCTTCACCCGCCAGTCTGCCGAATCCGCGCGTGCCGAAAAGCCCGCGTCATCCAACAAACTGCGTATCGTTCTCATCGCCGCCAGCATCATCGTCATCGTGCTCGGTGCGCTGAACCTGGTGATGAATGTCTGGGGCGGCAGCAAGGACGCCACGGTTCCGGCGCCCGCCGAACAAGCGCCGAGCAAATCCGGCTCCTACATGGCGCCCGCGCCGAAGACCGTCGCCACCCTCGTCCAGCCGGACACGACCGGCGCGATTGCGCCGACGGCGCCCGCGTCCAAGGCAAACTCCGCGCTGCAATTCATCTCGCCGAAGCCGATGGCGGAAGTCTCCTCGATCGCACCTCGCAGCGGCCCGGCCGAGAGCGCCCCGAACGGCATCGTCGCGGCGCAGGCCGTGCCCGTGCCGGCCTCGAGCGCCGATCTCACCGGTTCCGTAGCGGCGCCGCGTCCGGCTCCTGCTGCGAAGACTGTCGCATCTGCCGCGCCCGCCGCCCGCACGACGGCCGACACCGCTGAACGCCTGCCCGACACAATCGGCGGTCCGAAGCTGCGCGAGGCAGCGCTGAACGGCGATGCCGCAGCCGCCTACGAAGTCGCCAGCCGCTACGCGGACGGCAAGCTCGTGGCCCAGAACTACACCGAAGCCGCCAAGTGGTACGACCGCGCCGCCCAGAAGGGCCTGGTGCCGGCGATGTTCCGCCTCGGCAGCCTCTACGAGAAGGGCCTCGGCGTGCCGAAGGACATCGGCGCCGCCAAGCGCAGCTACATCGCCGCCGCCGAAGGCGGTAACCCGAAGGCGATGCACAATCTCGCGGTGCTGTTTGCCGATGGCGGCGGCCAGGGCCCGGACTACAAGACGGCCTCCGAATGGTTCCGCAAGGCGTCGGACTACGGCCTCGCCGACAGCCAGTACAATCTGGCGGTGCTCTATGCGCGCGGCATCGGCGTCGAGCAGAACCTCGTGGAATCCTACAAGTGGTTCAGCCTCGCCGCCGCGCAGGGCGATGCCGATGCCGGCCGCAAGCGTGACGACGTCGCCAAGCGCATGGATCAGCAGACCCTGACCGCCGCCCAGCTCGCGATCCAGACCTACATGCCGCTCGGTCAGACCGATACCGCTGTGGCCGTCAGCCCGCCGCAGGGTGGCTGGGACGCTGCACCGGCCACGCAAGCGTCGAACGCGCAGGCGCCGAAGGCCGCCCCGGCTCGCGCCAAGCGCTGAGCGCGTCCGCTGGCGGCGCTCGCGCCGCCACAGTCGCAGCCACGACACGCTCCTGACATATCGATAACCCTGCTGTGGAATCCTGTCGCCTCGCGCAACGGGACGCGGTAAGAGGCGACGACCTTGCATCGGCTCACGTGCGGGCGCGTGCGCCCGACCGACGAAGCCCCCTCATCGACAGGGACCGCGCGTGCAGATTTTCCTGCCTATCGCCGACCTTCCGGTCAACATGTTCACGATTCTCGCGATGGGGCTCGCGGTCGGCTTTATCTCGGGCATGTTCGGCGTCGGCGGCGGATTTCTGATGACGCCGCTTCTGATCTTCACCGGCATCGCCCCGGCCGTCGCGGTGGCGACTGTCGCAAGCCATGTCGCAGCATCGTCATTTTCCGGCGCACTGACCTATTGGCGCAAACGCGCGATCGATCCTTTGCTCGCCGGGATCCTGCTCGTGGGCGGTATTGTCGGAACCGGGCTCGGCGTGTGGCTGTTCACGCTGCTGCGCTCGATCGGCCAGCTCGATCTCACCGTCTCGATCTCCTACGTCATCCTGCTCACCGCCGTCGGCGGACTGATGGTGTGGGAAAGCGTGCGCGCGGTGCTGCGCAGCCGCTACGGACGGCCGGTGACGCTGCGCCGGCCCGGCGCCCATCACTGGGTCCACGGACTGCCGCTGAAGCTGCGCTTCAAGCGCTCGAAGATCTACGTCTCCGTCATTCCGGTCGTCGCCATTGGCCTGCTGATCGGCTTCGTCGGTGCGGTGATGGGCATCGGCGGCGGCTTCCTCTTGGTGCCGCTCCTGATCTACGTGCTGCGCGTGCCGACCGCGACCGTGATCGGTACCTCGATGGTGCTGACGCTCGTGACCATGGCGAGCGCCACGCTGATGCATTCGGTCACCAATCACCTGGTCGACGCCGTGCTGGCGCTGATCCTGATGATCGGCGGCGTCACCGGCGCGCAGTTCGGCGCCCGCGCCGGACAGCGCATCTCGAGCGAGCGGCTGCGCCTGCTGCTGGGATTGCTCGTTCTCGCCGTCGGCATTCGTTTCGCCATCGACATGGTCGTCACCCCGACCGACATCTACACCATCCGCGAAGTGGAGCAGCCGCGATGATCGCGCGTGGGCTCCTGATCGCGCTATTCGTCTCGGTTGCGGCCACCGCCGCGCAGGCGGAACGGCTGATCGTCTCGGTCTCGAGCCACCGCGTCAGCATCACACCCTATTATTCCGGCGAGGAACTGGTCCTGTTCGGCACCATTGAGCGCGACGCATCGACCCCGGCCAATCGCACCAATTACGACATCGTCGTCACCGTCACCGGGCCGCGGACGACTTTGGTGACGCGGCGCAAGGCCCGCACCTTCGGCGTCTGGGTCAATGTTGATTCGCGGCAGTTCGAAAATGTGCCGAGCTACCTCGCCGTCATCAGCAATCGCCCCTTTGCCGAGATCGCGCCCGCCGAGACACTGCGCCGGCTGCAGATCGGCCTCGACAACACCATCCTGACGCAGCGCGTCGGCTCCGACCTCGCCGATGTCGTGCGCGAAGATCCGTTCCGCACCGCCTTCGTGCGCCTGAAAGGCGAGCACGGGCTCTATCGCGAGGCCGCCAATGGCGTGACCTTCCTGTCGCCGGGGCTGTTCCGTGCGCCCATTCCGCTGCCGGGCGAAGTCGCGACCGGCGCCTATCAGGTCGATGTCAAATTATTCTCCGGCGGCGCGCTCGTCACCCGTTCGCAGACAGCCTTCGAAATCGTCAAGGTCGGCTTCGAACAGGTCGTGGCCGAAGCCGCGCGCAACAACGGGCTCGTCTACGGCCTGATCACATCGCTGATGGCGTTGTTGACGGGCTGGTTCGCATCGGTCGTGTTCCGGCGCGACTGACGCGTCAAAACAAAAACTCTAACTGCTGCACCGCGCCACCGGAAAGGCATGCAGCCTTCCGTCGCCGAGAAGATGCGCGGTCAGCGCAGTTCTCCGCAGCACTGCGGCAAAGGCCGCATCGCGGATATTGAGCCCGCCGGTGTAGGCACCGAACGCCGGCATGACGATACGCTGCCCGTCGGCGGCGAAACAGCGACGGCTGACGGCACGCGCGCGCGTCAGCACCCGCGCATAGGGATGCAGATGCCCGGCGATTTCGCCGTCTGCGCCTGTCGGCTCGTGGCGAAAGCACAACGAACCGAGAATCAACTGTGCAGCCACCGTGCCGCCGAGAGTCTTCGGCAGATCGGGATCGTGATTGCCGGCAATCCAGATCCAGTCGCGATGCACCTGCATCGCGGCCAGAGAGGCGCGATCGTCATCGCACAGGCGCTCATGCGCGTGCCCATCGTGGAAACTGTCGCCGAGTGAAATCACGGTGCGCGGATTGTGACGCGCGATGACGGCGGCGAGTTGCGCCAGCGTCGCGGCAGTGTCGTAGGGCGGCAGCAGCGTGCCGCGCATCGCGAAGCTCGAGCCTTTTTCCAGATGCAGATCCGAGACGATCACAAGCCGCTCGTCGGGCCAGACCAGCGCACCGGCCGCATCGGCGACAAGATCGATCCCCGCAATGCGGATCACCGCTTCGCGATGAATGACTAGCTGTTCTGCCTGCGCTTGCTGCATCCTCATTCTCGTTCCGTCGCTTCGCGCACCAGTTCGGCGGCGCTTTCCGCCAGAAGGTCGTCGGCCGCTTCGCCATAGACCGCTTCGCGGCCGATTTCCAGCATCACCGGTACCGCCAGCGGCGACACCCGATCGAGTTCCTTGTGAACGATTCGGCCGCGCACACGCGCCAGCAGATCGCCGAGCCGCTTCAGATCGAGAAGCCCCGTCGCCGCATCGGCGCGCGCCGCCCGCAACAAGACATGGTCCGCCTGATGCTGGCGCAGCACGTCGTAGACGAGATCGGTGGAAAACAGCACCTGCCGCCGCGATTTCTCCTCGCCGGGGAACCGGCGCGGGATCAGCCCGGAAATCAGCGCGCACGCCCGGAAGGTCCGTTTCATCAGCGCCGATTCCGCCAGCCACGCTTCGAGATCGTCGCCCAGCATGTCGCTGTCGAACAGCGCGCCGAGATCGAGCCGCCTCTCGCGCAGCATCGCCGACATGTCGGACACGCCCCACACCGCGAGTGCATATTCGTTGGCGACGAATCCGAGCGGCCGGGCGCGGGCGCGCTCCAGCCGCCGCGTCAGCAGCATGCCGAGCGTCTGATGCGCCAGCCGCCCCTCGAACGGATAACAGACGAGGTAGTGCTTGCCGCCGCGCGGGAATGTCTCGACCACGAGTTCGCGCGGACCCGGCACGCGCGAATATTCCGCCTGCAGCGCCAGCCAGTCGCGCACCTGATCCGGCAGGCCGCGCCAGGCGGCCTTGTCGGCCAGCAATTTGCGCACGCGCTCAGCCAGATAGGTCGAGAGCGGAAACTTGCCGCCCATATAGGACGGCACCTTGGGATCGGGCGTGTTGGCGCGCGAGACATAAACCTCGTCCTCGACCAGCGCCTCATAGCGCACGATCTCGCCGCCGAACACGAACGTGTCGCCCGAGACAAGACCTTCGATGAAGTACTCTTCGATCTGTCCGAGCATCCGGCCGCCCCGTGCGATCGGGCCTGTGGCGCCGCTGCCGCCCGCGCGCGAACGCACCAGCCGCACTTTCAGCATCGGTTCCTCGACGATGGTGCCGACATTCAGGCGATAACTCTGGCGCACGCGCGGATTGGTGACACGCCAGCGGCCGTCCTTGTCCGGACGAATGCGCGCGAAGCGCTCGTAGCTCTTGAGCGCATACCCGCCGGTGGCGACGAAATCGACGACATCGTCGAAATCCTTGCGCGACAAGGCCGCATAGGGCGCAGCGCCACGCACTTCGTCGTAGAGATCGTCGCTTGCGAACGGTTCGCCGCAGGCGCACCCGAGCACATGCTGCGCCAGAACATCGAGACTGCCGGTGCGCAACGGCGGCGTATCCTGCGCATTCTCGGCCACCGCATCGATGGCGACGCGGCATTCCAGCACTTCGAAACGATTGGCCGGCACGAGCACGGCGCGCGAGGGCTCATCCAGCCTGTGATTGGCGCGGCCGATGCGCTGCATCAGGCGCGAGGAACCCTTCGGCGCACCGACATTGACGACGAGATCGATATCGCCCCAGTCGATGCCGAGATCGAGCGAGGATGTGCAGACAACGCCGCGCAGCTTTCCCGCCGCCATCGCATCCTCGACCTTGCGGCGCTGCGCGACATCGAGCGAGCCGTGATGCAGCGCGATGGCGAGATTGTCGTCGTTGATACGCCACAGATCCTGAAACAGCATCTCGGCCTGACTGCGCGTGTTGACGAAAACAAGCGTGGTGCGGTTGCGCTTGATCAGATCGTAAATCTCGCCGAGCGCATGGCGCGCCGAATGGCCCGCCCAGGGCAGCCTCTCGCGCGTGTCCAGCATCTCGACGACGGGCTGCGCGCCGCCATCGGCAACAACAAGATCGGCGATCTGCTCCGTATCGCCCGTCTGTGGCATCAGATAACGGCATAGGTCCTGCGGATCGGCGACCGTCGCCGAGAGCCCTACGGTCGTGACCTGCGGCGCCAGCCGGAACAGCCGCGCCAGCGCCAGCGACAGCAGATCTCCGCGCTTCGATGTCACCAGCGCATGCAGCTCGTCGAGCACGATCCGCTGCAGATTGCCGAACAGATACGGCGCGTCGGCGGAGGCCAGCAGCAGCGCGATCTGCTCCGGCGTTGTCAGGAGAATGTCAGGCGGATCGCGGCGCTGACGCTGCCGCCGCGACACCGGCGTGTCGCCGGTCCGAGTCTCGATCCGCACCGGCAGGCCCATATCGGCGACCGGCCGTTCCAGATTGCGCGCGATATCGACGGCCAGCGCCTTGAGCGGCGAGATGTAGAGGGTGTGCAGCCCGCCCGGCCGGGCGATCCCGCGCCCGGTCGACTGCCGGCGTGAACGAGGCGCTGCAAGCTCCACCAGCGTCGGCAGAAATCCCGCCAAAGTCTTGCCGGCGCCGGTCGGCGCGATCAGCAGTGCCGAGCGGCCGGCACGGGCCTTGTCGAGCAGCGCCAGCTGATGCGGACGCGGTTCCCACCCGCGCGCGGCGAACCAGCGCGCGAACGCTTCAGGCAGGACTGATTCGGCAGGGTCTTGCAGCAACGGCAAATATCCACCGTAAAACCGGGTTGGCAGGACGACTCGATGAGCCCGAAGCGATTGTTTCTTTTATACTTTTTTAAGCTCAAAACGGGGCGCTTTTGACCGGCACTGTGGCTGCCGGAGCACAGACTTTTCGCCCCGCTCGCGATACTCTTTCAGCACTGTCCGGGGATTTGGGGATTTTCATGAAAAAGGTTCTGTTGGCGGCTTCCGCCATTGTTGCTTTCGCCAGCACCGCGAGCGCCGCAGATATGAGGGCGCCGGTCTACAAGGCGATGGCGCCGGTGTCCGCTTACAACTGGACTGGTTTCTACCTCGGCGTGAACGCTGGTCTCGGTGTCGGCGAACATTCCACCATCCTGAATGTTCCGACCGCCCCTTTGGGTACCAGCGTGACCGGCGTGCCGATCGGCGGCATCGGCGGCGTGCAGGCCGGCTACAACTGGCAGTTCGGCAACTGGGTTCTCGGTGTTGAGGCCGACATCCAGGCCAGCGGCCAGAGCGAGCAACACTGCTTGTTCCAGTGCGTTTCCCCGCTGCTTGCAGCGAACGTCGAACAGAACCTGTCGTGGTTCGGCACCGTGCGTGGCCGCTTCGGCTACACGATCGGCAACGGTATCTTGGCCTACTACACCGGCGGTTTTGCCTACGGCAACGCAGAGACGACGATTGCCGAGGTCAGCGGCGGCGTTCCCGGCACGTTCAATTTCAGCGACACCAAGACCGGTTGGACGCTGGGCAGCGGCGTTGAAGCTGCGCTCGGCGGCAACTGGACCGGCAAGATCGAATATCTGTACGTCGATCTCGGCAGTATCGACGCGACCTACACTTTCGCCGGCGCGCGGCATGTCTATTCGCAGGACGTCCGCAACCACGTCTTCCGCGCCGGTCTGAATTATCGTCTCGGCGGCACGATGCTGGCGCAGCAGCCGCTCGCCAATTGGAACGGCCTCTACGTCGGCGCCAATCTGGGTTCCGGCATCAGCCGTCACGACAACAGCCTCGTGATTCCCGCGGCGTCCGGCGAGCAGTTTGTGTCCGCCCCGACCGGCTTCATCGGCGGCGCGCAGATCGGCTACAACTGGCAGGCGTCCAACTGGTTGCTCGGCCTCGAGGCCGATTTCCAGGGCTCCACGCAAAAGGATACGGTCTGCGTGCTGCGTTGTTCGGTCGCCGGCGGCGGCAGCTTCGCCACCGAGCAGACGTTGCCGTGGTTCGGCACAGTGCGTGGCCGCGTTGGCTACGCAACGGGCCCGACGCTGTTCTATCTCACTGGCGGTCTGGCCTACGGCAAGGTCGAGGCTGACGTGACCGAATTCATCGGCGGCGCGCTCACGAACCGCAACTTCAGCGAGACCAAGACCGGCTGGACGGTGGGCGGCGGCATCGAACGGCCGTTCGACTTCTTCGGCCTGATCGGCGGCCCGAACTGGACCGCGAAAGCCGAGTATCTCTACATCGATCTCGGCAGCACCACGAACAGCTACACGCAGGTTGCGCCGCACACGTTCACGACCGACGTGACCAACCACGTCTTCCGCACCGGCATCAACTACCGCTTCGGTGGCCCGGTGATCGCGAAGTACTGAGCGATCAGACATTCACGGATACAAAACCCCGGCCTCGCGCCGGGGTTTTTGTTTTGCGAGATGTCGTTGCTGAACTCTCGGCAAGAGAGCAGCCGGCATGATTAGATGGCGCTTTCAGCCGGAGTTATTTTCATGAACCGTTTTTCAGAAGCGCTCGCCTCCGTCGCCTGCATCGCGTTTCTCTGCTCGGCGATTTGTCTTGTCGACCACACAGCCAAGCTTCGCCGAAGTCGATTGCACGAAGCCGACCAAAACCAACTTCGAAGCATTGACCTGCAGCGCGCGCAGGCAAGCCGGGCTCATCAAATCGGCACCGCCGACACGGCAAAGCGCGAGCCCATTCCGAACGAGACCGCGCCTGCGTCCCGGGCGCCACATGGGAGGAACGGGAAAAAGATGCGCGCTTTCTCTGCGATCGGGGCGAGTAATGTCCTGCTGGGCAGCTACCACAGCTGGCTGGCTAACAATCCGAAACCGCGCAACTGAAGCCGTCACGGCTTCGCCGCCACCACAACCAGACCCGGCACCGGCACGCCGGCATCGATGCGGGTGGACACCTCGCGCAGCAGCACGACATTCAAACCGGCCTGCGTGAGCGTGTCGCGCAGATACGCGGCTGCGTGTGCGTAACGCAGCGGCGCACCGAGAATGGCGCCCTCGCCCGCGTGCGTTTCGACGGTGAAGGCGAACACACCCTTTGGGCGCAGCACGCGCGCCGTCTCGGCGCACATCGGCGCAAGATCGCCGACATAGACGAACGCATCCGCCGCCAGAACCAGATCGACGGACGCAGATCCCTCGTCCTTCAGGGCTGCGAGCATGTCGCAGGCTTTCAACGCGGCATAGATGTTTCGCGCCTTCGCCTTGGCCAGCATGCCCGGCGACAGGTCGACGCCGATGAACTCATCGACGGCGGTCGCCAGCGCATCGGCGGCGAGACCCGTGCCGCAACCGAGATCGAGCGCGCGGCGGAAATGCACCACACGCTTGAAGGCCTGACATGCATCGATAAGGGCATCGCGCAAAATCTCGGGGCCCCGGTATTCGAGATGCTCGCGCAAGGCGCGGTCGAAGCGTGGCGCGTACTGATCGAACAGCGCGCGCACATAGCCCGGCGTCATCTCGGCCATCGGCGCGGCGCCAAGACGGATCAGGCGCAATTTCGCGCCGTGATGGTCGGCTTCATCGGCCGCAACGGCACGCCGATAGGCGACGATTGCATCCTCGGGTTCACCCAGTTGTTCCCGGATGTCGCCGAGCTTGAACCAGGCCGAGGCAAAGCCGGGGGCGAGTTCGACGGCCTGAATCAAGATATCCTTTGCCCCGTCGAGATCGCCGCGCAATTGCAGGTCGCTGGCAAAATCGTAGCGGCGGTCGGCAATCAGGTCGCCGGAGGAAAAAAACAGGGGCGCGGGCATGCGCGAGGGAACCGTGCGGTTTATGTCCAAGCGCTTATATAAAGCATGATGCCGGAAAGGGGGAACCAGTTTCCGGACAGATCATTCTCCAACAACAACACATGATGCGCCCGCACGACATCCTTGTTCCGACATCCCAGGGCCTGTGCTGCCGTCCGGGCGATTTCCACATCGACCCGGTGCGCCCGGTCAAGCGCGCGCTGATCACACACGCCCATTCCGACCATGCACGGCCGGGCCATGAGGCCGTGCTGGCGACGCGCGAGACGCTCGACATGATGCGGCTGCGCTACGGCGAGAATTTCGCCAAAACCACGCAGGAAATCCGCTACGGCGAGACGATCAAGCTCGGCACCACCACCGTCACCTTCCGCCCGGCGGGACATGTGCTCGGTTCCGCGCAGATCGCGGTCGAATGCGGCAAACTGCGCATCGTGGCCTCCGGCGATTACAAGGACAAGCCGGACCCGACCTGTGCGCCGTTTGAACTGATCCCCTGCGACGTCTTCATTACCGAGGCGACATTCGGGCTGCCGGTGTTCCGGCATGGCGACGCCGAGGGCGAAATCCGCAAGCTTCTGCATTCGGTCAAAATCTTTCCCGATCGCGCCCATCTCGTCGGTGCCTACTCGCTCGGCAAGGCGCAGCGCGTCATCGCCCTGATCCGCCAGGCCGGCTACGACGCCCCGATCTATCTGCATGGCGCGATGGAAACGCTGACGCACTATTACCAGAGCCGCGGCATCGACCTCGGCGAGGTTCGGCTGGCCAAGGGCGAAACCAAGGCCGCGCTCGCCGGCACCATCACGCTGGCGCCGCCGAGCGCCATTACGGATTTATGGGCGCGGCGCTTTCCCGATCCGCTGTCGTGCTTCGCTTCGGGCTGGATGCGCGTGCGCGCCCGCGCCCGTCAGCATGGCGTCGAATTGCCGCTCGTGATCTCCGACCATGCCGACTGGGACGGTTTGCTGGCCACCATCAAGGCGACCGGCGCCGGCGAAATCTGGGTGACGCACGGGCAGGAAGACGCGCTGGTGCACTGGTGCGAGACGCAAGGGCTGAAGGCGCGGCCTCTCGCGCTGGTTGGTTACGGCGACGAAGATGAGGACATCGATGCGGAGCTGGAAGCGAAAGAGGTGGCGAAAGAGCCATGAACCGCTTCGCCGAACTGCTCGACCGCATTGCCTATGAGCCGGGCCGCAACAACAAGCTGCGGCTCGTCACCGGCTATTTGCGCGAGACGCCCGATCCGGACCGCGGCTGGGCGCTCGCGGCACTGACCGGCGCACTGTCGTTCAAGCACGCCAAGGCCGGCCTCATTCGTGACCTGATCGCGTCGCGCGCGGACGAGACGCTGTTCAAACTGTCCTACGACTATGTCGGCGACCTGTCGGAAACCGTCGCACTGATGTGGCCGAAAGACGAACGCGCCACCAACTCTCCGCCGCCTCCGACGCTGACCGACGTCGTTTCGACGCTCAGCGATTTGCCGAAAAAGGACCTGCCGGCGCAACTCGCGGCATGGCTCGATCAGCTCGACGAGACGGGACGCTGGGCGCTGCTGAAGCTCGTCACCGGCGCGATGCGTATCGGCATCTCGGCGCGGCTTGCGAAGACCGCCGCCGCTGCACTGGGCGACAAGGAAGCGCACGACGTCGAGTTGTTGTGGCCGGGTCTTGCGCCGCCCTATGCGGAGCTGTTCGCCTGGCTCGAAGGCCGCGCCGAGAAGCCCGTCAATCGCGACCCCGCGCCGTTCCGGCCGGTGATGCTCGCGCATGCAATCGACGAGACCGACTTCGCGTCGCTGGATCCGGCCGATTTCACCGCAGAGTGGAAGTGGGACGGTATTCGCGTGCAGGCGGTCACCGGCCGCGGCGAGGACGGCAATCTTGTCACGCGGCTCTATTCGCGCACCGGCGAGGATATCTCGAAGGGCTTTCCCGACCTGCTACCTGCGCTGCGCACGGAAGGTGCGCTCGACGGCGAGCTATTGGTCGTGCGCGACGGGCGCGTGCAGAGTTTCAATGTTCTGCAGCAACGCCTCAACCGCAAAAGCGTCACGCCGAAACTGATCAAGGAATTTCCGATGCATCTGCGCGCTTATGATCTTCTCGCCGACGGCGAGAACGATCTGCGCGCGCTGCCATTCGCCGAGCGGCGCGAGATGCTGCCGGCCTTCCTCAAGCGCCTCAACGATCCGCGCATCGACTTGTCGCCGGTCGTGCCGTTCTCGACATGGGAGGAACTCGCCGACGCGCGCGCCGATCCGGCGAAATCCAACGCCGGCGCGGATGCCGAAGCGGTCGAAGGCGTGATGCTCAAGCGCAAGGACGCCGCTTATCTGCCTGGCCGGCCGAAGGGACAATGGTGGAAGTGGAAGCGCGACCCGTTCACCGTCGATGCCGTTCTGATGTATGCGCAGCGCGGCCACGGCAAACGCTCGTCCTATTATTCCGACTACACCTTCGGCGTCTGGACCAAGGGCGAGGACGGCGACCAGCTCGTGCCCGTCGGCAAGGCCTATTTCGGTTTCACCGACGAAGAGCTGCGTTGAGATCGACCGCTTCGTCAGGCGCAACACGACCGAGAAATTCGGGCCGGTGCGCGAGGTGACGCATGAGGCCGACAAGGGCCTCGTTCTGGAGGTCGCGTTCGAAGGCCTGCAGCGTTCGACGCGGCACAAATCGGGGCTGGCCATGCGCTTCCCGCGAATTTCCCGGCTGCGCTGGGACAAGCCCCCGCGCGAGGCCGACCGGCTGGAGACGCTGGAGCGGCTGCTGAAATCCGGGACGGTCACCGTCGAATGATCCGGATCGCCCGGCTGCGCGGCCAAGCCATCTTGACGCCGCACAAAAGGTTCCCAATTGCTACAGCGGCCTGCGCGCCGGCTTGTGCCGAGCGGCTGTGCCTGGAGACCGACGAATGAGCGATGGATTGAACCGCGTGATGGGCGGCTCGCCGCTTGCGGTCGTATTTCGGCTGATCCTGCTGTCCGTTCTGGTCGGCGTGGTGCTGTCCGTGCTCGGTCTCAATCCGTGGAATATCGTCGAGAGCTTCCGCGCGCTGGTCGCCGGCATCTGGAATATGGGTTTCGACGCCATTGCCTGGCTGTGGCGCTACTTCCTGCTCGGCGCGGTGATCGTCGTTCCGATCTGGCTGATCATGCGGCTGGCGGGCGGCGCGAGAGGGCGCTGAACCATAGCGTTTTCGAGCGAAGTGGGAACCGGTTCGCGTGAAGAAAACGCGTCAATCAAATCCTGGCTTTGATTTAATCAAAGCCGGCCCTCACGCCGGCCATGTTTCTGCGGTCAGTGCGGCGGCATCGGCGCCGACCATATCCTGCAGCTTGTCGTACTTGTCGCGGATCAGCGCGGTCGCGAGGTCGGACTTGATCATCTCGATCAGTCCTAGCCCCTTATAGACAAGCGCGCTGTAGAGCTGGATCAGCGTCGCACCGGCGCGGATTTTCATCAGCGCCGCCCCGCCCGAGTCGATGCCACCGACACCGATCAGCGGGAACGCCCCTTCCGCGCGAACGTAAGTCTCCGCCACCATTCGCGTCGAAAGGCGAAACAGCGGCCGGCCCGACAAACCGCCCTGCTCCTTCGCAAGCTGCTGCTCGCGCAGCCATGTCGGCCGCGCCAGCGTGGTATTGCCGACGATCATGCCGTCGATCCGGCGCGCGCGCGCCACCTGCACCACATCGTCAAGCTCGGCGAGCGAAAGATCCGGTGCAATCTTGAGCAGTACCGGCTTGCTGCCGGCAACGCTTTTGTCGCGTGCCTCGATCACCCGCGCCAGCAGATCGTCGAGAGCGGAAGCCTGCTGCAGATTACGCAGGCCCGGCGTGTTCGGCGAAGACACGTTGACCGAGAAATAGCTCACCACCGGCGCCAGGAGTTCGATCAGCCTGACGTAGTCTGCGGTTCGATCAGACGAATCCTTGTTGGCGCCGATATTGATGCCAACGATGCCGCCGCGGTCCTTGCGCACCGTCAGCCGTTTCAGCACGGCGTCCCCGCCGTCATTGTTCAGGCCCAAGCGGTTAATGATCGCCTCGTCGCGCGTCAGGCGAAACAGACGCGGCCGTGGATTGCCTTGCTGCGGCAGCGGCGTCACGCCGCCGACCTCGATAAAGCCAAAGCCAAGCCGCAGCACCGCGTCCGGCACCTCAGCGTTTTTATCGAAGCCCGCGGCCATGCCGACAGGATTGGGGAAATTCAAACCGAACGCGCGCACCGAAAGCCGATCGTCGGAATCGCGCGGCGCCGCAGGCGGAATGAAGTCCAAGCCCGCGGATCGCAAGGCGATGCGCATCTTCCGCATCCATCAGCCGCAGCAGCGGCAGCGACAACGCATCGAAAGCACGGATCAAGACTTACAACTCCGGGACGTTGTGAGAACCATCCGGCAGGAGCGGCAAATCCAGGACTTTGACAACATGAGCGAGGTCCAGATTGCCATAAAGATGGGGAAAGAGTTCGCCGCCGCGGGCGGGCTCCCAGCGCAATTCTTCGGCGAGGCCGTCGGCGTCGACCGCGATCAGAAACAAAGCGGGTTCGCCGGTGAAGTATTTCGCCAGCGTTCCGGCCAATTGCGCGGCGGTGGAGAAGTGAATGAAGCCGTCGCGGCGGTCGTCGTCGCTGCCGGAATAAAAGCCGGCGCGTTCGGCTTCGCGCCAGGCGGGCGCCGTGCAGATTTTATAGATGGTGGGCACGGTTAGGAGCTTTCGATGGGTGTTTTTGGGAGGCTATCGAAACGACAACGCAAAGAGTAGCGGATTGTCCCCGATAGGGATATATTCCTACTGATGCTGACCCATTCGCACATCTGGACCGCGATCGACGCGCTCGCCGCCAAAGCGGAACTCACGCCCTCGGGGCTGGCGCGGCGCGCCGGCCTCGACGCCACCGCCTTCAACAAATCCAAACGCATGGCGCCTAACGGCCGGCCGCGCTGGCCGTCGATGGAGTCGGTCGCGCGCGCGCTGAATGTGACGGGCGTGAGTCTGGGGGAATTTGCGGAGATGGTGGACCGTCGCAGCGAAAATGACCCCCACCCCAACCCTCCCCCTTTCAGGGGGAGGGAGAAGCAAGGCTAGGCGCTCCTTGCCAGCGCGCCGTCGATCATCTCCACCGCGTTCGACGCGCCATAGGCGGCGACGAAGGTGCCGAAGCGCGGGCCTTTTTCCTGACCCAGCAGCACCTGATAGAGCATGTTGAACCAGTCGAGCGACACGCCGGGCCGGCCATCCTTGCCGGCCTTCTTGTGGTCGAGGAACGGCTCGCGACGGCCGATCTCATAGACGACGTTCTGAATCTCCTCAGCGCGTCGCGCTTGCCGGCAATTGCGACAGCGCATCGCGCAAATCGCCCAACGCGGCGCGCTCGACATCGCTCGGCGAGCGGAAGCTCTTGGTCGGCAGCACGAAGTCGCGGAAATAATGGATGGCATAACCCACCATCGCGTCGAGCTTCGGATGCGTCTGCGCCGTCACGCCCGGACGATAGCGGCGGATGAAGCCCCACAGCGTCTCGGCGTTCTCGGCATTGGACGACGACACCAGCGTCAGCAACAGCTGGAACGTCAGCGGCATGTCGGCGACCGGCGGCTTGCCCGAATGGATATGCCAGACCGGATTCGACAGACGCTGCTTCACATCCTGCTTCGGATAGCCTTCGAGGAATTGCTGATAGTCATCGACGTTGCGCGGGATGACGTCGAAATACAGCCGCTTCGCCGACTTCGGCTCGCGATACATGAACAGCGACAACGATTCCGGCGAGGCATAGCGCAGCCATTCGTCGATGGTCAGGCCATTGCCCTTCGACTTGGAAATCTTCTGGCCCTTGTCGTCGAGGAACAGCTCGTAGTTGAAGCCTTCCGGCGGACGCGCGCCGAGCGCCTGACAGATCTTGCTCGACAGCTTGACCGAGTCGATCAGATCCTTGCCGGCCATCTCATAGTCGATGCCGAGCGCGACCCAGCGCATCGCCCAGTCGGGCTTCCATTGCAGCTTGCAATGGCCGCCGGTGACGGGCGTCGTCATGCGCTCCTTCGTTTCGGGATCGTCATAGGAGATGGTGCCGGCCTTGGCGTCATGGGCGACGACCGGCACCTGCAGCACCACGCCGGTGCGCGGACAGATGGGCAGGAACGGCGAATAGCTCGCGGCGCGCTCCTCGCGCAGCGACGGCAGCATGATCTTCATGACCTCGTCGATGCGCTCCAGCACGCGCAACAGCGCCGCGTCGAAGCGTCCCGACATGTAGCAATCGGTCGAGGACAGGAACTCGTAGTCGAAGCCGAACGTATCGAGGAAGGCGCGCAGCCGCGCATTGTTGTGACGGCCGAACGAGTCATGGGTGCCGAAGGGATCGGGCACCTTGGTCAGCGGCTTGCCCAGATGCAGCGTCAGCATGTCCTTGTTGGGGACGTTGTCGGGCACCTTGCGCAGCCCGTCCATGTCGTCGGAAAACGCAATCAGGCGCGTCTTGACCTTGTCGTCGGTGAGCACGCGGAACGCATGGCGCACCATGGTGGTGCGCGCGACTTCGCCGAAGGTGCCGATATGCGGCAGGCCCGAGGGGCCGTAGCCGGTCTCGAAAATGATTTCGTCTTTCGGCGCCTGCTTCAGACGCGCGACGATCTTGCGCGCCTCCTCGAAGGGCCAGGCGTTGGATTGTTCTGCGGCGGCGCGCAGGTCGGCTGCGGAAATATCTGTATTGGTCATGGGGTAAGGCTCTAATGAGCCGGTGCGGCGGCGTCAAATGGGCGTTAGGCCCATGGCGGCGAGCCTTTGAAGCCTTCCGCAACGCATCTCTCCACCGCGATCCATGCATTTGCGAGCCGGCATTTTTCGTTTTATATTGAACCGTTTCAATAACAAAGTCCGGGAGGAGACAAGAATGCTCAATCGTCGACAGATGCTGGGCTCGGTGGCCGGCATCGGAATTGCCGCCGTAGTGCCCGGCCAGGCCCGCGCAGCCGGCTGGCCCGAGCGCAACGTCAACATCATCGTGCCGTTCGGCCCCGGCGGCGGCGCCGACATTCTGGGCCGTTATCTGGCCGAAGAACTCGCGCGCGACCTCAATGGCCGCTTCCTGATCCTGAACAAGCCCGGCCTGTCGGGTTCGCTCGGGGTCGATTTCGCCGCCAAGCAGCCGCCCGACGGCTACACCTTCGTGATCGTCACGGTCGGAGGCCAGATCACGAATCCCTGGCTGTTCAAATCCCTGCCCTACGATCCGGTGAAAGACATCGTCCCGGTCGTCCATCTCAGCACGCCGCCCAATATCATGGTCGTCGGCAAGGACGTGCCGGCGACAAATGTTGCGGAATTCATCACCTGGGCGAAGAAGCAATCGGAGCCGGTTCTGTTTGCCAATACGGGTTCGGGATCATCCAGCGGATTGTCGGCGGAGCTGTTCCGCTCGATGTCCGGCATCAAGATCACGCAGGTCACCTACAAGAGCTCGGCCGAGGCGGCGCTCGACCTGATCACAGGCCGCGTCACCGCGACAATCGACTCGCTGACCTCGATGATCGCCCATGTGCGCAGCGGCAAGCTGACGCTGCTGGGCGCGGCTACGATGAAACGATTGCGCGGCTACGAGAGCGTCCCGACCATCAACGAAACGCTGGCCGGCTTCGATGCCTCGCCGATCCTCTATATTTCGGCGCCGACAGGCACGCCGCGCGAGGCGATCGACACGCTCAACAAGGCGGTGAACAAGATCTTCGCCAAGCAACAGCATCAGGACAAGCTGTACGAATACGGCTTTCCTGTCGGCGGCGGCACGCCGGGCGAGCTTCAGGCGATCATCGACAGCGAGCGCGTGAAGTGGAAAGCGGTGATCGAATCCGCCGGCCTGATGGGCAGCGCGACGTAAGACCCGTCGACCGGTCGAGCCGCGCGAATAAAAAAAGGCCGCCCATCGGGCGGCCTTTTTCAATTCAGCAGCGAACTTGTTAGCAGCGACCCTGCATTCGCAGGCCCGGCGGGCAGCTGTAACCGCGCCAACCAACCTTGCGGCCCTGGCTCCAGCCGTACGCGCGATGACTGCGGCGCGTGCTGTATTTGCTGCCGCCGTGGCCACGGCTCCAGCCATGCTTGCCGCCGCCACGATGACCGTTCCGCACCTGGATCAGGTCGGAATGCTCAGCGGACGAGGCGTGAATCGCGGATGACGGATTTGAAGCCGGGAAAGGCCTGAGCCGAAGTTGCGAATGCCAACGGCAGCGTGAGAGCAAAGGCGAGTGCGAGTTTGCGCATGGTGTCCCTTCAAAGACATTGTGGAGAGGCAACCTTTCAATGCGGCCGTTGTTCCGACGCAGATCCAAATGAGTTGCACAGAAGCGCATTAACGCGATGCAGCGATGTGCAAGCTGAACGAACAGACAGAAAGGAACGATGAGCCGCTGGCGGCGATATGAGATGGTGCGCCGCTCATTCTGATGAGCGGCTGAAGGCCGCGTCTCGAAGGATGAGGCCTGAAGGATGAGGCCTCATGGTTCGAGACGCGCGCCCTGTCTGCGCTGACGACGTAAACTTGTCAGCGGCGCGCTCCTCACCACGAGGGGCAGGCTCCGAGCTAGAACCACACGCCGGGGCGGTGAAACGCATGCTTAACGCAATCCTACCGGGACTGCAGAGTCGCGCGGTATCGGGACCATCCAATTTTAGGTTCCCGATGCCAGTGTATGGGCGTTCGACCGAAGGATATTTCGATGCAAGTAGGCCCCGCCCACTCGGCCGCAATCAGACAGATTGCGCACGACAGAAACGAAACGCGCGAGCGTCATCGTGACGCGTCCCAGACTCTGCGAGAAGGCACAAGCCGCCCCGCGCGAAGGGACCGGAAAGATCGTCGACAAGACCGCGTAAGACACTGCGGATTTTGTTTTGAAAGCCCCGCCTCAACAGCGGGGCTTTTGCTTTTGGGGGGTGGGGGGTGAGCAGACGCTCCTCATCCTGAGGAGCGGCCGACAGCGCCGCGTCTCGAAGGATGAGAAGGGCTCGGGCTCTCATGGTTCGAGACGCGCAGCATTTTGCGCTCGCGCGTAAACTTGCCAGCGATGCAGCGCTACATGAGGACGACAGGCACATCCCTTGCATGGAGTTTGCCATGCAAAAGATTCCGCACCGATACAGTCATTTTTTGTTCGGAGTGGCCCAGTCGGGCCTGACGTGCCTCGTGGCGGCGGCCATCGCCAGCCTGCCATTTCTCGGCAACGGCACGTTCGTCGTGCACTGGCTTGTGTCGTGGATGATCGCCTGGGCCACCATGCTGCCTATCGTTTTGGCAGCAGCGCCGCTCATCAAGCGGCTGGTCGACGCCCTGACTAGAACGGACTGACCGGGAAATAGCGCAGCCAGAGATCGGTGAACTGGCCTTTTTCCCAGACGCGGAACAGCGCCCAGTTGAGCGCCTGGCGCATCACATCGTTGCCACGCCGCACGCCGATGCCGACGCCCTCGCCGAAGAATTTGCTTTCCAGAAACGGCCCGCCGGAGAAGGCGCAGCACCCGGCGGAATCGACGCCGTTCAGCCAGAAGCCGAGCGACACCGCATCGCCGAAGATCTGATCGACATCGCCGCGCCGCAGCGCCTGACGCATGGCCTCGGACGTCGGAAATTCCTGGATCGCCGCATCGGTGAACAACAGCTTCAGATAGGCGGCGTGCGCGGAGCCGGCGACGACGCCGACCTTCTTGCCTTCGAGATATTCGGGACGCACCTCGGGCATCGCCGAATCCTTCAGCGCCACGAAGCGCGCCGGCGTGCGGTAATAGGCGTCGGTGAAATCGAGCTTCAGGCGCATCTCCGGCGTGATCGCGATGGAGGCGATGACGGCGTCGCCGCGATTGGCGGTGATGGATTCCACCAGCGTCTCGAACCGGCGCATCTGGATGGTGCAGGACAGCTTCAATTCCTCGCACAGCGCGCGCGCGAGATCGACGTTGAAGCCGGCCGGGTTGCCGTCGGGGCCGGTGAAGTTGAACGGCGGGTAATCGGTTTCGGTCAGGAAGCGGATGACGCTGAGACGCGACATGTCGGGCCGCTCGGGGCGGCGGCGCGGATCCCAGAAGCCCGGCACGCTTTGCGGCCCGGCCTGGGCGTGCGCGGGCGCGAGGACTGCGCATCGGTCGTCGCGAGAGCGACGAGTGAGGCGGCGACGGCGAGGACAGAAAGGCGCAACTTCATTGGACGAACTGTTTTCGATTTGATTTCGGACCCCCACCCCCGACCCCTCCCCACAAGGGGGAGGGGTGAAGGGAGGCGGTCATTCCGGGGCGCGCTGAAAGCGCGAGCCCGGAATCCATAACCCCTGCCTTTAATTACTGCCACAGGGAATATGCGATTCCGGACAGCCGCTTCGCGGCTTCCGGAATGACGCCTGAGTTTCCTGCGCGCACCCTGCTCTACAAATACCGCTTGAGGTCGGCGGCGGCGGCTTCGGGCTGACGCTTGAGATTGAACGGCGCAATGAATTTGCCGTCCTTGCCCATGAGATAGATCAGCGCGGTGTGGTCCATGGTGTAGTCGTCGCCCTGCAGCGGGATCTTCTTCGCGAAGACCCGATAGGCGGCGATGATCTTGTCGGTCGCCGCGCGCGAACCGGACAGGCCCTTCAGGCGCGGATCGAAGCTGCCGAGATAATCCTTCATCACGGCGGGCGTGTCGCGCTCGGGATCGACCGAGACGAAGAAGGCGTTGATCCTGTCGGCATCGCTGCCCATGGCGCGCAGCACTTCCGACATCTCGAACAGCGCGGTCGGGCAGACATCGGGGCAATGGGTGAAGCCGAAGAAGATGATGGTGGGCTTGCCGGTCAGCGCCTGCTCGGTGACCTTCGCTCCGGTGTGATCGACCAGTTCGAAGGCGCCGCCGATGGGGGCCGGCGCCAGCACCGACGGACGCGGGCTGCCCGAGGCGAACCACAGAATGACGCCGAGCGTCAGGGCAAGCGAAGCGGCAAAACTGGCGACGATGATGAGCGCGCGCTGGGAGGGCATCGGGGAATGTAACCTTTGAATTTCAGAAACAGGCGGCGATGCCGGCCGAGATCATCTCGAAGAACACCGCCGTGCCGTAGTGAACCCACAGCGCGATCGAGGCGGCGAACAGCGTGCCGAAAACAATCCCCACCGCGACCAGAATGCGGGACGCGGTGCGGCGGCCGGGATCGAATGAGGCTGTGTCTGACATGCCCCTGAAATAGGCCCGCCGGCGAGGGTCCGGGCAACCCAAAAGGGAAACCATCGGCCCTCACCTCCGCGTCATTCCGGGATGCGCATCCGATCTCGGATTTGCCCGAGATCGGCAAATTTAGGGCCCAAGTCGGCTATAGCCGACTTGGGTGCGCAGACCCGGAATCGATACGCCGCAGCCCGACGACTCCTGCCGAGAAACGCCACTCCGACAGGGGTTATGGATTCCGGGCTCAACGCTTCGCGTTGCCCCGGAATGACGAAGGAAATGGAGCTATGGAGGTTAGTTCGTGGTGGCGCCGCGAGCCTGGGCATCCATGTAGCAGGGCTTGTACATGCCCGCGAGCTCACGGCCGCGCAGGAAGATCATGCCCGGCTTGAGGCCGCCACGGCGCGAGATCCAGCGCTTAATGTGGGTCGGATAGATCTGGTAGAGCATCCGCGTGGCCACCGCGTTGGTGACCTGCTGGCCGCCGGGGCCGAAATCCCATGCCGCATGGAAGCCGAGATTGGCCTTGGGCGTGATGCAGATGCGATCCGGCGAGATGGTGCCGAGAACGATGGTGCAGGCGGAGGCGCACATGCCGTCGATGACGACGGTCTCGTTGGATTGTTTCAGGGCTTCGTACTTGTCGATGTAGGTGCCGATGCGACCGCCGCGATCATCGGCGATCCGCATGGCGGCGTCCGCCCTGCTCACCAGACACACAGTACTTATCAGCACCAGCGCGGCCGTAACGATCCGCGCCCCCCGAGCACCAATCATTCCCCTACCCCGTTTGACGGGTATATCCCACTTCTCTAGCGTCCTTCGAGACCCGTGATTTGTCCAGCGCGACCATGCTGCATTCACCAGCGCGACAGCGGAATTTGCCCAAGCGTTGCAAACTTGCATCGCTTTCGAAATCTCGCCTTCGTCGCGGAACGAAAACGAAGTTGCGCGCGGGCGCGCGCACCAGTCCAAGGGGCAGTTTCAATGAAAACGCGCAAACTCGGCGGCGCCGGCCTCGAAGTCTCGGCCATTGGCCTGGGCTGCATGGGCATGAGCATGGCCTATGGCGTGCCGGACGACTTGAGTTCCATCGCCACAATTCATCGCGCGCTCGAGATCGGCATCAATTTCATCGACTCCGCCGAGGTCTATGGCCCGTTCACCAATGAAGAGCTGGTCGGCCGCGCCCTGAAGGGCAAACGCGACGGCGTCATCGTCGCCACCAAATTCGGCCGCGAATACAAGGACGGCAAGGTCGGCGCGCTCAACAGCCAGCCCTGGCACATCAAGCAGGCCGTGGACGGCTGCCTGAAACGTCTCGGAACGGGACATATCGACCTGCTCTACCAGCACCGGGTGGACCCGAACGTGCCGATCGAGGATGTGGCCGGCGCGGTCGGCGAGCTGGTGAAAGAGGGCAAGGTGCGCTTCTTCGGCCTGTCGGAGGCGGGCCAGAGCACGATCCGCCGCGCGCATAAGGTGCATCCGGTGGCGGCGCTGCAGAGCGAATATTCGCTGTGGGAGCGCAACCTCGAGGACGGCTTCCTCGCTCTGCTGAAGGAGCTGGATATCGGGCTGGTGCCGTTCTCGCCGCTCGGGCGCGGATTTCTGACGGGCCAAGTGAAGCGCGCGGAGGAATATCCCGCCAACGATTTACGCCACACCGACCCGCGCTACATCGGAGAGAACTACGACGCCAATGTGCGCGCCATCGGCGTGGTGCAGGAGATGGCCGAAGGCAAAGGGCGCGACACCGGCGCAGATCGCGATTGCCTGGCTGCTGCATCAGGGGCCGAACATCGTGCCGATCCCCGGCACCAAGCGCGTGAAGATTTCTGGAAGAGAATGCCGGCGCGGTGGATGTGAGCTTAAGTGCGGCTGAGGTGAAGACGCTGAGCGATGCGGTGCCGAAGGGATTCACGAAGGGCGAGCGTTATCCGCCGGCGGCGATGAAGAGTATTGAGAGGTAGGGCCTGGTTGCGCTACTTGATGCGGCACACACAGTTCGTCATGCCCGGGCTTGACCCGGGCATCCACTCTATCATCAGCGCGATCGCGAGACTTCAAGACTGGAGTGTTGCCGGGTCAAGCCCGGCAATGACACGAGAGTGGATGGTAGCACCTGCGCCTGAAACTCCCAACAGACCTCCTCACCCCGAGCCCTCTCCCCGCAAGCTGGGAGCGTAGGTGAGTAGATCGACACCGTCATTCCGGGGCGCGAGCATCGCGAGCGAGCCTCGCCGAATCCATACGCCGCAGCGGCGCGACTCCTGCCGAGAAAGCAACAATCACAGGGGATATGGAATTTGCCGGGTTCTCGCCTTCGGCGCGCCCCGGAATGACGGCGCCCGGTGCGCGCGGGCAGGCTCTACTGAAACTTCCGCCGCTTGAACGCCGCGACATCGGCGTGCGAGAGCCGAAACCATTCGCCATTGGCGCGGCGGTCCTTGAAGCGGCGGTGCCAGTAGGCCTCGATGCCGACGGGATCGTCGGTGCGGATCGAATGCACGAGGTTCGCGGGCTCCGGCAGCGCGACGCGGATTTCCTTCAGACGTCGTTCGATGCGATCGCTGCGGCCGATCTTGTAGTGAGGGCCGGAGCGCAGCAGATAGACGAGGCTCTGGCGCAGCGTGAGGCGCGGCTCGTCCGCTTAAATCCGTCTGCGGCCCCAGCATGCGCGCGATGTCGTCGAACGCCGCCTTCCCTTCGATCCATGCGCGCAGATGAACGAGCAGATCGTCCTTGGAGCCGAAATGCATGTGGATGGTCTTCTCGCTCGGGCAATCGGCATGCGCGCGGCGATACATGCGCAACTCCGCCGCGGTCGGCAGCCGGCCATAATGCCGCGCCGCGTCGCAGAATTTTTCCAGGATCAATTCGCTGTCGGATTTCTTGTAGCGCTCGTTCGGCGCCAGCCCCGCCTCGCGCAAGGCATCGCTCCAGCGCGCCCAGTACACGCCGCGCCAATGGGTTTCGCCGATGCCGGTTTCACGTTCGAACGTCCGGCTGCCCGGCGGCTGACCGCCCGCCGCCGCAACCCGTCTGATCTCGCTCAGGATCTGATCGCGCGCGAGTTTCATTTCCGAAAATGCGTTGGTGATGAAAAACGAAGGCCGGCAAAACGAGCAGAACGTGCAATGACAGGATTCAATTTTAGCGGCATGGAACTCGCTGCGGCAAGTGCTGCGATTCATACGGCGTCGAGCGATTGCCGAATGCGCCCGCGCGCACGCGACGCTGCTTAAAAACGATGCGTCAGCTGTGCGAAATTGAAATGTCTTTTCGCCAGTGAACAACTGCGCGTCCGGAAACGGGACAGCGCGGCGCAAATGCTGCGACGCGAAATAGTGCGCCTCATCCTGACCCGCTCGCGGAGAGAGGGAGTAGAAGCCACTCAGCGGTTGGACAGCCGCTCCCACTCTTCGGTGCCGGACATGAGCTTGTTGGGTTCGACAAGCTTCAGCGGATAGGCGACGACGTTCGGCGGCATGTGGTCGCCGCATTTGCCGCCCTCGCAGCGTGCGCTTGATCATGATGATGAGCCGGTCGCGCGAAGCTTCATAGACGCCGCTGATGGGTTTTGCCGGTCGTGACGATCTCGAGGTTGACGATGCCCCCTTCGGTGAAATCCATGCGGATCTTCATCGGCGGCTGGCCGGTTTCCATCTGCCAGGCCCCGGCGAGATAGGCGGGGATCGACGCGTACGTCTTGCCGCCGAGTTCGATGGATTGCGCGTGCGCGAAACCGCTCACGGCGAAGAACGCGGCAGCCAGCGCGAGGCGGCGGCGCACACGAAGACGACAGCGCCCAGGCATCGCGAACACGTTCAGGCGCCCGGTGGATACGCCGCGGGCGGCGCGGACTTTGCAGGCGCAGGCCCCTTCGCAGGCGCCGCTTTCGCGCCCATGCAGGCGTCAAAGCGCGCCTTGTCGGAATTGACCCAGCGCTTCGATGCCGTGTCGCAGGTGGCACCGGACTGCTTGTAGCAATTCGCGCTCTTCGAGTTGGACGCGGGCAGGCATTGCTGCGCGCTCGCCCCGCCGACCGGCAGGATCGCAACCAGTGCAAAGGCTGACGTCATCATCGCTGCTGCAAAGACCTTCATGGCAATCCTCCTGCAGAGAGATTGGAGCGGGCGAAGGGAATCGAACCCTCGTATGCAGCTTGGGAAGCTGCCGTTCTACCATTGAACTACGCCCGCGAAGGCGATGAGTTTAGCGGGTGCGCAGGTGGAGGGGCAAGCGGCGGCCGACCGCGCGCGCTAAGCTCGCTTGCGCAGGCTGCCCGCGAAGGTCTAAACTTTAAAATGCTTCGACAGCTTCAGGCCCTGCGCCTGGTAATTGGAGCCGATGCCCTGGCCGTAGAGCGCGTCGGAGCGCGCCAGCATTTTCTCGTACACCAGACGGCCGACGATCTGGCCGTGTTCGAGAATGAACGGCACCTCGCGCGAGCGCACTTCCAGCACCGCGCGCGAGCCCTTGCCGCCCGCCCCGGCATAGCCGAAGCCGGGATCGAAGAAGCCGGCATAGTGGACGCGGAATTCGCCGACCAGCGGATCGAACGGCACCATCTCGGCGGCGTAATCCGGCGGCACCTGCACGGCTTCCTTGGAGGCGAGAATGTAGAACTCGTCGGGATCGAGAATGAGGCTGCGATCGGCGCGCGCCTTGATCGGCTCCCAGAATTCCTCCACCGCGTAACCGGCGCGGCGATCGATATCGACGACGCCCGTATGGCGCTTGGCGCGATAGCCGATGAAGCCGTTCGAGCCCTCGCCCGACAGATCGATGCTGACGGCGACGCCATTGGTGAGATCGGCGTCGTCGGAATCCACCAGCCGTTCGCGCGCATGGAGCGCGGCGAGCGCCGGCGCATCGAGCATCGCATTGCCCTGGCGGAAGCGGATCTGGGACAGGCGCGAGCCCTCGCGCAGCAGAACCGGAAATGTCTTCGGCGAAATCTCGGCGTAGAGCGGACCGTGATAGCCGGCCTCGATCATGTCGAAGCGGCGCGTGCCGTCGGCGATGACGCGGGTGAAGATATCGAGGCGGCCGGTGGAGGATTTCGGATTGGCGGCGGCGGAAATCGATTTCGGCAGCGCGAGACTTCTCGATCAGCGGCACGATGTAGACGCAGCCGGTTTCCAGCACCGCGCCTTCGCCGAGCGCGATCTCGTGCAGCTTCAATTCGTCGATGCGCTCGGCCACCGTGTTGCCCGGACCGGGCAGGAAGCTGGCGCGGACGCGAAAGGCCGTGTCGCCCAGGCGCAGGTCGAGCGAGGCCGGCTGGATCTGGTTCTCGACGAAGTCGTAGGCAGGCAAAATCAGCCCCGCCTGCGCCATCGCGGCGATGGTGCGGTCGGGAAGGATGCCTTGTCCGTCGAGGGAAAATGTCACGCAAAACCTGCCAAATCCGGGGCTTTTCTCATCTAGCGGGACCCACGCCTTGACGCAAAGCTCAACCCCGATTATGAACCATTTATCCCGTGGTCATTTGAGCCGGCCGGCTTGCAGCCACGTTAAATAAGTCGCTAAACAGGCCGGGGACAATTGTGGACCCGGCTCGAGGATTTTTCCCAGGCCGGTTTTTTTATGACCATTTTCATGGTCATGGAGGAATGATGTCCACGCCGCCGCTCGATACCCGCAATCTGCGTCCCGAAACCCGCCTCGTTCATGGCGGCACGCTGCGCTCGCAATTCGCCGAGACGTCCGAAGCGCTCTTTCTGACACAAGGCTTCGTCTACGACACCGCCGAACAGTGCGAGAAGCGCTTCAAGAACGAAGACCCCGGCTTCATCTATTCGCGCTTCTCCAACCCGACGGTTGCGATGTTCGAGCAGCGCATGATCGAGCTGGAAGGCGCGCAGGCCGCGCGCGCGACGGCCACCGGCATGGCGGCGGTGACCACCGCGATCCTCGCCCCGCTCAAGGCCGGCGATCATGTGGTTGCGCCCAAGGCGATGTTCGGCTCGTGCCGCTACGTCATCGAGGATCTGTTGCCGCGCTACGGCATCGAGTCGACGCTGATCGACGGCCTCGACCTCGACCAGTGGAAGAAGGCGGTGAAGCCAAACACCAAGACCTGCTTCCTGGAGAGCCCGACCAATCCGGTGCTGGAAGTGCTGGATATCGCGGAGATCGCCAAGATCACGCACAGCGTCGGCGCGCGCCTGATCGTGGACAATGTGTTCGCCACGCCGATGTGGCAGAGCCCGCTCACGCTCGGCGCCGATGTGGTGGTCTACTCCGCGACCAAGCACATCGACGGCCAGGGACGCTGTCTCGGCGGCATCGTGCTGGGTTCGGAGGCGTTCATCTCCGAGCACATCCACAATTTCCTGCGCCAGACCGGACCGTCGATGTCGCCGTTCAACGCCTGGGTGCTGCTCAAGGGGCTGGAGACGCTGGGCGTGCGCGTGCGCGAGCAGACCGCGAACGCAACCGCGCTGACCGACGCCATCGCCGGCCACAACAAGATCTCCCGGCTGATCTTCCCCGGCCGCGCCGATCATCCGCAGGCGGCGACGGTGAAGAAGCAGATGACCGGCGGCTCGACGATGTTCGCCTTCGAGGTCAATGGCGGCAAGGCGGCGGCGTTCCGCGTGCTCAATGCGCTGAAGATCGCCCGCATCTCCAACAATCTCGGAGACGCGAAAAGCCTCGTCACGCATCCGGCGACAACGACGCATCAGCGCCTGACGCCGGAGGCGCGCGCCGAGCTTGGCATTTCCGATGGCATTATCCGCTATTCGGCCGGGCTCGAGCACAAGGACGATCTGATCGCCGACCTGAAGGGTGCGCTGGAGAAGGCGTGAGAGTTCGATCCCCTCACCCTGAACGGCGATGCGTTCGGACGTGGGCGGTCCACTGCGAGAATCCGGAGTGAAGGTCGACGCTCACCCGTCCATGATCGCCCGGATTCGAGCTCCGATGGACGACCTCTCCCTTGCAGGGAGAGGATAAGTCAGACTTTACCGCCGCGGGCGCGCGGCGGTGGCGAGCGCATGGCCGTGCGAAATCGCCTCGACCATCGCATCCGCAAGGCCGCGCGCGAAGCACGCATAGCCCCAGTCGTTCATGTGCAGCCCGTCAGCGGTGATGAAGCTGTCGACGGGAATCTGCTGATCGTGATGCCAGTGGCGCATCATCGCGAAGCGGCGGAACACCGAAATGTTCTCGCTGCGCGCGAGCTCGTCGGTCAATTCCAGCATGCGCGGCAGCTGCGGCTTGTTCAGCACGCGCGGCGCATACTGCGAATCCACCAGCAGCACATCGGCACCGGATGCCTTGATGCGGTCGATGCCCTCGCGCGCCTGCGCCAGAATGTCGTCGCTGTTGCGGTCACGCAGAACGGAATTGGTGCCGAGCTGCCAGATCACCAGCGTCGGCCGCGCCGCCAGCACGGTGAGATCCATCCGCGCGACCATGTCGCCGACTTCCTCGCCATTGACGCCGCGATTGAGCACGGTGATGGACGCTTCGGGATAGCGGCGCTTCAATTCATCGGCGAGACGATTGGGATACGAAAAAGCCGCCGACGAGGCGCCGGCGCCGGCGGTCGATGACGAACCGACAGCGACAATGGTCACCGGCTCGTTGATCGCGAGACGGCGTGCGGTCGCGCCCAGTGCCGTATCGAGACGCACGATGTTCTTCGGCGTGTCGCAGTGCTGACCGCTCGCAAGAATGTCGGGCGCGCTTTGCGCCGACACGGATGTGAACGAGGCAACTGTGCACGAGGCAGCAAGAAGGAGCGCGGCGCCTGCCGTGGCGCGGAATTTCCGAGTGAGCAGCTGCATCAGTGAGCCACCTTCAACTCGGAAGCGCTGAACCTTGCCGCGTCGATGACGAGCAGAGCGAGCGCACGGCCGACGCAATCGTGGACGCGGCGTGCCAGTTTGGAATCGCGTGTCGTGCCGAACAGATCGAATTCACCGCTCTCGCTCCAATGATGCATCGCGGCGTAGCGATCGAACAGCGGCACGCTGTGCTGCTGGGCGACGATGCGCATCATATCGATATACGGGGCCGCGGAGATCATCGTGTCCGTACGTGGCGAGTATTGCGGGTTCATCAGGATCGCATCGACATTGGCCGTCTGCAGGATATCGAGCCCCTGCTCCAGCGCGTTGCGGAAATCGTCGGCATGGACATTACGCATCGCATCAACGGTGCCGGTTTGCCACACGACCAAAGTCGGCTTCCGATCCTTGACCAGCTTCGTCAGCGCGACGACGACGTCTTCCGCAGTGCGGCGCGGCATGATTTCCGACGAAACAGTAATATTAACGCCCGATAACCGCTTCCGGAGCGCATGTTCGAGGCGCTGCGGATAAGCCTGACCGACCGCCTCGGCACCGCTCAGCGCCGACGATCCGGTGCCCAGCACGAGAATATCGAGCGCCTTCTTTTCGCGCAGCGCGGCGGGAACCGCCGTCAGCACGCTTTCGCTCGACGTCAGATAAGACGGCAGCTCGCAGATCGCAGGCGTCAAAACCGGCGGTTCGGGAATGCCCTGCGGCGCAGGGGTTTGTGCAGGTGTCGGTATCGTAGGTGGGGTTTGCGCGAACGAATCCTTACCCGTTGCCGCAAGCGTCACCGCTGCGACACAACACAGGATAGCGATCCTGTACCGGGTCTTCATTATTCCCCTCCCGCGAGGTCTGCGTCGGCGGCTCGCATGCGCGTCCCGCTCTTTTCCGCAACCCCCTTATACCACGAGAACATTAAAGCGGCGCCAGCCATTATCGCGACGCCAGCCGCCCCAATTGCAACCACCAGAAGCGTGCCGCCCGGGAATTCAGCAGTGATGAAATGCCCGGCAAAGGCCAAGAACACGCCCAAACAGAAGATTTCCAGAGAATGCTGTCCGCACAGAATGGCCGGCCGTAACCATGGCGATTTCAGGCCCGGCCAGCTCTGCGGCACGAATCGGACCGCGACCACCGCCAGCGCCAAAAAGTGGATGAGTCGCAGAATATCGAGGTTGGTCTTGTCGATCGGATACATCCAGGATTCGAGCCACACCGGCACCCATGCGGGGAACCGCGGCACATACCAGGTCATGGTGATGGACACCGAAAAGATAAGAACCGCGATCGCCAGTGCAAGCGTCACCGGCGATTGCAGAACCCGCCGCAGACGCACCGCGCCGCCGAGCGCGCACCACGCACCGAACACAAACAGCAATTGCCAGGCGAAGGGATTGAAGTACCACGACCCCGCTCGGATAGGCGGCGATGTTCAGATCGAAGTACCACGTCGCGATCCACAGCAGGAACGACGCGCCGAGCGCGAGATCGGCCTTGCGCAGCAACAGCCACACGATCGGCGGGAACCCGGCCAGCAGCACGATATAGAGCGGCAGCACGTCCATGTTCACCGGCCGGAACTTCAGACAGCAGCGCCTGCACGATGGTGACATCGGGCTGCTTGAGAAATTCGACGATGTTCATTTCCTCGGCGTAGAGCGGGTTCTCGAACGAGTTGGCGATATACGACACCTCGGCGAGGTAGATCGTGAACAGGAAGACGTGGGCGACGTAGATCTGCCACACGCGCTTGAGGATGCGGGCCGACGCCACGACAAATCCGCGATCGCGCATGGCGCGGCCATAGACGAAGGCGGCGGTATAGCCCGAGATGAAAATGAAGATCTCGGTGGCGTCGCTGAAGCCGTAATTGCGGATCGTAAACCAGTGCAGAATGTTGGCCGGAAGATGGTCGATGAAGATCAGCCACAGCGCCAGGCCGCGAAACAGATCGAGCCGTAAATCGCGCTCGGCCGCCACCACGACGGGCGACTTCACCTGCAGGGACGGCGACGGTTCGATCAGGAGGGTCTGACTCATCGAGGCTGAATTTTCTCAGTATGTGCGTTTGAGCATGATCTGATCCGAAAACCGGTATCCACTTTTCGGGATCATGCGAGTACCTCTTTGAGCATGATCTGTCCGAAAACCGGTATCCACTTTTCGGGATCATGCTCGTTCTGGATATCCGAAACCCGCACAGCGCGCCACGACCACACGGGCATTTGTTCCGGCAAAGCCGGCCGGCGGGAAGCGGCTCGGTTTCACGCGCGGCGCCTGGAAAACGTGCTTTGGTGCCACGCCGAATGTCGGCTAAAATGAGTTCGAATTCCTGCTGGCGGCGCCAGCGCCCATCGATCGTGCAAAACCATGTACCGTGCCAATACCCGCGACATCGAAGTGACCGTGACGCCGAAGTTCCTGCCGGAACGCTCGTCGCCGGAGAACGGGCATTTTTTCTGGGCGTACACGATTTCCATCGCCAATAACGGTGCACGCGCCGTCCAGCTCAAGACGCGGCACTGGGTCATCACCGACGCGCAGGGGCGCCGTCAGGAAGTGCGCGGCGAAGGCGTGGTCGGCGAGCAGCCGGTGATCGCGCCCGGCTCGACCTACGAGTACACCAGCGGCGTGCCGCTGCCGACGCCGTCGGGCTTCATGAGCGGCAGCTATGGCGTGGTGGAAGACGATGGCGCATTCGACATCGCGATCCCGGCGTTCTCGCTGGACTCACCGGGAATGAAGAAGACGTTGAATTGAGGCGCAGTCATTCCGGGACATCGCGCAGCGATGGGCCCGGAATCCATACTCCGCAGCATCACGACTCTCGCCGAGGCATTCAGCACAGACTGGGGTTATGGATTTCGGGTTCGCGCTTCGCGCGCCCCGGAATGACGACGGCTCCCCGCCTAAGCCCGAGAACTGACGAGGAACTTGCCAACAACTCTCGTCATGCCCGGGCTTGACCCGGGCATCCATCTTTCTTCGCGAAAGCATGAAGATGGATTGCCGGGTCAAGCGCGGCAATGACGACGGAGTATGACGCGCGACCCTCGCTGTCATGCCCGCGAAAGCGGGCATCCAGTAAACACCGCCATTGACTACTGGATCGTCCGCCTTCGCGGACGATGACACTGTGCTTAAAAGTGGATTGCCGGGTCGTTGGCGAGCGAAGTGACGCCGTTCTTCGAACGGCTATGCCCGGCAATGACGGAGCTGCGGTTGGATTCCGGGCTCGCTCGCTTCGCCGCGCCCCGGAATGACGACGGTGCGGCTGCGAGTCCCGGACACGACCTAGCCCGTCACATCGACGCTCCAGGTTTCCTTGGCCGACGACAACGCGATGACCGTCTCGGTGCGCTCGACGCCAGCGACGCCCTTGATCGTCTGGGCGAGAAACGTCTCCAGATCCCGGGTCGTCCTGACACGCACCTTGAGCAGGTAGTTCCATGCGCCGGTGACGTGATGACACTCAAGCACGGCGGCCGACGCCGCGATCTTCTTCAGAAAAGCCGGCTCGACTTTGGGATCGCTCCAGGCCACGAAGATGAAGGCGAGAAGATCGAGACCGAGCACTTCCGGCGACAGTCTGGCGTGGAAGCCGGCGATCACGCCACGGGCGACGAGGCGCTTGATGCGGTCATTCAGCGTGGTCGCGGGTGCGCCGATTGTCTTGCTCAATTCAGCCAAGGCGAGGCGATCGTTGTCCTGAAGACAGATCAGCAATTTGCGATCAATCTCATCAAGCCGATCCATGGTGCCTCCGGTTACGTCCACCGGCGCAACATAAGATTCCTCCGACCTTTCCACCACGTCATTCAACCATTTGCTGACAGCCCAACCCCCAGCCTTCCGGGGCCTCGGATCGGGCCGTGATTCCGTTGTAAAAACGACACTATGGCAAATAATCCGCCATTTTAACGTCCAACGCCACCTTATTCGTTGATTCTATGGTATGCGGACCCTGGGGATTGGTTCGGAGCAAAGGGGCGCGCGATGTGGACGACTGTGAAGAGAACGGCAAAGGCGTCTTTTTTTGCCGGAGTTCTGGCGTCCGGCCTCGGCCTGGCGGCCGCTTCGGCTGCCGATCTGCCGGTGAAGGCACGACCGCTCGCAGGCCCGCACAACTGGAGCGGCTGCTTCATCGGCGCCAACGCCGGCTGGATCAAGGACAGCACCAACCTCGCTTTGCGCCCGGCCGGAGCGTTTCAAACGTTCGATCGGCCAGCAAGCGGTCGATTTCTTTACGCAGCGATATGAGTTCGACAATTCCGGCCTGACGATTGGCGGCCAGCTGGGCTGCGATCGTCAATGGGGCAATATTGTCCTGGGCGTGGAAGCCGACCTCAACTGGTCGAACCTGGAGAGCACGATCAGCACCACCTATGGCCTGCTGACGGCGCCCGGCGGGCAGACTTTCGGAGCGCATACCGATCAGCTCTCGAACGAACTTCACTGGTACTCGACACTGCGAGGCCGCGCCGGCTTCGCGATGGATAAAGTGCTGATCTACGCCACGGGCGGACTTGCCATCGGCGGCATGACAACGACGAGCCGTCTGTCCAACACCGTGGGCTTTACGCTGGGACAGGGCACCGAGGATCAGACGCGCATCGGCTGGACGGTCGGCGGTGGCCTTGAATATGCGCTCGCTTCGAACTGGTCGATCCGCGCGGAATATCTCTATCTTGATTTCGGGAAGTTCAGTTTCGACAGCCAGACGATCCCTGCAACCGTATTTCTGTTCACCAACGACGTCCGCTCGCATTTCCATGTCGCGCGCGTCGGGTTGTCGTATCGGTTTGGCGGGCTCTGAGCGGTAGCAAGAAGCCGCTGAATGAGGCGGGTCATTCCGGGACATCGCGAAGCGATGGGCCCGGAATCGATACTCCGCAGCATCACGACTTTCGCCGTGCTGCGCCTCCGCTGTCATGCCCGGGCTTGACCCGGGCATCCAACTTTCTCTGACGAGACTGAGAAGATGGATTGCCGCGTCAAGCGCGGCAATGACCCCCACCCCCGACCCCTCCCCACAAGGGGGAGGGGTGAAGAGCCCCTCACCCGCGCTGCTCGTCAGACTTCGGCATCTCTCACATTCAGCACCGTGATCGAGCGGCGACCGCCGGACGGCGTTTCGAACTCGATCGACTGGCTGACGGACAGGCCGATCAGCGCAGCACCAAGCGGTGTCAGCACCGAGACCTTGCCCTGTGCGATGTCGGCCGCATCCGGATAGACGAGCGTCGCTGTCCGCACGTCGCCGGTGGCGTCGTCGCGATATTCGACATGCGATCCCATGCGCACGAGGCCCGGCAGGATCTGCGGCCCGGCAACGATCTGCGCGCGCGAAATCTCCTGCGCGAGAAAGTCCGCCACAGGCGTTCCCTGCCGCGTCGCGGCAGAGGCGAGAATTTCAAGCCGCGCGAGATCGTCGGCGACCAGCGCGATCGGCGGCAGCTCGGTGTTGAAATAATGCATGGTCGTTCTCCTTCCCTGACGAGCCGCAGGCTTGCGGACTCTCCAAAGTGTTTGCCGTGCAGCCCGGCGCGACAATCGACCGGCCACACGTGTCGCGACGCGGCGACAGGTGTGGGCGAACGAGGGCGCTAAACTTCAGGTGGTGTGGGTGATGTTGAATACGCGCAGATCGGCCCCGGAGGGCGCGCGCGCAGCCGCCCGGGTTAACTTCCTGCGAGGAAGCGTCCAGTGCCGAACAGAAGAGTGGCTGCAAAGGTCAACATGGAGGGAAACGTAGGTAGGCGGCGGGGGAAATCAAGGGCCGGACTGTCATTCCGGACCCGAAGGCCGACCCCGATCCATGACCTGCGGAACTGATGCTGGGCAGACACGAACTGCCGCGGCATATGGATTCCGGGCTCGCGCTACGCGCGCCCGGAATAACGGGTCACACCGCGTCGACGTCCTTCGGGTCGAATTCGTAGACCGAGGAGCAGAACTCGCAGGTGACGACGATCTTGTCGTCCTTCACCATGTCGAGACGGTCTTCCTTGGTGAAGCTCGCCAGCATCGACGACACCGCATCGCGCGAGCACGAGCATTGCGCCTTGACCGGCTGCGGCGCGAAGACGCGCACGCCGTGTTCGTGGAACAGGCGGAAGATCAGCCGCTCGCCCGACAGCGCCGGATCGATCAGTTCGACATCTTCCACCGTGCCGATCAGCGACTGGCCCTCGCGCCAGGCGTCGTCCTCTTCGACGTCCTGGCCGACCGTTGCGCCTTCGGGCGCATCGCCGGGATCGAGATCGGCCAGGCGCGCGCGCTCGGGCGCCTTGGGCAGGAATTGCAGCAGCATGCCGCCGGCGCGCCAGCGATGCGCGCGCTGTTCGCCGCCGATGAATTCCTCGCCGACCGCAAGGCGCACCCGCGTCGGGATCTGCTCCGAGCGCAGGAAATATTCATGCGCAGCCGCTTCAAGCCCCTCGCCCTCGAGCGCGACGAGGCCCTGATAGCGCTGCATATGCGCGCCCTGATCGACGGTGAAGGCGAGATGGCCGCGCCCGAGCAGCTCGGCGGGGCTCTGGCCGTCGCTGACGCGCTCGGCATCGAACCTTGCGTAGGCGCGCAGCCGGTCCGGCGAGCGAAAATCAACCACCAGCATCGACACCGCGCCGTCGCTCTGCGTCTGCAGGCTGAAGCGGCCTTCGAATTTCAGCGACGAGCCCAACAACACGGTGAGCACGATGGCTTCACCCAGCAGCCGCGACACCGGCGGCGGATAATCATGCTTGCTCAATAGCTCGTCGAGCATGGGGCCAAGCTTGATCAGCCGGCCGCGCAGGTCGAGCGGAGCAACCTCGAAGGGAAGGACAGCATCGTCCACCGGCACCGCCGACGGCGTGCGGATAGGCACTTCGTCTGCGCTCATTGACCGACCGTATCAAAGCACCAGGCGAGGATGCCCTTCTGGGCATGAAGGCGGTTCTCGGCCTCGTCGAACACGACCGACTGCGGACCGTCGATCACCTCGTCGGTGACTTCCTCGCCGCGATGCGCCGGCAGGCAGTGCATGAAGATGGCGTCCTTGTGGGCGAGCGACATCAGCTCGCCATTGACCTGATAGGGACGCAGGAGATTGTGGCGCTTCTCGCCCTCGCGATCGCCCATCGACACCCAGGTGTCGGTGACGACGCAATCGGCCTTCGCCACCGCCTCGCGCGCATCGTTGCCGATCACGATCTCAGCACCACTGCCCTTGACCCAGTCGCGCAGCCATTTTTCCGGCGCGAGTTCGGTGGGGGTTGCGACATTGAGCTTGAACTCGAAACGCTGGGCGGCGTGCATCCACGACGCCAGCACGTTGTTGCTGTCGCCGGTCCAGGCGACCGTACGCCCCTTGATCGAGCCGCGATGCTCCTCATAGGTCATGACGTCGGCCATGACCTGACAGGGATGCGAGCGCCGCGTCAGGCCGTTGATGACCGGGACGGTGGCGTTCTTCGCCAGTTCGGTGAGCGCATCGTGGCTGAGAATGCGGATCATGATGGCGTCGACATAACGCGACAGCACGCGCGCGGTATCGGCGATGGTCTCGCCGCGGCCGAGCTGCATTTCCTGGCCCGTCAGCATGATGGCTTCGCCCCCGAGCTGGCGCATGCCGACATCGAACGACACGCGCGTGCGGGTGGACGGCTTCTCGAAGATCATCGCCAGCGTCTTGCCGGCGAGCGGCTTTTCCACCGTGCCGCCGGCCTTGCGCGCGGCCTTCATCGTCTGCGCGGCCTTGAGCATGGCGCGCAGTTCGGACACCGGAACTTCGTCGAGATCGAGGAAATGACGCGGCAGCTTGCTCATGAGACGCTCCGCTTCTCCCCGCGCGTCGACAGGGCGGCGCAGGCGCGCTCGATGCGCGCGACGCCTTCGGCGATCTCGGCCTCGTTGATGATCAAAGGCGGCAGCAGGCGCACGACATTCTCGCCGGCGCCGACGGTGAGCAGCTTCTCGTTGCGGAACGCCGTGACGAGATCGCCCGCCGGCACCATCGCCTTGACGCCGACAAGCAACCCCTCGCCGCGCACCTCGGAGATGACGTCGGGATAGCGGTCGCAGACCGAGGCGAGTTTCTGTTTGAACAGCAGCGACATGCGCTTGACGTTATCCATGAAGCCTGGCGCCAGCATGACATCGAGCAAGCGCATTGCCTGCCGCCATGGCGAGCAGATTGCCGCCGAAGGTCGAGCCGTGCGAGCCGGGCACCATGCCGGAGGCGGCCTTCTGCGTGGCCAGGAACGCGCCCATCGGGAAGCCGCCGCCCATCGCCTTGGCGAGCGACATCACATCGGGGACGACGCCCGTTTTCTGATAGCCGAACATCTCGCCGGTGCGGCCCATGCCGGTCTGCACCTCGTCGAACAGCAGCAGCATGTCGTGCTCGTCGCACAAATCGCGCAGCGCCTTGAAGAAGGACTGCGGCGCCATGCGCACGCCGCCCTCGCCCTGCAAGGGCTCGATCAGGATCGCGGCGGTGTCCTTGTGTCATGACGCGCTTGACGGCTTCGAGATCGCCGAGCGGGACCTGATCGAAGCCCTCGACGCGCGGGCCGAAGCCTTCGAGATATTTCTCGTTGCCGCCGGCGGCGAGCGTCGCCAGCGTGCGGCCGTGGAACGCGCCTTCAAACGTGATGATGCGATAGCGCTCGGGCTTGCCCTTGGCGGCCTGATATTTGCGCGCCAGCTTGATGACGCCTTCCATCGCTTCGGCGCCGGAATTGGCGAAGAAGACATAATCGGCGAACGACACCTCGCACAGCCGCGCGGCGAGCGTTCTCGCCCTCGGGAATGCGGAACAGATTGGAGACGTGCATCAGCTTCGCCGCCTGATCGCCGATCGCCTTGGCGAGATGCGGGTGACCGTGGCCGAGCGCGTTGACGGCGATGCCCGAGGTGAAATCGAGATAGCGGTCGCCATTGGTGGCATGGAGCCACACGCCCTCTCCGCGCTCGAACGCCAGATCGATGCGGGCGAAAACAGGAAGCAGATGGGACGCGGGCTGGGTCATGGCTATTGCTTTGGTTTTCCTGACAAAAAATACGACGGCGGCGCAGCCATATTCAGCGTCGTGGCGATGTTGCGGCCGGAACTCCGGCCTTTGCGTTCGGGATCGGGAGATCCGCCTTGTGCGGATGCCGGGCCCCCGAAACAAAATGTGCCGCCTTTCCGGGCGGCACATGGCGGTCATTATTTATTGGCGGCCCCTCGCCTGTCAATCGCAAGGCGTTGCAACAATGACTCACCTCAGCCGAATTTTGGCCGTCCACAGCCGTAAGGTGTGGACGCGACTGGCGGGACTCTTGCGCGCGAGTCACGCCATACTGTAGCTTCCTGCCTGTCAGATACGACATCTTGTGCGGCGAACCTGACCCTTTTCGTTCCGTGACCAGGCGTAACCGTCGGCCATTTTAAGCCATGGCCGGCGAACGGAGAGGGATTCTGCGCTCGCCCACCGCCACAGTCGGCGCCGCATTACCGGCCGCCGCGGCATGGAAGGACTGGCTAGAATGACGACCCTCGCGACATGGACCGACGAACGCGTCGAACAGCTCAAAAAGCTCTGGGAAGCGGGCCTTTCCGCCAGCCAGATCGCCGGCGAACTCGGCAACATCACGCGCAACGCGGTCATCGGCAAGGTTCACCGCCTGGGATTGTCCGGCCGCGCCAAGAGCCCCTCGTCGGCCGCGCCCCGCCCGCGCAAGGCCCGCGCCCCCTCGCACATGATGCGGATTACGCGTCCGGCCGTGCGCGGCAACACCGCGCTGGCGCAGGCGTTCCAGATCGAGGTCGAGCCCGACCCGATCGCCTATGACAACATCGTGCCGATGACGCAGCGCCGCTCGCTGCTGGAACTCACCGAAGACACCTGCCACTGGCCGGTCGGCGATCCGGGCAGCCCGGAATTCTTCTTCTGCGGCGGACAGTCGCTCAACGGCCTGCCCTATTGCACGCATCACTCGCGCGTCGCCTATCAGCCGGCGTCCGATCGCCGCCGCGACCGCCGCCGCAGCATGAAGTAAGACGCGACACGCTTCCATCTGATACGAAAAATGGCCGGGAGCGATCCGGCCATTTTCTTTTGGAGGGCATCGGACGACGTCAGCCGTCGCCTCGGCACGGCCGAAACGGTCGTCGAGCGCATAGCCGGCGCCGCGCACGGTGCGGATCGGGTCTTCGCCGCGGCCGGTATTCAACAATTTGCGCAGGCGGCCGATGTGAACATCGACCGTGCGTTCGTCGATATAGATGTCGCGGCCCCACACGCCATTGAGCAACTGCTCGCGCGAGAACACGCGGCCGGGATGCTCCATGAAGAATTCGAGCAGGCGGTATTCGGTCGGCCCGAGTTCGACCGGCTTGCCGCCACGCACGACGCGGCGCTTGTCGCGGTCGATCTCGATATCGCCGAAATTCAGGGTATTGGCGAGCCGCTCGGGACTGGAGCGGCGCAACAGGCCGCGCACCCGCGCCAGCAATTCCGGCACGGAAAAGGGCTTCACGATGTAATCGTCGGCGCCGGTGGCGAGCCCGCGGATCCGCTCGCTCTCCTCACCGCGTGCGGTGAGCATGACAATCGGCAATTGCCGGGTTTCGGGACGCGCCCGCAGCCTGCGGCACAATTCGATGCCGGAGACGCCGGGCAGCATCCAGTCGAGGATGACGAGATCGGGCGCGCGCTCCTTCAGCCGCAATTCGGCGTCGTCGCCGCGCGCCACCGTCTCGACCTCGTAGCCTTCGGCATCGAGATTGTAGCGCAGCAGAGTTGCCAGCGCCTCTTCGTCCTCGACCACCAGAATGCGTGCGCCCATCAGCTATTCTCTCTGATCTCTATCACTTTGAGCATGATCTTATCCGAAAACCGGTTCCCACTTTTCGGGATCATGCTCAGGAGCCGGCGACCATGGCCGAGAAGCTCGTGGTGTCGCCCTTCGGGCGCTGTTCGGCCAGCGGCTGCCCCTCGATCATATAGAAAACGGTCTCGGCGACATTGGTCGCGTGATCGCCCATGCGCTCGATATTCTTGGCGCAGAACATCAGATGGATGCAGAAGCCGATGTTGCGCGGATCCTCCATCATATACGTCAAAAGCTCGCGGAACAGAGAGGTGCAGATGGCATCCACTTCCTCGTCGCTCTTCCACACCCGCATCGCCGCCGGCAAATCCTGCGCCGCGTAGGCATCGAGAACGGTCTTGAGCTGCGTCTGGACGAGGCCCGACATATGCTGCAGGCCGCGAATGAGCTGGAGCGGATTGAAATCGCTGTCCACTGCCGAGACGCGTTTGCCGATATTCTTGGCAAGGTCGCCGATGCGCTCGAGATCGCCGGCGATGCGCAGCGCGCCGACGATCATGCGCAGATCGACCGCCATCGGCTGACGCCTTGCGATGGTGAGAACGGACAGCTCCTCGACCTCGCGCTGCAGACGGTCCAGCTCGGCATCGCGATCGATGACGCGGCGGCCGGAGGCGACATCGCGGCGCACCAGCGCATCGACGGAATCGGCGATCTGGCGTTCCGCCAGCCCGCCCATCTCGGCGACGAGGCGGGTGATCTCCTGAAGGTCCTGGTCGAAGGCCTTGGCGGTGTGTTCGGAAGTCGGCATTGAGCCCTCCAGAAAATTCAGTTGCGGGGTTAGCCGAAGCGACCCGTGATGTAATCCTGCGTCCGCTTGTCGGAAGGATTGGTGAAGATCCGGTCGGTCGTGCCGCATTCGACCAGCGTACCGAGATGGAAGAAGGCCGTCATCCGCGACACGCGAGCGGCCTGCTGCATCGAGTGCGTGACGATAACGATCGTAAAATTGGTCGCCAGTTCGTCCATCAACTCTTCGATCTTGGCGGTCGCGATCGGATCGAGCGCCGAGCACGGCTCATCCATCAGGATGATCTCGGGGCTGACCGCGATGGCGCGCGCGATGCACAAACGCTGCTGCTGGCCGCCGGACAGACCGGTGCCGCCTTCGTGCAGACGATCGCTGACCTCCTGCCACAGGCTCGCGCGCTTCAGGCTCGTCTCGACAATGTGGTCGAGCTCGGACTTCGACGTTGCAAGACCATGAATGCGCGGGCCATAGGCGACGTTTTCATAGATCGACTTCGGGAACGGGTTCGGCTTCTGGAACACCATGCCGACACGCGCGCGCAACTGCACCACGTCGAGCGACGGATCATAGATGTCCTGGTTGTCGATCTCGATCCGCCCCGAGACGCGGGCCGACGGAATCGTGTCGTTCATGCGGTTGATGCAGCGCAGGAAGGTCGACTTGCCGCAACCGGAGGGGCCGATGAAGGCCGTCACCGAACGCGCCGGAATGTCGATCGTCACGTTGTTGAGCGCGCGCTTCTCGCCGTAATGCACGTTGACGTCGCGTGCGACAATCTTGGGCGGGCCAGACGCCGCCTGCGAGGGCACGGCTTCGCGCACCTCGATGCGGGCGGCAGTTCCTGCTTCCATATTCATCGACCCGTTCTCCACTTTACCAGCGACGCTCGAAGCGGCGCCGCAGCACAATCGCCGCGCCGTTCATGACAAACAGAAAGGCCAGAAGCACCATGATCGCCGCCGCCGTTTTCGCCTGGAAGGCGATTTCCGGCAGGTCCGACCACAGATAAATCTGCACCGGCAGCACGGTCGCCGCCTGAGTGAGACTCTGGGGAATTTCGACGATGAAGGCGACCATGCCGATCATCAGCAGTGGCGCGGTTTCACCGAGCGCATGCGCCATGCCGATGATGGTTCCGGTCATGATGCCGGGGATGGCCGGCGGCAGCACATGGTGAAACACCGCCTGCTGGTGCGAGGCGCCGACACCGAGTGCGGCCTCCTTGATCGAGGGCGGCACGGCTTTCAACGCCGCGCGCGAGGCGATGATGATGGTCGGCATAACAAGCAGGGCCAGCACGAGGCCGCCGACGATCGGCGCAGAACGCGGCAGGTCGAAGAAATTCAGAAACACCGCAAGCCCGAGCAGACCGAACACGATGGAGGGCACAGCCGCGAGATTGTTGATGTTGACCTCGATCAGTTCGGTGAGCCGGTTCTTCGGCGCGAACTCCTCAAGATAGACCGCGGCTCCGACGCCGAGCGGCAGGCACAGGCCGAGCGTCACGAGCAGTGTCAGGAACGATCCGAACAGCGCGCCGCGAATGCCGGCCAGTTCTGGCTCGCGACTGTCGCCGGAGGTAAAGAAGGACCAGTTGAAGGCGCGATCAATGAAGCCGCGCGCGCGCAGCGCCTCAAGCCAGGAGATATCGCGATCGGTGACGCGGCGATCAGCTTCCGCCGTCGCATACGTCAAAACCTGCCAGTTACCGGCCGCGGCATCGGCTGACGTCGGGGCGATCAAGACCTCGCCCTTCGCACCGGTGGCATCAAGTTCGCTGATCTTCACGACGCCGCCATTGAGCGCGACGAGATAACTGCCAATCCGGGGGCCGAACCGCACGCTGCGAAAATTATCGGCTGCTGCGGTGATGGAGACCTCGCCGCTCGTGCCGCTGAGCGACAGCGCGCCGCTGCCGGGACGTTTTTCGATCGTGGTGCCGAGACCCTTGAAGTAGAGGTCGACGTCGGCCGACAGCAAGAGCGGCACGCGCACCGTCTGGCCGACCAGGGCGGGATTGGCGACGACCTGATTGCGCAGCGCATCGGCCGCACCCGACGACAACAGTCCGTCGAGACGGCGGCGCACGGGCCGATCGGTCGCGTCGGGGAATTGCGCCCGCAGCGCCCTCACGGCGAGCGCCTGGAAATCGCCCGCACGAATGGTCGCGATATCGCCGGTGTTCTGCGGGTCGATCTCTGCACGGTCGACGACGACATCCATCATCAGACGGTGCTGAACAAAGGCCGGCAGACCGCGCATGACAATGTCGCCGAGCACAACGACCAGAAACGTCGCCGTGATCAGGATCGACAAAATTCCGTAGAGCTTGAAGCGGGTCTCAGCGCGATAGCGCGCCTTGATCCGCGCCTTGGTCGCGGCTGCGGCGTCGGTGCCATGCGCTCCCGAAAGAACCAGATCAGTCATATTGTTCCCGATAGCGTTTGACGGTTTGCGTGGCGATGACGTTGAGGATCAGAGTAAAGAAGAACAGCACGAAGCCGAGCGCGAAGGCCGAGAGCGTCTTGGCCGAGTCGAACTCCTGATCGCCGACCAGAATGGTCTTGATCTGCACGGTGAAGGTCGTCACCGCGTCGAGCGGATTAAACGACAGGTTGCCTGCGAGACCGGCCGCCATGACCACGATCATGGTTTCACCGACCGCACGGCTGACCGCCAGCATCATGGCCGAGACAATGCCGCCGAACGCCGCCGGCAGAATAACCTTCTTGATGGTTTCAGACTTGGTCGCGCCCATCGCGTAAGAGCCATCACGCAGCGACTGCGGCACGGCATTGATGACGTCATCGGACAATGACGACACAAACGGAATGATCATCATGCCCATGACAAGACCTGCGGCGAGCGCGCTCTCCGAAGCAACATTGAGCCCCAGTGACTCGCCGGTTTCCCGGATGAACGGCGCAAGCGACAATGCCGCGAAGAAGCCGAGCACCACGGTCGGGATACCGGCGAGGATTTCGAGCAGCGGCTTGGCCCAGGCGCGGACGCGCGGCGAGGCGTATTCGGCAAGAAAGATCGCGGCATACAGCCCGATCGGAGCCGCGACCAGCATCGCGATGGTGGTGATGAGAAGCGTGCCGACGACCAGCGGCACAATGCCGAAGGCGCCCGATGAGCCGCCCTGATCGGCGCGCATCGCGGTCTGCGGGCTCCAGTGCAGCCCGAACAGAAACTCGATCGGGGACACTTTTTGGAAGAAATGCAGTGTCTCGAACAGCACCGAGAACACGATGCCGATGGTGGTGAGCACGGCGACGCTGGCGCAGGCGAGCAGCGCGATCTTGACGACGCGCTCGACGAGGTTGCGCGCGCGCAGCGCGACCGAGAACTGCCGAAGCGCGAGGCCAAAGCCGAGAAGACCGAAAATGATCGAGCCGGCAAGGATCAAATAATCCGAGAACGAACGCCACGAGGTGTAGGTATCGGCGGCGCGCTTCAGCGCTGGGCTCACCTCGCCCGAATACTGCCCGGCGACGGCCGACAAAATCTCGCGCAACGCCGCACCGCGCCGCAGGCTGTCATCGAGCAACGTGGGATCGAGCGCGGTCAGCGCCTGCACCTCGACGAGGTGGTTCGCGACCGGAATTCCCACGACGAGAATAAGCAGCATCGGGATCAGAACGCACAGAAGAACAAACGCGCCGTGATACGGAGGCCGGGAATGGAGCCGCTCGGTTCGGTTGGCGGCCGCTGCACGCGATCGTCCGACCAGAAATCCGGCGGTCGCCAGAACCAGAAGGCTCACGAATAAAACCAGCGACAAGGGAACCCCCACAACAACTTGAACTCAGGCGCCGAGGCGGCCCCGAAGGGCCGCCTCAGGTCTTATCGATGAACGATCAGGAGCTGGGCTGCTGCATCGGCACGAAACCCGTGACCGCCTTGCGAACGGCTTCGAGCTCGGCCTTCGGCAGCGTGACGAGACCCTTCTTGGCGAGATAGCCGTCTTCGCCAAGCGCCTTGGTCGACACGTACTCGGCCGCGAACTTGTCGAGGCCCGGCACGACGCCGACGTGCTGCTTCTTGATGTAGACGAACAGCGGACGCGCGCCTTCGTACTTGCCCGATGCGATCGTCTCGAACGTCGGCACGAGCGCCGTTGAACGGAACGCCCTTCAGCTTGGCGGCGTTTTCCTCGAGGAAGGAGTAGCCGAACACGCCGAAGGCGTTCTTGTTGGCTTCGAGCTTCTGGACGATGACGTTGTCGTTTTCGCCGGCTTCGACATAGTCGCCGTCTTCACGCAGCGTCTTCCAGGCCTTTTCGAACAGCCTTGGCATCGGCCTTCTTGAGCGCAGCCAGGGCCGGGAGCTGCTCGGCGCCCTTTTCCATGAACAGCTCGTGCAGCGAGTCGCGCGTGCCGGAGGTCGGCGGCGGGCCGAGCACCTCGATCTTGGTGTTCGGCAGCGACTTGTCGATGTCCGACCAGTTCTTGTTCGGGTTGGCGACGAGCTTGCCGTCGGCGCCCGGCACTTCCTTGGCGAGCGCGAGGAAGAGCTGGCCCAGCGTCAGCTTCATGTCCGGGCCCTGCTTGGACTGGGCGAGCGTCAGGCCGTCGAAGCCGATCTTGATCTCGACGATGTCCTTGACGCCGTTCTTCTGGCAATCGTCGAACTCGCTCTTCTTCATGGCGCGCGAGGCGTTGGTCGCATCGGGATGGCCTTCGCCGACGCCGGCGCAGAACAGCTTCATGCCGCCGCCGGTGCCGGTCGACTCGACGACCGGGGTCTTGGTGCCGCCCGACTTGCCGAACTGCTCGGCGACGGTGGTGGTGAAGGGATAGACAGTGGAGGAACCGACAACGCGGATCTGGTCGCGCGCTTCGGCCGCGCCAGCGATCGTCGCGCCAACGGCGGCGATGAGGCATGAGCGGAAAATGATGCTGGTTTTCAAGGGTCTCTCCTGTTGATGACGGCTCGATGGCGGTCGGCGCAGAATCTCTTGCGAACGTCTCTGGCAGACCGCCGGTTGTTTCGGAGCAAGGCCGATCTGCGTCATCGATGCCCCGTTAAGTTGGGCTGACTGATCGGGCTTGCCGCGACTTGCTTCTCAGGCACGGCCCGTCAGTAGGAGCCAACGACAAAGCTTTTATGATGATTGGATGACAACCACATGACACTGCAAGATGCTGAAAATATTCAGCAATCTGGAACCGCGCTGTGAATCAAATGGATTTCGGCAGGCAAGCCGTGAAGGTTGCGCCCTCGCCCAGCACGCTTTCGATGAGCATCCGGCCACGATGGCGGTTCAGGATGTGCTTCACCAGTGCCAGGCCGAGGCCTGTTCCGCCCTGGGCGCGGCTTTCGCCGGCATCGACGCGATAGAAGCGCTCGGTCAGGCGCGGCAGATGCTGGGGCGCGATGCCCGGACCGAAATCGCGCACGGCCACGCGCAGTTCCGGGGTGCCGTCGGGCGCCGCCGCGTCGGCGAAGGACACGACAATTTTCTCGCCGGTCGCACCGTATTTCAGGGCGTTCTCGATCAGGTTCTCGAACAGGCGCAGCAGATCGTCGCGATCGCCGGGAACAAGCGCCGGCTCCTGCGGCGCCTCGATGATGACAGCCACATGACGCTCGCGCGCCAAGGGCTCCAGCCCGTCCGCGACCTGACGCACGATCGGAACGACATCGATGAGTGTCTGCGGCCGCGAATGCGCCGCAAGCTCGATCCGCGATAACGACAGCAAATCGTCGATCAGGCGCGCCATGCGATTGGCCTGCGCCTGCATGATGCCGAGGAATCGTTCACGCGCGGCTTCGTCGTTGCGCGCAGGGCCAAGAAGCGTGTCGATGAAGCCGGACAGCGCGGCCAGCGGCGTGCGCAATTCGTGGCTGGCGTTGGCGACGAAATCGGCGCGCATCTTCTCGACACTGCGCAGCGGCGTCTGGTCGCGAAACGTCAGAAGCGAGTAATGCGCGCCGCCAGTATCGCGGCGCCGCACGACCAGCGGCATCACGATCAATTCCATCCAGCGTTCGGGCGAGACGCGCTGGACATATTCGAGGCTCTGCATGGTGCCGTCGGCCACGACCTGCCGCAGCGCCGTGACGATTTCCGGCGCGCGCAAGGCGAACAGAGCAGGCTCGCCGGCGCGCAAAGCCGGCGCAAGCTCCCGCGCCAGCGCATTGAAATGCAAAACCCGGCCGTCGCCATCGAGCAGGATGGTCGGATCCGGCAGACTGGCGATCACGCCTTGCAGAATATCGTCCTGCGCAACGCGCGGCGCGTCGGGCGAGCGCTGCTTGGCAGAGGCGCCTGCACGCCACCACCACGGCAGCAGCAAAGCGATTACCGCCAACAGGCCAACGATCACCGCCGTTGTCGGCGCCATGACGCCGCTGGCAGCAAGACCGGCGAACAGGAGAACGACGAAGACAACCGCGAAGCCGGTCGAACGCCGATTGCGCTCGTTCATGCTGTCGCCCGGTTCTCCGATCATCGTCATGACAGGGTCCGGTTACAGGCCAGCCGATGGGGCTTTGTCGTCGGACGGCGAGCCATGCGCCACCATCGCCGCTTCCCGCGCCAGCCGGCGGCGGCGGCGAACGCCGATGGACGTCTCGCGAATGGCAAGAATGGCGAGCGAAATCGCAAACGGCGTAATGTAATAGAGTATGCGGAACAGCAGCAGCCCGGCGAGAAGCTCGGTCTGGTCGAAATGCCACAAGCCCACCAGCATCGCAGTATCGAAGACGCCAAGGCCTCCCGGCGAATGGCTGGCGAAACCGAGCAGCGTCGCGGCGACGAAAATCACCGCAACCGTGATGAAGTCAACATGCGGCGAAGCCGGCACCAGCACGTACATGGCCAACGCGCAGAATCCGAGATCAACGATGCCAATCACGATCTGCAGCAAGGTCAACGGCCCGCCGGGTAGCGTCACCGTCCACTGGCCGCCGCCAACCTGGCGCGGCTTGATCCAGACCCACACGACATAAGCGCACAGGACAACGAGGACCATCAGAGCAAAGGCGCGGCTCAGCCAGATCGGCAATTGGTGAATGGCTTCGGGATGAATGAGGATGCCGAGTCCAAGGACCGTGGCATTGCCAAGCCAGAAGGTCAGCCCGGCGATGAAGCAGATCTTCGCCACCTCGATGGCATCGAGATTCCACGCCGAATAGACGCGGTAGCGAACCGCGCCACCTGTGAAGACACTCGCCCCGACATTGTGGCCAACCGCATAGCTGGTGAAGCCCGCCAGTGCGGCGATCCGATAGGGCACGTCATTGCGGCCGATCGTGCGCAGCGCGAACAGATCGTAAAAGGTCAGCGTGAAATATCCCGCCGCAACCGCCAAAGCCGCCAGCGCCACCGATTTCGGGTCGGTCTTGGCCAGCGCAAGCAAAAGCTTGTCGGGGTCGATTTTTTTGACGATGTGAAAGAGGATGTAGAACGCGAAAGCAATGATCGACAGGCTGATGACGACGCCAAGCCTGTGCAAGATCTGCTTCTCGCGCAGGAACGCAACCAGCCTGCCAAGTGCCTCCGGCATTGCAACTCCACTACGGCGCGGCGCACTCTCCTGCGCCGGTGCCAACCCTCTGAAGCCTTTTTCGGAGCCTTTCCGGCTTTGATGGAATCAAAGCCGGGCTCCTGCTTTTTGTTTTGGCGCGTTTTCTTTACGCGAGCCGGTAACCACCTCGCTTGAAAACGCTATCGTGCGTCATGCTGGCGCGAACCGGCCTTGGCTTGCCTATAGCAGAAGCCCACGGCCGCCGCGACCATTCCATGGCCGATCCGCGTCCGAAGGCCGCGCGTGGTTTACGTCCCCTGCTGCGGCGGGCTGCGCCGGCTCTGATGCGCGATCAAAAGACCCCGAAGGCCCGTGCCGACGGCACAGGCTATAAGATAGGCAGCCAGCAGCAGAACACCAAGATCGAGCCAGTAACCCTGACGCCCCGGAACGACGCGGCCCGCCACCAAAGCGACGGCAATCGCGATGAGCGCCACGGCATAGAGCAAGCCCTGCCGCGGCAAGCCGGCGCCGCGATGCGCGGGCGCAATCCAGCCGACCGCCAGGCCGAGCAGCGCCGCCGCCGCCACCGATCCCGGATGAAACTGCGCCAGATACATCATTCATTTCACCGTGAATTCGATGCGGCGGTTACGCGTCTTGCCGTCGATGGTGTCGTTGGCCGCAATCGGGCGGGTTTCGCCAAAACCGACCGCGACGAGGCGATCGGCCGACAGGCCGGCGGCGACAAGATAATCGACGACGGTTTGAGCACGGCGTTGTGACAACGCCATGTTGGCCTGCTCGTCGCCGTCTGAATTGGTATGACCGCCGACTTCGACCTGTGTCGTCGGGCAGCGCAGCGCCACGGCCGCGAGCTGGTCCAGCAAGGCATGAGAATCGGCATCGATGACCGCATGCGCCGACTCGAAGCGGATATAGCCCTTGGCCAGAATCTCCGAGAACAGCCGCTGGCACACCGCCGAATCCACCGGCGCCGCCAGCGGCCGCACCGAGATTTCCAGCTGGGCCTGCCAGCCCTGCGGCAGGCGGCTCTGCAGCGTCGAGCGGATTTGCACGGCCGCGGCCTCGTAGAACGCATCGCCCGACAGCTTCACCGTGCGGTCGGAGATGACGAGAGAGCCGGTCGACAGCCGCGACAGGTCGCCGAGCGCCGTGACGGCGGCATTGGTAAATCCCACCGGCGCACCGAGACTGACGCGAAGATTGTCGATGATGACCTCGCTGAAGAATTTGCGCGCGGCCGCGGACACGATCTGGCGGCGGCCATTGTCGGGCGCGTTGCCGCTCAAGGTGACCGTGCCCGAGACCGGATCCTTGTTGGCCTGGAAGACATAGGGCGGCGCCTTGATGTCGGTCGTCACCGTGAAACCCTGGGGCAGATTGCGCAGCGCCAGCAGAATGGCCTCGCGTCCACCCGGTTCGCGCGCCATGCCGCTGACTTTCACCGCACCATCCGACATCGCGATCTCGCCGCCGGACAGGCGCGTCAGCTCGGCGGCGAGGAGGCGTGCCGCCGCTTCGAAATTCGACGGCGCACCGCGGCTGTAAATCGTGCGGTCGACGAGCGGCAGATTGCCGCCGGCGCGCCGCGCGGTTTCAGCCAGGCCGTCGCGTACCTCCGGCAACGGCACATGGCCTTCGAGCACGATCTGGTTGACGTCGCGCCGCGCCGACCATGTGTAGGGGCCGACCTGGGGCAAGAGGCGCGTTTCATCGTTGACGCGGCGGACGCCGGCCACACCCTCGGCAATGGCGAGCGCGCCGCGACGGCCCTGCTCGGTGAACGCACTTGCCGCCAGTTCAAGGTCACGCCCGTGGGCCGTGATCTTCACATCGTTGAGGAGAACGCCGGACAACGCGGCGTTGGCGCGGGTCGTCAGACCGGCTTCGATGGTGCGGGTATGCCGGAAGGCCGCCAAAGCAAGAATGAGAGCCAGGGGCACAAGCCCCAGCCACCATTTCCGCATTGCGTTGATCCACATGCCTGCCGTCCGCGAGTTCTCTGTCAAGAACGAGACCACAAAACAAACCGCCGTTGGCCTGTCAAACGACAATTCGACGAACACGATTGAGGCCCGATCTCAACCAATCCGGCGGCGATGCGGCGAGACCGTGACCGCAACCCATCACCGCCGTCGGTACCGACTTTATTTGGCCGCCGGTTTGCCCGGCTGCTTGCCGCCGCCGTCCACGGTGATGATGGTGCCGCTGATGTAGGACGCGCGCGGGCTTGCGAGGAACGCCACGACATCGGCGATCTCGCGCGGCTCGGCCGGCCGGCCGAACGGCATCTCGGCGAACAATTCGCGCCAGAGTTCGGGATCGCCGAATTGTTTCGCCGCATGGACGCGGCTTTGCGTCTCAAGCCGCGTGGTGGCGACCGGACCGGGGTTGAGGCCGACGACGCGTATGCCATCGCTGGCGCTGGCCGAGCCGAGCGCGCGCGAGAACGCCATCAGGCTGGCATTGCCCGCGGCTCCTGCGATGTAGCCGTGCGGAAACCGCTCGCCGGCGCTGCCGATGACATTGACGATGACGCCCTTGCCCCGCGCGGCCATCTGCGGATAGACGGCGCGGCACAGCGAGATGAAGCCGAACACTTTCAGATCCCACGCCCTGCGCCATGTCGCGTCATCGACCGTCATCAGATCGCCGGCGGGAATCGCACCGGCATTGTTGACGAGAATATCGAGCTGGCCTGCCTGCGCCGCCACGCTGCGCACAGCGGCGTCACTGGAGAGATCGGCGGCGACGACGGCGACATTGACCTGATGCTTTGAGCGGATGGCGTTCGCGGTGTCGTCGAGCGCGGCCTTGTCGCGCGCGCACAGCACAAGATCGCAGCCCTCCTCGGCCAGCACCTGCGCGACCGCGCGGCCGATGCCCTTGGAGCCGCCGGTGATGAGAACGCGCTGTCCTGCGAGATCGAGATTCATAAGGCACCTCTTAGAGATCAAAGAAAAACAGGCCCGCGAAGCCCCGCCCCGCATGCCGTTGCAGCGCGACAATAGCAGAGCCTGCGACGAGAAAAAGGCGCGACGCCTTTATCCATTTGCACGGCTTCGCATTTTCGTGTCGGCGCAATGCGGTGAGCAAACCCCGGCGGCCCGCGATTGTCGCCTCGCATGCATTGTTGCGCCGCGCCGCAGATTTCGAAAAACTTTCGGGTTTGCGCTTGCGCGCCCTCGCCGCGCCGCTAGCATGACACCCAAGGGCCCGCGCGGACGTTTCATACGCCGACGCAATCACAACGCCCACGGGAAACGCCAGGGAGAAACCGACATGACAACACGACGCCAATTTTCTCGTCCGCGCTGTCTTCACGGCAGCGCTCGCCACGGCTGCGACGGGTATCGCCGTTCATGAAGTGCAAGCGCAGTGGAAGCCGACGCGCGCGATCCGCGTCGTGGTGCCCTACGGCGCCGGCGGCACCAGCGACATCATCACGCGCACCGTCATCAACCAGATGGAAAAGCAGACCGGCTGGAGCTTTGTCGTCGAGAACAAGGTGGGTGCCGCGTCCGCGCTCGGCATGCAGGAAATCATGCGCGCCAAGCCCGACGGCTACACCATCGGCTTCTCGGCAACGTCGCTGGTCTCGCTGGAGCCGTTCTTCCCCGGCGCCAACTCGCCCTACACCGCCGACGATTTCGAATATCTCGCAACCACAGGTTCGATTCCGTTCGGGCTTGTCGCCAGCAAGGATGCGCCCTTCAACGATCTGAAGAGCATGGGCGAATATTCCAAGACCAAGCAGCTGCGCTTCCTCTCAACCGGACGTCCGCTCCAGCACGCCATGGAACAGATGGCGGCGAATTTCGGCATCAACTTCGTCTCGGCCAACACCGCGAGCGCCAACGAAGCCCTGCCGCAGATCATGGGCGGGCATGCCGACCTCACCATCGACGGCGGCATCTTCGCCAACTTCGTGAAAGACGGCCGCGTCAAGCTGATCACGGTGTTGTCCGACACGCGCGGCCCCTATGCGCCGGACGTCAAGACCATCGTCGAACAGGGCGGCAAGATCCCGTTCTCCAACTATCGCGTGTTCATCGCGCCGAAGGGCTTCCCGGCCGACGCGAAAGCAGCGCTGGTCGCTGCGCTCGACAAGGCGATCAATTCGCCGGAGGTGATCGAGTATCACGCCAAGCTCTACAACCCGGTGAAGAACCTAGGGCCCGAGGGCACGGCGAAGGATGTCGCCGACCAGGTGGCGACGTGGAAGGCCTACTACGCCAACAAGAAATAAGAGTCTGAACACGAGGGTGGCCGGCGACGGCCACCCTTTTTCTTCTCACGCGCCAGCCATCACACACATGACGCTGCTATGACTCCTGCCTTGCAGAAACAGATCGTGAAGGGCGCGGCGCTGTTCGTGTTCGGCGTGCTCTACGCCGGCTACGCGTACATGCAGTTGCCGGTTGGCCGGCTCTCGAACATGGGCGCGGGCATGTTTCCGCTCATCATCGGATCGGTGGTGGCGCTGTTCGGCTTAAGCTTTGCCGTGCCGGCGCTGATCGCGATCGGGACCGGCGCCACCGGAGGCGACCCGTCCGACCGCTGGGAGAAATTCGACTGGCGCGGCGCGCTCGCCGTCAGCGTCTCGATTGCGGCGTTCGCAGCCCTGGTCGGACGCTTCGGCCTCATTCCGGCGACGCTGGCGATGACGGCGATCGCGGCGTTCGGCAATCGCAAGATCACGCCGCTGATGGTGGTGTGGCTCTCGGCCGGATTCCTCGTCACGACTTACCTGATCTTCGTGCTCGGACTCAATCTGCCGCTCGATTTCTGGAACTGGCCCTTCTGATGGATGTGATCAATTATCTCTCCGCCATCGCCGGCAATGCCGAACTCGGTCTCCTGCGCGCGATCACCCCGATCAATCTGTTCTACTGCGCCATCGGCGTCACCGTCGGCACGCTGCTCGGCGCGCTGCCGGGGCTTGGCACCTTCATCGCCATGGCGCTTTTGTTTCCGCTCACCTTTCATCTGGAGCCGACGACCGGGCTGATCATGCTCGCCGGCATCTATTACGGCACGTCCTATGGCGGCTCGATCGCCTCGATCCTGCTTGAACATTCCGGGCGAAGCCAAAAGCGCGCTGGCCTGCATCGACGGCTATCCGATGGCGCGGCAGGGCCGCGCCGGCATCGCGCTGTCGATGACGGCGGTGGCGAGTTTCATCGGCGGCTCCATCGGTATCATCCTGATGATGCTGTTCTCGCCGCTGATCGCGCAGGTGGCGCTGAAATTCGGGCCGTCGCAGTTCTTTGCGCTGATGCTGCTAGGCCTCGTGATCTCGTCGAGTGCCGCGAGCGACAAGCCGATGAACGGCTACGCGATGGTCGCCTTCGGCATCGCGCTCGGGCTTGTCGGCACCGATCTCGAATCCAACGTGCAGCGCTATACGTTCGGCATTCTCGACATCTGGGACGGCCTGAGCCTCACCGGGCTCGCCATCGGATTGTTCGGCGTCACCGAAGTGATCGCGACGATGCACGACCAGCAAAGCGGCACGGTGGATCGCAAATCCGTGACGCTGCGCGCACTCATCCCGACGCGCGACGACCTTCGCCGGACACTCATGCCGTCGATCCGCGGCGGGCTGATCGGCGCGACGACGGGCTCGATTCCCGGCACCGGCGGACTGATCGCGGCGTTCGTGTCCTATGCGGCCGAGAAGAAGATCGCCAAGGACCCCTCGCGCTTCGGCAAGGGTGCGCTCGAAGGCGTGACGGGCCCCGAGAGCGCCAACAATGCCGCCGACCAGGCCGCTTTCATTCCGACGCTGACGCTCGGCATTCCCGGCACGCCGGCGCTGGCGCTGCTGCTCGGCGTGCTGCTGGTGCACGGCATGGCGCCGGGCCCGAGCTTCGTCAACGACAAGCCCGAAATGTTCTGGGGGCTGGTGATGAGCTTCTGGATCGGCAACATCTTCCTGCTGATCCTGAACATTCCGCTGGTCGGCGTGTGGGTCCGCATCCTGATGGTGCCGCAGCACATCCTCTACCCGGCGGTTCTCTTTTTCATCGCCATCGGCGCCTACACGATCAACACCAGCGCCTTCGATGTCGGCGAGGTAATCGCGTTCGGCCTGCTCGGCTATGGGCTGCGGCTTCTGGACCTGCCGCTCGCGCCCCTCATTCTCGGTTTCATTCTCGGACCGCCGATGGAAGTGCAATTCCGCCGCACGCTGACATTCGGCGGCGGCGACTTCTCGGCCTTCGTCAGTTCACCGCTGAGCGCAAGCCTGCTCGCCATCAGCGCGCTCATCGTGGTGGCTTCGCTGTGGTCTGCGGCGCGGAGTTGCAGGGCGCCCATCGTGCCGGACACGGTCGGCCAATGACCTAGGCCGGCAAAGCCGCCGTCCGACCCTTCACCTCGTTGAACCGTTTGCCGCGACACGGCGTCCCAAAGCCTGCGCGCGCATTGGCACGCGCCCGCAAACCCATTTGCCGCGAAAGGCGTGTGGAAGGGCATGTCTTGTTGAAGGAGAAAGTCATGGCGAAATACCGCACGCAGCTGCCGCAACTGACGGACAAGCTGTTCCTGACCGATGCCGGCATGGAAACCTGCCTTATTTTCCATCACGGCATCGACCTGCCGCATTTCGCGTCGTTCGACCTGATGAAGAACCCCAAGGGCATGACACAGGTGCGCGACTACTACGCGCGCTTCGCGCAACTCGCCCGCGACAAGGGGCTCGGCTTTGTGTTCGAAGCCCCGACCTGGCGCGCCAATCGCGACTGGGCTCTGAAGCTCGGCTACGACAAGAAGGCGCTCGCCGACATCAACCGCCGCAGCATCGCGCTGATGGCGTCGATGCGCGACGAATACGAGACGAAGCAATCGCCGATGGTGATTTCGGGCAATATCGGCCCGCGCGGCGACGGCTATCGCCCAGACGCGATGATGTCCGCGCGCGAGGCGGCCGACTATCACGGCGAACAGATCGAGGTGTTTCGCAACACCGATGCCGATTTCGTCAGCGCCTTTACGATCAACTATGTCGCGGAAGCCATCGGCGTTGCGCAAGCCGCGAAGACGGCCGGCATGCCGTCGGTGATCTCGTTCACGGTGGAAACCGACGGGCGGCTGCCGAGCGGACAGGCGCTGGCCGACGCCATCCGCGAAACCGACGCGGCGACCGACAACGCGCCGGCCTATTACATGCTGAACTGCGCGCACCCAACCCATTTCGAGGATGTTCTCGCCAAGGGCGACGCCTGGACGAAAAGACTGCGCGGCCTGCGCGCCAACGCCTCGATGCGCAGCCACGCCGAACTGGACAGCGCCACCGACCTCGACGACGGCGATCCGGCGCTGCTCGGCCAGCAATACCGCACGCTGCGAACGTCACCTGCCGCAGTTCACCGTGCTGGGCGGCTGCTGCGGCACGGATTTCCGTCATGTCGAGCAGATCTGCTTTGCCTGCACGGCGACGGAGTCTGACGCAGCCGCGCCGAAGCAGCGCGCGGTCCGCTAGGAAAAAACGAACCCCTCATAGCCCTTGTCGGCGACCGCGTTGCAGGCATCCTTGTAGTTCACGATGCCGCCGGCATAGGCGAGGATGCCCTTGGGCTTGCCCGGCACGTTCGTGCCGACATACCAGCTGTCGGCACTGGTGAAGACGGTGCCGGTGATGACGTTGTTGACGGTGTGCACCCAGTCCGCCTGCGCGGCGGGATCGACATCGACGCGCGTCAACCCCTTGTCGCGCATGTGCCCGATCAGCTTTGAAATCCATCCGACCTGATATTCGTTGGCCATGATGACGTTGACCAGCACCGAAGGGCTGCCGGGCCCGCCGATCATGTGCAGGTTGGGAAAGCCGGCGACGCCGATGCCGAGATAAGTGTCGGAGCCGTGCGCCCATGTCTCCTTGATCGATTGACCATCGACGCCCCTGATATCGATGACCGTCAGCGCGCCGGTGAGCGCATCGAAGCCGGAGGCGCAGATGACGACGTCCAGCTCGTATTCCTTGCCGCCGACGATCAGGCCTTTCTCTGTGAAGCGCTCGATCGGCGTCTGCTTGACGCCGACGGCGCTGACATTCGGCCGGTTGAAGGTCTCGTAGAAATTGGTGCCGACGCAGATGCGCTTGGTGCCGAAATAGATATTGCGCGGCGTCATGATCTCCGCCGTCGCCGGATCCTTGATGATGCCGGCGATCTTGTCGCGCAGGAATGCGCCGACTTCGTCATTCAGAGTCGCGGTCGGTCAGGATATCGGCGAAGGCGCGCGGCATGGTGGCGCCGCCGAACTGCCAGCGACTTTCCAGAATCTCGCGCCGTTGCTCTTTCGTATAGTCGCTGCCGAGCTTCTGGCGCGTCGCGAGCATGTCGTCGCCCATGAACACATCGCCCGAGCCGATGATCTCGGCGGTGCGCATCCGGCCGCGGACCTTATCCCTGTTCGCCTTCCACCACTCGAAATCGGCCTCGGTCAGCGGACGGTTGTTGGCGTTGGCATAGAAGCTCGGCGTGCGCACGAAGACGGTGAGATGCTTCGCCTGCTCGGCGACGAGCGGAATCAATTGCGTGCCGGACGAGCCCGTGCCGATGACGCCGACCCGCTTGCCGGTGAAATCCGGCGGCTGTTGCTGTGGCCACAGCGCGGTGTGGTAGATCTCGCCCTTGAAGGTGTCGCGACCTGGAATGTCGGGCCAGATCGGCGCGGAGATCGGCCCGGCCGACGAGACGAAGTGGCGCGCGCGATAGACATCGCCCTTCTCGGTGACAAAGGTCCACAGACCCGTGGCGTCGTCGAAGCTGGCTTTGACGAGACGCGACGTGAAGCGGATGTCCTTGCGCAGATCGAGCCTGTCGCAGACGAAATTCATGTAGCGGAGAATTTCGGGCTGCGCGGCGTAGCGTTCCGTCCAGCGCCATTCGGCGTCGATGACCGGCGAGAACGAGTAGCAGTAAACCAGACTTTCGACGTCGCAGCGCGCGCCGGGATAGCGGTTCCAGTACCAGGCGCCGCCGACACTGGTACCGGCCTCCAGCGCCAGCACTTTCAGCCCCATCTCGCGCAACTGATGCAGCATGTGCATGCCGCCGAAGCCGCCGCCCAGCACCAGCGCATCGAGCACATCGCCTTCGCCGCCCGCCGCGCTTTTGTCTTGTCCATTCCCAGTCACGCGCATCTCCAGCCAACCTGATACGGGGTTCCTAGCGGCGAAATTTCATCCGGGAATTGATATGAGTCATTTTTGACGGGCGGCCATCAGCGGGCTGATGCGCTGACAACTCATATCCGGTCTGTGGAAAGTTCAACGTCCACAGACGGCGGTCAGGCCGCATCGCCCACAAGGTTGCGCACCATGATCTGGCTCGCTCGCGCAGGATCGTCGTCGATCCACGCCACGGTCTGAAAATCCGACTTCGCCAGGAGCGCGATGCCGGCATCGTTGTCGGAGCGCAATTCGACGATGAAGCGCGCGCAATTGCAGAGCTTCGGCAGAAGGACCGCGAGTTCGGCCACGACGGCGGTGGCGATGCCTCGCCGCAGCATCGCGACATCGCCGATGACGATGCCGAAACCCCAGGTCTGCGGCGGCTCTTTGTCGCTGCGGATCGGATCGGGCTGCGCATAGCAATTATAGGCATGCGCGAACCCCACCGGGCGGCCGTCGGCGTGGACGATGAAGGCGCGATCATGTTCGGAGGTCAGCAGCTCGGCGATCTCGGCCGCGCTGGACGGCAGTTCCCATCCCTCGCGCGCGTGCGGCAGCGACAGGCAACGCGCGACGAAAGCGATATCGGCGGCAGTGAGCGGCTTCAATTCAACGGACTTCAATTCAGCAGACATGGCGTGAGCCATACCACAGAAGCCGGCGCGGCGAACAAGCCGCGGTGGCGCCCATTGACCTGGCGAGCGGATCGGACGCGACGTTGTCGGCTCGAACACCACCGTGTTAGCGTTGCGCATCAGCCCGTGTCGCCAACGACCCACGGAGGCATCGATGAAATGGATTTCCGCCCTGTTCGTGCTTCTTGCGCGACACCGCTCGCGCACGCGCAGACGATGGAAAAGGCGTTCGAGAAGAACTGCCCTCAATCCATCTTATCGGACGCGAAGACGATCAGCCTTCACTGCGCCTGCGTTCGCAGACAGATCATCGAAACAACCGCGCTGCCGGAAGACCGTGAAGCCTCGTTCGCGCTGATCGGCCCGTCCGAAACGCTCAAGGACATGATGGCGCATACCGATATGCTGTCCAAATTGCCGCCGGAGATGCAGAAAGCCATCGTGGGCCGCGCGCACACAGTTCAGCAGGTTATCGTGCCGCTCTGCCTGTTCTCCGCAGCATCGGGCAAGGTGTCGCCGGACGGCAGCATCCGGAAGTAAGAAACGCCTGCCCGTGGGCGACATCCCCAACGGGATAAGCGCCGGATCGGCTGCGATCTCCCTGCTCCTCACACAGCGCATGACGATATACTCGGTTCCGCGCATGCGGGGTCGCCTGCGTGTCCGGGCGACATTTTCATTTCAGGAGACACCACCATGACGGCTCCCATCATGCTTGTCGTCGGCGGCAGCCGCGGCATCGGCGCCGCGATCGCCCGCCTCGCCGCGCAGCGCGGCTTCGACGTGGCGCTGAGCTACACCAGCAAGCGAGAGGCAGCCGAAGACGTCGCGAAGGATGTCCGGGCCGCCGGCCGGCGCGCGCTCGTCATCGAGGCGGATGTCGAGCAAGGAAGCCGATATCCTGCGCCTGTTCGCGGAAGTCGATGCCGGGCTCGGGCCGATCAGCTGCATGGTCTACAATGCAGGCATCCAGAACAAGCCCTCGCGACTGGTCGATGCGGACTGGGCGGATCTGCGCCGGGTGATGGACGTCAATTTTCTCGGCGCGCATCTGGCCTGCCGCGAGGCGATCCGGCGCATGTCGACGCGGCTCGGCGGACAAGGCGGCAACATCGTTCTGGTCGGTTCGCGCGCCGGCTATTACGGCGCGCCGGGCCGGGCGATCATCTACGCCACCTCCAAGGGCGGCCTCGACGCGCTGAATTACGGGCTCGGCAAGGAGGTCGCGGCCGAGGGCATTCGCGTCAACCTCGTGTCGCCGGGACCGATCTCGACCGACATGAACAACGAGCAAAGCGCGCCGGAGCGCATCAAAGACATTCCAATGGGCCGCTACGGCAAGCCCGAGGAGGTCGCGGCGACCGTGCTGTTCCTCGCCTCGAACGAGGCGTCGTTCGTCTCGTCCGCCAGCATCATGGTCAGCGGCGCGCGCTGAGCGTCACGCGTTCCAGGAGACATTCCGAATGTCCACACCAGTCATGCTCGTCGCGGCCGGCAGCCGCAGCATCGGCGCCGCCATCGCCCGTCAGGCCGCCGAGAACGGCTATGACGTCGCCATCAACTACGTCAACGACCGCGCGGCCGCGGAAAGCGTCGCCGATCATGTGCGCGCGCAAGGGCGCAAGGCCGCGATCATTCAGGCCGACATGACAAAGGAAGACGACATCCGCCGGATGTTCAAGGAGTTCGATGGCCATTTCGACCGGCTCGACGCTCTTGTCTACAATGCGGGAGGATATGGCGGACCGAACTCCGCGCTCGCCGAGGCCTCGACCGAGACGCTGCGCAAGGCGGTCGATCTCAATTTGCTCGGCGCGCATTTCTGCGCGGCGGAGGCGATCCGGCGCATGTCGACCGCGCGCGGCGGCCATGGCGGCAGCATCGTCTTCATCAGCTCGCGGTCCGCCGAAATCGGCAATCCGAATCACGGCGTCTGGTATGGCTCGACAAAGAACGGGCTCAATGTGCTGACGACCGCGCTGAGCAAGGAAGTCGCCGACGACGGCATCCGCGTCAACGCGGTCGCGCCCGGCCCCATTCACACCGACGCCAACGACCCGGCGAAGCGGCCCGAGCGGATCGCGTGGATTCCGATGAAGCGTTTCGGCCAGCCGTCGGAAGTGGCGAACACCGTGCTGTTTCTCACGTCGCCTGCAGCGTCGTTCATTACAGGGACGATTGTGAATGTGTCGGGCGGACGGTGAGGGTTGGGCGAAAGCGATTGCGGAAATTGGCGGACCTCATTGAAACGACAGCGCACAGTTCGCGCCGATCTCCCCCATCCTTGGGCCGCGCGGCCGGTAGCGGCACGGCGGGCGCCCTTCTCTCAATCAAGATTGATACGTGCGCGCAGAGCTACACCGCGAACAGTCTAGATTTTGATCGAATATCTGCACGTATAGATTACTTGGCTTGCCATTGTATTTGATCAACGTATCGCGCGTGTCGCTTACCTGCCGGTCGGCAAGATAATCGCACGCGATGTGATAGCAATCGATTGCCCGAAACGTGGCACTGAACAACCCAAGGCTGTTTTCGCCAAACCGCTTTCGCCAGTAGCAAAACGATACTTGGCATTTTCCCAATGTAAGCGTCGGCTCTCGCCTTAAGACGCACAAACAAAGAATCGCAACGAATGCTTCCGCCAAACGAAAATGAAGCGGTCTAAATTTACACTCGGTAAGAAGCATAGCAATCGCGACGGTGTTTATCGGACCGGTGCCTCGCAAACGACCTAGAAAATTAGCCAACTGCAGTGTCGTCACTGGCCCACTCCGGCGGAGAGATGTTCGTCGGCAAAGTGAAGCGCTGCTGCACCACGTAGGTAAACAGAGACACGGCAAGAATGTTGAGAAAGAACTCCTCGTGGAATAAGTCACCGGCCGCCGTAACCAATCCCCACACGCCGCTAGTCGTTAACTCTCGATATGCCCAAGCAAACGACTTCTCTAAGCCCCGCCACACAAAATAGACATAAGCAATGTAGATCGCGACGACGTAATAATAAGCGCCTCCATGCAAGACTGCCCGACTTTCGGTACGCAGCCGAAAGAGTGCAAACCCGATCAGGGATATCTTTACAATCAGAAGAAACCAGACAAACTCTTTGAACTGCTGGGGCGAAAGATAAAAGGCCGAAACGATGCCGCATAAATATGGAGCAAGAACAGTCGCGGACAGCATCGATACGATCGCATAAATCCAAATCTTCTGGCGAAGCGCGGCCTTCTCCTCCCCCCGACATCTCCTGACCGACGCCGTAGAAATCATCCTCGCTAAAGTACTCGGCGTACATTTTATCGGTATGACCGTCCGGAAAAATTATAAAGTAGATCGGTACATAGTATTGCTTTGTTATTCTGCGAATGATCGCCTGTGAGTCTAAAAGCAGATAAGTTAAAAGGACCGGCACAAGTGATACCTTGTAAGTCCACACCTGCCACCAAATATCCCAAATCATAATCGCGCATCCTGATTTAAAGCGAACGTGTGCATTTCAACGCCTGCAAAGAACGGTTCAAGCAATACCCTCAAAAAGGCGTTCTATCTCTTCACGACTACCAGCAAGCAACATCGAAGCGCATGACAAACAGATAGCCGTGTAATGTTCTTCGACAGGAATGGCACACCTCGACCTCGATCTTGATCTGCCATTCGATAATATGACATCGGCAGACCGTGGACATGGCTTGAAAACAGCACGTGCAGAAATCGATAAACCTTCCGATCTATGCCCGCACGTTCGGCCATCTCCTCAATTGGATGAAGATACGCCGCTTGGCCATTAAGTAGCTTCGCCTGATGTCTCTGTTGCGAGAAATGAGCATTCCCTTTCAGACGCTCTCTTACTTCATCCGCCTGCACCTGAAATCCCTCCAAAGACTTGAGCCTTCAGGCATCGCCTGGAAGAGGCGCATCCGT